>JAHHHU010000019.1 GCA_019359175.1 Phormidium tanganyikae FI6-MK23
CCGGTTAAACTCTGGAAGATGCGCGGTTTATTTCGCAGACTTTGGTAGTTCAACATCGCAACAACGCTGGAAAAGAATTCTTGCTGTTTAGCTTAACCTATTTCCGATGAAGTTTAATAGAATTGCATCATTCGTTTCGTTTCTGCGACTAGACGTTGCTGAAAACTTCCTTCTTGACTCAGCAATAACCATAGCAGGGTTCCAATAGCATTGACTAATCTAAACGCGATCGCCTCAAAGCTGCAAATGACACCCACGGCAACTTCTGACCGTTCGTGGTTTAGGAACGAAACTCACATCACGCCCGGCGATTAAAATTGCGTCTACACGTGCGAAACCCGCCTGCATGAATTGAATAGCTCCCTTTCTCGGGGTAGGGAAGGGGTATATCCGCTGCAGCAAGCGAGCCACAAGAAAGAGGGGATTGGGCAATTTCCACACTAGATACATAATGCTAAGTCCATGGCAAATCAGCAAAGAAGTGATAGACGATGGGTCTCACAGTTGGGTAAGATGCTCTTAACTCAACGGATAGGCATTTATTCTTATCATGATAGAACAGTTCCCCTGGTTGACCGTGATCGTGCTACTGCCGTTGGTAGCCGCGTTGTTCATTCCTTTGATCCCTGATAAAAGCGGCAAGACTGTCCGCTGGTATGCTTTGGGGGTTGGTATGGCTGATTTTGTACTGATGTACTATACCTTTTGGCGGCATTACGACGCGAGCCAGGCGACATTCCAACTGGCGGAAAAGGTGGTTTGGTTACCGCAGTTGGGCTTGAGTTGGGCGCTGTCGGTGGATGGTATTTCGGCTCCGCTGGTGCTGTTGGCAGGCTTGGTAACGACGCTGTCGATGTTTGCCGCCTGGCAGGTGGATCGGCGACCGCGCCTGTTCTACGCACTGATGTTGATTCTGTATGCCGCCCAGGTGGGGGTGTTCGTGGCCCAAGACCTGATGCTGTTCTTCATCATGTGGGAAGTGGAACTGGTGCCGGTCTATCTGCTGGTGTGCATTTGGGGCGGGCAAAATCGGGGCTATGCAGCGACGAAGTTCTTGATGTACACGGCTCTGGCTTCAATTTTCATTTTGGTGGCAGCCCTGGGGATGGGATTCTATGGTGATACGCTCACCTTTGATATTGCTGAACTAGGGTTAAAGCAATTTCCCTTGGGGCTAGAATTGTTTTTGTATGCTGGCCTGCTGGTGGCCTTTGGGGTCAAATTGGCAATTTTCCCCTTTCATACTTGGCTGGCAGACACCCACGGCGAAGCTTCTTCTCCAGTGTCGATGATTCTGGCAGGGGTGTTACTGAAAATGGGGGGGTATGGGCTGATCCGGTTGAACTTGGAACTGTTGCCGCATGCCCATGTGTATTTTGCGCCGGTGTTGGCGATTTTAGGGGTGGTCAACATCGTCTATGGAGCGCTGAACTCCTTTGCACAGACCAATATGAAGCGGCGGTTGGCCTATTCCTCAATTTCCCACATGGGGTTTGTGCTGATGGGGATTGCTTCCTATAGTGATTTAGGTGTGAGTGGGGCGATGCTGCAAATGCTGTCTCACGGGCTGATTGCGTCGGTGTTATTTTTCTTGGCAGGCGTTACCTACGATCGCACCCGCACGATGATGATGAATCAGTTGGGTGGGTTGGGGCAGGCGATGCCCACGGTGTTTGCCCTATTCACCATAGGGTCAATGGCGTCCTTGGCTTTGCCTGGGATGAGTGGGTTTGTCGGAGAGATGGAGGTCTTTGTCGGCTTGGCCACAACGGACATCTATGGTTCGTCCTTTCGCTTGGTGACCATTTTCCTGGCGGCAGTGGGGTTAATTCTGACGCCGATCTATCTGCTGTCGATGGTGCGGCAGGTGTTTCATGGAGCCAGCGCTGATCAAATGTGCGACCTGGTGCCTGCCTGTGACCTGAATGATCTAGATTTGAAGGCCCAGGGCAACCAAGAGGCGAACTGTTTTGGCACGGACTGTGTCTTGCCAGAGGAGGCAGAGTTTAAGGATGCCAATCCCCGGGAGATTTTTATTGCGGTTTGTTTTCTGGGACTGATTATTGCGATCGGGTGTTATCCCAAGGTGGCGACCCAGATGTATGACGTGAAAACGATGGCGGTCAATGCCCAGGTGCGGGCGGCCTATCATGAGGCCTTTCCAGATGCGTTGCAGCGCTCGGCGCAGGGGCAATGGAGTCCTGCGATCTCAGCGGCTCAATCTGCGGATGTCTGGGGTGTTGTCAAATAATCGATGCCCGTCAATCACGCTAGCCAGGGTCAGCTCATGCCTAACGCTCCGCTTCACCCGCTGCTATGTCCCTCTCGCACTCAACCAGTCAGCTTTATACAGTCGGCGTGCAAGCGGATTGTTGGGCGACTGGCGCGACATGAACGGGGATGAGTTCAAAGCCCAGAAATCTTGCGAATAGCCTCGGAACAAATGGCAAGCGTATCAGAGTAGGAGGACGAAAGGGCTGCGTAGAATTTAGACCTGGCAAAAATAGCTGCCGTTGAATGATGGATTGAAAAGTTTGAATGATCCAGGTTGGCAGTTCTCGACGACGCTGTACTTTAAGCAGATCTCGGAGGGTGACTCGCTTCGCTTTCAAAGGTTCAGTCAGGATGTTGGCTGCAACGACTGCATCTGCGATCGCGTAGTTAATGCCAACCCCCCCAATGGAGCCATAACATGAGCCGCATCGCCAATCAACAGCAGTCCAGGACGATACCAGCGTTTAAGACATCCAGTTTCTACAGAAAGGTAAGCAATCTGTGACCAATTCTGCAACTGTTCAATCCGATCTTTAAACTGAGGTACTGCATTGACAATGGATTGCCGAAAAGACTCCAATCCCTGACTCCGCAACGTTTGATAAGCTCCTTTGGCAATCACACAGCCTACCTGCCATTGCGTGTCGCGGTTCAGGAGTGCAATAAACTGACCGTGCCCAACCAAAGCTGTGAGTTCGTCTGCTTCCTCTGGATAGCGTGGTAAGCGGAACCACAAAACGTCTAAAGGGGAGGCATCTGGTTTAGGGAACTTTAACCCCGCTAGTTGTCGAATGCGAGAGTGTCGCCCATCTGCACCAATCGTTAATGTTGCGCGAATTTCATGCCAACCTCCCTGTCCTCGATAGCGCACCCCTCGGATGGTTTCTGCTTCTCCAATTAACGCTTGAACATTCGCACCCATAATCAGTTGAAAGTTTGGGTACTGTTTCGCCTGCTCAATGATAAATTCGAGAAAACGCACCTGTGGCATGACGGTCAGAAACGGAAAATGGGTGTTGAGATGACTGTAATCAATGAACGTGAAATCACCTTGCTCAGTGTGCATGTGCGGTTGATAAGCTTTGCTGTGAGGAATTTGCAGCAATTGTTCGCTTAAACCCAGTTCTTCCATCAGGGTCAATACCGAGGGCTGAAGCGTATCACCCCGAAAATCGCGATCGAAGTCTTTGTGTGCCTCCAAGAGCGTGACCGCAATACCTTGCCTAGCCAGCAATAGTGCCAAAACTGCGCCCGCAGGACCACCTCCCACGATGCAGCAGCCGGTGTTGAGAACACTGAATGAGTCCGGTGCCATTGAAATTGCCTCCAAGAAACTTTTCGTTGATCTCCCATTACTTTACTAAACCGTTTAGTAATTTGACTACACCGTTTAGTAAAGTATTATGAAGAAAGCGATCGCCCAGATTCAAAGGAGTAAAAGGATGAGTCGAGCCATTAACGGAGATCAGCGCACCTCTTCAGACAAAGCGAAAGCAATCCTGGATGGTGCTATGCAGGAGTTCTTAACGCACGGTTATACGGCAGCGAGTATGGATCGACTTGCGATCGCGGCAAAGGTTTCAAAGCCAACACTCTATAGCTACTTTCAAAACAAAGAAGGGCTATTTACCGCTTTAATTGAGCAAATCGCGCAGGAAAAACTTCAGTCCGCCCTCAAATCCCAAGATTTTCTGACATCACAGGGCGAAACGAGCATGGATTTGAAGCAACTTGCAATCTACTTAATCGATACGATAACCAGCGATCCTCAACTCCTGGCATTTGTTCGATTAGTGATTGGGGAATCAGGTCGTTTTCCAAAACTTGCTGAGTCTTTCATCCTCAGCATCGACAAACCAATCATTCAATTGCTCACCCAGCAACTGGCAACAAACTTTACGTTACCCGATACGGAAGCAGGGGCACGAGTTATTTTTGGTTCGCTTGTTTACTCAGTCATTGTTCAGGAGATGCTTTGCGGAAAGGATGTTTTGCCAATGGAACGCGATCGCTTGATTGACACCTTGATGTATCTTTTCTCTTCGCATTCTGAACACAGCAACGCTCCGCTTGAAAACCACCTTCACGGATAGCTTGAGGCAGCCCAACGACCACGTTCAGCGGATGCAAGCAACATTGAGGGAAACACTAGAAATTTTCATTCCGCTGCAACGTGCTTGTTAGGCTGCAGACAATTTACGCGACAGATATTCCAAGCTGTGAGAGCCATGTGTGCCTGTCAATGTAGCCCCGCTGGAATTTGATTTTTCCGTTAATGACGTGAAAGAAACCGTCGCCTTGCAAAGTATAACTCTTGCCATTTGGCGCGTTATCGCCCAGTTGACCTAAAAATGTGCCGCCGCCTTTCCACTCGACAATAGCCCATTCGCCATCCTCAAATATATTCACTGGGTGCGTGTAGTTATCTGGAAACGCCGTGAAGAATGAGACAAAACTCTCCAATAAAGCCTCGCGCCCATGAAGGGGAGAGCCAAAAGCAACCTGATGATTTTCGGCATCATCATGATAAAGCTCAATGAGTGCGTGTGGGTCACGAGCGTTATATGCCGCAACCCAATCCTGCACAACTTCTTTCGGTGACTTCATATTATTCAATCATATTAAAATCTACCGTACCCTTCCAAGTCCTGCGCTACCGCCTAACTATTTATTAGACTGACTGTTTCCACATAATTATCTGAATCCGGACTGTTAGACCGAAACTCGTCGCTTAATGTCCTCATTGACCGATTTAGGCGGCACCAAGTCAGTGTAACCATCCCAAATCGGGTGATTAGCTCGACTCTTTCTGCCTAATCCCGGAATTGGGAGCATTAGATCGACTCACGTTCAGCATATTATCCCTCGGTAGGGGAATTAGGCAGAAAACTTCAATATTTCTTCTCAAACAAATGATCCGCAATAGTTCGGACAGTTTTCTGAAAGGTGCTACAAGGTTTTCGGGGCTTGCAGTTTCAGGATCGAGCGTCAGAACTTACTCAAGTTTTGCCCGAAGTACTGCTTAGTGGATGGGATGAAGAAAATTAAGCGATCGATATCGGTATAGTTGTTTCAATCTCGACAAATTAGATGGTCAGCGCCTAAGCGCATAGGCACTGAAACGCATCGATAATGTAACTGTGGAGCACGTCTGAAGCTTTGATTTAATCGGGTCACAATGTTCTCTCAACCCGTGGATTTTGACTTGTGCTATTGAACCCAGTTTATTTTTCTTGCGCCTGGGCGTAACGTTGGTTCACGGCTTGCCAGTTCACCACATTCCACCAGTTGTTGAGATACTCAGCACGGCGGTTTTGATACTTCAAATAGTAAGCGTGTTCCCAAACATCGTTTCCTAGGATTGGGTAAGCATTCGGGTCTTTCATCAAGGGATTGTCTTGATTTGCGGTTGATGTGATGCTGAGTTTGCCTTGTCGATCGCTGACAAGCCACGCCCAACCACTGCCAAATCGATCGGCTCCGGCTTTGTTAAATTGCTGCTTGAGGGCATCAAAGCTACCAAAGGTTTGAGTAATCGCCTGAGCGACCGCTCCAGTCGGTTCGCCGCCTGCCTTGGGAGCCATGATTTGCCAAAACATCGTGTGATTGACATGACCCCCGCCATTGTTTTGAATCTTTGTCCGAATCGCCTCCGGTACATTGTTCAAATTGCGAATCATGGTATCGACGCTTTGTTTTTGAAGATCGGGATAAGCTTTCAGAGCTTCATTGATGTTGTTGACATAGGTAGCATGATGTTTGTCGTGATGCAATCGCATCGTTGCAGCATCAATGTAAGGCTCAAGTGCAGCATAATCGTAAGGTAAGGGATCGAGTTTTGCGGGGGCGGCACTCAGTCCCGAACTCACCGCAGGAGACGCATCGACTTGAGGACTCGATTGACAAGCAAAGAGCAGTGGAATGGCTAAACCTACGATTAAGAGGATCGTGCGACGGAAGAAGTTCTGCATAAGGTTCTTTTGAATGAAGAGATTGCTTCGCCACAATCTCAGAGTCATTCAGACGATAACATCTATCAGGAGCGAGAAGCAGGAAGCTCTTTGATCACCTCAAAACCGGAACCCACTACCGCTGGACAGTCCTCCTCGCCTGAACAATGGAGCCTCGAAAGAAGTCGTTGCCCGTAGCTTTGTGGAGCGGATTGAGAATTGTCATGAGTTTAAGCTTTTAACGCTTTTGATGCGGCGGGTTTTTGACCCGCTTTTTTTCTGCGAAATCTGTCTTGGGTTGGAGCGCGCTTTCTTTTACGTCTGTCTTTATGTGGAGGACGACATCGATTGAAACCTCTACGCTGCTCCCAGGTGTCATGAGGTGGACAATGTGAGTGGGGCGATTTCAAAATTAGAAAAAATTGCGATCGTCCGGGCATTACCGGGACTGGGAGATTTTTTGTGCGCTGTTCCAGCATTACGTTCCCTGAGAGCGGCTTACCCTAAAGTAAAGGTGTCGTTTATCGGATTACCCAATTCACAGGGATTAATCGAGCGATTTGAACTATACATCGATGAGTTTGTCGCACTGCCAGGTTATCCAGGCTTACCCGAACAGCCAGCCGATCCTTCTGCTTTACCTGATTTTTTTGCAGAAATGCGATCGCGAATGTTCGATCTGGCAATTCAAATGCACGGAAGCGGTACTGTGACGAATCCGTTGACTTTGAAGCTAGGTGCAACTCGAACGATCGGCTTTTTTCATCCGAGTCAAGTCTGTCCTGATTTGACCTCATTTTTACCCTTTGTTGAGACAGAGCATGAGATTTTGCGCTATCTCCGCCTGTTAGAGTTTATTAGCATTCCGGCATCAGATGCACAGATGGAATTCCCGATCGAGGAACGAGATCGACAAGAGCTACAAGCTTTGTCAAAGCTACATGGATTGCATCGCTATGTGTGTATTCACGCGGGGGCAAGTGTGCCATCGCGCTGTTGGTCAAGCGATCGATTTGCAGCAATTGGGGAGTATCTCGCTCAGATGGGATGGCAAGTTGTGTTAACGGGAACTTGTGCAGAGCGAGGATTGACTGAAGCGATCGCGCGATTGATCAAAGCTCCAACAATTAATTTAGCAGGGAGAACCAGTTTAGGAACATTGGCAGCTTTGTTAGAAGGCTGTAAACTGCTCGTGTGCAATGACACGGGGATTTCGCATCTAGCGGCTGCGCTGAGAGTTCCGAGCGTGGTGATTTTTAATGGATCTGATCCGCAGCGATGGTCGCCGTTAGATCAGCAGCGGCATCGATCGATTGTGCCGCCTGTCTCAGTTGCTAGTGTTTTAGAACAAGTTCAGGCGTTGTTACAGCAGGAGTCGCTCTATGTTGCATGAGCAGAAAATCTTGGTGATTCAACCTGGGAACGACGCTGAAGCATTGCGATCGAGAATTAAAACTGTGCGATCGCGCTTCCCAAACTCTCAGATTGTTGTATTGTGTGCAGCTTCCTTGAGTCGAGCAGAGATCGCGCAAGTGAATCAAGTCTTAGTACATTGCACAATGTCTGAAACGGGCTTATCGGATGTTCCGGAGCGATTGCTGAGTTTGATTGAACTACTTAAAATCGAGCAGTTTGATTTGGCGATCGTTTTACCCGATGAGAATCGATCGCCTTATCCGTTTGCTTATGTTTGTTATTTTGCAGAGATTCCGGTGCGAATCGGAATCTCTTGTGAGTTTGGAGGCGGAGTGTTGTCGCAGTGTGGAACGAACTTTGAGGAACTGATCGATTGCGTGCAGGGGGCAGCGTGACGCGAGAAGGAGTTGCGCTGACCCGGTTTAAGCGAGTTGCTAAAGTTGTCGTTCAGCGCATTCAAGAAGTGCTGAATGCGCGAGTATTTGTGATTGACGATCGCTCAATCGTGGTTGTAAGTACAAAACCTGAAACGATCGGACAATGTTTTGATGCTCCCTCAAATTTACGGCTTCCTTTGCAGGTAGAACAGCAGCGAGGTGAACTGATTCTCAGTCATTTAGAGTCGGATGAAATCTCGCTGCGATTAGCGCAAGTTTTAGTTGAATTGGTGATCAGTCAGGCATTGTCGATCGCACATCAACCGCTGCAACCTGAACTAAAAAATAAGTTCATTCACGATCTCTTGCGTTCTCCGAGTCGGGATGAGTCAGAAGTTTTACGAGAAGCACAGATCTTAGGGTTAGATTTCACTCGTCCACGCGCAGTGATTTTGATCGATGCGGCTCACTATCTATTGTCTTGTCCAACCAAGCCGTTCGAAATGTTAGATGCTCAAACTCAACGTAGCATCCAGGTAATCATTGGCAGCATTGTTAAATTCTTTCACCTACCGAATGATACGATTTGCGCCTACATTGGCGGTAGCGAAATTGCAGTTCTAAAAGCTAGTAGCACTCAGGATTTAGAAGCTTGGGCAGACCAAAAAGATCCTGCTGGAAATCCATCTTGGGCGAATTTGGCAGCATTGAAACGTGCGAGTACAGCGTTGTTGGATCAACTGCGATCGCAAACTCAAACCAATCTCAGCATCGGAATCGGACGATATCATCCGGGAATTCAGGGATTAGCGCGATCGTATCAGGATGCACGAGCGGCATTATCTTTAGGGCATCATTTTTCCGGTCAAAATCAAGTGTATTGCTTAGATGATTTGGGCGTTGCTGCATTTGTTGGAATTTCGGACGAAAGCACAAAAATCGATTTAGCAAAACATTTACTCAGTCCGTTGGATCAAGAGCCAGAGTTAATCGATACGCTGCAAATCTTCTTTTCAGAGAATTGCTACCCTTCCTCTACAGCAAGTAAGTTGTCTATCCACAGGAATACTTTAAGCTATCGTCTTGATAAAATTACTTCGTTAACCGGCCTCAATCCCCGCCTATTTGATGATGCGATTCAGATTCGATTAGCGTTACTGTTGCGCTCCCTTGTCGATTCGCATCCAGAAAGTTCAATCGTGAGTGATCGTAAGTTGGGCAATTGCACAATCCTTGAGCATTCAGATTCACTACATCTTGTGCAAATGCCCAATGTATTCTCTCGCTAGATTTTCCATGATGAGAATCAATCGTTCAGTATGTTTGTTTTGCGTTGATCTTTTTGATTAAAGATTGCGATCGCACTTACTCGGAATTTCTGTCTATGAAGCCTCTTCGTATCCTCACTTGGCACGTCCACGGGAGCTATTTGTATTATCTAGTACAGTCTCCGCATCAATTTTTCCTCCCTGTTAAACCCGGATTTCCAGAAGGATACGGCGGTAAGCTGGGCGGATTTGCTTGGGGTGAAAATGTGCATAATGTTCCGGCTGAAGAAGTGCGGAAGTTAGAGTTCGATTGCATCTTGTTTCAATCGCGCAAGAACTATCTAGAAGATCAGTACGACATCCTCTCTGAAACGCAGCGACAGCTACCGCGCCTTTATCTTGAACATGATCCCCCTCGCGAACATCCGACAGATACCTGCCATATCGTAGATGATCCCAGTGTGCTACTAGTTCACGTCACGCATTTTAATGATCTGATGTGGAACAGTGGTGATACGCCTACCTGTGTGATTGAGCATGGGGTGATAGTTTCAGACAATGTTCGATATCGAGGTGATCTCGATCGAGGAATTGTTGTCGTGAACGGGTTGCAGTCGAGAGGGCGACGATTGGGAGCGGATATCTTCGATCGTGTTCGTTCTCAAGTGCCATTAGATTTGGTTGGAATGCAAGCTGAAAAACTTGGCGGACACGGAGAAATTCCACATCACAAACTCGCTGAGTTTACCTCACACTATCGATTCTTTTTCAATCCGATTCGGTATACCAGTTTAGGCTTATCGGTCTGTGAGGCGATGATGATTGGAATGCCAGTGATTGCGCTTGCGACAACAGAAATGACAACAGTGATTGAAAACGGAATTTCTGGCTATGTCGATACGAATGTCGATCGCTTAATTGAAGCGATGCAGCACTTACAGCAATCCCCCGAAGAATCCCAGCGATTAAGTCAGGGTGTTCGCAAAGTTGCCGAAGAACGATTTAATATCGAGCGATTTACGCGCGATTGGAATCAGGCATTTGCACGAGTTGTCGATCGTAAACCTACTCTTTCCCTCGTATGAAACGGATTGCATTGATTAGTGAACACGCTTCGCCGTTTGGAATTTTAGGCGGCGTGGATAGTGGCGGGCAAAATGTATATGTCGGACAGTTGGCAAAGCATTTAGCGAAACGTGGCTATCGGGTGGATATTTTTACCCGGCGCGATCGCGCTTTATTGCCGGAAATCGCCGACTGGAGCGAAGGCGTTCGTCTGATTCACGTTCCTGCTGGTGATCCGATTGAGATTCGCAAAGAAGATTTACTGCCTCATATGCAGGAGTTCACAGCGTATATGCTGCGTTTCTGCCGGCATACTCACTACGATCTCGTTCATGCTAACTTTTGGATGTCTGGACTCGTTGCCGCAGAACTTAAGCGAGTGTTGCAGATTCCATTCGTAATCACGTTCCATGCACTAGGACGAGTGCGGCGATTTCATCAAGGCGGAAACGATGAATTTCCTGATGAACGATTCGCGATCGAGGATCGATTAGTTCAAGAAGCCGATCGCATTGTTGCTGAATGCCCACAAGACGAAATTGATTTGATTCAACTCTACAACGCTGATCCACACAAAATTACGATTGTGCCTTGTGGCTTTGATCCGTCTGAGTTTTGGTGTTTGGATAAAGCATTAGCAAGAGTCGCTTTGGGGATGAATCCTGATGATCGAATTGTTTTGCAACTCGGTCGCATGGTTCCGCGTAAAGGAGTTGATACTGCGATCTCGGGATTTGCAAAGTTCTGTGAGAATACATCCGCACAGTTGATCATTGTTGGCGGTGAGTTGAATGATAGTGATCCGCGCATTGCGAAAGAAGTCGATCGATTAACTGCGATCGCAACTGAGTTGGGTATCGTCAATCGCGTGCATTTTGTCGGTCGAAAAGGGCGGGAAGTGTTGCGGTACTACTACAGTGCCGCAGATGTATTTATCACAACGCCCTGGTATGAGCCGTTTGGCATTACACCGCTCGAAGCAATGGCTTGTGGAACTCCGGTAATTGGCTCGAAGGTAGGAGGAGTTAAATTCTCGGTTGCAGATGGTGAGACGGGCTATCTTGTGCCCCCAAATCAACCGGATGCGATCGCGGATCGTCTCTCTCACCTGTATGCTCATCCAACATTGCTCGAAAACCTCAGCCGACAAGCAATTCGACGTGCAAACGATCTATTTACCTGGCAGAGCGTGGCGGATTCGATGGCGAACTTATATCAATCCGTTCTGATTGATCCCTCCGGTGCATTAGATTCGGGGATGGTGATCGATCGCGGCTTTAATTCAGTCATTACAGCAATGCAATCGGCTCAACGTTGCCTTCAAACCGAACTCACTCAAGCTGCAACCCTAATCACCAATTGCTTCACCCAAAACGGCAAAGTTCTCATCTGTGGAAATGGGGGCAGTGCGGCAGATGCTCAACATTGTGCCGCAGAATTTGTCGGACGGTTCAAAATCCCAAATCGACGGGCACTTCCTGCGATCGCGCTTTCTGCCGATAGTACTTTACTAACCGCTTGGTCGAATGATGTTGGATACGATCACGTTTTTTCTCGTCAGATTGAAGCATTCGCACAATCAAACGATTTGGTGATTGGCATTAGCACAAGTGGTCGATCGAAGAACATTCTGGAAGCTTTTGAAACTGCACAACGGCTTGGAATTCCGAGTATTGGGATTTTGGGTGGCGACGGCGGTCATGCTCGATCGCTGTGTGATTTATCGATCGTGGTTCCAGCGAAAGATCCGCAGCATATCCAGGAAGTTCAAATCGTCGTGATTCACTTACTTTGTGAATTAGTTGAAGCATGGGTCGTGAATCATGAACAGCAACCGAAGCGACAACGCTTAAGGTTACAGAACCGCAATGCAGCTTCAGAGCTTCCGTTAACCGTTAATTATTAGGACTATGAATCACTAATGGCAGGATGTTCGCAGCTTAGAAGCTACTGTTTACATAAATTGCTTGGCTTTCAAATTGCTTGGGGTTCGCCCCCTAAATCCCCCATTCTGGGAGGCTTTGAAAGGCGATGCTTTCTTAATTTGAAGTCCCCCAGAATGGGGGATTTAGGGGGCAGCTATCCGCCCAAAATGAAGCAACAAACAATCTATTCCTAGGAGAATACAATGAGCGATCTAACCGGAAAAGTAGCACTCGTCACGGGTGGCGCACAAGGACTGGGAGAAGCAATCTGTCGCGTTTTAGGCGCTTCAGGCGTGACGGTGATCGTGGCAGATATTCGAGAAGAATTTGCCGAAAAAATTGCGTCAGAAATTAGCTCAGAAGGCGGGAAAGCCTCCGCGCTGCGCCTAGATGTCACCGATGAAGCTCAGATTCTTTCTAGCATTGCGAAAGTGATTGAGCAATTTGGTCACTTAGACATTCTGATTAACAATGCGGGAATTGATGTCACAGTCTCGATCGAAGAACTTGATATCAAAGATTGGGATCGCGTTCTGGCTGTAAATCTCCGCGCCCCGTTTATCTTGTCGAAAGCAGTGATCTCACACATGAAGCAGCGAAAAACAGGGCACATTGTTAACATTGCTTCCACCGCATCAAAACGCACTTGGGCAAATGCAACCGCGTATCACGCTAGCAAATGGGGCTTAGTCGGTTTTAGTCACGCTCTGCACGTCGAAGCTCGCCCCGATCGCGTAAAAGTGACCGCTGTGATCGCAGGCGGAATGCAAACTCCGTTTATTCTCGATCGCTTTCCTGATACGCCCCTCGACAAACTCCAAGACCCCAAAAATGTCGCGGATACCATTCGATATATCCTGACGCAACCGCCGGAAACTGTGATTCCAGAAGTAATGGTGATTCCGATGCAAGAATCGTCATGGCCTTAGAGTAAAATCGGGGAAGTTCTGACACTGTTGAATTTTATGCAGAAGATCTCGATCGCCCTTGCAACACTCACCGGAGTTTTGCTCTCCGCGCTTTCAGCCCAAGCCCAAACCGATCAGCAACTTCAACAACTGCGATCGACGAAAGAATGTCGCGGTTGCAATTTAACTAACGTTAATTTGGCAAACACCGATCTAAGCAATGCGAGACTGATCAATTCTTCGTTATTTGGCAGTGATTTCAGCGGCACGAGACTGACTGGGGCAAACCTCAGCGGTATTCAAGCAGGCGAATTAGTGGTTGATGCTCGATCGAGCGATCGTCGAATTAGCAATTTCACCGGAGCCGATTTTAGCAATGCGGATGTGAGTCGGGCTTCATTGAGTCGAGCAATTCTCGATCGAGCAAATTTCACCAATGCTTATCTGTTAAACACCGATTTCGGCTCTGCTCGACTGGCAGGCGCAAATTTCCAGGGAGCAACGCTTGGAACCACGTTTTTTGGTGGAGCAGATTTAACTGGGGTGAATATGACCAATCAACGGTTAGTTGGGGTCTACCTTAGAAATGTCAACCTAGAAAATGCTCAGTTAACTGGCGCACAGTTTGATTCATCCGACCTTACAAATGCAGTCTTAAAAAATGCTGATTTGCGCGGAGCCAGATTTGTCCGTACAGGAATCTCGAATGTCGATTTCACGGGGGCAAAGCTCGATCCGGAGACTGTAACTCAGTTGTGCCAGATTGCCAGTGGAAACAATACGCTCGTTGTTGCCAGAGTTGATAGCCGTGGGGTTAGCACTGTCACGACTAGCAATGTCGATAGTCGCCAAAGTTTAGGCTGTCGATAGGGGGAGACGAACCGATCGCTTGATACACTAATCATCAGAGCAATTAGACCGAGAAAAAAGTGTACTTACTAATTCCCGCAGCAGGTTCCGGACGACGAATGGGCAGCGATCGCAATAAACTCCTGCTCGATCTATTAGGAAAGCCTTTAATTGCCTGGACACTTCTCGCCGCAGAAGCTTCACACACCATTCAGTGGGTCGGCATCATCGGGCAACCGATCGATTGGGAAGACTTCAAAGCGATCGTCCATTCGCTCAATCTCACGAAGCCCGTTCAATTTATCCAAGGCGGCGCAACCCGTCAAGAATCCGTCTACAACGGGCTTCAGGCGCTTCCGATCGAGGCTGATCACGTTTTGATTCACGATGGTGCACGCTGTTTAGCAACCCCAGAATTGTTCGATCGTTGTTCTGCCGCGCTGCAATCGTGTGATGGGTTCATTGCCGCAGTTCCGGTAAAAGATACGATCAAAGTTGTGAAGACAACAGGGGTGATTGAAAGTACGCCGGATCGATCGCAACTTTGGGCAGCCCAAACCCCACAAGGATTTTCAGTTCCACGATTAAAGAAATGCCATCAAGAAGGACGGCAGAACGGTTGGGAAGTAACCGATGATGCAGCACTGTTCGAGCAATGTGGTCTGCCTGTTCAAATCGTGGAAGGAGAAGAAACAAATTTGAAGGTGACAACGCCTGTCGATTTAGCGATCGCCGAATTCATCTTACGGCAGCGATTCGGCTGAAGATAGCAAGCTCAATTCTGCCAAGTCAAATCCATCAAATTACACAGCTTGTACACTGTTCTTGCTGCTACATTCCCATCCCACTCAGCATTTCCGACCTCAACAACATCAAAGCCGATCACTTTCCGCCCGCTGTTCACGACTTCCCGGAACAAACAAAAGGCTTGCTCTAACTCCAATCCACCCGGCACAGGCGTTCCCGTCGTCGGACAAAGCTTGGGATCAAATCCATCGACATCGACGCTGATATACACTTCTTGCGGTAGCTCTGCGACAATTTGCTGACAAGTCTCTAACCAAGGCACACCCGCATACTGTTTCTGTTTCAGCATTGCATCAAAGTAAGTTGAAATCCGCCCGTTTGAGTCACGAATTAAGTTCACTTCGTCTAAACAGACATCGCGAATCCCGACTTGAACGAGTTTCGTCATCTGCGGCAGTTTCAGCACGTTGTACATAATCGAGGCGTGAGAATACTCGAACCCCTCATAAGCTTCGCGCAGATCTGCATGAGCATCGATGTGTAGGATTCCGAAGTTTTCGTAATGTTGTGCGATCGCTCTGAGATACCCTAACGGCACACTATGATCGCCACCAATCACCGCAACTCGTTTTCCTTGTTCGAGAATGCGATCTGCTTGTTCAAATAACCATTGATTCAGCGATTCGCATTCTTGATTAATGGTTGCTAGTAATTGCGTTAATTCGGTATCGAGGCTTTCTCCAGTGGATAAGCGATCGATAATTTTCGCGGCATCAATCCGGAGCGCGTCACTACGATCGAGAACGGCTTGGGAAATCTCAGGCATGAAAATCCCTTGTTTCCACCCGTCTGGATTGTCGAAATCATACAAATCGAGCTGTGTGGAAGCATTCAGTACCGCTTCCACACCTCGCGCTGTTCCAGCACTATAAGAAACAGTGACTTCCCAAGGCACACCCAACACAATCAGATTTGCCGAATCTTGGTCAAACGGCAATCCGAACAATCGCCCGACGACACCAACGCCATTCGGATCATAGTTCTCTAAAGTTGTCATATCGCTAGACCCACTGAAGTTTCTTGTCAAAATCAAATTGCTGCGGCAAGCTCACCACATAACACTAATCTTCATCTGACCATTGAATGACGATTGTGCATTTCATAGTTCAACTACGCCACGACGAAGTTTACGAGCTTTCCAGGCACAACAATCACTTTCTTGATCTCTTTGCCTTCAATGTAGCGTTTTGCAATCTCTGACTCTCGCGCCAATTGTTCTAATGCAGTTTTGTCGTCTGCGATCGCAGTTGCCGCTTCGATCGTTCCGCGCGTTTTGCCTAAGATTTGAATCACGATCGTTTTCTCGTCGGCGATTAACGCACTCGGATCAACGATCGGGAAAGCCTGCGTGTGGATCGAGTCGGAATGTCCGATCGTGTGCCACAGTTCCTCAGCAATGTGCGGTGCTAACGGTGCTAACAATCGCAATAAGGTATCAATCCCTTCTGCATAGATTGGGGAATCTTTTTGAGCAAAGTCGCTTAAAGCATTGCTAAGTTTCATCAACTCAGAGACAGCCGTATTGAACTGATAGTCACCCTGCAAATCTTCGGCGATTTCTTTGATCGCAATGTGAATCGATCGACGTAAATCTTTCTCTGCTTTGGTCAGTTCTTTTGCAGTTTTTTTGCTTAACGTAGATTCTGTGACCAATCGCCACACCCGATTTAAGAATCGGAACTGTCCTTCGACATCGGCATCTTCCCACTCTAAGTCTTTCTCAGGGGGCGCTTTGAATAAGATAAACATTCGAGCCGTGTCAGCACCATACTTATCTACAACATCACCGGGAGCCACACCGTTATGCTTCGATTTGGACATTTTCTCGAATACGATGTCTAACTTTTCGCCAGTCTTGGGATCGATTGGGTTCGAGGCATCTTTGACATCGGCAGGAAGCACATACTTTCCAGTGGTTGGATTTTTGTAAGTTCTGCCTTGAACCATGCCTTGAGTTAAGAGACGCTCGAAGGGTTCGTCAAAGTTTAATAAACCTCGATCGCGCAATACTTTCGTGAAAAATCTCGAATACAGTAAGTGCAAAATCGCGTGTTCAATTCCACCCACGTATTGATCAACAGGCATCCAATCATTGGTGATTGCTTTATCAAACACTGCTTGATCATTATTTGCATCGGGATAGCGCAAGAAATACCACGACGAATCGATAAAGGTATCCATCGTATCGGTTTCTCGTTTTGCAGGTGTTCCACAACTAGGGCAGGGAACATTCAGCCACGATTCCAACTGAGTTAAGGGTGAGCCACCTTTGCCCGAAAACTCGACATTCTCTGGCAGTGCAACAGGCAAATCCGCATCAGGAACGGGAACCGCGCCACAGTTTGGACAGTGAATGATTGGAATCGGCGCACCCCAATATCTTTGACGCGAAATTAACCAATCTCTTAAGCGATAGTTTGATGTGCCTTTGCCTGTTTGGTTTGATTCAAGGAATGCGATCGCAGCTTCGACACTTTGCCCTTTCCCTTTGCCTGCCGGAACACCATCCAACACACCCGAA
Organism: Phormidium tanganyikae FI6-MK23; assembly: GCA_019359175.1. Lineage (GTDB taxonomy): Bacteria > Cyanobacteriota > Cyanobacteriia > Leptolyngbyales > Leptolyngbyaceae > Leptolyngbya > Leptolyngbya tanganyikae. Next base: position 17,361 of record JAHHHU010000019.1, read on the forward strand.
TTCACCATCACGCCTTCACCCGGATAAGCTTCGGTCATGGTTGCACCATCTAAGGTTTGCTCCGATGGCTGAACCACAACTTTGATTGGCAAATCGAACTTTTTCGCAAACTCAAAATCTCGCTGATCGTGCGCCGGAACTGCCATGATCGCACCCGTTCCATAGTCCATCAGCACATAGTCCGCGATCCAGATCGGAATCTTCTGATCGTTCACCGGATTGATCGCATAGCTTCCCGTCCAAACGCCAGTCTTTTCTTGACCTTCAGCGGTTCGATCGAGATCACTTTTTGCCGCTGCTGCTGTTTGATATTGTGCGATCGAGCTTTTCTGCTCAGGCGTGGTCAACTTCTCAACAAAAGGATGCTCTGGCGACAACACCATAAACGACGCACCCCATAACGTATCGGGACGAGTCGTAAACACAACAATATCGTCACCCAATTCTGTTTTAAAAGTAACTTGTGCGCCTGTGGACTTGCCGATCCAATTCGCTTGCATCAACTTAACGCGATCGGGCCATCCTTTCAGCTTGTCCAAATCGACTAACAGTTGTTCTGCATAGTCTGTAATCTTCAAAAACCACTGACGCAACAATTTCCGCTCGACTTTCGCACCCGATCGCCAAGATTTCCCATCTGCATCGACCTGCTCATTCGCTAAGACCGTTTGATCGATCGGATCCCAGTTCACCGTCGCTTCTTTCTGATATGCCAAACCCGCCTTGAAGAACTCTAAAAAGATCCATTGCGTCCAGCGGTAATAATCGGGTGAACAGGTTGCCAGTTCTTTCGTCCAATCGAACGAGATGCCCAACTGCTTTAACTGGTCGCGCATCTGATCGATATTTTGATACGTCCACTTCGTGGGATGCACTCCTCGCTCGATCGCTGCATTTTCCGCAGGCAACCCGAACGCATCCCAACCCATCGGATTTAACACCCGATAACCTTGCATTCGTTTGAGTCGAGCAATCACATCAACGATCGTATACACCCGCACGTGCCCCATATGGAGATTGCCGGAGGGATAAGGAAACATCGATAGCGCGTAAAACTTCGGCTTATCGCTGGTTTCGGGCGTTTGGTACAGATCCTCGGCTGTCCAAGCCTGCTGCCATTTTGTTTCGATCTCGGCGGGGGTATAACGGGACTCCACGAGTCAACTCCTGAATGCGAATATGGTGCAAAAATATATGCTTACCTATTCTAGTTGAGGAGATGAAGAGGTGTTCGCCCTTTATTTTGTCGGTGTGATTCGTCCTTCTTTGACAAGCGCTTGATAAAGCAAAGCTGCCGCATCTGCGCGGGTTGCGACTCGATTTGGAGTGAGTTGGTCAGCGCTGGGATAGCCTGTCACCAAACCGGACTCAACCGCCGATGCAACTTTCCCTTGTGCCCACTTCGGCAAATCACTCACGTCCTTAAACTTCGCTAAGGTTTGCGCTGAGGGGGATGGGGATTGAAGTTTTAAGCCTGAAGCCAAAGCGACTTGCAGTTGGTAGAGCGGGATTTGTTGATCGGGTCGGAACGCACCTTCCGAATATCCGCTCATAAAGCCTGTTTGAATTGCATCATTGATCGACGATCTCGCCCAATAATTGTCTGGCACATCGCTAAACGTAATACTTTGCCGCTCTTTCGGCTTACCAAAGGCTTTTCCTAACAGTGAGGCAAACTGAGCGCGAGTAATCGGATCATTTGGTTTGAAGGTTCCGTCCTGGTATCCGCCAAGAATATTCCGGCGGGAGAGTTCTCCGATGTAAGAACCAGCCCAAAAATCACTCGGCACATCAGTAAAGCCCGTAATCGGTTTTGCGGCTCCAGGAGAAGGCGGAGTCGTGGGAGACGGAACGAGATTGGGAAGATTGGGACTAGGAGATGGAACAACGGCGATCGGGGCAGGATTCGTTGGGATCTCGTTCTGCAAGTTTGGCTGCGGTGCGCTAGTGGCTTCGACTTGGGGAATGGGAATGGGGATGAGGGTTTGGGAGGCGGAAGAACTGGTTCCAGGAGCGATCGCATTATTCCGAGGGGGCTCTGGTGCAGGGGAAGTGATTCCGGCAGACGGGGCAGTCTGAGAATTACTTGAAAGAAGCGAACCAAAATCAAACCCTGTGTCGGTTTGTCGAGTTGCCCAGAAAAAGATTCCTCCAATACTGAGGAAGGCAACAAACATCGCGATCAGTTCATCGGAGGTAAGGCGACGGCGTGGATCTGGGGAAGGAGTCATTTCGTTAGAGCGTATGCTTTGTGCGAAGGATATTCACCCAAATCCTAGAGCAATTTTCCCCATCGCGATAGAGGTCAGAACAAAGAAGGTGAAAACGCTTTTAGATCGGGATGAGTTTATTAAGTTGTGAGGAATTTTGTGATGTTGCGGGGTCGATCGACATCTATCCCGCGTAGGATTGCTAACTCATATGCCAAAAGTTGCAGCGATACGACAGTTAAGAATGGCGTAAATAGTTCAGGAATCGCTGCGGTAGGGATTTCAATCACATGATGCTGATTTACTCGAATGCGATCGATTGTTTTTCTCACGGTTTCTGGATAGAGTGCAATCGTTGGAATCTGCGGATCTAAAAGCGCGATCGAGCCATGCAAGAATTCTCCAGCGGCATACCCTTCCGCGTGTGTGTAGGTCGCTTCTTTGAGTTTTAATGCGCCTTCAAGTGCGATCGCAGTATTGATTCCACTAGCAATCAGAATCAAATCACGAGTGTCTCTTAGCGTTTCGGCAATTTGCGCGATCGTATTGTTTTTCAAAATGGCTTCGATTTGTTGTGGAATTTGTCGAAGCGATTCAAGATGCGTTTCAAACTGTTGCTGATCAATTTGGTTTCTTTGATGTGCCGCTTCAAGCGCAAGCTGATATAAAACAACTAACTGCGCTGTAAACGTTTTGGTTGCTGCAACGCTTTTCTCTTCTCCAGCATTGGTATAAATTGTGCGATCGACTTGCTTAGTAATCGTGCTGTCGATTCCATTCGTAATCGCGATTCGCTGCGATTGAACCATTTGTAATGCTGCGATCGTATCTGCTGTTTCACCTGATTGTGTAATCGCGATCGTGATTGTATTCGGCGTTTCAATTAACGGAGCAAAAAGCGATTCAGAAGACGATCGCACTTGTGTTGGGATTTTTGCGACTTGTTCAAATAAGAACTGCCCAACCAAACCCGCGTGTAAGCTCGTTCCGCAAGCGAGAATATTAATCCGATCGACCTTTTCAAACGAAATTGAAATCGCTCGATCGATCAATTTCCGAATCACATCCGGCTGCTCACAAATCTCCTTCAGCATGAAATGAGTCATCGTTTCACCCTCACTTTGCGATCGGGATTCTGCTTCCGTACCCAAGCGAGAAATTTTGCCATTGCGGGATTCGATTTCAATCGCTCAACGGTGTTTAGTTCTTGTGCAAGCTGGCGATTGTCGAATAGAACGTGAATTTGGCGATGACAAGCGGGACAAATCTCGATCGTTTCACCCGGATCAAGTTTTTTGCGTTTGGTGTGCTGTCGCGGAGTCAAATGATGTTCAGTGAGGGCGGGAACAGTGCGATCGCAAAGCTGACAAGGCATATCTAGAGAAATTCGATTTCTTCTAGCGTAACGCGATCGACTTGTTCTTCTCGCTGTGGATTTCCGATATCAAATACGATTTCATAATCACCAGACCTAAATCGCTGTAATACTTTCAAACATTCTTCTGCGGCGCTGCGACTGCGGGAGCGGTAGAGAGTCGATCGCTGTAAATTCGGCAATCGTTCAATGATGCACCACGGAGAAAGACGATCGCGGTAAGTCATATTCATCAGTAGGGTGGTAATTTTGGACAGAACAAACTTGCTCAAGGTGCGGGCTGCACTTGGACAGGATTGGTGTAGGAAACCTATCTAAAAAACTAGTTTATTTGCTTAGTTTTAGAATATGGCAAGACCGAAGAAAGGTCAACAGACAGAAACGAATTCACCGATTAAGAAACTCCGAGAGGCAGCAGAACTTTCGCAGGAGGAACTCGCACGGCTGATGGATGTTTCTGTTTCGACAATTAGCCGATGGGAACGAGGATTGACAGAACCAACGATGACTGTGGCGCAAATGAAAGCGTTTTGTAATGCGATCGGTAAAACACTCGATCAGATCCCGAATTCCTTGCTTGCACCGGAAGAATAGCGATCGTGCGATTTTCAGACAACGCTTTTATCGTCCCGCCCCGGAATGTAACCGAAGCGAAGAGACTTTCTAGAAATCCTCCAACAACCACTCCGAAGCTCGATCGCCTAAATCGATCGGAATACTCACCGCTTTCCCCTGTCTCGGACGTTCGCGCGTCTTCTCGATATAAGACTGCACTTGCGCGATCGCACCCCAACCCGCCAAATACTCTGCCACTTGATCCATGTGTTCCAAATACTCAACCTCAGACAACGGAAACGACATCTGCTCCAAATATCGCCACATCACCTGCACAAAAAACTTTCCCTGCGTCCGTCGCACCTGAATGTCATATGATCGCCCCCACTTATTCAGCAAAATTTCTCGAAGTTCCTGTCCCGTCATGATGGCGATGTCGTAAGTTGTTACATTTCGTTAGCTAATTCCACAGTCTCGTATCGATAATGTGAATGTCAAGAAATGTATAATGCACCTTAGAAACGCTACAAATTGCTGACTCTAAGGAATCTCAGGACATTCACCCGAATGAACTTGGAGTGTCGTGATGTAGCACTCTCCATGTAAATTGATTTAAACACAGTGCTCTCAAAGCAGTTCTGCGCGAAATCTTTTGTCATCTCCATTCGCAATCCCTAGAGAAGAAGTCATGGCTCAATTATCTGAATCTTCTGATGTCCCAAGCATGGGTCGTCGCCAATTTATGAACGCCTTGATGTTTGGCTCTGAAGCGTTAGTAGCGCTCGGTGCTTTATATCCAGTCGTGAAATACTTTATTCCGCCTTCGTCGGGTGGCGCATCCGGTGGGGTCACGGCAAAAGACGCGCTCGGTAACGATATTATCGTCAGCGAATACGTAAAATCGCACCCAGCAGGCGATCGCTCTCTTGCTCAAGGGCTAAAAGGCGATCCCACCTACGTCGTCGTGCAAGGTGATGAAACGATCGAGAGCTATGGCATCAACGCCGTTTGTACTCACCTCGGCTGCGTTGTGCCCTGGAACCCCAACGAAAACAAATTTATGTGTCCTTGCCACGGTTCGCAGTACGACAACACTGGAAAAGTCGTGCGTGGTCCGGCTCCGCTGTCTCTGGCATTGGTTCACGCGAACGTGGAAAACGACAAGATTTCGTTTACCCCCTGGACTGAAACCGATTTCCGCACAGGCGACGATCCTTGGTGGGCTTGAGCCGTTTAAGAACCTTTGCACAATAGAGTGAACTAGAGATGAGAACAAGTTTTCTACGTAGAGCGATCGTAACTCTTGCCGCGATCGCAACCCTTTTAGCCGGAAGTTTTGCCCTTCCTCAAGCAGCTTCTGCGTACCCGATTTTCGCTCAGAACCAATACGAAAATCCGCGTGAAGCGACCGGTCGAATTGTTTGCGCGAACTGTCACTTAGGCGCGAAGCCGACCGAAGCTGAAGTGCCGCAATCCGTTCTCCCCAATACCGTATTTGAAGCGGTGGTGAAAATCCCTTACGACACAGCCGTTCAACAAGTTCAAGGTGATGGCACGAAAGGGCCATTGAATGTCGGTGCAGTTTTGATGCTGCCGGATGGTTTCAAACTGGCTCCTGAAGAGCGCATGACCGAAGAGCAAAAAGAAAAAGCTGGAGAACTCTACATCCAGCCTTACAGCGATGCTCATCCAAACTGGCTCGTTGTAGGCCCGATTCCGGGCGAACAGTACCAGGAAATTGCTTTTCCAGTGCTGTCTCCCGATCCGAACACCGATAAATCCCTGCGCTTCGGAAAGTACCCGATTCAGATCGGCGGCAACCGTGGACGCGGACAAGTTTATCCGACCGGACAAAAGAGCAACAACGCAGTTTATAACGCTTCCGCTTCGGGTCAGATCAGCGCGATCGACAAAACCGAAGAAGGCGGCTTCAGCGTTAAAATCACTGGAGAAAATGGCACTGTAGCAACCGATGAGATTCCCGCAGGACCCGAATTGCTCGTGGCTCAAGGGGACACGGTGAAAGCAGGTGATCCGTTGACAAACAACCCGAACGTCGGTGGGTTTGGTCAAGTCGAGAAAGAAATCGTGCTGCAAAATCCCGATCGCATCAAGGGACTGTTGGCGTTCTTCGCGATCGTTTCGCTGACCCAAATCATGCTGGTACTGAAGAAGAAGCAAGTCGAGCGTGTTCAAGCTGCCGAAATGAACTTCTAATGATTTGATTGAATCAAGGATTGGCTGGGATGAGTGATGCACTTGTCCCAGCTTTTTTGTGAACGATTATTCTGTTCCTCTTGCTTTTCTAATGTTTAGCGCTATCTCAATCAATGAGAGTACACTGACAAAACCAAGGCGTAGTATGTCCCTCTGATATGTCGATTGATCACGATCAGAACTTCAAAGAGCTAATCTCAACCTTTTTTCTGGAATTTCTAGAACTCTTTCTCCCAGAGATCGCCCGAACTATCGACCCCGACTCTATCTCGTTCTTGCAGCAGGAATATTTCGCGGATCTGATCGAAGGCGAAGAGAAAGTAATTGATTTGCTGGTAGAAGTCAAACGATCAGGACAAGACACCACCTTTTTGATCCACATCGAAGCCCAAGCAACCAGTCGATCGAACTTCAATCGAAGGATGTTCCACTACTTCGATTGAAGTTCGATCGACTACACCTGAAAGACATTTATCCGATTGTCTTGTTCTCCTTCGACGAACCCTACCGCCCTGAGCAGAATAAATATGTTGTTGAGTTTCCCAATTTCAGAGTGTTGGAGTTTCGCTTTCACACGATTCAGCCCAATCGGCTAAACTGGCGCGACTATCTCAATCGATCAAATCCTGTAGCAGCGGCACTAATGGCAAAGATGAAAATTGCCAAGAAAGACCGCGCTAAGGTTAAAGCAGAGTGTTTGCGGCTTCTGGTCACGCTGCAATTAAACCCTGCTAAGACTCGATTAATCTCTAAGTTCGTGGATACATACTTGCGACTAGACGCGAAGGAAGAGAAGGCTTTTCAGGCTGAAATTGATAAACTAGGCGTAGTTGAGAAGGAGAGAATTATGGAAACTTTAACGAGTTGGGAAGAGAGAGGGTTACGAAAAGGACGACAGGAAGGACGACAGGAAGAGCGGCAGGCGATCGCGCTGAATATGCTTCAAAGAAAGCTTCCTCTAGAGACGATCGCTGAAGTCACTGGACTTACGATCGAGCAACTCCACCAACTCCAAGCAGAACAGCGTTAGGGGAATTTCACAAGCCTTGTAAATCGCTCTCTAGCCGCGCGTTCCCAACTCTTCAATCTTTCTGGTCGATGGCTCCAAAGAAGTCTCGGTAGCAGTACCACCCACGTCTGTCTTCTGCTTCTCGACCTTCGGTTCAAGCCACGGCAGCCAAATCCGAAACGTACTGCCCTTATCTGGAACTGACCAAAACGACAGCGTTCCCCCGTGCATCTCCGCCAATCGTTTCGTCAGTGCAAGCCCTAGCCCTGTTCCTTCATGCTTGCGCGTCATTGATGAATCAATCTGCTGAAACGGTCTGAAGAGCAAATGCCAGCGATCTTTCGGAATGCCAATCCCAGAATCTTCAACTTCAAGGCAAAGGTAAGTCGTTTCTTGATTGATTGGACTGCGATCGGGACGCACATCCTGAACTAATTGATAGCCGTACCCGATTCGAGCTACGAGCGAAACTGTTCCGCCTTCTGGGGTGAACTTGACCGCATTCGACAGCAAGTTAATCACCATTTGGCGCACGCGCAGATTGTCGATCGGAACGCGATCGAGATCCGTATTGAAATGCAAGGTCAGCTTCAAGCGCTTCAGATCCGCAGTCGGTTGAACCATCTTGAGACATTCTTGGCAGAGATCGCGAATGTCGATCGGTTGTAGATTTAGTTCGGCTTTCCCGGCTTCGATTTTTGCAATATCAAGCAGATCGTTAATGATCTGAAGTAGGTGCATGGCAGATTTATCGGCTTGCTGAAGAAACTCTAGTTCTTCTTCGCGGCTGTCACAAAATCCGTCGCGCACCAACCGCACACAGCCAATAATTCCATTCAGCGGTGTCCGCAATTCGTGAGAAGTCGTTGCTAAAAACTCGCTTTTTACTTGATTTGCAGATTGCGCTTCCTGCCAAGCGGATTCTAGTTCACTCGCCCGCTCTTCTAACCGTTCGACCATGTTATCAAGCGCTTCAGCTAGATAATTCAGTTCGCGTACTTTGAAGTTTTTGGGGGCGCGTTCTCCGTCGAATCGTTGGCGAATCTTTAGTGCGTATTCGCTCAACTGTTCGATCGGGCGAGCTAAATCGCGAGTGAGATACAGCGTCGATAGTAAGATCGCGGTTAGAAGTCCGAGCGTCAGGATGATCAGAACTTGCTTGATGTCCGCTAAACCGTAGAGGGCGCTATCGACTGAAGTTGCTGCCAACACTACCCAAGTCGAGGATTCGCCATTCTTCAGCGATACCTGAATTGTGCTACCGCCTGCCATCCATTCTGCGCCATTTTCCTCAAACGGAAAGGGTTCAAGCGATTCTTGCTGATTGGTCACGCGATCGCCAACTGTGCTATTGGCGATCGCAGTTTCAAACACGCGCTGAAGCTGTTGAGCGTTGGCTTCTTGGCGAATATCGCGTCCGATGCGTTCTGCGATCGGATGTGCCAGAATCACGCCAGAGTCATCGATCACGACTGTGTAGCCTGAGGTGATCGCGCTGAGTTCTGGTTCTGGCTTTGAGTAGAGCGATGCTTGAACACTAAGCGCGTAACGAACATCCTGATTGTTTGATCGCACTGTTACAGGCGCACTCAGCACTAAATTAAGCTGATGATCGACTGACAATTCGCCCCCGACTCTCGAAGGCTGCGCGAGTGAAACTTGGATATTTTTGGCATCAACGACATTGGCGGGAGTCGGGCGATTTTGCCAGGGATCAAGCGGAAATTGGGCGATCGCTTGGTTGCCACAAGTACTCGCTTTGACGGTTTTATCCTTCATGTTGATCAATTGAATGCACTGGAGCGACACGGGTGAAGTGCGCTGAAGCTGCTCCAAGAAATCATATGTCGCTTGAGGTGAGTCGATTTGTAGGGCTGAAGAAGTCGTTGCTAAGGCGAGATTCGATCGTAGATTGGCGATCGAGGTTTGTAGCGATTCAGCCTTGCGGACAGCACTCGCCGTCAAGTTGTGCCGTGCGGTTTCCAAGAGTCCTGCTCTTGCTTTTTTGTACGCGACGACCTCTCCCGTCAATAGCACCGGAATACTGAGCAGTAACAAGCGTCTCAGCAGGATGCGACGGAAGGAGGATTGACGTGACTTCGCCATAAGCCCTAATAACCGAATTGGGGGACGTAGCAGCAGTAGAGCAGAACTGATGATATTAAAGTGACATTCAAGTCAAAGCTTACCGCGATCGCGGGGTCACTCAACAAAGCGCAGAATTATAAGATTATCGATATAAAACGATGAAGTTTATCTGCTATATCAGTGATTTTGAAGGATTTTACGCTGAAAATCATGTCTTCACTTTAGCGGCGATATTGCTTTCTTGCCATTCTCACCGAAATTTATCCGATCGGCATTCCCCAAACAGGGAATTGCGGGGTGCTGTGCCAGATTTGGGCAAATCTATTAGGCTGTATGAAGCTACTGAACTCTCTGGCTATGGTTGAACAATTGCAGCCCCGTACTTCGATCGCTTGGATTAATCGAATTTCTGAAGTCCCGCAGCCCGCTTGGGATGCGTTGGCAACCCCGCTAAAAACGCCGTTTTTCGAGTGGGACTGGCTGCATAATATGGAGACTTCCGGCAGTACCACGGCTCGATCGGGCTGGATGCCGAATCATTTAACAGTGTGGCGCGATCGCGAATTAATCGCGGTGGCTCCTCTGTATATCAAAGGGCACAGCTACGGCGAGTTTGTATTTGATCATCAATGGGCAGATTTAGCCGATCGTTTAGGCGTTCAGTATTACCCGAAACTATTGGGGATGTCACCGTTTACGCCTGCGGAGGGCTATCGGTTTTTGATCGCACCTGGAGAAGACGAAGACGAAATCACCGAAATGATGGTGAGCGCAATCGATCATTTCTGTACGCGCAATCGAATCTCTGGCTGCAATTTTCTCTATGCTGATCCAGAGTGGCGCGTGCGGATGGAGCGTCATGGCTTTAGTCCCTGGCTGCATCACGGTTTTATCTGGTCGAATCAGGGATATCAAACGTTTGATGATTATCTCAATGCGTTTAATGCAAATCAGCGACGCAACATTAAGCGAGAACGTAAAGCGGTTGTGACTGCGGGATTGGCGCTTAAGACGCTGACGGGGGATGAGATTCCACGATCGCACTTTTCGCAGATGTACGAGTTTTACAGTGATACTTGCGATAAATTCGGCTGGTGGGGCAGTAAGTATCTCACGAAGAAGTTCTTCGAGCAGCTTCATTCAACGTATCGGCATCGCGTGGTGTTTTTTGCAGCGTATGCGGAAGGCAGTGAGCCGATCGGGATGTCGTTTTGCTTGACGAAAGGCGATCGCTTGTATGGTCGCTATTGGGGCTGTACGCAGGAAATCGATTGTTTGCATTTCGATGCTTGTTACTACGCACCGATCGAGTGGGGGATCAACAACGGCATTCAGATCTTTGATCCGGGAGCGGGTGGACGACACAAGAAGCGGCGGGGCTTTCCGGCGACTGCGAATCATTCCCTGCATCGGTTTTATAACAGTCGCTTGTCGCAGATTTTGCGATCGCACATTGATCAAATTAACGATCTCGAACAGCAAGAAATTGATTCGATTAATCAAGAATTGCCTTTCAAGCAGGAAACGATCAACTTCAAAATTTAGAATAGTCAAATCGATCCATATTTTGATGACATGACTCAAGCTGTTTTTGATCCGGTTGCCTTCGACGATAAGCTGTCGAATCGATTTATCGAACTCGATCCGAGTGGCTACTTTATTATTTATGTCGATCGTGCGGCTCATCTAATCTGTGCAGAACATTACACGAATACGATCGACGATCGAGGCTTGGCTTGCGATCCCGAAACTGGGGAGCCGCTTCCTTGCGGCGGTGAATTGAAACGTAGACCGAGTGCAATTTTCAAAGGCAGAACCGCGAAGGAACTCTGTATCGAAATTTTCGAGAAGCCTGAAATTAGTTGCATTACTCGACTCGATCACGCTGCTTATCTGGGTCGTGAATTTGTGCGGGCAGAGCAGTGTTTGTTCGGCGATCGAGAGTACATCCAGGATTAGCAGAGTAGTCTCTTCGCTTCGTTGCAAGGAACTTCTAAAAGTTGAGATCGCGTTACTTAACCATGGTTTAACTATACAAGGGTGTTTTTTTACGCCCTTTCGTATTACAAGCGATGTTTTAAGATGGTTTCTCGATCGCTGCTTCACGCTCTTCTGGTACTAAGCGTTTCCGTTTCGCTTCCGGTATCTGCTCAGACTGTTGTTCCGATTCCGCCTCAAGATCTACCTCGTCCTCTGCCGCCTCAACCCGCGCCCACGCCTCAAATCCCGACTCCGCTCCCGCCTCCCGATCAACTGCTTCCCCAACCGATTTCGCCGCCATCGACCCCCGAAAATCCGGGCAATGTTCCCGATACGATTCAGGTAAAGCAGTTTGATATTGTCGGGAGTACAGTATTTAGCGCCAAGGATTTTGAAGCGATTACAAAACCGTATCTCAATCGGAATGTATCGTTTGCGGAATTGTTGCAGTTGCGATCGCAGATTGCCGACCTCTATATCAAGAAGGGATATGTGACATCGGCTGCGATTTTGCCGCCCCAAGTTCTTACAGGCGGAGTCGTCAAAGTTCAAGTGATCGAAGGCTCGATCGAGCAAATTAACGTGATCGGCACTCGTCGCTTAAATCCAGCTTATGTTCGCAGTCGGATCGGGCTTGCAGTGCAAGCGCCTTTGAATGTGAATCGATTGCTGGAAGGATTGCGATTGCTGCAACTCGATCCGCTAATTGCTTCGATTTCAGCGGATTTGCAAGCTGGAACTCGCCCTGGAACTAGCGTGCTACAAATTACCATTACTGAAGCGAAAACGCTGTCTGTGACACCCTCGATCGATAATGCTCGATCGCCCAGTGTCGGTTCGTTTCGACGACAGATTGAACTTGCACAGGCGAATTTACTCGGTTTGGGTGACGGGTTGCGAGTCGGCTATACCAATACAGACGGAAGTAACGGAATCGATCTGAGCTACACCGTTCCGCTCAATCCGCGCAATGGAACGTTACGCCTCGCTTATGGTAGTACACGCAGTCGGGTGATCGAGGAGCCGTTCGATATTTTGGATATTCAGGCTCGATCGCGCTATTACGAACTGACTTTTCGACAACCGATCGTGCAGCGTCCGGCGAATGAGTTTACTGTAGGATTGACGTTCTCGCGCCAGGAAAGCGAGACGGAATTAGGTATCGATAACATCGGCCCGTTTCGGTTGTCGCCGGGAGCAGATGAGCAAGGACGCACCCGCATTTCAGCCCTGCGATTTTTCCAAGAATATGTGCAGCGCAGCGATCAACAAGTGATTGCCGCACGATCGCAGTTTAGTGTCGGGTTGGGATTGTTTGACGCGACGATTAATGATCAGGCTCCAGATAGTCGGTTCTTGGCGTGGCGCGGACAAGCTCAGTGGACGAGACTTTTAGCGCGAGATTCATTGCTGTTAGTGCGGGGAGATTTGCAGCTTGTCGATCGAACTTTAGTCCCGCTTGAGCAAATTGGTCTCGGTGGACAAGAAACGGTGCGGGGCTATCGGCAAGATGCGCTGTTGACCGATAACGGTTTTTTATTCTCTACGGAGGTGCGTTTACCGATTCTGCGATCGGGACGTGCGATCTTACAAGTTACACCGTTTATCGATTTGGGAACGGGATGGAATCGAAACGGGGAGAATCCGGAGAAGAATACGCTGGTCGGTGCGGGACTCGGTTTACTCTGGCGGCAAGGCGATGATTTTTCGGCGCGAATCGACTTTGGGTTTCCGCTCGTGTCGGTTGGCGGTGAGAAACGCACCTTGCAAGAAAACGGGATTTATTTCTCGGTGCGCTATAGTCCATCGTTCTAGTTTGCGTGAGACACTAGATCAGACTTGAGAAATGCGGAGCAATGATTCGATCGGTGCAAGACAGTCAGACAAATTCGCGTGAACGATCGTGGTTTTATTGGTTTACCGTTCCAATTTATCCCTACAGCCAGCGTCGAACGATTAGAAAAGAAGTGGTCAAAGATGCGGTATGGACATTTGATCAGCTTCAGGGCGTTTTTTATGTCGTCACGCCGATTCGGATGACGGTTGTAAAGCTTGATGCGGGTGGGCTTTTGGTGTACGCGCCTGTGGCTCCGACGATCGAATGTTTGCGATTGCTTGATGAAGTCGTTTCCGTTCACGGTGATGTTAAATACATCATTCTCCCCACGACTTCGGGCTTAGAACACAAAGCATTTGTACCGCCGTTTGCTCGAAAGTTTCCCAAAGCTCAAATCTACATTGCACCGGATCAATGGAGCTATCCGATTAACTTACCGCTCTCCTGGTTGGGTTTTCCCAAAAGTCGCACGCATTTACTCGATGGTCGATCGACTCCGTTTGGGGATCAGTTTGAGTATGCAAAATTAGGCCCGATTCGACTGGGATTAGGGCCATTTGAGGAAATCGCATTGTTCGATCGACGGTCTAAAACACTGCTGGTTACAGATTCAGTCGTCTCAATTCCAGAAGTTGCGCCGGAGATTATTCGAATCGATCCTTATCCGTTGTTGTTTCATGCACGTGAGACGGGAACGGAATTGATCGAAGACACCGAAGCCAATCGTCGTAAAGGTTGGCAGCGAATTGCATTGTTTACGTTTTACTTTCAACCCAGCGGTTTAGACATTGCGGATCTCGTTCCTTCAGTGCGTGAAGTGGTAAAAGCACCCGATCGCTCGAAAAAAGCATTCTTTGGCTGGTATCCGTTTCGTTGGAAATTGGATTGGCAGCGATCGTTTGAGGCGTTGCGAAAACATCGATTGATTGTTGCCCCGATTTTGCAAAGATTGATTCTTAATCGTGAGCCAGAGATTGTAATTGATTGGGCAGAAAAGGTTGCAAGTTGGAACTTTGAACGGGTTATTCCTTGCCATTTGGACGCACCGATCGAGGCAGATTCAACCGAGTTTCGAGCCGCCTTTGAATTTCTGGAGAAAAAGGGCGATCGAACATTGCCCGATGAGGATTTTGAACTATTGAAGGAGATTGAACAAGGCTTGATTAAAACTATGATCACGCCACCTGCAAAGGACAAGGTTTGATTCGCAGCATCACTCTCTCCCCAGCCAGCAAAGACTAAAGTGAACTCTTCATCACTAGCGATCCTGCTGGAATTGGAGGAGCCACCGAGGACTCTGCTGTAATCAAAAGCTGAGCCGCAGGAGTGCCACACGCTGCCTGTAACGACGATCGGTACCCTGTCGCTGCTTCGCGACTACTAAACTGCCCGCAGTAATTGGGCTTGGTGCTACCTTGAGGAATTGCCCAAAGTCGATAAGCCTGACCCGCAGGCAAATCGGGCAAATTCCGCACGAACACCACCAATGCATTTTGCCCAGGGTCAATCAGCACCTTGCCAGAAGCATTTTCCGCCTTCTCAGTACCCCGCAACGCATAAAAATTGGTGTTGGGCTGTTGCAACGTTTCAATCACGCTCTGATTGGCTTGAACCGTTTGCCGCAGACGGTAATTCTCCACCGCTAGAATCAACAAACCAAGCGTAGCGACTCCTAAAAAAGCTGGTTTTGCAATTGCACTGCGCTGCTGCCAGAGCGATCGCCAATAGTTCGTTCTGTTGGAAATCGATCGTCTCACTTCAGCAGAATGTTGCCTTGCGTCGGACGGCGAAAGTTCTGCTTCGGGAATAGATGGGGACTGACTGAGCCGTTCAAAGAGTCGATCTCTTAAATCTGCGGGCACAGGCACTATTGGAGCGCTATAAGAAATTGCCCCAACGGTTGCCTGAAGTTCTGCTAACTCAGCCGTTAACTCTGGAGACGCAGCAGCTTGTTGCTCCACCCAAGCTCGTTCTTCTTCGGTCAGAAGGTGAAGGGCATAGAGCGGAGCGAGTTCACAAAAGCAGCGGTTTTCGTTGTTCATTCGGTCTGAGTCATCGAGAGTTCTATCTTAATCTGGGAGAGTTCTATCTTAATCTGGCTTCCAAGTACTAAGTGTCGATCGTAGTCGATGTAAACCGAGTCGAATCCGGGTTTTAACCGTTCCGAGAGGAAGCTTTAGCTGAGCCGCTATTTCTGAGTGAGACAGACCCTTATAGTGAGCCAGTTCGATCACTTGACGCTGTTCGGCTGAAAGTTGGGCAAGCGCGATTTGAATTTGGTCACGTCGTTCTGAAATCAGCGCGTCTTCGATCGGGTCGTGATCTGATCGATTAACGGGAAGTTCGGCGGCGACGATCGAGGTTTTTTCGGTCTGCTGCACCGTTCGCAATCGAGCCAGGGTGTGACTCCGAGTAATGATAAAGAGCCAGGTGTCTACCTGAGTTTTGCTGGCATCAAAGCGAACTGCCGTTCGCCAAACTTGAGCAAAGACATCTAAAACCACTTCTTCACTTTCTTGAGCTGAACCAAGCGTCTTAAAAACTACTGCATAAAGTGTGGAAGCGTAACGATCGTACAGCGCTGCCATTGCTGTTTGATCCTGCTGGGCAATTCGTTTCAATAAAGAGAGATCATCGGAAGCTGGCTCGATCGTCATTCAATTCCCGCTAGACCACGGCACGTTAAAGTTAAACGTCGGTATCGCTTTGCATGTGAAAGCGATACCGACATTTAATCACGATTGAGGCAAAGAATTAAAGCGATCGTCAGCCTACCATAGCCCCCGAACTTCAGTACCTGCCTGCGTATTCCCGGATTCGCCCGATTGATCAGGTGCTGAAGTCGATTGCTGGCTAGTTAGAATTGGCTTCACCAAAGCCAATACTTCCGTTTCGGTCGCATAGCCATCAAATGCCGCAGAACCGAAAGGAATCGGAGAGCCACTGCGATTCTCGTTGTAAATCACGCTCTTGGAATCGTTAATCCAGGGACGTGCATTCGCACCGAGCAGCGTTTGTCGCAAATACCGAATACCTGCGGCATGCCGCGCTTCCACTGAGTGAATTTCTAAAGCACCTGCTAGCACGGCTTTACCAGCTTCACCTGCCGCCAACAAGTTTTGCACTTGCCCTTTGTAGGCTGCCACACCTAAATCTTCGACATACTGCCCAGCAAGAAGAAGATCCGTGGGATTCGCAAACGGATCGCGACCGAGAATGGCGCTGTAATTTGGGTTTACAGGCAATTGAACCGAATTTGGGTCGCCGCCGATCGATCGCAGTACGGCTGAAAGATCCACGACATGCTGCGCTTCATCCTGTCCGTAGGAAATCAACGCAGCTTTAGCGATTTCAGGCGCACCGGATAAACGTCCGGTTTGGGCTTCAGCGATCGCGCGGCGGTAAAAGTCGGCTTCTAATTTTTCTAACGTCAGCGCGTATTCTACGACTTGACGCGGCGTGAGCGTTGCAGTTTGGGCATAAGCTGGAGCAGTAGGCATCCAAGATAGAGAAAATAGCAGCAGAAACGCGATCGCTAAAGCGGCTCGATTAAAATTGACAGTGGTTTTCTCGATGAGAGTCCCAAGACATTGAGTAGCTTGCTGCAATCGACGAATTGTTTGGTGCATGATTGGATTCAAAAATAACTTCATTGTTAAGAAATTCCTTGGGTTAGGCGACTAGCATTCCGTTGATGGGATTGTTCAAAATCTTGAAGGAGCTAACGGCAGCAACAACTTGCTTTGGTGTGTATAGCTCGTCGTAGGCACGTCCCTTAAATGGATTCAGGCTTGCCGCTAAGTTTGCATCTTGGACGAGTCGATCGCGATCGGGTTCGGTGCTAGGTCGTCCGGCAAGTTCTCGCACCGCAGCAGAATGGCGACCTTCAACCGAGACGATCGAGCCTGCCGCTAAAATGTATGTTGGATTGGTTAGGCTTGGACCTGCACCGTTATACGCATGAACCCCCAAGTCTTCTAACGTGACTGCCGTATTCAAGATTTTGTCGCGGCTTGTCAGGAGTGCATTAAGACCAGCAGCATTTAGACTTAAATCGCGGGATTGGAACAGTGCATTACTTCCCAGAACTTGGCGCAAAAATGCGACGTGCGCGGCTTCATGACTTCCAATCTCGCTCAAATAATCGCGTTCTTTCGGATTGGTAATCTTGCCGCTCTTAAGAGCTGCTGGGTAGAACGCTGCTTCAAGTTCTTCTAGTAACAATGCAAAGTTAAGGATACCGATATCATTTGCATTGAAGGTGAGTGTCTTGGCTCGTGTTTGAGCCATTACGATTTTCGGCGTGCTTGCCAACAGAGCCGTACCAATGCCGAGAAGCCCCCATTTCAGGGCACGACGGCGCGAAAAAATTGCTCGATCGAGATCAAGTGTCGGCAGAAGATTCATGAGTACTTAATTCTGAAGTAGGAGTGACACAAACACTAGAACGAGTTCTGATGTATCTAAAAGAACCCGTAATCAGTTTGCTTGTCTCTAAGATAGTGTCGATCGCAATATGATATTTCTAT
Organism: Phormidium tanganyikae FI6-MK23; assembly: GCA_019359175.1. Lineage (GTDB taxonomy): Bacteria > Cyanobacteriota > Cyanobacteriia > Leptolyngbyales > Leptolyngbyaceae > Leptolyngbya > Leptolyngbya tanganyikae. The sequence goes on from JAHHHU010000019.1 coordinate 35,161, forward strand.
CTAAAGGAGTACTTAGCCTCCTCCTTTAGATAGATTCCAAATTCTGCAATGTCCGTAATGGCCTCGACGATTAGATTTAAACAGTTAACAAACTTAATAAAAGGTTTGATCGACTGTACTGGGCAATTTCAGATCAACTGTATCTAGAAGCAGTTTGAGATTGATTGTTAGAATTGCAACCTAATGTTTAATTTCGCTTTGTTTTGAACAAGTCTGCTGAAATATATTCTTCCTCAAAGCTTGGAGCTATCTATGCAGTTTTAGCTTATTCTGCTTGGGGGCTATTCCCGCTGTATTGGAAGTTTCTCACGCAAGTTCCCGCAGTTGAATTAGTGTGTCATCGGATCGTTTGGTCGATGTTGCTATTGATGGGTTTACTCTGGGCGCAACATCGGATTGCTGAATTTCGGCAACTGTGGCGATCGCCAAAAACGATCGCGGCTCTCCTTCTCACTACAACACTAATTGCTGGAAACTGGTGCATTTATATCTATGGAGTCAACAGCGGGCAGATTGTTGAAACCAGTTTGGGATATTACATTAATCCGCTAGTTACGGTATTGCTCGGATCACTAATTCTAAAAGAGAAGCTGAATCTCGTGAAAAAGATTGCAGTATTGCTAGCAGCGATCGCGGTTTTGAATTTCATTTGGCACTTCGGACAAGTCCCTTGGATTGCGATCGCGCTTGCATTCTCATTCGCGTTGTATGGATTGTTTCGCAAATTGATTATTGTGACACCGATCGTAGGGTTAACCGTCGAGACATTGTTAGCAACCCCGATCGCTTTGGCATACATTGGTTACGGAAGCGCGACGAACACCGGGCATTTTGGCACAAGTTGGCAAGTGAGCGCATTGTTAATCGGTTGTGGAATTGTAACAGCGCTTCCCTTGCTCTGGTTTAACAATGCAGCAAAGCGACTACAGCTTTCGACGTTGGGATTTTTTCAGTATCTTGCACCGAGTCTTCAGCTTTTGATCGGAGTCGTGTTGTATCGTGAGCCGTTTACAGCCATTCACGCGGTTACATTTTTGCTGATCTGGGCCGCGATCGCGATTTATTTGATCGCATCAATGCGAAATCGGAAGACATTGCACGCCTAAAACGAAGCCTCCAAGTCTACTAGAAACCTGGAGGCTCTTTTATTTCTCGATCGCTTTATCGATAGTTCGTAAACTGTAACGCCATCGGAAAATCTTCTTGTTTCATCCGCTGCATTACCGCTTGCAAATCATCCTTCGACTTTGCCGAAACGCGCACCGCATCGCCTTGAATCGACCCTTGAGCCTTTTTAAATTCATCGCGAATAATCTTCGTGATTTGCTTCGCGACATCTTGATCGATGCCTTTTTTCAGCTTAATTTCTTGCCGAACGCGGCTACCACTCGCCGACTCGACTTTACCGTAATCGAAAATTTTCAGCGATAGATCGCGTTTCGCGGCGCGTTGTTGCATCAAAGTATGAACCGCATCAAGCGTAAATTCGCTATCGGTATTAATGACGATCGCATCTGCACCGAGTTCGATCTCCGTTTTTGTATCTTTGAGATCGTAGCGGCTTTGGACATCGCGCTTTGTGGTGTCGATCGCGTTAACGAGTTCTTGGCGATCGAAGTCGCTGACAATATCAAACGAAAATGTAGAAGCCATAAACCAATTGTTAAAGCGTGCTGATTAAGCTTAGTCCGATTAGCGTAAAGCTGCAAAGTGAGCCAACGGCAAACATCATCGATCGCAAAAGCGAAATGTTCAGAATATAAAAAACCGGAAACAACAATCGCGCAATGATCCACACGATCGCCGCCCATCCTGCTAGTTCCGAAGTCTGGTTCGTCACATACGCCATCAGTGCCGCCGCTGCAAAAATCGGAAAGGCTTCGAGGGCGTTCTGATGCGCCCAAGTTGCGCGTTTTGCATAATTTGGCAGCTTGTCAAACGCAGCACGAGGAGCCGCTAAAGCTTCCTTACCAATTTGTACCCGCGCATAAGCGACCACAAGAAACGGAAGATAGATCCAAACGACAGCAACAGCGATCGCGATCAGAAGCAAACTCGGAACGGGTAATCCAAACAGCATAGATCAATCAAAATAGAACAGAGTAACGACTTTGCGCTGATCTTCAGCATCGCGGCAAGTTTGCAGCAACGTATGACTATCGTGAAACGCAAAGGAAATGAGTTGCTGACAGCGAGAAATAATCTCTTGGTTACAAAGCGCACTCGCTTCACTGAGAGACAGGGAATTGTTTTCCGGGCATTCGACCAGGTGCATTACCGTTTCGAGCTGATCGCGGGATTCGCGCGGTTGTCGATCGAGTCCCTGCGGCAAAATCACCGTCAGCATTGACGCATCAGCCCGTAATGCCCCTCGGATTGCAGCAAAATTTGTCCCTGTGGAACCAGAGGTAATAATCCGATTTCCTTCCAGCACCAGTGCATACGCCATCATCTCAATCAGCGTTTGATGCGTAATCGGAACGTGCCGTGAACCGAGAATTGCGAGCCGCTTTGACCCGGTTTGCTGGATCGTGGCAAGTTCTTGTAGAAAATCATCTACTTTTGGTAGATCGTCGATCGACTGACTCAAAGGATTTACATAGGTTGACAACGCAATTGATTGTATCAGACACCTTTGACATCCGCGTCATTTGCAAACAGTTCTAGAACTTCGTCACACCAGGCAATGTAGTCTTCTTCGTAACGAATGCCACGTCGTAAAACTAAACATCAGTGTTTTTGCGTGATTTGGAATGCGTAGTGGTGTGGAGCATCTTCTGATATCGCTAGAATTAAGGCCGCACCCGTAGAGACCTAAAGCGATCTGCTTTATCGATCGACAGCAGATAATTAAATTAAGGAAAAGTTATGGTGACAGCAACGCGCGCAGGTTTCCCTGTGCCAGAGGCAGCGCAATCTTGGAACCAATCCGTTTTGCATACAGCAAAAGGATTCGCACCGACAGCACTCCCCGTATTATCTGGAGCGATTCCAGCAGGACTGAGAGGATCGCTCTATCGCAACGGGCCAGGACGACTAGAGCGGGGCGGGATTCGGGTCGGACATTGGTTTGATGGCGATGGCGCGGTTTTGGGTGTGCAGTTTGGCGATCGCGGAGCAACGGGCGTTTATCGGTATGTCGAGAGCGATAAGTTTCTCAAAGAAGAACGTGCTGGAAAGTTGTTGTACAGCGGGTATGGAATGTTGCCGCCTGGAGGATTGCTCAATCGAGTGACCAAAGGATTGAAAAATGCGGCGAATACGTCGGTTTTGGCGTTTAGCGATCGTGTTCTTGCACTCTGGGAAGGTGGACATCCTCACGCGCTCGATTTAGAGACGCTGGAGACTCAGAAAGTTGATGATTTGGGCGGTTTGCCTGAATTGCTGCCGTTTTCTGCCCATCCAAAGCGCGATCCAATTACGGGCGAAGTTTACAATTTTGGCGTAAGTTTTGGCAAAGGGATTACGCTGAATTTGTATTGTCTCGATGCGACTGGCAAATTACAACGCCGCGATAGTCATACGCTCGATGGATTTCCGCTAATTCATGATTTTGTCATGGCAGGTCAGTATCTGCTATTTTTCATCTCTCCGGTGCGACTCAATCCGCTGCCGCTAGTCGCAAGGCTCAAAAGTTTTAGCGAATCGTTTGACTGGAAGCCAGAAAAAGGAACTCAGGTCTTAGTATTCGATCGACAAACGCTAAAACTCATCAGCCAAGGCGAAACCGATCCTTGGTATCAATGGCACTTTGGAAACGCTTGTGTTGATACTGAAGGAAATGCTGTTGTTGATGTGATTCGATATGCTGACTTCAACACAAATGAATACTTAAGACAAGTTGCAACAGGCAAAACTCACACATCGGCAAAGTCAACACTCTGGCAAATCCGAGTCAACCCGCTAACCGGAAAAGTTTTAGAACAGCAGGAACTCCTCGATCGACATTGTGAATTTCCAGTCGTTAAGCCGGATGATGTCGGACAATCCTGGCGACATACTTACTTCTCGCTGCATCGTCAAGGCGCAGATCCGATAAAGGAAATCTTTGGCGCGATCGCGCGATTTGATCAAAAAACGGGTGAGTTGATCGAAGCGGATTGCGGCGAGAATCGTTATCCGATGGAGCCGATTTATGCACCAGACGCGATCGAGCCAGATCAAGGTTGGATCGTTACTGTCGTTTATGACGGCAACACGAACCAGAGTGAAGTTTGGGTTTTCGATAGCGATCGATTAAATGACCAGCCCGTATGCCGATTAGCGTTGCCAGAAGTGATTCCAATTGGATTTCATGGAACTTGGAAACCTGCTTTCTAGAATTCCGGGATGCGCTTTAATGCTCGATCGCTGTTTAAATGAGCCGAGTAAACATAGAGCGATTGCGGATCAACTCGATCGTGCTGCATCTGATAATCACGGGTAGCAAATTCGATTTGAAGCATTAATCGATCGTGTCGAATCGGTGGCATTCCTTTGTGAAAACACAGTGTATCTTCAACGAATCCAAAGCCCGCATTTCCCCGAATCGTTACCAGGTTTTCAATTCCATAAGAATCGATAATTTCTGAATCTTTGAATCGTTTTTTATTCCATTCGTGAGCAAACTTTTTGCGGCGGTGCGTGCCCCGGATACAAGCGTGTGCACCCGTTAAGCTATCGACGTTGGTGAGGTAAAAAAAGAATTTGATAAAGCGATAATCATCCAAATCGTAGTGAAATAATTGTGCGGCTTTTCGACGAGCTTGCAGCGGGGCTTCTGTGACAAAACTCCACCAAAGATTGCTGCTAATCAAGACAGGATTTGCCCCTAAATATTCCGCTGCGATCGACAACAGCATCGGATCACGGCTCAATTGTGCGATCGCTGGACAAGTCTCGATCGTATTGAAGTAGCTTGCTGTCACGAATTGCCGATTGTACCAATATTCGGCTTCACGCTTTTGGGTGCAGGGGAAGCCATACTCCGGTTTGCGATCGCCGTAGCAAGGATACTGTTTTGCATATGTGATCATCTCATCGAGCATTCCAGACGGGAGATTCAAACCTAAGTAAATTCCATCCTTGACGACAGACTGCACGATCGATTCTGGAGAGACCTTAGAAAAGACGGACTCGCCAGAGAAATTCAACGAAGGGGTAGTACGTGACTGAGACCGATTGATCAGCGATCGTACAAAGCCAAATCGCGCTGTTTGTCGCATCAGTAGCCATTTCGGATTCTTCGTGATGCCTCGAAACCACTCATATCCAGCGTCATAGGCATCATGGTAAAACTCTCGTAACCAATACAATCTTGAGAACACACTCAATCTCCATCAAGCGATTTTTTGAGCCATCTGTTTCAGATATTCCAACGCTTCACAAAATCTCCCGGTGGATTTGTGAATACTTCAAGATTGTTCCCGCAACAGAATAAAGATTTGATAAATCACGGATTTTTTCTGTAAAAGCTTTACAGTTCTGAAAAATTACACTCAGTAAATTCTGCAAATTCTTCGGAAATCACTGAGTCTTCACACGAGATTTATGAACTCTTCTTTAAGAGATTTCTTGATGGTTTACTTAACGATGATCCAGCATGAAATAAAGCAATTTGAAAGACGATCGCTTGACCGTCCATACTATTTTGATTCAGCCAAAACCTCGTCATTTCAGCACTTCTCACAGATTTAATTTAATAATTTACTTACTAAATATTCGATTTGCTCATAACAATTGAAAAAATTGATACTGTAAAATTCTCACAAATGAACTACATTACGCTCAGTGATCTGACGTACACTAGCAGAGCATTTGTGAGAATTGCCAAAACAGTTCGGATCACCAGCAGAAAGTTTGAATGACCTAAATAGCATTGACGTAGGAGTGAACATCCAGCTTTATGTTTGACTGTATTGTTGTCGGAGCAGGGCCCGCCGGGGGAACCGCTGCTTATCACCTTGCCAAACGCGGACGCTCTGTTCTCGTGCTAGAGAAAGAAGCGCTGCCTCGCTATAAACCCTGTAGCGGCGGTGTCTCTCCTGCGATCGCGCAATGGTTTGATTTCGATTTCAGCCCCGTGATTTCCCGCAAAGTCAATACGATTCGATATACCTGGAAGCTCGGCGATCCCGTCGATGCAACGCTCGAAACACCAGAACCGATGTGGATGGTGCAACGCGATCAGTTTGATGAGTTTGTGATCAAGCAGGCACAGCAAGCAGGCGCTAAAATTCAAGACGCAACGGCAGTGACAGGGATCGAATTTAAAGGCGATCGCTGGCAAGTCAACACCACAGCGGGAATGTTAGAAGCTCAATATCTCATTGCTGCCGATGGTGCAAAGGGAACGATGGCAAAATGGCTCGGCTTCAAAGAGCGCAAGACGCGAATGGGTGCGGTAATGGAAGCCCCACACGCGATCGGAAGTACGGCTCAGTTTGACTTCGGGATGCTGAAGAACGGCTTTATCTGGAACTTACCGAAAAGTGAAGGATTTTCCGCAGGAACGGCTTCGTTTCGCGGTGACGATCGCACCGATTTCAATGCGGCATTGTTCAAATATGCGAAAGAAGCTGGATTCAACACCAGCGGCGCACAAGTTCACACACACCCGATCGTATTTTGGGACGGAGATCAAACGCTTCATACTCAAAACGCTGTACTGGCAGGAGAAACGGCTGCGATCGTTGATCCGATGACTGCTGAAGGAATTCGTCCTTCGATGTATAGCGGCATGAAGGCGGCGGAAGCAGTTGATCAATCGTTAAATGGCGATCGAACAGCATTGGCTCAGTACACCGAAATTATTCAGCGGGACTGGGGCAGCGATATGGTTTGGGCGCAGCGATTAGCAAATCTGTTCTATCGAGTGCCGGGGATCGGGTACAAAGTGGGCGTGAAGCGTCCGAGCGCTACCGATCGATTGGGCAAAATTATGTGTGGTGAGATGCGGTATGCGGATGTGGCAAATCGGGCGTTGAAACGATTGGGTGGCGGATTAATCCCAGGAATGGGCGGTTAGTCAATGGAAAACCAGACTCTTGCTCCCTCTCCCGGATTCTACTGTGTACACACAGGTCGATTGAATCTGTTATCGCATAGATCTCTCGCCCCCTAAATCCCCCATTCTGGGGGACTTTGAGCAGAAGAAATTTCCAGAACGCAAGGCTTTTTTGAGTTTCAAAGTCCCCCAAATTTGGGGGATTTAGGGGGCAGAAGCCGACCTAAACGGAGCGATAGACGGCTATTGTGTACACAATAGCTCCCAAACTGGCAGAGGGCCGGAGTGAGGGCGAGACAAGCTTGCAATGATGGAAGTGATTTAATTCACGCTCCTAAGCCTTATGCTCGTAATAGCTCGAAATATGATCGTAAACGTGCTGCGGAAACTCTAAATCTCGGTAGACGTTACATGCATCAGGATCATCAGAATTGGGGCAGATCGGAAAGTTCTGCTCCTGCTGCCACGCAAGAATACGATCGCGTTTCGGCGGATTATAATCTTTGCCTTGCACTTGCTGATACAAAGATTTTGCTTGCGCTTCATCACAGTCTTGGTCTTTCACAAGCGAATCGATCACTTCTTCCTCTGAAAGAAAGTGACGTGCAACCATTGCAAATACTAAGCGCCCATAGTGCCCGATGTCTTCTCCGTCCTCCAGAGAATCGAGCAAATGCGCCATCATGTCACTTTTTCTAAGGTCTTGTACAGTCATTGCTATCGATTTGATCTCATCTCCTTCGTTATAGAACTTGTGATCTAAGATGCCGTCTATCATAAGTCTATTAAAATTGTCAGTAGTTCTTCAGTCATCTATTATGCTTTCGACGTTTGTGATTACGCTGCGGGAAGGAGTAGAAGCTGCGCTAGTCGTGGGAATTGTGCTGGCGTATCTGAGCAAAGCAGGTCGATCGAGTCTTAATCGCTGGGTTTACAGTGGTATTGCTGCGGGGATTGTTGCCAGCATTGTGGTTGGGATTGTATTTATCTGGATGCTGGGAAGCTTAGATGCCTCTAATCAGTTGTATGCGCCTGTATTGAAACCGCTACTCGAGGCAGTGTTTGGACTGATTGCGATCGCGCTTCTGAGTTGGATGCTGATTTGGATGACCAAACAGGCGAAATCAATCAAAGGTGAGGTAGAACGCGAGATCGATCAGGCAATCCAAACGAACGCGGCTTGGGGAGTGTTTGGATTGATTTTCTTTGCGGTGCTGCGGGAAGGATTTGAAACGGTGGTGTTTATTGCGGCACAGTTTCAGCAAGGTGGGTCGCCTGTGATTGGAGCGATCGGAGGATTGACAGGCGCGATCGTTATCGGCGTTTTGTTGTTCAAACTCGGTGTGAAAATCAATCTAAAACAGTTCTTTCAAGTGATGGGAATGTTCCTATTGCTGATTGTTTCGGGTTTGGTGATTGGTGTATTGGCGCACTTCGATAAAAGCTTAGCGATTTTGTCTCAGTTGAATCCTGAATTTGCAAATCTGTGTATTTCTGAGCCGAATTCGTGTTTTCTCGGTGGCTTGATTTGGGATGCTTCCAATCTGTTACCGCAGAAACAATTTCCGGGTGTGATTTTGCATACGCTATTCGGCTATGTCGATCGCTTGTATTGGGTCGAAGCGATCGCATATTTAATCTTTCTCACAACCGTTGGAAGTTTGTATTTGCAAAGTCTAAATCCGATCAAGGAACCAGAACCGTCAGCGCTTTCGGGACGACCTTAAAATGTGCGGGCGTTGTTGTTGTGATTTCGCCATCGGTATTGATCGATCGAGGTTTCGGCGCATACACAAAAATTTCTTTGCCTTGCCAAGACTGAATCCAACGAGATTTCGTATGCGTTCCGCGACGTAAATCAGGCATCGCCAACGCCATTTGCCACCAGTGATCAATTTCTAGACTGTAGAGATCCAAGCGTTCATCATCGATCGCGGCATCTTCTGCGACTGCCATTCCGCCGCCATAGTAGCGACCATTACCCACTGCGATCTGAACCGTTTTGACTTGCTGCGATCGTCCATCGCAGACAATTTCTGCTTTGAATCGGCGCGACTTCCACAACACCTGAAACGCTGTTGCCGCATACGCCAGCACTCCCCAGCGTTTTTTCGCCGTTTTGGTTAAGCCGCGCGTAATCTGAACACTCAAGCCCAAACTGGCAACATTCAAAAAATATTTACCATTGACCCAGCCAAGATCAATTTGTTGCGCTTTGCCATCCGCGATCACTTGACACGCTTCGGGCAAGGTTGGAGGAATTCCCAACGTTCTCGCCAGATCGTTTGCGGTTCCAAGCGGCAGAATTCCCAACGGTAATTTCGTTTCAACCAATCCTTCGACGGCTGCATTTAGGGTACCATCGCCGCCGCCAACGATCACGAGATCGACTCGATCGCGATATTCCTGAATCGTTTGTGATAAACGATCGGGACGATCGATCGAGACTTCTAACAGTTCAAACCCTAATGCTTCTAATTGATCAATCGCAGATTCAAGCTGCTCATGACCTGTACGGGCATGACGGTTCACAAGGAGGAGCGCACGACGAGCCATAAAAGTTGAAATATAGAATTTAATGCAGCAATTTTAGCGGATGTTCGATGATTCCGCATATCTCTACAGCAGTGATAAAAATCCCATACTGCAAAATTTGCTGCAAAACGCTGCATCGTCAGGCCGAATCGCGATCGACACCCAAAGTAAGCTGCGTCAAATCATTCGAGCCGATCGAGAAGCCGCCAAAAATCTCGCTAAAGCGATCGGTTAACTCAACTGAATGCTTTACACTCTAATCCAAACGCTTGTGCATAGTTCGGATCATAGTAGCGCGATGCCCCTCGCCAGCCCATCATCGGGTTTTCTTCTTCCGGCTCAAACTGTCGCTCTCCAATCAGTCGCACAATGACAGGATTCGGATAGAAAGCAGCCGCGATCGTACTAATTCTGGATTCACCACGCCTTGAACAACCGTTTCCCCTAATCCATATGCTGCTGCTGCGATCGCACTTGATCGAACGACAACATCAAGCCCACAAACATAGTTAAATAAAACTGGGTTAGTCCCGCTTCAAAACTCTCCCAGAAAGCCTCTTTAGCCATTCTTTCTAGCTTCGGGCGTGAATCATTTACTGCAATCTCTAACTAGAGTCGGGTGAATAAACCTGTCATTCTCCTCAAAATCGAAGCATTATTTATAGGAGAACACAGCATGGTTACGACCTTAGATGATACTAAGCGGATGATGATCGGAGAACGGTTAGCCGATCTCAAAGCATTTCAAAGCTTAATTCTTTCAAATGATCAGAAACTCATTGAAGCTTGCCCTTATGATGATGTCCGCGATCACTTGCAAAATATGCTCGAAGATGACCAAAAGAACCTAGGCATCATCGAAACCGTGGTTGTTCAATATGGCATTCAAAGCGAACCGAGTGCGGCAACTAACATCTTCATTCAGAGCTTTGAGCAAATGATGCAGGGCGATGATTTTACCTACTATCAAAAACTGATTCACCATGAACTGATGAAGCATGGGCAAGCAATGAGCGGCATCACGATCCACAAAGCAGCACAGAAAGTTGGAGCTGATATCGAAGTCGCGATCGCGCCGCTCAACACGGTGAACTTTGAAGGTCGCGCTCACCAAGAACAACTCAAAGGTATTCTTGAACAAGTTGGCGTGCGGGAAATGACCGGAATGGATGCGGATCAAGGTCTTTGGGCGCGGGTGCAAGATGCAGTCGCAGCGTTATCGGGAGTAGCGGGTAGTGTGATTACCCAAAATACTGATAAACAAGACATGAACATCCAAACGCTTATCCGGTTGGATCACAATAAAGTGAATACTATCTTTACGGAGATTGGAGCAACGAAAGATCCGCAGAAGCTGCAAGAGTACTTCGGTCAACTCTACAAAGATCTTCTCGTACACGCTCAAGCAGAGGAAGAAGTTGTCTATCCGAGAGTTCGATCGTTCTATGGCGATGACAACACTCAGGAGCTTTACGATGAGCAAGCTGAATGGCGACCACTGCTAGATGAAATCAAATCAATCGATCCGGCATCATCAACTGATCTGTTCCGCTCTAAAATCAAACACCTGATGGAACAAATGGGTGATCACATCCGCCAAGAAGAAAGCACCATGTTTTCTTCGATCGACGAAAACTGTAGCACTGAACAGAAAGAGCAAATGGCGACGGAGTTCAAAGCGGTGAAGACACGAGTGCAACAAGAGATGTCATCAATGTAGTAGTCATAAGAGTTGGGGGCTGACTCTTGACCTTCGTTTAGGTCGGCTTCTGCCCCCTAAATCCCCCAAATTTGGGGGACTTTGAAAATAGAAAGTTTCTTGCGGTTCTAGAATTTTCTCTACTCAAAGTCCCCCAGAATGGGGGATTTAGGGGGCGAAGATCTCAGCAACAACAGATCAAAAAGCTTGTGTGTACTCGCTCGAATCGACAACTAATGCAGACTTACAGCCATTGATCGTCCAAGATTTCTCTGAAAACAGGAAGCTTTGACGATTGGAGCACGATCGTTCCATCTCCAAACACGATCGTTCCACTTCCAAGCACGATCGTTTCATCTCCAAGCACGGTCGGGTCGTTCCACCTCCAAACACGATCGCTTCTAAAAAAACCTGCGGATTTCCCTTTCTTATGAGCAATGTTCTAAAAATCTTCTAGAACTTTCACCGATCGAAGCCTTCACATTCAGCAATAATAGATTAATAGTTATTAAACTTCGCTTTCGTTCCTTTTTAAACTTGCGGCGATCGCTCTTGCTGATTAGGAGTTCTCTGTGAAACTGAAACCACTGATGAAACCTGCTGGTGCGCGGGCAGTGCTGATTGGATCAGCGATCGCTCTCGCTGTAACGGGGTTCGGCATTTTCTCATATTCGATCTTTCGCCCTAGTTCGCAGTCTTCTTCCGCCCAAACTCCCACCCCTCAGCCTGATCAAGTCGATACTGTCAGCGCATTAGGACGACTAGAACCAGAAGGCGGCGTGATCAAAGTATCGGCTCCGACCGCTTCGGCAGCAGGCGGATTTGGCGGATCGCGAGTCCAGCGAGTTTTAGTCAAAGAAGGCGCGAAAGTTAAGGCAAATCAGCCGCTAGCCGTGCTGGATACCTATGACACCTTACTTGCTTCCGCAATGCAGGCAGAAGCACAGGTCAAAGAAGCCGAATCGCGTTTAGCGCAAGTGCAAGCGGGCGCAAAACAGGGAGACATTAACGCTCAACGCGCAACCGTTTTGCGGGCACAAGCAGAACTGCCGAAAGCCGAAGCCGAATTTTTCAAAGTCGATGCCGAGTATCAAAAAGCAAAGCGAGACTACGATCGCTTTTCCATGCTCTACAAGCAAGGCGCAGTGAACGATTTAGAAGTGAGTAACCGCAAGCTCACTTTAGACACGACCGAAAAGCAACGCCAGCAAGCCACTCAAGCCGTCGAACAAGCGCGACTCGAACTCGAAGGCGCAAAACAGACTTTGAGCAGCGTCGCAGAAGTTCGCCCCACCGACATTCAGCAAGCGCAAGCAACTGTCCAAGTGGCGATGGCAAATTTTCAGCGATCGAAAGCAGATTTGGATAAAGCAATCGTGCGTGCCCCGTCCGATGGTCAAGTGCTGAAAATCCACGCTGAACCGGGGGAAGTCGTGGGGAATGATGGCGTGATCGATTTGGGTCGCACGAATCAAATGTATGTGGTGGCGGAGATCGATGAGACTTCGATCAATCGCGTCAAAGCGGGACAGCGTGCCAAAATTACAGGATTCGCGTTTCCAGGAGAAATGACGGGAACCGTCGATCGAGTCGGCTTACAAATTCGTAAAAACGAAGTTCTCAATACCGATCCGGTCGATAAAACTGATACGCGCGTGGTGGAAGTCAAGATTCGCTTGGACAATAGCGAACCTGTCGCGGGCTTAACCAACTTGCAAGTCAAAGTCGCAATCGCACCGTAAAGAAGGGAGTTCTTCATGTTTGCAATTCCCCTCGCTTGGTTACAACTAAAGCGCGAGAAAGTCCGACTTCTCGTGGCGCTTGCTGGCATCGGATTTGCAGTGATCTTGATGTTTCTGCAATTGGGCTTTCAAGATGCGCTGTTTGATAGTGCAATCACGCTGCACCGCAATATCGAAGGCGACATTTTTCTAATCAGTCCACAATCGACTTCATTGATTTCGATGAAAAGCTTTCCAGAACGGCGATTGTATCAGTCGTTGGGATTTGGCGGAGTGAAATCGATTAGCCCGATTTATATTGGGTTTGGAATTTGGAAGAATCCTTTTTGGCAGGGGCCGCCCGCACCGCAAACCCGCAGTATTTTAGTGATTGGCACGAATCCGGGCGATGATATTTTTGCGATTCCGGGCGTATCGGAGAATCGATCGAAGATTCGACTCACGGATGTCGTTCTATTTGATAGTGCGTCTCGTTCTGAGTTCGGCCCCGTTTCGGAGAAATTCAAGGCGCTGGGTGCTTCTGATCCGACGATTCGCACTGAAGTTGAGTCTCGACGGATTGAAGTTGGTGGATTGTTTCGATTGGGGGCTTCGTTTGGAGCCGATGGCAACTTAATTACGAGCGATCTGAACTTTCGCCGCATTTTTACCAGTCGCGATCCCGCTCAGATTGATATCGGAGTGATCAAGCTCGAGCCCAGCATGAATCTAGATGCAGCTTTGGAGCGGTTCAAGAATCTTCCCGGTGAACGGAGAGTCGATCCGAAGAAAAAATCGGAAGAAACAAAAGAAGATTTTGTGGTTGGGGATGTGCGCGTGATGTCAAAAGCGGCATTCGTGGCATTTGAGCAGAACTACTGGAAAGAAAGTACTGCGATCGGGTTTATTTTTACATTGGGAGCCGCGATCGGATTTGTAGTTGGAACAGTGATCGTTTACCAAATCCTCTATACGGATGTTGCGGATCACTTGGCGGAGTATGCAACGCTAAAAGCAATGGGATATAAGAATCGCTACTTGCTATCTGTTGTGTTTCAAGAAGCGCTCATTCTATCGGTAATGGGGTATATCCCTGGTTATATCTTTTGTATTGGGCTTTACAATCTCACTCGCAATGCAACTTCTTTGCCGTTGGCGATGACCTTATCGAGAGGCATTGTTGTACTGTGTTTGACCGTTTTAATGTGTGTGATCTCTGGCACGATCGCAGTTCGCAAAGTTCAACAAGCTGATCCGGCTGACATCTTTTAATCATGACGAACGATTCCATCATCGACATTCAGACTGTCAATCACTACTATGGTTCGGGACGATTGCGGAAGCAGATTTTATTTGAAGTCACAACGGCGATCGAGCCGGGTGAAGTCGTGATTATGACCGGTCCTTCTGGTTCTGGAAAAACGACGCTCCTAACCTTAATTGGCGCACTGAGATCGACACAAGAAGGCAGCATGAAAGTCCTCGGACATCAGTTGATGAACGCCCCAGAACGCGAATTAGTCGAACTGCGGCGCAATATTGGCTACATCTTCCAAGCGCACAACTTACTCAATTCGCTAACGGCTCGACAGAATGTACAAATGTCGATCGAGCTTCATTCAGAAATCCCGCAAACTCAGTCGCGCGAGATGGCAGAGTCGATGCTCTCAGCGGTAGGACTCGGTGAATGGGCGAATCAATATCCGAGTGAGCTATCCGGCGGGCAAAAACAGCGAGTCGCGATCGCGCGTGCGCTCGTATCCAATCCAAAAATCGTACTCGCAGACGAACCGACCGCAGCCCTCGACAAAAAATCAGGTCGGGATGTCGTAGAAATTATGCAAAATCTGGCAAAGAAACGAGGAGCCGCGATTTTGCTTGTGACGCACGACAATCGGATTTTAGACATTGCCGATCGCATTATCAATCTGGAAGATGGACGAATCACCTCGCTAGAAGTCTCGCCCGCATAGCTTACTGAAACCGTTTCTTCTCACTCTGATATCGAATCACTTCCGCAATCAGCGCGAAACTACCTGAGCCAATCATCAATACAACGCTGAGTGCATTCATATCCGGTCGCACACTGGTACGAATCCGACTAAAAATCTCCATCGGTAAAGTCGTCACTCCACCCCCCGCTGTAAAACTCGAAATCAAAAAGTCATCCATGCTGAGAACAAACGCTAAGAGACATCCTGAAACGATCGCAGGCGCTAACTGTGGCAGCAATACAAAAACTAATGATTGAAACGGAGTTGCACCTAAATCCAAAGCCGCTTCTTCCAAATGCGGATCGAGATTCGTTAGTCTCGTAGAAACAACTAGCGCAACATACGATAAGCAGAATACAACGTGAGCCGCTACGATCGTCCATAAACTTAATGGCACTGCGATCACTGCAAGAAACACTAAAGTTGCAACCGCGATCGCAATATCAGGAATGATCAATGGCAAATACGCTGCGCCTTGAAACAGCTTTTTGCCAAAGAACTGATACCGAGAAAGCGCGATCGCCATCAATGTCCCAATCACTGCTGCAATTCCCGTCGCCAAACTTGCCACCAGCAAACTATCCCAAAGCGCAGATAAGATCCGGCTATCTTGGAAAAATTTGACATACCAGGAAAAAGTGAAGCCTTTCCACTGAGCGCTATTCGGAGCTTCGTTAAAGCTATAAAACGTCAGAACCGCGATCGGCAAATACATAAAGCCAAACATCAGCGCTGTGAAAAAAGCGGAGTAGTGAATCTTAGATTGACTTTGCATCTTTATCCCCGTATTTGATCAACAGCACGATCGCGAAACTCACCACCAAAATCAAAATCATACTCAGCGCAGAACCATATCCCCAGTTCTGTGTTGCACCGAGGAACTGATCGTAAACTAATCGCGCGGCAGTCCGGCTGGATGTCCCACCGAGCAATTCTGGATTCACAAAATCACCCAATCCCGTGATGAAAACCAACAAGCTTCCGGCTGTGATCCCCGGTAGACATTGTGGAACCGTGATCTTCCAAAACGCTTGGGATGGCGTTGCAC
Organism: Phormidium tanganyikae FI6-MK23; assembly: GCA_019359175.1. Lineage (GTDB taxonomy): Bacteria > Cyanobacteriota > Cyanobacteriia > Leptolyngbyales > Leptolyngbyaceae > Leptolyngbya > Leptolyngbya tanganyikae. The sequence goes on from JAHHHU010000019.1 coordinate 51,143, forward strand.
CTAAATCCGCTGCAGCTTCGAGCAATCGTCGATCGAGCTTTTCCAATGACGCATACAGAATCAACACCATGTAAGGTAATAAGCTGTAGGTCATACCAATCAACACTGCGATCGGTTGATTTAATAAATCCAATGCAGGTAAACCCACGCTAGTGAGAATGCTATTTAGCACGCCTGTTCTACGTAAAATACTAATCCAGGCATACGATCGCAGTAGCGAAGATGTCCACAGTGGCAACGTAAATCCAATCAGTAGTAAATTACGCCAGCGCTTCGGAGAAAAGAGCGCAATCCAATACGCAACCGGAAATCCTAAAACCAAACAAGAGAGCATCGTGCCTGAAGCGAAAAGCAGCGATCGCCAAATTACCAGAAAGCTTTCGGGTTGAAAAATGCGCCAGTAGTTATCGAGTCCCGACGGATTTACGACATCGCCGGGTTTGATATTCGGAACTAGACTAAGCTGGAAAATAATCAGCGTGGGGACAACCAGCAGCAGCAGCAACCAAAGCCCAGCCGGAGCCAGCATCAAAACGGGCTGCAACCAACGTGGGGAATTTTGGGCGATTGGGGGTTCTGAAATAGAGGGCGCTTTCATGAAGAAATCACGATGAGAATGGCTCTTCTATGAAGAATACCCATGATTTCTCACCGTGGCACGAATTTTAAGGATGCCTGCGCTAACGACTCGATCGAGAAAGACGATCGCAGATTTTCTGGAGCGAATCAGCGGTCTGAACGGGCGATCGAGGTTGTGGGGTTTCCGTATCGGGCCAACCCGGAAGATCCGAGCAGGGGCATTCATAGGACGGCATTCCCACTGAGCGAGTCGGAACGGGCATCGCACACCGCGCACAATCACTAATTTCCCATTCTGAGGAGAGCAGTTCTTGAATCGTTTGGGTCGTGCCTTCGATATAGCAGTCGCCCGACTCCGGAGAACGCACCAAATTCCAGCAGGCTTCAAATTCATCGCTGTAGCGATCGCCTGCGATGATCGATGCAGGTTTGAGGGCTTGCTGTCCGTTGTGCGTCATCAGTCGCTTTCCGAGCTGAAACCAGTAGGCGAGATATTGTCTAACTTGCTGTTCAGATGCCATAGGTTGTGCGCGATCGAATTGGGTCACTACAATATCCCTTGAGGTTAGAACGAATGCGAAATCTCTGCCTCAATCTCACGGCAGGTAGATAAATACGTAGCCTTAACGCCAGTTCGACGAGTTCTCTCGCTCCGTTTCAGTCGGATTTTGGGGCAGAAGCCGACTGAAACGGACCACTTCTATCGAACTCACGTAGCCTTAGCGTAGCGTGTGAGTCCTTGAGCAAATCTGAACGAAATCTATAGTTTCTCCGAATTCGCGATCGCTAACTTTTCAAAGCATTCACCGCAGCTTTCACCAAATCGTAAAAAGGCGCTTGCGATACATCTACTTCTTGCATTGCTTGATTTAACTTTCCAAGCGTTCCAGTTTTTTGTCCTTTTTGAATAATCAAAGTTTCGCCTTTCGTATTCCGAATTCGTAACTCTTTCGTTCCACTCTGGTCGAGCAAAGTACAGGTGTAAGGTCGATCGCTAAATACAAATTCGGTTTGATGACTCTGAGATTGCGGCAATCGCACCCCGATCACTTCAAGCTGGACAGAAACTTCGTTGTTCCACTCGTTCGACTTCAGGCGATAAGCGACATCTAAGGGACTAGGCAGCGGAAAATATTCGCCCCATCGCCACGCGATCGCGTTAATTTTCTCGGTTCCCGATCGCAGTACGAATTTGATGTGGCCCTTCCCGATGCGGCGTTGCTCATCAATCTGAACATTCGGAGTCCAAAAGACCGGATCGGGGTTTTCCATGCCGCAGGGATGCAGGGCATCGAGTTGAGCATGAAGCGCGAGATCGAGTTGGGAAAGTTCGGCTTGGGCATCGATCGTCACGAGCGGTTTGAGATGTTCGGGCTTGAGCGATCGATGTGCAAAGGTTCGGAGTCTGGCTCGAATTTCATCTAAGCGATCGGCTTCAAACGAAAATCCGCCTGCTGCTTTGTGTCCTCCATGTTTCAGCATCAAATCTTTGCAGAATTCTAAAGCATCAAACACATTGAATTCTGGAATGCTGCGGGCAGAACCGCGAATGTGAGTCTTTGCCTCGTCTTCATAAGTTCCGATGAACACAGGCACACCGTATCGCTCAACCAATCGAGAAGCAACAATCCCGATCACGCCATGATGCCAATTTGGTTGGACTAACAATAAAACGCGATCGTCTTTTGCGTCGAGCGGACTGTTTTCATACGCTTCGATCGCTTCTTGCCCGATCTGTTCACACAACTGCTGGCGGCGTTTATTCACTTGCTCACACTGCATGGCTCGCTCTAGTGCGACTCCATCATCATCGGTGATCAAGAGTTCAATCACGATTTGCGGATCAGCTAAACGCCCGATCGCATTAATTCTAGGACCGAGTCGAAACCCAATCGCTTCAGGTTTGAGGTTCTTTTCATTGCTCAACCCTGCAATCTGGATCAATGCCTGAATTCCTGCCAGTTTGGACTTGGGGAGTAGATGGAGTCCGCGTTTAACCCAGCGGCGATTTACTCCGGTAAGGGGAGCTAAATCTGCGATCGTGCCTAATGTGAAAAGCTCTAACAATGATTGTTGTAAGTCTCTCGTTTGTCCATAGCTCTGTGCCAGACAAACAGCCAGAACATAAGCAACTCCGACCCCTGCCATGCCGCGATAAGGGGATGTTTCTACAATTAGCTTTGGATTGAGAATTGCATTAGCATTAGGAAGCGTGGGCGGTAAATCGTGGTGATCGGTGATGATGATTGTTAAACCGAGTTCTCTAGCGCGGGCGATCGGATCATGGGCGGCGATGCCGTTGTCCACTGTGAGAATGAGTCCGACTCCTTCTTCGTGAAATTCCTCAATGATGCGTCGATTGATGCCATATCCTTCGCTCATTCGGCTTGGAATTGCATAGTCAACTCTTGCCCCCAAATAGCGCAATGCCCGAAGCAACAATGCAGTACTGGTCATGCCATCCGCGTCGTAATCGCCGCAAATCGCAATCCGAGTTTTATTGTTAATCGCGTTGATCAATAGTTCCAAGGTGATTGCTAGATCGGGAAAGTCTTCCAGCGGAGAAGGAAGCGACTGGCGTTCCGGATCGAGAAATTCCTGGATTGTTTCGAGTGAAGTAAATCCGCGATTGATCAGAATTTGGGTCAAAAGTGGCGATCGATGAGTGTCTGCGGCAAGCTGAATGGCGTGATCGGGCTGGGCGGGGTGGAGGTACCAACGTTGATCCGGAGTGCGCGATCGTTCAGACATGGCAAGACAAATCTAAGGAATCGGAAACGATTGTACTCCTGAACGCTGCGATCGCGGGTCAAACTGTACGGTGTTCTTAACAGTTTCGGCAAAGCGTTGAGCCAGCAATGAATTAGTGTAATGGTTCAAAACGGATTGTCGCCCAATGTCGGCATAGTGCGATCGCAGTTCTGGCTTTGAAATTAATTCGCTCAAGCGTTGAGAAAGCGCGATCGCGTTTCCTTCAGAAAAGACTAATCCGCCCTTAGTGGCATTGATCAAATGCGGAATTTCGCCTGAATCTGAACCGATCACAGGGGTTCCACAAGCCATCGCCTCAATGATCACTCGTCCAAATTGTTCTTTCCAATTCGCGCGAGTTTCAGACGGCAACACTAAGATATCTAATGCAGAAAGATAGTTCGGAGTTTCGGTGAACGGAACAAAACCGAGCTTTTGAATTCGATCGCTTAAGTTTAACTGTTGTGCGATCGCGTCGAATTCTGGCTCAAATTCTCCAGATCCAATCATGACCAATCGCCACGGTAAATCTCGAATTTCGTTCAAAGCAAGCAGTAATGTTTTGAGTCCTTTTTGCTCGACCACGCGCCCAACGTAGCCGATCAATACTTCATTTTCTGCTGTGCCGAGTTCGTGTTTTAGAGCGTTCGATCGTGGATAGTAAATCGAGGGATCAATCCCAGACGGCATCAATACACTACGCCCGGTATATCCTTTTTCTCGCATCACCGCTTCAGCACTGTAAGACCCTGGAAACATCACATCGGTATGCTTCAAAATCCAGCGCTCCATCTGTCGGAATGGGATTGGATACCGTTTAAGAATGTTTTGCCAAGTAAAAAAGCTAATCGGTTTACGAATCGTGAAATAGTTTGCGAGATAAATTTGCAGTGTTACCAGTGCGTAAGGTTCTTGATGCAAATAGATAAAATCGGGATTGATTTTACGCAGAAGATTGAGAAATAACGATCGATAATTATGCAATGGAATGCTGCCCGACTGCCAGACAGGAATGCTGATGAGTTCTCCCTTAAAGTCCTTCCAGCGTTCGATTTTGCGCTGATTGCCGTATTCGTCTTTCCAGTTTTCAGGCACAACGATCGTGAGTTCCCATCCCGTTTGTTGCTCAATTTCTGCATAAAACTGTTGAGCCACAGAAATTGTACAAGAGTGATTCACGATCAGGAGCTTCATGGATTGCACCAAGTTAAAGAATTAGTCCGCGAGTTGGTAAGCGGGTGCTTGCTTGATTTTGTGCCACTTGTAATATGTACTCCATTTCAGCGCCCGTCGATCGCGCCACAGCGCTGGAAAGTTTTGCCGAATTTCGCGAATGATCCAATCGGCTCCAAATTCGCTTTCGATGTTGTGCTGACGACAATAAGCGCGATGTTTGTAGCTATAGAGCAAAATTCTCACCGGAATACTAAATACCATCATGATCAATGGCTCATTGTAAATCGCAGCAAAGCATTTATTGCGGCAGCCATTTTTTAGCGCGACTAAGTTATTTCGCCCGATCGGAGAGTGATAGTGAATGACTCGCGCATCGGGTAAATAGACTACGTAAAATCCTCGATCGAGCATTCGTTTACAAAGTTCTGGCTCTTCGTAATACGCTGCGAACATTTCGCGATATCCACCTAGTTCGACAAATAGTTCTCGCCGCAACACGCTTCCGTATCCAATGAACGTTGGTGTATAGCAACGGTACTCAGCCGGTGCAGGCTGCCCAGGCAACAATTTCCCAGTTTCGTCGCTCTGAGAAAGCGCGACCGCGCCCACATCGGAACTGGTCTTCAGCACCTCGATCGCAGTGTAAACGCTGTCTGCGCTCAACAGTTGAGCATCGTCATCCAAACAGAGCAAATAAGGTGCTTTGGCGCGTTCTGCGAGTTCGTTTCGGGTCGCAGGCACACCGCGATTTTTCTCATGCCGAAAGACTTGCAACTTATCGACTAGAGATCGATCAATGTCTTGCAGGACACGATCGACGATCGGCACATCAGACGCATCATCAATCACGATGATCTCGAATTCGATCTGCTCTAGCAATGTCAGCGAATTGAGACAGCGGATCAGGTCGTCAGGACGGTTGCGAGTAGCAACACAAATTGAGAGAGTTGGAGATGTAGAATTTGTCATCGTGCGATCGCTTCAACTCCTTAAAATTTGAAATTCTGAGCGCAATTTGTCATCTATCAAAAGGTAGGATGCCTCACTTTGACTAAATCAAAATTTGATTGCATCAATTGAAAGATACGATCGCACTCCTCAAGCCCGTATACTAGGAAAGCAATTTACAATCGTTTACCCTTGGGCATCGATCTTCGCAGCTACGTTTATATCGATCGCTTACAGTCACAGCACGCCGCCTATCTGGGAACAGAATCGCTCGGATTTCTGCCGCTTCCCGGTGACTCTTCGCTGTGGATTGAGATTTCGCCCGGTATCGAGATCAATCGCATCATGGATATTGCGCTCAAAGCGGCGGTGGTGCGTCCGGGTGTGCAAGTGGTCGAACGGTTGTACGGTCTGCTCGAAATTCACGCCAGCAATCAAGGTGAGGTGAATGCAGCAGGGCAGGCAATTCTTGCAGCGTTGGATGTGCGAAAACAGGATTGTCTTCGACCGCGCGTCATTTCCAGTCAGATTATTCGCAATATCGATGCTCATCATACGCAGTTGATTAATCGAACTCGGCGCGGCAATATGATCTTGTCGGGACAAACGCTGTACGTCTTTGAGGTAGAACCTGCGGCATATGCAGCCCTCGCAGCGAATGAGGCAGAGAAAGCAGCATTGATTAATATTTTGCAAATCTCAGCAGTTGGAAGCTTTGGGCGATTGTATTTGGGCGGCGAGGAACGTGACATTATTGCAGCATCGAGGGCAGTGGTCGAAACGATGGAAAATCTGCCAGGGCGAGAACAGTACAACGATCGTAAGGAGTAAGCGATCGTGGCGGTGATGACGCATTTGATGACGTTGCAACAGGGCGCGATCGTGTGGTCGGATTGGCGATCACGCTATCCGACGATTCAACCGGATCTGAGTGATGCGGATTTGAATGAAGTGGAGTTGCGCGGGGCGAATCTGCAAGGCACGGATTTTTGTCGATCGAGTTTGAGTTGGGCTGTGTTAAACGAGTCGGATTTGAGCGCGGCAAAGTTCAATAAAGCAGTCCTGCACAAAGCTGAATTTATCCACGCGAAATTGCGAGAAGCACAGTTTGTAGATGCGAATTTGGTCGGGGCAGATTTTCGTAAAGCAAATCTGAACGATGCGAATTTCATCGGGGCGGATTTGAAAGGTGCGAATTTTACCGATGCGGATTTGGTCGGGGCAAATTTGATTGGCACAGAGCTACGCGGAGCGATATTTAAGCGCTCGGATTTGACCCGCGCGGATTTACGTCGATCGGATCTCAGCAATGCGCTTTTGATGCACGCGAATTTTGCCGATGCAAATTTAGCCGATGCGAATTTGGTGGATGCGGAATTGAGTGGGGCGCATTTTTATCGATCGATTTTTCATAAGGCGAAGTTAAAATCGGCTCATTTTAGCGGTGCGTATTTGTTTGGAGCAGATTTTAGCGGTGCGGATTTGTCGGGCGCGGATTTGTCTTGGGCGAATTTGGGGAAGGCGAATTTTGTCGGCGCGAATTTGTCGGGTACGAATTTGAGAGGCGCGAATTTAGCAGGGGCAATTTTGCCGCGCTGATTTAGGCGGGAATGCGGAGTGATTCGCTTCGTTTCATTCGGCTTCAGCCCCTAAATCCCCCATTCTGGGGGATTTAGGGGGCTTTCCGAGTATGCAATCGAAGCGGAAGGTTTCATCGAACTTCTAAGCAACATCTCTCTAAATCTTCTGCTCTATGCGACCCACATCAGCAGAAATCGGCGTTCCCGTTCCCCGCAGCTTGTCGCGCAGCTCATTCGCCTGCAACATAGGCAACCTCAGCGTAAATGTCGCACCTTGCCCAACTCCCGGACTCGTCGCCTCGATCGAGCCTCCATGCAGTTCGACCAAATGCCGCACGATCGCTAAACCCAACCCTAAACCATTGTGAGATCGCGTTGTCGTACTGTCCGCTTGTCGGAAGCGATCGAACACATACGGCAAAAATTCTGGTTCAATGCCAATTCCCGTATCCATCACAGCGATCCGAATGGTTTTGTTATCTTCCGCCTGCAATTGAATCGTCACTTCTCCCGCTTCTGAAGTGAATTTCACGGCATTTGTAAGCAAGTTCCAAACAATCTGCTGAAGCCGGGTTGAATCGCCCCAGACATGACTAACATTCGGTTCAAACTCTGTGATTAATCGAATCGATTTAGCTTCGATTTGAGGACGCACCGCATCGATCGCAGATTGAATCACCGCGATCGGTTGAATCGATCGATAGTTGAGGCGCAGTTTGCCGCGAATGATCTTCGACACATCGAGAATATCTTCGATCAGTTGCGATTGAGTTTCGGCATTTCGCTCGATCGTTTCTAAAGCGCGATCGACCATCTTTTTCTCATATTGCTTCGTCCGCAACAATCGCACCCAACCCAGCATCGAATTCAGCGGCGTTCTCAATTCGTGAGACAGAACCGCGAGAAATTCATCTTTCATTCGATTCGTCGCTTCGGCTTCTTGGCGGGCTAACTGTTCTCGCATCACTTGAGCGCGAGTCACTTCAGCTTCCTTACGCTCGGTAATATCTTCGATCGTACCGACGTGCCCCAACGGTTCCCCAGACCGCGACAACATTGGACAGGAGCGAATATGCACCCACTGAACGCAATCGTTCTTCGTTTGAAACCGCAGCTCTTCGGAAAATTCTTCCCCATGTTCGAGGTAGACATTCCACTGAGAAAAAGCGCGATCGCGATCTTCGGGATGCACACACTGATGCCAACTCCGTTCCGAGACCCGATCCGGGAGCACACCGCAAATCGCCTGAAATCGAGGATTGGTATAAGTGCAGCGTCCATCGGGATCAATCACAAAAATCCCGGACGGAGAAGAAGCGGAGAGCGATCGAAACTGTTCTTCGCTCCGTCGCAGTTCCGCATTCATCGCGGTGAGTTGTGCCGTGTGTTGCTTCACGGCTGCGGTTTTTTTGAACAAATCGACAAACACTGCCACTTTGGAAACCAGAATCTCAGAGTTAATCGGTTTGATCAAGTAATCCACTGCGCCGAGAGAATAGCCTTTAAATACACCTTGTTCGCTAGCATCGAAAGCAGTGAGAAAAATGATTGGGGTATGCTGCGATCTCGTTCGACTCCGAATCAAGTCTGCTGTCTCAAATCCATCTATCCCCGGCATCTGAACATCGAGCAGAATCACCGCAAAATCTCGATTGAGCAAGCACCGCAACGCTTCTTCTCCCGACGATGCCTGGACTAGATTCTCGCCGAGCTTACCTAAAACTGCCTCTAATGCCAGCAGGTTTTCGGGCTGGTCATCGACGAGAAGGATATTAACAGGAGTGTTCATCGACATGGACGCGATCCTAAAAGGCTAAAAAGACTGAGCTAACACGGGGGACACAGAGTAACTAACAAGGGAGAAATCTGATCGATCGGTAAAACGCGATCGACAATGCTTTTAGAAATTGCAGCTTCGGGCATTGAGGCGCATTCGGCAGTGCGGGGATCTTGCACGATGGTGAAGCCGCCCCTCGCCTTAATCTTCGCCAATCCTTCCGCACCATCGCGGTTTGCTCCGGTTAAAACAACGCCGATCGTGCTGGATTGATAAACTTCTGCTGCCGATTCAAACAAAACATCGATCGACGGTTTTGCAAAGGCAACCGGAGGATCAACCGAGAGCGAAAACTGCCCCGGCTCAACTAGCAAGTGATAGGCAGCGGGAGCTAGATAAACGCATCCAGGGCGAATGAGTTCTTTATCTTCGACATCCAAAATTGGCAAGCGGCTCTCCTGTTGTAGAGTTCGGCTAAGGGCTTCTCCAGAGCTACGATCTCGGTGCTGCACAATCGCGATCGCGGCTGGAAACCCCCCTGGTAATGCTTGTAACATAATTCTTAAGGCGGACAATCCCCCCAGCGATGTACCCACAACGACTAGCACAAATGGCACTAGCTCAACCTCCGATAGAGTTTCTCGGATTTTGAGAGTTCTTCATAGCGATCGCTTTTCGAGGTAAATCGCAGTGTCTCTTGCCGTCCCAGTGCCAAAATTCCGAACGGGCAAAGACTTTGATAAAACAAGTCGTGAACGCGATCTTGAAGTGTTCGATCGAAGTAAATTAAAACGTTCCGACAAATAATCACGTTAAATTCAATAAATGATCCATCCGTCACGAGATTATGTTGCGAAAATACGACGTTATCTCGCAACGACGATCGAAAAATTGCGTGTTCATAAGCTGCCGTGTAGTATTCGGAAAACGATTTTTGTCCTCCCGCTTTCAAATATTGCTGTGTGTATTCTTGCATTGACGAAAGTGAAAATATGCCGCTTCTTGCCGATTGCAAAACTTTTTCATTCGTGTCCGTTGCATACAGGCGACAGCGATGATAAATTCCTTCTTCTTGCAATAGAATTGCCATTGAATAAACTTCTTCGCCAGTAGAACATCCAGCGTGCCAAATCCGAATAAATGGATAAGTTTTTAGCGTTGGCAAAACTAAATTTCTAAACGTGAGATAAAAGCTCGGATCGCGAAACATTGAGGTAACGTTCACCGTTAAGCTCAGAAGTAATCGATCGAGACATTGACGATCGTGCAACACTCGATTTTGCAGTTCCGAAATCGTTTGAATCCCTTCGATTTGCATAAAATTTTGCACACGACGACTGCGCGAGGACGGTGCATAGTTCCGAAAATCGTAGCCGTAGTAGCGATAGATGCCTTCAAACAGCAATTGCGTTTCAATCGTTTCGAGGGTTGGGTGCAGTGCCAGCATGATAGAAGCGCGATCGAGGTTATTCCCTTATTGCATGATTTCCTACAGGCTCGAATCCTCCTAGCGCCTCATTCGCCGCAGTGAACGACACAACGAACATAAAAAATCAGGGCGTAATACCCTGATTAATGTGAAGCGTTTATCAACGGAAACCTAAAAATTTATAAAAACATCCGAGAAGCGAACTTCTCAAAATTTGCTTGTGTCTGATGAAGGAGTTGTTCCCGGCTATCCGGTGTATTCGTCAAGCTCGGAACCAAATTACGCGCCTGTAGCGCCATGTGCAATTGGAGGTGAGCCACATACTCGCTGAATTCTTCTTGAGAATTCGATTCTAGGGACGAGGATTGTAGAAGCTGTGATGTGCGCGAATCCAAAGTGTTCTCTCCTGAGCGATCGACAAAATGCCTTTTGAGGCAGTCGAACAAAGTCGAATCGTCCGACAGATTGATTATTCCAGCAAAGTTAGGGTTTGCGCCACACTTCTTTAAAGATGTTTACGTTAGTCATTAAATTTTCTGATCAAACCTTCCACGCCTTCCACGATCGAGATCTTCGTATTTAATCGCTGCTCAAGTTCTTCGACTCGCATATCGTCCAAAAACACCGTTTCGCCCTGTTTGAGCATCACAGACGGCAGCAAAATTCCATCGCCCAAATCCTGTCCCTGAAGCGCGTTGAGAATATCCTGACCCGTGAGCAATCCTGTCACAGTGATGCTCTGTCCCCAGTAATCACTATTGAGCGCCGCCATTCGGATAGTTAGTCCTTCGACTTGATTAAAGCGATCGAGCAAGGGCGCAAAGGCTTTCTCGACCGCATTTCCCAGAATCCAAACATAGTCACGCTTCGGTGTAACTTGCTTCGGAAGCCGTTTTGCAGCGGTGTCGAATTCTTTCAAAAACAACTGAATCGAGCCAACGCCATTTCCGATCTGCGGATAGTCTTCATATTCGGATTCTGGCGGTAAGTCAGCCCCCGCAATCAAAAACCACTCGTCCGCTAACCAAACGATCGTCGTTCCACGTTCCTGCCGAAATCGAGCTTGGAGCGCTTGAACTTGAGCGATGACTTCTCGCGCTTTTTCGGGTGAAACCGGAATTAATTCATCTTCAGTCGGACGAAATCGCGTTAATCCAACCGGAACAACCGCGATCGATGCCACTGCTGGAGTGTCTTCTTTATGAAATTGGGCGAGATCCTCGATCGTGCGCGTTAGATGTTCTCCGTCGTTGATTCCAGGACACAGCACGACTTGAGCATGAATTTGTAGCTGTCGCTCTTGAAACCACTGCAACTGATCGAGAATTTGACCTGCGCGGGGATTTTTTAACAATCTCGATCGCACGTCTGCTTCAGTCGCATGAACCGAGACATAAAGCGGCGAAAGTCTCATTTGCTCGATCCGATTCCATTCGCGCTGCGTTAAATTGGTTAACGTCAAATAGCTTCCGTAAAGAAAGCTCAATCGGTAATCATCATCTTTGAAATAGAGACTGTCGCGCTTTCCAGGTGGCTGTTGATCAATAAAACAAAACGGACAGCGGTTACTGCACTGCATCAATCCATCAAACAGCGCACTATCAAACTCCAACCCCAAATCCTCGTCGTAATCCTTCTCAATTTCGATGTGATGAGTTTTGCCTTTGGTGTCAATTACTTCGAGTTCTACGACTTCATCCGCACACAAAAACTGATAGTCAATCAGATCGCGAGGCTTTTCGCCGTTGATCGACACAACGCGATCGCCCGCTTCAAACCCTATTTCTTCTGCGATCGATCCTGACTGCACACTGGTCACTAATGCTGGACGAATAGAAATCTCGCTCATGACTCGAAACTAGAAAGCTTATCTAGTCTAAACTTCCTTCAAAACCTTTGTGGCGATCGCAATCAACAACGTGACTCCCAACGCTAAGCGATACCAAACAAACACCCAAGTACTCTGACGCTGCAAGAACTTTAAGAGCCAAGCGATCGACAAATACGAAAACACAAACGCTGATGCAATCCCCACAAGCAAAGGCAACCCCATATCCGCCTGTTGCAAGACATCTTTGGCTTGAACGAGAGTTGCGATCGTCAAAGCCGGAATTCCGAGCAAAAACGAAAATCGAGCGGCAGTTTCTCGACGCAATCCTAAAAACAGCGCGGCGGTTAAAGTCGATCCCGATCGCGACGCTCCCGGCAGCAATGCAATCATTTGCCCCAATCCCACCAAAATTCCGTCTTTGATTTCCAGTTCATCAAAGCCACGTTTGCGCGTTCCGACCTTTTCTGATACGGCGAGTAGAAGCGACATGATGATCGACATCACCGCAATAATGATCACGCTTTCCGGCAGCAGGTTCAATTTCTTCAGCACAAATCCCATACCCAATACGGGAATCGTTCCGATCGCGATTCCGACCAAAATCTTCAATTCTTCGCGATGCCATTCCTTCCGCGCGAATGCCGCCAAAGCTCCAGACAAAATCGCCCGAATATCCTTCCAAAAGTAAATCACAACCGCAATCACACTCCCAAACTGAATCGCATCGATCGCGGCTTTATTCCATTGGTTCTGCCAGCCAAGAATATCGGTAAAAATGATCAAATGGGCAGTACTACTAATCGGCAAAAATTCTGTAATTCCTTGAACCAGACCTAGCACAATGCCCTGAAACACAGCGAAAAGACCGTTGACCTGATCCGCAACGAGAAGAAATGGCATCATGCGCTTCCTCAAACCTCAATCAATTCAATGTGGAGCAAAACTCTCGCTGTGAGTTTACAGCCTTTCTAAGAGTTTCTGGTTCTCCATTCCGAAATTCTTCAGCGTTCTCAGGAAAATCCGGTAGGATTAGAGAATGCCCCCTGGGGGTATTTATCGAAAGAAATGATTCGGAAATCTCGACCGATTCCCTGAAAATTTCTTATGGTAATGTTAAGTTAAGTTAATAAAATTAAGCAAAATTAAGAATCCCTTGATTTCCTATCCGCCCAGTTCCAACACAACTTATTCCCCAGAGGCTGAAGTGATTGCAGTTTCTGAACCTTCCTTTGTTGAGCGCTCCGCTCCCCCACGTGCGCTTCTCATTTTCGGTGCATCCGTTTTTCTCGTTTCGGTTCCCGTCTTTTTTGAAGCACCTTTAGTCCGCTCGTTGCCGCTTCTCTCGTTGCTGCTCACTTCAGTGTGGATCTGGGCATCGATCTCGCTTTCCGCAAAACCCCAAACCAAACACTGGGGCGAACTGCTTACAGGCTTTACCTGGACATGGCTAGCCGGATCACTCTATTGGGGCTGGATGCGATGGGAACCGACTTTGCATTTACCGATCGAAGCAATCGGACTCCCGATCGCGCTTTGGGGCTTGAGAAAAAACTGGTGCAAACTGGGAAACTTCTTTTACTTAGGTTCGCTGTTTGGAACTGCGGTAACAGATTTTTACTTTTACCTGACGGATCTGATTCCTTACTGGCGAAAATTGATGCAGGTTGAACCCGATGCGGTGCAGCCGATTTTCCAGCAAGCTCTTATGCAGATGTACACCCCTGCTGGAATCTTCTGGGTAATTTCACTAGCAGCCTTACTGTTGAGCGTCGGTATTCTTTCGCTGAGAGCGAGAACCCCGCATTGGGTAGCGTTTGGCGGTGCAGTGCTGAGTACAATTCTGGTGGATAGTTTGTTCTGGGTCGCAGCGACGCTGGCATAATTGCGGAGGAGGCACGATCGACCCTGATTTTTGCCTCCCAAATCCTGCGGAGATCACAGTAAAAAATAATTTACCTATCCCTCATATTCCAAGCGCTACTACTGAAACATTTAGTTCTCAAGCGTTGCATCATAAGAAAGAATGCGTTCTTTCCTTGTTGAACCTGTGGTCACTCTCCAACCAATCCCCCATCTCGTGCTGCACAGCAGCGATATTAGTAACCGCCGCTTACCGCTGGTGGGAAACAATTGCTGGACGATCGGACGGAGCGAAGACAATACCTTCATGATTCGCGATCGCTGGATTTCTCGCAATCACGCCATGCTGCAATGGATGGAAACCGGAGAGTTTTACCTAATCGACCTCGGTAGCCGGAATGGAACGTTTGTAAACGGACGACGAGTCAGTATTCCCGTCACCCTGCAAAACGGCGATCGCTTAACGTTCGGTCAAACAGAACTCGATTTTTTCTGTCCGCTCAGTCGTCCCGCTTCGAGTTCTGACGACCTCGATTCCAAAGAATTCACCGCAACGGCAACGCTTCATGTCCGCCGTCTGATTTCGGTTCTCGTCGTCGATATTCGCGACTTTACAATTTTGACGCGCCAACTTGACGAGAAGATTCTGTCTGAAGTGATCGGAACTTGGTTTCGGCAAGCAGGCGATATTATTCGCGAATACGGAAGTTGGGTCGATAAGTACATTGGCGATGCGGTGATGGCGGTTTGGACGCATGGAGCCAACGGAGTCGATCGAGATGAGGCAATCCGAATTTGTCAAGCGATTAACGCGCTGCACCAAATGACCAGTAATCTGTATCAGCAATATCCGCTGCCGTTTCCCATCCGCATCGGGGCGGGTGTGAATACGGGATTTGCAATGGTCGGCAATACGGGAAGCGGCGATCGACCGGATTACACGGCGCTAGGCGACACGGTGAACGCAGCATTCCGATTAGAATCTGCCACCAAGCAACTTGGGCTAGACATTGCACTGGGTGAAACGACGTATCAACATCTAGCGGATCAAGTCGGGAATGTGCAGTTTCTAGAGCGCTACATCGTTGATCTCAAGGGATATGACAGTCCGACTCCGACACACGCTTGCTCATTTGCGGATCTCGATCGCTTTCTCAAAACAACTTTAGATACACTCCATTGATTTCGATCCGCAAGATGATAGGCTCTAATAAAAGCTGTGTATTGCGTTTGCTCGATCCAGTTGGGAGGGATTAACAATGAAACGTTTGATTCGCTTTTTAGCGGCTTTGAGTTTGATGGTGGGCTGTCTGGGTTGGTTGTCCCAAACCGCAGTTGCAGCAAATTTCAATGGAGTGACACTGGTTGCGGCGGATTATCGCAACGTGGTGGAAGACAAGATGGCGACCGATTACGGTAAGAAGCTCGATGTGAATAACACGAACGTTCGATCGTTTCGCCAGTTGCCGGGAATGTATCCGACTTTGGCAGGGCTGATTGTTAAAAATGCGCCTTACAAGTCGGTGGAAGATGTGCTGGAAATTCCGGGCTTGAACGATAAGCAAAAGGAAGTTCTAGAAGCAAATATGGATAACTTCGTTGCAACTGAAGTCTCTAAGGAACTGGTTGAAGGCGGCGATCGCTATAACAACGGCATTTATCGCTAATCTAGTTTCCATTTTGTAGGCTGACGCTCTCCGCAGACTCAAAATCTGCGGAGAGCGATTTTTTTATTTAGGAAGTCTATGTTGCAGTCTGGATATGATGTGCTGGTGGTCGGAGCGGGAGCAGCGGGTTTGTACACAGCGCTTTGTTTGCCCCAACACTATCACGTAGCATTGATTACCAAAGATAGCGTTGCGCGAACGCGAAGCGCGGTGCAGGCAACGGCAAGCGGTTGGGCGCAGGGTGGCATTGCTGCGGTGATCGATCCACAAGATTCAACCTCGCTACATATCGCGGATACGATTTCTGCTGGAGCGGGTTTGTGTGATGGCGATGCGGTCGAGTTTTTGGTTGAAAATGCTGCCGAATGTATTCATCATCTGGTGGATTTGGGAGTGGCATTCGATCGACATCAGAATCATCTGGCGCTGACGCTAGAAGCAGCTCATTCTCGTCGTCGTGTGCTTCATGCAGCGGATACGACCGGACGCGCGGTGGTGAGCGTTTTAGCCGAACGGGTCTTAGAACAAAAGAATATTCAGGTTTTAGATCAAACCTTTGTGCTGGATCTATGGCTAGATTCTGAGAATCGGTGTCAAGGCGTATGTTTGGTTCACCAATCTGAAGTGCATTGGATTCGCGCTCAAGCGGTAATTTTGGCGACTGGGGGCGGAGGACAGGTTTTTGCTCAAACCACAAATCCGGCGGTGAGTACAGGGGATGGAGTTGCGATTGCACATCGAGCCGGAGCCATTTTACGGGATCTCGAATTCGTTCAGTTTCATCCGACTGCATTAACGAAACCGGGTGCGCCGAGATTTTTGATCAGTGAAGCGGTTCGGGGTGAAGGGGCGCATTTAATCGATCGACAAGGATACCGATTTGCGTTTGACCATCATCCTGCTGGCGAGTTGGCTCCTCGCGATGTGGTGAGTCGCGCCATCTTCAATCACATTCAAAAAACCGAAGCTGACCCCACAACTGCAACCGTTTGGTTAGATTTGCGCCCGATTCCAGCGGAAATCATTCAACATCGTTTCCCGAATATTATCCAGGTTTGTCAGAAGTGGGGGATCGATGTGTTCAAAGAGCCGATTCCGGTTGCTCCTGCGGCGCATTATTGGATGGGTGGAATTGGTGCAGATTTGGAGAATCAAACCTCGATCGAACGTCTTTACGCAGTCGGTGAAACGGCAAGTACTGGAGTTCACGGAGCCAACCGACTCGCAAGCAATTCGCTTTTAGAATGTTTAGTGTTTGGGGCGCAGTTCCGATCGCTCAAGCTTGAACCTATTACCACCTCACCCGTAAAAGCTGCTGAAACCGTATCGGTTCCGTATGAATCGATCGAGCAATTTCGTTCGGCTCTGCCTCGACTCGTTTGGCAAAGTGCGGGAATTTCGCGCGAACAGAAAACGTTGGAAAGTGCGATCGCTCAAATCGAATCCTGGCAGCAAGAATTTATTCAACTCCCGCTGAGTCAGTTTCTTCTAAACCTCAAACCAGAAGAAGCTTTCAAGCTGAATCTTTCGGATCATGAGATCCGATGTTGGGGCGAGTTGTACAACTTATTTGATGTCGCTGAGTTGATCTTGAGAAGCGCAGAATTGAGAACGGAAAGTCGCGGGGGACATTATCGATCGGACTTTCCCCAAACTTCTGAAACTTGGCTCGTTCATACGATCGTCAACGGGAATCAATGGACAACTGCGCCCGTCAAAGATATTTCTGCACCACTTCCCAACCCGTGATCGATACCCAAACTAAACCCAAACACAGTAGAAAATTCACGCCCACATGAACCGATCGCGCCCAAGGCTGACTCGGAATCTGTACCGCGCTCCAAGCTGAGAGAAATACGAGTTCCACAACCGCAAGCCCTGACCACAAATGATTAGAGTGTCCCAAGCCGCCGTAATGCCCGATCGTTCCAACAATTCCGATTCCCAATAGAACCAAAACGAGAACCGCGATCGCAACTCCTGCACCGATATGCAGCGATCGCATTTTTTTCACACCGAACAGCAAGCCTGATCCCGTCACGATCTGAATCAAATAAGCCGCGATCGTCAAGCCCATCGCCCAAGCCGCAATCTTCCACAACCAAATAAAAGAAGGTAAATCCAAAGCGTTCACCGATACCTGTCTTCTCAATTGTGCAAAAAAATAGCCGCGATCGTGATCACGGCTACCGAATCTGAAACTAATTTTTAAACGAACCACCGAACTTTTAAGCAGCGGCTTTTCTTAAAGAACTGTAAGAGAACTACAAAACTTTATGAATCGGTTGAAGCGATCGCCATTTTTAGTGCGTGGTGAAACGGTTCTTCGTCGCCCTCCTCGTTCACCATCAAACTAGAGCAGGGAATCGTATCCGATAAGATCGCACTTGCCATCATTCCCGTATGAATCTCAAGTTGAGCATTAGAAGGCGCTTCAAACAGCAACCGCTGACCCGGAAAAACCACACGCTCAAAATACCAACTTGGCACATTTGTAATTCGAGCAATTTGAATTTGACTGGTTGCGTTTACATAACAACAAAGAAGGGGATCAGATCCACCGGATGGAAGAGGATCAAGAATTTGAGGCATGACAGTTTAAGATCCTAGGCTAAATGGACGGCTGTATTTGAACACTAACATTGAGCGATCCCTGGCAACTGTAAAGGCGATTACCAACGATTTCTTTTCGCGACAATTTGTACCTTGAGATTGAGAGTGATCAAGCGATCGAGAAAAAGATCAAATCTACTTAACTTATGGATACCCAATACATTAAAAATACAGTCGCGAATCGAGCGTTTAGGAAGCAATGCGATCGCCAATTGACTGATTTCACTGCAAAACTCGCGTCAAGTCATGCAGAGAACCAAAGTCAGTGATATCGTAAAGTTATGTGAAAAAATTTCAGGAACGCTGTGGGTGACTACCCCCAGATCCGCTGCGAGTAAAACGCTATGGAAACTCGAATTCTCTACGTTCGGCTACCTTGTAATCCCATTTTTCCGATCGGTGTCGTTTACCTCGCCGACCATGTTCATAAACAGTTTCCAGAAATTACACAAAGAATCTTTGATTTAGGTACGGTTCCGCCCCTCGACTATACTTCGGCGCTAGATGCTTGCATCGACGAGTTCAAACCGACGCTACTGGTGTACTCTTGGCGCGATATTCAAATTTATGCTCCGGTTGGCGGACGCGGCGGCAACCCACTCCAGTACACCTTCGAGTACTACTACGCACTCAATCCGTTTCTTAAAGCACGAGGCGCACTGGGCTTACTCCGAATCGCATCAGGCTACTACGGCGAACTGTGGCGCAACTCAAATCTGATCAGCCGAGGAGTAAAACGCGCAAAACGTTACAACCCCGAAGCCAAAGTGGTCGTTGGCGGCGGTGCGGTAAGCGTGTTTTATGAGCAAGTGGCAAAGAGCTTACCGAAAGGCACGATCGTATCCGTCGGTGAAGGCGAAACGCTGCTAGAAAAAATGCTGCGGGGTCAGGATTTCCTCGATGAACGCTGCTACATCGTCGGTGAAACAAAACCGCGCGATCGCATGATTCACGAATTTCCGACCCCGATCGAGAAAGCCGCCTGCAACTACGACTACATTTCCACCGTTTGGAAAGAATTCGAGTACTACTTTCAATCCCAAGATTTCTACATCGGTGTTCAGACCAAACGTGGCTGTCCGCACAACTGCTGTTACTGCATTTACACCGTGATCGAAGGCAAGCAAGTTCGGATTAACCCAGCCGACGAAGTTGTGAAAGAAATGCAGCAGCTTTATAAAAAAGGCGTTCGTAATTTCTGGTTCACTGATGCTCAATTTATTCCAGCCCGGAAATATATTGATGATGCGATCGAACTGCTGCAAAAGATCGTGGATGCAGGCATGACCGATATTCACTGGGCGGCATACATTCGGGCGGACAATCTCACACCCGAACTCGCTGATCTCATGGTCAAGACCGGGATGAACTACTTTGAAATCGGCATCACGAGCGGCTCTCAGGAACTCGTTCGCAAAATGAGGATGGGCTACAACCTCAGAACCGTTCTGGAAAACTGCCGCGATCTCAAAGCTGCCGGATTCAACGATCTCGTTTCGGTAAACTATTCGTTTAACGTAATCGACGAGCGCCCCGAAACAATTCGACAAACGATCGCCTATCATCGCGAACTCGAACGCATTTTCGGAGCGGATAAAGTCGAGCCTGCGATTTTCTTCATCGGTCTGCAACCGCACACCCATTTAGAAGAGTACGCTTTCAAAAACGATATCCTCAAACCGGGATATGATCCGATGAACGTCAAGCCCTGGACAGTTCGGAAACTTCTCTGGAATCCAGAACCGTTAGGGTCATTCTTCGGTGAAGTTTGTTTGCAAGCGTGGAAACGCAACCCCAATGATTTCGGGCGCGAAGTCATGGACATTTTAGAAGAAAGACTGGGACGCTCAGACCTTGAAGAAGCATTGAGCGCTCCGATCGACAAGCCCAATCCCCAACTCGTTACCGCCTCTTAATTTCCCCCGCTTATGTTGGAAGGTTCAATTCTCAATGATCTTAAAGTGGCTCATCAATCCGGAGCCACTGGCAAACGTCCCTTGAATTTCGGTGTGTACTACAAAAACACACTCGTTTCCCTTTGCCACGCGCTCGAAGACTGTATCCTCAGTTGTTCAAGTGCGCCACTGGTGATCACTGCCTTCCAACGGGGGAAATGGTATCTCGAAGAAGCCGATCGATACGCTGAAATCGCAGATCGCGCTGATCAGATCGTGATCATGGCATCATCTGATACTGGTTTTGCCGAACATCCCACCAGTCAGCGATCGAACGTTGCATTAGTCGAATTAGAAAAAGCCGATCCTGTCGCGCAAGAATGGCATCTGATAATCCTGGCTCCGTCCTACACGGCCATGGTTCTCTGCCAGGAACTATCGCCCGAAGATTACGGCGTGCAAGGCGTTCCAACCGAAGATCTAGAGCGGAAATTCTACGGCTTTTGGACATTCGAGGCAGGCTTAGTCGAAGAAACGGTGAATTTTGCGATCGCACATATTGAGCAATACAATCCCGATCTCGCCAATCGTCTTCGATCAAAAGTTGCGGAAATCTCTGCCCAAACTAGCGAACAAGACGAAGTTTATCAAGCCGTTTCGATGGTGGTGAACTATCTTCAAGTGGGACAAAAAGATTTGAGATTGCGCTCCAAGCACGAAGCTTTAGATAACAACCTCATTTCAAACGAACTTCAAGCGTTCCTCCGCCTCGCTCAGTTGATTGATCAAACTGACATCAGCAACCCAAACACCGCCGCTGAAGTCGCATCTTTATCCGAAGCAATGGCACAACTGCTCGACCTTCCCGCATGGCAGCTAAACCGATTGCGCCTCTCCGCATTGCTTCACCGATTAGCATTCTTACAACAAGCAGATAGCGTTCTTAGTCCAGGAAGTTTCGGGCGCGTTTCTGAGCATCACCCCGAAGAAGCCCCTTCCTGCCCGATCATTCCTGGCGCGCAAATCCTACGAAACATGGGGCGAGTCAACGCGATCGCAACGATCATCACGCACCAATCCGAGTATTGGAATGGACAGGGACAGCCAGCCGGCCTTGCAGGCGACGAGATTCCTTTAGAATCGAGAATTCTAGGATTGTTAGCCGAATTTCAACAACGAGTGGCACAACGTCGATCGAGCCATCCTGAAACCGCATTATCCGACGCGATCGCTCAGTGCCAATCTGAAGCAGGCGATCGCTGGGATACCAAACTCGTCGAAGCTTTAGGTCTCTTGGTCAATGCGATGCAGCAAGGATTAAGCCTCCCGATTCAAATGCCAAAAATCGCGGCAGGAATGTGGCTGATCGATTCTCACTCTGATGAGGAATTGCTGAATTTATCTGAAAAAGTGACGGAGCAAGTCTAGATGGATATTCAAGCGATTCGATCGGGTAAAGTTAAACAGCTTGCAGGTGCAGATTTGCAAGATGAAGATTTTTCTAAAGCCGAGTTAAGTGGCGTAAATCTGGCAGGGGCGAAGCTCGCTGGAGCCGATTTCACTCATGCAAACCTTTCCGGTGCAGTCCTAGATGGCGCGAACTTAGTCGGCTGTCAACTGGTTGGCGCAGATCTCAGAGCAACCTTAACAGGCGCAAATTTGATGCAGGCAGATTTGACTGAAGCAGATTTGCGCGGAAGTAATCTGCGGGGAGCGAATTTGATGAGATCGCGTCTCACTCGTGCGACCTTATCTGGTGCTTTCCTCAGCGGCACAAACTTGATGGGGGTCAGCTTACAAGGCGTTGACCTACGCGGGGCAGATTTACGTGGGGCAAATCTTAGCGGCGTAAATCTCCATGGTGCAAATTTGAGTCAAGCTGACTTACAAGGAGCACAGCTAAGCGAAGCCAATCTAGAGGAAGCCGATTTACAAGGCGCAAATTTAGCAGGCGCAAATCTAGCAGGCGCGAATTTACTTTGTGCTGAACTGCAAGATGCCAACCTTGAAGGAGCCAACTTAATCGGAGCTTGCACCGTTGGCACAGTTCTAGCTCAGCCCATCAAGGCGTAAGTTCAACTCATTTCATCACTGCAATTCAATCAATAAAAAGCTTCCAAATCCTAGGATTTGGAAGCTTTTCGATTAGCAAAACGATCTATCGAGCAAGCGTTCTCCGCTTCGTGACCATTTTGTAAGCCTCAATGGTATCGCCTTCGACCCAATCTTTGAAGTCATCCAGACCGATACCGCACTCGTAACCCGAATTCACTTCCCGCGTATCTTCTTTCATCCGCTTCAGTGAATCCAAGTTGCCAGAGTAGAGCAACTTGCTGCCACGATGGACCCGAACCTTACAGTTACGCACAAGCTTACCAGACAGCACATAGCAGCCTGCCACAGCCCCACGTCCCACCGGGAACACCGCCCGAACTTCCGCTTGACCCAGTGCTTCTTCCACCAGTTCAGGTTCGAGCAGACCTTCCATCGCGCCCTGCACATCATCCAACAATTTATAGATGATGTTGTAGTCACGCACATCGACCCCGGCTCGATCGGCAGCTTGACGCGCACCTGGAGCCAGCGTGGTGTTAAATCCGATGATCACGGCATCACTCGCAGCAGCGAGGTCGACATCTGTCTCAGAAATCTCACCTGGAGCCGAGAACAAGACCCGTACCTGCACTTCGTTCTGAGGTAACTGGCTCAATGCGCCTAAGATTGCCTCGATCGAACCTTGGACATCGGCTTTCAGCACCAGGTTCAATTCCTTGAGTTCGCCTTCTTGCGCCTTCGCAGAGAGCGTATTCAAGCTCACTCGACGCGAGGACATTGCCGCCAATAGTCGAGAAGTCCGCTGTTCATCAGCACGATCCGAAGCCGTTGCACGCGCTTCTTTCTCATCGGTGTAAACTTGGAACTCATCTCCTGCAGCCGGAACATCACTCAAACCGAGAACTTCCACCGCGAACGATGGACTCGCAACTTGAACGCGTTGAGCGCGATCGTCAACCATTGCTCGGACTTTACCAAGTGCCGATCCTGCAACCAATACATCTCCGACTCGTAGCGTTCCATTCTGAATCAGCAAGGTCGCCACCGGCCCCTTCGCCTTATCTAAATGCGCTTCGATTACGGTTCCTCTTGCAGGCCGATCGGGGTTCGCAGACAGATCTTCGACTTCCGATACGAGTAGAATCATTTCCAGCAGTGTGTCGAGGTTGTCACCCGTTAAGGCACTGACTGGAACCATGATGGTGTCGCCACCCCATTCTTCTGGCACAAGATTGAACTCGGTCAATTCTTGCTTAACTCGATCAGGTTGTGCGCCCTCTTTATCAACCTTGTTGATTGCCACGATGATCGGCACTTCCGCCGCTTTCGCGTGACTAATCGCTTCGACAGTCTGAGGTTGCACGCCATCATCCGCAGCAACGACCAAGATCGCGACATCGGTAACTCGTGCCCCACGCGCCCGCATTGCAGTGAACGCTTCGTGACCCGGAGTATCTAAGAACACAACTTGCTGCATTGCACCGTTATGTTCCACATCGACGTGGTATGCACCGATATGCTGGGTGATGCCACCCGCTTCTCCGGCTGCCACTTTTGTTTTGCGGATTGAGTCGAGTAGCGTCGTTTTACCGTGGTCAACGTGACCCATGATCGTAACAACGGGGGGACGACGGTGCAGATAATCCAAATCACCCGCATCGATCATTTCCGTCACTTTCTTCGCGGCGGCAGCTTTCTCGCCCACTTCCACTAGAATGCCGTACTCTTCAGCAACCATCGTCGCCGTTCCTGCATCCAGCATTTGTGTGATGGTAGCAGCAATGCCCTTCATAAAGAGCTTGGTGATGATCTCAGTTGCGGGAACGGCAAGCAGGCTCGATAACTCTTGAACGGTGAGGCCACCCGTGAGTGAGATAACCTCTGGACGTTCTACTTTTTCGGTTTCGTTGCGGCGATCGCGACGATCGCGGAAATTATTTCGCTTGCGTTGGGTTGGAGCGGCGGTGACAGCGACAGGTCTAACTTGCTGCCCCGGTAAACCTCTAGGCTTCGCAGGACGCGCAAGTGACAAGCTCACCTGAGCAGAGCTAACTGCTCCATCTTCGTCCTCGTTGAGCAAGTCGAAATCATCGTCGTCATCGTCTTGAATCTTCGGCTGACCGCGCCGCTTGGCTTTGACCTTGGACTTGTCAGAATCTTGGACTTCTTCTTCTTCTTCCTCCCAGCCTTTGGTGCGTCGCTTTGGCGGAGTCGGCTTATTGAGCGTCAGATCAGCTGAACCAGGGGCCGCTGGAGCGGGCTTCACGGGGCGTGATCGTAGAACTGGAGCCGTTGCGCCATCTAGAACTGCGACATCATCACCAGCTTGCGCGGGCTTCGGTCGGCGAAGCTCAACAATCTGTTGAGGTCTGGGTGCTGCTTCTCCGGGTTTTGCCGGTGCGCCTGGACGCTTGTTAAGTGCGGGACGCTGAACTTTTTCGCCTCTGGGGTCGCGTGACAGTTGCTGATTCTCCGTGTCATCGCTTCCCGCAGGCTTGTCACGCTTCAAGACGGGTTTACCGGCAGATGAAGTAGGGCGAGCTGGGGCTGGGGCTGGGCGTGCAGGAGTCTGAAGTGTCGGTTCTGGGGCTTGAACAGGAAGTTCTGCCTCTTTGGCGACCTTGAGAACAGCGGAGGTTTCAATCTCCGTGGGAGAAGGTTCAGGCGTGGACTGCAGTTCAGCAGCACTGGGGGCAGATCGCTCCGGAGCTGGGCGCGCCGGGCGTGGAGATTCCGCTGATTTGGCAGCCGGAGGTTGCGTCGCTGCGGGAGACTGAGGTGGCTGTGGGGGAGTGCGAAGCTCGGATGGTTCCGCAGCGGCAGTCGATCGCGTAATCGGACGACGAATTTCTAAGATTTGCTGTTTCTTCTGGATATTCAAGGGCGTTTTCTTTCTTGATTCAACAGATTGGGGGGCAGTTTGACGGGCAGAGGCACTTTTGGCTGAAGAAGGCTGACTAGCAGCGTATTTCTCAGCGGCGGCGCGGATTTGTTCCGCTTCCGTTTCAGTGATGGTACTGCTGTGGCTCTTGACCGCGATATTTAGTTGTTCGCAAATGGCGAGGATGTCTCGATTGTCTAGGTTCAATTCTTTGGATAGCTCGTAAATTCTGACTTTGCCGTTGTTCATCCACTCTTTCCCTCATTCGCTCGGTTAGTGTTACATATTGACCTTCTGTTTTGACTAAAACGACAGGTTTCATTGCATTATGGCAGGTGATCTGCCCTGATAATCTTGATGAAGATGTGACTCCCTTGGTTGAATGGTAGCTTAGAAACGAAGCCGCCGATGAATCAATCAGCGATTTGCCCTAAATACTGATGCCTCGAAATTATCGCAAGGTCTGGTCGTGTGGAACGTCTGGTGATGAGACACCCTCCCTAGATGATATGCCTGAGCTGCTCTGAAGCAATAAACCTGAAGAGAGGATACAGAAAACATCTCAGAGCAAAGGAAGGCGGATCTCCTAACGACAGGGCGATAAGGTGGGCTAATTTGAAACGATTTTTCAATGCGTTTAACCAACTTGTGAATCGCTCGGCTAGATTCACGCTACACCTAGTATAGCTCAGGTTGGGTGAGCGAATGAAACTCAGCTTGTTTTTGCTTTAGACCCTGATAAATCTCCGCTGGGATAGCGACTTTGAGCGCACGACCGAGCCGATCTTTCTTCTGTGCCGCTTGAATGCAGTTGGGCGTTGGGCAGAGGTAGGCGGAGCGACCCATGCCAAGCTTGATCGAGATTTCGTGAGAAGGATAAAGGCGCACGATTCGGAGAAATTCCGATTTGGGGGCGACTTTACGACAACTGAGACAGCGACGGTGGCAGGTTTGCATGGGATGGGGAGAATTCGTATCAGCTTTACTCTACCTCCCCATTTTTCCCTTTGCCTTTATGCCTCCTGTTCTTCGAGTTCAGGTTCTAGCGTTGGCGCGACTGCAACTTCCTCCTCTTCGTAAAGCTCCTCGTCGTCGTAATCATCCATTTGGGGTTGAGACTGGCGACGAGCTTCGATGGCGGCTGCGATTTTTTCGGTTTCCGCCTCCGCATCGTATTTGCGGCTGTCTTTGATGTCGATTTTCCATCCAGTTAAGCGGGCGGCGAGGCGAACATTTTGTCCTTCTTTACCGATCGCTAAACTCAGTTGATCTTCTCCAACGAGAACATGGGCTTGGCGACCTTCAGGATCAACCAGGCGAACTTCATCAACTCGTGCAGGACTGAGCGCATTCGCGATATAGGTTGCGGGATCAGGCGACCAGCGAATCACGTCAATTTTCTCGCCGCGCAGTTCGTTGACGACCGCTTGAATTCGAGAGCCACGCGCACCGATGCAAGCACCGACGGGATCGACATCGCGTTCTAGGGTGTCTACGGCGATTTTGGTGCGAGGCCCGACATGGCGCGAGGGGGGATTGGCTTCGCGAGCAACCGCCACGATTCGCACGACATCCTCCTGAATCTCAGGCACTTCGTTCTCAAACAGATAGACCACCAAGCCCGCATCGGCTCTGGATACGAGCAATTGAGGCCCACGATGCGATCCTTCGCTGACTTTTTTCAAATACACTCGAAAGGTTGCATTCGCGCGGTAGTTATCATTCGGCAACTGATCGCGCTTCAACAATTCGGCTTCGACTTCCGGCTGACCAAATCCGCTGATGACCGCCATGATCACCGATTGGCGCTCGAATCGCAGGACTCGCGCTTGCAGAATTGTGCCTTCTAGATCCTGGAATTCTTCTTGAACCAATTTTCGCTGCTGATCTCGAAGCTTTTGCGCCAAGACTTGCTTGGTTTGGATGGCTGCCATGCGTCCAAAATCGCCTTGATCTGGAGTCACATCGAGGACGACCGTATCGCCCGTTTGCGCTTCAGCAGCGACTTCTTGAACTTCAGTTAAAGAAATTTGGTGATCCGGATTGCCGACTTCTTCGACGATCGTTTTCGTTGCTAGCACCCGGAAGCCTTCTTCTTCGACATCAAGTTCAACCTCAAAGTTGTCAAAATATTCTTCGTCAAATCCGTCTCCCTCGATCCGCTGGGTGCGGCGAAACCGCTCATAGCCTTTCATTAAGGCTTCTTTAAGAGCGGCTTGTACTGACAGTTTGGGCAAATTGCGTTCGCGGCTAATGCCGTCAATCATGTCTTTGAGTCCGGGCAGGGCGACCATTGACATAGGAAAATCTCCGTAAATATTGAGTTGTCGAGAATCAGTCTTCGTTTTCGGTCAGTTGAACGCTTGACACGATCGTTCTGGGTAGTGCGATCGTGCGTCCTTTTTTGCTGATGTAGACGTTGGTTTCGTCGCGTCGAATCAGGTTTCCTTCCCACTGAATGTGACCGTGATAGGGTTCGGAAGTCGTTACGAGTGCGGGAAAGCCTCGAAAAGAGATAAATTCTCGATCGCTGGTCAGCAGCTTAGAAATTCCGGGGCTAGAGACTTCGAGAACGTAATTATCGGGAAGCAATTCATCTAAGAGCGGCTCCAATGCCCGACTCATGCGTTCACAGTCATCGAGTCCGGTATCCTCCTGCTTGTTCCGCACATCAATCCGCAGCACAGGTGGACTTTGATTGGTTTGAAACACCGCATGAACCACTTCTAGGTCGATCGACTCCGCCACCGGAGCCGCCACTTCTAAAATTTGAGGAATCAAAGGATGCGCCATCGAACAACTTCTCCAAATAAAAAAAGTGGGACATCTGCCCACTTCTCATGAAACGACTGATTTCATGAAGTTCGGTCAAACAGAGATACTGTTCTTCCTTTCCAAGTTTAGCGAAAAAATTCAGAGTGGCTCGTTTTTTCCACGAGCCACAAAGAGATCACTAGAACGAGAAGGTAGTGCGGATGACAGGCACGATCGCAGTATCGTTTTCGCTGCGCCCTTCAGGATTGAAGATCGCGAACACCCCTGGCGTGATGCTGACATTATCGTTCACGCGGAAGTTGAAATAGCCTTCAACTTGATACGGAGTGCGGTTTTCAGGATTGACCGCGATACCGCCTGTATTCACCCGTTTCAACGGTTGACCAAAAATCAGACCCGCAGAATTTCCCTTTCTCAAAACATCTTGAACATGAAGTCCAACGAGCCAGGTATCAAAATTCGTTCGAGCATCGACATCCACCAAGTTCGAGAAGATGTAGCTGTACGAGCCAGCCAGGGTGATGCTGGGCGATAATCTGAAGGCAGCGGATGCGCCCAATGTATTCAGTCGGATGCCGTTGTTCAAGCTGCCAAGAAAGTTTGTCAGCGTGAAACCTGGAAGCACAGGAGAACTTCCAGGTAATGCGATCGAGTTGATGTCCGAGTTTGCCAAGCCCGTTCCGAGAATGTTGATTTGGTGGTAGCTGTAAGCGTAGTTCAGACCAATATTGAAGGCTTGGGACGGCTTCAAGGTCAGTTGTGCGGCCGCGACATAGCTCCCGCCACCGATGCCCGCGCCCAAAGGAGTCCCGCCACCCAAACCGCCATTTGCAGGAAGATTGGCGTTGACTGAACCGTAGAGTGCCCGGAAGTCGATCGCGTCTGAAACGTTGAAGATTAAGCCTGCTGCCGCAGCGAGTCCCGTTTGAGAAGTGCCGCCCGAAACCCGTTGAGCAGCGGGAAGTAAGCCAAAGCGTGAGAGTGCGCCTTGTCCTTCACTGGCAAACGGCAGAATCGACGGAAACGCATCTGAGACTTCTGCGTTCGTTCCCACAAAAGCCGTCAGCTTGTTAGCGACCGGGAAAATGTAGAGCAGTTTATAGAGGTTGACGCTGTTCCCTGTTCCTTTCGGGCTGAGGGTAGACGGATCAACGGTGGGAAATTGTGGTTCGTAAGAGAGTCGCGCTTGGCTAGAAGAACCGAACACTGGATCAGCTAATCCTATCGTTTGAGCAAGGCTGGAACCGCTTCCCAGTCCAGTGATACCGCTCGCACCGAAGTTTTGCGCTTGAAGTCCAGTGATCAGCAAGTCTTTTCCGGTGAAGCTGGTGTTGAGATTCAGCCGCACTCGATTGTTGAAAACTGTGTTTGCGTCTTGTCCGACTGGGGAACCACCATACGCGCCCGCCAAGCTGAATATCGCTTCTCCTGCAAGTTTAGTTGTGGTCGAAAACTGCTGTTTCTCAAGGGTTGTGGTTCGCGCTTCGAGTGCATCCACACGACCTCGTAAGGTGGCTAACTCTGCAGCGAACTGCTCCTGAAGTTTCTGCAGTGTTGCCAAGTCTTCTTTCTTGACCAAATCAGCGGTGGACGCGGCGATCAATTCATTCACTCGATCGAGACACGCATTCAAACCCGCCGCAAATTCGTATCGAGTTAAAGCCCGATTGCCGCGATAAGTGCGATCGGGATATCCCGCAATACAGCCGTAGCGCTCAACCAACGATTGCAGTGCTTGAAACGCCCAGTCTGTAGGACGTACATCCGAAAGCTGCGAAACCGAAGTCACTTGCCCGAATGAGCTTGTCGAACCGCTACTCAGTTGAGCCACTGAAGTGATTTCGCTCAAACTTGAACGAGGCTGCTCAATCGCGCTTGTGGGTGAAGGCATCGTCGGTTGAACTGGCTCTGATGCGATCGCACGAGTGGCGATTAGGCTCATCGAACCTGCCAACAAGCTCACCAAACCGATCTGCTGATTAAACCTAGATTTACTCATTGTCATAGCTTCACCACACAAAATTTTGAATCGCTGAACTGTGCCAAACGCGGATTGGCGATTTGCAAGCACAGTTGCGTTATCTACAACGCTAAGCCCTGACGGTATCTGAGCGGAATAGTTATGACTTCGGAATTCTCCGGGTATTTCGATAGAGTAAAAGTTATAACTATAGAATTCTTAATCAGGTTAACTAATATTACTGATTGGTTTTTTATAGAGTTCGCCTGAAACTCGAAACTCATAGTAAGATTAAAAGCTGTGTCGAATTAGAGCAAACCCATTTAGAGCAAACCCATGCCGAAGCTGAAAACCCGTAAATCTGCACAAAAGCGTTTCAAAGCCACGGGCGGCGGAAAAATCCAACGCCGTCGCTCTCACGGAAATCACCTTTTGTTTCATAAAAGTATGAGCCGTCGCCGTCGGATTGCAGGCGGCGACTTAGTAAACGAGCGGGATGAAGCGAACGTTCGGTTGATGATGCCTTATCTCTAAGGTCAGACACGATCGTATTAAAAATTTAGTCAAGGATAGTTGAAACATGGCACGGGTGAAGCGCGGCAATGTGGCTCGGAAACGCCGCAAAAAGATTTTGAAACTCGCGAAGGGCTTTCGTGGCTCTCATTCTCGGTTGTTCCGCACCGCAAACCAGCAGGTGATGAAAGCGCTGCGGAATGCGTATCGCGATCGTCGTAAAAAGAAACGGGATTTTCGTCGTCTGTGGATCACTCGGATCAACGCAGCGGCTCGTCAGCAAGGAATCAGCTACAGCCAACTGATCGGTAAGCTGAAGAAAGCAGACATTCTGATCAACCGTAAAATGCTGGCTCAATTGGCGATTCTCGATCCGGATGGATTTGCAAAAGTTGTCGAAAAAGCAGTTCAGGCATAGATGAAAAAGCGATTCGTCGCAATTTTGAGTTTGTCTTTGATGGGGACGCAGTTTGTTGTGTCCCCATCTTTGTTTGCAGCAGATTTACGAACGATCGTGCAGCGCAATAGGCTGATCGTTGGCGTGAAGGATAACGTTCGTCCGTTAGGATTTCGCGATGCTCAAGGCAATCTACAAGGCTTTGAGATTGAAATCGCGCAGCGACTGGCACAAGAATTAATCGGACGATCGACCGCGATCGAGTTTCAACCCGTGAACAATCGAGATCGTCTTTCGGTTGTCACCGATGAAAGAGTGGATTTCGCGATCGCGCGTGTCACTGCGAATTCTTCTCGCGCTCGAATCGTCGCTTTTAGTGAACCGTACTATTTAGATGGAACGGGGATCATTACACAAAACGCTGCCATTCAAACTCAGCGGGACTTGACGAATCAGACGATCGCGGTTCTCAACAACGCGAGTACGATCGCAACGCTGCGCTATCAATTTCCTCAAGTTAAGTTAGTCGGTGTTGAGTCTTACACAGCCGGAAAACAGTTGATTGAATCGGGAAAAGCAATCGCGTTTGCCGCAGACGTTAGCATTCTGGCAGGCTGGGCACAGGAATTTCCCGAATATCGGGTGTTACCGTTTCGGATTTCGACAGAACCATTAGCGATCGTCTTTCCCAAAGGAATCGAATCCGATGAACTGCGGCGCACCGTGGATCAAATCTTACGCCGCTGGAAATCTGAAGGATGGCTACAGCAACGCGCTACCTATTGGGGACTCCCTTGAGATACCCTGAAACAGAAGCTTAAAATTCGCGATCGACAAAACTCCTATGGATAGTGCAGCCTCTCCGATTCTTTACATCTCCATTTTGCTCGTTTTACTCGCTAGCTCCGCTTTTTTCGTCGCTCGGCAAGTTCTCAAAACGCGCCGGATCGAAAGCGCTCTTTCTCGCCTCCAGAGCAAGCTCAACAGAGAGAAAGGCACGGCTGAAGAATATTACGAACTCGGTAGCATTCTGCTCGACAAGCGTTTGTTTGCTCAAGCGATCGCCCAGTTCCAAAAAGCGATTAAGCTCGAAACCCTCGAAGGTCAAGACCTTGCCGCCGTGTATAACGCAATGGGATTCGCCTACTTTGCTCAAGAACAGTACGATCTTGCAATTCGGCAGTATAAAGAATCCCTGAAACTTCTCCCAGACTATGTGACCGCGCTGAATAATCTGGGACACGCTTATGAACGGAAACAGTTGGCGGCTCAAGCATTAGAGCTGTATGAGCAAGCATTAGGGCTTGAACCTCTAAATCAGACAGCCAAACGACGGGCTGAAGCATTGAGAAAGCGACTTGTGACATCAGCTTAGAGTGAATCGAAACAGAAAAGAGGACGATCGCATTTCTCGATCGTCCTCTTTTTTATGGGCAGCTTTATTCGTTTGCTAAACCATTATCGGCCAGGAGCGGAATTCTGCGCTGGCTCTGGAGCAGGTGATGGTACGGAAGGAATCTCTACCGGGGGCATAACGGGCGCTGGGCTGGGAAGAACAGGGGAGGACTCGATCGGTGATTGAACAGGTGGCGCTTGAACGGGTTCTGACTGAACAGGTGTTGGAGTGACTGGTTGAACAGGCGTTGGAACCTCTGGTTGAACAGGCAACGGGGCAGGAGTTTCTGGCGGTGTAACGGGCTGCTCTGGCGGAGTGACGGGGGGAGCCGCAGGAGACTGAGCAGGCAACGACTGAGATGGAGTCACAGGGATAGGTTGATTAATTCCCGCTGGGATTGGCTGGTTCTCGATCGGTGTTGGTTGCTCTTGGTATGCGCCTCTCATTGGGGCTGTTTCCAATGGCTGACGGGAAGGCGCAGGCTGGGTGGAGTTTGCCTTTGCCGGAGTTGTCTCTGCTGGTGTTGGAGATGGAGTCGCAGACGGGCTAGGTTCCACTGGAACTACGGACGGAACAGGGTTAGAGACTGGAATAGGAGCGGATGGAACAGGGTTAGAGACTGGGATAGGAGAGTTAGTCGGGGTAGCGGAGGTTGAAGGAGTAGAATTCGGGGTCGATGTATTCGGAGCCAGAGGACTTGGCGTAGGCGTTACGGCTGGATTGATTGGCGTATTGGTTGTTGGATTTGAATTTGGAGCAGGACTTCCTACTGATCCTGAAGCGGGAGTGGTTGAATTGCTGGAAGTCGCGCCACTCGAATTGGGGCTGCTGTTCGAGGAAGGTGCAGTTGAGTTTGGTGTAGTTGAGCTTGTACTGCTTGTTGGGGCTGGAGAACCTGAATTGGTTTGGGCTGGAATGGTTGAAGTATTGGAAGTGGTTGTACCAGCAGCGGGTATAGAATTTGTACCAGGCGAGGTTGAGCTACCAGAACCACTGGAGCTATTTGGAGTAGTAGAGGTTGAGCTACCAGAACCACTGGAACTATTGGGAGTAGTGGAGGTTGAATCAAAAGACGAATTGGTTGGCGTAATCGATCCGGTGGAGGTGGTTGGAGTGGTTGAAGTTCCTGTAGTTTCAGGGGATTTGACTGCGCTCCCTGCCGTACCTCGATCGATGACTTGCCTTCCGCTATTCTGTGAAGTTCCCGTCGTGTTTTGAGTTCCAGTTGTAGAACCACCTGCCGCCTGTCCACCACCCGTCGAACCCTGAGTTCCCTCGCTAGAATTCGTCGTGCCAGAATTCGGTGTCGTGGTACCGGTTTGCGTTGTATTGTCCGTCGTGGATGGGGTGCTAGTGGAATTTGTGCCGCTGCTTGGCTGACTTTCAGCCGTCTTTGCGGGAGTGGAAGTCTGAGCAGGCTGGCTGCTACCGGAATTCTGTGTAGGTGTTGTTGCGGGCGTTTCTGGAGTAGATAGCTGCACCATTCTGGGATTTTCGATCACAGTCCCGGCGAGCGGTTTTTGTTCTTGGAGTGCCTGAGCCGTTTCAGCTTGTACTGCTGCAATTCCAGGCTCTGGGCTAGGTTGCGCTTCTCGGCGCTGCAAATCTAGACCGCGCACAATATCACTCGTTTCATAAAAACGATGCATATCAAAATTGAACAACCGAATACCGAGCGGATCAACGATCGCCATTTGTCCCGCTTCTAAGGGGAGCTTGCGCCCAGTGGTGTTGTCCAAAATTTCCATCGGCCCCGCTGGATTGTTCGTCAGCGCACCGACAACCGTAGTTTCCGTCTGCTCATCGTAACGGACAAAGAGGGCTGATCCCCGGACTCCGGCTGAAGCATTTGGAGTATTGATCGTTGTTCGTCCCTGTCCAGGCTTAATCAACAGCAGCACTGTGCCATTTGTGAGGCGAAAATTTCGAGTTCCAGGCACAAAGCGAAACACCGCCATTTCTCCAACCCGCGCCCAAGAACCGTCATTAAACCGCAAGCCCACGCGCGAGGATCGCATTGTATGCAGGGCATCATCCGGGCGCAGCATTTCAGAGAGAATGGCATCGCGGGCAGGTTGTCCCTTGGGAACAAATTGAACGCGCCTCACAATTTCCCGGATCTCAGCAGAGGTGAGTGGAGTTAGGGCATAGGCAGCACCGGAAGAGAGGGCGGCACTCATTCCTAGCGCCAGTGACGTGATTGCGAGGAACAATTTGCGGGACATAGACGCTCCAAGAACAAGAGGACAGAAAGCGCAGGGCGCGATCAGAGGCGGGTTAGCCTATAACAAGTTCAACCCAGTTCTACTCGTGTGAGATGATTAGGTGAAATTACAGATTTAAGTCTTCACGAACACTTTACACGGCGAGGGGAAAACACAGGTCGTTTCTCTCCAAGCTTTAAAGAGACTTTATAAAGAACTCAGTGAAGATACTAGCATCGATTGTATATGCAACAGTTATTGAAGTTCTCCGGAATGTCGGGGTCAAAGTGCTGAAATTAGTCTGAGAGTGTGGATGCTGATTGGTGAGCGGGGCGATTGTGAGACGATTGACTTTGAAACATTTTAGTGTTGTGAAATCCCTGATTGCGACTTCAAAACAATTTCGTAGCGATAAGCTACCGCGCAAATTACACTACCGCTTCCTCGGTCAAGTTGGGTTTTGGCTGATCCTTAGTTTTACGGGTAAAGCCCTGTGTAGCGTTATACCCAACAAAACCCCAATTTCGGGAAACCAGTCGCTTGAACTCCGTTCGATCGCATTGCAACTGACGACTGCACAATCGCAAGAAAAGTTTCTGCTTGAGCGATCGACAATTTCTGATTTCTCTCATCAAGCAAAAGATTTAGCACCGATCGGGCAGTCTGAAGAGACAGCCCAATTTGCAGCCGATTCAGTGCCAATCCGATCTGCGTTCATGCTAGAAGAAGCGGAATCGATTCGCACAACTCAAAAGGCACTACCCAGTTCGATCGAGTCTCCTGAATTATCTCCTAGTCGATGTTGGCGATCGATTCCTATGAATTGCGCCTATACAACAAGCAACATTCGGATTGCTCAAGCTCCCAAACCGTTAGAAGAAACCCCGCCGGATTCT
Organism: Phormidium tanganyikae FI6-MK23; assembly: GCA_019359175.1. Taxonomy (GTDB): domain Bacteria; phylum Cyanobacteriota; class Cyanobacteriia; order Leptolyngbyales; family Leptolyngbyaceae; genus Leptolyngbya; species Leptolyngbya tanganyikae. The sequence continues at coordinate 86,326 of JAHHHU010000019.1, forward strand.
GAACTTGGAGAGTTGCGGCTAAGTCCTGTCCCAGATTCTGAACTGGGCATTCTGCAAATTCAACCGATCGCAGTTGATCCCTCAACGGGCACGAGCGATCCCGAATTAGGAACGCTGCGGATACAAGAGCGCACGACTCCGCAACCGCCGCTTGTACTCCCCGATCGCCCTCGTCAGCCAACCGCTTATTTGCTTGCACGAGCAGACTATTTCAAATCATCGAATGTATTTTCGGATATTGATCCCGTCGATGATGGCTTGGTTCGGACTGGATTGACTTTTTTCTATGCGCCGCCGATCGGATCGCGGACATTTCTGATTACATCGATCGATGCAAATCTGATTCGTTACTCTCGGCTCGGACAGTATCGCGATATTAACGGGAACGTACAGTCTCTCAATTACGACGAATTGCGATTGCGGGCGGGAATTTTTCATCGACTTACGCCGCGCTTATCTGCGGAAGTCGGTTGGAGTAATCAGAAACTCATTACTTCAAGTCGTGGATTAGAGCAGGTCTTTGGGGGGCGAGAATTCTTTGGAGATAATTCGATTCGATTTGAATTGAGTCGTCAAGATAAGCTGTCACCTAAGCTTGCGTTAAATACGTACTACCAGTTTCGGTGGAGCATCGCCAATCCGAACGATCGCAGTCGAATTCTCAATTCCGCGATCGCAACGTTAAGCTACAACTTTTCGCAGAATCTTCAAACCGCGATCGATTATCAATTCACTTGGTCGCATTTCACGCAGCAAGCCCGCGATGATCTCTATCATCAACTAATCGCGCGAGTGACTTACAATTTCAATCCGCGCACTCAGATCAATGTGTTTAGCGGTTACAGCTTTGGGAATTCCAGCGACGATCGCATTAATTTCAACAGCTTTATTTTCGGGGCAGGAATTGTATTTAGCGTGCCGCTGTTCTAAACCAAATACGAACACCAATCACTCCAGCTTCCGGGATAAAGTTTGGCATCGATCCCCGCAGCCATGAGCGCCAATAAATTGACGCAAGCCGTTACGCCAGAACCGCAGTACACCAAGATTTCGTCCTTAGATTCGAGGTCTGCCCATCGATCGTCAAGTTTGAGAAAACCGCGATCGTCGCTCACCAATTGCCAGGGATAATTCACCGCACCAGGAATATGACCTGCGATCGGATCAATTAGTTCTCGTTCTCCGCGATACCGCTCTGGCTCTCGCGAATCTATCAGCGCAACATTCGATAAATCTTTTTTCGCTTTGACGGTTTCGATATCAACGATCCAATCTGTCTGAATTTGAGGAATGAACTGTCCTGTTTTGGGTGAAGGTTTGATCGTCGTAACTGGATAGCCTAGATTCTGCCAATTTGTAAAGCCGCCATCGAGAACAAATACGCGATCGTGTCCCAAATAGCGCAACAGCCACCAAAACCGCGCCGCAAATCCAAATCGCGAATCATCGTAGGCAATCACGGCTGTCGAAGATGTAATTCCCATCCTTGAAAGCTTTTCAGCCAGTTTGTCGAGATCAGGGAGAGGATGCCGTCCGCCATGCGTTTGAACCGGACTAGACAGATCTTGATTGAGATCAAAATAGAATGCACCTGGAATATGACCCGATCCGTACTGCTGCCGTCCGAGTTCTGGCTGCATCAGGGCGAATCGACAATCCGCGATCGCAATTTCGGGATCGTCCAGATGTTCCGCTAACCAATTTGCAGCGATCGCAACTTCAGGCATGATTTTGAGTTCTAAGTTTTTTAGATCCTACCTTTGGAAAGACGGCGATCGCATCGAATTACAAGAGAATAATAATGAACAGTTAAAACAAATGAAATTAGAGAAATCCTATGAACTTTTTGCGTTTAGTCTTTGCGGTGGTTCTTCCGCCCGTTGCTGTTTTTATGACTTCTGGTGTTAGTTCTGCGTTACTCGTTAGTATTCTGCTCACTTTAGTGGGTTGGGTTCCTGGAATTATCCACGCGATTTGGTACATCCAGAAAACCGATCAGCGTCGAGGTGCATACTAAATTTAGAAAATCTAGAAAAGAAAACCGCTTGATCGTATTTCTCGATCGAGCGGTTTTTTGCTAATGCAATGCGTGGAGCTTAGTTGTTCGGAGTCTTGACGGTTTTCGCCATTTCAAGAAACGATCCCATATTTGCACCAGGGCGACGACGAGTATTCGTCGGCTTCGGCGCTAAATACTCGGTTGCAAAGCTCACCGTCGGTTGTGGCAGATTCAGCGTATTGGCTGGAACTGGCGGTTTTGCTCCGTTGGTTGAACCATTCGCCTTAGCAGTTTCAGCTTTGACAGGTTCAGCCTTTGCGGGCTTCGATTTGACTGATTTCACCGCAGACTGCGCGGTCGCTTCTGTCGCAGCAACGGTTTCTTTTACGCCTTCAGCAACAGAGTCAGCCGTAGACTTTGCGGTCGCTTCCACAGCCACAACCGCAGATTTCGCGTTTTCGACTTCAGCTTTCTTCGGCGCTGGCGCTTCCGCTTTCGCCAAGGCAGGCTTTTCGGCTTCTGCTGCGTCGAGTTCCATGAAGTAGCCCGACTTGTTGTCGCCTAAAATTCCTCCGATGAAGGAGAAAATGCCGCTAAAGAGTTTTTTAATTAAGTTAATGACACCGCCCATTGAACAATACTCCTGGGTTTCCTGCTGAATCGTTATGCTCGATCGCTCATCAATACGGACAAGCTATGTGAAAAGTAGTCCTTCTCACGATTATCCGCCCGCGATGGAACCAGATGCAACCCTTGATCCCAGAATTTTTTAAGGTAAGTATTGTTTATTTCGATTCGAGAACAATCCGAGCAGCGGCCCCAAAACCGCACCAAACACGAATCCGCCCGCATGCGCCCAGTACGCGACACCCCCCTGCTGCATCCCAATATTGGCAGGAACATTCAGGCTAGCAACTCCGTAGAAAGCTTGCTGAATGAACCAAACGCCAAGGTAAGCCCAAGCTGGAATGCGAAACGGAAAGAAGATGAAAGGCGGAATAATCGTCGTAATCGCAGCTTTGGGAAAGCGAAGAATATACGCACCCATTACGCCCGCGATCGCGCCACTCGCTCCGAGCGATGGAATATTAGAATCGGATGAGAAAAACCACTGCGTTAATGCAGCTAAAACGCCGCAACCGATGTAAAAAAGTAAAAAGCGAATGTGCCCCAACCGATCTTCAACATTGTTGCCAAAGATCCAGAGAAACAGCATATTTCCAGCGATGTGAGCAAATCCCCCATGCAGAAATTGCGAACTAATCAAAGTGATCCATTCTGGAAACGGCTGATATCGGATCGATTCACCTAGAAAACTTGCAGTCAACTGGCGCGGTACGACTGCCCAGGTGTAGAAAAAGTTTTCCAACTGAGGTGGCGTGAGCGTCAATTGATAAAGAAAGACTAAGACGTTTGCCGCAATAATGCCGTAAGTTACATACGGAGTGATGCGGGTCGGATTGTCGTCGCTGACCGGAAACACAGCTTATCCCCACCTATAATTTTAGTCTGAAGAATAACTGATCTTCTCGATCGCTGTCTGTTGATCTGGAGACAGATCTATGAGTACGATTTGTTGGCTCTGTCGTTGGAAAGGCGAAGAAATGGAAGTGATCCCCGCGATCGATTTATTAGATGGAAAATGCGTTCGCCTGTATCAAGGTGACTATAATCAATCGCAGGTGTTTGATGATGATCCTGTTGCAGTGGCGCGTCAGTGGGCGGAGCAAGGCGCAACGCGATTACATTTAGTCGATTTAGATGGAGCAAAAGTCGGGCATCCGGTCAATTTGGCGGCAATCCGATCGATTGTAGAAGCGGTGAACATCCCGATCGAGGTCGGGGGCGGATTGCGCGATCGAGATGCGGTTGCTTCGTTACTTTTGACAGGGGTGAGATGGGCAATTCTAGGAACCATTGCCGTTGAGAAACCGGAATTAGTCGCGCAGTTGTGCGGCGAGTTTCCAGGGCAGATCATCATCGGAATCGATGCCCGAAACGGAAAAGTTGCCACGAAAGGATGGCTTGAGACTTCGGAAGTCTTAGCGACAGACTTAGCCGAACGAATGGCACAACTCGGAGCCGCTGCGATCATCTACACCGACATTCATCGAGACGGAACAATGCAAGGCCCGAATCTAGACTCTCTGAGAGAGTTAGCCTCGATCGCTGCAATTCCTGTTATCGCTTCGGGAGGAGTCAGTTCGCTAACTGATTTACTAAGCTTGTTGGCATTAGAGCCGCAAGGCGTGACGGGTGCGATCGTCGGAAAAGCGTTGTACACCGGAGACGTTTCGCTTCAAGAAGCCGTTCGTGCGGTCGGTCAAGGACGTTGGCAAGACATTCCACCCGATTTCGGTTCATCTGCGTTTGCATAGGAGATCCCAATGAAGAAGCACACGAAGAAACTGGCAAAGAAGATCGCGAAAAAGGTTGCTCACAAATTAAAGAAAAAACTTCCGAAAAAGCTTGCAAAGCAAATCGCAAAAGACTCGATCACGCGCCAAATTACAGCGGCTCTAGAAGGCTAGTGCGATCTTAAGAATTTGAACAATCTGAAATCCTACTCGATTTCAGCATCATCGAATTTACATAGTGGTCAACCATCGAATTAACGCCTGAATCACAGACTCTGGATTGATTGCATTCACTGCAACGACTGGAGCAGTTCGATCATCCTCTGCCCATCCCATTGCATAGGCGACATCTTCGATCGACTAAACTCCATCACAATCTGTATACGTCACACCCAAAACCATCAGAATCACAAAATGTTTCAGCGAGATTACTGGCAATTACGTTGAACGCAAAACAAAGTTTACAAAAGGAAAAAGACTAGATTTCAGGCTAATCTTACAATTGATTATGATCGCAAAAAATTCGTTGCGTTCTGTTGCGGAAAAGATTGTTACTACGGAGAATCAGGAGTCGGAGAACGAGTGGTACGTCAAGCAAAGCCCAGCTCGAACTTGCCAAAGATAAAGAGGTAAATGAACTGTGTCAAAAGCTTGCAACGGCTGCGGGACGAGATGAATTTGAGTACGAATTCTATGTAGTTCTCGATGATAAATTAAATGCGTTTGCACTTCCAGGTGGAAAAGTTTTTGTGAATGCAGGCGTGATCGGAAAAGCAAATTCCGAAGCCGAACTCGCTGGACTGCTCGGACATGAACTTTCTCACAGTTTCCAACTGATCACAGAAGGGACACTCACTGCAAGCTTAACGCAATTCATTCCCTACATCGGCGGATTGCTCAGAGACATCACAACCCTGAGCTATAGCCGCAATATGGAGCGCCAAGCGGATGCTTTAGGTACTCGCCTGCTAGCATCAACAGACTATGCTTCAGATGGTTTGTACAATCTCATGATCACACTGAAAAAACAAGAAGAAGAAAAGCTTCGAGACAATCCTCCGACTTGGTTAGCCTCGCATCCATTACCTAAAGTTCGAGTGTCTTATCTGCAAGAATTGATCACAACAACCGAATACGATCTCTATGCTTATGAAGGCATCGAACACCATAAAGCAATTCAAACGAAAGTGGGACAGTTGTTAAAAGAACATAAAGCACAACAGGAAAAGAAAGGCGATCTACGGAATTTTGATGAATTATCGCCGTAAGCCAAACTTACCAACTAGAAGGAGAAAATCATAAGTTAGCGATCGTATTTCTTCAACTTGGTTCTTGGTATCAGAGCTGAGTCAGCAGATTCTAAATCGTTTGTAGAACTCTCACATCTATAAAACCGTCATCAATCAAAGTACAAAGCTCATTAGACCTTTCCAAAAATTTACAAGCGTGACTGCTCCTGGGTTTGAGGGTGCTCTCGCCAGAATAGTTACCGAACGCAATCATGCGGGTTTGCGGCAGTTTCTATCAGAAATGAACAATCAACATAGAGCATTTACATCCACATCACCTCCTGTTTCTTGTAACGCTTAAACAGGCAATTCAATCGCCCCTAATCGCAGTCGAACCAATCCACAAATCGCTAAGATGACTTCTGAATAAGTGTCTTTTCTCAACCGCACTACCTCTTTGGCGGCTCGGAAGATCTTCAGGTG
>JAHHHU010000020.1 GCA_019359175.1 Phormidium tanganyikae FI6-MK23
ACTCAACTGCAAACGAAAGTGGACACGCTGATTGCCGATTTAACCGCAGAAACCGTTGCTTCTGTAACTGGCTTTAGCTTTATCGTAGATGCACTATCTGTCGCTGGTATTTTTTGATTTGGTATCACATTGATTCCACAAAAAACAGGAGCCAGATCTACCTCTAGCCCCCACTTCATTACAGAAACTCGAATCTAAAGCTTAGGTTTGACAAAGACGATCGACTGTCTCCAAACGATCGTAGGTTGGTCATAGTGATCCATGATGCAGATACAATGAGGGTCTTGCCAGCGTACCTTTCCAGTCAGCAAATCTCCGGTAGAGAGCTTCATTTCGATCTCTTTTTCTTCTCGGATAATCGTCTGAATCTGACGAGTGCTTGGCAATCCGGTATCTAGTTCAGCAGTCATTGGGGAAAGTCCTCGATCGAAACCGTTCTAACCTACTAGAGTGCCTCAATTCCCCGAATCCTACACATTCTTGTAACTGATCATCATGACGATTGAATTCACGAAATATCACGGATTGGGCAACGATTTTATTTTGATTGATAATCGCTCATCCGATCAGCCGCAACTCACCCCCGAAGATGCCGTGAAATGGTGCGATCGACATTTCGGCATCGGCGCGGACGGCGTGATCTTTGCGCTTCCCGGTCAAGACGGCACCGATTACACGATGCGAATTTTTAATTCAGATGGCTCAGAGCCGGAAATGTGCGGTAACGGAATTCGCTGTTTAGGTCGGTTTCTCGCAGATCTAGAAGTCGCGGACACTGGAAAATCTAAGGCACAGTATCGCATTCACACCCTAGCGGGCGTAATGATCCCGAAATTTGAATCTGATGGTCAAGTCACCGTCGATATGGGTGAACCGCATTTATTAGCCGCAGAAATTCCGACGACGATCGCTGATCCAGATCAAAAAGTGATCAATCAACCGTTAGAAGTTGCTGGACAGACTTGGAACGTTACTTGTGTCAGCATGGGCAATCCACACTGCATTACGTTTGTCGATGATGTCGCCGCGATCGAACTTGAAAAAATTGGCACGCTGTTTGAAAATCACTCCGTTTTCTCACAGCGCACCAACACCGAGTTTATTGAAATTGTGCGATCGGACTACCTCAAAATGCGAGTTTGGGAGCGGGGAGCCGGGATCACGCTTGCTTGCGGAACGGGGGCTTGTGCCTCGTTGGTCGCAGGAGTGCTAAATCAGAAGTGCGATCGACGTGCAACGATTGAACTACCCGGCGGCTGTCTCCAAATCGAATGGGCATCCGATAACCGAATCTACATGACGGGAAGTGCGGAAAAAGTCTTCGTTGGGAGTCGAGACTAATTTTAGAGCGGGGATCAGGAGGAGCAATTCAAGAAGCGCCTGATTCCCGATCGAGCGTGTCCTAGTCGTTGTCCCAGCACTCCTGGCACATCAGATCGCCAATGCGATCGCGCAGCAGAAAATCATAACGCTCTAGCTCAGTTTCAAAGCGCATCCACTCACGAGCCGGAATATGCTTGCATAAGGTGTAAATCGGCTGATGTCGGCTGACAATGCCGCGATCGATAAGTTGACGTACCTCGTCTTGAATCATTCCAAGCGAGTACTGTGCAGTCTGAAGCATGGGTCTACCTTCCTGAGAAATCTGGGAATCGAAGATATCAACCTAACTGAAAAGAGCAATTCAAAGTCTCTGGCTGTCTATCTCCTCCAAACAGCGGAACTTTGTAGTGGGATATACTGAATTCTTCTTATTTTCTACCTCATTTTTGAGTCAAAAGCTTAAGAAGTGTTACCAAAGTCATCGAATCCTAACATTTTATCTATCTTAAATTTTGAGCGATCACCAGAAAGCTGTCTTCCCTCCTAGGTTTGACCAGTTACAGTCTGTGTCAATCATTTAGGGGTTAAATTGCTCTGATAAGTGGGCGTGATGATCGTCGCTGTACCAGCTCGATCGCGAACTCGATCGCCGCTTTCATGCTGGTTGCATCCGCGATTCCTTTCCCGGCAATGTCGAATGCCGTCCCGTGATCTGGAGAAGTCCGAACGAATGGAAGCCCGATCGATGTATTCACGGCACGATCGAACGCCATCAATTTCACCGGGATTAAACCCTGATCGTGATATAGCGCGAGATAGGCATCATGTGCAGAAACCCGATCAGAACCAAACCAAGCTTGACCTGGTTTAACCCACATCGTATCGGGAGGAAGTAGCCCATCGAGTTGAGCTTGAGGAAAACGCTGTCGCATCTCGTCAAGCCAAGGAGACAGCCCATCGATTTCTTCTCGTCCGAGTTGTCCTTGTTCGCCGCTGTGCGGGTTCAGTCCCGCGATCGCAATTCGAGGCTGAGTAATGCCAAACGCTTGATCAAGACACTCAATCAGTAATTCTACTTTGCAAGTCAATGCCTCCGGAGTGAGGGCCTCCGCCACTTGCCGAAGTGGAATATGCGTGGTTGCCAAAAGAGTCCGTAATGTCCATCCCGTGTGAGGCGATCGCGCAACAAACATCATGCCAAATCGATCCACGCCTGCTTTTTCGGCTAAAAGCTCCGTCTGTCCTGGATAAACATGACCTGCGGCTTTCCAAGCGGATTTCGCGATCGGAGCCGTCACAATTCCATCAAATTCCCCGCTTAAAGTTCGATCGATTGCCGTATCTAAATAGCGAAAACTCGCTTCACCGCTGATTGCATCGCCTGTTCCCAAGGTGATTTCTCCTGGACTATCGAGATGCAAAATATTGAGATCCGCAGGATTGGCGAGATTCGGACAGGAAGGAATTAAGCGATCGTACATTTCATCGAGATAAACGCGATTTCCAGCGATCGTAATCTCTGCGTTTTGCGTGACAGTCGGATCAGCAAGTGCTTTGAGAACGACCTCTGCGCCGATTCCGGCAGGGTCGCCGAGTGTAATTACTAAACGAGTCATACGGTGAAGAAGATAGTGATAGAAAACCCGTGACTGAACTGTTTTACAATGCGTAAGGACGGTTTCAAATCCCAAAGAATCCGGAATCTCGATAACCGAACTCGATCGCTGTTTAAGAGGAGAATTGACACAATGGCTGGAGAAATTTTTAATACTGCAATTCTGGCGTTCACCCTAATTTTGGTTGGGTTGTCGCTCGGCTTTTTGCTGCTGAAACTACAAGGTGGCGAAGAGTAATGATGAGAAGCGAGAGTGGTGGATTACTGTCCCTCACTCTTCTTCGTCTAAATGTTCAGCAACCTCGCGATAGAGATTGAAAACATGATGATCTTTGAGCGAGTAAAAGACGTTGCGCCCCTGCTTGCGATACCCGACCAAGCGCATCGATCTCAATGCCCGCAACTGATGAGAAACCGCAGATTCCGACATCTTGACCGCCGCTGCCAAATCACAGACACAAAGTTCTTGAACCGATAGCGCTGAGAGAATTCTCAGTCGGTTCGCATCACCCAACAAGCTAAAGAATTCCGCCATCCGCTGCGACTTTTCAACACTGAGAAGATCACGATGCAGAGAGCGAATATTGTTTAAGTTTACGGGATGCTGAGTGCTGCACTGTTCAGCCGCAGGTGTCACAGGATTAGGGTTTGACATAAGAACTCAGAAACGGGAACTCAAAGCGTGCAACCTACCACGATCGCAGATAGTTTCAGCGTAGCGCACCGAACCCAGCAGAATAATGAGAATTCTTAGTCTATTCAAAGAAACTCATTACATTCCTTAACCTACGCTACGATAAAGGGTGTTCGATTTCGGATCTCAAAACTTGATCGCGCTTGCTGTGATTTGAACCCGTGATTTCTGATAGAATCTACCGAAAAGTTAACAATTTGTCACATAACTCCTCATGAGCCTATTGATTGTGGGTGCAACTGGCACCTTGGGAAGACAGGTTACTCGTCGCGCCCTAGATGAGGGATACAAGGTACGCTGTCTAGTCCGTAGTCCCAGAAAAGCCGCCTTTCTCAAAGAATGGGGAGCCGAACTCGTGACAGGAAACATCTGCTATCCAGAGACGTTACCTGCGGCGCTAGAGGGTGTGACTGCGGTGATTGATGCTGCCACCGCACGAGCGACCGACTCGCTCAGTATCAAGCAGGTGGACTGGACAGGCAAAGTTAACTTGATTCAAGCAGCAAAAGCTGCGGGGGTCGATCGCTATATTTTCTTCTCGATCCTTGATTCTGAAAAGTTTCCTAAAGTCCCGCTGATGGAGATCAAAGCCTGCACAGAGAAGCTTCTAGCAGAATCAGGACTGAATTACACCATTCTGCGCCCTTGCGGTTTCTTACAGGGTTTAATCGGACAGTACGCGATCCCAATTCTCGAAGGGCAAGGCGTTTGGGTCATGGGAGACACCGCGCCGACCGCCTACATGGATACGATCGACATTGCGAAATTCGCGGTGCAGTCGCTTAAAGTACCAGAATCGATCGGGAAAACGCTTCCCGTCGTTGGCTCTAAAGCTTGGAGTTCAGACGAAATCATCAAACTTTGCGAACGACTTTCTGCAAAAGAAGCGCGGGTGACAAAAACCCCGATCGGCGTTGTACGAGCTTCTCGTAAATTTGCACAGTTCTTTCAGTGGACTTGGAATATTGCAGATCGACTAGCATTTACTGAAGTCGTTGCAACGGGCAGACCGCTCACTGCTTCAATGGATGAGACTTATCAAATTTTGGGTCTCGATCAGCAGGAGATGACCACGCTGGAATCCTATATGCAGGAGTATTTCAGCCGCATCTTGAAGAAGCTTAAAGAAGTCGAATATGCCCAAGAGCAAGCCAAGAAAAAGAAAGAACGCACAAAGAAGGCGTATCCTCGATTTTAAGGTTAGATCAGTGTTTCTAATCAGTGTTGTTTCAAAGGGTTCTGCTTGTGCCGAAGGCTGGCATCATTTACAACGATGGCAAAGAGCTTGCTTGTCAGGTCGCGACAGAACTGAAAGACAAGTTAGTTTCGCTTGGCTGGGATGTGGTACTCGCGTCCGGTGCAGGTGGAATTTTGGGCTATGCCTCACCGGAAAGCCCGATTTGTCATACGCCGATCGATCGATTAGTTCCGCCCGGATTTGATGCAGAGGTGAAATTCGCGATCGTTCTCGGTGGCGATGGCACCGTTCTCTCTGCATTCCGTCAGGTCGCGCCGTGTCATATTCCGCTGTTGGCAGTCAATACGGGACATTTGGGTTTTTTGACTGAGGTATTGCTCGATCAGTTGCCCAGTGCGATCGAGTCAGTTTTGGCGGGTGAGTACGAGATTGAAGAACGGACAATGCTGCGGGTGCAGATTATTCGGGATGATGCCATGCTTTGGGAGGCGCTTTGTCTCAATGAAGTGGTGCTTTATCGCGAACCGTTGACCAGTATGTGCCACTTTGAAATCGAGGTTGGACGGCATACCCGTGTGGATATTGCCGCCGATGGGATTATTGTTTCGACTCCGACAGGCTCAACCGCTTATTCTCTATCTGCTGGAGGACCTGTGATCGTTCCGGGTGTTCCGGTGATGATTTTGGTGCCGATCTGTCCGCATTCTTTGGCCTCACGAGCGTTAGTTTTTACAAATAGTGAACCTGTCACGATTTATCCAGCGAATCCGAGTCGATTAGTGTTGACTGCGGATGGAAATGCGGGTTGTTATGTGTTTCCAAACGATCGCGTTTGTGTTCAAAAAGCTCCGTATCCCGCGCGATTCGTTCGATTGCGTCCCCCAGAATTTTTCCACGTTTTGAGAGAAAAGCTAGGTTGGGGTTTACCGCACGTTGCGAAACCGTCTTCGGACGAATGCTGATGACTTTATTTAAAAGTGGCACTTTCGCTAATTTATGCGTCTATGGTTAGGATGACGGCGTGAATTACAAGCGGGTCGATTATGAGTCTTGCAGATGCTACTCCTTGCGTTCTGATTGTCGAAACTGATCAGGCATTGGCACATCATGTCAGCTTGGATTTACAAGCATCGGGCTACGACACGATCGTGGTTCATGATGCTCATACAGGATTGCGGCAAGCGATCGAGAAACATCCTGCGCTGATTGTGGTCGATCGATTACTTGAGGGCGATTCTGGCTTATCGTTTTGTCACAATCTCCGCACGACCGGAACTCGAATTCCCGTTTTGCTCTTGATGGCGCGGGATACGGTTGATGATCGAGTTGCGTGTATCGAAGCGGGAGCCGATGACTATTTTCTCAAGCCTTATCGCAGCGAAGAATTTCTCAAACTTGTCCAGTTGTATCTCAAACCGGATGTACCCAGTTCTGAACAACTGCGGTTTGGGGATTTGGTGTTAGATTTATCGACTCGGCAAGCGTTGCGAAATGGCAGAGCGATCGACTTAACGATGAAAGAGTTCGAGTTGCTCAAATATCTGATGGAGCATCCGCGCGAGGTGCTGACACGAGAGCAGATTCTAGAAAATGTCTGGGGTTATGATTTCGTCGGTGAATCGAATGTGATTGAAGTGTACATTCGATATCTGCGCTTGAAGATTGAAGATGAAGGCGAAAAGCGTCTGATTCAAACGGTTCGCGGTGTTGGTTACGTTTTGAGAGAGTCATGAAATATCAAGCTGTGTGTCTGAGTTTAGGATTACTGCTGGCAAGCTGTTCTGCAATTGAGGCAAAATCAACGCCATCTTCCACCGTTGTTCAGCCTTCTGCTCCGGCAGCAATAACCCCTTCAAATTCCCGTATGGGTCAAATTTTGCCGCTAACCGCATCGTTTAATGTGGCGAATCAGGTGATCCGCCTAGAAGTCGCGAAAATGCCGGACGAACAAGCGATGGGCCTGATGTATCGCACGGGTTTGGCAGACGATCGCGGAATGCTATTTCCCTTCAATCCGCCTCGCCCGACCCAGTTTTGGATGAAAAACACGCTGATTCCGCTCGATATGCTGTTTTTGCGAAAAGGCAAAATTCGATCGATCACTGCAAATGTGCCACCCTGCCAAGCTGATCCTTGCCCAACTTATGGTTCTCCGACTGAAGATATCGATCAAGTGATTGAGCTCAGAGCAGGTAGAGCCGCAGAACTGGGTTTGAAAGTAGGCGACTTCATCAGCATTCAGCCGATTCGCAATTGAGAACAGCTAACTAGAATCTGTTGAGTGCATACACTCAGCTTTCAATTGTTAACTTTTTTGGAAGATGATATTGACGTGCGATCGTATCGTCGCCTACACGTTGCTTTTGTCAATATTTGTTATAAAACATTGACAAAAGCAACGATTATTAAGATTTTCATAATATTTAGGGATCAAACTTTGGATAGAGACAGCCTGAAAGAACAGTATCTAGACTAAACATCTTCAGCCTAATTACACAAGATGTTTGCCGCTTCTGCCTAGTTAAGAGGGAGCTTTTACAGCATAGAATTAGCCTGCGCCTTTCTCTCGGCTCAAGAATTTTTCAGGCGCAGCTTGTCATCTAAACCAAGATTTCTTTCGTTTTTAGCGTTGTAGTCCGCTTGTTGTAGTGGCTACTCACTCATCCCAAACTCTTTTCGTCTACCCATAATTGGGTTCACTTGCAACCCTTTCCACTCGGAGGTGAATGCCTGATGCTGACTGCAACTCACTCTAGATTTATCCGCTTTCTTCAAGAAGAGCTTTCGCTGTCTACGTCTTCGATCGCTCTTGCGTTGCGTTATCGCGAACAGAATCCCGGTCCATTGCCAATGATTCTCTGGCAGTATGGATTAGTAACCCTTGATCAGCTTGACAGAATCTATAACTGGCTAGAATCCCCCGGAAGATAGATTTTCTTGCGATCGAACACTTTCTAGAGTTGTGCGATCGTGAAGGTGTGAGGCTAGCGGTGTGAGACTTCTATTTCTGGATCAAACGGGCAAGTCTGGAGGGGCAGAACTCTGCTTGCTTGATGTGGCAACTGCCTATCAGAATTTGTGCTTAGTCGGTCTGTTTGAAGATGGCGACTTCCGGCAACGCTTAGAAGAGCGAAAGATTCCGGTTCAGGTTTTGGCAGAAAAAGCGATTGCTGTGCGTAAGTCGAGTGGTGCGATCGCGGGATTATTCAGCCTCAGCCAGTTGTTACCTTTGATTACTCGCGTTGCAAATTTGAGCCGTCAATATGACGCGATTTACGCCAATACCCAAAAAGCGTTAGTCGTTGGCGCGAGCGCAAGCTTTCTTTCTCGTCGATCGCTCGTTTATCATCTGCACGATATTCTTTCGCCGGATCACTTTAGTCAGATAAATCGCCGTTTAGCCGTTTTGATGGCGAATCGAGCGAAATTAGTGATTGCAAATTCTCAGGCGAGTCGAGCCGCATTCATTGAAGCAGGCGGAAACCCAGAATTAGTTGAAGTGGTTTACAACGGATTCGAGCCTGACCAATACGCGGCTGAAATTGATGTTAGCGAGTTGCAATCGTCACTTGGGCTAGAAGGGCGCTTTGTCGTTGGACATTTCAGTCGCTTGTCGCCCTGGAAAGGACAGCACGTTTTACTCGAAGCTTTGCAATATTGCGATCAGACCGTCAGCGCGATTTTTGTTGGCGATGCTTTGTTCGGAGAGCAAGAATATGTCGAGCAATTACAGCAGCAAGTTGAGCGATTGGGATTGCACGATCGCGTAAAATTTCTCGGTTTTCGCACCGATGTAATTCCACTGATGAAACTTTGTAAGGTCGTCGCTCATACGTCGATCGCTGCTGAACCTTTTGGGCGGGTTATTGTTGAATCGATGCTTTGTGGCAAACCGACGATCGCAGCAAAAGCAGGCGCAGCACCGGAACTGATTGATCACGATGTTACCGGGTGGCTCACTTTACCGGATGATTCAAAAGAATTGGCAACTACGATCGAACACTGTCGCCAATTCCCGACCGAAGCATCAAAAGTTGCCGCAGTTGCTCAACAGCAAGCCCGTCAAAAATTCCAATTAGCTGAAACGAATGCTCAAATTCACCAGCATTTACACAGTCGGTTGGCGAAATCTTTCAGATGAAATAGCCCGATCGACATATCGAATTCTTACGGACAAATTCCTGTCTTCTAAACTACAGAGGGACGATTTTTTTTTGATCTTGCATCATGCTAAGGGTCTGTCTCTGCCCGAAAACATGACTGTCAGCCTATGAATGTCAAACCTCTGATCAGCGTCTTTCTGCCTGCTTTAGCCGGGGGGGGAGCCGAACGCGCCATGCTGTATCTCGCGATCGGACTTGCAGAACGCGGGTGGCAAGTCGATTTGGTTCTAGCTGAAGCCAAAGGAGAGTATCTCGATCGCGTTCCACCGGAAGTTCGGCTAGTAGATTTGCAGGCAAAATTCCCCGTCTTGATTTCTAAAACGATCGCTCTACGTCGCTACCTAGAAAAAGAGCAACCCGCAATTTTATTCTCAGCGCTCGACATCTTAAGCTCGGCATATTGGGCACGATCGGGCGTTTCAACTCGCATTGTAATGTGCGTTCAGACCTATTTATCCGAGCAGTTCAGAAGCCATCAAGGACAGACTTTTGGCAAATTACGATCGCGGATGGTGCGCTGGCTTTATCCAAAATCAGATGCGATCGTCGCCGCCTCTTGGGGAACGGCAAAGGATGTCGCAGAATTGGCGCAGCTTCCTTTAGATCGTATCCAAGTGATTTACAATCCTGTGGTCACACCAGAAGTTTTTCACAAAAGCGAAGAACCGCTAGAACATCCCTGGTTCAACCCTGGAGAACCGCCCGTTATTTTAGGAATTGGGCGATTAGTGAGTCAGAAAGATTTTTCAACGTTAATCACTGCATTTGCAAAAGTGCGAGAACAGCGCCCCGTTCGGTTGATCATTTTGGGTGAAGGGGAAAAGCGATCGCAATTAGAAGAATTGATTCAAAGACTTGGACTTGAACAAGATGTCGCTTTGCCCGGATTTGCCGAAAATCCCTACGCTTATTTATCTAGAGCCGCGTTATTTGTCTTATCCTCCCGGTTTGAAGGATTCGGAAATGTGGTTGCAGAAGCGCTTGCATGTGGTGCGCCTGTCGTTTCCACAGATTGTCCGAGTGGGCCCGCCGAAATTCTAGAATGCGGAAAATACGGTAGGCTAATTCCAGTCGCTGACTCAGATGCGATGACGATCGCCATCTTAGAAATGCTAGATACCCCGGTAGATCGTGCCGTTCTCAAACAGCGATCCCTGGAATTTGAGCGCGATCGCATCGTTGATCAATACGTGGCACTTGTAGAGAGCTTGTTATAGCCGAGATGCGAATTCTTCATGTCCTCAATCACGTTCAAGACATCGGCAACGGCATTGTCAACGCCGCGATCGATCTTGCCTGTTGTCAAGCACAAGCAGGATTTGAGGTCGCCATCGCGTCTAGCGGCGGTGAATATGAATCTTTAATGAAGCAATATCAGATCCGGCATTTTACGATTGCAATTCCTCGATCGCCCTTGAAAGTGATAAATAATACTCAATTGTTTCGGGAGATCACGCAAGCATTTTCACCGGATGTTGTCCATACGCACATGGTAACTGGCGTAATTCTCGCAAAGCTATTGCGTGGAAACTCTAGCTACGTCCTGATTTCAACCGTTCACAATGAATGGCAATTTCACGCCACGCTGATGGGAATCGCCGATCGAGTCATTGCAGTCAGTCGATCCGTTGCTCGATCAATGCAACGTCGAGGCATCCCTGTACGGAAACTGCACGTCGTCGCCAATGGCACGATCGGCAGTCCGCGCCATCCCCCTCTCGATCGCATCAAACCCCTACCATTACAGCATCCTGCCATTACAACCGTTGCCGGACTATGCCATCGCAAAGGAATTCATGACTTACTTGAAGCCTTTGTGCAGATAGCTGACGAACATCCGACCGCCCATTTATATTTAGTAGGAAATGGTCCCCATCGCGCAGCGTTTGAGCGACAGGCGCAGAAAAGCCCTCACCGACAGCGGATTCACTTTGAGGGGTTTCAAACTGAGCCGCAACGCTATCTCCTTTCGACTGATGTTTTCGTTCTCGCATCGCGTCAAGAACCTTTTGGCTTGGCGCTCTCCGAGGCACGGGAGGCTGGATGTGCGATCGTGGCGAGCGACGTAGACGGCATCCCCGAAGTCCTCGACGGAGGAAACGCGGGACAACTCGTTCGATCTGGAGATGTCGGAGCGCTCTCTGAGGCACTTTCAAGTTTGCTTCAGTGTCACGAAGACCTGGAAGCTTGGAAACTTCGCGCCCAGACTAATTTAGACTGGCTGCGAGTGGAACGAGTGCATCAAGAAACGCTAGGGGTGTATCAGGCTGCGATCGTAGAAATGACTCGGACTGTTTGTGCATAGGAGATTTAAGAAATCTATGAATTTGAATTCAGCAGTTAGAAAGGTTCAGCCTAACCCGCTGATGATGGTAACGCTACTTGGATTGACCGCCCTTGCGGCTCCTGCGATGGCTCAAAGTTCAGGCAGTCGCTCTCAATCGCCTGCTGCTCCGAGTGCCGCGCCCGTTCGAGTGGATGAAGGCTACTTATTGGGTTCTGGCGATCGAGTCCGACTCGATATTTTTGGCGTGCCAGAATACAGCGGTGAGTATCAAGTGATGTCGGACGGCTCGATCAATCTGCCGTTAGCGGGCAGTGTCTCAGTGCTAGGCTTAACGATGCGTCAAGCTTCTGATACGTTGGCACGTCGTTACAGCGAATATCTGACTCGTCCTGTGATTACTGTCAGTTTGCTTGCTGCACGCCCGATCCAGGTTGCCGTTTCTGGCGAAGTTTCGCGTCCCGGAACTTACACCACGACGCTTGGTGACACAGGGATTCCGACCCTGAGCCGCATGGTACAAATGGCAGGCGGAATCAAACAATCGGCAGATCTTAAGCAGGTGGAAATCATTCGTCGTCGTCCGGGTGGCGGTGGAGTCCAAGCTTTTAGAGTCGATTTGGACAAATTGTTGAAATCCGGTGATCTCTCTCAAGACGTGCAATTGCGAGACGGAGATAGCGTCGTCATTCCAGCAGCAACCGCACTGAATCTTTCTAACGCAAGCGAGTTATCGAATTCGAGTTTGGGCGCAAGCTTCGATCGACCCGTTAGCGTCATCGTTGCAGGTGAAGTCAATCGTCCGGGGCCGCAAACGGTTCGCGGAGAAACGATCGCACAAGCTGATCCAGGTGCAACTGGAGCCGCTCCTGGACAACCAAACGCAGTCACACAGCGTTTGAGAGCGCCGACGATCACAAGAGCGCTTCAGCAAGCAGGCGGCATCACACAGCGGGCGGACATCCGAGATATCGAAGTGAAGCGAACCGTCTCGAATGGCTCAGAGCAAGTAATCAAAGTCAACTTGATGAGCTTGCTAAAAGAAGGCGACGGTAAGCAAGACATCATTTTGCAAGAAGGCGATCGTGTAATCGTCCCGATGGCAACAGCAGGTGTCAACGCAGAAGATGCGGCGATCATGGGTCGAGGCGTGATTTCGCCGGAACTGATCACCGTCAATGTCGTCGGTCAGGTCGAAAAACCGGGAGCAGTTCAAGTTGCGCCTTACACGACCATGAACCAAGCACTATTGGCGGCGGGTGGATTTGCGCGGGGGGCAAAGCGCAATCAAGTCGAATTTATCCGACTTCAGCCGAATGGTACGGTCGATCGGCGTAACGTCGAAATCGATTTCTCGCGTGGAATTGACCAAGCGAAGAATCCGCCTTTGCAAGCAGGCGACACGATCGTCGTTCGGAAAACCGGCTTCCAGAGCTTCACCGAAGGCATTGGAACGGTCTTAGGCCCAGCGCTCGGTATTTTTGGGGTCTTCCGTTAATTTTCGGTGCTGTCCGATCCAAAAGGAATGAGGCTTGAGTACCATAAGGGAAGCCTCATTCCTTTTTTTGATTGATTTATAAATCTAATCATTCAGTTAACGAGATTAAATCACTCTTTATTCTGAGACAAGAAGCAGAAGAACTCGGTAGACTGAACCAAAGCAAACTTTCTACTTCATTCTAGGGAGAATGGGTGAGTGAGTAATCACAGTCATACTGGTTGATCGCGTAGGATGGTGAAGTAGATGAGCGAGCTAGAACGCTGCTATCAATTACTCGGATTAGAGCCTGGGGCATCGCTCGAAGAGGTCAACCAGGCGTATAAAGATCTAGTGTTTATTTGGCATCCTGATCGTGTGCCAAAGGACAATCCTCGTTTGGTGCAGAAAGCGGAAGCCAAGATCAAGGAATTGAATCACGCGCGGGACACTTTGCGATCGCATTTCAAAAACGGTACGGCTGCCAAACCTGCTGAGGCTCAACCGAAACCTGCCTCGCAAACTTATTACCAGTCTTATTATTATCGTCCACCAACTTCATCAACGAATGGAAACTCGTCGAGCGGTCGGCAATCAAACGGGCATTCAACGAACGGAAACGCAACGAACGGACATTCGAGCAGCGGGCATTCAACGAAGGGGAATTCAGAGAAACACTCCTCGAATTCACGCCCGAATTATCATACTTATCAGCCCTATCCCCGACCGAATTATTCCCAATCTTCCGAAGCGAATGGTCGATCGGATCAACCTCGATCGACCGATGCAAATCAGAAATCTGAGCCGCCGAAACCTCCTGACAATACTCAGAACTACTATCGTCAGTCGCATTACCGCGCCGAGTACCATCAACCACCAAAATCTCATGCACGTCCACAAACGCCGGATATGACCGGGAAAGATTTGAGTGGACAAAATTTAAAAGAGAAAGATCTCTCTGGCTATAACCTCAGTCGCGCGAATCTCTCTCATGCAGATTTGAGCGATACGTTTATGCACAAAGCAAATCTCGAAGGCGCGAAATTAGAAAAAGCAAATCTATTTCGGGCGAATTTGTTGCAGGCGAATTTGTGCGGGGCGGATTTGCGAGAGGCGAATTTGATTGGAGCGGACTTAAGCGGGGCGGATTTGCGCGGGGCAGATTTGCGTGGGGCAAAAGTGGGATTTGACGATCGTGTAATGGTCAAACTCACAGGAGCCAATCTTCAAGGCGCAATCATGCCCAACGGCAAAATTCACGGGGCGCAAACTTCCTGAGTGCGTTAAAAGCCGCAATCTGCTGGAGCGATCGAGAATTTGGTATCGGCTTCTTATCCTTGCCGACGTAAGAGTAGTAGTAAGAATAGCCCTGCTTCAAATACGCTTTCGTATCTGGATTCGTGCAAACTCGTTCCTTGACGACTCCGCGAATAACTTCTGTGGTTTCGGAGTCGAAGTCAGTGACTGCTGACAGGCTTGCTTGACTCTGCGAATAAGAATAGAGTTGCAGCCAAGTAGAAGAATCGTTTCATGGTTCTACACTCACTAAAGTTGGATTGAGAAGCTTGAAAATCACCATTTGAATTTACGCGATCGCAGTTGTCCCAGTTGTTCTCTCAGATAGTCTTGCTCTCTGGGTGCACTTAATCTTTGAGCCACTGAAAAAGCTTGCTGATAATAGCCTTCTGCCATTGTTAGCTTGCCCGACTGCCGTTGATGCTGCGCCATCATTTTCAGCGAAGTTAGCATTTGCCAAGCGTCATTCTTCTCGGTTGCCATTGTTAAGCGCTGATCCAACATTTCGATAAAGCGATTTTCTTGTCCCATACCGCGATACGCCTGCATCAAGCCATCGAAAGCGCGAAACTGAGCGGATTGATCGCCACTTTGCTGTGCCAAAGTGATCGCTCGATCGTGGGCGCTAAATGCCGATCGAGCATCGCCGATCGCTAAATATGCCGCCCCTAAATGATTCAGCGTGTTTGCGGCTCCGACCGGATCTTTTGCTTGATCCCGAAAATCGCGGGCTTGTTCAAGATAAGCGATCGCAGTTCGATAATTGCCTTGTGCGTAAGTCGCCCAACCGAGATTACTCAGCGATAAACCTTGTCCAGAGCGGTCTTTGATGCTTTGTGCCAGTCTGAAGCCTTCTGAAAATGATTGAGCTGCTTCGCGAGTTTGACCGCGTTGCAGAATCACTTGCCCGATATTGTTGTAGCCGTAAATTTGGCGGATAGTGTTGTTTTGATCGCGGGCGATCCCCAAGCTGCGACGAAACGAATTCTCAGCATCATCTAGGCGACCGAGATTAATGTAGGTCATGCCGAGAAGATCGTAGACGCGCCCTTGTGCCGGAACTTCTCCGATACGGCGATAGAGATCGATCGCTTGTTGCCAATCCGAGATCGCTTGATCGGGCGATCCGGATTGTTGCGCTTGAATGCCTGATTGAACATAGCGATCGGCGGTTCCTCGTGTTGCGCCCTGAGTACCGTTATTGAACGGAACATTGAGCTGACGAGTGAGGCTGGATGCGAAGCTGGGAGTTCCCGTGAGCAGTAGAATTCCAGCGATCGACAGAGCGAGTTTGAGATTTGACATCAGAAAAATTCGAGTTCTTCTAGGCTTTGATCGAGAGCATCAGCCTCCGACTCGGAAACCGACCTCTGCTCTATAGAATTCCCACCTAGATAGATCGTTCTAATGTCTTCGGGTAAAAGTTTCTCCAACGATCGATAGCCTTCCTGCAACTGGGCTTTCACTTCTTCCGGACTAAATTGTTCCCCTTCTGCTTGCAAATACGCAGCAATTCGCGTTTCGCCCCAGTGAAACGTTTGCGCCATTACTACCATCAATCGAGTCGTGGGCGGCAACTGTTCCAAAGCTCGATCGAGATAACACCAAAACGGCGGAGATGCTGATCGAATCTCGTAATGAATTTCTTCAACCGGGGGCAGTTCAGCTTCATTGATTCCCGATGCTGTGACCGCTAACAGCCAAGTTTGAAAGGTCGAACCGCTTTGACTAAACGCGCGTAAATCGACTCCCGCTAATTCGTGAAAAACGTGCCGCCAAATTAACGCCAGCAAATACTCAGACTGAACTGGAGATTTTGCTGATCGCGAAATCAGCGAATACACGATCGGACTGTAGCGACAAAACAGCGCCGTGAAGAACTGCCCCGAATCAGGATAGCGCTGAAACAGCGTCAGTAATTCTTGGTCGCTGTGATGAAACAACGCTTTAATGATCGGGTGATGTGCCTCTGGAAAGGTTGGTATCGCGACAGCTTTCATAAGTAGTGCCAAGGTCGGGTTAACCAATATATACAGGTTTAGGGGAAAATGGCACATTTTTTCCGCATTTGAGCCGGAAACGTTGTGATTTCCTAAAGCTTGCGGATGCCCCCGCTTTGGTGTTGATAGAATAAATAGACTTCTTTTAGCCAGCCCGTTGCGTTAGTTATTTTTATATATGGATAGCTTGTTTTCTACCCAAGGCATCATGGTCATGCTGCTCGGCGCGTATGCCGTTGCGATGTGGCTTTTCCTGACGAGTGCGCCCAAAGTTCACACGGTGATGGTTTCCGATCTTGAAAGTGCCCGCGACTTTTATGGTGGAATGCTGAAGTTGGCGGTTGCTGAGGTTCCGTTGCACTATTACTATAACTACGAACAGTCGCTCGGAACGGCGGGTGTGAATCCGATGTATCTATCGGGTTCGATGGGCAGCACGACCGCACGCGGCAATGGTAACGATGGTTTGTGGTATCAACTGAAGAAAAATACTCAGCTTCATGTAATTTCTGGTGCGACGCTGGGCGAAAAAGATCGTCAACGTCATGTGTGCTTCGATCGAGATTGTTTGGATCAAATTCTGCTTCGCGTTCAGTCTCGCGGAATCAAACATAAAATCCGTCGCGAAAAGCCGCTGAATTTTCTAGTGAAAGACTTTACGGGACAAGTGGTAGAACTTGCGGAAGTGGTGAACTAAAGGTTCGATCGTATTTTGAAACGAGGAGTTGGGCTTAGTCTTGCTCCTCGTTTTGCTTTTATTCTGCTGAAAATACCTGTTGAACCGTTAGTGCTAATTCTGGAAATGTGGGGAAAGAGTGAGATCGCTTCCTCGAAATTGCCGAACCTCATATTCTCCGTCGATTAATTCATAAATTGATAAAGTCGGCTGTTTAGGATTGCCAATGAATCTTCTACCCCCCAAAGCAGCGTAATTGACAATCCAATACTCTTGAATGCCTAGCGCTTCATAATCTGCCAATTTCGTGAGATAGTCATCACGCCAATTTGTGCTGACCACTTCAACGATCAGCCGAATTGTTGCGCCGTTTTCGATTAGTGATGATTTCTCCCAACGTGATTCATTTGCCAGTGCAGTATTGTCTAAAACAATGATGTCGGGTTCATATGCTGAATCACCGTCTAAAGAGCGAACAACGCATTCTTTAGGAATCACAAAAGGAAATTTTGCTTGACGGATAACTGAACCTAAATCAAAGGTCAAATTGCCTGCAACAATAGAATGCTTGCCTCTAGGTTTCGGCATTTCAATAATCACTCCTCGGCGCAGTTCATAATGAAGTTCTGAGTTCTCTGGATACCAATCGATGAACTCATCAAGACTGACAGGTTTCTTTAGCGCTTGAATCATGACAGTTTCCAATTTCGCCCTTCTCAGTTTAAAAGAAAAATAGCTCCCTTGCGGGAGCCGAGTTATGGTGATTTGACTCTAGGACACATCGTAATTTTGACGGGATTTGGGCTGGAAATCTGTATCGAAGATTGCTCAAATTCATCTAGAGGCGCAGGATTTTGCTTGATCGTATATGTTGACTCGTATCACAGACGGAAAAAGCTCGATCGGGCATTCTAGAAAAGCAGTTTAACCACAACGATTCATGATTCGACTCAACCAAATGATGATGGGCTTCTCCGTTGGGGTCGGTTGCTTGATTCTCGGCATTCAGAATACACCGAAACTTTGGCATCAATTTCAACTGTGGCAGCATTCGGGCGTGGTGTGTGAGCAGATGACCGAAGACGGAAAAGCGATCGTCTACGGAAAAGATTGCCGTTAGATTTCTCTCATCGCTTCATTAATTTGCTGAGTGACAAACGGCAGAATCGCTTCATTGTCGCTGTGTGATTTGCCTTCGGTGAAGATGACGAGCAAATAGGGCTGTAAGTCGGGCAATTCAACATAAGCCGCATCGTGGCGAACTCGGCTCATCAATCCCGCTTTTGACCAGATTTTGGCGACTTGGGGAACGCCGCCACCGATAAAGCCAACGACTTGATTTTCAGGATCGGCTTCGAGATCGGCGGGATTTAACGATCGCTTCATCAATTCCATCATCGACTGCGATCGCTCTGGTGTCACTGCAACGCCGCCTACAATACTATGCAATAACTTTGCTGCCGCGTTCGTCGTTAACATATTGCGATTGTCAAAATTCTCGCCGTAAAAGGCTCGCTCTCTTCCATACGGGCCGTCACACCACGTTTTTTGATTCACATTGATCGTGGTGAGTTCTGACCAGTTGAGCGATTGGAAATAGCGGTTTATGATGTTGCGCTGATATTTCCAGGTTTCAAATGGGGCGGGGGGAAGTTCGGGCCCGCCTGTAGTGCCGCTCAAGACATCTACGACCAGTCCAGTTGCATCATTGCTGGAATCGGCAATCATATCGCGAATCGCTCGATCGAGTTCTGCCGAAGGTGGAATCATGCCGCGTTCTAACCATTCGTGGGCGGCGACTAAGTAAAATAGTTTGACCACGCTGGCGGGATAGATATCCTCAACAGCTCGGTAGGCAAAGCCTCTCGGCAATCGCTGCCAAAATTCTTCTGGACGGATTGCGCCGCCAGTATTGACGAACACGGGCGAGTCATACACAATCCAAGTCATTGCAATTTGATTCGGGGCGAGTGTGGGAAACTCTGCCCAAGTCGATTGCAAGACTCGATCGCCCAAAGTTTCTAATTGTTCGTCTTTGTGAAAAAATGTCATAGCTCAGTGAAACCTCCGTCTTATGCAATATCGCACGATCGCGAATCTCAATCTCTACGATTCACCCGATTTAAATCGATTGGCAACTCAAGCGGCAGTGGGTCGATATATTAAAATTCTCTCAGATTCACCGATCGAGGGGATGACTTGTGAAGATGATTATTCGGGATGGCTTGATCCGAGTGATTTGAAGTTTTTAGAGAAGACAGAAACGCCATATCAAGTATCGATTTGGACAGCGGCAGAGATTCGCGATCGTATTCCTGAAATCATTGCGTTTACTCAAGCGGCGATGTCGGTTCCAAACGAATATCTCTGGGGTGGAACGGTTGCACCGAACTATGATTGTTCGGGATTGATGCAGGCAGCATTTGCGTCGGTTGGGATTCGGTTGCCAAGAGATGCCTATCAGCAAGAAGCATTTTTACAGCCTGTTGAGGAATTGATTCCGGGCGATTTAGTGTTTTTTGGCACGCCTGAGAAAGCAACTCATGTAGGGCTTTATTTGGGTGACGATCGCTACATTCATAGTTCTGGAAAAGAGTTGGGGCGGAATGGGATTGGAATTAATCAGCTTTCGGCAGAGGGCGATCGGGTGAGCCGAGATTACTTTGCGCTGTATCGGGGAGCAGGGAGAGCGATCTCCAGCTATATTTCCCGGCAATACGATACAGACTAACGATTTTCCCTCAACAATATTATTTAATTCCATTGAAGAACAGGCAAAATTGAGCATAATGATTACGATCACTTCCGAGTCTGGAAGCTAACCCGGTGCTATCAACTTCGAGTTTTTGAGAACAAGACAATGAGTGATATTGCGAAAGACGATGTACGCGACCGACTCGGTAATATTGATTGATAGAAACTGGAACTCGATCGCTACAGTTAGCGATTTGGGATATCGAAGGGCAAACCAAATTTAAGTCGATTTCATCCAGCTATCTTCAAGGTGCAAAGGGTACAATTATTGTCGGTGATACGACTCAGCCAGAAACCCTCGAACAGCTTACAAACTATACACAGCAATTTTTATCGATTAACCCAGATAGTTACATTGCGATCGCGCTCAACAAAGCAGATCTAATTGATGCAGATATCTTAGAAACAGCTTTAGCGCGTTACAGTGAGGCACATACTATCTATCCAACTTCTGCCAAAACAGGTGAGAATGTCGATCGATTATTTCAGGAACTCGCTTATCAATTGATTGTGTAAAAAATGATTGTTCAAATTCTGATTATTTTATTCAGCTTAGTGAGTTTCTTTGTTTCACTTTGGGTTGTGGTTCCTGCGCCGATTTTTTCACTGTTGCCGCTGAGTGTTGGCGCACCGGAGATTAGTTATTGGCTGATTGTGACGAATACGATCGCGGCTTTGCTTGCTTTGTTTCGCCTCAAATTCTTGCCGATCTTGATCGGAATGCTATTTGCTCTCAGTTTAAGCTTGCTTCCTGCTGCACAATTTCCGGCAACAGCACAACGAGCAACAACTGCAATGAAATCGAGCTTGGGAGACATCCGCGTTTTACCAAGCTTTAGACCTGCACCCTTTGTCCTACTCGATGCGTTTCGAGGAATTCCTAATCCTGAAGTTCGCCACACTCTCAACATTCCCGTTGCAAATCCCGATAACGTGCCGCTCACAATGAATGTGTATCGCCCAATGCAGGCGGGAACCAATCCAGCGATCGTCATGATCTATGGAGGAGCTTGGAGAACTGGAACTCCGAATGCAAATGAACAATTTAGTCAATATATCGCAGCACAAGGTTATACCGTTTTAGCGATCGACTATCGACACGCCCCGCAGTATAAGTTTCCAACTCAGATCGAAGATATCAAAACAGCAATGAAGTTCATCCAGCAACACGCGGATGAATATGAAGTAAATCTCGATCGTATGGCAATCATGGGACGATCCGCAGGAGGACATTTAGCAATGTTAACGGCCTATGCGATCGATGCTTTTCCCTTTCGAGCAGTGGTCAATTACTACAGTCCCGTTGAGCTAACTGAAGGATATAACAATCCGCCATTTCCCGATCCGATCAACAGTCGCGAAGTGTTGCGGGCTTTTCTCGGCGGAACTCCGGTAGAGCTTTCAGATCTGTATCGTCAAGCTTCGCCCTATCAAAAAGTACGATCGAATCTTCCGCCGACATTGCTAATCTACGGAAGTCGCGATCATATCGTGCAGTCTAAATTTGGTCGCAGTCTATCTGAGAAATTGGTTCAGAATAGTAATACTGCGGTATTCATTGAAATTCCTTGGGCAGAACACGCATTTGATGCGGTTTTTAATGGTGTTAGTAATCAGCTATCGCTTTACTATACCGAACGCTTTCTCGCATCAATGCTCAAGTGATCACGGTTTTATAGCCTTTCAAAATGGTGGATTCAACCTGAATTTGACAAGCTTTTTCGCTTCGGTATCCGTGGGTTCAGCCCCCTAAATCCCCCATTCTGGAGGACTTTGAGAGTTGGACGGAACTGACTTGAGAAACAAACTTGTAGCTATCAAATGACAGAAGTGTTGTCTCAGAAACTCATCCACGCAATCAAATTTGTCTCCATCAGTTCAAAATCCCCCAGAATGGGGGATTTAGGGGGCGCAAGCCGCTCTCAACGAAGCGACAAGCTTCATCGAACTGACATTATCTAACGTCAAGTCCCTTATTGAATGTGCTTCAACAACTCTAAGTGCTTGCTAATAGGCGCGATCGTATTTGCCACAATCATTCCACTTGCGGCAACCGCAGGCAATCCAATTCCCGGAAATGTCGAATCACCACAGCACAGCAAGCCTGAAATCGGAGTTATAGCACTGGGAAACAATCCATCCGTTGCGCGAATCGCTGCTCCATAAGTTCCACGGTATCGACGCAAAAAGCGTTCGTGTGTCAGCGGCGTTCCGACTAAAGATAGTTCTGTTCTCGATCGAACATCTGGTATCACTCGTTCTAAAGCTTTCCACATCACCTCAGCACGTTGTTGTTTCAGTTGCGGATAAGCTTCGCACTGCTCCCAAAGTTCATAAGGCTCATTTCCAGGGGTGTAAACGTGAATTGTATGCTTTCCTGCGGGTGCAAGGGACGGATCAAGCAGCGATGGAATTGAGATCAAAACCACATTTTGAGGTGCAGTGATGCCTAAGCTCCAATCGTTTACGACAATATGATGACAAGCAATCGAGTCTAAGCCTTGACCATCAATGCCTAAATGCAAGTGCATAAAGCTCTCACAAGTGGGAGTCGCTTGGCGCTTTGTGTGAAATCGTTTGGGGAAAGAATCAACGAGTTTAAGCGTGTCCCAGATCGAAGCATTTGAAACCACATAGCGCAATCGCAGTTCTTCGCCGTTTCGTAATCGAACTCCAATCGCCTTTTGATTCTCAACTAATACCTTCTCAACATGAGCATTGAGCCTCAGTTTGCCGCCTCGTTTCTCTAAGCCACGAACTAACGCATCTACGATCGCACCACTGCCACCCGCTGGATAATCTAGCTGTACATTCGGGCGATACCAATCTGCGAACATAAATGCAACTTCAGCAGCATTCGTACTATCAGCGGGCAATCCTGACAATAGAAAGCACAACAAATCTAACCAATTGCGAATGAATGGATCAGTGATCACTTGATCCATCACGGGCGAAAATGCTCCGGTGAGTTTGGAGAACCCGATCGCATTTTGTAGCATCGACGGTAGGAACTGTCCCACACTCAGGAGCGCACCAAAATCGTATCGCACCGCAGCGGGAGGAAGCGCGATCGCAGCTTTCGCCAAGGGTGCCATCACTTCCTGCAATCGTCGCCATTCTGCAACCGCTGTTTCTCCGCGTAGCTGCTGCAACACTTCACAAAACTGTGAGGCTCCCACTTGCGTATCGAACGTGCCTTCTGGCAGACAACAGCCCCAAGTATCGTAGTTGAGCCACTGGATGTCTTCGTCGATCGCGTCTAAAACTTGCCTCAGCGGATTGGGAGACGGACTGTAAGACATCCCCGAATACAGCGAAGGGCCAGAATCGAACTTAAACCCGTTGCGCTCAAATCCGTGGGCGGCTCCTCCAGCGATCGCATGACTTTCGCACACCACAACCTTAAAGCCATACTGTGCCAAAATTGCTGCGCAGCTCAATCCCCCAATTCCGCTCCCGATTACGATGACATCAATCATTTCAGAATCTGCATTTTCTAAGTAGCCAGATCTAAATACTAAACTCTAAATACTAAACAACAGTGGATACCAAATAACTGTGGGTCGGGCATCTTGCCCGGTTGCTGTCAATCTCAAACTCTCTCTTACAAAATTGATCGTGCCGTTTCTCAAATCGCGTGTAGTATGCACAAGTAGGCGTGTCATTTCTTACATTGAGGAAGCTTCCGTAGCGATACTTAGTTGAGCGAATTACACCTGGAAAATTGCAATTTATAGTCAAAAAAATTACATCAAATTGAGCAATTTAGAGTGATTTCTCCCTGAAATTCGCTCATTTTCAGTTGCTCAAACTTTCCAATAACAGGGATTTTAGAGATCTTTCAACTTTCTTGAAACGAGTTGTTCATTCTTGTAAAAACCTGGGCAGTCTAAGTTCGTTACACCAGAGACGGATCTCGATCGATTCTCATTACAGTAGCAGGTTTCCTTGTTACTTTGCGTGTGATTACCCAAGCTTCTCCGAACCTCAGCAAGACTGCAATTCTCGATTGCAGAAACCTGTTACTCATTCACTCATAGCGGGCTAACAAACAGTGGTTGACATCAAGAGTTTATTCTCAAAAAAATCAAGGGGGGTTGGCATTGAGTTAGCCGCCGATCGCCTGAATATTGCGGTACTTCGCAAACAAGGGCAAGGATTTCGGCTCGGCACTTATGCCACGGTTCCCGTTCCTGAAGGCGTATTTCACGAAGGGCAAATTACCGATCCGCCCGCGATGGCAGAGATTATTCAATCTGCGTTAGCCGAACACAAAATTAAAGTGAAACAGGTGGCAACAGCGGTTCCGGGTGGACGCGATACGGTGACTCGGATCATTCCTGTTCCAGCCGAACTCGACGATCGAGAATTGCGCGAAATGGTTCTTAATCAAGAAGCGGGGCTGTATCTGCCGTTTCCACGCGAGGAAGCGGATGTCGATTACCAAAAGCTCGGTCTATTTGTGGATGAAGACGGAATCGAGAAAGTTCAGGTTCTGCTTGTTGCAACGCGCAAAGAAGTGACGGATACCTACTTGAATACGTTTCAGCAAGCGGGTTTGCAGGTCGATGTGCTGGAAGTTAGCAGTTTCTCGCTGATTCGGACGATTCGAGAGCAGTTGAGACAGTTTGCACCGCAAGAAGCAGTTGCGATCGTCGATATCGAGTTTGAAAGCACTGAAATTTCGATTACGGTCGATGGCGTTCCTCAGTTTTCGCGAACTGTGCCGATTGGGACGTACCAAATTCAGTCGGCACTCTCTAGAGCAATGAATTTGCCCCCGTCGCGCAACATTGATTTACTGCAAGGAATGACCATCCCGACCGCAGATTCTAACCGTCCGGGCGGAAATCCGGGAGCGGCGGCAATGCTTCGGGTACTGGGCGAACTCGGTGACGAACTGCGGCGATCGGTTGATTTCTACCTGAATCAAGGTGAGAACTTGGAAGTTGCTCAATTGATGCTAGCGGGGCCAGGAGCCGCGATCGGGCAGTTGGATGAATTTTTTACCCAGCGGCTGAGTCTGCCTTGTAGCTTGGTTGATCCGGTTTCTGCGCTGTCGCTTGGTGGGGATGAGATTCCATCGAATGTGCGCCCCGGTCTGGGTGTGGTACTCGGTTTAGGACTGCGGGAGGCGTGGTAAATGTACAGTTTAGATGTCAATTTTCTCAACGATCGATCCAACATTAAGCCCGATAAGCGGCACGGTGGTGGAGCAAAACCAACTCTTTCACCCGACGATCGCCGTCCGTTGTATTTGGGGTTTGCGGCGCTGATCTTTTTCCCGGTGTTGGCAGGTGCACTCTGGGGCATTTTCACCCTGCGAAACGGGGATCTAGAGCGGCAGCAGGCAGATCTCGATACTCAGCTTGGCAACTTAGAAGCTGAGAAAAAGAACTTATCAAGCATTCAAGCCGAGGCGAAACTGGCAACCGAAGAAGCTCAAGCGCTGGCGACGGTATTTAACCAGATCAAGCCTTGGTCAGCGATGACGCAAGATATTCGAGATCGCTTGCCGTCGAGTGTTCAGCTTGCTTCGATTACGCAGCAGAAAGTCGATTTGGCGGCTCCTGCGGCGGGTGCGGCTCCAGCAGCGGGGGCGACTCCTCCCGTTTCAGGACGCATCGAAATTAAGGGAATTGCGAATTCGATGAATGATGTCAACGATTTTATGTTGACGCTTCAGCAGTCGAACTTCTTGAGAGCCGACCAGACCAAAGTGATCAGCGCGGAGTTGGGTGAGGAGAAGACGCTACAGCTACCGGAATTCCCGGGAACGAAGCGAGAAATGGGTGAGTTCAAAGCGCCTCGCCTGCCGAGAAAGGTTTCTTTCGCGATTTCAACGGCGATCAACGACGTGCCTGCTTCTGAACTGATTCGAGAACTCGATCGTAAAGGGGCGGTGGGTCTGGTGACTCGGATCGAAGCTTTGAAAGAACGCGGTGTGATTTCGGAATCGGCAGCGAAACCGAAAGCGCCCACTCAAACGGACGGAGCGAAAAAACCATGACGGCTGATTTTATTCCTGATTCAGAGTTTGAGAATACCCCAAACTATCCCACGGCGTTTGGGATCACCTTTACGCCTGCCATTAGTGGGGTGTTGTTGGGTCTTGCGGGGATTGCTGGAGCAGGCGCGATCGCAGCTTATCTGGTCATGCCTGCATTAGAAGCGAATCAAGCTTTAGATGCGAAGGTGAAAGAGAAAACCGAGCAGCTTCAACAACAAGGCGCGATTCGCAAACAGATTCAAGATGCGAAGGATCAGTTAGCGCAAGCGAAACAGAAACGCGATCAGGTCTATGGATTGTTTGCAAATGAGAAAACGCTGAATACGTTGTTGTTTGATCTCAATCAATTGATCGAACGAAACAACGCAGGGTTACTAGCTGCAAGAAATACGAAGCTTAATGCTTGTCCGGTTTATGTGCAGCGAGTGTTCGGAACGCAGCAGGGCGCACAGGAGTTTCAAGATCGCTTTGGTCAATTGGTGGCTGAGGCGAAGCTGAAGAAGTTCAAGCCTGACGAGAAGGGAGCCGCTGTGATCAGTGATGGTTCGCTCGGTGCGCCGATCAACAACAAGCTGAAGCGACAAACGATCGATATCGAGATTCGCGGCAACTTTAACCAAACGCAGTCGATTTTTAGAACGATCGAGCGTCTGCAACCGTTGCTTTTGGTGCGTAACTTAGACGTCAAAGTGATCGACAACAAAGTTTCTGAAGGCTTGTACGAGATTCAGCCGGATGGCACGATTCGCTATCTGACAAATTGCCAACCGGACAATCAGATCACGGCGACGTTTCAAATGGATGCGCTTTTGCCGTTGAGTGAAGTCGATCGTAAAGCGATTCAAGCTGTTCCGCCACCTGAGAAGAAATAGTGTAGCCGTAGTTCGATCGTTTTTTCGCTGCGTTGAGAGCGGATAGCTGCCCCCTAAATCCCCCATAAATGGGGGATTTAGGGGGCGACCCGGATTCATCATCGTAGCGAACCACTGTTGTCGAACTGACATTAACCCTGTAGTTCCTTATTCCCCCTAAGAGGAGTGTTATCCGTGAAAGAGCTTCGAGCAATCAGTTTAATGACTGCCGCGACCCTTGCCCTGATCAGTCATCAGCCCGCATCTGCAAACCCGACTCAAGTGACCAATGTCAAAGTGAATCCGAATGGTTCGGGCTTTGATGTGGTGCTAGAAACGCAGGGCGGCAAAGCGCCTCAAGTCTTTAACGTCAATCGTGGCAATACTTGGAATGCGTATGTGTTCAATGCCCAGATCAGTCAACCGTTTCGTCAGAACAATCCGGCTCCAGGAATTTCGCAAATTTCGGTGATTCCGTCGGGTGCGAATGGGGTGCAGGTGACGGTTGTGGGAACGAGTGCAACCCCGATCGGGCAAATTGCTAGCCGCAATGCTCAAGGGGTAATCTTTAATGTGTCGGGTGCGGGTGGCGGAAGCTCTCCGAATGCGGCGACGAATGTTCCGCCTGTCCCGATTGCGGTTGCTCAGGCGACTCCTTCGGCTTCGTTGCCGATGTCTCCCGTGGCTCAGATGCCGAATTCGACTACGCCGATCGCGCCGTTTGTACCGAGCGCTCAAGTGCCGAATCAAGGACAGCCGACTGTTCCCGTTGCTCCGACTCCACCTTTAATGAGAAGAGCCGTTGCGCCTCCGGTGGGTGATCAAGCAGTTTCGCAGATTGATACCTCAGCAACAACGATCGACTTAGGCACAAACGAACGGATTCCGCGTTTGGTGTTGAGAGATGCGCCTGTGCGAGAAGTACTATCGCTCTTAGCTCGTGCAGCAAACTTGAACTTAGCCTATAGTGAGTCCGGTGCAAGTGGAGCCGCACCTGCCGCTGGACAGGCTGCTAAAGCGAATGGGCCAACCATTTCTTTAGATATTCAGAACGAATCAGTTCAAGATGTGTTCAACTATGTGCTGAGAGTTGCTTGTCTCCCCGTGGCGAGTAGCGCGGGCGGTGCAGGCGGCGCGGGTAGTGGTGCTTGTGCTTCTCTAGATGTGAATCGTGTTGGACGAACGATCTTTGTCGGTCCTCGCCTGCCTGACGATGCCCGCAACATCATTTCTCGAACCATCCGTCTGAATCAGGTTTCAGTTGCAGATGCTTCTGGTTTTTTGACGACTCAAGGGGCAGAAACACAGCGACCATTTGAGCAGATTGAAGTTCAGACGATCGGTGAAGGTGCGGCAGCTAGAACGATCGAAACAAGAACCCCCACGATTCTGTCACTCAGAGCAACTGAAGGCACTGCACCCTTAATTTTGCGAGGATTATCGGTATCATCGAATGATAGGCTAAATTCAATCACACTTACAGGCGCACCTCGTAAAGTTGAGATTGCGACTCGCCTTTTGGGTCAATTGGATGCCCGTCGTCGGCAAGTTTCCATCAATGTCAAAATCGTTGACGTGAACCTGTTGAAGACAGAGGACTTCAACACCAGTTTCTCATTTGGCATCGGCAACAATTTCTTTAACGTCGATCGAGGCGCAGCCGTTTTCAACTTTGGGCAATACCGACCGCCAACAGCGGGAGAAACTGGAGGGAACCTAGCAGGTCGTCCGATCATTGACAATCCTTACCAGGGCGGTAATATCTTCCTTAATCCAAGCGGGAGTGTAAATTTTCCAGGCACTGCATCTGGAACAAGAACTATTCTGAACGATGGCGTAAACAATATTTTTAGACGCACAGAAACCCCTCCTCCCAACTCAATTGGAACAGGAAGCTTTCCATCTGCGACCCCTGGGGTTTCGTCGAATCCATTGCAACCTGGAATTACAGACTATACTCTCGCAACTCCAAGCGTTGAAACGACGACAATTACCGCAGGAACCCCAGGCACTCCAGCCACTCCAGATCGATTGATTCCAACTGGAAATGGCAATTTCACATTTGTTCCAGGTACTCCAGCTACTCCAGGCACAAGAGATACGGTTACATCAAACTTTGTGCAGGGCACAGCAGGCACGATTACTAGAAACCTGCCGAGTTTCTTTCAGTTTCCAACCCAGTTTCTAGCGCGGCTACAATCGCAAGTCACAAGTGGCAATGCAAAGATTCTTGCTTCTCCGACTGTTGTTGTTCAGGATGGAGAGAAGTCCTCGGTTCGACTAACGCAGGAGGTGTTCAGCGGATTTAGAAGGAACACACAAGTGAATGGAACGCAAAGCACTGATGTCAGCGAACCAATCATCCGCGAAGCAGGACTAACCCTAAATCTTATAGTCGATCGCATTGATGACAATGGCTTTGTCACATTGCGAGTTAATCCGGTCATCTCTGCACCTTCTAATGCAGTGAACACACCTCAAGGGCCAATCACGCTGATTAGTGGACGAAGTGTAGAGTCTGGTGCAATTCGAGTGCGCGATGGACAAACGCTGATCCTATCTGGAATCATTCAAGAAACCGATCGCGCTTCCGTAACGAAAGTACCAATCTTAGGTGATCTGCCATTGCTTGGAGCATTGTTTAGAAGCACCAACCGCAACAACACCCGCCAAGAAGTCGTTGTGATGATCACGCCGCAAATTATGGATGATGGCGATCAATCCAATTTCGGGTATGGCTATGTTCCGGGCAAAGAAACTCGCCAGTTCTTGCAACAGCAAGAGAATCGCTAACGCAAACACGCTCTAAATCCAAATTGCCAGAGTTCTTCTTGAATTCTGGCTTTTTTATTGCAAGGCTTCGGGATGAATCACGGCGATGTTAGACGCGATCGCGAATCTAAGCGAAAATAGAGATGATACGATCGCGCTCAGATGGTAAACCTCATGTCAGAAGTTCTTACCCTAGAAGAAATGAAGCATCGATACTACGGTGAATGGCTCATCGTTGCCTGCACCGAGCTCGACGACCAAATGAACCCAATTCGCGGAGAAGTCGTTGCTCATTCCCACGATCGCGACACGATTTACGACGCGATCGCAAACCATCGCCATCAATACGTCGCACAACAAAACCTGCCTCGTACACTAGCGATCGAATATGTTGGCAATATTTCTACAGCAATTCTGTGAAAGACAAAGCTTTACATCAAGGTTTGGGGATGAATTACGGTGATGTTAGACGCGATCGCAAAATCATTCGGATTCAGCGTCAGTAGATGATCAACACCGTGAGTCAGCATGATAGCAATGAGGCGAATATCATGAGATCGCTTTCCTTTGATGCTACTGATTGAGACTAACTCTAGCCAAGTTGGAAAAATTCCAAGCGGTCTTCGAGCAATGGAAATCGATCGAGCAATTGCTCTACGGAAGCTTTCGCTTGCTCTGTACTCCAACCAAAGCCATTCACTCTTGCAGGACAGGTTGCAACCACCCAAAACTCGATCAGAACTTGTGAAGTAATGACACACTGATGACCTTGCGCCGTTAAGTTAAAGACTGCATCAGTGGCAAGGTCGTACTGAATATCAAATGGATTAGACAATCGTAAAACGATATTTGTATCGAGTAGATATCGTGTCATTCGCCGTAAATACTTTCTCGATCCAATGCTTCATCTGGTAAACTGCCACCTGTTTTGGGAAATTGTTGAGTCCATTCCCGAAAGTCTTTCAGCCATTCTTCTTGTGTGGCTGTCTCCCAAAATCGCTTAGGCTTCTGAGACTGCTCAGATTGAACTTGAATCGCAGCGATAAAGCTTTCAACTTGCTTCAATTGGTCTTCGCTCAACTGTTCAATTTCTTGCTTTACTTTTTCTCTTAGCATCGCTTTGTAAAATTCTATTCTTTCATCATAAGCGATCGCGAATCTAGGTAAAATAATCCAATCGCACTTGCAATCATCGATCGCACTCACTCAACCACTTCAGGACTAAGATTAATATCTTCATAAAGTAGGTCGATCGAGAACTTCAGATCCACACTTGTTAGATGAATCTCATCCCCTTGACTGTAGGATGTGAGTTCCCATTTCTTATTTTCATTGAGTCGGAAAACATCAACATTCACCGCATCAGAGCTAATCAAAACATACTCTTTCAGGCTTTCGAGCTTTCGATACTGAGCAAACTTATTCCCACGATCGTAAGCCTCAGTCGTAGGCGAAAGCACCTCAGCAATCAAGCAAGGATATTGCACAAACTTCAACGCAGTACGATCTCGCTGATCACAAGACACATTTACATCAGGATAGAAAAAAGGGCCATTTTCTGTAACTCCGACCTTTGCATCAGAATTAAGAACCTGACACCCACGACCCCGTAAGTGAGATTTTAGAAGCGATACAAAATTAACCGCGATAGCACTATGAGGAATCGTTCCGCCTGTCATCGCATAGACTTCGCCTTCCGCATATTCGTAGCGAATCTCTTGTCGTTCTTCCCATTCAAGATACTCTTGCGGGCTAAAAGAAAATTTAGAACTAGCAACCATACGATTTTTTAGAGAAGTTCGATGTTCTTACTCTAGCGGCTTTCACTTCTTGGTACGCTGAAGAAACAAAACACTTCTAATAATGGGCTTACAAGTCAAAATCTGCGGCATTACCAAATTAGATCAAGCGATCGCAATTCAGCAATCTGGTGCAACTGCGATCGGCTTTATCTGTGTTCCCAAAACTCCCCGCTACATTGAAGCCACTAACATTCGAGCCATCACTGATCAGCTATCCATTGATCGCGTCGGTGTGTTCCTCAATGCCTCGATCGACACCATCCAAGAAACCATTGCGATCGCCAATCTCAACGTTGTTCAACTCCACGGCAACGAATCGCCAGCATTTTGCCAAGAAGTCCGATCGCTCAATGTCAAGCTGATCAAAGCACTCCGAATCCGATCGCAAGCTGATCTCAAATGCTCGGTCGACTATCAATCCCAAGTCGATGTTCTCCTACTCGATGCGTATCATCCAGAACAAGCAGGCGGAACCGGATTAACGATCGATTGGACAATGCTCAAACAGTTTCGCCCTACCTGCGATTGGTGGCTAGCAGGCGGACTTACCCCAAACAACGTCACTAATGCACTGAGCTTAGTTACACCCGACGGCATTGACCTATCAAGCGGATTAGAAAACGCCCCAGGCGATAAAAACCTGGAGCGTGTGCAAAGTCTATTCAATCAACTCAAGGACTACCAGAACGAAGGCTGATGGCGAATCAAATTCAGATACTCCTCACGAGTCTTCTGATCATCTTGAAACACACCCACCATCGCACTCGTCACCGTCCAAGATCCAGGCTTCTGCACCCCACGCATCACCATACACATATGCGAAGCCTCCATCACCACTGCCACCCCACGCGGCTGAAGCACTTCCTGCAATGCCTCCGCCACCTGACGAGTCAATCGCTCCTGCACCTGTAACCGTCGCGAATACATCTCCACAATTCGCGCCAGCTTACTCAAGCCCACGACCTTCTCGTTTGGAATATAGGCAACGTGCGCCCGACCCATAAACGGCAGCATATGATGCTCACACAAGCTAAAGAAATTGATGTCGCGCACCAACACCATCTCATTGTGCCCTTCATCAAAAATCGCCCCATTCACCAACTCTTCGAGCGACTGGTTATACCCGCTGGTTAAGAACCGCATCGAATCCGCTACCCGCTTCGGAGTCTTCAGCAAGCCTTCGCGTTCGGGATCTTCTCCCACCCCGACGAGCATTGTTCGCACCGCGTCCATCATCTGTTCGCGCGTTTCTTCACTCGGCGGATTAATCTTCGCTTCTTGACCGTTCTGCGTATTGCGATCGGGTCTTGATTCTAAATTTTTCGCGCTGAATCCATTCGGAGAGGCAATAGTCATGATTGTTGCAAAGTTAAGTGTGCAAAAAAAAGCGTCTAACCAGAAAACTCGAATCAGAACGTCCCCGCATTTGGCATGAGAATCATCTCTTCTACCACCGCGCGATCGTTCATCGTCGCAGCCTGTAGGATCACGTCTGCCACAATGTCTGGGGTCAACATGGCGGCGCGATCGAAGTCTGCCTGCACCGTCTCGGTATCCCAAATGGGGGTATTAACCGACCCCGGTGAAAGGGTTACAACCCGAATTCCGTGCGCCCGTTCCTCAGCGGCGAGGGTTTTCGAGAGTGCTAGTATCCCAAACTTGCTGACGCAGTACGCGCCCCAGTCGGGAAAGGTTTGATGGGCGGCGATCGAGGCGATATTGATAATCGTGCCGCGCTTTTGAGTCCGCATTCCCGGCAAGATTGCTTGAATGCACTGAAAGACACTGGTGAGGTTGAGGTCAATCACGCGCTGCCAATCGCTTAGTGGCATTTCTGCCAGTCCACCCGTGTATCCCATGCCTGCGTTGTTGACAAGAATGTCGATCGTGCCAACCTGAGAAACGAGGGTTTCAATTTGCGCTCGCACTTGATCAACATTTGCTAAGTCAAAGGCGCAGGTCTGGACATCGACCCCGAACGATAGCGCTTCTTGAGCGACCGCATCTAATTTCGCTTGGGAACGACTGACTAAGACCAGATCAATTCCCGCTTTGGCAAAAGCGATCGCTGTTGCCTGTCCAATTCCGCTGCTCGCCCCGGTAATCAGGGCACGTCGATCGATGGAGGAAGTCATGAATCCTCGATGAGAAAAACTCAGTAGGGGCAAAAAATCTGGTCTGAATCGCTAGTCCGTTCACGATTGAGCCTAGCGATCAAATCTGGAGCGGAGAACCAAAAAAGCTTGAGTAAGAAGATTTGGCAGGGAGTTGAAAAATGAGCAGAGGGT
Source organism: Phormidium tanganyikae FI6-MK23 (assembly GCA_019359175.1). Classification (GTDB taxonomy): domain Bacteria; phylum Cyanobacteriota; class Cyanobacteriia; order Leptolyngbyales; family Leptolyngbyaceae; genus Leptolyngbya; species Leptolyngbya tanganyikae. The sequence continues at coordinate 33,204 of JAHHHU010000020.1, forward strand.
TTAACAAATCGTTACGTTCGTTACTAATTATATCCTGCTGCGACACGATTTTGGGGATTATGTCGATCTGCGCCGCAGTTTCTAGAGGGGTGTAGACAGCCCGGCTTCAGTAAATACGCCGATGTTACGAAACTTCTGGTAGCGTCGATCGCGTCTCTGCTGCGGAGTCAATTGATCCAATTCGCTCAAATTCCGCAATATTGCCGCTTTCAAAGTTTCCGCTGCTTCTAACGGATGGCTGTGCGCTCCGCCGATCGGTTCTGGCAACACTTCATCCGCAATCCCCAATTCTTTCAAATCGGGAGCGGTAATTTTTAATGCTTCTGCTGCCTGAGCCGCTTTGGTCGAATCTCGCCACAAAATCGTGGCGCAAGTTTCGGGAGGTGCAACGCTGTAGACCGCGTGTTCAAACATCAGCAATCGTTCCCCGACTCCGATCGCTAACGCGCCACCCGATCCGCCTTCTCCGATCACGCTGCAAATAATCGGCACTTCAAACGAAAACATTTCGCGCAAATTGTACGCGATCGCTTCTCCCTGTCCGAACTGTTCTGCTTCAAGTCCTGCCCAGGCCGCAGGCGTATCGATAAAGGTCAAAATCGGCATTCCAAAACGATCGGCGTGTTCCATCAGCCGAATCGCTTTCCGATACCCACTCGGTGATGCCTGCCCAAAGTTGCGCTGAATATTGTCTTTGGTGTTGCGTCCCTTCTGCTGACCCAACATCACCACGGGACGACCTTCAATTCGCCCCACACCCCCAACGATCGCTGGATCATCATGACCGCCACGATCGCCATGTAGCTCCATCCATTCATCACTGAGCGCCTGAATATAATCGAGCGTGCTAGGGCGACGAGGATGACGCGCAACTTGAAGCCGCTGTCCGGGAGTCAACCCGCTAAAAATCTCTTTACGAAGCTCGATCGCGCGTTCTTCGAGTAGCGCAATCTGATCAGACAAATCGACTTCGTTTTCCTCTGCCAACTCCCGAACTTGAGTAATTCGGGCTTCGAGTTCAGCGAGGGGCTTTTCAAAATCGAGCAAAATTGGACGACGATCGACAGAATTCGGCATGAAGCACCACTCCTAAGACTGAGGAGATGTGATTTTTTCCTTGGTCTTCTAGATTAGCGGATTGTCGTCATCAACCACTAGCAAAATTCAAAAACTACTGAATTGCGATCGGAATGTAGCAAAGGGAAATTAGATCATCAAGAAAAAACCTCTCAGATTAGTTCTGAGAGGTTTCAAATTATCGATGTCTGACCCTACAGATCGTCATCCATATCATCAGCAATCAAATCATCGTCATCATCAATAATCGGCGAGAACACCGAATCAGAATCGCCATCATCACTACTGCCAAAGCTCTCAAAGCTGAAACTTGGACGCTCTTCCATTGTTTCTAAGCCATAAGAACGAGCAGTTCGATCGTCAAGAACGACATCTGAGAAATCAGTATCCTCATCAAAGACCGTCGGATCGTAAACCGGATCAATGTCGGGGCTACCCATTTCTTCGTAAGCATTGAAGCCCGTTCCTGCCGGAATCAGACGACCAATAATCACGTTTTCTTTCAGACCGCGCAGCCAATCGGATTTGCCTTCGATCGCAGCTTCTGTCAGTACCCGTGTGGTTTCTTGGAAACTCGCGGCTGAGATGAAACTATCCGTGTTCAAGGATGCTTTCGTAATCCCAAGTAACACAGGTTCGTATTGAGCAGGCGCACCACCCGTAATCGACATGGCATCATTCACCTGTTCAATCTGGTAGATTTCCACCAGCTCACCCGGTAGCATCGTCGTATCGCCACCATCTTCGACCCGCGCTTTCGAGGTCATCTGACGCACCACTACTTCGATGTGTTTGTCAGAAATATCAATCCCTTGAGACTGATACACCGATTGCACTTCGTTCACGAGGAACGTTTGCACCTCACGCAAGCTGAACAAGGACGCATCGTGCAGGCTACCTTCCTCAAGCTTTGCTTTGAACATGACTTCAAGCAGTTCGTGAGGATTCGCCGGACCATCGGTGAGCCGTTCTCCGGCTGCGACTTCCTGACCATCTGAGATGATTACGTTTTGTCCAGGACCGATCGGGTATTCGGTGATTAAACCTTCTCGATCAACGATCTTGACTTCGACCGAATCATCATCGTCATAAACGACTTGAGCCGTTCCCGCCCGACGAGCGAGAATACACCCTTCTTTCGGTTTCCGCGCTTCGAGCAGTTCCTCAATTCTCGGTAGACCTTGAATAATGTCTCCGGTCTTGGTGCGCTCGAAAATCAGCAGTACGAGATTGTCGCCCCGTTGTACCAAGTCGCCATCATCCACGTGCAAGACCGCACCCGGAGAGACTCGATACGGACGAGCAATCCGCAACGTGACTTGATTGCCTTCGACGCTGAGAACCTGCCCTGATTCTTCAAGCGAAACCTTCGAGCCGATATCCGTCCCCGCAATCAGCAGTTCGCCTGCTTTGGCGGTCGGGTTGTTCGCTTCGAGCGTCACCGTATCCGCTTCACGCACGACGAGAATGCGTCGGATCGATTCCGCTCCTTGGCGAATCCCTTGTACTTCACCCGCTTCTTTACACTGAATCTTCGTTCGAGCAATGACAGCTCCCGCCGTAATCTGATCGCCATCTTTGACCATGACTTCAGTTTGAGTTCTGCCCTGCGTCACGTCTGCCGAAATGTCTCGCCGAATCACCAATGCTTCGAGAATCACAAGCTGTAAACGCAGGACTTCTGGATCGGTTTCGTCGGGAATCAGTTCGATGTCGGCGGCAAGTTGAGCATCTTGATCGACTTCGAGAACAAGCTGAGTCCGCAGCAGTTCCAGACCTTCGACCGATTTGACGCGCTCCCCATCCTTGTAAGGCAAACGCTGAACGGCTCTGAGTCGGATTGCCCGTCCAGAATCTTCTTTGGTCGAATCTTGGCTTGGTACAGACGGCTCATCCGGCACTGTGAACTCTGTTACCGGACGCAGCAGAATTGCTGGTCCTTCGGGTGTTTCAACATATTCGGCGTACCGCAGTTCATCCGCGACGAGTCCCGGCATTACCTGTTGTCCAGGATTGACCAGTGTGGCTTCTCGCGTGATCACCTCATCCAAGCTATCAATCATGTGAAGATCGCCCGGTTTGATCACGACTTCGCGCAGAATGTCGTTTTTCTGGGTGACTTCGATCACGCCGTTGCTTTGGCAGAAGATGTCTTTTACAACTTCCGTCCCTGCTTCAACGTACTGACCGTCTTCGACCATCAGCAGTGAGATGTCTTTGTTGACTTCGTGCGCTTCTTCAGGAACCCAAAGCAGCGTTCCGCCCTTGACCACTTCGTAACCGAGCTTAGCTTTGCCTTTTTTGCCCACTTCCACGCCAGAGTATTTGATAATACCTCCGGTCTGGGTGTGATAGCGATCGTCTCTCAGTTCCGCAACGACTTGCCCGTTTGTCACCTGGGTTCCAGGAGTCGCTTTGAGCAAGAAGTTTTGATTGCTGGTGGTTTCGAGAATGTATTGGTCGCGCCCTTGGTGCGTTTCAGCCCGAACTCGCGCTTGATCCAACATCACCGAAGCGGTAATGATTTGAATCTCACGTCCGCCTTTGCTGTTTTCAGTGGGAATTTCGGAGATCCGAACGACACCACCGTTTTCGGTGACGAGTTTGGTTTCTGCGATCGTTCCACCCGCTTCAACTTGATCGCCGTTTTTAACGATCGGTTCAGCCCCTGGCGGTAAGTTATACACTTCACCGGACAGCACCCACATCAAACCGCCTCTTTGTGCGGTGCGAGTGGTATTGCCTTGACGGTCTTTTTTCTCTTCAGGGACAACATCCGCGAATCGGACTTCTCCCGCGAGATCCGATGCCACGTCTTTCGACGCTTTTTCGGTTGTTTTCCGTCCCCGTCCAGTCAGCGGAACTTCTGCCAAAATCTGACCCGTTTTGACTTTCATTCCGTCTCTCACCATCAAGGTCGCACCTTGCGACACGGTGAAATCTTGCTGCTGTCCAGATCCTTCGAGCGTGACTTTGATTTCTGAGCCAGCCGATTCGACAATCAACGCATCTTCGCCGTGACGAGTCCGGTAGGGACGAGTTTTCAGCCGCTTCGGAACGCGAGCCGTACCATCGAAATTGGCTTTTTCTTGTCGCGCCATTTCTCCGGTAAACACCCCACCTGTGTGGAATGTCCGCATCGTTAGCTGGGTTCCGGGTTCACCGATCGATTGCGCCGCGATAATTCCCACCGCTTCACCGATATCGACCATGTGTGCGTGCGCCAAGCTCCAGCCGTAGCAGTGCTGACAGACGGATCGAGCCGATTCGCAGGTTAAAGGCGATCGCGCAACAACTTGTTCGACTTTCTTTTTACCAATGATCTGAGTGATGTCATTAGAAAACGCTTCGTTGCGCTTGATGATCACTTCTCCAGTTTCGGGATCAAGCACATCTTGAGCCGCAACGCGACCGAGGAGGCGATTTTTCAGCGGGATGAGAACGCGATCGCCGTCCATCATTGGACGCACGGGAATGCCGCGCTCAGTTCCACAGTCGAGTTCACGAATGATCACGTCTTGCGACACATCGACCAATCGACGGGTTAAGTATCCAGAGTCAGCGGTTCTAAGCGCCGTGTCTACTAGCCCCTTACGCGCACCGTAAGACGAAATAATGTATTCGGTAACGGTTAAACCTTCCCGGAAGTTGGTTTTAATCGGCAAGTCAATGATTTCCCCTTGCGGGTTTGCCATCAAGCCGCGCATTCCCACTAACTGCCGAACCTGCGAGATGTTTCCCCGTGCGCCGGAGAACGCCATCATATAGACCGAGTTCAGCGGGTTGTTGGCGCGGAAGTGCTTAACCACTTCGTCTTTGAGTTCTTCGCTGGTTCCGTTCCAAGTATCAATTACCTTTTGGAACCGTTCAACCTCAGTGATTTCGCCGCGAGTATATTTCTCCTCGGTATCGCGAATCATTTCGGTTGCAGCATCTAAGAGCTTCCGCTTCGTCGGTGGAATTTGGAGGTCATCGACGCTGATCGAGACTCCTGCGCGCGTCGCATATCGGAAGCCAAGATCTTTGATCAAGTCTGCCATTTGTGCAGTGCGGGCAGTGCCGTAATTGGTAAATGCCCACGCGATCAAGTTTGTGAGTTCTTTTTTATTGATAACCTGATTACGAAAAACTTGCTTTTCTGAGTTCTGCTCTGCCATGCTGTGCCCCATTTGTGCCATGAGTTGTGTGTTAGGGGTTCGGGACAAGAGTGATTTCCCTTGCCCCTATGCCCTTCTAGCCCGCTAACGCATCAATCACCGTCTTGTTGTAGATAATCCGCCCTGGTGTGGTTTTGATGTATTGAGAAATCAAACTGCCGTCTGTATCTTCTCGTCGCCGAGAGGATTCGTAGATTTTGGTGACGATGCCTTCTGTTTCTTGCTGTTCGATCAAGTCGCCCAAGCCGCCTTCGACTTCACCATCGAATCTCACCCAAACATAAGAGTGCAAATCGACTTGCTGCTGTTCGTATGCGGTGATTGCATCATCCAAACTAGAGAAGTAGCGTCCTTCGACTTGGCTTGCATCTGGATTGTCTGCGGTCAAGTAGTAGCAGCCCAAGACCATATCTTGGCTAGGCGTAATGATTGGGCGACCCGTTGCAGGCGAAAGAATGTTATTCGATGCCAGCATTAACAATCGCGCTTCTGCCTGAGCTTCGAGCGAGAGAGGGACGTGAACCGCCATTTGGTCTCCGTCAAAGTCAGCGTTAAACGCCGGACAGACGAGCGGATGCAGTTGAATCGCACGACCGTCTACCAGAATCGGTTCAAACGCTTGAATCCCTAATCGGTGCAGCGTCGGAGCGCGGTTGAGGAATACAGGGTGTCCTTCGATCACCTCTTGGAGAACGTCCCAAACTTGCGGATCATTGCGCTGAATCAGTTTCTTCGCGGCTTTGATGTTGTTGACTAAGCCTTGACGAATCAGGCGATGGATCACGAACGGTTGGAAAAGCTCGATCGCCATTTCTCGCGGCAGTCCACACTGATGAATCTTCAGTTTCGGACCGACGACGATTACCGATCGTCCAGAGTAGTCAACCCGCTTACCCAGAAGGTTCTGACGGAATCGACCTTGTTTCCCTTCGATAATGTCAGAGAGCGATTTCAACGGGCGATTATTCGCACCAACCACCGTTCGACCGCGACGACCGTTATCGATCAGCGCATCGACCGCTTCTTGCAGCATCCGCTTTTCGTTCCGCACGATGATTTCCGGTGCGAGAATTTCTTGCAGACGCGCGAGACGGTTGTTGCGGTTGATCACGCGACGATACAAATCGTTCAAGTCAGAGGTCGCGAATCGTCCACCGTCGAGTTGCACCATCGGACGCAAATCTGGCGGAATCACAGGAATCACATCCAAGACCATCCAATCGGGAAGCGAACCTGTTGCGATGAAGTTATCCAACACCCGCAGACGTTTGATCAACTTGGCGCGTTTTTGTCCTTTAGAAACCGCAATTTCTTCGCGCAGTCTCTCCGCTTCTTCGTCCAAATTGATGTCTTGTAAAAGCTGCTTCAACGCTTCCGCACCGATGCCCACTTCTACGCCTGTGAGTTGCGAATCTTCGCTATACAGTTCATCCTCGATTTCAATCCACTGATCTTCTGTTAACAATTGCTTGTAGGTCAGATTTTCAGCGTTTCCAGCATTCAGAACCACATAAGCGTTGAAGTAAACAATCTGCTCCACATCGCGCAATGGCATATCGAGCAAAATCGCCATGTAGCTCGGAATCCCTTTGAGATACCAAACGTGAGCAACCGGAGCTGCGAGTTTGATATACCCCATGCGGTGACGACGAACGCGCGATTCGGTTACTTCAACTCCGCAACGTTCACACACAATTCCGCGATGGCGTACCCGCTTGTATTTCCCGCAGTGACATTCCCAATCCTTTGCAGGTCCAAAAATCCGCTCGCAAAACAAGCCATCCATTTCGGGCTTGAGTGTGCGGTAGTTAATCGTTTCTGGCTTGGTGACTTCTCCAACGACTTGCCCATTCGGTAAAGTCCGTTCTCCCCATTGGCGAATGCGCTCCGGAGATGCCAGACCGATTTTCACATAGTCAAACCGCTGTTCTAGCTTTGGCATCGTGTTGTCCTTGAGTGTAGAGAAAGAAGGGTGAGCGGTGAATCTACTTCACCGCTCCGACTTTGGTTAGTCTTCGTCGTCTTCGAGTGATTCACGCGAGATCGATTCGTAGGTCGGTCGAGACGGAGCGCGACGGCTGTTGACATCTGCCATCAAGTCGACTTCCATATCGCGGCTGCTGCCGTCATCCTTGGTTTCGACTTTGTGAACAGCGACATCAAGACAGAGCGACTGCAACTCGCGCATCAACACCTTGAACGATTCGGGTGTTCCCGGTCGTGGAATCGCTTTACCTTTGACGATCGCATTTAGCGCTTCGTTTCGTCCCTGCATATCGTCGGATTTCACGGTCAGCAATTCCTGAAGTGTATAAGCGGCTCCAAATGCTTCGAGCGCCCACACTTCCATTTCTCCGAATCGCTGTCCGCCCTGCTGCGCTTTTCCACCCAGCGGTTGCTGTGTGACGAGCGAGTAAGGTCCGGTCGATCGTGCGTGGATTTTGTCGTCTACCAAGTGAACCAGTTTCAGCATATAAGCCTTACCGATCGTAATGGGTCGATCGAATGCCTCGCCTGTCCGTCCGTCGTAAACCTGGATTTTGCCTGGATCGTCTGGGTTGTACAGCCAGTAACCATCCGCAGTTGCTTTAATCCGCGAGTCCTGTGCTTCTTGGAGTTTGCCATGCACCGATTCGCGCGATTTTTCTTCCCCGTGCATTTCATCGAACGGCACGATCTTGAATCTCGCGTCTAAGCATTGTGCTGCCCAGCCCAAGAGACATTCGTAAACCTGTCCGACGTTCATCCGGCTCGGTACACCCAGCGGATTCAAGACGATATCGATCGGAGTGCCATCGGGAAGGTAGGGCATATCTTCGATCGGTAAGATCCGCGAGATAATTCCTTTGTTTCCGTGTCGTCCCGCCATCTTGTCGCCGACTTGGATCTTCCGTTTCTGAGCGACATACACACGGACAACCATGTTTGCGCCCGGAGGAAGTTCGTCGCCTTGTTCGCGAGTAAATACCCGGACATCAACGATCCGACCTTTTTCCCCGTTTGGAACGCGCAGCGAGTTATCTCGCACGTCACGAGCCTTTTCGCCAAAGATCGCTCTCAAGAGTTTTTCTTCAGGTGGCTGATCCGATTCACCTTTCGGCGTAACCTTACCGACGAGAATATCGCCCGCTTCGACATACGCACCGATGCGAATGATGCCGTTTTCATCCAACTGACGCAGAGAATCTTCCCCAACGTTCGGGATTTCACGAGTAATTTCTTCAGGTCCTAACTTCGTCTGACGCGCTTCGATCTCGTATTTCTCAATGTGGATCGAGGTATAAACGTCGTCAAACACAAGCCGTTCGCTGATGAGAATTGCGTCCTCGTAGTTGTAGCCTTCCCACGGCATATAAGCCACGAGAATGTTTTGACCGAGTGCGAGTTCGCCGCGTTCCGTTGCAGAACCATCCGCGAGAATTTCACCTGCGACGACCTTATCGCCCACGAATACGATCGGGCGTTGGTTCAAACAGGTATCTTGGTTCGATCTCTGATATTTCTGAACCTGATATTCGATCTCTTTATTCGTCTGCGCGTCTCGAACTTTGATCGAATTTGCATCGACATAGCTCACTTCACCATTACAACGGCTGACGATCACCATCCCAGAGTCACGCGCCGCTTGTGCTTCCAATCCAGTTCCCACTAACGGGCGCTCTGGACGCAACAGCGGAACAGCTTGACGCTGCATATTCGATCCCATCAGTGCGCGGTTCGCGTCATCGTGTTCGAGGAACGGAATCAGCGAAGTCGCAACCGAGATGATCTGTACCGGAGAAACTGCGACGTAATCGACTTCTTCAGGCGTTGCGGTCGTGAAATCTTGGCGATAGCGAACTGCGATCGATTCCCCGATGATGTTGTTATCTTCATCGGTGTTAATATCACCCGCTGCTACCCGCAAATCGTCTTCTTCGTCCGCAGTCATGTAGACAGCAGGGATGTCTTTCCGAACGCGACCGTTTTCCACCTTGTAATAAGGCGTTGCGATAAATCCATACGGATTCACCCGCGCGTGAGTTGCCAACGAACCGATCAAACCTGCGTTCGGACCTTCAGGAGTTTCGATCGGGCAAATTCGCCCATAGTGCGACGGGTGAATGTCGCGAACCGCGAAACCTGCACGTTCACGAGTCAAACCGCCCGGACCTAATGCACTGATCCGGCGTTTGTGCGTCAACTCAGCCAACGGATTCGTTTGATCCATGAACTGCGACAACTGCGATGAACCGAAGAACTCTTTGATCGCAGCGACCAACGGTTTCGGGTTCACGAGCGATGCAGGTGTGAGCGAATCCGCATCAGAAACAGTCATCCGTTCCCGAATGATTCTTTCTAAACGGTTTAGACCGACGCGAACTTGGTTTTGGAGCAGTTCACCGACAGAACGAACGCGACGATTTCCTAAGTGGTCAATATCGTCGATCATGCCGATATCGAACTCTAGGTTAATCAGATAGTCGATCGCCGAAAGAATATCCTGCGGTGTAAGAACGCGAGTCGTTTCGGGTACATTCAAGCGGAGTTTCTTGTTCAGCTTGTAGCGTCCCACTTTGCCCAAGTCGTAGCGTTTGGGATCAAAGAATCGAGATTCTAGAAGTTGTGCCCCACCTGAAACCGTCGGAGGTTCACCCGGACGCAATTTCCGGTAAAGCTCCATCAGCGCTTCTTCTTCGCCGTACTGACCTTCTTTCTCGATCGTCTTCTGGAAGTACTCCGGATGACGCAGCGAATCAAAGATCTCGTTATCAGTCAGACCCAATGCTTTAAGCAGCACTTGAGCCGAGAGTTTCCGAGTCTTATCGATCCGTACCCAAACGAGGTCGTTCTTGTCGGTTTCAAATTTCAGCCAAGCACCACGGTTCGGAATCAAACTCGCGTTGTAAGTCCGACGACCGTTTTTATCGGTTTCTGATTTGTAATACACGCCAGGGCTACGGACGATCTGGTTGACGATCACCCGCTCTGCACCGTTGATGATGAACGTTCCGCGATCGGTCATCAGCGGCAAGTCACCGATAAACACTTCCTGTTCTTTGATTTCCCCAGTCTCTTTATTAATCAGGCGAGTCGGGACATACATTTGAACGGCGTAAGTGCTATCCCGGCGTTTTGCTTCATCGACGTCGTACTTCGGACGCTTCAGCTTGAAGTTTTTTCCGATGAAGTGAAGTTCTAACTTCCCGGTATAGTCAGTAATAGGCGAAAAACTATCGAGTTCTTCGATCAAGCCTTCTTCGAGGAACCAGCGGAAGCTTGCCCGCTGAATTTCAACCAAATCCGGCAATACGAAAGCGGGGGTGGTGTAGGTCTGCTGCTCAGTCATGCGTCTCCTCTGAAGGGTCGCGCGCAATTTCGCGAATCCCAGATTTTACGGTAATTGCAAAAATATGTCAATGCAAAAAGTTTGGGCTTCTCAAGAATCCCAAAATAACAAAATATTCAATTGGGGGAACGGAGTAGTAGCCAGTTGAGCCTCCAAGGTTTCCAATGAAGGTTGAAACGAAAAAGGTGAGCCACGGAGCCTTGATTCGTTGGCAAAACAAGTTTGCTCTGAAGGTCAACTCCTCAAAATTGAGATGTTGAAGGGGTCAACAGGTCGGTCAAAATTTAGCCTAGTGATCTTTGCACTCTTCTCATTATGGCGCAAGTTTTTCGTTTTGTGTCTTGACGATCTCGCGAATTTGTGTGATCCGAGTTTTTATCTCAGACCTCTACAAGTTCGGGAACCGTCAAACCAAACAGTTGACAAGCATTTTGAGTCGTCTGTGTTGCCAGTTGCTCTAGCGGAATGTCGCGTAAAGCTGCCACCTGACGCGCGACATACTGAACGTAGGAAGGCTCGTTCCGCCGTTCGCCGCGCTTTGGAACTGGGGCAAGAAAAGGGCAATCGGTTTCGATTAAAATGCGATCGCTCGGAACGAGTTGAGCAGATTCATGAATTTGCTTCGCGTTCTTAAACGTCACCGTCCCGCTAAAGCTAATATAAAACCCCAAATCGAGAAACCATCGAGTTTCCTCTGGAGTACCGCCCCAGCAGTGCATCACACCTTTTACTGATCCTTGATCCTGCCAAAACTGTTTCAATACCTGCGCCATTGTTTCAGCCGCATCTCGACAGTGAATGATCACAGGCAAATCCAGTTGTTTCGCGATCGCTAACTGCGCCCGAAACGCTTCAATTTGCTGATCCCAATTCTCTGCCTTGAAAAAGTCCAAGCCCATTTCTCCGATCGCCACAACTCGCCGATCCGATTGCGCGAGAGCCAGAATTTCCGAAACCGAATCCGCTGACCACTTTTCCTTAACATCTAAAGGGTGGAGTCCCACCGCAAAGAAGAGTTCGGGAAAGCGATCGGCTAAATCTCGAATCTCATCAAACTCTGACGGTTCCACGCAGGAATGAACGAGCCGAACCACGCCAGCTTCACGCCAGCGCAATGCAATCTCATCCAAGTCTGGCTTGAAGGCATCGAAATTGATATGGACATGAGTATCGATCAGTTGCATTCTCTATGAAGCGGCTACAGTTTGCTTCTTCAGGGCACGACTGAGACGAGCTTTACGACGAGCGCCAGTGTTCCGATGCAAAACGCCCCGTTTCACAGCTTTATCGATCTTGCTGTAAGCGGCGGACATCGTTTCATCGACAGCCTTTTTTGCTTCATCTGACGGATTCGCTGCAAGCTGATCCACAGCCGCAAAGTATTTCTTCATCAGCGTTTTAATGGCTGATTTGTAGGATTTATTTCGCAGACGATTGCGCTCTGCGATTTCGACGCGCTTCTTAGCAGATTTAATATTTGCCACGGTTGAGTCTTGGAAAGCTTCTAATTGGACAGAAAAACAGTCAGATAAAACACTATAACATCCTAATTCAACGATCGTGTCTTCCTTTGAAAATCCAGGTTAAGCTAGATAAAGAGACAAAGAAGCTCCCCATTTCGGGCGCTAGATCGTTAGAATCATTCAAACCCTGCATCATCTCGGACGGGTTCTTTTACGACTGACACTTCCTAACTCCATGCTGCGAATTATCACTCAGTGGGCTGAGGCAACATCTGAACTGCGGCGCATTTGCGATCGCACTCATGACGACCAAGTTGTACATAAAGAAGCGACAGTCCGGGAGGTACTGCAAGCTGTAAAACGCCAGGGCGATCGCGCCTTGCTCGCATACACACTAGAGTTTGACCAACAAGATTTAAAACCTGAAGAACTAAAAGTAAGTGCGCGTGAGCTTGAAGATGCGTACCATCAAGTTTCGGGTGAACTCCTTTCAGCGATTCGGTTAGCGCGTCAGCAGATTGAAGCCTTTCACCGTCAGCGCGTCCCTAAAAGCTGGGTGCATTTTGGCGATGATGAAATCGTGTTAGGAAAACGGTACACGCCTGTCGATCGAGCAGGTTTATACGTTCCGGGTGGAAAAGCCTGCTATCCGAGTACAGTTCTGATGAATGCGGTTCCCGCGATCGTGGCTCAAGTGCCGAGAATTGTCATGGTGACACCGCCCGGAAAAGACAAAGTGATTAATCCAGCAGTTCTGGTTGCGGCGCAAGAAGCAGGCTTAACGGAAATTTATCGGGTTGGGGGAGCGCAAGCGATCGGAGGATTGGCGTATGGAACCGAGACGATCCCGAAAGTTGATGTGATCACGGGTCCCGGCAATATTTATGTGACCTTAGCGAAAAAGCTCGTCTATGGAACGGTTGGAATCGATTCGCTGGCAGGACCTTCAGAAGTGTTGGTAATCGCCGATCACACGGCAAATCCGACTCATGTCGCTGCGGATATGCTTGCCCAAGCAGAACATGATGCGATGGCGGCGGCGATTTTGATTACCACGGATTCGGTCTTGGCGCGTAAGGTCGTCGATGAAGTGGAACAGCAGCTAGTCGATCATCCGCGTCGAATTTTGACGGAAAAGGCGATCGCGCATTACGGCATCGTGATTGTGGTCGATTCGCTTGAAGCTGCGGCAGAACTCTCGAACGAATTTGCACCAGAGCATTTAGAACTCGAAGTCGCTGATCCGTGGGAATTGCTGCAAAATATTCGACACGCAGGCGCAATTTTCTTAGGCGATTCGACTCCAGAAGCGGTGGGCGATTATCTTGCGGGGCCGAATCACACGCTTCCGACTTCGGGATCGGCTCGATATGCGTCACCGCTTGGTGTTGAGACGTTCTTGAAGCACTCTAGCCTGATTCAATATTCGCCGATCGCACTTCAAAAAGTCGCGAGTGCTGTGGATATTCTCGCCACTGCAGAAGGGCTACATTCTCACGCGAATTCTGTGCGAGTTCGGATGAACGATCTAGAAGGCGAAGAGTAAGTCTTTGCCAGCATTAAGAACCTTGATCTAAGCTGAGAGTAGCTCTTAGGTTTGGCAGGAAGAACAATGTTTTCGCCTCGATTGTCTCCAGATGCCATTTTATTTAATGATCGTACAGATGCCGCTCAACAACTGGCTCAAATCGTTCTGAAGGAAGCGCAATCGCTTGATGCTTCCTTCGTCGTTTATGCTTTGCCGCGTGGGGGAGTCGGGATTGGAGTCGCGATCGCCGAAGCTCTCGATTGTCCGCTCGATATTTTAGTCGCTAAAAAAATTACTCGGCTCCAAGATCCAGAACTCGCGATCGGAGCCGTGACTGCGGATGGGCACATTCTACGAGCGTCAAATTCAAGACTGCTCGATTGGCAAGAAGCGGTAGAGCGTGCCCAGACCAAAGCAAAAGAACAACTTGAGCAATTTCACGATCGTCCAAACGTGACTGCTACAGGCAAAATTGCGCTATTAGTCGATGACGGCATTGCAACGGGAATGACGATTTCAGTGGCAGCGAAAGCACTACGAGAACAGCAACCGCAAGAAATTTGGATTTGTGCGCCCGTTGCTCCTGCGGTCTTGGTCAAACGCTTGTATGATTATGGCGATCGCGTGTTGGTACTAGCGGCTCCGGAGCCTTTTCTAAGTGTCAGTCGATTTTATCGATCGTTTCCGCAAGTCGAGATGGAAAGTGCGATCGCGGACTTGAAAAAAACCTTGCAAAACTGATAAAGGTAGAGTGATGACAGGTTTTTTGGCGCGGGGAAGAACTATGCGGCGGTGGCGGAGTTTTTGGCACACGATCGAGTTTATGAGCCAGGAGAATCCTCCTCAACTGATTGAAACGCTGATGTTGGCACTGTCAATGGTGTTGTTTAGCGTGTGGATTGGGCAGGAGCAGTTGGCGTTTTTGCTGCTGGGGTTGGTGCTGACGGTAGGGGCTTGCGCGTCGATTTTGGTGCGTGAAGCGTTAATTCCGGCGATTCGTCCGCGTCCGACTCAGGTAATGGCAACGCTGCTGATGCTAGTGAGTCTTTACGGGTTTGCAGATTTGCTGTTCGTGCGTTGAATTTCGCGATACGTAGTAATCATTTGTTGGGCGATCGCGTTCCAACTGTAGTGTTTCTGTGCATGAATTTGAGCGTTTTTGCCGCGTCGGAGTTGTTCGGCTCGATCGCAAATCGCTTCTTTCAAAGTTTGAGTTAATCTCTCGACATCGCACGTACAGATCCAACCGGATTGAGATCGCTCGATTTCTTGCCAAATGTGAACCTGATCCGAAATGACCACAGGCGTTCCAACGCTCATCGCTTCCGCGACTGCAATCCCGAAGTTTTCGTAGTACGAGGGCAGGACAAATAAATCAGCGGTTTTGAGTAAGGCAGTTTTCTCGCTTCCGGTGATGAATCCGACGATCGAGGTTTTGTCTTTGAGAGAAGAAGATTGGATGCGATCGCGAATTGCAGCTTCATAACTTGGATCTTGAGGGTTTCCACCTGCGAGAACGAAATGAAACTCTCGATCGAGAGTTTCCAAAGCAGGAAGAAGCAAATCTAAGCCTTTCTTGGGATCGATTCTCGACATAAAGAGGAGAATTGGTTTATCCGTCGGAATGCTAAGTTTCTCGCGGATTGAAATCGATTCAGAAGGCGGCAAACTGACACCGAGCGGGATTACCAAATCGCGAGTGACGGTGTTGAATCGCTCTGAAGTTTTAGCTTCTTGATCGCTGGTGAAATGAACGGCGGCGGCTCTCGACAGGTTTGGGCGTTCGAGTACAGCAGCATAAAGCCGTTTAAGATGACGTTTCTTTTGAAGATCAGCAGGATCGAGCGTTCCGAGTGGGCGAAGAATATAGGGGAGTTGACGCGATCGAGCAATCGCAGCAGAACAGGAACTCACCGGGGAAAACAGCGCGTGAATGTGAGCGACATCGTAGTTTTGAGCGTTGTTCGATAGCCACTGGAGAAGGTCGATCGAGAATTTGTAGCGACGGAACGGAGAGCAGCGAAAGTAGAGAATTTTGTAGCCATTTTGTGCGATCGGAATTCCCAAAGGAACATCTAAAGGCGCTTGTCCAACATCACCATTTGAATCGGTTGTCGCGATCGTAACTTCGATTCCCGCTTCTGCTAATGCGCTCGATAGTCCTAATACCATTTGGCTCGGCCCGCCATAAACCAGTGAGATCGATGGCACGATTTGTAAGATTTTCATTGTTTTAGAGCAATCGATAAAATTCCAAAAGTTCCTTTGCCAATGCTCGATTCGTATATTTCGCGATCGCTCTTTGATACCCCCGCTGTCCTAATTCCTCAGCAAAACCGCGATCGTCGATTAATTGCTTGAGTCGATCGCTCAGTTCCTCAACATTCCCCTCTGGAAACACTAATCCCACTTCCCCAATCACATTCGGAATCTCGCCGGAATCTGATCCAATCACGGGAACCTGGCACGCCATCGCCTCGATTAACACATGACCGAATTGTTCTTTCCATCCAGCAGATGTGAGCGTTTTGAATTGATAGGTTGTTTCGGATGGCAAAACGAGCGTATTCATTAAATTGATATAGCGATAAACATCAGCATGAGGAACGCTTTCTATCCAAATTAAACGATCGCTAAATCCAAATTGTTCGGCTTGTTCTTGAAGTTCTGCTTTGAGTTCGCCGCGTCCGAGTAGAAGAAGTTTCCAGTTACGATCGCGAATCTTCTCCAATGCTTTGATCAAGGTAAGAATTCCTTTCTCTGGCACAAATCGCCCGACAAATCCTACGACAAAATCACCGAGTTGAATCCCAAGTTTTGCAGCAAGCTCTGGCTGAGATTGGGGACAAAAGAGCGAATCATCGACACCCAACTGAGGCATGATGCTCATCTTTCCGGTGAATCCACGATCGCGCAAAATCTTCTCTCCGTCTTGGTTGCCCACGACGATTCCATCAGTATTTTTGAGGCTGTAAGCTTCAAGAAGCGAAATTGGAAATTTCAATTTGTAAGGCAAATTCCACCAAGTAAAGAAGAGATTCTTCGCTTTTAATCCAAGTAAATGATTTAGCGTAATCAATTGAGCATATGCCAATGATTTTGAGCCTTGTTCTACTTGGATGATATTCGGACGAAACTCTTTTAGTAACGAGATTAGATCGGCTCCAAACGTGAGTAGCGCTTGATTGTTTTGGCTGAAGTTAGAAACGGGAACGACTCGAAACGAGCCTTCTTCGCGATATTGAGTCTCGATTGTATCTTTCATCACGCCGCCCGGTTTCCATCGCTTGGGAACCACGATCGTTACTTCGATTCCCGGTTCTAAGTTCACTAAGGCTCTAAGCTTTTCGCAGTTGAGATCAACAATATACGAATGGCTGGCAACGAGAATTCTCATCGTTTCACCTCGTCTTGTTGCGTATTTGCCTTCAAACAGAAATCGGATTCTTCGCGGACTGCGCTGCCTCGAAACCGCTCATCAAACCAGATGCCATATTTCTCAAACACCTCGCGGCGATAAGACATATTGCAGCCTCGCGCACTTAAAACCTGTTGCGGTTTCACAGTATGCACAAGGTTTAAGTGATACCAAGCAATCCCCGGATCGTGCGCTTCGGGTGGCAAGTCTTGAATTTCTAATCCTGATGCAAAATCGGCCAACTTCATTCGATCAAACACTCGACCTGCAACTGCTCCGACCTCGGATCGCTGATAGTTTTTCGCGTGTGCCGCCAAATATCCTGGCTCTAACTGCACATCGTCATCGATGAACAAAAGAATTTCACCGCTTGATCGACGAACCGCATAGTTTCTCGCCCCCGGCAAACTCGCCCAGTCGAGCTTAAACCATTGAATCTTTCCAACCTGTGCCAAGTCTTCTAGAAACTGCTGAATATCCGGTTCATGCACAGGCGTTTGATCGACTACCAGGACTTCGTAGCTCGGATAGTCTTGCTTTAGAACATCGATGAGTGTCTCTCGGAGCGGTTCTTCTCGCCCATAGGTCGGAATGACCACAGAGATAAATGGCTGAGTCATGATGCCAGAGGAAACAACGCCGTTAGTGTTCCCAGAGACTCGGACTCTAAACCTTAGACAAAAGAGGAATTTCGATGAAAAACGCTGTTCCTTCAGTTTGGCTCGACGTAAAGTAGAGCTTGCCTTGATGGTATTCCGTGACAATCTGATGACTAATTGACAGTCCTAAGCCTTTACCTTTACCAACCGGTTTTGTGGTGAAAAACGGATCAAACAGCTTGGATTGAATCTCTGGATCAATGACATCCCCATTATTTGAAATCGTAATGCGTGCCCATCTTCTGTCAATCACCTCGGTCTGAATCTGAATCATTGGGGATTTAGGTTTTGCTTGTCCGATCGCTTCGATCGCATTCGACAAAACACTATAAAACACTTGATTCAATTGACCTGGGCAGCATTCAATCTCAGGTAAATCACCGTAGGTTTTTACTAACTGAATCTCGATCGGATGCAGTACGCTCTTCAGGCGATGCTTTACTAGCAAAATCGTACTTTCAATTCCTGAGCGCAAGTCCACAGTTTTGCGTTCTGACTCATCTAAGCGCGAAAAAGTCCGTAGCCCGATTACCGTTTCTTCAATGCGCTCTGTTCCTAATAGCATCGATCGTAGTATTTTCTGTAAATCTTCTATGATGAAAGGAAAATCGATGCGATCAATTTCAGCTTGAATCATCGCGGGAGGAGTCGGCGTATTCTGCTGGTATAGCTCAATTAGACGTAACAAATCCTCGGCGTACTGTGCTACATACGTGAGATTTCCTTGAATAAAACTGTTTGGATTATTGATCTCATGCGCTACTCCCGCGACCAATTGCCCTAGGCTGGACAACTTCTCGGCTTGAATAAAGCATTGCGTCTGGTGTTCAATAAAACGCTGGGCTTGATGTAGTTTCTCCATCGCTTCAGTCAAGTCCTGATTTTTCTGATGTAGCGCAGATTCGGCAACTTGTCGATCACGCAAATACAATCGCAAAATCTGAAGCACAATTAACCAGGTTGGCACTAGGAGTAAAATACTCATCACCATGATTATCAAACACCACTGGAGCGAGGTTTGATAATCCTTGGATTGCGCTTGAAGCTGTTGCTGAATGCTGAGATTTCTTTGAGCAACACCTGACGCGTAAATTTCTTTCTGAGTTTTGTAGGCTGGACTCGTCAAGAGCGTGAGCGCTTTTTGTGTCTGATTTTGCTCTACAAGCTGAAACGACTGTAATTCAAGCGCAATTAACGCTTGGTTAGCGGCATCAACCTGCTTTGCGTCCTGAGTCGAATAAATGTGAGGGGCAAGGTTGATGGATTCTTGAATCACCGCATCGAGTTCTGGGACAAATTTCTCATAGCGTTGCTGCCACGCTCGATCACCTGTTGCCGCGTTCATGAGAGCAGACATCGTGAGGACTTCATCAAGATGAGTGGCGCGATCGCTGAGATGCTGTAATTGCTGCTCTTGCTGACGCAGCCGATTGAAGTCCTGGTAAGTGCGCCAATTCATTCCAATCTGAGGGACAAATAGCAAGATCGTTAATGTGACTGCGATAACGATCGTATGAGAGGGATGCTGAAGCAGTCTGGATCTCCAACGTTGCGGGAGCTGGTGTATGGGAAAATGCCTAATCATTCGATACGCAGTTGCTTTGAGAGTTTTTCAGCTTATTGGCTAGGTTTCCCAAAGCAGGTCTTTGGCTTTGTAGGAGGGAAGGAGGATGTGCAGGCTGAATTCTTAGGGCTAATCGAGATAAGCAAACATTTTTGCTAGAAAAATCACGGCATTCGCTACAACAACCACGGCGTTCGTTATGACAAGCGGAATTTTTGCCACAACGATCGAGATTTTCGTCATCACAAACAGGATTTCATCGCTTTCGTTTCTTCTTCTTCGGATCTTCCAGTTCTACTTGAATGATATTCGGACGAAACTCTTTTAATAGCGAGATTAGATCGGCTCGTGAGTAGCCCTTGATTGTTTTGGCTGAAGTTAGAAACGGGAACGACTCGAAACGAGCCTTCTTCGCGATATTGAGTCTCGATCGTATCTTTCATCACGCCGCCCGGTTTCCATCGCTTGGGAACCACGATCGTTACTTCGATTCCTGGCTCTAAGTTCGCTAAGGCTCTAAGTTTTTCGCAGTTGAGATCAACGATATACGAATGGCTGGCAACGAGAATTCTCATAGTTTCACCTCGTCTTGTTGCGTGTAGATTTGTCCGTCGTTCCAGAGAGAGCGAATCACTGTTGCGATCGCACTCAAAAAGCCCAACGTATAAAACCCGAATCGCGTCACGATTTTGATCAGGGAACCGCTTTTATGACAAGGCGGACGACCCAGCACATGACAATCAAACAATCGGAAAAAGAATCGCGCCGCCTGCGAAATTGTGAGATTGTTCAAGCCCATTAAAAAGTGATTGTGATAGAACGTCATCTGATATTTCAACGATTTGGTGCTGATATCGTGACAGCCGCCCGTCTCTTCTCCCAAATGCACTAATGAAGCTTCTGGGTCATACCAAACAATCAATCCTGTCTTTCTCAGTTTCAAACAGAAATCGGATTCTTCGCGGACTGCACTGCCTCGAAACCGCTCATCAAACCAGATGCCATATTTCTCAAACACCTCGCGGCGATAAGACATATTGCAGCCTCGCGCACTTAAAACCTGTTGCGGTTTCACAGTATGCACAAGGTTTAAGTGATACCAAGCAATCCCCGGATCGTGCGCTTCGGGTGGCAAGTCTTGAATTTCTAATCCTGATGCAAAATCGGCCAACTTCATTCGATCAAACACTCGACCTGCAACTGCTCCGACCTCGGATCGCTGATAGTTTTTCGCGTGTGCCGCCAAATATCCTGGCTCTAACTGCACATCGTCATCGATGAACAAAAGAATTTCACCGCTTGATCGACGAACCGCATAGTTTCTCGCCCCCGGCAAACTCGCCCAGTCGAGCTTAAACCATTGAATCTTTCCAACCTGTGCCAAGTCTTCTAGAAACTGCTGAATATCCGGTTCATGCACAGGCGTTTGATCGACTACCAGGACTTCGTAGCTCGGATAGTCTTGCTTTAGAACATCGATGAGTGTCTCTCGGAGCGGTTCTTCTCGCCCATAGGTCGGAATGACCACAGAGATAAATGGCTGAGTCATGATGCCAGAGGAAACAACGCCGTTAGTGTTCCCAGAGACTCGGACTCTAAACCTTAGACAAAAGGGCTAATTCAAGATGATGCGATCGTGTTGTGAAGGGACGACGCTATCAATTCAAATAAGAAAGTGTTTTCACTGAGAAAATCAGGACGTTCGTAGTGAAGATTTCGACGTTCGCGGTATCGGTTGCGGTTTTCACGAAGAAAGTCGTAACAGTCGTGGTGAGGATTGCGACGTCCGTGGTGAATGGTGCGATCGTTGCCGTATCGAATCTAAGGTTCGCGGTAACGGCGATGAAATTGGTAAGGACAAATTGCGATATTTCTGATGACACTCAAAGTTTTCGCCGCGTTTAGTCACTCGTGACTGTCGGGATACTGTTGGCTAGGCTTCAATCGCCTCGATCGCAAACAGTATCCTGGCAGTCCGAGCAACGAGAGCGAAACGTCCTAACGATTCGTCGGTTGCTCCGCAGTTCGGGGATATTGAACATCCACGAATCCGAGTTCAAGTAACTGCTGATACGCCTGTTTACCCAAATCGCGGGTCGGTTGCTGGCTTCGGATAATTTGCACCAGAAGCGGCACAGCTAGCTCAGATTGGTTCATTGCTCGATGCACCAAAGCTAGGCGATAGGTAGCTTGATCGCGCATTTCCGCTGTTTCTAAAGCTTTTTTGCGCTGGCTGTCTGCGACGCGGGTATCAATTCCAGAAAAACTGGTTGCCAAATCTTGGTAGAAGTTAGACAACTGATTGAACACTTGACGCGCATCTTGCAGTTTTTTCAGAGCTAACGGCATATTTTGCGCTTTTACGGCTTGATCAGCTTCATTCATCAGCCGCTGTCCACCCTGCAAACTCAATAAACCATCACCCTGAACTGCCGTTGGACGCACCACATTTGGATCGGTGGGATCGATCGGACGCGCTTGACCCGATCCAGGCGCGGGTTTGGGCGTTTGAGCCTGAACAGACGGTGTTGCGAACATCACACCTGCAAGCATTGAGAGCGAAAGAATGCCAGAGATGGAAAGAGGTTGAATCGTTCTCAGATGAGCCATGAATAATTGCAGAATGCTATAGGACAACTTGGAACCCTCGGATCTTATCATTGTGAGATCCATTTTCAGGTGAAGCCGATCGATTCGTTTTTGTTCCTCAGAAGTTAAACCGGAAGTTAAACCGAAATGCCGATCGGACACCAATAAGAGTAATCATCGGTAATTTTGCCTTCTGAAACCCGAAGCCCAACTCCAGCGGGAACAAAGTGAGTTCCATCGTTAAACAGCCAAGTACTCCACAAAGCAGTCATCGATCGATGATCAATTTCAATCGTTGGAAACTCAAGCAATTCTTGATAGACATAATCTTGGTCGGTGTACCAAGGATCTTGGTTAGAACTTTGAACGCCAACTTCTCCAGAAATCATCGAGAAACAGCCTTCTCCTTGTCGTCCTAAAACGGGTTTTGCAAAGTAAGTGTCACCCATTTCATCGGAGGTTTGAGCCGTTTTTGGAAAGAAATCAAATACGGTTTCTGCAAGCTCTGGCGTGAAGAAATCTAAGCCTAAATCGGAAACTAAAGCAAAAATGCTTTTCGGTTGGAGCGCGAAAGCAGATGCAAAATTAACGATCGCAATTCTTCGTTTCAAGATCAATTCTTCCAGGGCATCCCAAAGCTTTGCACTATTGGAATCGCGATCGTGAATTGCCCATTCGAGCGGATACCACATAAATAAAATGTCGATCGCTTCTCCAGTTTTCTCACGGAACAAGTATTGATGATCTTTGATGCGGAGTTCATCGATCGGAAACACGCATCGGTTTTCAGCAACAAATTGATTTAACCAGCGCATCGTTCCCAGATCTTCTAAGTTGTTCAGCGTGGTTAATCCGATTTGGCATTGTTCGATCGGTTTTCTGATCCAATCTGCGGCGCGTTGAAGTTGCTGGCTCATCGAATAGCTGAGAACGGACTTCAGCCCAATTTCGGGTGGCTTCATACCAAAATGTTCTGCAACTTTGGCATTTCCTTCGATACATTCAAACCAGAAGCTCGGCGTTTGTACGTTCGCTTCGATCACTTTATAAACGCCTGTTGTTTCATTCCAGCACCAATCGAGCCGCATACAAAACGGTGCTAATCGATCGAACTTAATCACCCGAATCGTTTCTTCTGGAAACCCATATTCGAGCAAAGTTTCGGCATCAAATTCGCGCACAACCGACCAAAGATACGTCAGCACTTTTCCGACTCGTTCCGCCGCTCGCTTTAAGTTCGCAATTTGGCTTTCTGTCGTCGGATGACAGTGATACAGCGCGTAGGGATTTGGAGTCGCTGAAGTTCCATTGACAGACGCGAGATTGTACCAAGGCATCTGAATCTGACGGAAAAAGCGATCTCGATCGACTCCTTCAAACGGATTATTCATCCTCCCGCACGACCTCCGCCAAAACTGCCGAACCCGCTGCGACCCGACGATCGCCCTGAAACTCCGGTTCCTTCAGAACCACCCGATGATCGACCACCCGCTCCGTAATAGCCTGAACCGCCAGAACTTCCACCCGACGAACAATTTTGCGGAATTCGTCCTTGGGCATCCGGTTTGCACTGGGTTGAAGAAGACGTACACCCTGAGAGCGGCAGGAGTATCATGGTTGACACTGCCAGGCTAAAGAGCAATTGAAAACGATTGAATTTCATAACTACCGTCCATTACTGACGGGCACATACTAAAGAGATACATCACCGTTTCAAGGTTCCCGCACGTTGGATGTTAAAAAGAATGAAGCACCATCCGAAACCGGGCAGAATGCAGTTGAAATCGAGTTAGGAAACGTTGGAGCATTGCCATGACGAACCCCTCACAGTCCCAAGGAAACGCCAGCATTCCCGATGAGAATCGCGGCAAAATTCTCCAGCGTGGCGGTGGAGAATTGCTAGTCGAAAAACTTGACGATCGCTTTGCGGTCAACGCGACTTCCAAACAAGAAGCTTGGGACATTGTAAACAAAGCTCCCGTACAAATTAACCCCGGTGCAGCACCGCCCCAACTCACAGAATTTATCGTCGATCCGGCTCAGAAAGACCAAGTGCTGAATCAAGTCCGGGCAGATGAGCAAGTGAACTACGCAAGTCACGTTTACCAAATCAAAGACAATCCTGGATCAAAGCTCTATGTAACGAATCAAATTACGATTCAGTTTGATCCAACGCTGAAAGGTGAAGTGATCCAATCGATCGCGCAAGAATTCGCCCTAGAGCAAATTAAACAAGTCATAGGAATTCCCAACACCTTCGTTTTTCAACTCACCGCAAACTCAACTGAAAATCCGCTCAAAATCACAAATCGATTGATTACTCGATCGGAGATTCTCACCGCAGAACCCAATATCATTGTTCGACAGCAAGGATACTATCGCCCCAAAGATCCGCTCTACACGAAACAGTGGCATCTCAATCACACAGGCGGACAGGATTTAGTATCGGGATCGCACGTCTTCGCAGAGCAAGCTTGGGACATTACGAAAGGCAGTCGATCGATTGTCGTCGCGATCATGGATGATGCCGTTGATTTGAATCATCCCGACTTTCAAGGATTGGGAAAAATCGTTGCGCCAAGAGACTTTAAGGGCAAAGACTTCGATCCCGATCCAGACGACGCAGGCGAAGATCATGGAACTTCTTGTGCGGGGGTGGCTGTTGCAGAAGAAAACGGATTCGGTGTAGTAGGAGCGGCTCCGGGCTGTGCATTGATGCCGATTCGGACGACTGGATTTTTGGATGACCAAACGATCGAAGATTTGTTTGGCTGGGCAGTCGATCGAGGAGCCTCGGTCATTTCGTGCAGTTGGGGGCCGAGTGCGGTCAACTATCCGCTTTCCTTGCGACAACGAGCCGCAATCAACCGCGCAGCGACCCAAGGACGCGACGGAAAAGGATGCGTAATTCTATTCGCGGCGGGAAATGCGAACCGTCCAACCAATGGAGCCATCAACGAATCAGGATGGCGAAACAATGCGATCAGCGGCAATACCACTTGGCTAGGTGGCTTTACCGTTCACCCAGACGTGATCACCGTTTCCGCCTCGACCAGTTTGAACAAAAAATCAGCCTACAGCAATTGGGGAGCCGAAGTCGCTATCTGTGCGCCGAGCAACAATGCTCCTCCCGGCATGGGACTCCCAGGAATCGGCTACGTTGCGACACCGCCAGAAGTCCGAGTCGCACTCCGAGGACTGGGAATTGTGACCGCCGATCGACGGGGTAACGATGGCTATGATACGGGCGATTTTACTTACGGCTTTGGCGGCACATCGAGCGCTTGTCCTTTAGCAGCAGGCGTTGCGGCGTTAGTCTTATCGGCTAACCCAGATCTAACCGCCCAAGAAGTTCGGCAAATCCTCCAGCAAACCGCAGATAAAATCGTCGATCCTGATCCTGATCCACAGTTTGGATTTCGTAAAGGAACATACGATGCGAATGGCAGATGTGATTGGTTTGGTTATGGGAAAGTGAATGCAGCAAAAGCAACTCAAGCTGCGATCGCGAGAAGAGTAACGCTATCAGTTGCTCGATCGATATCTGGAGAAAACAGCAATATGCTGATGATTCCCGACAATAATCCATCTGGCATTGTGAGCGAAATCCAAATCAACGATTCTGTAACGATCAAAGATATCCAAGTTAGCGTCAACATCACACACGACTTTCTCGGTGATATCGAAGTGAGTCTGATCTCACCTTCGGGACGAGTCACTTTACTGCAAGGTCGATCACTTGGACGACAAACGGCTTTGAATCGATCGTATTCTCTACAAACAACACCCACGCTAAGAAGAATGCTAGGACAATCCGCACAGGGACGCTGGCAACTGAAAGTAGTAGACGCGATCGCGAATGACACCGGAATGATCAATAGCTGGAAATTAGCGATCGGGGTTTAAATTAGAATTGAAATGTCATTCTAGGAGCGGAATATGCAAGGTTTAATGCCGCTTGACGGTGAAGAAATTGCGAGACGCGCTGAAAGCCTGTACATCGATCGCATTCGCCAAGCAGTAGAGCGAGAAGAAAACATCGGTAAGATGGTCATCATTGACATTGAGACGGGCGAATATGCTGTTGATCAGACAGGCTTAGAAGCGGCGAAGCATTTGCGTGAAAAGAATCCAGATGGGCATTTCTTTGGAATCCGAATCGGATATAAAGTTGCAGCTTCGATCGGGGGCGTGATGGAGCGGGACTAAATTGATATCCCAAAGTTCTAAAGCTGAAGCAACGCAATGAGTGATCAATTTTGGAATCAGGTTAAATCAAAGTATCGGTTCGGCGAACTGGTTCGCGGCAAGGTTGAGCATCATGCCCCATTTGGGATTTTTGTAGATTTAGGTGATGAGGCTGTAAGAGGGATTGTTCAGATTACCGATTTTGTGGATAGTGGAGACATGACACCGGAGATGTATCTAGATATTGGTTCACCGATCGGGGCTGTGGTTGTGGGGTATACCGAAGACGATCGCAATCAAGTTTGGTTGAGTGTGAAACCGAGCGTGTTACAAAAAGCCTTGGTTCATCTCAAAGTTCCAGCATCGAGTGAACGATCGTGATTTCTCTAAACAATCTCCAAGCTTCGCCATAAGTACCAACTTGCGATCGTAGAATACGGTTTCCAAGCTTGTCCGAGTTGTAGAACCGTTTTGCGATCGGGTAGTTCATCCAAGCCGTAAACGCGACGAATTCCCGATCGAATTCCTAAATCATCGACAGGCAAAACGTCCCAGCGATGCAGCCGAAAAATTAGCAACATCTGAACTGTCCAACGTCCAATCCCTTTAATTTTCGTTAGCGTTTGAATAATTGTTTCATCGTCTAGCGTTTCTAATTCCCCTAGCGTTGGTAAACCGATTAATATATTTTGCGCTAGGTCTTTCACGTAAATGATTTTCTGCCGTGACAATCCAACTCCGCGCAGCATTTCATCTGGCGTATTCAAAATCGCTTCTGCAGTCATCCCTTTCTCGTAAAGTTGTAGAAAACGATGATAAATTGCAGTCGCAGATTTAGTCGAAAGCTGTTGATAGATAATCGATCGAGCAAGTGAATCCAACAGACCTCCTGGATGCTGAACTTGATCAAGCGTACAAACTCCAACTTGATCCATCACTGCACCGAGTTTGGGATCAGCAGCTTTTAGGGTTTGCGTTGCGATCGCATAATTATTCATGCACAACAATAGCGGATTTGATGGCCCTGGAAACGGGTTGCCCCGCTTTGTCCACTTTGCCATAGAACGTTTGATCTTGATAGACCAACACCGAAGACGAACCACCGTCGAGATTTAACGCTTGCTCTACTCCAAGCCGCTGCATA
This sequence comes from Phormidium tanganyikae FI6-MK23, assembly GCA_019359175.1. Classification (GTDB taxonomy): domain Bacteria; phylum Cyanobacteriota; class Cyanobacteriia; order Leptolyngbyales; family Leptolyngbyaceae; genus Leptolyngbya; species Leptolyngbya tanganyikae. The sequence continues at coordinate 60,320 of JAHHHU010000020.1, forward strand.
AAACTCACCATCGCTTGCACCGACATTCCAGAATTTTGGGGCGCATCTGGTTTTTGCGCTGCCATCACCAACACGACGGAACCATCGCTCGTAATTCCGATCGCACTTCTCGCATTGCGCTGATTCACTCCGATCGAGTCCCGCCCGACATTTGGATCGACAAAGCCTTCCTCGATCGCAGTAAATCTCGGTAAAAGCTGGGGCCCGCCCCCGATCGCATCGACCAACTTACAGCCCGATGGAATCGCTGCCGAACGAGGCGCGATCGCAGATTCAATCTTCTCGCCGCACTGATAAGTCCGAAATTCAGATCGGTCTAGAATCTTCGGCAAATAGGGTTGGAGATCCGGATTTTTTAGCAGTCGATCGTTCTTTTTCGGATTGCCCACAACTTTATTGTTTTGCGTAACATACGAAGTCGTTTTCTCGTTTTTGGGATCGAAAAACCCGCCATTGAGAACCGCGATCGCGTTCTGGGGTTTGCCAAATTGCTCAATCGTTTCAACCGAGGGAGAAAGCGCGATCGACACTTTAAATCGACTTTGCGGCGGAATCGTCACCGTATGCACATCGCTGCTTGGCAAAGAATATCGCTGGTACTTCGGCAAATCTGAGACCGGAGAAGGAGAAGCGATCGCTTTTGGGGTAGATTCTGACGAAACTTTCGCCGTAGGAATCAAAGAATAGACCAACCACAACCCCAAGCCGCCACTCGCAAACAAGGCAAAACTTGCGATCCACAATCTTTTCACGATCGAACTCCTGATGATGGCGAGACTTCACAACAACTTCACAACAATTTGAGTTATACGACCTCGATCGCAGCGCAATTTAGGTCGTATTCTTCACCATCTCTTCATTAGAGCGCGAATTCCAGGAGACGGAATAGAAAAGCCAGGTCTATCTACAGAAACGAGATTTTTGCCGTAATTATACGGGACCGATTCCCAGTTTTGCTGGATAGCTGTACAGAGTTTTATCTAGAGCCTCCGTGTTTCTGCTGTTTTATACTGAGAATCAAGGTTCCGATCTCAGTATGTCAAACATTCTCAGCCGTAAGAACGGTTATTTCTCTGGAAAAAGCATAAGTTAACAGCAGAGAACAACCCTGATAAAGGCCGTGTTCACACTGATTATTTCGCGAAACTTCTATGTTGTTTTTGCAACATCAACGATTTTGTCCTGATTCCTCCGGAAGATTACCGTATCAGTAGTCGTGTGCATCTAAACAGCACAGAAACCACCTGCGCTTCTCTTTGAACCCCGCACTCTCCATAGAACAGAGTCCAACCCCCTGTGAGCTTATGAAGTTGAAGTTAACACCGACTCGTGTATCACTCCTCGCTTTGAGTGCTTTTGCAGCAGTCGTGGCTCAAGAGTTAGCCCGCTCTGATGCAAGAACTCCTACCGCGACATCGCCTGACAAGACCAACGCGAAAACCAATCGCATCCCTCCTTCCACATCCTTGCCGAATACGATCGCGCTTTCGCAACCCGAAAGCCTGTTTTCCTCTGCTACAGTTCCCACGGTTCAAAATCCAGCCGGAATGATCAAGCCAGAGATGCCGACCGTCGCGACCAGCCAATCGATCGCTCCGCCGCCCCCTCCAAAAATTGCGGCATCACAACCTAACCTGCGCGTGGTCGATGTGAACCAATTGCCGATCGACGCGATCATCGAGCAAACGCTGAAACTTCCACCGCCACCCCCTACGATCGCGGTCAGTCGCGCGACTGAAGCTACCCCGCCGAAAGTAGATGCAAAAGCTTCCACCGCATTCAAAGACGTGCAGGGACATCGTGCCCAAGCTAGCATCACGGCACTGATGCAACAGGGAATCATGAAAGGCTACGGCGACGGGACATTCCGCCCGAATGCGCCGATCACAGAGGATCAGTTCAAGAGCATCACGAAAAAGGCAGCGAACCAATCCAGCACTCTTGCCAGTCTGCAACGTCCAAAAGATATTGTGACGCGGGCGGATGCGGCGACTTATATTCATCGACAGTTACTGAGAGCAGGCGAGATCGACAAATCGAAATCGATCGCCAGAACGTCCGCTCCGTTACCCACCTTAGTGAGCAGCAATCCGGCTCAACTGGTCAGCAGCACCGCTCAGAGCCGCCCATTGCCACCCGCCACTCCTCCAGCATTGGAAGCAACGTCATTCTCTAACCCCGAAGCGGATGCAGCAGATACCGACTCCTACACTTTGGGAGCAGGCGATCGCATCCGAGTCGATATTTTCAATGTGCCAGAGTACAGCAAAGATTATCAAGTATTGGTGAATGGCACTCTCAGTCTCTACCGTGTGGGAAGCCTCTCGGTTTCAGGACTAACGATTCGTCAGGCACAAAGCGCGATCGCGGCAAAATACGCGCGAGTCCTCAAAGAACCCGGTGTCGATGTCAGCTTGACAACGGCACGCCCCTTAAACGTCGCGATCGCAGGTGAAGTCGGGAAGCCCGGAACCTATACGCTGACCTTTGGCGAAGGTGGAAAATTTCCCACCGTGACAAAGCTGATTCGGGAAGCAGGCGGCATGAATCGATCGGCAGATGCGCGTCAAGTGATTGTGCGCCGCCCTCAGAGATCGGGAGCCGATCAGCAAATTCGCCTCAATATGTGGGAACTGTTCAGCACCGGGAACATTCGACAAGACCTGACCCTGCGCGATGGTGATTCGATTTTCATTCCCGCCGCGAGTTCCGTTAATCTCGCGGAAGCGACCCAGATGACTGATGCGAACTTCAGCGTTAGTGCCACTCAACCCGTCAGTATCGCGGTCGTCGGTGAAGTTGCTCGCCCCGGGCCTTACACGCTCAAAGAGCAAACTCCCACCCTTTCTGGTGCAATTCGAGAAGCAGGCGGAATCAAACAGCTTGCCAATCTCAAAGAAGTGAAAGTCCGTCGCAACACCCGCAACGGGACTGCTCAAACGATCAGCGTCGATTTGTGGCAACTGCTCAAATCCGGCGATCTCAATCAAGATCTCGTCTTACAGCAAGGCGATCGCATCGAGATCCCAACCGCTCTAGCGCTCAATCCGGCTGAAGCAAGACAACTCGGAGATGCCAGCTTTGCGCCTTCTTCGGTCAAGATTACGATCGTGGGCGAAGTCACGAAACCCGGTCAAGTCGAGGTTCCGATGAATACCCCACTGAATCAAGCTCTCCTTTCAGCAGGTGGATTCACGCGCCAAGCAAATCGTCGTCGAGTGGAATTGGTTCGACTCAATCCCAATGGCTCTGTCACCCGTCGTGATGTAACGATCGATCTGTCGCGGAGCGTTGATGAGCAAGGCAATCCACTCCTGCAAAATGGCGATGTTCTCGTCGTTGATCGTAACGGACTCGCGAAAACAGGCGACACGCTCAATAACGTCTTAGGCCCCGTCCTTCAGGTTCTGCCTTTCCGATTCCTATTCGGATTGTAAGGTTTGCTGCTTAGATCTTCTGTCACCTGTGAAGCCGTTGTTCTTCTAGCACTTTCTCGGCTCTTTTTGCTCTCGATTCTTCTTTAGGTGCTTCCATGGAAAACCAGATCAAATCTCCGCTCTCCGCTCCCGAAAAAAACGGCAAAGTTCCCCATCCTTTAGAGTATGTGTTGGCAAGTGACACCCACGACACCGAAGAAGATTCGGGGAAATTCTTTGCAGCCCTGCGACGGAGAGCGGCACTGATTGGTGGGGTGACAGCCGCAACAACCGCAGCGGCATGGGCAATCAGTTGGACTCAAGCCCCCACTTACGAAAGCGGATTCCAGCTTTTGATTGAACCTGTGAGCGTCCAAAACCAGCAGGGTCGAGATCCCCTCAACACACCAGGAACTTCTTCCAGCACAAACCAAGATAGCTTTAGCTACGAAACTCAAATCGCGGTACTGCAAAGCGCAAAGCTGCTTCAGCCGATCGTGGATCAGATCAAGCAGCGCTATCCGGATATTGTGAGTGAAGACTTTACTCAGAAGCTAAAGATCGAACGTCCAGACGAGACAAAGCTAATTGTTGTCAGCTACCAACACTCTGATCCCGATCGAGTAAAGTATGTCCTCGATAAGTTTGCAGAAGGCTACTTGAGATACAGCCAGAAAGAGCGAGAAAGCAACCTGAGCTATGGGATTGCTTTTGTCGATCGACAAATTGGCGAAACGCGACGACGAGTAGATACGCTACAGCGGCAAATTCAAGCCTTTCGACAACAAAACAATTTTATTGCACCTGACTCGCTTGCTGGACAAGTGAACAGCCAGGTTCAAGCCATCAACGGGCAGAAGCTCGAAGCCGATAAAGAAATCGCTCAGATCCAGCGGCAGTACGGCAGCCTGCAAGCGAGTGATGGAGCAAGAGCCGCTCTCGCCGCAGATAGTGCTTATCAAAATATTTTAAATAAACTGCGTGAACTTGAGGCGAAGATTGCCACCGAATCGACCCGATTTGAGCAAGGGACGGCTGAGATCCGGGTGTTGCAGCAGCAGCGAGACAGTTTAGTCCCCGTATTGCGGCAAGAAGCACAGCGGGTTTTGGGCAATCAACTCGCGAAGTTAGGCACTGATCTCTCGGTGCTAGAAACGCGGCGACAAGTGCTAAATCGGGCAGATAGTTACTGGAATGGAGAAGTACAGCGATTGCCCGTCTTGACGCGGATTTATACTGACCTCGATCGAGAACGCAATGTCGCGACGGATAGCTTAACGCGCCTACTCAGTACGCGGGAAAATCTCCAGGTGCAAGCGGCTCAGAAAGACATTCCGTGGCAGTTGATTACACCGCCGATCCGTCCAGATCAGCCTAAAAATTCACCCGAACGCAACATTATTCTCGGTGGGCTGGCAGGATTGTTGTTAGGCACAGCGATCGCGCTTCTAGCTGATCGCTCTGATCGCAAAATTCGCCGGATTTCGGACATCAAGAAGATCTCTAAGCTCCCGATCTTGGGCATGATTCCCCACGATGCGAGTGCATTACGCCAAAGTACAATGCCTCAGATGTTGAGAAATCTACAGCTCGATGGGAACCCAGCCGATTTCACTCAGGAAAATGCTTTTACTGAAGCATTCCGATCGCTCTATACCAATCTGATTTTGCTGAACACGGATCACCCGATACGATCGCTGGTCGTAAGTTCTGCTACACCCGGAGATGGCAAAACAACGGTTGCACTACATCTCGCCCAAGCAGCAGCGGCAATGGGACAGCGGGTGTTGCTCGTCGATGCCGATCTGCGGAATCCACAAATCCCAGAGCGATTGGATATCTCCAGTGATCGAGGATTAACCGAACTAGTCGCACAGAGTTTGAATCCTCAAGATGTGATTCAACGGCTCGAAGCAATGGTCACGGTAGGCGGTGGCGATGAACCGACGCTTGGACGCACGAACCTTTCGATCTTGACAGGCGGAAAAATGCCGCTTGATCCGACTCGGCTGTTGTCGTCTCAAAAGATGCAGCGACTCAATGACTATTTCAAAGCCATGTATGATTTGGTCATTTTCGATTCGCCTTCACTGTTGAGCTATGCCGATAGCAGTTTACTTGCGACTCACACAAACGGAATGCTGGTCGTTGCGGGTGTGGGTAAAACCGATCAAGCCGACTTGAGACAGATGTTAGACACCCTACAAACAGCGCGGGTTCCGGTGTTGGGAGTCGTTGCCGCTCGTAGTGGGACAGATACGTCCGACGATTAGAAGCGGTTGATCACTCAGCCTCATCTGCAATCAGACTTAAGCTAGATGTTTTTTCGAAATCTATACTCAGACTTAGGGGAAATTCGGCAGAGATTTCTCTTGCGATGGATAGAAATCGAGTTTGGCATTCCTTAGAATAAACTTATCGAAAAGTTAAGCCTCGTAAGGGCTAATATTCGATCGTACTAGGGCATTAAAACTACTACTTTAAGTTTGATAAGGAAATCGGGATATGTCTGAACCGAATGGCGTGATGATGCAGTACTTTCATTGGTACTTGCCGAGCGATGGAACATTTTGGAGTGAGCTTGCAGAAAAGTCCGAAGAGCTTGCAAAAGCAGGAATCACGTCGCTCTGGCTGCCTCCCGCCTATAAAGGAGTCGGAGGTGGCTACGAGGTCGGCTATGGGGTCTACGACTTATACGACTTGGGCGAATTTGATCAAAAAGGCACTGTTCGGACAAAGTACGGTACAAAAGACGAGTACTTAAAAGCAATTAAAGCGGCTCACGCAGCGGGGATTCACCTCTATGCTGATGCTGTGTTCAATCACCGCATGGGAGCAGACCAAGAGGAAGTGGTGGAAGCGACTCCTTTTAGTCAAGACGATCGATCGGAAGTGATTGGAGAATACAAGCCCGTCAAAGCTTGGACGCATTTCACTTTTCCTGGTCGCGCTGGCAAGTATTCCGACATGGAATGGCACTGGTGGCACTTTGACGCGATCGACTACAACGAGTATGAGAAACAAAAGCAAGCGGTCTATCTGCTCAAAGGCAAAGAGTTTGATGAAAATGTAGACCTTGAGAAAGGTAATTTTGACTATCTGATGGGTTGCGACCTCGATATCAATCATCCTGAAGTGCGCGAAGAACTAAAGCGCTGGGGCGAATGGTATATCGATACAACCGGAGTCGATGGTTTCCGCTTTGATGCAGTGAAGCACGTTGCGGCTCCATTCTTCCAAGAATGGTTAGAGCACGTCCGCCACTATAGTCAGCGTGATTTGTTTGCGGTGGGTGAGTACTGGTCTTATGAAGTGGAGGCGCTGCACTACTTTATCGAGGTGACGCAAGGAAAAGTCGCGCTGTTTGATGCGCCGTTGCACTATAACTTCCATGCGGCAAGTCAAGCAGGCGATAGCTATGATATGCGCCAAATCTTTGATAATACCTTGGTGCAGCAGCAACCTTCTTTAGCTGTAACGCTCGTTGATAACCATGACTCTCAGCCCTTGCAGTCGTTGGAATCTCCGGTCGAATCTTGGTTTAAGCCACTCGCTTATGCGTTGATTCTCCTGCGGTGTGAGGGATATCCTTGCTTGTTCTATCCCGATTACTACGGGGCTTGCTATCGCGATTATGGCGGCGACGGCAATGAGCATGAAATCTGGCTCGATTGTCATCGCTGGTTGATTGATAAGTTCTTGTATGCGCGGCGTGACTATGCTTACGGCGATCAATACAACTACTTTGATCATCCGAATCTTGTAGGCTGGACGCGCTTAGGAAATGAGGAGCATCCTGGTGGAATGGCAGTGGTGCTGAGTAACGGGGAAGGTGGCAGTAAATGGATGGAAGTGGGACAATGCGATCGCACTTACATCGACATTACCGAACACATCAAAGAACCTGTGACAATAAACGAACATGGTTGGGGCGAATTCCGCTGTAATGGTGGTTCAGTCTCGGTTTGGGTTCCTCAAGACTAATTCGTTCTTAAACAGAAAGCTCCGATCGTTGTGAGATCGGAGCTTTCTGTTTAGGCAAGATCAGAACTAGAAGCTAAACTGTGTCCGAATGTTGCCGACATAAACCGTCGGATTGCTATCGAAGTTGTTTGCATTGAAAATCGCGTAGAACGTGGGCACGATCGCGATATTAGAAGTCAGCGGATAGAAGTAAGAAGCCTCAAGCTCATACTGCGTTCCACCGTCTCCAGCACCAGATGCGAAGAATCGGCGACCGCGCGTGATATCCATCGGCATCACAAACGCCACCGTTGCCTGTGCGCCTTTCTTACCCAAATCCGGGAATGCAGCACCGACTTGGAATGATTGCGTATCGACTCTGCCGTTGACCGGATTCAATCGCGTGGTTGCAAAGCTGTAGCGACCAAACAACCCAATTCCAGGCGTAACCAACCAATCGAAATTCACACCAAACATACTGGCGTAAGCATATTTCAGTCCGCCATCGCCCACAAATCCAGTGGTGGGATCAAGGACTGAAGAGCCAGGCGTTCCAGCATCCAAGTAGCCATAGGGAATCGGTTCCCCGATCGCGCCACCGACCTGTCCAAAGTAAGCCTGGATGCGTGAGTAGTTATACTGCAAGCGCAGATTAAACTTGTCGCTTGGTGAGAAGGTCAGTTCTGCCGAAGCAGTATTCGTTCCACCAAACAATCCAAAAGCGGGGTTGCTAGAGGTGTTGTACAGCGAGGAGGGCAGAAACTCGGTGTTCTCGCCCAAATAGCCTAAGGCTAGGCGAAACTGGCGGCTCAGCTGCACTTCCACAACGGCTCCTGAACCTCGATCAATGCTATTTGACTGAGTGCTGTTTGAGGTATCAAAGCTCGCACCCGAAGCAAAGATGTTCAGGAAGCGGTTGCCGTCAAAGTGGCGGTACCAGTTGATACGTGGGCCGACGGTGACTTTGATAGCATCGTTGAGCGGGAAGCTGTAGAACAAGTCGCGGATCACAATATCGCTTTGACCATTCACGGTTCCGCCTGTTTGATCCAGAAAGGGTACACCGCTGGCGTTGAAGAATCCAGCCGAGGCATACTGGTTGTAGGGCGAAATACCGTTACCAGCGGCTAATTGCGTCACCAAGCTATCTTTTCCGGTGAACGAGGTACTCAAGGTCAGCCAGGTCAGGAAGCTAGCGGTGATTTGGGGATCGGCTGCGATCGAGGAAATCGGCGTTCCCGCTGCGGTTCTTGCTCCGGAGAATCGAGCATCCGCTGGCGCAGCCGGAACGCCTTCATACAGCACACCACGGCTTGCACCTGCACCCGTAACGTTAAAGTAGGCGTTTCCAAATAGCTTTGTGGTGGTCGAGAACTGCTGTTTTTCTAAAGTCGTGGTGCGGGCTTCGAGGGCATCGACGCGACCGCGAATCGTTGCGAGTTCGGTGGCGAATTGTTCTTGCAGTTTTTGCAGCGTGGCGAGATCTTCTTTTTTTACCAGATCAGCCGTGGCAGCCGCGATCAGTTCGTTAATGCGATCGAGACAGGCGTTTAAGCCCGCCGCAAATTCGTACCGAGTCAGTGCCCGATTGCCGCGATAGGTCTTATCTGGATAGCCTGCGATACAGCCGTAGCGCTCGACCAAGGATTGCAGGGCTTGGAACGCCCAATCGGTCGGTCTGACATCGCTAAATTGTGAAACCGAAGTGACTTGCTCCATTCCGGTTAGGGGTTCAACCGCATTCAGTGAAGCGACACTATTGACGCGGTCACGTTCGCGTGTGCCATAGGCATCGAAGTTCGGAGTCGCGTCTTTAAGTTCAGATTTGGCTTTAAGGGGTTCGACGGGAGCCGCGATCGAGGGAACTGCTTTTAATTCTGGAGCTTGCAGTTTTTCCGAAGCTTGTGCAGACTGCATCCAAAAGAGAACCGCTGGAGCCGTTAACCACAGCTTCCAGTAGCGAGAAGGATTCAACATTTTTTCTCACACCATAGAGAATTTAATCAATGGTGTATCGTATCAGACATTGATTCGCCAATATGTAACTTGCGAGACTGACATCTACAAAAAGGCTGATTTATTGAGATCGCTTCATTCGTTCAATTTCTCGCTGCAATTCTTCGATCTGCCGTTTCAAGTAATCCGCTTCTTCATTCTGCGTTTCCACGTTGACGGCTCCTTCTGCTCCAACCCGTACATAATTGCCTTGGCGAATGGTTTGAAATTCAGCCGAAGCCGCCCACTCTTGCAGAAATCGGATGCGCTCGATCGTAAACGGATGCGATAGAAACACCCCGCTCGAAACATCGTTGTATAGCGAAAACTTGTAAAGCTGATTCAGTTGATCATTATCTAAAGCCTGATAGCGATCGCTCTGTTTAATCAGTTCATCTAAGTTCATTTCATGAGCATATTTCTGTGATCCTCCTGCGAGTCGCATCATGCCGTTTAAGGTGGGATTGAGTTCGTCCATTACGAGCAATGAAGCGCGATCGGCGGAGAGTTCTGCTTTGCGCGACCATTCATGGAATGCCAACATGAGTCCGGTGCTGATGAAATTGCTCAGACCGAAGGTGAAATCAGCTAAACCAGCGATCGCGAAATTCGCCCACATTGCCATTTGGGTCAGGGTTGTATGTCCGCATTTGAGATGACCTAGCTCATGAGCAAGCACCGATCGAAGTTCTGCTTCGGTGAGTAAATCTAACAAAGCAGTGTTTAGCACCACACAAGGTTTCTCTTGTCCGAGTGCAAACGCATTCACAGAAGGAGCCTGCGACACAAACAATGCAGGTTCAGAAACAATGTCTAAGCTCTGCAAACATTCCCGAAAGATTTGATAAACACTAGAAAACTGTCGCACACCAACTTGGATCGAATTGCCCATGAGATAAATGTAGCGCGGACGTTCATAGACAAATTCCACAAACTTTCTAGCAACGAGATCAAATCCGGGCACACTCCGCAAGGCTTGTTCGGCTTGTCGATCGAGCGGATGACGAAAGGCTTCACTCGAAATTCCGGGATAGTTTGGCATTGCTATGTTGCTCTTGGAGTTTAATCGATCGTAGTGTTCTCTAAGCTTTTCGATACTGCTTTTGGATAAATCAATAGAAAAAAGATCATCCAAGTTAGAACCGGAATGGCAACTAGAACTGTGATCCAAATCGTTTTCAATACTAACCAGCTTCCGCTAATCAATCCCATACCTGTAAGCAAAATCGACCAAGGCTGACACCACCAAGGTTTATAGTCCCAAACGTTTGTAGATGGCTCATTCATAGATTAAATTTGCAGCATTTCAGTGTATTCCATCAGCATTTCATCGTAAGTCAAACTATCGCCTTCAGCTTGCGGTGTCCATTGCAATTCAAATCGCATCAGATACTCAGGATTGAGGCTAGAAAGTTGATTTAGAACTTCTTTGAGTGCTTCAGTGGTTCGGATCTCAGAGAAAAACGGTTTGTCGTCTGCGGTTCCAACAATCAAAGTTACAACAATGTAAGAGGCTGGATCTTTGTCAGGATCAAGCTCGTACTCTCTTTCCACGAGCTTACCGCCCGCATTCGTCAGCGTTTCTGTTGTGTACTTGCTGCGTTCTGCGATCGACAATTGATTAAATGCTTTTTCAGCTTGTTCGCGCGTTTTCACCGTTTCAGAACTCGCTTGCACATGGCTCCAGTTCTCTGGCATTCTCAACAGTGCTAGTACTGCCTCTTGTAGTTCAGCATGGAGTCCCTCGATCGAGTCCGTCTCTGCTTCTTGAACAATTGCATCTAACTGGGGCTGGATCGCGCGACCTTCTGCTAACAACCCGACCTGAACTTTCGTCACCGTCACGACATCGTTATCGAGTTCGCCCCGTCCCTTTTTCTTACCTATCTTGAGGAAATACCAAACGAGAAACCCCGTACCCCCAATCAGCAACAATGCCACAACCAGCAACACAATACTACTGCCGCTAGAATAGCTACTGCCGTAGCCGCCGCCGTAATAGCCACCCCCGTAGTAACCACCGCCCGATCGAGGAGTCACTGAGCCGCCCGAATCTGAGCCACTATTGCGATTAGAACTCCCCGACGATCGAGAACTTCCTGAAGGACGACTAAACGAGCCGCCGCCGCTCCGTCCGCCGCTGCGGGCTGCATATGCCGCCGAATCGATCAACATCTCCGATCTCAACGGCATTGGAACTTGAATCGAGTTCAAAAGTGCAGAACTCGCGATCGTTGCACAGACTAAACGAAATTTGTTGGATAGCATTATTCAGGATTGACCTCTTCTTGTCTATTTTGCCCGATTTCTTCTAGCCAGCATTGGTACAAATCCGGACGACGGATGCGAGTGCGCTCAATTTGTTGTTGAGTGCGCCAGCGATCGATAGCGGCATGATTGCCCGATCGCAAAACGGCTGGAACCTCTAATCCTCTAAACACAGACGGACGAGTATATTGCGGATAATCGAGCAATCCCGCTTCAAAACTTTCAAATTTCAGTGAGTCTTCTTTACCGATCGCACCTGGCAACAGCCGAATCGTGCCATTCAACAGCGCTAAAGCCGGAATTTCTCCACAGGTCAAAACAAAATCACCCAGCGACACTTCGCGCGTCACCAAATTCATCACCCGCTCGTCAATGCCTTCGTAATGTCCACAAATGATAACAATTTGATCAAACTTCGTGGAAAATTCTTTCAGCATCGATTGTTGCATCGATTCACCTTGCGGCGTAACAAAGATAACCTCACGCCTCGGTAAGATCGGCAAAGACTCGACTGCTGCAAAAATCGGCTCCGGCTTGATCAACATCCCAACGCCGCCGCCATAAGGCTCGTCATCGACTCGATGATGTTTATCGATCGCAAAATCGCGCGGATTGGTTAAGTGAACTTCGGCGATTTGTTTCGCCAACGCTTTCCCCAGCAGTCCAGAATGCAGCGGCGACTCGAAAAAATCTGGAAATAACGTGACAATATCGAAGCGCATATTTACAAAACGACGTTAATAGAGAATTAATAATTTGGCATGATTGAAAGTCATACGACGATCGCTGATTTTTCATTCATGATGCCAACCCAACTCGATACGATCCTAAACTGAATTTCCATTCCCATTCACCCTTCATCCTTTATTCCTTATCCTTCATGCTAGAGTCAGTCTTGCAATCGTTGAAACCGCAGATGCCTCAGTCCCTCAATACCGCCATTATGGTGATCGGCGGTGCAGAAGATAAACTCCACGGTCGAGAAATTCTCCGTGACTTCTTTTGGCGCTCAGGCGGAAGTGATGCCCGAATCGCCATTATTCCATCCGCCTCGCGTGAACCCGTGGTGATCGGCAATCGCTACGAAACTATTTTCACGGAGATGGGCGCACAAGAGATCAAGGTGCTGAATATTGACGATCGCGCTCAAGGCGATCTGCCAGAGCTGCAAGAGTATGTAAGTGAGTGTACAGCGGTATTTTTGACGGGGGGCGACCAGCTTCGGCTGTGTGGCTTGCTCTCGGATACGCCTGTGATGGATATTGTGCGATCGCGGGCCCAAGCAGGACAAATTACGCTTGCCGGAACGAGCGCAGGGGCGGCGGTGATGGGATATCACATGATCGCAGGCGGCGGCAGCGGTGAATCTCCCAATCATTCTCTCGTCGATATGACGTTGGGATTGGGGATTATTCCAGAAGTTCTAGTCGATCAGCACTTTCATAACCGGAATCGGATGGCGCGGTTGATGAGCGCGATCGTGGCGCATCCCACCTTATTAGGAATTGGAATCGATGAGGATACCTGTGCGCTGTTTGAAGGCGATGGCATTCTTCAAGTGTTGGGGAAGGGTGCAGTCACGATTATCGATCCGGGCGAAATGACCTATACGAATCAGGCAGAAATCGAACAAACTACTCCGCTGTGTATGGGAAATTTGCGGCTTCACGTTCTCAGTGCAGGTTGTCGATTTGACTTGCGCCAGCGATCGATGGTGATCCGAAATTACCGAAAGCAGTCTTCATGGGATCGTGCGTAGACGGATTTATTTGAATTTGATCGATCGACAATTCTGGTATCTTGCCCAGTAGACGCAGTTACGTTCTGTTACAGTCGATGTTCAGATTTACGACCTTTAGGGGCAACAGTTCTTTACACAAACTGTTTATCATGAACAAACGATTGCTCAGATTGCGCCTGAAACTAGGAAATTGCTCTTGCGGGTGATTTCTCGATCTTATTTCGTGACAGTTATCAAACGCCAGCCTGTATCCCCGAATTAAAGTTATATGAAGATACTGAAAGTTCAGACGTTACGTGGGCCCAATTACTGGAGCATTCGTCGCCACAAAGTCGTTTTAATGCGCCTAGATTTGGAAGACCTCGCTGAGACACCTTCTGATTTGATTCCTGGATTTTATGAAGGGCTGGTCGAGTTACTGCCCTCTCTGGTGGAGCATTTTTGCTCTCCAGGCTGCCGGGGTGGTTTCTTAGCGCGTGTCCGAGAAGGCACGATGATGGGACATATCATCGAACACGTCGCTCTAGAGCTTCAAGAACTCACCGGAATGCCTGTCGGTTTTGGGCGGACTCGCGAAACGGCAGAACCGGGAATCTATCAAGTCGCGATCGAATATATTCACGAACGCGCTGGACGCTATGCCGCTAGAGCCGCTGTGAGAATTTGCCAAACATTAGTCGAAAATGGGCACTACCCGAAAGACGAACTGGAGCAAGACCTCAAAGATTTGCGCGACATCGCTCTGGAATGTGGATTAGGACCCAGTACTGAAACTTTAGTTAAAGAAGCCGAATCGCGTAACATTCCTTGGATGGAGTTGGGAGCGCGATCGATGATTCAACTTGGCTTCGGGGTGCATCAGAAGCGTATTCAAGCCACATTGAGCAATTACACCGGAATCTTAGGAGTCGAACTCGCATCGGACAAAGAAGGCACGAAACAAATGCTGCGATCGGCAGGTGTGCCAGTCCCGCGCGGAACGGTTGTGAACTATTTGGACGAGTTAGAAGATGCGATCGTTGAAGTCGGTGGTTATCCGATCGTGATTAAACCGCTAAACGGTAATCACGGGCGCGGCATTACGATCAACATTACCAGTTGGACACAAGCGGCAGCGGGCTACGATGCGGCGAAAGAAGTTTCTCGATCGGTGATTGTGGAACGCTTTTATCAAGGACGCGATCACCGCGTTTTAGTGGTAAACGGAAAAGTCGTTGCAGTTGCGGAACGAATTCCGGCTAGTGTGGTGGGTAATGGTCGATCGACGATTCAAGAATTGATCGATGAAACAAATCGCGATCCGCGTCGGGGGACAGGGCACGATAATGTACTGACCAAAATCGAAGTCGATCGCACCTCTTGGGAGCTATTAGAGCAAAAAGGATACGACTTAGAAACCGTTCTGCCGCAAGATGAAATTTGCTATCTTAGAGCGACTGCGAACCTGAGTACAGGAGGTGTCGCTATCGATCGAACGGATGATATTCACCCTGAAAATCTTTGGTTAGCAGAGCGCGTTGTGAAGATTATCGGCTTAGATATTGCTGGAATTGATGTTGTAACAGACGATATCTCGAAGCCACTGCGCGAAGTTGACGGCGTGATTGTTGAAGTGAATGCGGCTCCAGGATTTCGGATGCACGTTTCACCGAGCGAAGGTATTCCGCGCAATGTAGCAGAACCTGTGATCGATATGTTGTTTCCTCAGCATACCAATGGTCGCGTTCCGATCATCGCAATTACTGGAACCAACGGCAAAACTACAACGACACGATTGATTGCTCATCTATTCAAGCAAACGAATCAAGTCGTAGGCTACACCACAACAGATGGAACCTACATCGGTGATTATTTAGTTGAACCGGGAGACAATACTGGGCCGCAAAGCGCGCAGTTAATTCTGCAAGATCCGACTGTTGAAGTTGCAGTGCTTGAAAGTGCGAGAGGTGGAATTCTACGATCGGGATTAGCTTTCAATGCCTGCGATGTTGGGGTTGTTCTCAATGTTGCAGCCGATCATTTAGGGCTAGGGGATATTAACTCGATCGAGGAAATGGCGCGAGTAAAAAGCGTTGTTGCCGAAGCTGCATTACCGAAAGGCTATGTTGTTTTGAATGCTGATGATCCGTTAGTGTCTGCAATGGCAAGCCGAGTGACCGCTCAAATTGCTTATTTCTCGATGAATCCAGAGAACGAACTCATTCGATCGCATACTCATCGGGGCGGACTCGCAGCCGTTTACGAAAATGGCTATCTTTCCATTCTTAAAGGTGATTGGACACTACGAATCGAGCAAGCAATTCATGTGCCATTAACCTTGGGCGGACGTGCGCCGTTTATGATTGCGAATGCACTCGCTGCAAGTTTGACTGCCTTCGCTCAAGGAGTGCGGATCGAAGACATTCGCGCGGCGCTGATGACCTTCCAAGCTTCGACCAAACAAACACCGGGACGAATGAATCTATTCAATCTCGGACAGTTCCACGTCTTAATCGACTACGCACACAACCCGCATAGCTATCAAGCACTAGGCGGATTTGTGCAGAACTGGACAGAAGGCGATCGCATTGGTGTAATCGGCGCGCCTGGAGATCGACGCGACGAAGACTTTGTGCTGTTGGGCAAACTCTCGGCGGGATTGTTCGATCGCATCATCATCAAAGAAGACGACGACAATCGCGGACGCGATCGCGGAAACACAGCAGAATTCATCGCACAAGGGATTCAGGAAACCAAACCCGATGCTCGGTACGAAACGATTCTCGATGAAGTTACCGCAATTCAAACCGCGATCGATAGTGCGACTCCAGGTAGTTTAGTGGTGATTTTGCCAGAAAGTGTGACGAGAGCGATCGGGTTAATCGAAGCGCGGAATGCGGTACAAGTGATGACACCCGTAACCCACTCGAATCACATAAACCCTGCGCGATCGCAGTTTCTTTCTTCATCACGAGAAGCGATTCCAACTCCATAAGCTGAATTTCGGAGATTGCAGCGAGAGTTTATCCTTGCTGCAATCTCATTCGTGCACGCTAACGTGAATCAAAACAGAACTGATTTGCGAACGCGATGTATAAATCCAACAACATATTCTGCACGTATACGGAAACAGATTGTTAAATAAAACTTTTATTTATTTAGCGAAGACAAAGACGACGATATACTACCTTCCTAGATAGAAAAACTCGATCGACGACTTCTTCAAATTGATCGAGCATATCTACAATCAAAGCTTTGAAGCTCTAGGAGAATTGAGCATGAATATTATTGCTTGGGCTTTACTTGGAATTGTGGCGGGTGCGATCGCTAAGTTGATCTATCCCGGACGGCAGGGAGGCGGAATTTTTAGCACGATGATCTTAGGAATCATTGGTTCATTTTTAGGTGGAAGCCTGTTCACTCTTCTGACTAAGGGAACAATCAGTCTCACTGCAACTGGATTTAGTTTTCCGGGTCTGCTTGTTGCCGTACTCGGTGCAATGATCGCGATCTTCTTGTGGGGACTGGTCACGCGCAGCGCTGCATAACTTCAATCATCGACTTCTTATATGTGTGCGGGATTGCCGAACGGTTACTGTCATTAGAGAGAGTAGCTTTAGGTGATCCCTTCTTTTTAGTAGAGGTCAAACGACGATCGCTGCTCGTATTCTGATAGTCATCGAGACGCAGAATTTAGAGTAAACAGCTATGACATACCTAGGACAGCACGTCGAAATAACAGAACAAGATGCAGGCTGGATTGGTGTTTGGTGGCACGAAGGCGGCATGATTCAATTAGGCTTTTTCTCAAGTGCGCCAGATGCTTGGCAAGCAGTGACAGAATTGATTCAACGCGATCTAGCAGTCCGCTGTTTGCTGAGTGTGATTGATGAATGGCGCGATCGCGAACACATTGATGATGTTGAGTATGCTTTGGGTGTCAATTCACTCGTTGAGTTCGTCTTAGCTTAACTGCCTTCAATTCGATCGAGCAATTGCTCAATCACATCCCGATCGTTAGCATTTGGAATGCTGTCAAGATAGCCTTCTAGATCCTGTCGAGCTTCTATCCAGCGATGCGTTTGAAAATAAATAATGCCGCGATCGCGGAGTTCAAACGGCGCATCCGGAAACAAAATCAGAATTCTTTCAATCATGGCAAGGCACTTTTCGATCTTGCCCTGATTCAAATAAATGCCTTTCAAATTCGTGAGCATCCGCGCCAGAAACTGCCTCGGCGTGACAGCTTCAAGAAATTTAGGGCGCATTTCAACGGGTTGCCCTGCCAACAGATTTAGCCGCTCTTGGCAATCTTGAGGAAACAAAATTTCCCCATCGTGAAACGCATCGACAAAGATATCCATTTCTTCATTTACAGCAGGACGAATCAGGAAATGTCCTGGCATTCCGATTCCCACCATTGGAAAATCGATCCGTTTTGCGATCGCTAGATACAGCAATGCCAACGAAATTGGAATTCCAGTTTTACGGTCGATCACATCATTCAAGAAACTATTACAAGGATCGTAGTAATCCTCAGAATTGCCAGAGAAACCTAAATCTTTGTACAAATATTGATTAATCGTTTGCACAATTCGCAGGGGATAAGGTTCTTCAGGAAGCCTTGTTTGAATCTCCGCCGCGATTTTGCCGATCGTATTCAAATATTTATCAATTTCTAATTCTGGATATTCTTCTTGTGCAATATAAAGAGCTGCTTTTTCAAGGTCAATCCTTTCGTCATCTTGACGAACTTCTTGATAAAAACGTTGTCGAGCCAGCGAGAATTCCATCAGTTAATGTCCTACGTAATCATTTCCAGAGCCATATTGCCAGGCATCCAAACGTCGATTCCAAACATACTGCTGATCTGATGGCAGTGTTGCAATCCAAGGCGTTAGTTTCTGAGCGATCGAATAGAGAGCCGTGTAACTTGCCAGATTAAAATAGTGCAGCATCCAATCTAGCAGAGCTGGGATTCCAACGTGGGGAATTATTTTCAACACGAGCGCTGGATGCAGAATTCCTGTCTTCAAAAGAGTTTGGGAAAGCGGAATAAACTGAACGACATCTTGTAAAAACGGTTTCAAAACTTGCTCACCCGATCGCTGCATTTCTCCAAATACTGTCACCAGCAATTGATTGATCTGATCGGGATCGATTTTCTGATTGATTCCAACACTCATCGATCGCTGAAACAACCAAGTGACCGACAAATTCGGCTGATAGGGTTGCAGCAAAGAGAGAGCAGAATGATCGAGCATTTCACATCGTAGCGCTTGATCGATGCCATTAGTCAAGCGCTTTAAATGTCGCACCATCGCCCCAAATCCACCAAAACTTAAAGGCGATTGACTGCCGCTACTATCTCCAATCGGTAAAACTCGATTCCATTTCAACACTAAAGGACTTTGACGATAGCAGGGAAAGAAACCGAACAATGCTCGCACAAATTCAAGTCGATCGAGTTCAACATTCTGATACTCAGGAAGAAGTTTCAAATAGTCATCGAAAAGCGTTTCCAACGAAAAGCGATCGCGATTTGCATCCAAATAAGTAAATAGATAAGTTGTTCTTCCATCCCTCGCTGGAAAGGCTTCCCAGAAATACTGACACTGTTTCTGAGTCGGTGTAAAAGATGCGATCAAATCTCCTGTTTGATTTTGATCAAATCCCTTCGCACAAGTTCCAACAACTAAGCAAACTCCATCCGGTTTTTTTCCTTGTCTTGCTTGTCGAACCACAGGCGAAGAATGCCCCATTGCATCCAGCATTAAACGCGCATTAGTCGATCGATTAACACTCACGCCGTTTGGATGAATTTCTAAACTTTCAAACGCTGTATTTTCAACTAACTTTCCGCCGTTTTTGAGAAAAGATTGTTTGAGAGTCTCTAACAAATAAACTGGATCAACACCCATGTTTAGAACGTCTTTGACAAAAATATTAGAATCTTCAGAAAAGCTCACTCGAACTGGATTAAATTGGGTTGCGATCGCAGCTTCTAACTCGATTTCACTCAGCAAACCCAACTCTACAAAAACATTCAATTCCTGACGAGAAATATTCCATTCTTGATCTCGTCCCTTTAAGATTCCGCGCTCGATCAGCGTTACCCGCCAACCTTTTTGAACCAACGCCGCACCCAGCAAAATTCCCAACGTCCCGCCGCAAATCACCACATCCCAATCAACCGAATCGAGCGGATCATCACAAACCTGCACCACATTCGGAACCGCGATCGCATCTTCTCGCAATGCTTTCCATAGTGCATCGACTCGACGTAACCCTTCGAGCGGCTTTCCTGGAATATTGGCTAGGACTTCCTCAGTGATTGACATCTGTTCATCCTAATTTATCGACTGAACGCTACGATCGCGTTTTGCCCACCAAACCCAAAACTGAAGCACAAAACATTCTCAAGTTTTGCAGTTTGTGCCGAGGTCGCGATCGCTAACTCAAATTCGCTATTTCTCATTCCCACATTTGGCGGCACAATCTGGTGTCTCAACGCCATCAAACAAAACGCCGCCCCCAACGCACCCGATCCGCCCAACGTATGCCCCGTCGCTCCTTTCGTTGAACTCACCCAAACCGAATCAGAAAAACACTGCTGAATTAGATGCGCTTCATTGCGATCGTTCAATTGCGTCGCCGTTCCATGTGCGTGAATGTAGCCGATCTCCTCTACTGTGAGAGAACTTCGCTCAAGACACCGATTCACCGCAGCGATCGCGGCTCGACTCCCCGGCTCTGGCGCACTCACATGATATCCATCCGCCGTCAGCCCAAATCCTCGAACCTGACCATAAATCTCAGCATTTCGCGATCGCGCTAGTTCCGCCGATTCCAGCACAAACACCGCGCCACCTTCGCCTAAAACCAATCCTTGTCGATCGACATCAAACGGAAACGCTCCCTCTTTCGCCAATGCTCCCATCCGCTCAAATCCAATCAGCGTCAACGGCGTAATCGGCGCTTCGATCGCGCCACAAATTACTCGATCGCACTGTCCACTCTGAATCAATTCTGCCCCTCGCGCGATCGCCCAAAGTCCCGTCGCACACGCCGCCATCGGAGCCAATACGATTCCTTGAGATTGAATCAATTGAGCAGATGCGATCGCGCTTCCATTCGGCAACGTATTCAACCAATTTGAAATCTCACCTTTCCCCGCTGCCATCTGTTCCCACTGCGCCTGATTCCCGCGACTCGACCCAACCACAACACCGCAATCCACCAAAGGTGTCTCTAATTCCGCATCCTTCACGGCATCTGAGACAACTCGCTGCGTCAAATTCAAAATCTCAGCGGGATACTTTCCGATTAGCGCGATCGGTTTCGGCTCCAAATCTGAAAAAGGCTGGTAGAACTGAATGCCTGAGCCTTCTTCTAACAACCTTTCCCAAGTTTGCGTCAGATTTCCCAACGCTGAAATCAACCCAATTCCAGTAACAACAACATTCATTTACGGAGAAGTTGTCGGGCTAGGAGAAGGGCTTGCAGTTGGACTTGATGCGCTCGTTTTCAGATTTTCCAATCCTTGAGTCACTTTTGCCGACTCAATGCGATCGCCCTGCTGAATCTTATCCACCGTTTCCATTCCCTGAGTCACATAGCCAAACACTGCATAGTTTCCATCTAGGAATTGCAGATCCGCTAAAGCCACGTAAAACTGAGAAGAAGCTGAATCCGGAGACTGCGATCGCGCCATTGCTACCGCACCGCGAGTATGTCTCAGTTTCGGCGGCACATCGATCCCAGCTTCACCAAAAGTTCGGCTATAAATTGGCTCCTTGGCATTCCGAGGCGTGATTTCCAGCGGAATATCACGCGGCTGCTGCGTCGTTGGATCAATAAATCCACCTGTCCCTAAGCGATCGAGCGGCACATTTGGATTCTTACTCTGAGGATCGCCGCCCTGCACCACAAACGGCTGCGGCTCCCTCACCACGCGATGAAACACCAATCCGTCATACACCTTCCGATTCACCAAATCGACAAAATTTCCTGCCGTAATCGGGGCGCTTGTGCCATCCAATTCCATCGTGATCGGTGAACCCTTAACGGTCATCACAACCGTCGCCTTCCCTTCCAATCTCGGCAATCCAACTGCTTGGGGAGAAGGAGTAGCGATCGCCGTCGGAGAAGGGCTACTTGAAGTAGGCGATCCAGTGGGTGCAGCGGATGTTCCTTGCTGTCCATTGCATCCGACCAGCGCAAACATCGAGACGATCAATAGGCTCACAAGGCAATTCTGGAGTTTTGTCTGCATTTCTAGATACCTATTCCAACAAACCATCTAATATCTTACGCACATTCGCCAAGATGAATCGATAAAAAAAGGCTTGTAGAATCTCGCTCTACAAACCCTCTTCTGTACTGAAACTAAACCTTACAACCCTTCAAGCGGTACACTTAGGAATCGAGCCAACCCTGCCGCCTCATTTTCCAATTCTGCCAGTGTCATCGGCTGCCCTACGCGCGTCAAGGGAATATCGCGCATTCCTTTCACTCGGAGATATAGCGATCGACGCGGATTCACGCCTTCTCTCAGCGTCACCTTCACTGCTTGCACATCTGCGGTTTTCAAATCGACTTCTACCCGTCGATTTTTCCCTGGAAATCCCCAGCGAAAAATCTTTACTTCTCCAGTTTCTTTGTTGAATTCGTTATAGCCGCCACCCAAATCCCAAGCAACGGTCAACCACAAATAGCTTGCCAACAGCAGCCCCGCCAAGCCATAAAAGCCCATCACTAATCCCTGTGGGACAAACACAAGCGTAGTCGGGTCAGAAAACGGCAGTAAATTTACCTTGGTATAGCTCGAAATTGAAGCGAGAAAAAATCCGGCGGCTCCGATCGAAACCACCGTCGCCCACCAATAGTTGCTGAACCGTCGCGCCCCCAAGACCGACTGCCGCAAAACAAGATTTTCTGAAGAAGTGGTTTGTGCCGTCATGACGCTTGTACTACCTAAGAAATTTCAAAAATTTTCTTTTTGTAGAACGCTCTGAACCGTACCCCAGAGCGTTCTACAATCTTAAAAACAACTCTACTCAGTATACTCCCTACAACGCTTTGATAAGCGCGAGTAAACATAAGTATAGTTACTTATTGACAGTTGAAGTCTCTCAGGAAGTTGGAAAAAACTGTAAATGCTGAAACTGCCGACTTGATAGGCGATCAGAGGAAAGTTCAAAAAAAGTTAGCTGAGATTTCACGTATCAGTTTGTAAATTTTCTAATATCTCCTATTATGTATAGACATATAAACTCGTTCACTCTAGACAGCCAGCAATTTTAGTAAAGCTAGAGGATTTTGATTCATGACCATCGCAGTAGGTCGCGCGCCAGCGCAGAGAGGCGTATTCGATGCCCTCGACGACTGGCTCAAACGTGACAGATTCGTCTTCGTCGGCTGGTCTGGCATCCTGCTCTTCCCTTGTGCTTTCA
>JAHHHU010000021.1 GCA_019359175.1 Phormidium tanganyikae FI6-MK23
ATCATCAGTACGCCGAACCAGCCGACATAGAGCCGGTTTTCGGTGGAGGTGACCCAGTTGCAGAACTGCGCCCACAGGTTTGCGCTTTCGCGTCTCTGTAAGGTTGTCGTCATTGGTTTATGAGTGCTTGATTGGTTTACTCAAAGATTAGGTTGAAGAATCAATCCATGAATATAGATTAAGGGAGCTATTTCGTTTTGTAAAGGGTGAATTAAGTTTTTACTCATTTTCTGTAACAGTGGATTTACAGTTGCGAAATTCGATCGCTGATTATTGGTGTTTTCTGCTTCTAGAGACTGAGAACTCAAGAATGAGAAGCGTCTCCGATTCTGAGATTCGATAAGGCTTGCTTCATATCGGTTTCTAAGAAACGATCGATCGCGCAATGCACCCAAGCAAACGATCGTTGATTATCTTCACAGATCCGCTCAAATCCCAGAACATGGCGCAGCTTCTCATAAATGGGATGAACGATTAAGGTGTAAAGATCACAAATTTCTGGGTAGTCGTTCCGAACCACGCGCAAAGTTTGCTGTGTATCTTCCAGAAGGTGACAAAGCGTTTCGACGGTGAGATGAGGCTGATCAATCACCCAAGCCCGAATGTAAATCGATAGACAAGTTCGATCGCCTGGAGGTGCCATGACGAAGGGATCAACCGGATTATCAGTTGTGAGGTAAAAACTTCTACTAGGTTGCTGAAAAAAGTAAGCATCAGATTCCGATGCCACAGGGAAAAGAACAGAAGCGGCAACGACACCTTCATTATCAGAGCGCCGCAAGACTCGCATTCCAATACTGTATTGCTGCGACCAGATCCTTAACACTTTTGCAACTTTGGACATCGCAGCACCATCGCGAATCATCGGAGCATAGTTGCGGGTATAGAGATTCGCGATCGAGATGGCATCGGTGCGTGGATTAAACGCATCGGCGAACAGTTCAATCGGTTTTTCTGGTTTGGGCAGTTCAAGTTCGGGAAGCGATCGGATTTGTAAACAAAGTGAATTTCCGTCGTATTGCTTTTCAAGTAGTCCGAGTGCAACCAGTCGATCGATCATCATGCCCGCAGATCGATCGCTGCCACGGTCTTGGTCACCATAAAACAGTTCAGCGGCTTCTCGGTGAGTGCAGCTAATTAAACCATTTGGGGCGTGAAGCTCTTCTAGATTCGTGGGGAGTTGACCGCTCAGTTCCTCTTGCTGCTTGAGGAAGAGATAAGCCCATAAACGCACGAAATATTCTGCTTTGCGGCGGGTCAGTCCGCCTCGATGCTGAATCATTGCCACATAAGGACGCTGGATCTCGATCGGGAACAGACGATCTACGAGTTCTGGAATCATGATAGGTGGGGCTTGTGAAAAGTCGAAGAAAACAACCCAATCGGGTGAAGCAATTCGATTGATCGATCAACGACAATCTGAGATGAGAAACTACGGATGCTTTTCGTTTGTTCTATTCCTGATGTCGAGGATCAGCCGAACTTGCAATCGGGATACCATGAACAGCCTGAATTGAATCGCTCTGGTCTAACTGAGGTGATGCAACGTCAATCGTTTGCGCGGGATGACTCATTATGATTTGGTAATTCTCTTCAGAGGTGAGAAATTCCTAAAACTTCAAATTACTTCAGCTTAGTTCGCCGTTGTTCAGCTTACTTCGGTGTTCTTCAGGGCGCTCATTGTGACTTCAGAGTGACGGTACTCAAAATAGAGCAGTGCCTAAAAATTCTGAGCTTATGACTGCCCCTTTCTTCTCTATGCCCCTGGAGATTCAACCCTCCTGTTTGAAGGTTTACTCTCAACAACGATCGACGCGCCGTTCTCGCCGCAACGAGCCGAACCGACGGGAATTTTCAAGTTCGACATCTGCTAACTCGGATCGTGATTTTGTCAGTCATGATCCGATGTGGGGAGTGTTGCTTGAGTCGATGCCGCTTGGTGTGATGGTGCTGGCATCTTCGCTGCAAACGGTGTATTGCAATGAGAAGGCGAAAGGTTTCTGCGATCGCTTACAGAATACAGATGATGAGTTGCCGATTAGCATTTGTCAGCTTTGCCAGCGATTGATGCAAGAGGATTCTGTTTCGTCAGAGCCGCTGATTATGGAGTATCAAGAGCGAGATCAGTTTTTTCGATTGCAGGCGCGCTGGATGGATCTCTCTGCAACACAGCCGCTACTTTTAGTGTTGATCGAAGATTGTCAAGAATCGATGCGGAAAGAGTTAGTGATCGAGCAAGACAAATATGATTTAACCGATCGAGAAGCTGAAATTTGGTTCTTACTGCGCCAAAAATATTCCTACCAGGACATTTCAGATTTGCTAAGAATAAGCTTGAATACCGTGAAAACGCACGTTAAAAACATCTATTCAAAGCGAAAAAACTTAGCAAACGAGCGGAAAATTTGGTATTCCAGATAATAGGTTTATCTGTGTGTGCGAATGCGATCAATTACTTATAGTCCGGCTTACACGATCGTTCCAACCTACGAATGCTTTAATCGCTGTACATACTGCAATTTTCGGACAGATCCAGGTAAGAGCGAATGGCTGAGTCTGTCCGAAGCAGAGAAGATTTTGAGAAAGCTACTATCTCAAAATGTGATTGAGATTTTAATTTTAAGCGGAGAGGTTCATCCTCAGCATCCTCTAAGGTTTGCTTGGTTCGATCGAATTTTCTTGCTTTGCGAAGTTGCGCTTTCGATGGGCTTTCTGCCTCATACCAATGCTGGGATTCTTACATTTGATGAGATGGCAAAGTTAAAAACCGTCAATGTTTCAATGGGTCTGATGTTGGAACAAATGACACCAACATTGTTAGAAACGGTTCATCGTAATGCACCGAGTAAAGTACCAGAAGTGCGATCGCAGCAATTGATTTGGGCTGGAGAATTACAAATTCCATTTACAACAGGATTGCTGCTAGGGATTGGGGAAAGTGAGCGAGATCGTATTGATACGCTGGAGGAAATTGCTCAAATTCACGATCGCTTTGGTCACATTCAAGAAGTAATCTTGCAGCCGTATAGCCCTGGTCACAGAGAAAGCCTTTCTCAAGCTGCTTTTAGTCCACAACAATTGATTGAATTGATCAAAGTTGCGCGTGGGATTTTGCCGGAATCGATCACAATTCAAATTCCCCCAAATCTTGTTCAAAACGATTTACTTGCTTGTCTAGAAGCAGGCGCAACAGATTTAGGCGGAATCAGTCCACATGATGAAGTGAATCCTGATTATCCACATCCCAAAGCTGCGGATCTAAAGGCGTTGCTTGAACCGCATGGATGGGACTTGGTCGAGCGATTGCCGATTTATCCGCAGCACGATAATTGGCTTTCTGACCGTTTAAAGATTGCTGTTCAACGTCATAAAACCGCTGGACTTGCAGCACCTAAAAATTCTGTGACGTACTGAAGATAAGTGTCTGGATCTTCGAGCATTGGAAAGTGAGCCGTGTTTGGAATCGTGACGTGCTGAACTCGATCGCTGAATGCCGCCGCTTTTTCTCCCATCTCAGCAGGAATAATTTTGTCGTACTCACCTGAAATCAACAACGTGGGAACCGAGATTCGAGCAAATTCAGCAGGCATTGTTGTTGCTGCTTCTTCGCTCACGGCAGAAAACATTGTTCCGAGTGCTGCCGATTCATCAGCTAATAAAAAATCAGCCAAAAAAGCGCGGCTCATATCTCGTGGAACAGATTGATGAAGGAATCGCTGCATGAATAAGCGATCGGTAAACGGCAAGCTATAGAGCCAAGGCAAACGGAATTTCACCACATAGCCGCCGAATTTATGAAACGCTTTGAATGCTCTCTCTTGATATTCAAAGATGCCGCTGCAAGTGAGAACGGCTCGATCGACAAATTCTGCGTATCGATTTAAGAATAAAACCGCGATCGACGATCCCGTCGAATGAGCATTGAGACAAACTTTCTGAAGCCTCAATGCAACGAGCAAGCCCGCTAAATCCCTCACGTAAATATCAAGGTTGTAAGTCGATTCGGGTGCGTCGTCCATTCTCGATCGACCGAATCCACGCATATCGTACAGCAAACAATCGAAATGATGAGAAAGCGATCGAGCCGTACTTTCCCAATAACGTGAAGAGCCACCCCAACCATGAATAAAAACTAAAACAGGCTTACCGCTCGGCTGATTGTCGCCCGATTCGGTAAGCCATTCGTAATAGTGATTAAAGCCGTTGACTGAAATGTAAGCCATGCTGAAAGAGCAGATTGAAACGTTTCCAAAATTAGAGTATCACTCGATTTTCAATCTGCCAGTTAAGCTTTATGCTGATTCTGGTTTTGGAATCGAAGAGGGATGTAGAAGCAGTTCAGCCGTCGATCGCTTCTCAACCATTTCGCGTGTAATTGTGCATCGAGTCACATCTTTGCGTGAAGGCAACTCGTACATAATATCAAGCATCATTTCTTCGACGATACTCCGAAGGGCGCGCGCTCCGGTTTTACGACGGTACGCTTCTTGTGCGATCGCTCTTACCGCATCCGACTTAAATTCGAGCTGCACGTTGTCCATTTTCAGCAATTTCTGGAACTGCTTGACCAGTGCATTCTTCGGTTCAGTTAGAATTTCAGCTAGTGCATCTTCATCGAGCGGATCGACGATCGCCATCGCTGGAATTCGTCCGATAAATTCAGGAATCAAACCGAATTTCACTAGGTCATCCGGTTCCAAATGTTTCAGTACATCAGCGGTACGCTTTTCTTTCGATTGTTCAGCGGATTGAACAAAACCCATCGATCGCTTACCCATCCGCTGTTCAACTGCTTTGTCCAGGCCCACAAACGCACCACCGCAAATAAACAGAATATTGCTGGTGTCGATTTGGATGCAGTCTTGGTAAGGGTGTTTCCGTCCGCCTTGGGGGGGGACGTTTGCGACCGTGCCTTCCAGCATTTTCAATAGAGCTTGCTGAACGCCCTCGCCCGAAACATCGCGGGTAATTGAAGGGTTCTCACTCTTCCGCGCAATCTTATCGATTTCGTCAATATAGATAATTCCGCGCTGCGCCTCTTCGACATCGAGATCAGCAACTTGGAGTAAGCGAAGCAGAATATTTTCGACATCTTCGCCGACATATCCCGCCTCGGTGAGTGTCGTCGCGTCCGCGACCGCAAACGGAACATCAAGAATTTCAGCTAGCGTTTGAGCCAGAAGCGTTTTACCGCATCCAGTCGGGCCGATTAACAGAATATTCGACTTTTGAAGTTCAACAGCATCATCCGGCGACGATTTGCCATTGCTCTTTGCCTGCAAGAAGCTCAGACGCTTGTAATGGTTATAAACCGCGACCGAGAGGACTTTTTTCGCCTCGTCTTGACCGATCACGTGCTCATCCAAATATTTCTTGATCTCTCGCGGTTTAGGCAATTGATTCAAGGAAATATTGGCAGAACGAGATCGACGTTTTTCTGGGGCTTGCTCTCGGCGCGGAACAGGTTGCGGGGCAGCACTGGAGTCAAACAACTCCTCATCCAAAATCTCGTTGCACAAATCTACACACTCATCGCAGATATAGACACCAGGCCCTGCGATCAGTTTGCGAACTTGTTCTTGAGACTTGCCACAAAAAGAACATTTCAGATGGGAGTCGTACTTTGACATATCTGCCTCTTATCTTGCTGCGGCGACAGGTTCACCTGCCTTGGGAAGGTTCTGCCGAGTAATCACTTGGTCGATCAAGCCATACGCTTTTGCTTCTTCGGCAGACATAAAGAAATCGCGCTCTGTATCTGCTTCGAGGCGATCGAGCGGTTGTCCGGTGTGCTGAGCGAGTAGCTCATTCAGCTTGCGCTTATGATAAAGGATTTCTTTCGCTTGGATCTCGATGTCTACCGCTTGCCCTTGAGCACCGCCCAACGGTTGGTGAATCATGATTCGAGAGCTTGGCAAAGACATCCGTTTTCCAGGAGTTCCACCGGACAAGAGGAACGCCCCCATACTAGCAGCCAACCCAAAACAGATAGTGACAACATCGCAGCTCACTTGCTGCATCGTGTCATAGATTGCCATTCCCGCTGTGACGGAGCCACCCGGAGAATTGATATAGATTTGAATATCTTTTTCGGGATCTTCGGCTTCGAGAAACAACAGTTGAGCGACAAGAGAGTCGGCAACCGTGTCATCGATCGCGCTTCCTAAAAAGATGATGCGTTCGCGCAGGAGGCGCGAGTAGATATCAAAGGCACGTTCGCCCCGCCCAGACTGCTCAACCACCATCGGGACGACATTGGTTGGAGCAGCTTGAGATACGACATCAAGCGTGCTGAGATTCTGAATGATGTAGTCGTGAGATTGAGAGTTATACATGAGGCAAGCGGCTACGTTCCACAAGTTCAATTCTAGCCAACAAAAGCTAAGTTATCCGGTACACATACCGAATGCTTAAAGATTTGACGGATATCCCTACTCTACGACTTCGACTTCAACCGCTTCGGCTTCGGTTTCGTCGAGTTCGTCCTCTTCTTCTGGCTCGTCTTTCTTCAGCGTTCCTTCGGGAACAAGTTCGATCGTGGAATTCGCGATCAGCCAATCCATGATCTTCTCCTTTAGCAAGTCTTCTTCGACTGCACTCTTGAGCCGATCCATATCGATATCACGTCCCGCCAATTCTGTCAGCAGTTCTTGAACTTTGGTATTGAGTTCGTCTTCTTCGACTTTGATCGATTCTTGTTTGGCGACTTGACCGAGGGCAAGGGTGCGTTTGATTCGCTCGATCGCATCGGGACGCGATCGCTCTTTCAACATCGGAATCGTGTCCTTATTCAAGAGCTGCTTAATATCGATACCTTGTTGCTGAAGCTGCATCGCGGTTTGCGTCACCATATATTCGACTTCGCGTTCGATCATGGTTTCGGGTAAATCCGCTTCCACTTGATTCAGCAATTCGTTGAGAAGTGCCTCTTCTTTGTTCGATTTGGTTTGCTGCTCAGCTTCTTCGGCAAAACGCTTTTCTAGGGATTCGCGCATATCAGCGATCGTTTCAAATTCGTCATCACTTGCTTCTTTCGCAAAGTCGTCATCGACTTCGGGAAGTTCTTTTGCTTTCAGTTCTTTGAGGGTGATGTCAAATTTTGCGGGTCGTCCAGCAAGCTGTTCTTGGGGATAGTCTTCGGGAAAAGTAACGGAAATTTCCTTGGTTTCGCCAGGATTCATGCCGAAAATCCCATCAATGAAGCCTGCGATGAAGCGACCTTCTTCAAGTTCAAGCTGAAAATCAGAGGCTTCGCCACCGGGAACTTCGATTTCTTCTTCGCCCTCAGCAGGAATGAAACGACCTTTGAAGTCGATTACAGAGACATCGCCTTTCTCAGCGGCTCGGTCTTCGATCGGGATCATCGTTGCCATCTGAGTCCGGTAGTTTTCGATTACCGAATCGACTTTTTCTGAATCAGGCTTCACTTCTTCTGCTTGAACCGTGAAGTCTTTATACTGCTTCAGCGTCACTTCGGGAGACACATCCACGGATGCTGAGAACGTCAACGCTTGACCGGGCGTGTATTGGGCAATTAAGTCATCGAACGACGATCGCAGTTGAAAATTTCCAAGCGCGTCAATTTTCTCCTGCTTGATGGCTTCTTTCAGTGCCGTATCCACCAGCTCTTCGATCACAGAGGCTTTGATTCGAGCCATTCCGAAGCGCTGAATCAAGACTTGGCGCGGTACTTTGCCTTTGCGGAACCCCGGAACATTCAACGATTTCGTGAAGTCCTGGATCACGCGATCGTAGGTTTTCTGAGACATCTCTGGCGTAATTTCAATTTCCAACCCGATCTGACTGGCGGGAAGCTTTTCCTGGGTAACTTTCATCGGCGTAAGTGACAAAGAATGCGTATTTCTATCAAGCAGTAAGCTATACTAACCGATTCTAGCCACGGTTGCGCGATCCGTTTGGGGGAATCTTAAGGATTGAACTGACAAAATCGCGAGACGATTCTGCGATAATTCAAGGAACACTGGCAGTCGGAAAGGCATTTCACAAGTCGCTTGAATTCGTGCCCAAAGCACGTTAGTCTCTGAATGAAACTAAGATAGAACGATCGAGAAGCCTTTTATTATTCTTGCTAAGTCTGGCGAAAACGAAATCTTATTGATGCTTTTCTGAGTTGATTTGAAGTTGGTTGGAGGAATACATTTTGGGTCAATCCTATCGAGTAGCGATTTTAGGTGCGACAGGGGCGGTTGGAACTGAACTGTTAGAGTTGTTGGATCGCCGCAATTTCCCCGTTTCGGAATTGAAGCTGTTAGCCTCGCCACGATCTGCAGGTTCTACTCTGATGTTCCAGGGAGAGAGTTTATCGATCCAGGCGGTGAACGAAGCATCATTTAATGATGTTGATATTGTTCTAGCCTCAGCGGGTGGATCAATTTCAAAGCAATGGGTGAAAGATATTGTTGCCGCTGGGGCAGTAATGATCGATAATTCCAGCGCGTTTCGGATGAATGCAGATGTACCGCTGGTCGTGCCGGAAGTGAATCCAGAAGCTGTGGCACACCACAGAGGCGTGATTGCTAATCCGAACTGTACGACGATTTTGATGTCGGTTGCGATCTATCCATTGCATCAAGTAATGCCAATTAAAAGAATTGTGGCATCGACATATCAATCTGCTAGTGGTGCGGGTGCGCGGGCGATGGAAGAAGTGAAACATCAATCGATCGACATTTTGCAAGGCAGATCACCGAAAGCCGAAATCTTGCCGTATCCTTTGGCTTTTAATCTGTTTCCGCATAATTCAAAGCTCGATGAATCCGGGTACTGCGAAGAAGAGTTGAAGATGGTAAATGAAACTCGCAAAATCTTCGGAGCGCCAGATCTGAGAATTACTGCAACTTGTGTACGGGTTCCCGTCTTACGAGCACACTCAGAAGCGATTAACCTAGAGTTTGATGTGCCGTTTAGCGTGGAAAAAGCGCGAGAACTGTTGCAGGAAGCACCAGGAGTTAAACTCGTTGAAGACTGGAACGCCAACTATTTCCCAATGCCGATCGATGCCAGCGGCAAGGATGAGGTTTTAGTCGGACGCATTCGCCAAGATATTTCTAACCCAAATGGTCTGGAACTTTGGCTGTGTGGGGATCAAATTCGCAAGGGAGCAGCCCTGAACGCGATTCAAATTGCAGAATTACTAATTGAAAAGAATTTGCTCAAACCAGCTTTAACGAATCGATAGTTATAAAGGGGAGTTTAAACAGAGTGTGGTAGTAAATTTTGGAACTGTTTTGACTGCGATGATTACGCCATTTACAGCGGATGGAGCAGTCGATTACGCTGTGACAGAAAAATTAGCGGCTCATCTGGTCGAGACCGGCACCAATACGATCGTCGTTTGCGGCACAACTGGAGAATCACCAACGCTCTCTTGGGATGAAGAATTCGAGCTTTTCCAAGTCGTGAAACGTGCGGTTTCGGGAAAAGCGAAAGTGATGGCGGGAACTGGATCGAACTCGACATCAGAAGCGATCGCAGCAACGAAAAAAGCAGCTAAAATAGGGTTAGATGGCTCATTGCAGGTTGTGCCCTATTACAACAAGCCCCCGCAATCGGGACTCTATCATCACTTTAAAGCGATCGCAGAGTCATCCGATCTGCCCGTGATGCTGTATAACGTTCCAGGGCGCACCAGCCAGAATCTTCAGCCTGAAACGGTGGCTCGACTTGCACAAGTTCCAAATATTGTTGCAATTAAGGAAGCAAGTGGCAATCTAGATCAAGTCAGCCAAGTTCGTCGGATGACCCCGCCCGAATTTGAGATTTATTCTGGAGATGATTCTTTGACCTTGCCAATGTTGTCGATCGGTGCAAAAGGAGTCGTAAGCGTTGCCAGCCATTTAGTCGGAACGCGATTGCAGCAGATGATCCAAGCATTTGAGAAAGGTCAAGTCCAGAAAGCGACCCAGATTCATTTAGAGTTGTTCTCCTTATTCAAAGTTCTGTTTGTGACGACCAATCCGATTCCCGTAAAAGCCGCTCTGAGCCTGCAAGGATGGCAAGTCGGCGCACTCCGTTCCCCGCTCTGTTCGCCCGACGAAGATGTGAAAAATCAACTGAAGCAAGTCATGGCTGAACTGAATTTGCTGCAAGTCGCGCACGTCTAAAGTTTCTGCACAACTGAATACTCTGGATCTTTTGATCAGAAGCTAAGCGCTTGTTTGCTGCTTCTTGATCTGCACTCTCAATATTTTCATTGCTACAAATTTTCTCTCAAACCTGAAGGATACTGATGACTCAAAACAACACCTCAAGTGCACTCAAGATTATTCCGCTAGGCGGACTGCATGAGATTGGTAAGAATACCTGCGTTTTTGAATACGGCGATGAGATTATTCTGCTGGATGCAGGACTCGCCTTTCCGACCGACGGTATGCACGGCGTAAATATCGTGCTGCCGGACATGACCTATCTGCGCGAGAACCGCGAAAAGATCAAGGGCATGATCATTACTCACGGTCACGAAGACCATATTGGCGGTATTGCTTTTCACCTGAAGCAGTTGGATATTCCGGTGATGTATGGCCCGCGTTTGGCTCTGGCACTGCTCGAAGGCAAGCTCGAAGAAGCAGGAGTCTCCGATCGCACTGAGCTTAGAACCGTTCGTCCTCGCGACATTGTTCGCCTTGGTACGCATTTCTTCGTCGAGTTCATTCGCAACACACACTCGATCGCTGATAGTTTCACCGTTGCGATTCATACTCCGGTTGGCGTTGTCATCCACACGGGCGACTTTAAGTTCGACCATACTCCGGTGGATGGCGAGAAGTTCGACATTCAGCGCCTAGCTGAATACGGTGAAAAAGGCGTTCAATGTCTGATCAGCGATTCGACTAACTCTGAGCTTCCCGGTTTTACTCCGTCAGAGCGAGCGGTGTTTCCGAATCTCGATCGCGTTTTCACTCAAGCTAAAGGTCGCTTACTGATCACCACCTTTGCTTCCTCGGTTCACCGGATCAACATGATTCTGGAATTGGCAGAAAAGCATGGTCGAGTGGTTTCGGTCTTAGGTCGATCGATGCTGAATGTGATCGCCCACGCTCGAAATCTTGGCTACGTCAAGTGTCGCGATGATTTACTTCAACCGCTGCACGTTACGCAGAAGACACCGGACGAGAATGTTCTAATCCTGACCACCGGATCGCAAGGTGAGCCGATGTCAGCGATGACCAGAATTGCAAACGGTGAACATCGTCAAGTGAAAATCCGCGAAGGCGACACGGTTGTATTCTCCGCGAATCCGATTCCTGGAAATACGATCGCGGTTGTGAATACGATCGACAAACTCATGATGAACGGCGCAAAAGTTGTTTACGGCAAGGATCAAGGCATCCACGTTTCGGGTCACGGCTGCCAAGAAGACCAGAAATTGATGTTAGCCCTGACTCGTCCGAAGTTCTTCTTACCTGTCCACGGTGAGCATCGGATGTTAGTCAAGCACTCGCAAACGGCTCAAAGCACTGGCGTTCCGGCTGAGAACATGGTGATCATCGACAACGGCGACGTTGTGGAATTGAGTAAAGATTCGATTCGTAAAGCTGGCAAGGTTAAGGCAGGCATTGAGCTTGTTGATACTTCGAGATCGGGGATGGTTGACGATCGCGTTCTGAAAGAGCGTCAACAGTTGGCAGGCGATGGTCTCGTAACTGTTGCAGCGGCTGTGACGAATGAAGGTCGATTGTTCTCGAAACCGGATGTGCATTTGCGCGGCGTGGTGACTTCGGTGAGTCCAGAGCAACTGCGATCGAGAATTCAAGAATCGATCGAGGCAGTGTTAAGCGCTCGGTGGAATGAGTTCTACAGCACGTTTGAAGGTCGAGTTGAGATCGACTGGGCAGGCTTGGAAGTTCAGATCGAGCGCGAGATTCATCGCTTGCTCCGTCGAGAGCTTCAAAGCAATCCGCTGCTGGTGTTCTTGATGCAGAATCCTGAATCGGCTGCGGTGAAAGCGGCTCCGACTCGTCAACGGGTTACGGCGAAAGTCGCTTCTTAGAATTGAGTTTCAGTCGTTGCGATCGTGACAGATTGCAACGGCTGAAATTTAGTGCGATCGACGAAATTCTTGCTATACTCACAGAGTAACGAGAGGGCATGTAGCTCAGGGGATAGAGCACCAGATTCCGGTTCTGGGTGTCGCAGGTTCGATTCCTGCCATGCTCGTTAAGTTGAACCCCTTAAAGATCAGTAGCCTTTGAGGGGTTTGCTGTTTCTGAAATCCTAATAAGTTGAAGAGCAAATTGATGAGAGCCAGAGAGATCATGCAGCTAATTTGCTTTAGGTGGTTGCAATTGATTACGGATGAATGCGTAATTGTTAATGGCTAGCTTATTAAGCATCGAAAAGGTGAAGCTCGAAAGACTGTTTGACATGGGAAGTGGCTACATTCTCGATTTCTCAAACAGAACCTTCCAGGAATTTATACTTGAAAACGCAAAAATTGATATTTACGATAACAAGTACGATTACGCTAGCGGATCTAAAGCTAATCGATTGAGAGCATTTTGGGATAAAGAGCCTAACTTTGTTGTTGGACGATTGATTTCAAATTTGTTGGAATATTGGAAAACCCAAAATTAATAAACTACAGGGAAATAACCTCAGCAGAGCAATCTTATTCAATGAGTGCTGTGCGATGGCAGAAAGACTAAAACAAAGAAGCATTATTGAAAATATTGATGTAATTCAACCGTACTCCAATGATAAAGATTTCTCCGTGCTGGCGAACTCCATAAGAGAAAGTATTGAGAACAATGAACCAGAAGTCGCATTAGACAGGTTGCATACTTTCGTAGTGAAGTACACAAGAAGACTGTGCGATAAGCATGGGATTAGTTACAACAGAAATAAACCATTACATAGTCTCTATGGGGAGTATGTAAAATATCTGAGACAGAATGATTTGATTGAGTCACAAATGGCGGAAAGGATTCTAAAGTCCTCGATCTCAATTTTGGAGTCTTTCAACGATGTTAGAAATAATAGAAGTCTCGCTCATGACAATTCTATCTTGAACTACCATGAGAGCATTTTGATATTCAATAATGTTTCAAGTGCAATCAAGTTTATAGAAGCAATCGAAGAAGAAAACTCAGATGTTGACGAGCAAAAGGGAATTCAGGCAGAGTGGGAAGACATCCCCTTCTGAGAAAACTCATCTCGTTATGAGATCTCATAAACCAACACGTATTAAATATCCTGCATTCTTTTACGATCGCTAATTCATCGCAAAGCCGCATTTCTGCATTCTGTTAGAATACTTATTACTGACTGATGCTGTAGCAAAAGCTTATGTCGATCGAGATCACCCTAACGCCAGAACTGGAAGAGCAGCTACGCAAAAAGGCACTTCGTCAAGGTCAAGATATCAGCCTTGTTGCCGTTGAACTTTTGGCAAGCGTACTTGCATGGGAAGCACAGGACTCAGAGGAAGCGATCAAAGGCATTCAACAAGGCTTAGATGATTTTGAAGCGGGAAATTTTCGGTCTTTTGATGAATTTGCTGCTGAACAACGTCGTAAATGAAATGCCGCCTGCCTATGTGAGCTATCGGCTTAGGATTTCGAGTGTAAATGACAAGGATCGCTGTGAATTTTAATTCTCTACTAACTTGCTTGGTTCACCGGGATAGAAGCGATCGTCTAATATCTCTAACAAGCTGTAAGGGCATTCGGTTGGAAAAGTACGATTCGGTAAGTCAGTCTCTTTAACTGCCAGTTCAATCCCTTTCAAATAGGCTTTACGAAGCGCTTCCTCAATGTAAGGTTTGAGGCTAGAATTGTCTTCAAGCAAATCATTGATATCCAAACGTTGAATCCGAAGGGTTGCTAACCAGCTACGACTGCGATGCTGAGGTTGATAGTGCCATTTCAACAAATGCCCGATTAGAACACTCAAGCGATTCCGAAGTTCTTGGCGCTGCTGTCTCCCCAAAGACTCAATCTCCTCAATAATATTGGGCAAATCAATTTGACTCCATTGCTTGTTGTGGAGGAGCATTGCCTGCTCTTGTGTCCAAGCATAAAAGTCCGCTTCGTAAAGATTGGGAGCAGAGGCCGGATGTTTCGCTGTCTCTGAATTTGCTTCCGGTGCGTTCATCGACTTGTTTCGATCGGAATGCTTCATTATAGAGGCACAGCACAGTTCAAGGATTGCTCAACCGAAGTATCCCAGTCTTCGCCAATATTGCTGCACCCGCGCTTCCCACTGCTGCCAATATTCCTCGATCGCGCTTGGCTCAAACCAAAAAATCTCCGCAGGCGTTTCCGGAATTGCAACGACCAGCAGGGCATGACAGAGGTTCAGGTTATAGTCTCGATATAGCTGGTTCGTTGCTCCACAATACGCCACCATCTGAAGTGGATAATCGTACAAGAGATCGACAGTTTTTTTCGGTCGATCGCTTGTTTTCCACTCACAAATACAGGGCACTCCCTCATAACTGGCAACGCAATCCACGACTCCGGCGTATCCTAGCTGATCGTGAATCACTACGCCTTCGACCAGTCGAACTTGCTCCACCGCTTTCAGCACAGGTTCCACACTTTCCCAGTAAGGGCGAATCGACTCTGGACAATCGACTTCCTGCCCTTGAAGGTATTTCTGGATATAGCGATGCGTTCCGGTTCCGCGCCGACTCGCTGTTTTTGTAATTTCTGCGGCTTGCTCAACTCCGATGCGCTGTTGCCAGTTGAACAATCGTTCTCGGTCTTCACGCGGCTTCGTTGCATTCAGAATCGTCGTCACGCTTGGAATACGATCACCATTACTATCCACATAAAACTGTTTGCCCGCTTCTCGGACAGATTTTGACGCATAGCGGGGCAATTCGGACACCGTTTATTCCTCAAAAAACTGTTTTCGATCGTACCTGAAAAATCAGGCGTTAAAGCGTTCAAATTCTGGGTTTCTTCAACCACTTTGGAAAGTGTCCTAAGTTTAGAAACTTCTTAAGGAATCGGACGGTCAAAGTGTGAATATAAAGAGTAGATAACTGAGTGGAAAAACTGCGCCCCAAACGGAAAATTGAGAGATTAGAAAGATATTTCTCTAGTAGGATGCAGGAACTTTTTAACCCACTTAGACATCTACTTAACTAACAAGAAACAACACTCTCTCGCTTGGGAACAGCTACCTATGTATAGCACTGTAAAATCTGGTTTGGCTCTGACTTTGGCACTCGGTACGATCGCAGGTGCAGCGGCTCCGATGGTAATGGTTGCCCCTGCTTCGGCTCAAGCAACCTTCTCTGATGTTGCCTCTGATAACTGGGCTTCTCCCTTCATCCAAGAATTGGCTTCTCGTAACATTATTGCTGGATTTCCTGATGGCACCTTCCGCCCGAATGATCCGGTGACTCGCGCTCAATTTGCAGCAATTCTTCTCAAAGCATTTCCAAATGCTCCGCGCGTCAATACTCCAATCAACTTTGCGGATGTTCCTGGCAACTATTGGGGACTTCAAGCCATTCAAAATGCTTACGCAACTGGTTTCTTGGCTGGGTTTCCGGGTGGAACATTTCGCCCAAATGACAACATCCCTCGCGCACAAGCCCTAGTTTCATTGTCAAACGGTTTGAAATTTGCAGGCACTCAACCCGCTGACAGCTTGCTTCAGTCTTACACGGATGCTTCCAGCATTCCTGACTATGCTCGTAACAGTATCGCGGCTGCGACCGAACGCCGAATCGTCGTTAACTATCCGGATGTTCGCTTCCTCAACCCGAATCAGACTGCTACCCGCGCAGATGTTGCAGCCTTCGTTTACCAAGCGTTAGTCAGCACTGGACAAGTTGCTGCAGTCCAATCGCCTTACATCGTGGGGCAGGTGGCACCTCAGCCTCAAGCGGTCAATATTCCTGCCGGAACCGCAATTCCGCTCCGCTACGATCGCGCTGACAGGATCCTTCTCGCGAAGAACGAACCGCAACCGACTCCGATCACGCTGACGGTTGCTCAAAACATCGTCACTTCGGATGGAACCGTTCTAATTCCAGCAGGTAGCCAAGTCTCCGGACAGCTAACCGTCGCTCAAAACGCAGCGCAGTTCACTGCGTCTGAACTCACCTTGGCAAACGGTCAGAAAATCGCGATCGCAGCGACTTCTGATCCGATTACAACCACGGAATCGATTCGTCGCGGTGCAAACACGGGCACGATCTTGAAAGATGCGGCTTTGGGTAGCGCTGCGGCTGCGGGTGTCGCCGCTGTCACGGGCGATCGCAACATCAAAGCGGGTGAAGTTCTGATCGGAACGGGTGTCGGCGCTTTGGCGGGTCTGATCTTCGGCGGCGATCGCATCGACTTGATCTCAATTCGTCCGAACACGGATCTAAACCTCCGACTCACCACCACATTGACCTTACCGCGTTCCTAATGCTTCTGGGATGGGGCAATTGTCTCATCCCGTAATAGCTCAACCACAAAACTTGTTCCTTGTTGCGGGGGTGGATCGTACAAGACGATCCACCCCTCGCTTTTTAGTGGGCTGAACACTTGAATCGAGCCGTGCATTTGTTCGAGCAAGCGACGCGCGATCGCAAGTCCCAATCCCGTCCCTGGAATTTCTCCACTTGCCTGCACTCCGCGATAATGCCGCTCGAATAACCGCTCCAAATCTTCTGGCGGAATTCCATATCCGGTATCGCTCACCCAAATAACAATGCGATCGTGCTGCTCATCCACTCGGATATGCACTTCTCCGCCTGATGGCGTATATTTCGAAGCATTATCAATCAAATTACTTAACACTTCCCGCAACGCGCCAGGATTGGCGGAAACGAGGGGAAGCGAACTTGGAATTTCTGTTCTAATCGCAAGTCCCTTTTCTTGGGCGATCGCCCAAGCGGTTTCAATCAGCGGCAGCAAAATTTCATTGACCGAACAGGGGAGCAGCTCCAAATTTGAAGTCGTTAGAACGCCTGCTGGCAGTAACGGGATCGGACGACCGACCAACGAGGCATCTTCTGCCAAAACATCAACTGAATTGAGGTCGATTGCTGCATCAAACTGCTGCAAAAGTTCCTGTAATCGATCGCTTTCTCGCAAAATACTTCCGGCAATTTCTCGATTCGGATCTTCTGCTTGTAACCGCTTGACCAACAATTTTCCAAACGTGCGTAAAGCTGTTAACGGACTCTTCAACTGATGCAGGAGATTATCTAAAACATCGTGCTGCTGAGATTGTCTCAATCGATGTTGCTGCTGAGACTGATTGAGCCATTGCGCCCGCTGATCCATTACGCACGCCAGCGATAGCGTGCTAGCAATCCGTTCGACCTGCGATCGCTCCCACGTCGTCCAAGGTCGATCCTCGCGCTCTGTCACCAACAATCCGAACACCAACTCCTCATGAATCAGCGGCAAAACCAATTGCTTCGGTTGCGTCAGCCCCGTTTGCGAAACAGCATCAATTTCCGGGAGCGCCTCGACTGCGGCAGGAAGGGCGAGACGATTCGATCGCTCTAACGCCACAGCACTGTCCGGATACGCTGCGATCGGCATTAGACGTGCCTGAGAACTCTCCACTAATTCTTCAGTTAGATAAATAACGCTGAGTGATGCCCCCAGTGCTTGAGTCAATAACGCAATTTGCGATCGACACAACTCAATGAATTCGGAACTTGTGGGCATCAGCATCTCTTTTTCGGCAGATTTTACAAAAATAAGGATTGACGATAAGTAATTTTTCTTATTAATTTAGTAGATAGCTCTGATCCCCAACGCTTTTGCATCCGTTTGTCTTAATCTTTGAGAGTGTCTACACTCTCAATTCTGAGTTACGTGACAAGTATCCAGAAAATAAAATTAAGAAATTGTATAGATGCGTTAAGAGAAGTTGAAGTCTGGAGCTGTAGCTGATATATTTTCGACGGGTTTTGTAACGATCATTACAACTTTCGGCAGTTTGGAACCTAAGGAGGTAAAGGGTTTGGCAAGAAGACGTAAACGGAAAAGCCGGAGACGGCAAGAAGGAAGACGGATTTTGGAAAGCGTCCCTCAATTTAGCATTGAGTGTGGCGAAGATAAACCTGTCACCGCTGCTCGCAAGTTCATTCACGCTGAAGGCATTTTGCCGCCCGCACTGTTACTGGTTAAGAGGAACGAGCATACCACGGATCGATACTTCTGGGCAGAGAAGGGGCTGTTCGGCGCTCAATACGTCGAAGAAAACCACTTTTTATTCCCCAGCTTGAGAACCTCTGAGGATGAAGTTGATGTCGTCGTTCCTTCCCGGAGCAGATAGGCATTTGATCTAAACAGCTCAGTTTACCCTGATTTCGCCTGCTCTAGAATGCGAGTGCAACTGTAGTTTTCTCATCTACAGGTTCAGTCGAGCAAAGCGATCGTACATTCCAGCATTCACCCGATAAAAGCTCCCCTCAACGCATCGAGGGGAGCTTTTACATACAGACTATTCTGATTTCAGTTCTAACGATCTCTGTAATTCTTCCAACTCATCCCGGTGCGCCCTGACTGTAATAACGCTTTGGGAAGTCGCATCTAAGCTTGGCTCAACCTTCAGCGACACCTGCTCAACCCGCTCTGCCCCTTTCCAGTAAAAGACTCCTGCCAACGGGGACAGGAGTAATAATCCAAACCAAAAATTTGACCAATCGGGCAGCACCATCGAGAGCACAAACACAAAGCACAGCACGCCGATCGAAGCAAGCAACGACAGAAATACTGCCAGGAACACGCTAGGACGAACAACGCCTTCAAATGTAACCTGATTTTGGGTTGCGTCGATCGCGGCCACTCGATACGATCGCTGCCCGAAATACGAGCGCAATTGAGAGAGCAGAGAATCTTCAGATTGGTCGGAAAGCAACCGCACCTCCTGAGTTCGATCTTTGACTGAGGCGCGAATGAAGAAAAACAGCCCAATCATTAATAGAATCGTCAGGAGAAACGTGGAGGCAATTACAGGCTGAGTCATGGCGCAACGAAGAACAAAGATCCGGATTACACCACAAGTTTAGACAACAACGGGGTCATTCTCAGAACTCCGTTATCTATTTTTCAGCCCCACTAACCTGAGGAATTCCCGAATTCTCGCGTGCTGTTTCGCGCTTCACCGCGTATTCGCGCCAAAGTCGGGCGAGATCTTGTGCCTGCTGCATGGCTTCAGATTTAATCTGATACATCCGGCGGGGACGACCGCGACCTTCGACTTTTTTCCAGTAGCCTGTGACCATTTCTTCATCTTCAAGAAACTTCAGAGCACTATAGAGAACGGTATCCGATAAACGATAGAGCGGGTATTCAGTTTCGAGCAGTTGAATTAGCTCGGTTCCGTAAGAGTCTCCCCGTAAGAGAACGGCGAGAACATAGCAGACCGCCAGTTCCTTATTGAGATAAAAAGGGGGCGGATCTTTGAAAAATTGATAGATATCCTCAAATTTCATCTGTCTGATTCCAGGCGTGAGAAATAACTTGCTTGAAAAAGCGATGCCAAATTGAAAACTCAGCGTAGCTTACCTAAGATTAACAACCACGTTGCGGACGTTGCCGTCCCCCTAAAGGGTTAATCCTTCAACGTGAAATATTAAACTAACTCGAATCGCTAAGGTGAGTAGATACAATTGACGACTCTACAACTCAGGGAACATTTACGATCGAATTGTTAGCGTGAAAGAACAGCGCAAGTCGATCGCAGTTTGAGTGGGGGCAATGTCGCTTCATCGTTAAGCAATTTCAGAAAATTAGTGCTGAAGAACCAGGGCAATTTAGGATTTGGTTTGATCGCAATCTCGATCGCAGTGTCGGTGGATGTCGCCTAGCATTCAATGCGCTTCTCTTGCAACAGCAATCTCGTTAAGTTGCTTAACTTCTACGAATTGTACATCCCGATTCTAAACTTGAATTCCTAATTTGTGGGTTACAAAGTAAATTAGCTTGCGCTGGATCAAAGAGCCTTCAAGGATTTGGCGCTATTTGAAGAAATATTTCAATAAATCGCAATCTCTATAGGTCTACTTATTCGCGGAGATCTAATTTCGCTGGCTCAATCTAATCCTTGCTTAAGCTTCATACCTAGGCAGTTC
The DNA here is from genome assembly GCA_019359175.1 of Phormidium tanganyikae FI6-MK23. Classification (GTDB taxonomy): domain Bacteria; phylum Cyanobacteriota; class Cyanobacteriia; order Leptolyngbyales; family Leptolyngbyaceae; genus Leptolyngbya; species Leptolyngbya tanganyikae. The sequence continues at coordinate 20,060 of JAHHHU010000021.1, forward strand.
GTGGTTTTGACTCGATTTTCAAAACTGTCAAAGTTGGTAGGAGAATTTTTAGCCTTTCTCTGAATCCACAAAGACTAAATTTCTTGCTCTCTCGATTAAAAGCACTGGCGATTTTAGCGAAATTCTAGCCAAAATTGGCAGAATTCTCATTTAGATTAGCGTGCTAAACGATCGCGGAAATTATTTTTGCGTCGTCGCCCAAAATCACGACAATTTGCTAAAATCACTGCTGATCCGACGCGCAGTTTTAGGAAAGGTTCCCAACAAGAAGAATTAGACTAAGCCTGTTCGCAAAGCAACCACAGCAGCTTGAACGCGATCGTCTACTGCCAGCTTGTTCATAATGCCGCGCACATGGGTTTTTACTGTGTTCGGGCTGAGATAAAGCTTTGCGGCGATTTCGGGATTGCTCAAACCGTCCACCATCAGTCTGAGAACCTCATGTTCTCGCTGTGGCAATTGCCCGATCGTGTTATCAGCAGCGGGAGGCTTGAGATGTTCGATCACGCGATGGGCGATCTGTGGATCAGACACGCAGCGATGGAAGAGCCATAATAGAGCATGCTAAAAACAGCTTCCCTCATCATAACGGTCGGCTACGAGGATTCTTTGGCAGTGGTTAAAAGACGATCGCTAAAATCGCCGACCGAGCAATCGCTGTTTCACCCCTTCTGCGATCTTCTGACCGAGATATTCAGGAATCAGACTTTCGTTTGGGCCAAGAAGATAGAGAATCAGTCGCGTTCGTCCGCGCCAAACGAGCAGATTCGCGTTCACAACCAGCAAATCCTCTTGCCAAATTGCGTACATTACTTTATAGAACAGTCCCGGTTGGTTATCTGCTTCGATCAGCAACGCAGGCAGGTGAAACACTGGATCGACGTAAAATTCAGTCTCAACCTGTTCCAAACCTGCGTCTAGGTTAAATTCAACCGCTAGCATTTCCTCGACTTCAAACCGTCCTGCCAACGCTTCTCGAATTGCTCGGCAAACGTTTTCAGAGGTTTTATCGGTCAGGGCTTTTCCGCTGCGGGACACGATTAGTTTAATAAATACCAGCATTGGCGGATAAATCTGTCCGTACAAGCTCAGACTGTGAATCGTCAAGCCATAAGCCGCCAATACCCCAAAAATATCACTGAGCAAAAAAGATTGATTTCGGTAAGCGAAATGCAGTGCGCTTTTCGTCCCCTCGGTTTTTAGCTCAATCACCGCCTGTTTCGACTTGTACAATTGATACGCCAGTCGAAGGTTTTGCAGTTGAATTTCGCTGCTGACAAATTGTTCGTAAAACTGCGGAAACGCTCGATTGAAGCGCTTTAACAGTTCTAAAGTAGACGATTTTAGACCCAGAGCCATAGTGGTGGAGACTGCCCCTAGAGGACGTGCGGATAAACAAGCGGAAACCAGGAATGAACGGAAGAAATCGATCGAGAAACGGCAATTGCCAACATTTCCCTAAAATCGGCAGAATGCAACCCAAATCCGAGAGATATACTAACTATTACTGCTTCACTGTTATCACCACGCTTTCATGGGTTTTTGGAAAAGCTTATTTAGTAGTACGGACGCTTCGATCGAGAAACCAGCTTCGACCGAGAGCTATGTTGTCCCTGGATCAGTGGATGGCTCGACGACGGGCGATCGCGCAAACTCACGGATCTTTTTCTCGACTGAACGCGAGATCGATCTTTACGAGCTAGAGGAGTTATGCGATGCGGTCGGTTGGTCGCGTCGTCCGCTCAGAAAAGTCAAAAAGGCGATTCAGCATAGTTTTTTGGTTGGTACGATGTGGGAGCAACGCGGAGCAACGCGGCGACTGGTCGGATTCGCACGGGCGACTTCTGACCATGCGTTTAACGCCACGATTTGGGATGTCGTGGTACATCCAGATTTCCAGGGCAAGGGGCTTGGGAAAGCGCTAATGAAGTTCATGATTAAGAAGCTTCGGAGTGAGGATATCAGTAATATCACTTTGTTTGCTGATCCGCAGGTCGTTAATTTCTACCGAAATTTAGGATTCATGCAAGATCCAGAGGGAATCAAAGGGATGTTTTGGTATCCGGATTAAATTTGTATCCGGGATTCCACTTTACAAGAGTTCCCCAGTCGCGAAGCAGGGATACGGGCGATCGATGAAATTCCGGAATTATCGAAGGATGCGGGCTTGCTGAATCCATAGACCAAGGTAATCCGTGGTCGGACAGAGATCGCGGCGTTGCATGGTGGAGACATGAAGCCGGAGTAATTGGCGGTGGAGTTGCCCGATCGAGGTTTGCGATAGTTGCGCGGGTGAAGCGATCCCCGCATGAAGCAGTAAGCCTGCGTATTCACATCCAACGCTAGGAATTCGGGCAAGATTCGCAAGTGCGACCCATTTGTTCAATTGACGGATCGGAACGTGAAGTTCGTTTGCCAGGAGATTTCGCTTATCTTGCGTACCGCCTAACTTTACGAGATCTAAAGTAGTGTGGATTTCTCGATCGAGTAACCGAGTCGCATCATCGGCAGCTAGTCCAGGAAGTAAATCGATCGCCCAACTCGCGGATGCAATTCCTGAAGGCTTTTTCGATGGCGGTGAGGCATTGGAAGAATGAGCCACGGTATCCTCGAAGCAAAATTAAGACATTTTAGTTTAACGAACTTGTTACACAAATGCAGCGCTTCAAAGCAAAGTTGTAGCGAGTTTGCTTTAGCGTGTGATAGAAATAGATCAGATGAGCTAACCTCTATCATTCGATAGGGTATCAGACCATTCTGAAAACGAATAAAGCTTTCATTTAAAGTTGTATTTTCTAACAGATTCACGATCGAGATGCTTCATTAACAACAGAGTCCATAGCATTACTAATTACGATGAACACCGAACTTACGTCAGACCTCAAACCGATTCGCTGCCTTGATGATGCGATCGAGCGCTGCCAAACGCTCGGAATGCGGCTTAGTCGCCAACGTCGATTTATTCTGGAACTGCTTTGGCAAGATCAAGAGCATTTGTCCGCGCGGGAGATTTACGATCGCTTAAATCGCCAGGGAAAAGACATCGGACATACATCGGTGTATCAGAATTTAGAGGCACTGTCTGAGCAGGGGATCATCGAATGTATCGAGCGATCGGACGGAAGATTGTATGGAAACGTAAGCGATGCCCATAGCCATGTGAACTGCATCGATACCCAGCAAATTCTAGACATTCACATCGAACTTCCTGAAGAAATCATTCGACAGGTAGAGGCGCAAACGGGTGTGCGAATCACAGAGTATCACATCGATTTCTATGGCTATCGAGCGAAGTAGAAACCGATGTGCTAGAGAAATCTTTTATACGCGATCGCAAATGCTTTCGGAGTTCAGATTGAGAAATTCGTGATTCAATAGGCGAAACCCGTTCTTCTCAATCGCGTTCATTTCATCGTCGCTTACGTCCTAAACGGTTTATGAGCGAAGTTTTTGTAATTACTCCCGGAAACATTGATCCTTCGAGCGGAACTTGTAACAGCATTCTGCATCGAGGGCTCCATCGGCAAAATCGCCTGTAAAATAGCCGAAACTCTGACCCGCGCCTGATATACGGTTCGCAGCGATAATGGCTAGAAAACCCACCCCCCAATGGCTTCAAGGGCTTCAATCATTCCAGAAGCCGAAATCTGAAGAAGAGCATCCGTCGACTCCAATCGATCGCCCCTCCGACCATTCCACTGTTCTCCTAGAAGATGACCCCAACTCTGAGGATTCTACGGAGTTAGAACCGCGTGAGTCTCTGCCGCATCCGGTAAAGCACCGAGTTGCCAAGATTAGCAAACGCGCAGCGAAAACTGCGACGGCTGCAACCACCGTGACCGCCCACCGAATGGGATCGCTTGCCAAAGCTTGGAAGTGGCAACTGATCTGGTTAAGTATTCTCGGTGTTTTTGGGGGAACCGGAGCGATCGCGTTTTTGTGGATCTCGAAAGTTCCGCCCGCTGTCGAGTGTCAGAAAGTAACCGTTCAATCGTTGGAGTCAGAGCAGCTTTCTTGCGCTCAACAAGCCGCGCAGTCGGGTAACGCTGATCAGATTATTGCTTCGATTAATTTGGTGAAAGGCTGGACGACAGAGCATCCCCTGTATGGACAGTCGCGATCGCTGCTCGAAGATTGGTCAAATACGCTGCTGATTTTGGCACGCGATCGAGTGAATCAGCGAGACATCAAAGGCGCGGTTTCCCTAGCAAATCAGATTCCGCAGTCGAGTCCGATCTACAAAGATGCTCAAGCGGCGATCGATCGATGGCAGGCAGAGTACCGCAGAGGAGAAGCGATTTACGCCAAAATTGTCGATGCGCTGAAGAAGCAAAGCTGGGATAAAGCGTCGGAGCAAATGGCGCAATTGGCGCTCGTGAATGATCCCGGTTGGCAAGAGCGCTTAGGGCAGATTCGTGAACAGACCAACAGCGAGAAGAAAGCTTGGAAATCTTTAACTGACGCGCGGAATTTTGCGAAAGCGAATCCACCGACGCAGCTAGGGCAAGCGATCGCACTGGCTGATCCCATCGATCGCAAAACGTTCGTTTGGACATTGCAGGCAAATCAGGAAGTGACTCGCTGGCGCAATACGATTTTTAGTCTAGTGATCGCGCAGTTTGATCAGCAAAAGATTGGTGTTGCAAGCAATCTACTCAACTCGCTGCCAGAAAGTGTTCAGTTGACGGGCGCTAACCAGGATCTAATTCGATTGGTGCGGGCAAGAGAAATTGAAACTGCTAATCGATACAATGCGCCGGGATTGGAACGAATTGTGCCGATAATGATGGCGACTCATCTGGTGAAGCAGATCGATTCCCAAAGTCCATTTGCATCACGGGCAAAAACGTTAATTCCCCGCTTAGAGCAGCAGACACAAGATTTAATGCAGTTGAACGTTGCAAGCACGATCGCGAATTTACAACAAATCCCGATGCTGGAAGTTGCGATCGCTCAAGCAACTTCGGTTCAACCAAAACGTCCCGGACGGCTTCACGCGCAAACCTTGATCGCACAATGGCGTAAGGAATTGCAGTCGATGCAGGATCGACCTGTTTTAACCCGCGCGGAACAGGTCGCGAAATCCGGCAAGGTTGGAAATCTTCGATCCGCGATCGCGCTGGCATCGCTTGTAAAACCGCAGCGATCGCTCCGAATTCAAGCGCAAACGAATATCGCGGATTGGACAAATCAGATCGAGATTATTGAAGACCGTCCAATTATCAACAATGCAAGAGCGATCGCGCAAACTGGACAACTCGGACAGGCGATCAACGTGGCAGGAAGTATCCGGCCGGGACGAGCCTTGTACAACGAGGCGCAAGGCTTGATCGGGGAATGGGTGTATCAGATTCAGCTTGCCGAGGATCGACCAGTTCTAAATCAGGCGGCAGGGCTAGCAGGTCAGGGATATCTGACCCGCGCGATCGATGTGGCAGCGGGAATTGCGCCGGGACGACCGCTGTATGGGGAAGCGAGAGGCTTGATCGGGCAGTGGGCAGCAGAGCGGGCAGAAATTTGGCGGCAGCGGGATGGCGCTCCTCAGCCTGCACCGAGTTACGAGTCACCTGTGCAATCGGCTCCTTCACCTGAGCCGAGTCGATCCGAACCCATGCCACCTGCTTCGTCGGAACCTACCCCGCCGCAGTAGGAGATTGTTTGAAGTTGACTTGTGCTGGGCGTTTCTAAGCGGTTTAATCAAGACAAACGTGCTGGCGAATGGATGAATAGTTTAGCTGGAGTGCGGCGATTGATGATTGTGGAGCGAGATCCGGTGTTTCGATCGGGCTTGCTCAATTGTTTGAGTCGATTTCCAGAGTTTCGGGTCGTGGCGGAGGCGGAATCGATTCCGATCGCGTGGCGAAATTTGGCGGAACTGTCTCGCGATCGATTAGATGGGATTCTGATCGGGGTTGGGATTGAGTTTGCTCAACAGGTAAAAGCGCAGTATCCGACGGTGCCAATTTTGCTGATCGAGCCGCTGTCTGAATCAGACTTAGGCGCGGCGTTTCAAGCAGGAATTGAAGGGTATTGCCCAAAAGGAAGTTCGATCGCAGAATTTGTCGCGGCAATTCGGCAGATTACAACGCAGCAGAATTATTGGCGATCGGAGGTGTTGGAGCAGTTGACTGTATCGAGTCCGCGATCGCGATCGATTAGTGTGGTGAAAGTGATTCGGCAAAATTGGCGATCGTCGGGACTCGTTCAGATTGAAGCGGCACTGAATGACATTGACGCGCAACTGCGATCGACGAGTCTTTCGACATTGGATCAGATTTTTCTCACGGGAAGACGACGGGAACTCAAAGCGGCTCGATGGTTGATTCAGAACGCGATCCCATCTGAGGAGATTCAACCGAATCCACGCGCGATCGTTCCGGTTGAATTCGCGATTACGGTTCCTGAGACTGCGGAAATTGTTCCAGAAGCGCCGCTTCCGAAAGCATGGCAAGGGGAAATTCTCGATCGCATTGCAGCAAAACTACAATCGAATCTCGATAATCTCACCAATATTCCATTAGAAATTGACGTTTTAAGGATCGAAAAGAAAAGAGAATTGTTCTTTACAATTTTGCGGCAATTAGAAGATTTGCTGGATGAATTGCGATTTTCTCAGATTCAAATCGATCAATTCGCAGCGAAACAATCGGATATTTTGCGCGACTTGTGGCAAGCGATCGTGATGCAGTTTTTCGGGCGTTATTCGATGGTGCGAGTGAAAAAACGCGATCTTGAAATCGTGTCTGCACTGCTCAAGGAAGGCGATATGGTTCAAGCTCAAATTCTGGATCAAATTCCATTTTTACGAGAGATTTTTGAGCATTTGCTATTTGAAACACCGCTGATTGTTGATCAAACGCTTTATCAAGTTGGCACGATCGAAGCTAGCGATCGCGCAATTTATCTGCTCGAAAATCTGATGATTCAGCTTGCAGATGCAGTGATTCAACCGCTACTGAATCGATTTTCTAACTTGGAATCAATCAAACAAAGTTTTTACGATCGTCGCCTTTTATCGACTCGCGAAATCGAACGGTTTCGAAATGATTTGTCTTGGCGATTTCGAGTAGAGCGATTTTTTACTGACCCGAAAGCGATTTTTGAAAGTCGATATCGGCTCTTTGTCTTAACCGAATACGGCATCGATCGTATTATCGTTTATTCACCCAGAATCGAAGAACTCGAAACACTTTCTGGAGTGCAATTAGCAGTCACTCTAGCGTTAGAAACTCGCGATGCGCTTTCTCCTCGATTGAGAGGTACGATCGCATTTCTTGGCAGTGGAATTGTCTACATTTTGACTGAAGTAATCGGGCGTGGGATTGGACTGATTGGACGTGGAATTCTCAAAGGAATTGGAAAATCAGTTCGCGGATAGCACAAATCGGCTCTAAAATATCACTAGAAACGTGCGTCGATCTTGAATTTCGCGCGTGAATCTGCAACATTTTCAAATAGAGCGATTAGACTAAATCTGCAACTTCTATTTTGAATCACTCATTGAGAACCTGGCGCAACGGGAGCGCAATCTATGGAAATTGTTGGTGCATTGTTTCTGATTGTTTTGGGTTACATTATTGGTTCTGTCCGCATCGTGGAGCAGGGCGATCAGGCGATCGTGCAGCGACTCGGACAATACAAGCGCATCCTTAATCCAGGACTCAATTTTGTGATTCCACTGATGGACACGGTACTCGTCGAAACCATTCGGGAGCAACTGTTAGATATCGAGCCACAACGCGCGTTTACGAAAGACAATGTACCGATCGAAGTCGATGCGATCGTGTCTTGGCAAATTCTTGATCTGAGAAAGGCTTACTACGCGGTAGAAGATTTGGAAGAGTCGCTGAAGCAGATTGTGATCTCAACGTTGCGAAATGAGATTGGACAACTGACCTTAGAAGAAACCTTTTCATCTGCTAGTGGGATTAATCAAGCACTGCTGCGGCAGTTGGATAAGTCCACAGCAAACTGGGGCGTGAAGGTGATTCGTGTCGAGGTGCAAGAGTTCCAGATTTCTCAAGCTTTGCGGGAGTCCTTGGAGAAGGAGCGGGCAGCGCGAAGTGAAAAGCAAGCTGAACTGACGCGCACCCAAGGAACGGTGCAATCGATTCAGGAGTTGGCGCAGGCGCTTCAGGGACAGATGAACGCAGACGATGTGCTGCGCTATTTAGTTGCAAAGGATTACGTCACGGCGAGTATGGAACTTGGTAAGAGCGATAATTCTAAGATTGTGTTTATGGACCCGCGTGCGCTGAATGAAGCGGTGACGGATCTGATGGGTCATGCTCCAGCGATTGAACCACGCGATCGCGGAAGTATCGACGGAAACGGAGAATCGTAGATCGACGCAATTTAAGTTTCAGGTTTGGTGATTGCCCATGACTCAACAACTTCTCAACAATGAAGAGATCGTCTCTGAGCTTGACATCAGCCATTTGACGATCGAGGACGATACACCCGTGGATAACTTTCAATCTGAAGAGCAACAACGGCTCCTAGTCGAACCGCTTTATAGTTCTAAGGCTCTGCCTGTCCCCTTTCTAGCCGCTGCTAACGTCGGGCTGTTCTACAAACTTAAAGGCGATCCGATCGTGCCCGATGCGCTGCTGAGTTTAGAAGTCCAGCGCCCCAACGACTTTTCTGAAAAGCGCAATCGCTCCTACTTTGTGTGGGAGTTTGGCAAAGTGCCAGAAGTCTGTATCGAAATTGTGTCGAATCAAGAAGGCGATGAGGTGATTCTCAGTCAAAAATCGCTTCAAAAAGGCAAGACGACGGCGAAGAAAGAGATTTACGCTCAGATCGGGGTGCGATACTACGTGGTCTTCGATCCGCTCGAACAGATTCAAGCGCCAGAAGAAATGAATCGGGCGTTGTTGCGGGTGTGGTCAATTTCTGGCGAAGGCTACAGGGAGGTGACACCACCGGAAGGAATTCGCGAAGTAGGGCAATCCGTTTGGCTAAATGGAGTTGGAATTGGTTTGACCCTATGGGAAGGGCAATTTGAAGACGAAGGGATGCGGTTGTGGTTGCGCTGGTGCAATCGTAACGGGCAGGTCATTCTCACTGGCGCAGAAGGCAAAGAAATAGAACGCCAAGGTAGAGAAATGGAACGCCAACGAGCGGAGCGACTTGCCGATCGACTCCGAGCGCTGGGCATCGATCCGAATGAGGTTTGATAGTTTATCTCCAAATTGCATCAGCCACCCGACAAGCATCGTGCATCGCTGCGACATCATGCACTCGAACGATATCGGCTCCATTAACGATCGCACTCACACAAGCGGCAGCCGTTCCCCAAACTCGCTTCTTTGGATCGGGCTGATCGAGAATATGCCCGATGAAGCCTTTTCGCGAGGCTCCGACTAAGATGGGACAGTTCAAAGATTGAAAGGCTTGTAATCGTCGTAAGATTTCTAAGTTTTGAGCGTATTTTTTTGCAAATCCGATTCCTGGATCGATCATGATTTGCTTGATTCCATGTGCGATCGCGCTTTCAATTCGTTCTTGCAAGAAATCACAAATCTCTTGAATCAGATCTTGATACTCAGTTAAAGACTGCATTGTTTTCGGTGTTCCTCTCATGTGCATCAGAATAATTGGAACGCCTAATTTTTTAACCGTTGAGAGCATTTCTGAATCGAAAACTGCACCAGAAATATCATTGATGATATCGGCTCCGGCAGCGATCGCTTCTCTTGCAACCTGCGATCGAGTTGTATCGACTGAAATTGGAATCTGAACATCCTGTCGAATGGCTTCGATTACAGGAATCACTCGATCGAGTTCTTCTTGCAATGAGACTTCATCCGCATTTGGGCGCGTGGATTGTCCGCCGATGTCAAGAATATCTGCACCGTCTTCGATCATTTGATTGGCTTGAGCGATCGCGCTTTCCAATGAGTTGAACTGTCCGCCATCGCTAAAACTATCGGGCGTGACGTTCAAAACGCCCATGATGTAGGTTTTCTGTCCCCAATTGAAAGTGGTGCGCGGTAGTTCCCAGGCTTGCATTACTAATCCATTGAATCACTACTATTGATTATCCCCGTCTTTCGGTAGAGATCAGATCCCGCACTGAGAAAGACGCAAAGATCTCGCGATCGTCAAATGATAGTCACAGTACGTTATGGAGTAATTTCCTATGTTGTCGAATCTCCCTATGTTGTCGAATCTGTTGGGCGCTGCGTTTCAATTGCCCCCTTCTGGAAATCTATGGAACTGGCAAGGTACACCGTTTATCGTGGGGGCTTGCTTGTTGGTGTTGTTGATTGGTTCACGCACAATCAAATATCCCCATACGGGTGCAAGAATGCCGCTGCCTTTTTCTAAATCGCTGTTCAACAATATCAGCGTTGGAGCATTTTTGGCTTGCATGAGCTTCGGTCACATTCTGGGCTTTTTGCTGACGCTGGGATTTGCGAATACTGCATTGCGAGGATGAACCGAATAAAGGTTCTTTATTGACTAACGCACTTGAGTGATTGACCCTCTGAGCCACTCGATCACTCAAGTTCAGTTTAATAAGCATTTACGATTCAGGCTTCAGCAGTGACACGATTGTATTAATCAATTGATCCGGATCAACAGGTTTCGCTAAATGTCGCTGAAATCCTGCGGCTAGGATTTGACGCTGATTCACTTCTCCAGCATAAGCAGTCAACGCGATTGCAGGAATCTGACTCTGTTGCCGAATTTGCTGAATCAGTTGATAGCCATCCAGATCCGGCATAGCAATATCACTTACCAACAGATCTGGTGCAAACTCAGATAGTTTCATTAGGGCTGATTTTGCAGACTGAGCGCTTTGTACGATCGCGCCTGCTGTCTCAAGCAAGAACACCAAAAAATCGAGGTTGTCCGTTTCGTCATCGATCGCGAGAATTTTAACTCCAGCAAGATCCTGCTTTGATTGAGGTTGGTCTAAAGGAGCATCGATCGGCGCTTGGGAAAGTGCGATCGGCAATCTCACTGTAAACGTCGCACCTTGATTTTCACCGAAGCTTTCAGCCGCAATCGTGCCGCCGTGTAGCTCGACTAAATGACGTGCGATCGCAAGCCCCAAACCCAATCCGCCAAACTGCCGAGTCGTCGAAGAATCAGCTTGATGAAACCGCTCGAAGATATACGGCAAAACTTCCGATCGAATGCCTTTTCCTGAATCGCGGATTTGAACTTGCGCTTCAGTTCCAACTTGCGATAACGTCACTTCAACTTGTCCCGAGATCGGCGTGAACTTCACTGCATTCGAGAGCAAATTCCAAAAGACTTGCTGTAATCGATTCGCATCACCTCGAACTGAGCCAACCGTTGAATCGAGATGCAGAACAAGGTCGATCGCTTTCGATTCTGCGGCTAATTGAACGGTTTCTAACGAAGCTTTCACCGTTTCTGCAAGATTGACTAAATCCGTATTTAGCGTAAGCTTGCCTTGGAGAATTCGAGAGACATCGAGTAAATCTTCGATCAGTTGAGCTTGCAAATAAGCATTGCGCTCGATTGTTTTTAATGCTTGCGGAACTTTGGTTGGGGGGCATTTCTCCGCTCTCAACATTCCCACCCAACCTAGAATCGGATTCAGCGGCGTTCTAAGCTCGTGAGAGAGAACGGCGAGAAATTCATCTTTGATCCGATTTGCTTGTTCGGCTTGTTCGCGCAAGAGCTTTTCTCGATCGAGCAATTGCTGTCGTTCTGCTTCACTCTGTTTCACCTCGGTCACATCTAACAACGTTCCGACCCAGCGCAGCGGTGTACCATCCGGTGCAAGAAAAACTTTGCCGCGCGACGAAACCCAGCGTTCAACCCCGTCGGATTGGCTAATAATGCGATACTCAATCACTTGATCGCCTTCGTTTTGTCGATCAAGGACTGCCTGTACTGCTTGATTGACGCGATCGCGATCTTCGGGGTGCATTCCTCGTTCTATGGTTTCGTAAGTAATTTCGGCATCGATCGGCACACCAAACATCGCTTTGCAAGCATCATTCCAAATAAGTCGGCTTGTGATCAAATTAAAGTCCCAAGTGCCGAGTTCCGCAGACTCGATCGCCAATCGTAAGCGCTCTTCAGTTTCTTCTAGTTCCGCTTCGATTTGTTTACGCTCGGTAATGTCAGAGAGTGCGCCTGGAAAAGAAAAGGGCGTTCCTTCGGTATCGTATTCTACTCGTCCGCGTGCTGCCACCCAGCGTTCTGCTCCCTTCGCAGGCTGCACTCTGTACTCTGCAAAATAGTCTTCGCCCGTCTCGATCGCTTTCTGAATTGCGACTGTCACTGATTCACGATCCTCTGGATAAATCGCATTCAAAAAGAACTCGATCGGTAAACCTCGCAGTGCTGCTTCTGGATCGACTCCAAATAAATTTGCAAACGCAGCATCGGTCGAAACGAGATTATCCTGAATTCGCCAGCGCCAAGTATGAATAGAGCCAGCCGTTAAAGCGGAAGCAAGTAACGAGTCGGCTTCTCTCAGATTGGCTTCGGTTTGCTTGGGTTGCGTGAGATCGATCGCAAAAAAGAAGCCACTCCGAGCATTCCGACCAAACGTACCACCGCTAATCAGAATGGGGATACGCTGCCCATCTTTGTGAAAATATTCTTTCTCATAGGAAGCGCAGTAGCCTTGAGTTGCTGTTTCTTGCAACGCTTGGATATCACGTTCTGCCCACTCGATCGGGGTTAGCGCTTTCCAGCTAATTTGTCCTGATTCAAGCTCTGAGCGCGTATAGCCAATCAAATCGAGCAGCGCATCATTCGCGTTAATTAATCCGCCTGCTTCTGTCCAAATGCCGATCGGAATCATGTTGCACTCAAACAAGCTGCGAAACCGAGCTTCACTCTCGCGCAATGCCTGTTCTGTCTGCTTGCGTTCAGTAATATCGGTGATAAAGATCGAAGCGCCCGTTTCAGAAGGGTAAATCCGATTGAGATACCACCGATTCCAACTCTCATAAAAGAACTCAAATTCGATCGTGCGTTGTTCCTTAATCGCTCGCTGATATTCAAGCTCGATCGGGCTACCGATCAAATCTGGAAACACATCCCAAATCCGATTCCCGATTAATTCTGCTTCTGATTGCCTTAATAATTCCGTTGCCATTTGATTGACATAGGTATAGCGCCACTCGCGATCGAAAACTGCAAACGCATCCGTAATACTTTGGATTACCGTTTCCGCTTGGGCTTTTGCGGCTTCGGCTTCTTCACGAAGAAAGCGTTCTCGATCGGTTGCTTCCTGTTGTGCTTTCTCGTTTAACTTTTCTTGTGTAATGTCGCGCACTTCGATCACAGTCCCGATCGTGCGTCCTGCCTCTCGAATCGGACTCGCTGTATACGCCACGGGATAAAAGTGTCCATCTCGATGCACGAACACTTCTTCGCCTTGCTCTTGATTGTTTTGCGGAAACACTTGATCGATCGGACATTCACACAGCGGATAGGGACGACCATCTGGGCGAGTGTGATGAATCACATCATGTAGAGCCTGCCCTTCAACTTCCGACAGCAAATATCCAGTTAGCTGTTCTGCCGCAGGATTCATGTAGACACAGTGCTGATATTCATCCATGACAAACAGCGCCAATGTTGCATTGTTGCAAACCGCTTCCAAGTACTGTTTGTAATATTGAGGATCTGTCAAAGCCTGTGGAGTCATGAAGAGCGGAAGTCCATCTTGGAATAGAATTCATCATAAGGTAGACGATCGTGAATCTCTGTGTACCGATCGAAAGAACTTACCTCAAAAGAGTGTTGTACAGTTCAAGATATCGCTGTGCCTGAATTTCCAAGCGATACTCGGAAAGCGCGATCGCTCTACACTGTTGCCTCATCTGCTGCCGGAGTTCTTCATCTTCCAGCAGCATTACAATGCCTTGAGCCAAATCATTGATATCTTCTGGTTTCGCCAAATATCCCGTCACACCAGGACGCACCAGATCAGACACTCCCCCAACATCACAAGAAACTATCGGTGTTCCACAAGCTAGACTTTCTTGAAGCACGAGCGGTAAGTTGTCCGCACGAGTCGGAAACACAAACAAATCAGCGGCAGAATATGCGATCGCTTTCAATTCTTCCTCTCGCACATATCCAAGCACGATCGCTTCAATTCCCGCTTGTTGTGCGATCGAACTTTCTCCATCTCCCAGCATCAATAGAACTATCTCACCTTTCAGCGATTCTGGTAACTGTTGCAGTGCAGCTAACAATAAATCGCCGCCTTTGCGCCATTCCTGAAGATGCGTTGCCACAAACAACAATACTTTCTTCCCTTTCGGAATGTTCAATCGATCGCGGCATTGTTCAGGATCAAGCGGTTGGTACAATTCCACATCAATCCCATAAGGAATGTGATGCACATCAAACGATTGAAACAATCGGCTTTCTCGTGCAACTGTTGCAAGCCATCGACTCGGAGCCACGATCGATAAATTCGCGCGTTGATATGTCCATTTTTTGAGCTTCCATTCCCAGCGACTACTATCCCGTTTCATCGGTGGGAAGATCTCTAAGTCTGGACAATGACCGCAACCCATCTTCCAGCGATCGCAATCATAGCTAAAAGAGCAATGTCCAGTGAGCGACCACATATCATGCAGGGTTAGAACCGCAGGCCTATTCTGTGTTAAATGTGCGATCGCAAGATAGTTAAAATACCCGTCATGTAAGTTATGAAAGTTGATTACATCCGCAGATTGATAGAACGGATGCTGTTTAAGCTTGAATGTTGAAAGTAAGTGAATTTGAGCGAATCCGAGTGGATCAGTGAAACGCTGAATTCGCTTTTCTGTGCGGGATGCGGGAGCAATTAAATTCACTCGATCGCTCTCAGTTTCTTTGCGTGCGACTAGTGATCGAGAATCAATTCTTTGCTGCAATAGTCCCTGATGTAGCCGATAGGCTGCAATTGCTGCCCCACCTGCTGTATCTGATTGATTGATATGGAGAACTCGCATGACCCAGTATCACACCTTCCTAACGGTAATCTAGAGTTGCCGCCAGTTCTCAATTTGCAAGCCAGGAATTCGAGTAAACTCTCGCTCGTTTGCCGTGACCATCACAAGCTGATGCCGAAAGGCAATGGCTCCAATCAAAACATCGTAAGCACCGATCTGCTGACCTTGAGATTTAAGAAGGCAGCGAATCTGCCCCGCTTGCTCAGCATCTGGCACATCGAAGGGAAGTAGCGAAACCGAACTCAGAAAGCTAGAAATAACAGGTTCAATTTTTTGGGCACGCTGGGGATTGAGTTGTAAGCCGTAGCGTAATTCCATTACAGTAATTGCAGAAACAGCAATCTCAGCGGGTGGCGTTTGCCGAATTCGAGATTGGGTATTGGGTTCACCTTTGATAAAGTCACTAATCACGCAGGTATCGAGCAGGTAACGCATTAAAACAGCTCCGTTTCACGGGGCGGAAGAAGTTCAGCACGATAAGATTCGAGATTGGGAAAATCCGGCGTGCCTTCATAAGAGAGAACGAGAGCTGACCAATCCGCGTCTTGAGATAATTGGGTGACTTGGCGAAGGGACTGAAGAATCAGTGTTTCAACTGGAATATTTAGTTGGGCAGCCTGTTGAAGTAGATTCTGTTCTAAATCTTTGGGTAAGTCGATCGTAATCTGCATAATCATGAACTCTCTGATTAATCTATTTTTCTAGCTTTTGCTCAATTTGAGGAGCTGTATTTGGCTTGAAGAAAAATTTCTTGATTTCGTCGTTAAATACTCCACTAACAGCTATGGAAATTAGTGAAATAGCAATAGGAAGCCAGAATTTCCAGTTAGCTTCCTTTTCAGGAGGGGGATCGCTTCTGTGTTCAATCTTGCCACTGCCCACAACTCCGCTGATTTCGGAATTCATAACATGAATACTTTGATCGATCTTAGGTTCATCTGCCATTTCCTGTGTTCTCCGAGCAATTGTACCAAGCTGATTGTATAACTCTAAGTTGGAAGGCTCTTGATTCGCCACAAGCCGAAGAATTTCCTCCGGTTGCGGTGGTTTCCATTCCCTACGCCGAGCAGAAGCCTCAGCTTCTGGTAATCGCCATTGCAGTTTATCTTTCTGTTCAGGAAGCTGATGAATTATTTTACGAAGTGCTTCACACGCTCCGCGAGTACCGCGTTGTTGAAGCCGCTGTGGAATTTGTTCTCTCCATCTTCTGATGCTATCTTCAGCGCTGATTGAATAGTCTTCGATTCTAATGTCTTCATTTTGAATGTTTCCTTGCTTTTGTTGGGGTTCAGGATAGTGTTTGACCAAGAAAATGTATAAATCAGCAATATAGTCTTCACAAAGTCTATGTTCGATACTTCCTTGAAACTCATTTGCAAATGACACAGCTTCTAAAACTTTCTTCCTGTATTCAAAGTCATGTTGAATTGAGTTCCATACTAGCGCCCAGCTTTCATCGTCGGTGTAGAGCATCAACATTTGGGCTGCAACGATCGCAATTTCTCTCGCTTTTCCCGCGATCGGCGGAGGCGATGAGATTTGAGCTTGCGCGAATGTCTTAGCTGGCTTGCTTTGTTTGCTCAAAAGCTGTTTGAGTAGAGAGCCAATGCTCTTAGCGGTTAGTTTTTCATCCTGCAATTTGCGGCAGAGTGCGGTCTCCAGTCGCTCATTCCAAAGCTGATCTACTTGATTAGAAATATAGATATCACCATGTTGAGTGTTGTCCCAATCTAGCAAGATTATTAGCCTACTTACAAATTCATCTGGCGCGTTCTTGTAAGTTAAAGACAATAGCGGTTCTCGATGCTCCTTGTTTCGACTATCACTAGAATTTGGATAATCGAGAATTATTGCCGTCCACTTTCTCCAAATTTCAGGAGGAATATCAAGAACGTATTGACGTTCTTTTTCAAGAACTAATCGCAAAGCTTTGTAACCCGCAAGTGCAGAGTATCGAGCAGAGTATCGAAAAGAATTTGTGCCAAACCAAGCATCTGTCTCAGGGTTGCCGTCATAAATATATCGCTTCGCCGCTGAAATAATTCGCATCTGTGTTAAGTCATCTGCTTCTCTCCAACCTGGAAGCACGGTCAAATCTGATTGGGAGTCATCACCGTAATATTGGCTTGTTGGCAGCAATGTCATTTCTCTGCAAAGAAGCCACCATGCTTCCACTTGACCAAGCTCAAACTGCTCTAAGTACGTCAGCACTCTTTCTTTAGGAAACGGCTTTACTTCAGGCTTTTCATCCTCCCAGGAGCGTCTTTCGTCTATCTCACGTAAGTAATTTGCTCTTGCTGTTTCAGCTTCAGATGAATTAATCTCAATTTGTCCCAGAAATGCTGCAAATTCCAATTTCAAAACAGGAAAATTCTCACTAGCAGCGATTACTAAACTAAGTTGATCTGCATCAGTCCAATCTAATTTCAAGCGCACCAACCAAGCGTAAGTTCTTTGAACCGATTCTAGTTCTGAAGTTTGAATTTTCTCAATTAGCCATGAAAAATCTTGTTTTAGAGGAGTTACACGACTATAAAAGCTAGCTCCAGATAAGTAATACAGATGTTCTGTCGAGTCAGCGACGAGATTGATGATTGCGTCAAGAAGGCAACGACGTTTAGAATCGTCCTCAGCCAGTAAATCTATAAACTCGATGCCTGTAAGGCTATCGATAACCTGTTGGTATGCCCTAATCCTTAGCAGAACGATTTTGGAAAATATTTCAAGAACTTGTCGGATTTCGAGATGCTGCCATGCCTTGAGCAAGATTCTATCTGATAATGCGTTGAAAGGATAGTGAGAGTGATGCAATACTGGCTGATTTTCTAGCCATGTTAGTACGGCTGGTAAATCACTTACTTGAAGATGTTTCGCAAATTCTTTTGCTAAGAAATCTTGATAAATGCCGCCGATGACCCTTGCTCTAGGTTGCGTAATACTGTCTAAAACTTCTACGGCTGCTAGATGTTTGGGATAAAGAGCGTGTAGCGCGTGTCCTTTCAATTCGTCCTCTAAATCATCATCAGCCTGAGAGACAGCTAAAGGTTTTAATCGAAGTTTAGTTTCGGCATCTCCCAAGCGCTTTACTGCTTTTGCAGCCCTAGCTCTAAGCCAGTAAGGTTCTGTGGGATCTAGAGTGACATCAGCCAACCAGTTTTTAACTGCTTGTACATTGCAGGCTTCTGCAATATCGATTGCAACATATCGCGGTACCTCACTTTTTGTAGAATTGCAGATATACCATCGCAATTGAGTCGATAATTCAGCATGATTCCATCGCTTGTAGGGCGAAAACTCAGGCAGATGAAAGTCATAGACTAACTTTCCTTGATCATGCAACGCCAGTAGAGAATCAAGCACTGCTGCTTTTTCTTTATCGCTACTTACCAAAATCTCGCTTTGAAGTAGGATATTTGGATCAGTCGTCATAACGCTTTGAAAGGTTTGGGTGTCCAAACTCGCTAACCAGGCAGCAGTTTCATGAAGTTGAGGAATAACTCTCCCATCTGGGTGAATAATTAGGCTTAGGATTTGATCCAGAGACAGATTATGTTGCTTCAAATACCATGCAGCTAGAAATTCAGGATAAGACTGATGCGCCCATCCCATACGATTAGTACCGCGAGATGAAAACAGCCCAGTATCCAAAACTTCTCCGATAATGGTAGCGGTGACATCCACAGACCTTTGACTTGCTCTCTCACTTCCTAAACAAAGCCTTTCGAGCAGGATGTCTTCATCAGCAACATCGCTCAAACTTCCCGTCCAAACCGCAGATTTTCTAGCAAAGATAGTTACAGCAGCAATACGAGCAGCGATAATTAAGCGTTGCCCAACGTCAGTGCTGCTAGCTCTTCTGCTTGGATGATAGTTTTGGTCTTTTGGCTCTTCACACAATATCCTGCATCCCTCAAGGTAAAGATCAGTCAGCCGTTGCGGGAATTGCTTATTATTACGTTGAAAAATGTTTATTAGGAACTGTAGCGTTATTGGCTTAATTGCAAACGGTACGACCCCTTTACGATCTACCGCTTCCAAAAACCTATCAGCGTCTATCCTAGACTCGGTTGCTGCTATTCTTACGTCAGTTCGTCGAAGCGGAACTAGCTCATAAATTTTTACATTATTCTTCCAGAGCTGGTTCAATCCTTCTTCCATACTCTTTGGAAAGACAGCAGTTCGACAAGCAATACGGAAGTAAAGACGACTGAGATGTCCACGGTATTCCTCTTTGCTAAGTTCTTCGACCAACAGCATTGAGAGGGTATCGATTTTTAATAAGCCTTCGTCTAGGCTATCTAGAAAGAGATGAAGACGATGTGTACCATTCGTCCAGTCAATAAAAGTTTTAGACTCAAATAGATTTCGGATTAATCTAGTTTCGCTGCTGTAAGCTTGCAGATCGAGAGGCAGTTGCTTGTCAAGCGCATTAACGGCAGTTTGAGTATGGTTTCTCAGATTTTTTAGTTCCTGCGACTTGCCAATTCCTGGTTCACCTAGCAAAACCAAGCATTGAGACTCAACCATCGATTCAAGACTAGTCAGTTCTGAATTGCAATACTTTCCCCACTCAGAACCAGGATTGGTCAGATAGCCACGATCGCTAAGATCGAATTGACTCGATCGAGCACACCAAAAACGCTTCCAGTCATACACAAGATCCGGCATACGAAGAAACTTTGAGGGTAGAACTCCTGTTCTAAGATAACGCCACTTCAGAATTTTGAGTACGGAGACAATAAGATTCTTGCATGGAGAACTCAGGTTTTTTGAGCGATCGACAGTCTCAAATTCAATTGCTCCAAAAGCTCAACCAGCATCAATAAACCCGGCATTTCTCCCTGTTCAAGCAGCTCGTAACACTGTTGCCACTTTGAAGTATCTTCTAGTCCAGTTGAACCCGCACGAGCCTCCGCCACATTCTTTAAAGCTAAACGAATATGCTGTGGATCGCCATCTTCTAAGACAGAATCCAAATATGCTGCTGCTTCATCTAGATTTTCTAGCGAAGCAATTAGGAAAGCATAGTAACTCTTAACTGTCAGCACTATCAATTGTTCTCTGATATGAGCCTGAGCGCGCAATCAGAAAAAAACTGAATTGCGCTTCCACGGTCTACAGGGGGCGGTAAACGCGGTAGTTGATGTCCGGGAAGATATTGTCGATCGCTTCGACTTTCTCAACCCAACCAGAGTCTACTTTGCCGTGATTGAGATCTTCGTAGAGCTTATTGAAGCGCATTAAATGCGATCTGGTTCTTCTGATTGCATAAGGAACCATTGTTCCAGTTCGCATAATAAACGCCCAGTCGGAGGATTGCGCCAGCAACAACTCACGTGCTGCTTGGTTTAATGCTTTCCATTCCAGTTCGTCCGCAGGTTCACGTTTTGCAAGATCGATCATCCGTTCTGCGGCTTTATGCAAATGCGGATAGATCCAAGCATTCGTTTCATTCAGCCAGTACTCGTGGAAGCCTTTGTAGCCCCAGCTTGATTGCGACGGGCGGCAGACTTGCTGAGTCGGATGCTTTCTCAAATAGTCTGCTAAGTGCGCCATCTCAAACGTATCTTGATCAAACCAAGCTTTGCGGAACAGGTAATCAATAAACATCGGGCCTTCATACCACCAGTGACCAAATAGTTCCGCATCATACGGCGAAACAATAATTGGCGGACGGTGCATGATGCCAAACAGATGTTCAACTTGGCGCTCGCGGTTGTAGACGAAGTTTGCTGCGTGTTCCGTCGTTTTTTGCCGCGCCCAGTACGGGTCGTAAAGCTGCTTGTCCCCTAGTCCTAAACCTTTGCCTGTAATCTTGTGGTACTTGATGCCGACATTCTTGCGCTGACCATTCGGCATGGCATACGGCTTGATATATTCATAGTCCGCATCCCAACCCAAATCGCGGTAAAACTCTCGGTATTCGACAGCGCCCGGATACCCGACTTCAGACGACCAAACCTGCTGCGAAGATTCATGGTCGCGTCCGAATGCAGCAACACCCGGTTCTGTAAAAATCGGTGCATAGCTTCCATACCGAGGACGAGGACGAGCGTAGAGAATTCCATGTCCATCCGTGAGAAAGTAGCGCAGTCCCGCATCGGCTAACATTCGCTCTACGCCTTCGTAGTAAGCGCACTCAGGCAGCCAAATCCCTTTCGCGGGACGACCAAAGGTTTTTTCGTAATGTTCGCAGGCGACTTGGATCTGTGCCCAAACTGCTTGCGGGTACATCTTCATCAAAGGCAAGTAGCCGTGAGTTGCACCACAAGTAATGATTTCTAGGTTGTTGGAGTCGAGAAACTGTTTGAACGCGGTGATCAGATTACGATCGTACTTTTCCCAAGTGTTCCGAACGCCGTTAAATTCCTTCGCGTTATGTTCTGCGAGATACTTCATGTGTCCCGTATGAGCATGACGCTCGACTTCCATTTCTGCCAGTTCTTCGAGTTTAGACAGATGCTCATCGTAGCGATCTTGCAAGAGCGGATCTGCCAGCATCGAACACAACGGCGGGGTCATGCTCATGGTGATTTTGAAGTCTACGCCATCGCGTTTCAAGCCTTCAAACACCTGAATCAGTGGAATATAAGTCTCAGTAATCGCCTCATAGAGCCATTCTTCTTCTAGTACAAAGTCACTTTCAGGGTGACGCACAAACGGGAGGTGAGCGTGCAGTACTAGGGCAACATATCCGATGCTCATAGGGACTCTGGGGGTAGGTAGGTGGGATCGTTGCCCAAATTGTACGGCAAAATTGTGACCAATTTGGTTAATTCGGGATCAGATTTAGCCACGGGGATCGGGTCAGGATCGAGACCTCCAGAACGGTGACGATCCTAGCCAAACGCCATGAAGTTCTCCCACCTAAAATCGATTACTGAGGATCGAGTGGAACAAGGACGGCTCCAATATAGTACTGAGGCAAAATCTCGTTGTATTTCTTTCCCTGACGCGCCATGTTGTAGGCTCCCCATTGGCTCATACCCACGCCGTGCCCAAAACCGCGTCCAGTCACCACAAATTGCAGCGTCGCTTTTCCACCTGCTTTACTTGCGATCGGTTGAGCCGCGATCGTAAACAGCGTACTTCTCAGATTGAGCGCCGCCTGAATATCGTCACCTTTGACAATTTTCGTTCCGCGATCGCCCACAATTTCCATTGCCAGCACTCGCCCACATTTGGTCAAATTCTTAGGAGCAATTCGCTGAATATTGCCGACTCCAAAATGGCTACTCATTTCGCTAAGAGAAAGCGTTTTCGACCAAGCACTGACAGGCGTACCTTCATCAAAACCGACCTGACGCGACTGAAAATAGGGCAGTGCCGTTGACCAAACATTCTCTGATCCTTCTGTGCAGCCCCCCGCCGAGGAATGAAAATACGCTTCCACGACTCGATTGTTGTACGCCAAAACCTGTCCAGCGGTCGAAAGAACGGCTTGCTGAGTCCCGGTCGATTCTGATTGAACTCCGTTATAAACCTGCGATCGCGTTGTATCGTCGAGGTCGAAAACACTATTGATGCTATTTCTCGCGCCTTGTAGCTTGTAGACTGCGTAGCTCCGAGCCGCGACTGCTTGGGCTTTCAGCGCTTCTTGCGGCCAATTGCCGTTCATCTCAGCGCCAAGAACGCTGAACAAATACTGCTCCAAATCCACGTAATTGACTGCCGTGAGTCCTTTGCCTGTGGGAACGAGGTACACTCGACCGCGATACCAGCGATTTCCAATCCAAACCACGTCGGTTGCTTGCTTCGGCACAATCCACATCGCGCCAGACTTCCATCGATCGAGCGCGACTCCACCATTTTTTGCCTGTGCCGCGAAGCCATTCATCGCTTGAATTTCACCGACAACCTGCCCAGAACCATCGAGAACTTGAGCAGTGCCTGAGCTACCGACATTGACTTGCGGCGCATTTTGTTCGATCGCCACTCGCAGCTCGACAGATCCTCCAGCACGAGCAGGCATCATCGCCGCCACCCAGATCAAGAGCGC
Organism: Phormidium tanganyikae FI6-MK23; assembly: GCA_019359175.1. Lineage (GTDB taxonomy): Bacteria > Cyanobacteriota > Cyanobacteriia > Leptolyngbyales > Leptolyngbyaceae > Leptolyngbya > Leptolyngbya tanganyikae. Next base: position 43,010 of record JAHHHU010000021.1, read on the forward strand.
AAACCCCAAGGATTTCGGAATCGAGTTGAAAAACGAAAGGATCGATCGAGCATTCATCTGATTAACCATTGCACTACGAAATTTTCACTAACAACTAACAGCGGTCATTCCAAGCGTTCTGGATCAATTTGCCACGATTTGCGAAGTTTCTAACATTTGTTAATATATTCGACTTTGTTTTGCCTGTAATCCGGATCACGCAAATCCGATCGAAATTTCATCGTTCCTTCGCTCTGACCGTCTCAGTTTGGCGCAAGTTCCTGTGGCAGTATGAAGATAATGTATTGAGTTCAAATCGATCAGCCTTACAGATCACATTTTTAGGCACGAATATTTAATCGATTGGTATGGGATTACCAAATTAAGTCCGAGCGACTTGGTGAAGAGTGAATTAGAATTTGGTAGGAAATTTTGCGGATTCAAGTCCCTGTGTTGCGTTATGACTAGCGTTTTTGTCAATTCAACTTCGATGATGGTGGGAAGTGTCGCGACTCCTGAGAAAACCAGTCAAACGATTCGCCAAACTTACCCAAACTATAAAGTGATTGTTCTCGACGACGAGTTCAATACGTTTGAACACGTCGCTAAATGCTTAGTGCAGTACATTCCAAAAATGACCAGCGATCGCGCTTGGAAGCTCACCAATCAAGTGCATTTTGAAGGACAAGCGATCGTCTGGACAGGCCCGCTCGAACAAGCCGAACTCTATCATATGCAGCTCAGTGTAGAGGGTTTGACGATGGCTCCCTTGGAGAAAGCATGAAAAAAGAACAGGGGCGGCTAGTTCTCAATCACTCGACCCACCTTCCGGGTCTGATTGCACTGCTCGAAAAGCTCATCAAAATTGAGGGAATTCAAACGATCACGCCAGCGGTGATTGGGTCAGTGCGTTCTCATTCTCCCCAGTTTAAGCTCAAAATTTCGGTGCCGATTCGCGGCGGGTTTAAAGCGATCGCGCGTCAAGGTAAGTCGTTTCAGGAGGTCTTCATCCTCACAACATTGGAACAAGACCAGCTTGAAAGTGCGATCGCTCAATTGCTCAAGTAACTATTCTGCTTGCTGTTGAGTGGAAGCAATTCGGTGAAGCGGTAGACTCAACGCACAGGAGAAGGTGAGGAGGTAAGAAATTACAGCTGTCCACTTGAGGCTGAGCAGACAGGTCGCCCAGTCAGGAGAAACCCACTTCTGTGCCCCGATCGCGATGCAATGTACAATCCAATAGGCAAACGCCATCGAAAAAAGAACCTCATCAGCAATATCAGAATCCTCGCTCTGTGCCTGCTTTTTGTAGAGCAAAATGTAGAGTCCGAGAACGCTGGCAAAGAACGAAGCGAGGTTCAAATAGTCGTGCCAAATTGAGTAAGCCATAGTGCGGATATAAGACAGATTTAAGTCACGAATCAGTCTAGAGGATGAGACGGGCAATTCTCCAGAAAGTCTTACAAACAGCAATATTTGAGCAATTTTTTTTACAAAACTACAGATAGGATTCAGGCGATTTTTTGAATGAATTTGCCGCTAATTTACCACCCTAACTACGTTGTACCCTTGCCATCGGATCATCGCTTTCCGATGGAGAAATTTAAGAAACTTTACGAGCTACTTTTAAGCGATCGTGTTGCTGATCCCACTCAATTTCACTTTCCCGATCGGTCTCCACAAGCCTGGATCGAACTCGTTCACACCTCCGATTATGTCAATGCGTACTGCACCGGAACGCTCGATCCAAAAGCCCAACGCCGCATCGGTTTGCCTTGGAGTCCTGAGCTTGTGAATCGGACTTGTACCGCAGTCGGAGGAACCGTTCTGTCCGCTCAACTTGCTTTGAAGTCTGGGTTAGCCTGTAATACGGCAGGAGGAACCCATCATGCGTTTCCAAGTTATGGATCGGGATTTTGTATCTTTAATGATTTAGCGATCGCGTCTCGTATCTTACAAAAATTGGGATTAGTCGAAAAAATCCTGATTGTCGATCTCGATGTTCATCAAGGCGATGGCACTGCACTGATTTTTCAATCTGATCCGAGCGTATTTACCTTCTCAATGCACTGTGAGACCAATTTCCCTGGCACAAAGCAACAGAGCGATTTAGATGTTCCATTAACGGAAGGGATGGAAGACGATGAATACCTGCAAACTTTGGCGCAGTATCTTCCCGATTTACTCTCTGAAGTGAAGCCGGATTTGGTGCTGTACGATGCTGGAGTTGATCCGCATTTCGGCGATCGTTTAGGCAAGCTCGCACTCACGGATTCTGGTCTGTATCGTCGGGAAATGCAAGTTTTAACGACCTGTGTTTCGCAAGGGTATCCGGTCGCTTGTGTGATTGGGGGCGGATATGCCGAGGATATGGAAGCGCTCGTTTATCGTCATTCGATTGTGCATCGGGCTGCAAGCGACGTGTTTCGGCAATACCGATTGTAAATACAAGGAATTCGACGATCGCACATTGAAGCATCTGATCAAACGACACTCAAACTATTATGCTTCTCAATCGCCGATTCTTTGTCCCAGCAATTTTTCTTACGATCGCTGTAACTACCCTTCCGCCCGCCATTGCGTTTTCCGCTCCTGTTGCAGCTTCTCCGGTGCGTGAAGTCTCGATCTCCCGCATGGGACTGGGTGGCATCAAACTTGGAATGAAAGCGGCTCAAGTTCAGCGCAAAGTAGGCAAACCTTTGAAAGTAGAATCTGAGAATTCTAGATGTTGTGGTGTGTTGCTGCACTGGCAATATTCAGATCTTGAAGTTCGGTTAGAAGTGCCAGAAGGTAGAAATCAAGAACGAAACGCTTCAGTGTATTCGATTTCGACCCGAAGCGCTAAAGTTGCCACATTAGAAGGAATTCGAGTGGGCGATCGGCGAAGCAAAGTGATTCGAGCCTACGGCGAACCCTATGGCAGTGGGACGACCGAAGACAGAATTTTTTACAGCAACGACACATCCGCTTCGGCGTTGGTATTTCGGTTTAAAGACGATCGGGTCGTCGAAATCAGCGCAAACAATCAACTGAATTAATTCAGTTGATTAAAAATCTTTGGAACTTTTACTCTGAGAAAATCATCCGTGAGTAAAGTGGTGATCTTAAAACAATGGGTAGTGCTAAACGGGTAAGGATGGCTGAAATCCCCTTTTAGCCAGAAGCTCACTGATTGACTACCCTATGGAACAATCTAAGTATCTGCTCAAGATAGAAGCTGCGATGCTAGTCTTTCGTTAACGGTTTGGCTGTGGGGCTGCAAATGTGTGAAAAAAGCCAGGATACTTCAAGGCTGTGAGCTTAATCATATGCTCTGCAACCCCCGTAAAAAAAGAGTTATATCGATCCTTACCCGTTTAGCACTACCCGCAGGTTGAGATTCAAGTGCGATCGATAAAACAATTTAGGTAGACCTGCAAACCCATGCGAGACAAAACCGGGGTCAGCACTTCATGAACCCCGGTTTTATTTTGATTGAATATCTAGATCTAACTCACCACAGCAGGCGATTCAAACTTATAGCCCACACCGCGAACTGTTTGAATCAAAGCAGGCTGACTGGTATCAATCTCGATCTTTTTCCGAATCTGTCCGATGTGGACATCCACCACCCGCTGGTCGCCCACATATTCATAATCCCAAACTTCCTGAATCAGTTCAGCCCGTCGCCAAACTCGACCCGGATGCGCCGCCAAAAAATGCAGCAAATCAAACTCCAAAGCTGTCAACGGCACAATGTCTTCATTTAGCTTCACTTCGCGCCGGACTGGATCAATCATCAATCCACCAAATGCGAGACATTGCTGCTCGGCGGCTGTCACGATTCTCTGACGTTTGAGAATCGCACCGACTCGTCCGCCCAGTTCCACCAAGCTAAACGGCTTTGTAATGTAATCATCTGCGCCCTGTGCGAATCCACGAACTTTATCCGCCTCATCGGTGCGGCTGGTTAACATCAAGACAAATACATTTGTGCGGCTCTGCATCTCTTGACACAGCGAGTAGCCATTTGCATCAGGCAGGTTCACATCCAAAATCACGAGATCCGGGTTGAACTGCTCAAATGCCTGCATCGCGGATTTGCCATCTTCCGCAGATTCCATTTGGTAGCTTTGCTTGGTGAGGAAGCGATGAACGAGATTCCGAATTGCCGGATCATCATCCACGACGAGTATCTTGGCTGGGGCTATGACCATAACCTTGCATTAAAAGTAAATTGAGAAGTGATAACGATCGAGAGGCAACAGGGAAAACCCTTATTTCTGTCTTACACAGAAGAAACTTGTCATCAGCATTAGTATGCCTCAGCTTTTGAATAGAATATCCTGGTTTGTCGCAGTTTCCGCAAATTTACGGTCGAATCTAAAATCAAAGTGGGATTTAAGATCGCAGTCTACGGAGGATGCGACGATAAAGATCAATCGGTAAACTTACCGCAAGTCGGGGGCACATCGTCTACACTCTAGTTGTAATCCCCAACGCAGCTAGGTTACTTTGGTAGAGAAGGTGGAGTAACAAGCCCATGAGCGCGCAAAGCCCGTATGAAAAGTTAGGCGTTTCTGAAGGTGCGACGTTTGAAGAAATTCAGACGGCTCGTGCCCGATTAGTTGAAGAATTGGCAGGCGACCAGCGGAAAATCTCGGAAATTGAGGCGGCATATGATTCTGTGCTGATGGAGCGCTTGCGCTTGCGGCAGGAAGGAAAGATTAAAGTGCCTGATCGCATTCGATTTCCCGAAAAATTAGTGCAGGCGACTCCAGCGGAAACTCCTGCCCCCGCAAAAAAATCGACTCAATGGCTGACGAATTTGATCGATCAGCCGAGCGCTCAGGATATTGCTTTTCCTGGCGTTGGAATGGCGGGATTGGGGGCACTGGTTTATCTGTCTCCGACGGATCAAGTGCTGCAAATCGCGATGGCGTTGGCAACGGGGACAACGCTCTATTTTCTCTACCGCAAAGAACGGAAACTAGGACGGGCAATTTTGCTTGGTGTCGGGGGGTTGCTGTTGGGATTTGCGATCGGGGGCGCGGCTTATACGCTCTTATTGCCTTCCCTACCGATGCTGCCCTCAAATGAAATTGTGATCAGTTTGGTGACTTTTCTGGTTTTATGGTTGGTCAGTAGCTTTACCAAGTAATTCCTGATGGCGGCTGAACAATTTCAGAAGAGTGATTTCAATTGGCAAATTCAGCAGTTTTTCCGGCAGGTGGGTGAGTGGATCGAGTTGCGATTTCCTCAGATTCAGCCGCCCGATGTCCCCAATGCGCCAAATTGGGCGTTTCCGTCTTGGTGGCTGGAGGCGGGTTTTTGGGTGGTTGTCGGGCTTGCGGTGCTGTGGTTGGGGTTCCAAATTTATCTTTGGGTGCGATCGTATCTGAATCGAAATCAAGCTCAGATCGCTAAGTTTCTCGATCGAGGTTCTGCCAATGCCGAAAAAGAGCGCACAATTTCAGGCTGGGTAAAATCCGCTCAAGAGTTTCAACAGCAGGGAAATTACCGAGAGGCATCAAGAGCGCTTTACATGGCGACGTTGCAACGGCTGAGTGAGACGAAATTGATTCCGAACGACAAGAGCCGCACCGATCGAGAATATTTGCGTCTCGTTCAACTCTTGCCGCAAGCCGAGTCGTATCAAATGCTACTTGACACTCATGAACTGCTTTGTTTCAGCAATCTGCCGATCTCAGCAGAAATGTTCGATCGAGTCCAGCGAGCGTATGACAACATTGAACGCGCGACCCTCGATTCGGTGAGAATGGCGTGATGAAAAAACTCGATCGACGTTTGGTATTTGGGCTGATTGCGATCTCCGTGGTCATTGCCCTCACGCTGTTTATCGCGCCCAGAAGCAACCGAATTACGAGCGGCTCCACGTTTAGTCGTTCTCCCGATGGTTACGGGGCTTGGTACGCCTATATGCAGCAACAGGGAACGCCCATTGAGCGCTGGCGCAAATCTCCAAATGAGATCGATCAAATCTCAGGAACGGGAAACACGATGATTCAAGTCGATACCTCTGGGGTTGGGGCAGCATATCCCGATGAAGATTGGATCAAGCGCGGCAATACCTGGATCGTTTTGGGAAAAAGTAATTTTGCGGCGACTGAGGCAGGATTTTTGACGCGGCATCAAAGCGATCGAGGATCGGTCAAAATCGAAACCTCCAGGCGACTTGAAATGGATAAAGGAGTGAAACAGATTTTAGGCGATCGCTTTGGGTCGATCATTTGGGAGGAACGTAAAGGCAAAGGTCGAATCGTTTATGCCGTCACTCCGTTTCTCGCTGCCAATGCTTACCAAGATGAGCCTGGAAATTTTGCGTTTTTGGCGCAATTAGCAACTGGGAAAAAGATTTGGATCGATGAATACCTGCATGGCTATCGGGATGAAACTGCCAAAACGGAAAGCACACAAACTTGGGCAGATTATCTGATCAGAACGCCTTTATCTGTCGGATTGCTGCAAGCGATCGTGATTTCTCTCATTCTAATTTGGGCAAAGAATCGTCGATTTGGACAACCGAAACCGCTCGAAAGTCCGCGCGTGAATGATAGCGAAGCGTATACGCAAGCGTTGGCGGGTGTGTTGTACAAAGCGGGACGGAGTGAATTTGTCGTTGATGTGGTCGGGCGTGAGGAGCAATTGCGGATTCAGAGATCGCTCGGTGTGGGGGGGACATTGCTCGATCGAGAAGCGTTGATCAATGCCTGGGTGCAACAAACCGGAAGACCTGCCGCAGAACTGGCGCAGCTTTTCCCAGAGAAACAGCGATTGAGTGAGCAAGAATTAATCAAGTGGCTGGCTCAAGTGAAAGAGATCAAGCAACATCTTCCAATTTGAATGCTAGATCTGGTTAATCAATGTTAGATTGCAAAACAAGCACAGATGCCAAGTTCTACTTCTAGGTATCGCGATTGGGTAGACAAGCGGAATGATCCGCTTGATCGGAAACAGATTGCCTACGCTGCACTCGACGCATACGAAGAGATCGCAAATCGCGATCTCATTCAACTCGATGACCTTACACCGATTATTACTGCTGCAAAGAGCCAGTATATGACCGTCTGGGATGTTGGCACCGTCTTCCTCGTGCGATTAGCTGAAACTCATATTGCTGCACAGGGAGCAATGCTAGAAATAATGGACTCCCCAAAGGCAAAGGAGCGATTGCACCTCATTTGGGCGTTAACAGCACGATTGCCTGAAGACTTTCGCATGAACATAATCCGCAAAGCAATTTCTGATCGTGCTAAGCGTGTCCGCACAATAGCCGCTGCAAAGGCTGACCTATTCGGATTCAAAGAATTGCTCCTCGAACTCGAAGCGCAACGCGACCGAGAGAGCGATGACGACGTTAGAAACACTCTTCAGTTTCATATCGTCATGCTTCGCAGTGGGTACATTCTAGAACGCGACGCTGACGGTAATCCTTGCCTGAGCGTTCGCACGAAGAATGGCTGGACAAGTCCCCGCATTACCCAAGAAGACATTGATCAAGGTAGACTGGGATCGAAAATCGAGGAGATGCAGACCAAGGATTATTAGTGAACTCAAGAAAGCTATTCCAGATTCTATAACTTAGAGATTAAGAACTATATATAATTGTTCAGTTAAAGTAGAAAAAGCAAGTTGCAATGAGGTCAAACTGATGGCAGTTCGCCAACGCCGTTACAGTAAAGAAGAATTGGCTCGACGTGGGCAAGAACTCTATGAGTCTGGCATTCGGCAGCAAGTCGAAACCGGAAACGAGAGCAAAATTGTGGCGATCGACCTCGAAACCGGGGCCTTCGAGGTCGATGAAAATCTCGTACCCGCAACCAATCGCCTGTTTGAGCAATATCCTGATGCTCAACCTTGGGCAATTCGGATCGGACATCGCGCCGTTGATCATTTTGGGGCACGGAGTCTGAAGCAGAATTGATGATTTACGGAGTTGTGAATTCACGTCGTGAAGCAACGCTTCCACTGGTAGTTGGGAACTCAACAGGACAACGGCAATTGATCGATACGGTGATTGATACAGGATTCAGTGGGTTTTTATCTCTACCATCCGCGATGATTGCTACCCTCGATTTACCCTGGAGCGCTTCTGATATCGTGACCTTGGGCGATGGCAGTGAAACTCTATTCGATCTGTACCCTGCAACTGTGATTTGGGATGGGCAGTACCGCGAAATTTATATTGCAGAATCAGAAACAGAACCTTTGTTAGGAATGGCATTACTCTAACCTGAGTTCGGGTTAAGCTAAAGGTTAAAACGCCCGCCGCAGCTAGCTTGAGCCAATTAACCGGATGGTAAGACTTTCTCAATAAGGCCTGCTACTGAAAATATTCTCAACTGCGAGACTTATTGACAAGAGCTTGACTTGAAGCCGGGTTGCAAGCCACGGAGAATCAAGACTTTTGGCGATTTCTTATCCCGAACTGACGTTACTCTATGGTTATCGATTACAGGTTGATGCGATCGAGGGTGGTAGCGTTAAGATCGAGCTATTGTGATGCTTGCGAGCGCAGTAGAACTGAAGAAAAACAGCGATCGGTGAGCAAAAGTTACGCAAGTGGATCGCTCAAGTACGGGAAATTAAACAACATCTTCCGACTTGAACTTGAGATGAAAGCTTAACCTTTAAAGCGAGTTCAAGCATGTGACAGTTCGACAGCCTCGATACGACAAAGAGAAAATTGCTCGGCGTGTGCGTGAGATTTACAAGTTGCAAGCGCGTGCTGCTTTGCAGATGCCGTCAGGGTCGCAAGCCGAAGATTGATGCTCGCGGGCATAGCTCCTATCACTTGGAGCAACATCACTACTCAAACTACAACGGATCTGGGCGAGAAATCGAATCAATCAACTCCTCGATCGACTCAACATCAGGACAGTTCTGCAATTCACCCTTGAACCATTTCACCTCGTTCGGGTCGGTATCAGGCAGTTGATAAACGAGCAATACCCCAACCACTCGCGCCAAGGTCAACGGGTCAGGCGAGAGATGACTCAAAAGTTCTTGTGCGGTCTGGTAGAGTTGTTCGATCTCCGCTGCGCTCTTCGACCGTCCAAGCTCGATCGACATCTGCTGTAAGTTCTCTTTGACCGCTTGAACAATCTCTGCTGAGTCATCGACAGAATAAGGCATGATATTTCAGCTTCAGTATGGCAATTGTGCCTTCACCCTTCAAGTTTATATCCTAGAATATTCAGACAGCCTCAATAAAGAATCAACGGCGAACAATTCAGGTTCACTGATGCTGTTATTCTTCAATTCAGCTTTGAAGGGTGTGAAGAGTTCGCAAGTCTATCTGCACGTCGCAGGTTTGGGGGTCGCAGACTGGTACTCACAGGGAAAGGGCAGCCGAGACTATCCCTTGGGTGACGTGATGTGGAAGCTCTCGACCTGCCGAAGATAAGCACATCATTCAATCTCAAATTCAACCCTGGCGAAAAAGTCCTTCTTGCCAAATCAAATGATTCTTCGATCGTTGAGATGCCATCAGTTCAACAATACTTAGAAATGTCCCCCATCTATCAGCTTATTGAACTGTCTCGATAAGCTAATGTACAAACTATTCTGTTCCTAATCGAATGCAGGAAGTCTTTCATTGTGGGTGTGCTTATTTTGCCAGGTTTGAATTAATTTAACGCCAGTTCGACGGGCTTCCCGAAGTCACAACCGAAGCCAACCACTTCTGTCGAACTGACGTTAATTTAGCTAACGCTCCAACATCCGATTACCAAATCGCTCATGGTACTGCTGGCAGTCGGAGCGATAAAGGATTTTCCCTCTTTCACGACTTGCCCGTTGCGAACTACGTTCCGTGCTCTCCCTTGAGGTTCAACTGACTTTGATACGCATCGAACTTATTAAAGCATCGTTTCGTTCAGCATGATCTATGGAAGACGCGTTGGCAGGTCGGTTCCAATGCTTTTTCCCTCACTGATGATCACTGGGGAGCCGTTTACTACGTGTTTAAAAAACAGGTTCTAACCTGAGTTAGAACCCAATCTGATTATTCTTCAATTACTTCGCGGATGCGGCGCTCCAGACGGTCTAGATCCAATCCACCCTCATCGCGAGTAAAGCGGCGTACCGTCCCATTCGCTTGCTGAAGATCGTTAAGCAAATCGCGTAAAATCTCCTGCTGCTGACGCGATTGCGTCACTTCGCGCGGCTCCTGCACCAAATCTCGCACGATCGAATCTTCAGCACGGGATGCAACAATTGGATCAGTCTGTCCCTGAATCTGAACAAACGTCCGGCGACCCGGGCCCCGCTCTTCTTCGATGGGAATCACAGCCGTCACTTGGTCAGACCGCACATACTTACCAAACCCTAAGTGAACGAGAACAGACGATTGAATTCGCATATCGACTCTTACCTTGCTTGATATCTCTATTATCGAAGATAAGATCGATCGCTGAAAGTATCTGTCCGAGCGGTTTTCCGTCTATTTGGAGTAGGAATTACCGCAGGAGTTTCGCGATCGTCCAAAACCGCTGAAATGGTGAAACTAACAGCCCAATTGAAAGTCCGCGATCGCACTCAAGCAACAATGTTCACCAGTAGATTCTTGCCCTTATTGGAACGATCGTTGTAATTGACGCTCAACTGCCGCATTGCCAAACCTTTAAACTGTTTCCAACACTCGTCACAAGCAGACGACTCTGCTGGCTAAACTGAATCGATTGCCAAATTCCTTGACCCAAGTTGGCTTGAGAAAGGCAACCGAACGGTTCTCCCGTCTGTGCATTCCAAATTCTCAGAACATTCCGTCGAGCTAGATAACTTCCGAATTTGGGATGAGTGTCGGTGTGCTGAAATCCTGCAACAAACCATTTGCCATCGGGACTAAGCGCAGAAACCTGAAGCGCTCGATCGCACAAATCAAGCTGAATCCGACAATATATCTCGCCCGTTTTAACTTGACGAAGCAGCACCTGCCGACCGACGATCGTTGCTGCACTCTCCCAGTCTGGAGTAATTGCTAGTAATTGTTCGCACTGAGTCAGCCACCCTAAGCTAGAGATTGTTTCTCCCGTTTCCAAGTTAATGACTTCCGATCGCGGTTCAATCCTCAAAAGTGCTTTCTCACTCGCTGCCATTCTGAGCGTAGGAATATCCGTGATACAGGGCAAGATGTGAGTCACTTTGCCTTCGGGAAGGTTCCAAATGCGTAAAGCTCGATCGCGAATCGTGGTGTAGGCTCGACGATCGCGAATTTCATACTGATTGCAACCACTACTTACTACCGTTTGCCCATCTGCACTAATCGCGATTGCGGTAACTGAACTGTGATGACCTGTGAGCGTTGTTCGTTCTTCGCCCGTTGAGACATTCCAGACTTTGATCGTGCGATCGCGGCTTCCGCTGACCAAAGTGTTTCCATCTCGGCTCAGTGCGATCGTTGTGATCGGCGCTTGATGCCCTTTGAGTGAAAAAAGACGCTTGCCTGTGCGCCAATTCAAAACTTGAATCGTGTTCGTTGATTCGGGTTGACTGTCGCGAGTGGGAGAGCCAACAGTAAAAATCGTCTCTTCATTCGGATGAATCACAATTCGACGTACAGCATCACCAAAGCTGAAAGTTTGGAGACAACGCAGCGCGGTAGTTTCGCTAGTTTGAGTAGGTTGTTTTGTAAAAGATGCGAGATCCCATTTAGGATCTTCGTAACGAAGGGATTCTTCTAAAGGAGCAATTTCACGATCGAGCCAAGTTTCAGCGGTATGGAGCAAATCGAGAGTTGAATCTGGGGTGCGATCCAACAAGGTAGGCATTTCTTCGATCGATGAGTCTTGAAACATGGCTTGCTCTCACCAATGGGGATCAATGCCAGTGTTCACCCTGACTCTCATTCGCTCCACGGTGTTACTGATGATTTCTGGATAAAGTTTTCGCCATCGCTCCCCAGATTTACTGAGTTAGCTGAATCACAGGAGTTTTTTGCATCCGTAGAAATCGAGTTTTGTCATGGTTTAACTACTCGATTGAATCCCGCGTTCTCTCAACTGCCGCACAAAAAATTCTTCAAGTGAAGGACGCGCCAAATCGATCGAGATCAATTGAGCATTCATCAAACGCAAACTTCCTAAGAAATCCTGTGGTTCTCCGTTGAGATGCCCCGTCCACAAGCCGTCTTGAAGTTCCAGATTCGGTATCCATTGGTGCAGCGTTTCCGGCTTTCCGCCTTTGACTGAAACGCGGTAGTTTTCAGCAGTTCCGAGAAGTTCCTGCATCGAACCGATCGCAATCATTTCGCCTCTTGCAAGCAGAGCCACGCGATCGCAAATTTTCTCCACATCCGACAGCACATGACTATTAAAGAAAATCGTTTTGCCTTGGGACTTAAGCGACAGAATGATTTCGCGCATTTGGTAGCGTCCCAGGGGATCGAGTCCTGACATCGGCTCATCGAGAAACACGAGATCTGGATCATTCATCAATGCTTGCGCCATTCCAATTCGTTGCAGCATTCCTTTTGAGTATTGCCGCAGTTGTTTTTTCTTTGCCGCAGACTGAGCCAAACCGACTAGATCGAGCAGTTCAGGAATGCGTTTTCGTTGTTGCGATCGCCCAATTCCAAATAGATCTCCGGTGAAGTTGAGAATCTCCCAGCCCGTTAGATAGTCATAAAAATAGGGATTTTCGGGCAGATATCCGATCCGTTGTTTGACAGTGCGATCGCCAAGCGGTTTGCCTAAAAGGGTGGCTCGTCCCGATGTCGGACGGACAATTCCGAGTAGCGTTTTCAGCAAAGTGGTTTTTCCGGCTCCGTTTTGTCCGAGCAAGCCGAATGTTTCACCCTCGTATACGGTGAGACTGACCGTGTTAAGCGAAGCAACCCTTTTGTTCATCCAAAACCCAGTGCGGTAGGTTTTGCTAAGTTCATAAGTTTGCAGCGCGATCGAACGGTCGAAAACAGGAAGTTGAAGGCGAGTTGCGACAGCAGAATCCATAAGTACCCCGATCTCTACTGAGTAGCCATTTAATCACTTCTTACGATTCCCGCCTCAGCAATTTTTGCGATCGTGTCTTCTCGCTTCCCCAAAATTTTGTAAACTTTGTCTAGAAGCTTATCTTTTCCCTTATATGACTCGCTCAAAGTTTGTTGCAGTATTGACCGGAGTTATCTCTTTGGTTTTAGGTATCGGTTACTTACTATTGGTTCAGCTGCTCGATTTTCGGGGGGAAATGCTTCCGGCTCCGATCGAAGTGATTCCAACATTTTTCTTCTAAATCATCTCCAATCGTCGATCGTATCTTCTCTCGATCGTGGTAACTCCTCATACTCCGGCATTCTCAATTCTTCGAGCGGTTCCGGCTCAATCTCTGCTTTCATTTCAAGCTGCAACGGTCGAATTACGCGCGTCACTGCTTCTTGCATAAACGTCTTAATAAATTCATCGCGTCGATTGAGTTGGAACTGTTGCTGTACCACTTCGGTAATGCCACCATCGCCCCAACTCTGATTATTTCGGAAATATTCGATAAAGCTCTTGCCTGCGATACGAGTGAGATAAGCCGCACTCACGCCCTGAATTGCTCGACCCGCTAAAAATCCCGCTACGCTGAATTGAAGCGCCGTTGTCACAACCTCGATCGCACCTCGAACAATCCCCAAACCGACCAACGTTTTCGCTAACGAAATCGCCATCTCTTTCGCATGATCGACCGTAATTTCGCACCCATAAATCCGCCCAATTTCAACGACCATTTGAGCATTGACCGCCGTCGTTGCCAATAAATCTACAACCGGGATCGGCGTTGCAGCAATCACTCCCGCTCCAATCCACTGATATCGATCGACTAATTTTTCTGCCTGTCGTCTTCGCTGCTCATCGATCAACCGCCGCGCCTCTTCGCCCAACCGCTGCGACTGAATCAAAATGTTATCCGCCAGCAAATCTTCGCCTTCAGTCCGCAGAATCTTCGCAATTCGATCGATCAATTCTGTAACCTCTGGATCGGGATAAAGCCATTCTCCAGTTTCGGTTCGCATGGCGGGCGGATTTGCCGCGATCGCGACGACATCTTCCATTGCCACTGTTCCGCGCACCCGTTCCCGCAATCGCGCCAAAATCGCCGCTAGATCTTCCTCGGTATAGAGATCCGCTTTGTTTAAAACGACAATTGATCGCTTTCCAATTTGCGTTAATGCCTGTAACGGCTCATACTCCGACTGCCGCAAATCGTTATCCAACACGAACACAATTAGACCCGCTTCGGTTGCCAATCGCCGCGCCAATGCTTCTCGATCGGTTCCCGCCACTCCCGCTTCTAGAATTCCAGGTGTATCGGTGATGATGACTTCTCGATCGACTCCGTTTAACTTCAATCGATAGGTTGCGCCCGCTTCCGTCGTTCCCATTGGTGCGCCCACTTTGCCGACAATCTGCCCCATTAGTGCATTGACTAGCGAAGTTTTTCCTGACGATCCGGTTCCAAAAATGACCAGCCTAAATTCACCCCGCGCCAGATCCTGTTCGATCGCTTTCGATCGCTGGATCAATTCTCGTCGCGCAACTTCATCTTGAATCTGCGAAACTTGCTGCCGCACCGCTTGTAAATTTTCTTGTGCGGCTTCTGTTTTGACTTCTGAAACTTTGGGGAGCGATCGCTTCCGCCGCTTCGCTCGATTTGGCAACCAGAAAAAGTAATACGTAAAGGCTGCAATCAAAACTGCCAGCAGCACGACCACTAAGAAAATAACCAGATTTGCCAAAAATGGATTCGCGATCGCCCAACTCAATCGCGTGATCGAGTCGATTAGCCAGATCACCAATCCTAAGATCACAGCAATACCGACAACCAGCGTAATCAGTCGAGATAGGCGCATCACTTCAAATATATTGGGGCAACGTTTCTCTATTGTGTCTGATTCGTTTCGATCGTGTTCCGCAGTCCAAAACGTATCAGCGATCGGTTTGCTACCCGTGGGATCTCAAGTTTCGGTTGATTTTCTTGAGTAGATTTTTTATCTTCAAAAAGTTAACGCTCTCATCACAACGAAAGCAAAATTATGGGTCTTTTTGATCAAATTGTTAGCGCTGTCGCAAATCCGCAACAGCAAGCTTCTACCAATCAACTCGGTAGCATCCTCGGTGTTGCTCAACAACTCACTGGAAACCAAGGACTCGACTCAAACGCAACTCAAGCCGTAATGTCTCTACTCGGCGGGCACGTTCGATCGGCATTACAAAACACTCAAGCGAATCAAGGCAGCGATCAAGTTCATTCCTTGGTGAATCAGTTCGCTGGACTCGGCAGCAATCCGCAAGCAGTTAGCACTCTCTTTCCAGGAGGCGCACAGCAGCAGGTTTCTGAAAACATCGCCCAGCAAACCGGACTGAATGCGGGCATGATTCAATCGATGCTGCCCGTCCTCGTTCCCCTCGTTCTCAATCTTCTTCAAAGCGGCTCGGCGCAGCAGGGCGTTCAATCCGGCGGTGGAAACCCCGTGCTCAACACCTTTCTAGATGCCGATCGCGATGGCGATGTCGATATGGGTGACGTGATGGGCATGGCTGGACAATTTCTCAACCAGCAGCGCTAAATTCTCGCATTCAACTCCTAGAAAGCAAGAAAGCGGACTGGATCGCCTTGATCCGTCCGCTTTCAAACGTTAGAAGTTGTTTCTGCTAAAACTCTTGGCTCCTCCAGCTCCTCCGGCCGCGCCTGCACGCGGTTCACGCGGCTTCGCTTTATTCACTTTTAGTTCTCGACCCAGCCACTCTGCACCATCTAGTTCAGCGATCGCGGCATCTTCTTGGGCATCTTCCGCCATCTCGACAAAGGCAAATCCCCGTTTTCTGCCTGTTTCTCGGTCTGTTGGAAGGCTCACCCGGCTCACTTCGCCGTACTCCGCAAACACTTCCTTGAGATCATCTTCAGTGGCCTGAAAGGACAGGTTTCCAATGTAAATAGTCACGTTACTCTCCAACCATTCGTGTGAGGGGTGAACTCGGAGAAGGTCGATAGAGCAGGAACCAAGACCGCTCACCTAATCGCCGTCGCCGAACTCTGTTTTGAGAGTATTATACTAGACTCATCTCGATTTGAGAAGCACACTAACGGTCATTCGTCTATCCGTAAAAATAGGAATTTCTATCATTGGTCGCGTGAAATCTTATGGATGAGATCGTGGAATTCGTGACAAAACATTTTTTAACAATAGAAGTTGATAGATTTGCTCTCAGAAAGTTGACAAAACGTTACAAAATAAGGGAACCTTAAGAATAGGAATCAGTGCTGTTGCGCTGTTCTGGAAAGAACAAGTTTATTGCAGTCACGGATAAGATTCGATTTTTCTAAGGATCTGTTCGTTTTTGTCTGTAGCGCAGGCAACATTCAGCAAGGTTATGGTAGAAAAATTACCCTCTTAACCTTGTCTTAAGTCTGTAGATGTACCCTGTTGGATATACCTACATGCGTTGCTCTGCGTTTTATTTATGGCGTTTTCTCAGCGAAAAATTCATTTGGGAGTGTCTTTTTCCTCCCTTGCTGCTCTAGTACTCGGTCTAGCAGCGTGTACTCCTCAAACCGCAAGTACTCCTCCTCAAGGTGCAACTGGCAACAGTCCTGCTGCGCCCGCTTCAGCTCCGGGCGGTGCGGCTTCGATCAACGGTGCGGGTGCTTCGGCTCCGAACTTGCTGTATCAGCGCTGGTTTCAGGAATATAACAGGAAGAATCCAGGTGTACAGATTAGCTATGACTCCGTGGGAAGTGGTGCGGGTGTCAAGCGATTTCTAGACCAAACGGTTGATTTTGCAGCGACGGATGACCCCTTGAAAGACGAAGATCGGGCGAAACTGCCAGGCGATCGTGGTAAAGCCGTTCAAATTCCCTCAACGGGATTGTTCATCGTGATGGCGTACAATGCGCCTGGATTGACGGATCTCAAACTGACGCGCGAAGCATTCTGCGGCATCGTCGATGGTTCGATCAAATCCTGGGACGATCCAAAGATCAAAGCAAATAATCCAGCCGCACCGAGCCAGCCTTTGACGTTTGTTCACCGCTCCGACGGCAGTGGAACGACGGCAATTTTTACCAACCACATCACAAAAGCGTGCCCGAACTGGAAAGGCGGTTCAGGTAAAACGGTGGAATGGCCCACTGGAACAGGCGCGAAAGGAAACGAAGGTGTGACCGCTCAGATTCAGCAAACCGCTGGCGCGATCGGATATACCGAGTATTCTTTCTCAAAGCAGAACAACTTGCCGACCGCAAGCTTGCAAAATAAGTCGGGGGCTTTTATTGCACCGACTCCTGAATCTGCTTCAAAAGCTTTAGATGGCGTGTCTGTGCCTGATAACTTTGTGGTGAAAGTGCCCGATCCAGAAGGCAAAGATTCTTACCCGATCGTCAGTTTGACCTACTTGTTGCTGTACGAAAACCCGAAAGATCCGGCGAAAGCGAAAGCCTTCAACGAGTTTATGAAGTGGGCTTACGGTGACGGAAAAGCATTTGCGACCGAATTGGGATATCTTCCGTTGCCAGAGTCGATTTCCACCAAGGCGGCTTCTGCATTGGATACGATTAAGGTAGCTGCGAAATAACCGCAGCGATCGACTAGAGAGCGAGTATTACTCTCTAGTCGATGTGCGATCGCATGGTATTGTTTTCATCACTTTCCTCAAAGAGTTTTTTATGGCTTCGCCTGCGGATCGATCATCGCGAATGTCTTGGCGGCGTACTGATACGTCTCGCCTGATTGATAACGGATTTGTTTGGCTCACGGCTGCGTTTGCGGTTGGAATTGGTCTTTTGCTATTGGCGATTGCAGGTCGAGTGGGAGCCGATGCGATCCCAGCAATTCAGAAATTTGGGCTTGGTTTTTTGGTGACGAGTCGGTGGAGCGTCAATGATGAAGTATTTGGCGCACTGACTCAGATTTATGGAACGCTCGTGACTTCGTTTTTGGCGTTGTTGCTGGCAGTACCCGTCGGGATTAGCGTGGCGCTGTTTTTGAGCGAAGATTTTTTGCCGCCCAGAGTGAAGCAGCCGATCGTGTTTATGGTTGAACTCCTAGCGGCGATTCCGAGTGTAGTGTACGGACTGTGGGGCATTTTCGTACTGATCCCGGTGCTGCGTCCGTTTGGGATGTGGTTGAATGCAACACTCGGCTGGATTCCGATTTTTAGTACGGCTCCAGCGGGGCCAGGAATCTACGCGGCTGGAATTATTTTGGCAATTATGATTTTGCCGATTATTGCAGCAATTTCGCGTGATGCGCTCGTTGCGGTTCCGGCAGAATTGCGCCAAGCGTCGTATGGACTCGGTGCAACTCGATGGGAGACAATCTTCAAGGTTTTGCTTCCTGCGGCGTTTTCTGGGGTCGTGGGTGGCATTATGCTGGCGTTGGGTCGGGCGATGGGTGAAACGATGGCGGTCACGATGGTGATCGGAAACGTCGATTCGATTCGATCGTTCTCGATTCTGGCTCAAGGTTCTACGGTGGCATCGCTGTTGGCGAATCAGTTTGCAGAAGCGAGTGGGCTGCAAGTGGCATCATTGATGTATGCGGCGCTGGTCTTGTTCGCACTGACATTGATTGTAAATGTGTTGGCGGAAATGGTCGTCCGCCGATTCAGTATGAAGCTCTAGGCACTAAGCTCGAATGAGACAAGGATTTGTATGACTTCTCCAGAATTTGCGACTGCCGGACGGAGCTTGAAGCGATCGCCGAGTTCTCCTCGCACCCTGTTTTCTTCAGCGATGACGATTCTGACGTTTGCGTGTGCGGCGTTGGCGCTGATTCCGCTGGCGGCTGTGACGTTCTACGTTTTGATTAACGGGGCTTCACGACTGACTCCCAGTGTGTTTATCGAATTGCCCCCTGCGCCGGGATTAGCGGGCGGCGGTTTTGGCAATGCGTTTGTAGGAACGCTGCTCACGGTTGGAATTGCAGCATTATTGGCGATTCCGTTTGGCATTATTGGTGCGATTTATCTGTCTGAGTTTGGGCGCGATACGAAACTGGCAGAAACGGTCAGCTTCTTGACCAATGTGTTGAGTGGTGTGCCATCGATCGTGATTGGTGCGTTTGCTTACGCGATCGTGGTGTTGAATACTGGGACGTTCTCGGCGGTGGCGGGTGGTTTTGCGCTGGGGGTGCTGATGCTGCCGACGATCGTGAGAACTGCAGCCGAAGCGCTGGAAGCTGTGCCAAATGATTTTCGTCAAGCTGCGATCGGACTCGGTGCGAGTCGGATTCAGACGACGTTGCAGATTGTGCTTCCGGCAGCGATTCCGGCAATCGTGACTGGAATTTTGCTAGCATTGGCGCGGGCGGCGGGCGAAACGGCTCCGGTCTTGTTTACGGCTTCATTTAACCGATTTTGGAATACGACTTTGTGGGAACCGACGGCTACGATGTCGCGGTTGGTCTTTGACTTTGCAACTTCTCCGTTTAAGGCTCAACAAGAGCTTGCCTGGGCGGGTTCGCTGGTGTTGGTTTTGCTGGTTTTATTCACCAGCATTTTCTCCCGGATGTTGATCAAACGTCGATAAATCCTTTTTGAAACGCTCCAATCCTCTATCCTTCAATTAACTTTATGACTTCTAGAGTTCAGAACGCTCGCCAAACTGAAACTATCTTTCGCACCGAGAACCTCAATATCCATTACGGCAATTTCTTGGCGGTGCGAGATGTGTCGATCGACATTCCGAAAAACGCTGTTACTGCTTTTATTGGCCCTTCAGGTTGCGGTAAAAGTACCGTGCTGCGCTGCTTTAACCGACTGAATGATTTGATCAAGTCGTTCCACATCGATGGCAAGATTTACTATCACGATCAGGATCTTTACGCGACTGAAATTGATCCGGTCGAGGTGCGTCGGCAAATTGGGATGGTGTTTCAAAAGCCGAACCCTTTCCCGAAAACGATTTATGACAATGTCGCATTTGGTCCTCGGTTGCTTGGCTACAAGGGCGACATGGATGAACTGGTCGAACGATCGCTCAAACAATCCGCACTCTGGGACGATGTGAAAGATAAGCTCAAAGCTTACGGAACCGATCTTTCTGGGGGTCAACAACAACGGCTGTGTATTGCGCGTGCGGTGGCAGTCCAACCCGATGTGATTTTGATGGACGAACCTTGTTCGGCGCTTGACCCGATTTCGACTTTGAAAGTGGAAGATTTGCTGCAAGAGCTGAAAGAGAAATACACGATCGTGATTGTGACTCACAATATGCAGCAGGCTTCTCGCGCCTCGGATTACACGGCGTTTTTTAATGTGGAAGCGAATGCGAAGGGACAAAGAACGGGCTATATCGTGGAATACGATCGCACTGAGCGAATTTTCCAAAGTCCTCAAGAGCAAGCGACTCAGGCTTATGTCAGTGGTCGTTTCGGCTAAATCAGCATCTTGATAGGCTGGAACGGGGAAGCTACCTTGCTTCTCTTTTTTGTGGGTTGCGGAGTTGCACAAAGCTGGCGACTTCTAAGCGAGAGGGTTCTAGCTTTAGATTGAGAATGCGGGCAGTGATGTTTGACGATTCCAAGCGGCGTAAATCGGTGCGATCGCGGATTAAGTTCTCGATCGCGCGGGTGACAACTTCGGGACTTTCCTGTCCGTTTGCCCAAATTCTCAGCTTGTTGAGTTGCAGCGATCGGCCTGAAATGATCTGCGGTTCGGCTTCAGCGACGATTTTGAGTGTTGCGGGATCGCCTTGTTCTTGGAGTTCGACTTGGAATCGGATTCGATCTTGCGGGAGAAGTGTGAGTTGTGGATTGAGAAAGTCGTAGCGTTCGACTTGTCTCACATCTCGGCGGAGCAGTCGAATTCCAAGATTTTTAAGTCGAGCGGTAACGAAGGGCGATCGTAATGCGCGATCGATGTCTTTTTGAGTCAGAACAATGCGAACGCCTGCTTGTAAGGGCTTTTCGAGTTTGCGGGTTTTGAGTTGAAGCGCGATCGGATCGGTTTCGAGTTCTAAGGTATCGATGCGAAAGTCTTGAACTGGGAAAAGTCCACGACCAGCGATGCGAATGCGATCGGCGCGACCTTGAATGATTTGGTAACTCGGAGCATTATCGACGCGGACTTGTAGCTGTTCTGCGGCGACGAGTTGTTTACGGATTTGGGATTCTGCGACTCGATCGACGATGACTCCGGTGGGAGAGAGTAAGCCTAGTAAGCTCGAAATCAAGATTGTGAAAAATTCCATAGCTCTATAACTCGATCGCTCCCTGTCTCAAAACCTGCCACCCTTCACCTGTCCATTTCACTACAGTCGAAGGTGTTCCCGAAGCCACTTCATCCGAGTTCGACGCTAACATCAATACCTCCGGAAACTCTGCCGCGATCGCATTCATCGAAAGTAACGCAGGTTGCCCCGATCTATTTGCGCTCGTGGTTGCTAATGCTCCAGTTTGTGCGAGAATTTGACGCGCGATCGCATGATTTGGAACTCTCACGCCGATCGTGGTTGGATCACTCGGATTCATAGCAGCGGGAACACGATTGTTTGCTGGAAGAACTAAAGTTAATGCACCGGGTAAGTATTGTTGTGCGATCGCGTTCCATTGTTCCAATTCTCGATCGCTTCCCTTCACGTATTGCCAAAGTTCTTCGATTTCGCTTGCCATTAGAATCAACGGTTTATCGAGGCTTCGCTGTTTTGCCGTGAAGATTGAATCTGCGCGATCGGGCTTTGCAGCTAAAGCGGGAACCGTATCAGTTGGGAAACTTGCAAGATGAGTTCCGGCGCGAACTGAACTGACAAGGGTTTCAAATGCAACTTGTGGCATAAGCGATTTAAATTGAGGCTCTCAGTCTATCATTCTCAACGATTCGGAAAGCGATCGACCTGTTCCCCCGCGTCTAACTAAAATCAATTCTGCACTGATGCTAATCGCGATTTCTTCGGGCGTTAATGCTCCAATGTCTAAACCGATCGGAGCATAAATCGATCGCCCTGAAATTCCCGATGATTGAAACACTTGTCTGACGCGCTTTTCACTGCCGATCATTCCAATGTAGCGGCAAGGTACAGTTCGATCGATTAAAGCTTGTAGTGCTGCTAAATCGTATTGATAGCCGCGTGTTACTAACGCTGCATAAAGCTGAGTATATGTTGCAAGTTGATCAACTGTTTCATCGATCGAACAGTTAAAAATCCTCGCATTGGGATAGCGATCGACATTTGCCCATTCAGCGCGATCGTCTTGAACGATTACTTGGAATCCAATCAGATCTGCCACTTTTGCTAATTGAATTCCACAATGTCCCGCCCCAACAATTAATAGTGTAGGCAGAGGTTCGATCGTTTCGATAAAAGCTCGATCGAGACAATCTTCCGAGAGATAAGGCTCTGAATCAAATGGAGTCACGATCGATACTGATTGACCCGATTCGAGCCGGGTTAGAATTTCGCGAGTGAGGGAGATTGCTCGATCGCCTTCCCACCGCTCCAACCAAACTCGCATCATTCCGCCGCAAATTCCTTGAGTTTCTCGCTGCGGTGCGCCTGTTAGATCAATTTTAACCCATTGTTTTTCACCTGTTTGCAGCACCTCCAACGCTTGCTGAATCACTTTTGCTTCTCCGGCTCCACCCCCGATCGTGCCAAAAATCCGCCCCTCTGCCCCGATGATCATCTTTGCTCCGACTTCACGCGGTACAGAACCTTTAATCTGAACAACTGTTGCTAGTACCGCAGGTATTCTTTCTAGAAGTTGACGATAACAATCGAGCATAGGGAAATTTGGCTGAGATGACCTGATTTTGACATACTCCCCCGAATGGTCTAAAGTCCAAAAGAAAATTGGGATCAGATCATGACAAAGCTAAAAGTCGGACTGTTGTTTGGTGGGCGTTCTGGAGAACATGAAGTCTCGATCGCATCGGCTCGATCGATTGCCCAAGCCCTCAGCGATCCTGCTAATGCTGAAAAATATGATCTGATGCCGTTCTACATTCAGAAAGATGGACAATGGCGATCGCCTGATACTGCTCGATCGGTCTTAGAGTCTGGCGCGATTGATTGTGCAGACAGCGCCACAAATCTTTGGCAATTCCCTTCCGAAGCGGTACAAGTCGATGTCTGGTTTCCAATTTTGCATGGACCAAACGGCGAAGATGGGACGATTCAAGGCTTGCTGACCCTAATGCAAAAACCGTTCGTCGGCTCTGGAGTGCTGGGATCTGCGGTCGGAATGGATAAGCTGACGATGAAAATGGCGTTTGCTCAGGCAGGATTGCCGCAGGTGAAATATCTTGCAGTCGGTCGGGCTGAAGTGTACTCAAATCCTTGTGTGTTTCCGAAATTGTGCGATCGTATTGAATCCGAGTTTGGCTATCCTTGCTTCGTCAAACCCGCCAACCTAGGATCATCGGTTGGGATCTCAAAAGTGCGGACTCGCGCAGAGTTAGAAGCGGCATTAGACAGTGCAGCGAGTTACGATCGACGGATCATCGTTGAGGCGGGAGTGGTTGCACGAGAAGTTGAATGTGCAGTCTTGGGAAATGATCAAGCGAAAGCTTCGGTCGTAGGCGAGATTAGCTTTGATAGTGACTTTTATGATTACGAAACAAAGTATACGGCAGGCAAATCGAGCCATACGATTCCAGCGAAGTTGCCGCCCGAAGTGACAAGCTTAATTCAAGAGCGAGCATTGCAGGCTTTTCATGCGATCGATTGTTCGGGCTTAAGCCGCGTTGATTTCTTTTACGTCGAATCAACCGGAGAAGTATTGATCAACGAAATCAATACCCTACCTGGATTCACCGCAACGAGTATGTATCCGATGATGTGGGACGCAACGGGAATTTCTTACCCAAATTTAGTCGATCGACTGATTCATCTTGCGCTTGAGCGTTCAAATCCTTAACTGTGTAATCGCGATCTGACCCGATAAACAAACATCCACATCAGATCCTCGATCGCGCTTTCTCTCTCCATAGTTACCGCAGTAATAAAAGTCATTGCCTTCAATGCGAAAATCGCTCGGAAGCGGCTGCGTGCACGGTTCACAGAAAATCATCTCTGGATTAGGTGCATTCGGTTCGACATAGGGAAGATTCACATTCCAGTAAAAACCAAGCTGGTAAGGTCGATCGATTAATTCCCTGAGAACCTTCGCGGCGAGAGCAGTCGAACGATTCCAATCGATCGGAATTCTACCTTTCTTATATTGTGAAATTGCAATTCCTGGAACGCGATGAAACGCAGCTTCTCGAATCGCTGCAACAGTTCCAGAAATGTAAACATCAACGCCCATGTTGCCACCGGAGTTAATACCCGATAAAACGAGGCTTGTATCAGGAAAAAGATAGTTCAGCGCAAGCCGACTACAATCGGCAGGAGTGCCCCCGATCGCATATTCTCGATCGTTGCGCTTCTCGACTCGAATCGGCTCTGTCGTCGTGACTTGATGACCGCATCCGGAGTAGTGACCGCTCGGCGCAACTAAAATTCCGGCTCCGTTCATTGCGCCTAACAATGCCCGAATTCCCGGCGCATCAATGCCATCATCGTTCGTCAAAATAACCGTCATTAGTCTCCTAGGTAAATCCCTAGTCCGCGTGCAGTCTTGACCAGTGTACTCTCTGGATCAACCACACAATATCGTTGAATCGCATCGCGAATCGGCACATCGATCACTTGTCGATCGTGCCATCCCACCATGCGATCGAACTTTTCTGCCGCAATCAGATCGACTGCCGCCACACCAAACGCAGAGGCAAGTAAGCGATCGAGTGGCGAAGGTGTTCCGCCCCGCTGTGCGTGTCCCAAAACCGTAACGCGCGTTTCTGCTCCATTACAAGCATGAATAGTATCCGCAAGATACTGTCCGACTCCGCCGTACCGCATTTCACCAAACGCATGAGTACAGTTAATCGCGTCACCTGCCTCTGTTTTGACCGCTTCGGACACAATGATCAAGGAATAGTTTTTTCCTTGGTCTTGGCGTTCTGCAAGCTTGCGACACAGATCGCTAATCGTGTAGGGAATTTCGGGGATCAAAATCACATCTGCGCCGCCTGCAATGCCCGCACTAATGGCAATGTGTCCCGCATCGCGTCCCATCACTTCGAGAATCATCACGCGCGAATGACTTGCAGCCGTGAACTGCAATCGATCGAGGGCTTCGGTTGCGATATTCACAGCCGTATCAAATCCAATTGATCGCTCTGTGATATCAACATCGTTATCGATCGTTTTCGGAATCGTGACTAGATTCATTCCGCCTTGTTGTGCCAGCTTGCGAAGAATCGCCATACTGCCATCCCCCCCGATTCCGATGATCGCATCGAGTTCCAACATCCGATAGCCTTCGATGATCTCTTCAGAGCGATCGAGAATTTGTCCATCAGGCATCGGAAACGCAAACGGATTGCCTTTATTCGTTGTGCCGAGCAGCGTGCCGCCGTGGGTGAGAATGCGATCGACTTTCTCGATATCGAGCACTGTAAATTCAGGCGGTCGCGCCATTAGTCCATTCGTCGCGCGGGCAATTCCAAACACTTTCCAATCGTAGGTGCTTGCCCGAAACACGACCGCTCGAATCACTGCGTTCAGCCCCGCACAATCCCCACCGCTCGTCAAAATCCCAATCCGTTTGACTTCGCCCATAATCTCATACACTGAATAAGCTGTGTGAGTGTAATACGTTTCACCAAACAGTAGCCAAGATTACAGAATAGATTTAGGAATGTCAGAACAAGCAGACATTTTCACGATTCCCGTCGCTCCAGAAGATTATCGATCGGGCTTTGTCGGCATTATTGGTCGTCCCAATGTCGGCAAGTCTACGATCATGAATTTTCTCGTGGGTCAAAAGATTGCGATTACGTCTCCGGTGGCGCAGACGACGCGCAATCGGTTACGCGGTATTCTCACCACGCCCGAGGCACAGATCATTTTCGTCGATACGCCCGGAATCCATAAGCCCCATCACCAATTGGGGCAAGTGTTGGTTAAAAATGCCCAAAGCTCAATCAATGCCGTCGATGTGGTGTTGTTTGTGGTCGATTGTGCCGTCGAATTGGGCGGCGGCGATCGCTATATTGCAGAGTTGCTGAACCAGACGGAAACGCCTGTGATTCTGGGATTGAACAAAGCCGACCAACAATCCGCTCCCCAGTTCGACGATCGCTATCGAGAATTAGCGGAAGCGCGAGGCTGGACGATCGCGAAATTTTCCGCCCTTCAAGGCGAGGGAATGGAAGCGCTGCAAAGCTCGATCGTTGAAAACCTAAAACCAGGGCCGTATTACTACCCACCCGATTTGGTCACAGATCAGCCGGAACGGTTCATCATGGGCGAACTGATTCGAGAACAAATTCTGCTGCTCACGCGCGAAGAAGTGCCGCATTCGGTCGCGATCGAGATTGAAAAAGTGGTCGAAGAAGCGAAATTGACGCGAATCTTTGCTGCGATTAACGTCGAGCGACCGTCGCAAAAAGCGATTCTCTTGGGCAAAGGCGGCGGGATGATTAAAGCGATCGGAACTGCCGCGCGCGAACAGATTCAAAAGCTGATCGAGGGTCAAGTGTATCTTGAGTTGTTTGTGAAGGTGCTTCCCAAGTGGCGACAGTCGCGGGTTAGACTGGCGGAATTTGGCTATCGAGTGGAAGAAGATTAGCGAGTCGAATCGATCATGCTTCAGAACGCGATAAACTGATCCCCTTCAGGACTGTCCCGATTTTTTGTGTATCAATCTAACGGGGCAATAAGCAGGAGGTTCTATGCCAACAGTCAGCGCTCAAACTGTCAACGTTTTGAGCAACAACATTAACCATTTAATCCTGCAACGCAACCTGATCGATCTGGCGCTTCAGATTGTGCCAAAGCTGATTTGGGCAAGCGTGATTCTCTTTTTCACGCGCTGGACAGCAAACTTGATCAGACCAATCGGGTTTCGTCTGCTCAAATATGCAGAACCGACGCTGCAAAAATTTCTGATTCAAGTCGCAGCGATTTTGGTTTGGATGGCGGGCGGTGTTGCGGCATTAAACGCGATCGGGCTGCAAACGACAACGATCGTAGCGGTGATCGGTGCGGCAGGTTTGGCGATCGGTTTAGCGCTGCAAAATAGCTTGTCTCACTTTGCAGCGGGGGTGATGCTCGTGAGTTTCCGACCGTTTGAGGTGGGAGATACGATCGAAGGCGCTGGCGTTGCTGGAACGGTCGATAGTATCGGATTGTTTTCGACGACGATCGTATCTTCTGACAATGTTCGGATCACAGTTCCCAACAGCAACTTGTTTAGCGGAACTCTAAGGAATAATACGATCATGGGCACGCGGCGGATAGATTTGCACATTGATATTGGCGATCGAGAAATTGAGTCCACCATTACCCATTTGTTATCTCTCGTTCAACCGCATCCGCTGATTTTGCGCGAACCTAGACCCACTTGTCACGTAGAATCGATCACCGCAGAAACAACGATTCTCTATCTCCGTCCTTGGTGTGCTGCAACGCATCATGAACAAGTGCGATCGGAGATTTTGCAGCTTGCGAAAGAAGCTCTGAAATCTAGTGAATCTGTGTGATCGGTTCACCTTTGAGCAACCGAATTTCTTGATCTCGCGCTTTGATATCTTTGTTCATCTCGCGCACTCGACCAGAGAGAATTTTGATCAGATTCAAAGCAATTCCAGGCGTTTCGTCTACCGCTTCGTAGAGTTGCTGCTGCGTCAAAACGAGACATTCACAAGGCTCGATCGCGGTAACAGATGCTGATCGAGGTTCTGAATCAAACAGCGACATCTCACCGAAAAAATCGCCTCGCTTGTACAGTGTCAATTCACGGCTGCCATTGTGAACCCGAACCACGCCTTTACAAATCACATACATCGATCGACCTTCTTGACCTTCGACGAGAATCGTTTCTCGCACTCCATAAGATCGCTCTTCCATGATCGATGCGAGCCGCACTAGAAAATCATCCCGCAACTCTTTGAAAATCGGGACTCCTCGCACAAGCAATAATCGTTCAAAACTGTTTAACATAGCTGGCGTTTGCTCACACTAACGAACTAGATCACCCTGAGATTTAGGAGGACGATTGACCTGAGAAAACTCCTCTGGCAAGGTCATTCCTAGCTTCTGCATCATTTGTTTTACCTGCTTTGACACAATTGGATCACGCTCATTCCGAAATCCTTGTAAAACCCGTCCTAACTGTTGTGGATACTGTTCTGCCACATAGCTCAAAACCGATTCCCGAACATATCCCCTCGGATGCCGCAGACTCGATCGAATCGCTTCTCCGGTGATATCCCAATGTGCCCGTCTTGCTAAATGGAAGCAGCACGCCAACGCCCAATCTGAAATAAAATGCCGCAGTTCTAATAGATGATTGAGCCGCTCATTCGGCTGCATCGGTGTGTAAGGCACAAGACTCGACAAACTTTGCAGCTTATCCATTGGAAGCTCTCGATCGAGGACTCCTAACAGTGCGCGTTTACTCGCAATATCCAACGTACTATCAAGAATCTCTAAGCCTTGCGCGATAGCCGATCGAGACTCAGACTGAAAATTAAACTCCGCGACTCGAATCGAACCGATCGGATAGAGAAACTTCATCAGCAAGAACAATCGCTCGATACTGTCAGCGGGCAATGTTTCTAACGCTGATCGCAACAACACTGTTTCATCACAGCGCACCCGCTCCAAAATCAAATCCATTGAGGCAGCATACACTTGCCCCATAAACATCAACTCTTGCTCGATCAGTTGTTCAACTCCTTGTCTTCCCAACTGCTCTGAAACTGCCTCAATTCCTTTCTCATTGGGCACTTTTAGCAGAATCCGCAGCAGTAAGCGTCGAGTCGTTCCCCAAGAAGTCGTCAGACGGGAGATCAGAAGTTCGATCGCTTCGGGGGTTCCAATTTGCCCGATCGCGTTAAATGCCTCGCTCCGAACTAATGAAGGTCGTTCAATATCATCGGCAAGGCGAATCAGTTTCGGCAGTACCTCATTGCCCAATCGAACTAATGCAGACTTTGCAGCTTCGCGCGTTGGACGACAGTACAAGCCTGTCAGCAAATAACGATAAAACTCTTCCGATCTCGTTGCTGCGATCGCTTCGAGTGTGGCAGACTTCACCTCGATCGACGGGTCTTTTAATAGCTCTGGAACATAAGGCTTCAACCACAATCGTAAACCCTGTAGATGCACCGCACCACCAAGCGCACGGCAGCCAATCACTCGTTCCTGTGTTTGTTTGTGCTTCAACATGGCTTGCAGCACATAAGTTGCTTCTGCTTTTTCCGACATTGAGCCTTGACGCAGAATCAAGGATGCTGCTGTTGCTCTGACGATCGAAGGATGGTTGGATTTGAGATAGTGGCGCAGTTCACTAAAAGCCGCTGTCTCTTCAGTGAGCCAAATATACCGTAGAGCCACTGCCATCACTTCTGGCGCAGGACGCTGGGAGCAAAGTGATTTGACTGGATTTAAGAATGCTGGACTAGGATGATTTAGCATCACCTCAATGCTTTTGTGCTGCAATTCGGGAGTGAGTTTTAGCAACAGTGGTGCAAGAACTTCTCCTGCATTTTTGCCGTCGATTTCACTCAAAAATTCAATACAGGCGCGTTTATCTTCGTCAGCTCCCGACTTTTCTAATGTCTCGATCGTCTTTTGTCGCAGCGCTTTCATATCGACATCTGACATACTCAGCTGCCCCCGTCCTGCATTTAGCACTAAGAGATTGAGATACTCTTTTTTGAGAAACGCGATCGTCGTCAGCCATGCGATCGCAAATACGATCATCAATCCAAAGCTTAGATTTTGTTCTGCGATCCCAACTCCATTTAGACCTAGTTGCACCAGTCCCAAGAGAATCAGTCCAGTAATCGCTGTAGAAATTGGTTCTGCAATCCCACGAACTTTCGCCTGTTCTCGATTCCGCAAATGATCCGGCACAGAGTAGAACAGAAACGGAACACTGCCGCTTAACAACGTATAGTGCAGCAATTCATAGAGAAACCGCATCACCAAAACGCTCAAGAAGACCGGAGAGATACCTGTGATCGAGACTCCAGCGAATCCGAGAACAATAATCGGGAGCAACATCAGCGATCGGAAAACGCCCACTCGATCGAGAACGCGACTCGAAAAAAGCCACTGCATCCCCAGTTCACAGATCCCCAATGCCCCGTTAAAGATACCTAAGAATCCAGCGACCTCCCCGCCTCCTAATTGGCTTGAGATCCCGGAGTTGCGTCCGAGTTGGGTAAGAAACTGAAACTCAACCAGCAGCAGAAATACTTGCGCCAATGCAAAGAAAATTTGCAATAGAATCATGTATCGCTGCATTTGTCCTTGCAGGCGAGTGGTCGAATCTTCCACGATCGTGTCGTCGCGTCGTCGTCGCACTTCTGGGAACGCCTGTTGATAGCTGTGACTCAGCCCCCCTAAAATCACTGCCCCAGCCATCATGAACCCAAATGCAATCAGCAGCACTTGTGAAACCGCTGTATCACGCGGAAACAGTCCCAAAACAAACGGCAATGAAAATCCGCCTACCACATCCGCAACCAGAATTCCGCTACTGATCAGCGGGTAGGCGCGCTTGATTTCTCGAATATTGAAAAGCTGATTGGCTGTGATGGAGGCATTAAGATCATTGAGAACGTGACTTGCTTCCAGCCAAAGCTGCATCGAAAAGACAACGACTTGCAGCATATAGAATTGTCCAATTCTGTCTCCAAATGCGCCGCTTAAGCCAAGTGAGAAGAAGGGAAGGGGAGAAGCGAGCAAAACCGCGATCGCAACAATTACGATTCTCAATGGCAAATAGCGCTGAAGCTCCGAATATAGCCACCCTAAGCCGATTTTAATCGCGGCACTGACCATGTAGATCAGCGGTAAATTTGCCGCCCCGTACTGTGCAAGGAACATCTCAACCGAGCAGGCTTCCAGCCACATCAATCCCGTTGAAGTGAAAGTGTAGAAGGCGAACATCCAAAAGGTTCGATTGCCTTCACCGGATCGGAGATTGATCCAGCGGAGAAAGGAGTTTTCGCCGGATTTTGTGGAAGCTTGATTTGTCGGAAGCATGGGGGAGGGGTTCCAATTGAATCGATGCACATGATTCCTTTACATTGGAATCCTCCCTAAGATGCCCAAGAGACTGTAACTCTAAACCCCGCAAAAAGGACAGTGAGAAGTGATCCCACTGTCCTAAAACGATCGAGATGATGTCGCGGCTTATTTCTTCGGTGCGAGCAGCATCATCATATTGCGCCCTTCTTTTTTCGGGGCTTGTTGCACTTCGGCAATTTCTTGGAGGTCGCCTGCCATCCGCTTCAGCAAAGTCTCAGCAAGATCACTGTGCTGAATTTCTCGTCCTCGGAACATGATTGTCGCTTTGACCTTATCTCCGGCTTTGAGGAAGCGTTCGGCTTGATTGATTCGCACGTTGTAATCGTGTTCCTCAATTTTGTAGCGCATTTTGACTTCCTTGACATCGACGGTATGCTGCTTTTTCTTCGCTTCTTTGGCTTTCTTTTCCTGCTCGAATTTGTGCTTACCGTAGTCGATGATTTTGACGACAGGGGGGTCAGCCTTGTCACTCACGAGTACGAGATCGAGTTCCTTTTCGTCTGCCATCGTTTGTGCTTCACGCGAAGCCATAATGCCTAGCTGAGAGCCGTCTGCATCGATGACACGAACTTTGGGGAATCGAATCCGTTCGTTGATCGTGGGCATATCTCGATTGGGTCTTTTTTCTATCACAGGCACCTGTTGAATAAGTGGATAAGGGTGACAATGAATCTCGATCGAGCATTGTCAATTCGTCTGTATTCGCCATTCTACTCAGTTTGGCGGAATTTCTCTCTACTTCGTTACGTAAATTCTAAAGCAGGGATCGGCATTTGGGGATTCGGAGAACCGATTAAAATAATAAACAGAGTGATATCGGTGAAATTGTGGTAGACGCTTTACCTTGGCGGCAACGGATTGGAAGTCAGCGCGATTGGATGTGGCGCGGGTGGCAAACGCGATATACCTATCAGCGATCGCAAAAATCAGAGAGTTCACCCCCGTTGATGCTAATTCACGGGTTCGGAGCCTCGATCGGGCATTGGCGGCATAATGTGTCGGTGTTGAGTCAGCATCATACAGTGTATGCGCTCGATCTACTGGGGTTTGGAGCATCGGAGAAAGCGATCGCACCCTATAACGTGGCTCTTTGGATCGAGCAGGTTCACGATTTCTGGTTGACGTTTGTGCGGGAGCCTGTGGTTTTGATCGGGAATTCGATCGGGTCGCTGGTGTGTTTGGCAGCGGCAAAGGCATATCCCGAAATGGTGAAAAGCGTAGTGATGCTGAATCTGCCGGATTCTTCGGTGCTGGAAACGCCGGAATGGGCGGGAACGGCGGTGAAAGTGTTTCGCCCGATCGCGGCTGTGGCGAAGAGCGTTTTCACGTTTCCGCTGATTTTCAATCCATTCTTTCGGGTGTTGAGAAGTTCGCGGTTGGTTCGATTGTGGGCGCGGCAGGCGTATGCAAGTTCGGAAGGGATCACGGATGAACTGGTGGAGATTTTATCGACTCCGGCACGCGATCGAGGAGCGGTGAAGGCTTTACGATCGATGGTGACGACTCCGAAAATTACTGAGTATACGGCGCGAGC
This sequence comes from Phormidium tanganyikae FI6-MK23, assembly GCA_019359175.1. GTDB lineage: Bacteria > Cyanobacteriota > Cyanobacteriia > Leptolyngbyales > Leptolyngbyaceae > Leptolyngbya > Leptolyngbya tanganyikae. The sequence continues at coordinate 75,588 of JAHHHU010000021.1, forward strand.
AATTTTGCCGACGCTGAAGATTCCGATGCTGTTGTTTTGGGGCAAGCAGGATAAGTTTGTGCCACCGAGTTTGGCGGCGTTTTGTGTCAAACTCAATCAAAAGCTGGAACTGGTTGAGGTCGATAATGCGGGGCATTGTCCCCACGATGAGCAACCGGAAATCGTGAATCGTAAAATTCTGAGTTGGATTGGTGAATTTGCATGACTTCTGAATCGCCTGATGTTTTTCGGATTTCGCCGTTGATTCGACTGACGTTGCTCAGTTTGTATGTTGCGTTAACCACACCGCTCCCAGTATTGGCAGAAGCGACGAATGCGCCCGTTTCAAGTGGCTGGCTTTGGGTGGGAATTGCGATCGGCTTTATCGCTTTATTCGGTGCATTGAGTGAACGAGTGATTCTCGATGCAGGTGGAATTCAAGTGACTTACCCCACCTGGGTTCCGAAGTTCTTTCGCAAGGGGTGGCAGTTGCCTTGGTCAGAAGTGAAGGCGCTAAAACCTCGATCGACTGGACAAGGCGGATTGGTTTACTATTTCTTGAGCAAATCCGAAGAAGGCTATTTGTTACCGATGCGGGTCGTAGGATTTGCGCGATTGGTGAACCGAGTTCAGCAAGAAACGGGGATTAATACAACCGATGTGAGACCCTTATCGCAACCGTGGATGTATTTGATTCTATTAGGGTTCACGATGTTGTTATTGTTGATTGATGTTTGGACAGTTTCGACTGCGATCGCGCTCGGCAAAATTTGATGCTTATCCGGTTAGAGCAGGTCAGTCTCGCGGCTGGCAGAGTCACGAAGAAAGGGACACCGATTACGGGGTTTGAGGTACTGCGGAATATTTCGTTTGAGGTGAACAAGGGCGATCGAATTGCGATCGTCGGTGCTTCGGGTTCCGGCAAAACTACATTGCTCAAATTGCTCAATCGATTGGCGGAACCGAGTGCGGGGTCGATTGAGTTTGAAGGCAAGCGATATCAAGACATTCCAGTATTGCAATTACGACAGCAAGTTTTATATGTTGCTCAAGAACCGAAGCTATTCGGAATGACGGTTCGGGAAGCATTAAGCTACCCACTGAAACTGAGGAATTTAAAGGATTTCGATCAGCGCGTAAATGACGGAATTGAGCGAATGAACATTCCGCGCGATTGGCTCGGTCGTTCCGAGTTAGAGCTTTCAACGGGGGAACGGCAGTGGATCGCGATCGCTCGTGCCTTGATTTGTCAGCCTGCGGTGTTGTTGTTCGATGAACCGATCGCGAATTTAGATGCAAACCGAAGTGAAGCATTGCTGAAAATTTTGGCTCAGGTAGATTCTACGGTTTTGGCAGTCACGCATCAGTTTGAATGGGCGGAGCGTTTCGGGGAGAGAGTTCTACAGTTGCAGCAGGGGCAATTGATTCGGGATGATCATCGGGTGAATTGGGAAGACATGAAGCGATCGATCTCACAAGTAGAAGCCGAAGAAGCGGCAGAATGGGATTAGTTTTGAGACGAGAAAATCTGTAATTGCGATCGCATTGACACAATCGACATCACATGAGGATAATGGGAGTTTGTTGAAAACCCTAGACTCCTGAAATCCCTTGGCTAACGTAGTTGTGATTGGTGCCCAGTGGGGCGATGAAGGTAAAGGCAAAATTACCGATCTGTTGAGCAAATCGGCGGATGTCGTTGTCCGCTATCAAGGCGGTGTCAATGCAGGACATACGGTTGTCGTCAAGGATCAGACCTTTAAGCTTCATTTAATTCCCTCCGGAATTCTATATCCCGAAACCGAGTGCATTATCGGTTGCGGAACAGTGATCGATCCAAAGGTTCTGCTTCAAGAACTCGATCAGCTCGAAGCGCTTGGCATTTCGACTCGGAACTTATTGATCTCAGAAACGGCTCATGTGACGATGCCGTATCATCGTTTGATCGACAAAGCCGCAGAAGAACAGCGCGGAACTCATAAAATCGGCACGACCGGACGCGGAATTGGCCCGACCTATGCGGATAAGTCAGAACGGACAGGCGTTCGGATTGTAGATTTGATGAATCCGGAGGGATTCCGTGAGCAGTTGGGATGGACGATCGCACAAAAAAACGTCATTCTCGAAAAACTCTACAATCTGCCGCACTTAAACGTCGATGAAGTGTTCGCGGAATACATGGGCTACGCAGAACGATTGCGCCCGCATGTTGTCGATAGTTCGCTGAAGATTTACGATGCGATTCGCCGCAAGCGCAATGTGTTGTTTGAAGGCGCGCAAGGGACTCTACTCGATTTGGATCACGGCACTTATCCCTATGTCACATCCTCGAATCCGGTATCCGGTGGGGCTTGTGTGGGAACGGGGATCGGCCCGACAGTGATCGATCGAGTGATCGGAGTTGCAAAAGCGTATACCACTCGTGTCGGGGAAGGCCCATTTCCGACCGAGCTACACGAAGAAATGGGCGCGTTGTTGTGCGATCGTGGAGCCGAATTTGGCACGACGACGGGACGACAACGGCGCTGCGGCTGGTTTGATGCAGTGATTGGACGGTACGCCGTTCGCATCAATGGTCTAGACTGTTTAGCGATTACAAAGCTCGATGTCTTAGACGAAATGGACGAAATCAAAGTGTGCGTTGCTTACGAAATCGATGGGCAGCGCTGCGAAGATTTTCCGAGTAATTCGCGCTTGTTTGCTCAATGCAAGCCGATTTATGAAACGATGCCTGGATGGAAGCGATCGACCGAAGACTGTCGATCGCTCGACGATTTGCCAAAAGAAGCGCTTGAATATCTCAAGTTTTTGGCAGAATTGATGGATGTGCCGATCGCGATCGTGTCTTTGGGAGCCAAACGCGATCAAACGATTATTGTCGAAGATCCCATTCATGGCCCGAAACGGGCGCTGTTGTACACCAACGAAACGCCCCAACCCGCTAACGTTTAGTTACTTTTAGGTTCATATTATGCCGTTCTCGATCGAAGCTCAAAAACGTCCTGAAGGAAGCAAGCCGAATGCGCTGCGTCGCGATGGCAAAATTCCTGCAACTTTGTATGGTCACAATGGTGCAGAGTCCATTCAGCTCGTGGTGGATTCAAAACTTGCAGGCTTTCTTGTCAGAGATGCTGCGGTGAATACATCCAAGATTGATGTCACGATTCCAGAATTGTCCTGGAATGGTCAAGTGGTAATGCGCGAAGTGCAAAAGCACCCTTGGAAGGGCTTTATTTATCACATTGCGTTCTTCCAACAAAAAGGGCAGTAGTTGCGGCTTGCTGTCAGATTCGATGTATATAAAGCTAGGGAGAGATCCCTGGCTTTTTTGGTGAATGTTCGTTTGAGTAGTTCGCTGCGATGATGAATTCGGGAAGCCCCCTAAATCCCCCATTCTGGGGGACTTTGAAAATGGAAACGCGCTTGGCTTGAAGTCCCCCAAATTGCGGGATTTAGGGGGCTGAAGCTGTCAACAACGTAGCGAAAAGCCTCATCGAATTTACGTTTTTTCTGGTGAATGGAACTTATGACGACTACGACTCTTCCCCCGATCGTTGAAGCGCTTCTCAATCCTGCGATTTATGACCATCCGGTTAAAGGCCCGATCGAGCTAATTCAAACGCACGTTTCCTACGTTTTTCTCACTGGGGACTATGTTTACAAGCTGAAAAAGCCTGTGAATTTCGGTTTCTTGGATTATTCTACGGTGGAGAAACGCAAACATTTCTGTGATGAAGAGTTGCGGCTGAATCAACGCGGCGCAGCGGAATTGTATTTGAATATTTTGCCGATCGCTCAAGACGGTGAGAAGTTTATTTTGGGTGGAAACGGCGACCCTGTTGATTACGTGGTGAAAATGCAGCAGTTTCCACAAGAGACGCTGCTCAGTGCAATGTACGATCGAGGAGAACTCACCGAACAGCATTTAACTGATTTGGCGAAAGTTCTGGCAGCATTCCACAAGTCTGCACCGACGAATGATTACATTCTGAGTTTTGGGGAAGTGTCGCAGATTCGACAAGCGATCGACGAAAACTATGATCAAACCGTCGGGTACATCGGAGTTGCTCAAACTCAAGAACAATTTGATCAAACGAAAGCTTATACGGATCAGCTATTCGCTGAGAATGAGGCATTGTTCAAAAGCCGAGTTGAACACAAATTCATTCGCGAATGCCATGGGGATGTTCACCTGAGAAACATTTGTTTCTGGAACAACAAGATTTTATTGTTTGATTGCATTGAGTTTAATGAACCATTCCGCTTTGTCGATACGATGTTCGACATTGCTTACATCATCATGGATTTTGATGCGCGGAACCGTCCTGATCTCAGCAATCTGTTCTTGAATTCGTATCTTGAACAATCCGGCGACTGGGAAGGCTTGCAGGTTCTACCGCTCTATAACAGTCGTCAGTCTTATGTTCGGGCAAAAGTCACATCATTCTTGCTGAGTGATCCGAGTGTTCCGGAATCCGTGAAAGAAGAGTCGAAAGAAACTGCAAGCCGTTACTATCGATTGTCCTGGGAATATACCAAGCCGAAACAAGGCAAGGTTGTTTTGATGTCAGGACTATCGGGATCAGGAAAAAGCACGATCGCATCAAAATTAGCTCGTGAGTCAGGCGCGATTCAAATCCGCTCTGATGCGGTTCGTAAGCATTTAGGGGGTATTGCGCTCGATGCGAAAGGGGATGAGCCGCTGTACAGTTCAGAAATGACGCAGAAGACTTACGATCGCTTGCTCGATCTCGGCGTGACTTTAGCCTCGCAAGGATACACGGTGATTCTCGATGCGAAGTACGATCGACAAGCGTTACGCGCTCCCGTAATCGAGCAGGCACAAGCGCATGGAATCGCGATCGAGATTCTGCACTGTGAGGCTTCGGAGGAAGTTTTACGCGATCGACTTGTTCAGCGACAGGGTGACATTTCGGACGCGGATCTTGATGTCTTAGCTCAACAGACCTTTGAGGCATTTAGTGAGACTGAGAAACCTTTGGTCAAAACAGTCAGCTAGAACGAATGAGATCGGGGCAAAAAATTCTGCTCCGATCTCATTCGTTTAGGATCGTGGATTAAGTAACCTGTAAACTTTCGATTCGTCGTCGCTGAGATCTTCGCCCCCTAAATCCCCCAGAGTGGGGGATTTAGGGGGCAAAAGCCGCCTCAACCGGAGCGACTCGCTTCTTGGCGAAAGGGCAAGAAGTTACACCTTAATAAAAATAAATTCACATTCCTTAGACTCTTCTAACGTGCGAAGGTCGCTTTTCGCTGAGTCAGTCGGGCGATCCCAATGAACATCGCACCCACCACACAAAATCCGACAAATATAGCGCTACTCAAGCACGTTAGGACAATGTTTGAAGGCAGCATCGACACAATCCCGGAAGCTGTCAAACTCATCCCACCGTTGCCGCATCCAATTCTTCAGCACCCACCACCAATGCTCAA
>JAHHHU010000022.1 GCA_019359175.1 Phormidium tanganyikae FI6-MK23
AGCTTCGCGCTGCTGAAGACCCAGAATTTGAAACGTTCTACACCAAGAACATTTTGCTGAACGAGGGCATCCGCGCCTGGATGGCATCTCAGGATCAGCCGCATGAACACTTTGTATTCCCTGAAGAAGTATTGCCTCGCGGTAACGCTCTCTAAGAAGCGAAGTCTTTCTGATTCCATTAGCTCCTACCTCTTTGGTGGGAGCTTTATTTAATGCTTGACACTTTCTCGAATGGGTATGCTAGATTGAATTACAGATGAAGGAATTCGATGGATTCCGAGTCTGTAAACCCTTTGAAACTTATCCACTTAGGACATAGGAGGTGATGCCCATGCCAGATAGTAGTATACGCTTGGGTCGTCAGGTTAGAGTCAATCGGCTGCGTGCCGGGGCTGTTCTCTAACAGTTATTTCAGACCTTTTGTAAGCAATTGTCCGTACAATTCTTCGATTACTGGACTAACACGGAGTTCCTTCCGGCAGTCTGGTTTCTAAACTGAAGACCCGCTAGACCGCTCTTGTTCTTGAAAGTTGGATTTGTCCAGCCTTCGCTTGAACAAGAGCGGATGGTTTTTAAAGAGAGTTTTTACGATCGCTCTTCTAAAGAAGTACGTCTGTAGATAGAGGAGTCTAAATATCGAGTGAGGCAATCTGTACTCGTATTGGGTACTCTATCAATTGAATTGCTAGCGGCTCCTATATGAGTCTTTTAATGAGATTCAGACAGTTTGAGAATTGGCACACTTTTGGGGTGTCACCTTTCGACTCTAGCAGGTACACTAAGTTGCAAGCGGAAAATTCGTTCAGCGAACTTAACCGCGATTCTGATGATTTTGATTTTGATATAGAAGGCTCCGCTAGTCGTTCTATCAAAAGGTGTGAGGAGAACTAAACACAATGCGTAAGATTTTATTGAACTCTTTGTTCACAAGCCCTGCTCTCTTAGGTGCAGCGTTGATGATGTCTTCTTCCGCGTTTGCGGCTCAGAAGACCGAAGTTGCCGGATTGCCTGCTCTTGAAGTCGGAACTCAGTCAAAAGCGATCGCGCCTCTCGCAGAAGTGAAGACACTCGCGGATGTGAAATCGCTCAGTACCGAGAAAACTGCTGAAGCAGTCAAACCCCAAGTACAAGTGGCGGCAGAATTCAGCCCCGCTAAATCTGTAGTCGTAAATGAGCCAGTAAAAGTTGCCCAAGCTGCAACTGAAGCTCCAACGACTCCCAGCGTTGATTCTTTGAACCAAATCAACCGTTACAGTCGTGAAGGGCAAGGAGCAAACGCTTCCAACGCTCAAGTCACCTCGGTATCGCAGCTTTCAGATGTGCGTCCCACTGACTGGGCGTTCCAAGCACTGCAATCCTTGGTTGAGCGCTATGGCTGTATCGCGGGTTATCCCGATCGGACGTATCGTGGAAACCGCGCTTTGACTCGTTATGAGTTCGCGGCTGGTTTGAATGCGTGTCTCGATCGAGTGAACGAACTGATCGCCGCTTCAACCGCAGACTTGGTGAAGAAAGAAGACCTCGCAACCTTGCAAAAACTGCAAGAGCAATTCGCGGCTGAACTCGCTACCCTACGCGGACGAGTCGATGCCCTCGAAGCTCGCACCACGACTTTAGAGAAGCAGCAATTCTCCACCACAACAAAACTCGCGGGTGAAGTCGTTTTCGCGCTGACCGATGAATTCGGCGTTCGTGGAACTGGCGGCAACAATACCGTCTTCCAAAACCGGGTTCGTTTGGCACTCAACACCAGCTTCACTGGGAAGGACTTGTTAGTCACCCGGATTGCAGCAGGTAATGCAGAGGGCTTCACCCTTCCTGCGGGTAGTGGTGCTGAGGGCGCTCAAACCTTCAACTTCGGCAACACGGATGGCAACCGAGGCTTTATCGACTGGGTTGCTTACTACTTCCCAGTTGGCGAAAAGCTACGATTCTATGTTCCTGCCTTTGCTGGTTTGCATTACGACTATGCGCCGACCATTAGCCCTGCCCTTGATGCGGCTGATGGTGGCACAGGCCCGCTCTCGGTGTTCGCTCAACGCAACCCGATCTACTTGATTGGTGGTGGTGCGGGTGTCGGTGCAAATTTCAACCTCAACAACGCCTTCCAAATCAGTGCAGGTTATCTTGCTGACAACTCAGGCACTGGCTTTGTCGGTGGTGCAAACAATCCGGGACAAAGAGGCGGCGTATTCAATGGTAGCTACAGCGCCTTAGCGCAGCTCACCTTCAATGCGAGTGATGCACTGCAGATTGGTTTGACTTACGTCAACGCTTACCGTAGCCAAGGCGCTATCTTCGATACAGGTTTCGGCAGTCCTACTTCGGGTACGCGGTTTGCGAACCAAGGTGGTGTCACTGGACTAAATGCACTCGGAAGCACCACAAGCGCACAAGTTAACGCTTATGGTGCCTCGGTTGCGTTCAAGCTGAGTCCGCAATTCGTGATCAACGGCTTTGCTTCCTACGTCAACGCAGATTTTGTGGATGATGGTGCTGGAACTCGCAGCATTTGGACGTACGGTGTGGGTGTTGCTTTCCCTGATTTTGGTAAGAAGGGCAACTTGTTGGGCTTCATGGCGGGTGCTGAACCTTACCTGAGCAACCCGAGTGCTGCTCAACGCGCGGCTGGTGTAGGCAACTCGATCCCGCTGCATCTTGAAGGCTTCTATAAGTATCAATTGACCGATAACATCTCGATCACGCCGGGTGTGATTTGGGTGGTTAATCCTGGTCAAAATACCAACAACGATGACATTGTGATTGGTACCCTGAGAACAACGTTTACGTTCTAACGTAAACCGAAAGCTTCACCTATTCTATTGAGTGAAGCTTTCGGGAAAAGTTGCTCTGTTTGTGCTTCACTTTCCTGAGCAAGTCGTTTGTTTCAGTTTGGTAAGCCTCATATTAAAACCTGCCGGTTCGGCAGGTTTTTTGTTTTGCCGTCTATAAGAAGTTAGACATTCAGACAAAACCTCAGCATGAAGATTCGGAGAAGAGTTAAATTTATGCTTTTGCTATCGATATGAACTTGGAGAATGACAATGGCAAAAGTGAATCCGCTCGAGGTGCAAAAACATTTGAAAGGGATCGATTATCCGGTTAATAAGGAAGATTTGATCAAGCACGCAGAAAAGAATGGGGCGGATGAAACATTACGATCGCTGTTGAATGAATTACCCGAAGATGAGTACGAAACGCCAACCGATGTGAACAAAGCGATCGGGAAAGTTGAATAAGTCGATCGTAAATAGACGTTATTTAACCTAAGTTCGGGATAAGAATTGAGACAAGAAAGGGGCAAACCCGATAGGCTGAAAATGCTAAAATTCACGCCCAGTTTGCCCTCATGCTTAGTCTAGAAGAACTCTTTTGCTCCGTCGATGATTTCTGCCAAACCTTTGAGACGCAATGGCAGCAGCAAGTTTTAGGCTGTGGACTGAAACCTCGCAATCGAGCGCGTAACCTGAGCTTGAGCGAAATTATGACCATCTTGATTGCCTTTCATCAGTCGTGCTATCGCAACTTCAAAACCTACTATCAAGAGAAAGTACAGACCGAGTGGGCATCTGACTTTCCTGGATTGGTCAGCTACCAGCTCTTTATCGAATGGATTCCGAGCACGCTCGTGCCGATGTGCGCCTATTTGCGCTCCTGCTTTGGGGTGTGCAGTGGCATCAGCTTCATGGATTCCACGTCGCTGCGCGCTGTCAGAATCGCCGCATCGAGCGCAACAAGGTGTTTGAGCACGTCACTGCACGTGGCAAAACCTCGGTAGATTGGTTCTTCGGCTTCAAACTGCATCTCGTCGTCAATGACCGAGGTGAGTTGCTCAATATCGTGCTGACTTCGGGCAACACCGATGACCGCACTCCTGTTCCAAAGTTGTTACAGCAGTTGTTTGGCAAAGTGTTCGCCGACAAAGGCTACGTCTCGCAAAAGCTCGCCAAACAACTGCTCAACACCGCAGGCATTCAACTGATCACCAAACTCAAACGCAAGATGAAACAGCGATTGATGCCCCTCAACGACCGTTTGACCCTCCGTAAGCGCTCGATGATCGAAACGATCATCGACCAGTTGAAGAACATCTCACACATTGAACATTCACGCCATCGTTCTCCAGTCAATTGCTTTGTCAATATTCTCGGCGGCTTAATTGCCTATTGCCATCAGCCAAAGAAGCCGTCGATTGCAATTGAACACAATCTCCTGTTTCCGGCTTAACCCGAACTCAGGTTATTTAGGAGCAGACTGCATCGAATATATAAGATGCAGTTTTTTTTGAATCTATATATAAAAATGAGCGTGAAGGATACATTTCCCACGCTCAAATTGCTATTTTATCTGTGACTATTAACCAACTAAGTGCAGTAAATCGCGTACAACACTATATCCTGCTAAATCCCAAAGAAGATATGCCAGAAAACCAATCATTGCAAAACGTCCATTCCACAATTCAGCTTGGGGTGTCCAGCCGAAGAGGAATGAGTTGCGGTCTTTGCCATTGTAGGCAGTAGAAAGAGGTAGATCGGTCGTGCTAGGAGGAGTTTGCATAATCTAAAGTTCCAAACGCTTCATAATTCTTATATTACTGGTTGTTTTGCAGTTTGCTGTCTATCTAGAGAGGCAAGATACTTCCCTTTCTATTGATAGATACGAGTGAAATGTTTCGATTTACCGTAGGGGCGTATTTCAAGACACCTATATTTTGTTAAATCGGATGCTTTCTATTTAGATTGAATTAAAAAGATACTGCAAAGTTCTAGATTTTTTGGCAAAAATGAGCCGATTTTAATTCAATTTGAAATCGTATTCAGCACTACGGTAATCTTGCTTAAATTATCGTAAGGTCAAGGCTACGATCGACAACAGATCAAACCTTTCAGGGAAAGCTTTTCAGCTACATCTTGGGATAGAGGTTATCGCAGAAGCAGAGCGTTACATTAACTGGAGTCTAATCATGTTTTGTAGCAATTTCGATTTTGCCTAGCATCTATTACGCTGGGAGATTTCTATTTATTACCGTTTAGTAGTCAGGTTGTGGGGTATGGAATTATTAACTCGGACGATTCAGTTTCCAGAAACGTTGGATGACAAAGCAATCGCACAATTTCACAAAGAGGCAGAGCGTGCAATTTGTTCAGATGCCACTGTTATACTGGTGGATTTTGCGAAAGTTGAGTTTATGAGTAGTCCTGGTTTGATGGCGTTGGTGATTGCATTTAAGCGATCGCGTGAGGCAGGTAAGCCGATGCTGTTGCAATCGATTAATGAGCGAATCAGAATGCTTCTAGAACTGACTGGAATGGAGCAGGTTTTTGAAATAGTGGAAACCTCAGAAGAAGAAAGTAAATTGCTTGCGACTGTTTCTAAGTGAGGAAATATAAAAATATAAAAATCCGGACTTGAAGCAATCAAATCCGGATTTTTATTTGTCGAATTTAGGTTAATCAAATAAATTCGCGAATATATTGATTGACTAATTCGGGTTGTTCTTGCTGCACCCAATGGCTACAGTTTGGAATATATCGAATTTGAAAATCTCTTACATACTGCTCAGTTCCATAAGTCAGTTCTTTGCCCAATGCTGTGTCTTTTTCTCCCCAAATCATCAGCGTCGGCACATCCAAAACACTCCAACTTTTGCCAACAATTCCAGACTGAAAAGCATTTCGGTAATAGTTAATTGTTGAGGTTAAAGCACCTCGCTTTGCGATCGCATCTTTATACTGTTCAATGTCCGATCGAGTAAATGCGCTTTTATTCACTGCCATTCCTAAAAACGCGGATTCCAAGGCTTTGTAGTCGCCTAGCTGAATCAGGAATTCAGGTAAAACGGGAATCTGAAATAGGAAAATATACCAGCTTTTAAGAAGTTGCTGGGGTGTGGTTAAGCCCTGAGAGAATTTAGCAGGATGAGGAAGATTTAGAATGACCAACTTATCCAGCATATTCGGATAGGCGTAAGCAAAATTCCAAGCGATCGCGCCTCCCCAATCGTGCCCGACAAGCGTACAGCGTTGATAGCCTAATCCTTCGATTACACCTTTCACATCTGCTACAAATTCAGACATTTTGTAGGCATCATTTCCAGTCGGTTTGTCGCTGTCGTTGTAGCCTCGGAGATCGATCGCAACGGCTTTATGATCCTTGGCGAATTCTGGAATTTGTTTGCGCCATGAATACCAAAATTCAGGAAAACCGTGCAGAAATAGGATCAACTCACCTTCGCCTTGGGTGACGTAATGAAGGTTAATTCCGTTTGTAAAAATGCGATCGTGCTTCCAAGTTTCGATCATGATCCTGCTGGATGTTGTTGTAGAACTTGCTGGAGATATTGACCCGTGTAGGAACGGGGAATCTTCACAACTTCTTCGGGAGTGCCAACGGCGACAATTTCGCCACCTCGATCGCCGCCTTCAGGGCCTAGATCAATGATCCAATCTGAGCATCGAATCACATCGAGATTGTGTTCGATGACCAACACTGAATTGCCTTTATCGACTAATCGCTGAATCACATCGAGAAGTTTGTGAACATCGTAGAACGATAAGCCCGTCGTGGGTTCATCAATTAGATAGAGTGTTTTCCCAGTGGCGCGGCGAGAGAGTTCGGTGGCAAGTTTGACGCGCTGTGCTTCGCCGCCCGATAAAGTGGGAGCCGTTTGCCCTAAGCGCATATAGCCAAGGCCGACATCGACCAAGGTTTGCAGACGATTGGCAGCTTGGGGAATGTTTTTGAAGAATTCAGCGCCTTCTTCAACGGTCATGCCCAAAACATCTGCGATCGATTTTCCTTTGAACTTCACCTGCAAGGTTTCGCGGTTGTACCGTGCCCCTTTGCATACGTCGCATTGCACATACACATCAGGCAAGAAGTTCATCTCAATCACGTTCACGCCTTGACCGCTACAAGCTTCGCAGCGTCCGCCTTTGACGTTGAAGGAAAATTGTCCGGGTTTGTAGCCTCTGGCTTTGGCTTCGATCGTTTCGGAGAAAACATCGCGAATTACATCAAAAACACCTGTGTAGGTCGCAGGATTCGATCGAGGAGTGCGCCCGATCGGGGATTGATCAATGACGATCGCTTTATCGAGTGCGTCTAATCCCTTGACAGGCTTCATTTCTTTAGGCTGTGGAACTTTTTGCCCAAAGTGGTGCTGAATCGCGGGATAAAGGAGTTCATTAATTAGCGTGGATTTGCCAGAACCGGAAACGCCTGTAACACAAACCAATTTACCTAGCGGAATTTCGACATCAACATCTCTAAGATTGTTGCGACCTGCCTTGCGAATGGAGAGCGATCGACCATTTCCGTCTCGTCGTTCTGCCGGAGTCTGAATCACCCGTCGACCAGAGAGATACGCGCCTGTTAAGGATTCTTCTGCGTTGAGAAGCGTATCAAGATCGCCTTGAGAAACAATGCGCCCACCATGAACGCCCGCGCCAGGCCCAATGTCAACCAGGTAATCAGCGGCGCGAATCGTTTCTTCATCGTGTTCAACGACGATTAGCGTGTTTCCTAAATCGCGCAGTTTCGTTAGCGTATTGAGCAATCGGCTGTTATCGCGCTGGTGCAGTCCGATACTCGGTTCGTCTAGAACGTACAAAACGCCTGTGAGTCCTGCACCGATTTGGGTTGCGAGTCGAATGCGTTGAGCTTCGCCGCCAGAAAGTGTCATGGCAGTTCGATCGAGCGTCAAATAATCCAATCCGACATCCAAAAGAAACTGCAATCTGGCTTTGATTTCTCTCAGAACGAGATCTCCGATTTGGGCTTGTCGATCGCTAAGTTCCAAGTCTTCAACGCGATTGAGACAATCTCGAATCGAAACCCCTGTGAAATCATGAATGTGAAACTGTCCGAGTCGCACCGCGAGCGATTCAGGCTTTAGTCGCTTTCCGCCACAGACATCACAAGCTTGATCGACCAAATATTGCTCTAATTTCTGTTTGTACAAATCAGAACTAGCTTCTTGATACTGTCGATCGAGCAACGGAATCGCGCCTTCATACCGACGGTGATAGCCTTTGTTTTCTCGGTATCGCGAATCGACTTCGATCCAAATCGGATCTTTGGAACCGTACAACATGACGTGCTGTTGTTCCGGGGTGAGTTGACTCCAAGGCGTTTGGATATCAAAACCGTAGGCTTCCGCGACGCTGCAAATCAGGGAGAGGTAATAAGTATTGTCTTTGTCTGACCAAGGTGCGATCGAGGCGTAAACCGGAAGGTTCGGATTCGGAATGATCAGTTCAGGCGAAAAGGTTCGATGACTGCCGATCCCGTGACAATTCGGACACGCACCGTAAGGCGAGTTAAACGAGAATAATCGGGGAGAAAGCTCCTCCATCACTGCGCCATGTTCGGGGCAGGCAAAATTTTCAGAGAAGACGAGTTCTGAAGGTTGATCTTCAGAGCCTTCTTCACGCATTAGATCGACTACGGCAATTCCGCCCGATCGCTTTAAGCAAGTCGTGAGTGAATCACTGAGCCGTTCTTGCATATCGTCTTTTTTGACTAAGCGATCGACGACAATTTCAACCGTGTGCAATTGATTTTTATCAAGTTCGATCGAGTCGCTCAATTCCCGCACTTCTCCATCGACCCGAACCCGCACAAAGCCTTCTGCCGCAAGTCCTGAAATCAATTTACGATGCGTTCCTTTCTTGCCTCGAACGACGGGCGCGAGAATTTGAAACCGAGTTCGATCGGGTAATTCCATAATTCGATCGACCATTTGATCAATCGTTTGAGGCGCAATGGAGCGATCGCAAATTGGACAGTGTGGCGTTCCGGCTCGACCGTAGAGCAGACGCATATAGTCATAGATTTCGGTGACAGTTCCAACGGTCGATCGTGGATTGTGTGAAGTGGATTTTTGATCAATCGAAATCGCGGGACTCAATCCTTCGATCGCATCGACATCAGGTTTATCGACTTGCCCTAAGAATTGCCGTGCGTAAGCGCTCAACGATTCGACATAGCGCCGCTGTCCTTCTGCAAAAATCGTATCGAATGCGAGAGAAGACTTACCTGATCCTGAGACTCCGGTAAACACGATTAAGCGATCGCGGGGTAATTCGAGATCAACGTTCTTTAAATTGTGCTGACGTGCGCCACGAATCCGAATTGAATTGAGCGAAACGATTTTTCTCTCAGAATTTTTCGACCCGTTTGATTCGATTTCGGCTCCAAGATCGGGACTCAATACTGGAGATTCGGAGCTTTTAGATTTGCTAACACGCTTTGGCATTCGGAGGGCGATGAAATAGTCCTTAACGATTCTATCGCTCTCACCCGCGATCGAGTTGATTTGTACTCAGGATCGATCTAATACAACCTTCTAAAATCACCCAAACGCTCGACAGGGTGAAACGTTACAAGCAGTTTATTGATCGATTTCTTTCTGAAGTTTGGCACGATCGCGGATCGCAGGCTGAAAGTTCGGATGATATTTCAGCGCTTGCTCGTAAGAATAAATGGCATCTCGACCGCGTTTTAGTTCTGCCATGACTCGACCGCGCCAATACCAAGCGCCGTGATGACTGGGTTGAAGTTGAAGTGCTTTATCAAAACACGCGATCGCTTCTCGAAATCGCCGCAGTTTGATCAGCGAACTCGCAGAACAGCACCACAGGTCAGCGTTTTCGGGCTGAAGCTGAATCGCTTTATCATAAGACGCGATCGCTTCTTCATATCGCGCCAAGGTATACAAAACATTTCCGCGCCAGCGCAACACTTCAGGATCGGCAGGATTTAATTTAATCGCTCGATTGAAGGCAAGAGCAGCTTCTGCATGATGTTGCAGTTTTTCTAACACTTGACCTTTCTGAAACCAAGCACTATAGTTTGCAGCCGGAATCGATTGTCTTTGGGGTTGTGCGCCAGAATTCAAGTGTGCAAGGACGCGCTGCCGTCCGTCGATCGCGGCTTTCCAATCGGCTCGAATCTGAATCGCTCGAATGTACGAAAGCAACGCCTCTTCATATTGCTCGGTCGCTTCCAACGCTTTCGCTCGATCGTGCCAACTCCAATAATTTTCCGGCTGCGCTTCGATCACTTTGTCGTAACACGTGATCGCATCCTCAAACCGCTGCAAATTCTGCAAAACTGTGCCCCGTTTGAACCAAGCAAGATGATCATTGGGTTGCAGTTCAACAGCTCGATCGTAGGCATTCAAAGCCGCCTCAAATTGCGCCTGACCTTCAAACGCCATCCCGCGCATCAAACAAGCCGAAGCTTCATCTGCATCTTCTGAAAGTTCTGCTCCACAATCCGCCAAATCATCCGGTGGCAAATCATATAACGAATCGACTTGCTGAAGTTGAGCCAAAATCCGCCGCCGACTTTCGACCGCCAACTGAAAACTCGGTTTGAGTTGAACGGCTTGATCGAAAGACTCAACCGCCTCCTCGTAGCGCCGCAGCGTTTCAAACACTTTGCCCTGATCGTGCCACGCCCAATAATTTCCCGGCTGAAGCTCAATCACGCGCTGATAACACACCAACGCCTCTTTCGGCTGGTGCAAACTCTCCAAAACCACGCCCCGCTTAAACCACGCCAGATAATCATCCGGCTGGATCTCAACCACTTTGTCGTAACACTCGATCGCTTCTTCCAATCGCTGTAAATTCTCACAAGCGATCCCCCGCTTAAACCAAGCGGTGTAGTTTGACTGAAATCCGATCGCTTTGTCATAAGCTGCGATCGCTTCTCGGTAGCGCTGAAGCTGAAACAGTTCGTCTCCGCGCTCTAGCCAAGTCGAAACTGATTCGTCGATCGAGGATTCGGGTTCAGGTGACGGTAGCATAACTGCATAGAACGGTAGTATCGCTATTATTCCCGATCTGATTTTTCTGCGTTCAGAAAGGTATCGATCGCTTCCTACCCGTTCTTCATCGCTCGCTGCATATCTCGCTGATCGTCGCGTCGTTTAGAGTCTTCGCGCTTGTCGTACAGTTTCTTACCCCGAACCAGCGCCAGATCGACTTTGACCCAGCCGCGTTTCAGATACATCTTTAGCGGAACCAGCGTCAAACCTTGCTGTTCTACTTTTCCAACCAGTTTCCGAATCTCGTCTCGTTTCAGCAACAGTTTTCGAGTGCGAATGGGATCGTGGTTGAAAATTTGGCTGGCGGTTTTGTGGGGTGAAATGTGAACGTTATGCAGAAAAACTTCGCTATTGCGAACCAGCGCGAACCCGTCTCGTAAGTTCACTCGACCGTCACGAATCGATTTCACTTCAGTTCCCGCAAGCTCGATCCCCGTCTCGTAGGTTTCCAGAATCTCATACTGGAACCGTGCCTGACGATTATCGCTAACGATTTTGATGCTTTCATTTTTCTCGCTCATGGTTTTACTTTAGCGCAGTTGATTGGGTTTGAAGCCAAAAAAATCGCCTCAACTCAAGCACAAAAGCGCAAGAAGAGAGGCGAATGACTCAAGGAGACGAGGCAAATTTAATACAGAAGTACTATATAACAAATTGGAGGCGATCGCAAATCTGTTGCATCTGACGCTTTCCAAGACCTTCCATAGATTAAAATCAATGCTAATCAAAATTACTAGAGAACAATTCAAATTCCATGAACAGCAATTTGTGATTTGGTATACAGATTGGACTTCCCTGATCAACGAGATTTAACAATATCTCAAGGGTCTATACCTTTAGACACATCGTTCGTTTTAACCAACACAATTTCAGATTCAGCTTCAATGAGTCGAGTTGTAGACGGACAGCGAACCCTAGCTCATTCGCTGCAAGCCTGCAAGCGCTGAGTTTGAGGAGCTTTGGGATTCGGGAATTACATTTCCAACTTTAAGGGTTCTTCTGCTGAACAAGATGTGTCACGTCACACTTTTTTTAGCTCCGCCGATTTCGGTTTTGTCTCACTTATCTAGGAATCTTTTGTCATGGTGTTAAGAGCATCGTTGAAGCAAAAAACGCAAGTCCGCAGGAAAAAGCCTGCATTGCAAAAGTCTTGGGAAGCACTGATTCGCACAGTGAGTCAGTTGACTCCGAGTTGGCAAATGTCAATTCCAATTACTGTCGCGATCGTCGGACTTTGGAGCTATGCGGCTGTTGCCCAAACCCCACCCACTGTTGAAAGTGTTGCCACCGCAACCGCTGAACTAAAAATCGGCATTGATACGATGTGGGTGATGATTGCAGGCTTCCTGGTGTTCTTTATGAACGCAGGCTTCTGTATGCTCGAAACCGGAATGTGCCGCCAGAAAAACGCGGTCAACGTCTTGGCAAAAAACCTGATCGTATTTGCGCTCTCGACCGTTGCATTTTGGGCGATCGGGTTTGGCTTGATGTTCAGCAATGGCAACGGTTGGATTGGCACAAGCGGCGGATTTTTCCTCACAGGAGCAGATAACAGCCCCGCAATAGGTGATGCCTATCAAGGGATCTTCAAAGCGATTAGCTGGACGGGTGTTCCGCTCGCAGCGAAGTTCTTCTTCCAACTCGTATTTGCCGGAACCGCAGCCACGATCGTATCGGGTGCTGTGGCAGAACGGATTAAATTTGTTGACTTCTTGCTGTTTAGCTTGCTGCTGATTGGAATCGCTTACCCGATCACGGGTCACTGGATCTGGGGCGGCGGCTGGTTGGCAACGCTCGGATTTTATGACTTTGCAGGTTCGACTGTAGTTCACGCGGTTGGCGGTTGGGCAGCCCTAATGGGTGCAGCTTTCCTAGGCGGACGAATCGGCAAATACAACGCAGACAAATCTGCAAACGCGATTCCACCTCACAATTTAAGTATTGCAACTTTAGGCGCATTGATTCTTTGGTTGGGCTGGTTCGGATTTAACCCTGGTTCAACAATGGGCGTGGGTAATGGTTCTCTGATTGCTCACATTGCGTTAACCACGAACGCAGGTGGAGCATTTGGCGCGATCGCAGCCACGATAGTCGCTTGGGCAGTTCTCGGCAAGCCGGATCTTTCGATGACCATCAACGGTCTATTAGCAGGTCTGGTCGCAGTCACCGCATCCTGTGCGTTCATCAGCGTTCCTTCGGCTGCCATCATCGGCGCAATCGGGGGAACCTTGGTCGTGTTTGCAGTTAGCTTCTTCGACAAGCTGAACATTGACGATCCGGTTGGCGCGATCGCAGTTCACTTGGTTAATGGCGTTTGGGGCACGATCGCACTCGGATTGTTCAGCCAAGCGGATGCCTTCGGTGCTGCTCCGGCTCCCAAATTGGGCTTGTTGTTCGGCGGCGGAATCGAGCAGCTTTGGTATCAACTGATTGGAACGCTGACTGTTGGCGGCTTCACGGTTGCAATCTCTAGCGTTTTCTGGATTCTGCTGAAGTCCACTCTTGGAATTCGGGTGACGGCTGAAGAAGAGCTAGAAGGCTTGGATATCAGCGAACACGGTATGGAAGCTTATGCTGGATTTGCGAAAGAAAGCTCATTTGGGGCATCGAGCAGCTATCCCAGCAGTGCACCGGGAACACCCACGAAGTATCAGTAGGCTGCTGATTAAGCAGATTTGATACTCTAATTTTCATTTTTACGTGGAACACCTCTGAATTGGCAGGGGTGTTCTTTTTTCAGATTGTTACAAACAGGGCTTGAATTTAATAAGTGAAAGATTCTTTTAACAAACATCTGTCTTAGAGGCGATATCGATGCTTCCTTGGTATCAAAATGTTTTGCTGCGATCGCACTCTTCAAACTGTACTCTCTACTACAAAAGCGCAGCAGCAAACCTGGTGCAATTCGATAGCGTTCATTTGGATTTCCAATCAATTTGGGAGTCTGAGAGATTAGTCACTTCTTTATTGGCGTTGAAGGGTCAAAAGTCAGTGTTGAAAAAAACGATGTGGACGGCGCTAGCAACTTTAGCGCTATTGAGTTTTCCATTTGTGGGTAGTGCCCTTGCTGATCCGGTGACGGCTGAGTCTGCAAAAGCCGCAGCCGATCAAGCAACGATTCAGGGCGATACAGCGTTTATGTTAGTGTCAGCCGCACTGGTGTTGCTGATGACTCCCGGTTTGGCGTTCTTTTACGGCGGATTTGTACGATCGCGTAATGTCCTCAATACGATGATGATGAGCTTCATTCTCATGGGAATTGTGGGCACGTCCTGGATTCTGTGGGGCTACAGCCTCTCGTTTGCTCCGGGAACTCCGTTTATCGGAGGCTTTCAGTGGTTGTTCTTAAATGGCGTTGGCTTGGAAACAACCGACTATCTCAAAGGTAGCCAGCCCGATGCAGTCGTTTCTTATGCAGCAACGATTCCGCACCAGACCTTCATGATTTATCAAGCGATGTTCGCGATTATCACGCCTGCCCTGATTTCAGGTGCGATCGTGGAGCGGATGAGCTTCAAAGCTTACTTCTGGTTTATTGTGCTTTGGTCGAGCATTCTCTATCCGATTTTTGCTCACATGGTTTGGGCGAAAGGCGGATTCTTGGGACTGTACGGCGGTCTGGGTGCGTTGGACTTTGCAGGTGGAACGGTAGTTCACATCAGTTCTGGTGTGTCCGCGCTGGTTGCTGCTTGGGTCTTGGGTTCTCGGAAAACTTATCCGAATCAGCCTGCTGCACCTCATAACGTACCCTACATTCTGTTAGGGGCTGGACTACTCTGGTTTGGTTGGTTTGGCTTCAATGGTGGCAGCGCGTTGGCATCGGGAGCATTGGCAACCGTGGCATTCGTAGCAACCACGACATCCGCTTCCTCAGCGGGTCTAGTCTGGGTGGTTCTAGAATGGGTGCTGCGTGGAAAGCCGACCGCAGTCGGTATCGCGACGGGTGCAGTTGCAGGGTTGGTTGGAATTACGCCCGCCGCAGGGTTTGTGACCCCTGTAGCAGCCTTGCTCATTGGAGCAATTACTTCGACTGCCTGTTTCTTCGCCGTTAGCTTTAAGGCAAAAATTCAGTTTGATGACTCGCTAGATACGTTCCCAGTTCACGGTGTGGGCGGAACGGTAGGAGCGCTTCTAACAGGAATCTTCGCGACGAAATCAGTGAACTCGGCGGGTGCAGACGGATTACTATATGGCAATCCGGGGCAACTGCTGACTCAAATTGAAGCGGTCGCAATCACGTATGTGCTGGCAGCGATCGGAACTTTTGTGATTCTGAAGGGACTTCAAGCGCTCTTTGGAACCTTGCGCGTTGATCCAGATGCTGAATATCAAGGTGTGGATGTCAACGAGCATGGTGAAGAAGGCTACGGCGAAGAGCTTGGCTCTGCCTTCACGGTGAGTCGAGTTGAGTAAGAATGATTTGAAGCGGTGAATTTACCATAAAGGCTCCAAGAGTAAATTTCCTGGAGCCTTTATCATTAGCGGCGTTTGTTGGATTGTTTGGTCGATTGTTTGGCGGGTTGTTTTTCCTGTTCGCGGCGACGACGATCGCGCCAGTCTGCCAGCGTAAGATAAATCACTCCCCCCGTCACGGTAAAGAGAAGACCAAACGCAATGAGAACCAGTGTGTTAAAAACTGTAAATTCCACGGTGATCTGAAGAATTGAAGAATTTAGTGCCCGGTGTCGCTAAACCACGGGCGCGAAATCTAGCATTAGAAGCCGTTTCGACCCCATACGACCATTGCGATCGAGAAGGTAAAAACCGATAAGAGCGCGACCCAACCCAGTGACAAAATATCCATGATAAAAAACGAGCGGTACAAAGGATGATACATCTAATAATAAGGCAAAAGGGGTTAGGGGCTAGGACTTAGAAAAGTGATGCATCATGCAAGATTGAGTTGGGAAGAACGAGTAGAGTCGCTAAAAGCGGGAATACTTTCAGCAGCTTCAGTGACGCTGATTTTTCCGCTGACTGCATTGTTTAATGATTTTTTAGCCAGTCGATATTCCACTCCATTGGTGAACTACTGGGTCAGTGGAGCGATCGCACTTTTTGCGGGGTTCCTTTTTGGGGTGACGTACCGCTACATCATCCGGCAAGATCAAAATTCTCACCTCAAATCTGGTGCAGTTTTGGCGTTTGGATTAGTGCGAGGATTGGCGCAGGTTGAAATGGGAATTGCGACGCAGAGCGCCTGGGTTCCGATCGTGAGTTTTGCGATCGAAAGCGTCTTGCTGTTTGCGATTGCGCGACTGGTTCTCGATGGCGGAATGGCGATCGGCTGGATTCAACGGTTTAAGGGGTGAATTCTGCGATTTCGGTTGGCGTGAATAATTGATTGCGATCGAGAGCAGACAGGATCTTTTGATTTGCGCGATCGCTGATTAGACATCGACAAACGAGAGCCGCAACATCTGCCCGATGAATCGAACCAGAAATTTTTGGATCTTCAGTGAGAATTCCGGTTCCGGTTGGAGGTTCTGATTTCAAACCACCAGGACGCACGATCGTATAAGCTAAACCGCTTTGAATTAGGTGCTGTTCTGCCTTTTCTTTTTCTTTAAGAACGGCTCCTAACGCTTCCAAGGCGCGAGGCGGCAGGGAGACGACACTTTCTCCACTTCCGATCGAAGTCACTAACACAAACTTTTTCACGCCCGCTTTCACTGCGGTATCGATTAAATTCCGATTCCCTTCAAAATCTGCGCGATTGCCTTCAGCGGGTAAACCTCCGATCGTACTAATCACAGCATCGATCGGGCGATTCGCAAACGCGGTTTCGAGTTGTTCAGGAATCATCGCATCGCCCATCACCGTTTGAACGCCCAAGGCTTCAAGTTCAGTCACAGCAGCAGTCGATCGCAGCAATGCCGTCACGGTAAAATTAGGCTGTAGCAGTCGAGCAATTTCGCGTCCCACACCTCGACTTGCACCTGCCACTAAAACAGTCTGAAGGTTCGCACTCGTTAAACTTTCCAGCATTTTAATCAGCCCTGTAGGTGGATCATTTATGCTTAAGGATAAGCTGCACACAGGGGCATTCTAATTATACGGATACCAGATCTATTGTGAGTCGAGAAAGCCGCCCTGGGGTTTACGCAAAATCTGTTCCAATAAAGAAAGCATCGCTCTCGCCTATAGAGGAAACCGCTGTGAATCAGAATAATCTTTATAATTTACAACTGGGCATTAACGGACTTGGACGACTGCTCACGATCGTAGGATTTGCCCTTCTATTGAGCGCAGTCGGTCTAGGCTGGTTGGTAAAATCATTTCTATTCGTGCTGGTGCTTTTAATCGTTGCTCCGATCGTGGGGATATTCGTTTTCCAATGGTGGGTCAGAAAAAATATCGTTCAAGCAGCGTGTCCGGTGTGCGGTGCAGAACTAACCGGATTTAATCAAGCGCAAGTGCAATGCTCCAATTGTGATGAACCGCTGCAAGGTGAGAAGGGCAAGTTCAAACGGATGACTCCTTCGGGCACGATCGATGTAGAAGCAGTAGAAGTTGCAGCGCAAGTAGTGGATGATTAGCGCAGTGTGTACGGCTATTCAAGAATCGTCTACACTACCCAGCATTTTTCAGCACAGGTTCAACGACTAGCTTCGGCACTCTGCTCAATCCACTTCTGCAAAATCGGATTCACAACTTCTGGCGCTTCATCTTGCGGACAGTGACCGACCCCTGGAAGCGAAATAAAATCTTCTACTTGCGGATACTCAGCAAACTTGCGACCGAGCGAAATTGGCTCCCACGGGTCTTTTTCGCCCCAAAGCACGATCGTGGGACACGGCAGTTTTGGAAACAAATCTTCGGGCAGCGGGCCTGAAGAATATCCAGTAAATGCAATGAAAACTGCGGTTGCTCCCTGATCGCTTGCAGCACCGAGCAGCAGTTCGACTAATTCATCGGTGACAGCATCCGGATTTACGTATGCTTTGAGCAGAATGTTTCTGACCGCTTTCGGCTTGGCAATCTGGCTGAAAAACCATTGTCCGAAGACTTCATTTTTCAGAACTTTTTGTAAAATCGGCGCACCGATTTTCTTAAACCAAGGCTGGGTAGCGCGATGTCGATCGTGCAATAGCCGCAATGAACAATTGAGTAAGGCAAGCGATCGCGCAATTTCAGGATGGTCAACTGCCGCCTGCATCACGGCAATACAACCGATCGAGTTGCCAATCAAAACCGCTGGCTCTCCAATCACTTCGCGACAGAAATCCGCAATCTGTTCTCCCCAAGTCTCAAACGTATAGTCGATTTGCTCAACAGGCTTGGGTTTTGCGGACTTGCCGAAACCCATGAGATCGATCGCATACACTCGACAAGATTTTGCCAGTTCTGGAATGTTCTTACGCCAATGGAAAAACGATGCCCCAAACCCATGCACCAGAACAACGGGAATTCCCTCTGTGCCTTGCGTTTGATAGGCAACCTGGAAGCCTTTCCACATCCAAATCTGGTATTCCGTTGAAATTGCAGGAATCGTCACCATAGCAACACTTTAAACTTACTCTCTAAGCGTACAGAGTTTATGAAGTTTTGTGTCACTTCGACTTAATATCTGCGATCGCGTTTCGGGCAACCCCTGCGATTGCGGCATCGGTCGCCTTCGGTAAATGATGATACTTTCCACCCGCTTGCCTTGCGAGTTCTTTGGCAAATCCGGTTGAGATAAATTTATTCTCGGTATCAATCACCAAAAGCTGAATTCCAAGAACGCGAATCTTAGCTGCAAGTTCTAAAAGTTCGCCTTTAATATCAGGCTTTTCGCCTTCGGGAATCGTTTCACCCAGCGATCGGGCCAGTGGAATATTGCCGCGTCCATCGGTAATTGCCACAATCACGACTTGCCCGATGTCACCGGATTGCTTTGCATTCAATCCGACTCGAACCGCTTGAGTTAAACCGTGTGCCAGTGGAGAACCGCCCCCACAAGGTAAGCGATCGAGTCTGCGCTTTGCCGCTTCAATCGATCGAGTTGGCGGTAGTAACACCTCAGCCTGTTCACCCCGAAATGGAATCAATGACACTTGATCTCGATTCTGATATGCCTCGGTGAGCAAACTTAACACTGCCCCTTTTGCAGCATTCATTCGATTCAATGCCATTGATCCAGACGCATCAACGACAAAGACGATCAATGCACCCGCTTTCCGAGCAAGTCGTTTTGCCCGAATATCCGTTTCTTCGACGTAGACTCGCTTCCGCCCCGTAGGATTAGGCTCCGCTGATCTCGCTCTTCTCGATTTTTGATAAGGTGCAGCCGTTCTCAATGTCGCATCCACTGCAATCCGGCGAACTTTACCCTTTGGTAACATCGGTTTAATGTAGCGTCCGCGATCTTCGGAAAGTACGATCGTGCGACTACCAGATTTTCCTTGCCGCGTCGCCATCTGAGCAAAGTAAAGCACTTCTGGGTCAAGAATCACTCCTTCTGGATCAAACACGAACTCTTCTGGAATGTTCGGAGTGTCTTGATCAGGTTGATCTTCCTGTTCGTCTTGGTTTTCTTGATCTTCCTGCTGTTCTTGCTCTTGATCGGATTGATCTTGGGGTGATGGTGGCGGGGGCGGGGGGGGCGGAGCTTCTTCGGGAGGCGTTTGAACGATCGTCGATCGTGGAATAATCACCAACTCCACTGCTTTTCTCAAATCCTCAGCGTTGACCTGTGTACGCCCTTCTAATGCTGCGTGAGCTTTGGCAACTCGCAGCGCAAACAGTTCTGCTCGATGTCCCTGAACACCGCCCCGAACCGCTTCGGTGACCAAATATTCGATCTGGCTTGTGCTGATTTGAACATCTTGGAGCCATTCACGCGCTAGAAGAATCTGTGTTTTGAGGGCATCAATGTCTTCGTTGTATTGTTCTAAGAAAGTCCTTGGAGAATCAGAGTAGCGGGTGGCTTGTTCGACGGCTTGAATTCGATCGTCAAGTCCCAAAACCATATCCGCCGACAAAGAAATCGCAATACGATCGAGTAAATGCTCTCGCAGCGTTCCTTCTTCGGGATTGTAAGTTGCAATCAACAGCGGTTTACAAGGATGCTGAAAGCTAATGCCTTCTCGCTCGATTTGATTGCGCCCATCCGTCAACACTGACAGCAATAAATTAGAAATCTGATCGTCTAATAAATTAATCTCATCGATATACAATACGCCTCGATTTGCTTCCGCCAATAGCCCAGGCTGAAACACCGTTTCCCCTTGCCTAATCGACTGACTGACATCAACTGATCCAAGTAATCGATCTTCGGTCACACCAAGTGGAATCTGCACAAACGGCGCGCGAATCACTTCCGTCGGCACCTCTTCAGCGTTGCCAAATTGTTCTAATGTGAAGTCGTCCCATTCTGAGATCGCGCTTGGTTCGCAGTTGCTAACCGAGTCTTTCACAACTTCGATCGGTGGTAAGAGTGCATGAATCGCCCGCGCCATTACAGATTTCGCGGTTCCGCGCCGTCCAGCGATCACGACTCCACCCAATCCAGGATCAACGGCAGCGAGGAGCAGCGCCAGTTTAATGGCTTCTTGACCAACAACAGCAGCCAGAGGAAAAGCAGTAATTTGAGAATCGATCGTGGCAGGCATTGATAAATTTAGATTGCTATCAATATCCACAATACCAAGATCTGTGGCTTGATTTCGCTGCAATTAAAAAGGTTTGATATAGTACTCAGATACCAAATAGTGTTGCTCATGCCGATTAAACCTTCTCAGATTTTGAGCTTGCTCGATCGTAAACGCGAAGAATTCATGTCGTTCGATCGTACTGCTCTTCAAGCCCTGCAGCAGTATGGAACGGCGCTGATTCAAATGTCGCAGAAGTCCGATCAAGCACTGCTCAAGGCATTAGAGGGAATGAAAGATTGTGGTGCAAGACCGCTAGAACCGTTGGGGCTGTTTCCTGAATGGATCATGCACTCGAATCTAAGCTGGCAGAATCGCGAAGAAAGCTTGGAATGGGTTCGCGATCGTATTACCGGAGTTTCCACGTTCTCAGTTGATGGTTCTCAGATCTATCCGAGCAAAGATTTCTCGATTCCCGTCGCGCTCGTTCAAATCGGTTGGTATGAAAACTACCACCTCCCATCCGGCGAGTATGAGAAGGACATTGATTTAGATGTGATGACTCCGAATGATTTGAAGGTTGGACGGGGCGATCTTGCCGATCGACGAGTTAATCTCCGTCGATTTGAAATGGAATGCGATCGCATTGTTCAATACATGGAAGAACACGCAGGAAACCAATCTTGTCTCGCTTTTTTCGATGGATCTCTAATCGCAACGTTTGCAGAAGCATTTGACGAAGAAACACGAAATTTCTACGTCAGATGTATTCGTAGCGTATTGCAAGCAAGTGAAGATTATCGCGTTCCGGTAATTGGTTACGTTGATACATCGAGTGCGCGAGATCTCACAGAAATGCTACAGCGATTGTGTAATTTACCCGAAAGCAAAACAATTCACGATGCTCAATTACTGAACCGCGCTAAAAACAAGATGCAGTGGGGCGATCGCACTCCGATCTTTCTTTCTCAACGTCCCGGAATTCGTGATTTATATTATGAACATCGCGATCGCATTGCCTTTACTTACTTGAAAACGAATCGAGACGGATATCCTGCTCGAATTGAATTACCGCTGTGGATTTACGAAGAAGGTTGGCACGATCGCATTTTAGATTGGGTGCGGGCAGAGGTCGTAATCGGTGGCGGATACCCTTACGTAATCGAAACAGCCGATCAAGTTGCAGTATTGAAAAACGACGATCGGCAAACCTTTTACCGATTGCTACAAGACTGGGCAGAAAAAGAAGATCTCATGCTCCGACTCTCCCGCAAGATGGTCAGCAAAGTGAGACGACGATAGTTACACAAAAATCAATTTCTGTTTCAATCCGATCGAAGCTCTCGCGTGAAGATAAGCAGGATCAGCATAACGATCAATGGCTCGATCGTAAGATTCGATCGCATTCCCATATGCGCCCATTTCAACCAACAACAGTCCGCGATTAAACCAAGCTTGATGATAATCAGGTTGTAAAAACGTGGCTCGATCGTAGTTTGTCAATGCTTCCGCGTAACGCTTCAGTGCGGAAAGCGCATTGCCGCGATAATTCCAAGCTTTCGAGCAAGTGGCATCACACTGAATCGCTTGATCAAAATGCGCGATCGCTTCTAAATATTCTTCTTGCTGACAACACTCACACCCTTGCGCGATCGTCGCTTCTAAACCGCTCATGAAGGAAACCTCTTTGTACTCCTGAACCTAACTTAGCTCAAGCTCAATGATTTGCAGTTTAAGGAAAGCCGACCCAATTAGTTCGGGCGACTAAGCTGTAAATCAGGTTTAGTGCGACTCAATAACATCCGATCGCAATTTGCTTGTTGTCGAAAACTGCTGCCTCTCCAACGGCGTCGTTTTCGTTCCGGGTTCATCCACTCGATCGCGCAAAATTCTCAATTCTGGCTCAAATTCTCTTTGGAGCTTCTGAAACATTTTTAGATCTTCTTGCTTTACTAAATCCACAGTCGCTGCGGAAACGAGTTCATTAACGTTCGTGAAATCGCTCTTTTCCAACTAAAAAAGAACCCGCCTCTGCTGGAGGCGGGTTCTTTTTCGTAAGCAGTTACTTACCAATTCTCGGTGGTTCGCGAAACGCGATCGCAAAAAACAGAACGCCGAGCGCCAAAGCCAAAATCAGAATATATGCAACGCTTTCCATGAGGGTGTCCCAATATAAAGGATCGAATTGGGTCTAAGCAATTGCTTAGACCCAAGAAGCCAATTAGACAGGTTCTTTTCGCAGCGTGGATTTGTCACCCACTTTCGCGAACCGTCCCCATTCGACTTGTTCTTCCGACAGATCCGGGTCAACCCCAGCAAACACATCCCGGAAGATTGTCCGAGAGCCATGCCAGATATGACCAAAGAAGAACAGCAGTGCAAACACCGCATGACCGAAAGTGAACCATCCACGCGGGCTAGTGCGGAATACACCATCCGAATTTAGAGTTTCACGATCGAATTCAAACGGTTCGCCCAACTGAGCCGCACGCGCAAAGCGTTTGACTTGTGCTGGGTCGCTGATCACTTGACCGTTCAACTTACCGCCGTAGAAGCTTGCCGTCACGCCAGCTTGTTCAAAACTGTATTTCGACTCAGCCTTACGGAACGGAATGTCAGCGCGAATCACGCCATCACTGTCTTGCAGAACCACTGGGAAGTTCTCAAAGAAGTTCGGCAAGCGACGCACAAACAATTCACGACCTTCGCCATCCTTGAACACCGGATGTCCGAGCCAAGTTTGAGCAATTCCGTCGCCCTTGTTCATCTGACCTGTACGGAACAAACCACCTTTTGCGGGGCTGTTACCGACGTAATCATAGAACGCCAGCTTTTCAGGAATTTGGTTATACGCTTCCGATAGACTTGCGCCATCAGCAACCGCATTTTGAACTCGACGATCGATTTCTTGGCCGAAGTAACCGCCATCCCACTGATAGCGCGTTGGGCCAAAAAGCTCGATCGGGGTTGTCGCATTGCCGTACCACATCGTTCCTGCAACGATAAACGCTGCAAAGAAGACTGCTGCGATACTGCTCGACAACACTGTTTCGATGTTCCCCATTCTCAAGGCGCGATAGAGGCGCTCAGGCGGACGAACACTCAGGTGGAACAATCCAGCAATAATGCCGACAATTCCCGCTGCAATGTGGTGCGCGACGACTCCACCCGGATTAAACGGGTTAAATCCCGCTGGACCCCATTCAGGCGCAACAGGCTGAACGTGCCCTGTAATGCCATAGGCATCAGACACCCACATTCCCGGGCCAAAGAGTCCGGTCAAGTGGAACGCACCGAACCCAAAGCAAAGTAATCCTGACAAAAACAAATGAATCCCGAACATTTTCGGCAAATCGAGCGCAGGTTCACCTGTGCGCGGATCGCGGAAAAGCTCCAAATCCCAATAAACCCAATGCCAACAAGCTGCTAAGAACAGCAAGCCCGATAAAACGATGTGAGCAGCCGCAACGCCCTCAAACGACCAGTAGCCTGGATCGGTGACGGTTTCGCCCGTGATGCTCCAACCGCCCCATGAAGAAGTTACGCCGAGTCTTGCCATAAATGGCAGCACGAACATCCCTTGTCTCCACATGGGGTTCAGAACTGGATCGCTTGGATCAAAGATCGCAAGCTCATAAAGCGCCATTGATCCCGCCCAACCTGCAACCAATGCGGTGTGCATCAGGTGAGTCGCAATCAATCGTCCCGGATCATTCACCAGAACTGTATGTACGCGGTACCAGGGTAGTCCCATCTGACTACTCTCCTCTTCTAAATTATGTCTACTGCAACGCTTCCTTCAGCCTTTTGTTAAAGTGCCTAATATTGGTAACTTTACCAGACAAGGCATCCTGTGACCCCGTCGTTTCTGCTTTTCAGCCGTTCTGGAGAACGTTGAACCGCGACTGTGACAAGGGATTCATAAAAAATGAAAGTGTATAAAGAAGTGTAACCAGTGTTAGAAGCGATTGCAAGCGAATTGCGATCGTCTGAAATTCGCTACCGTTCTTACGTTACACTCCTTAAAAATTCTTAATTTTTGACCGAAATGAGTTATAATTAAAAAAATGATTTTTATTGCCAAACCCATATCCGAATTCTCTTCCAGAGGAACACCATGCAACCAGCAGACACTGATCTCCAACCCATTAACACTGAAAGCGTTGAAGAAGTTGTCGTTCCAGAAACGCCAAAACCTGCGTTTCAGTCTGCCAGCGTCAATTTTGTGAAAGAAGGGAAAGAAGTCGTCGCATCACAGGGCGCAAACTTGCGGATTAAAGCGGTCGAGAATCAAGTTGACCTCTACACCTTTGGCGGCAAATTGATGAACTGCGGCGGTTACGGTCAATGTGGGACTTGCATTGTCGAAATTGTCGAGGGAATGGAAAACCTGTCGCCTCGTACCGCGTTTGAAGAGCGTAAGCTAAAGAAAAAACCTGCCTCCTATCGACTGGCGTGTCAAGCGTTAGTCAACGGAGTTGTCAGCGTTAAGACGAAGCCCTAGTGGAATTCTGATCAGTGGTATTCTGAAAAGTGTTGATGCCGAGTTTAGAAGGGGTCGAGCTTTATGCAAGTTAATGAATTGGGATTTATTGCGTCGATTTTGTTTGTGCTGGTGCCGAGCGTGTTTTTGCTGATTCTGTATATCCAAACTGCCAGCCGCCAAACCAAAGACGAGTAACAAAACTTTACAGTTGCGTTCAGAAAAGCCGCTAAAAACCCTGCAGAGTTTTTAGCGGCTTTTGCTTATCTCTCAGTTTCAGAGCAGGTTTCATCCTCGACGATCAAGTTCTTGAGAAACTCCTGAAGCCGCATCCGATGGATATAGGGCCAGCCGCCGCTCGCTTCAATGTCCTTCAACAAGCTGTAAAGCGCTCGACGGTTGCTCGGAAGCGACTCTTGAAACAGTCCTTCTCGAATCTCCCGGTGGAGAATTTCTAAAACTCTAAGCAACGCCAATATCGCTGCTCCATCCCCTTTTGAGCGTTCAGCGATCGAGCGAATCGCTTGCGCTAATTGATCCAATTCTTGCGATCGCAAGGTAATTTCATCCACGCCACCGGTCGCGTGATTTTTCAACATTGCATCGTCATCCATGCGGTTCGCTCCTCATACTTGCGCCCGAAAAGGCTTTAATACCGTAGCGCTTTTTGGCAATTTAGACCGTTTCCGGGAGTACTGTAATCAGTCTCCACCGTCTTTTCAACCCGCGATCATGCCCGATTCTTAAAAAGTTTACGAATATCTGTAAAATGCTATGAGAGGTTCGATCTGAACCAAACCAGAATTATAGAAACTCGACGAGATCTGACAGCAGTGCCCAAACACCCTGACAGAAATTTTTACATTACTTTGAGGTTGACCATGAGGTATCGCGCATTGATTGTGACACTGCTGGCGTTCTGCCTGAGTGTTCTAACCGCTTGTAGTGAAGCTCCTGCGGCAAGTTCGGAGGGCATGACCTACGAACAAATTCGCGGCACAGGCTTAGCAAATAGCTGTCCCCAAATCGAGGAAACGTCTCGCGGCGCGATTGCGATCGAGAATGACAAATCCTACTCCATCACCGGATTGTGCCTCCAGCCCACGACCTACTTCGTCAAGGAAGAACTTGGCAATAAGCGTCGCGAAGCTGAGTTTGTTCCCGCGAAAGTGATGACCCGTTACACATCGTCGATCGATGCGGTTTCAGGAACGCTCAGCGCAAATGCGGATGGTAGCTTGACCTTCAAAGAAGAAGACGGTCTTGACTTCCAAGCGATTACGGTTCAGCTTCCCGGCGGCGAACGGATTCCCTTCCTGTTCACCATCAAAGGGTTGGTGGCAACGACAGCCCCCGGTTCTTCTAGCATTAACACTTCGACCGACTTTACCGGAGCTTTCCGCGTTCCGTCTTATCGAACTTCTAACTTCCTCGATCCGAAAGGTCGTGGTTTGACCACGGGCTACGACAATGCGGTTGCGCTCCCTGCTTCAGCGGACTCTGAAGAACTGAGAAAAGAAAACGTCAAGCGATTCCAGCTTGATAAAGGAACAATCTCGCTTCAAGTTGCGAAAATTGACAGCGCATCGGGTGAAATTGCAGGCACGTTCGAGAGCGAACAGCCTTCTGAAACCGATATGGGTTCTCGTGAAGCCAGCGATGTGAAAATTCGTGGGCTGTTCTACGCACGAATTGCACCGGCGGTTTAGCTTGAGTTACGACTCCGTCATTTTTTGACGATCGCACAATTTAACACGATCGCTTTTCGGAATAGTGAATCTTTGGGGCAATTTGCCCCATTTTTATTGGTTATTTTGACTCGTAAAATCCTATTTTCAGATTTGTTCAGAATTGATCCAAAAAGTGATTGAAATCACCGCAGCTAGACGTTCCGTGGAAATGCAGTTGTACGTTGTTGGAGTCAAGAAATAAGTTTGTTTCATCACTAAGAAGTGAACAAAAATTACGACTATTTCAATCACTGGTCCGGAAATAGAGCGATATTTTGTTCTCGTATTTCGATCGCCTTCTGGGTGTGATTTCTACCATCACAGTTCGATTCAGAAGCAGTCTAAAAATCGGGTTTGCCACCTTCTTAAGCGTTGAGCTAATTACTGAACTTCGTCATGCCTAATCCTGTTTCTACCGATTTAAGAAGCGAAACGTTTCAACTGCTCCGTGAATATCAAAAGTCTGCATCGGCTTCCGTCCGAAATCAACTGGTTGAACTGAATATTGGGCTAGTCAGAAAAGAAGCGCATCACTGGGTAAATCAGTGTACGGAAAGCTACGACGATCTGCTTCAAGTGGGGTCGATCGGGCTGATTCGTGCGATCGAGCGATTCGATATGTCAAAGGGTCACGCTTTTAGCTCGTTTGCAATTCCCTATATTCGAGGTGAGATCCAGCACTACTTGCGGGACAAAAGCCCTTCTGTGCGGATTCCGCGCCGTTGGCAAGCGCTGCAACGTCAAGCCGTTTGGGTCATTCGGGATTTTCAGGCACAACAACGGAGACAGCCAAGCGATGTCGAAATTGCGGCAGCCTTGGAAATCTCGATCGGAGAATGGCAAGAAATTCGGTTAGCGGTTCAAAATCGGGCGCTACTCAGCTTAGATGCCCCGATTGGAGATGAAGACGGCACGGCATTTTTAGGCGATCTCGTTCCTGATTCCCGCTATCGCAGCTTTCAACTTGCTCAGGAAGACCAAATTCGGCTTCAGCAAGCATTGGTGCAACTAGAGCAGCGAACTCGCGAGGTTCTGGAATTTGTCTTTCTGTGTGATCTTACGCAAAAAGAAACCGCAGAACGCTTAGGAATCAGTGCTGTAACCGTGTCTCGCCAAGTTAAAAAAGGACTGCAAAAGCTGCAAACCATCATGACTTGTAGCGAAGCTTAATTGAAAAACTCCGAAAATTCACTCAAAAGTATTGAGCAAGTCATTAACTTGATGCGATCGGGGCACACTTGCATTAAATTGATCGTTCTCTGTTGCGGGTCATTTCAGTTTGGACTGTGAGCAGCGATCGAGGCTAAGTTCTAGAGTCGAATTTTTTGGAGTGGTCATGAGCAAGCGGTTCACGAAGCAAATCACAGCACGAATTCCACGCGGAACGCTGGTTCTTTGTGCAGGCGCACTCGCGCTCTGGATGAGTGGCTGTACGACAGGCGAAGAGGCAGTTGTCACGAATGCAAGTCCTGCTCCAGGTTCATCAACGCCTGCCCAATCTTTCGCAAAACCAACCGTTCCCGGCAAAGATGCGGCAAAAGCGAAAACGGGAAACAAAGTTGCGGGTCTGCTGCAATCCACCGATCCCGCAGAGCGAGCTAGGCAAGTTCAGCGCGGAATCAGCACCGGAAAAGATCCTTTTTCCAGCGTTCCCCCGATCGTTTCGTTCAAAGTTCCAGTGACCTCGCTGCCTGGAACGGGATCAACTAGCTCTGCTACTCCCAGTTCACAATCTGATATCAGCAACAAGCCTGTTGATACCAGCAACAAGTCTGTTGCAACACAACCTAAACCAATTCCAAAACCAGAACAAAAGTCACCGATTCGGACGCTTCCTCCTTTACCTGATCCGACGTTAGCAAAAGCCGTTCAAGTCACAGGCGTAATCGTTGTAGGTGGCGTGCCCCAAGCGATCGTTCAAGCACCGAATGAAGCGACCAGTCGCTATGTACAAGTTGGGCAGCGCATTTCAAACGGGCAAGTTTTGGTTAAGCGGATCGAAATGAATGGCGGTTCTGATCCGATCGTGATTTTGGAACAAAACGGAGTTGAAGTCGCACGCGGGGTCGGCAGTCCTGCGGCTCCCACTTCGCCCACTGCGATGCTGACGTTGAAGCTTTTCGGCTAAGACTCGCTACGATTTGCAACATCCTCCAGTCAACTTCGGGAGACAGGCGCTAGAGTTGAAACACTAATTCTTTAGAGCGGTTTCCGAAGTTGCGTTGTTATGACTGCAAATGTTTCTGAGTTTGATGAATTTTTAACTGCTTTTTTACCGACTCCTCAAGCGTCTCAAGATACGGAGTTGCTTCAGCAAATTGGATTTATTCCTGGAGTGCGAGAAACGCTGCTAGTGCGTCAAGTTCACGCACTCGAACACGCGACTGTATGGATTTTAAGCGGATTGCCCGATCGTAGAACTGTCCCTTCCCAAACCGATTGGACAGATAATAGCGGTCTAGGCGGATTATCAACCGAGCAAGGATTTTATCTGTACGGTCAAGCGAATACGGCTGAAGTTAAACGCGCAGTGAACCAAGCCTTAGAGCGAATTACACACGGGGAATGGAATCTAGCAGTTCATCCCCGTTGTGGTACGAATCTCTCAGTGGGAATGCTGCTGACGGCATCGATCGCATTTGGAATTCATCTGCTGCTTCCCCGAAACCCGATCGAGCAACTCCTTGGTTTAGGCGTGGCAGCAACAACCGCCTCCCAACTTGCACCAGAATTAGGGCGATTTGCCCAACAGTACATCACGACTTCGATCCCGTTTAATCTGAAAGTCTGCGAAGTGTCGAGCGTTCAAGATTCTTGGGGTCGCCCTGCTCATTTTATCCAAACTGAGTGGATCGATTAGCTACCCGCAATCATTCCAGCTAACAAAAGAAAGCCGATCCAAACGTTCTGTTTAAAGCTTAGTGCATAAAACGGGTGCGGAATCGCGGGTTGAATGAGTTTGTAAGATTGCCACGCCCACGCGATCGCACTAAGACCCAATGCGCCCCAATACCAATGATTTAACTGCATTACCATTCCGAGTTTCGCCAAAAT
Source organism: Phormidium tanganyikae FI6-MK23 (assembly GCA_019359175.1). Taxonomy (GTDB): domain Bacteria; phylum Cyanobacteriota; class Cyanobacteriia; order Leptolyngbyales; family Leptolyngbyaceae; genus Leptolyngbya; species Leptolyngbya tanganyikae. Next base: position 29,680 of record JAHHHU010000022.1, read on the forward strand.
CGCCACAGTTCCGACGTAGAAAGCTGCGATCGCATAAGGCGCATATCGCCCAAAAAACAGCGCACTCGATTTCACGCCAATTCGTTTATCATCTTCGCGATCAGACATCGCATACACCGTGTCAAAACCTAACGTCCAAAGCACTGTCGCGCCCCAGAGTAACCACATCGGCTGAGGCAGACAAGCCAGATTCGAGGTCGTGCTGCAACTGACCGCACTCCAGCTAATCAACACGGCAAATCCCCAAGCGATCGACAACACCAACTGCGGCACTGGAAAAACTCGTTTCGCGGCTGGGTACAGCAGAATTACCGGAACAGCAGCGACACAAAGCCAAAATGTAAGCGGGTTGAGAAATACAGCCAAGCCTGCCGCACAGAAGAGCGAAATCAAACCGACCCCGATTCCCACCTTTACTGAGAGCGCTCGTGATGCCAAAGGACGATCGCGCGTGCGTTCGACGTGCGGATCAATATTGCGATCCCAGAGATCATTTGCCACACAACCTGCCGCACTGGTCGCCAAAGTGCCTAAAATAATGATGATCACCAACAACCAAGGCGGCGTTCCGCGCGCGGCAAGGAACACAGCCCACAGTGCCGGAATCATTAAAATGAGTCGTCCTTCGGGTTTGTGCCAGCGCAGCAGTCGCGCGATGATGAGCCATGTCGGTTCTGAAGAGGGTTTCGGCTGTGTCCACATAGAGAAAATTCGATCGCAAGTCTATAAAAAGAACTTAGCGTGCTTCTTGCCCAAAAATCCGCCGAATTGCTCAAGAATTGCGGTAGGAACTTAATTTAGAAACAATCTTGTTCGATCCGCGCTTTTAATATCAGGTATTCCCATTTCCGCTCACATTAGGTCGCAGTACGTCTAATCCTTATGGTTAACTCCATCTCGAAACCCCCTCAAGAGAGTCCGGTGATGCTTCCAACGGTTCCGTCAGATCGCGATCGTATTCTCGCCGCGATCGATGTCGGAACCAACTCGATTCACATGGTGATTGCTCGCATTCAGCCTCATATTCCTGCTTTTACGATCGTAGGACGGGAGAAGGCAACGGTGCGACTCGGAGATTTTTGTAAAAAAACAGGTGAATTGTCAGCGGAGGCGATGGATCGCGCGATGGTGGCGCTTAAACGCTGTCAAGATGTCGCGAAAAGTGTCAATGCCGAACAGGTAATCGCGGTTGCGACGAGTGCAGTTCGAGAAGCCCCGAACGGACAGGAATTTTTGCAACGCATTGAAGATGAACTTGGGCTGTGGGTGAATCTGATCTCCGGAGCTGAAGAAGCGCGGCGGATTTATCTCGGTGTGCTGTCGGGGATGAATTTCAACAATCAGCCTCATGTAATTGTTGACATCGGTGGCGGTTCTACCGAGCTGATTTTGGGCGATGGGCACGAACCGCGAACGTTGAGCAGCACGAAAGTGGGAGCCGTTCGCCTCACGGCTGAACAGATTAGTACTAACCCAGTTAGCATGGCTGAATTCGCTGGGCTTCAGGCGTATATTCGTGGGATGTTAGAGCGATCGATTGACGAGTTGCAGGCGCATCTCAGACCCGGAGAACGTCCGCGCCTTGTGGGAACATCGGGCACGATCGAGACGCTCGTAGCGCTGAACGCTCGCGAAAAGTTTGGCGCAGTTCCGGTTCCGCTTAACGGTTGTGAATTGTCGCTTAAAGATTTACGAGACTGGGTAAATCGCTTGCGGAAAATGACTTTAGCGGAGCGGTTAGCGGTTCCAGGATTATCTGAGCGGCGGGCGGAAATTATTCTGCCTGGGGCGCTAATCTTGCAGGAAGTAATGACGCAACTGGGCGCGGAGTCGATCGTTATTTGTGAACGATCGCTGCGAGAAGGAGTGATTGTTGATTGGATGGTGACTCACGGGCTGATCGAGGATCGACTGCGGTATCAAGGTTCTGTCCGCGAACGCAGCGTAATCAAAACGGCGCAAAAATATCAAGTCAACCTAGAACATAGTCAGCGAGTCGCAGAATTTTCTCTGAATCTATTTGATCAAACTCAGGGAAAATTGCATTCTTGGGGTGCTGAAGAGCGGATATTGTTGTGGGCAGCCGCGATTTTGCACAACTGCGGGCATCATATCGGGCATTCCTCGCACCACAAGCATTCCTACTATTTGATTCGACACGCTGAATTGCTCGGCTTCACGGAGATGGAGATTGAAGCAATCTCGAATCTCGCCCGCTACCACCGCAAGAACAGCCCGAAAAAACGCCACGAGACTTACCGGAATCTTACAAGCAAACGGCATCGTCGAGTTGTGGAGCAATTGCATCCACTATTGCGATTGGCGGTAGCGCTCGATCGTCGTCAAATTGGCGCAATTCAATCGATCGAATGTCGATTTGCTCCAGAAAAGAGAGAAGTAGACTTGTTAATCAGACCTACTCATCTCAATGATTCCTGTGAGTTGGAGCTTTGGAGCCTAGAGTTTAAGAAGGAGAGCTTTGAAGCTGAATACGGAATGAAGCTTATTCCTGTTCTGGAATTCAAATGAGAAGCGAAAGAGAGCCGATCTCTGAAATGATCGGCTCTCTTCGTCCTAAAACACTAATTTGCGACTATAAAAAGCCTCTGCAAATTTGCTTGGTGAGTTCGATTCAATTCCTCGCAACCGCAAGATTGCCTGGAAAGTATCTTCAGTAAACCATTGCCGCTTTTTCTGTGATTCAAACACCTCTATCAGTGTTTGAATCTTGCGCTGACAGACTGCTTCGCTGAGCGGCACATAAAAGTTTGGGTTTCCGATATCGCCATCGTATTTCGGGATTTCGTACTCTAAAACAAGATGGTTTCGATAGCTATTCCAGGTCAAATCAGAAATGACCCGATGATCTTGGTGAGCATCGTTTTTGTAGTGCGTCAGAATCAGATCCGGTGAAAATGCTTGGCTGAGTTCATTGAAGTACTCTTTGATTTCGGTTCCCACAAACGGAAAGAAGCTGTTGCGAAAGTTCTTAACAACAATGTTTTCCACTTTCGCACCTTCTAGAAATCGATTGGCGCTGTCGAATGCTTCCTTCGATCGAAGTTCACTAGAGCTAAACACAACCCAGTAAAACACAGCATTTGAATACTCTTCGATCAGTCGTAGAATCGTTCCACCACATCCGATCTCAATGTCATCACAATGAGCACCAAGGCACAGAATCCGGTATTCTGCATCTTTTCCTTGATCGAACATCAACTTCAGCATTTTCACCTTCACGGGTTAGTCACTACACAGCTTTGCGGGTTTTCCAGACTTCCCAAGGAGGAGTGCCTTGGGAGTACAAGTCATCCAGGTTTTGCTTGTCTCTAAACGTATCCATGCAAGTCCAGAAACCGTCATAGTTATAGGCAAGTAGTTCTTCTTTCTCGATCAAGCGTTGGAACGGTTCAAGCACCAATTCTTCACCAGACTGCATATGTCTGAAAATCTCAGTTTTGAGCGCAAAGAAACCGCCATTGATACGGAGGTCAGCATTGTTAACGTGCTCAATGCTCTTGACCAAGCCGTCTTCTTGCGAAGTGACAACGTGAAATGTCTGCGTGGGCTTCACAGATAAGAAGCTTGCAATTTTGTCGTGGCGCATGAAGTGATTAATGAAGTCATCGAGCGGCAAGTTGCTCAGACCATCGCTGTAGTTTGCTAGGAACATTTCCTCGCCTTCTAGGTACTTCTCAACAGCTTTCAAGCGCTGTCCAATGTTAGAGTACAGCCCGGTGTCAACGAAGGTAATTCTCCAATCGTGGATGTCACTGCCGATCATTTGAACTTGCTTTCCACCTGCGGACAGTACAAAGTCATTCGAGAGACATTCGTTGTAGTTCAAAAAGTACTCTTTGATGTAGTCCGCTTTGTAACCCAGACACAAAATAAAGTCTTTGTGCCCGTAGTGAGCGTAGTACTTCATCAAGTGCCACAGAATCGGACGATACCCGATGTTGACCATTGGTTTTGGAATCTTTTCCGAATAGTCTCTTAATCGAGTGCCTAGACCGCCACAAAACAAAACAACTTTCATGCAGATTATCCCTCTCAATGGATTGCTCTTAGAATTCCCTCAGTTTCCTGAGTAACATTCGCTTTCTATCTTGGCTTCACAAATCGATCGCCTCTTTCAACAAATCAGTTTCAATCAACGCATCTGAAACCCGCTTAATTGCATCAAACTCAAAGCCCGAGCGCTCTGCAATGTCGAGCAATGAATGCTGTCCATCCGACAGGTTCAATGTCCATAACAGTGCAAGCTCATTCAATCCGGTTCCAGAAGAGCCTCCCACCGATCGATAAAGTCCTCGTCGCCCCAATTGAGGCTCGCACTTCGGATTCTGGTTGATATAAATCTTGTTGTGTTCCAACACTGACAGCACATTCAAGCATTTCAAAAATGAATCCGTGAGATATTCAGGTCGAATGAAATCGAGATTATCAGCCGAGGTGTGATATTCAGGAAACTTGCTATTTGGTGATCGCATAAAGCACCCAACAGGTAAGTCAAACCCTGGCGAACAAAACTGCCGCTCATCATAGCCATATGGAAAGAAATCAATGATGTTATGGTCCTGTTCAGACTGTTTCAGAACGTGGGCAACCGCATGATCGATCTCTGCATCTCCTTGCCGACTCTTCTTGTAGGTTGACTGACCTGAATCGCCTAAGCAACTCAACACTAACCCATGTTTGATTCGATGAACTTGGTCTTCATTTTGACTGAGCCAAGTAATTGATCCGATCGTCGCTGGAATAAAGATGAAGCGGTAAGAATAGCGGTGTGCAATCTCGCTCAAGGACTTGGCAAGGTGAACTGCGATCGCAATTCCCGATAAATTGTCATTTGCCAAGGATGGATGGCAGGCATGACAAGAAATCAGCACTTCATCTTCAACTTCTCCAGGTAAGTAATACTCACCGTAAGTTAAATTTCCAGCTTCTAGTGTCGAATCAATGCAAACCTCATACTGATTCTCTGGTAGTTCAAGCAACTGCTTGTGAGTGAGGCAGAATCCCCAAGTATCTTTGTAGTAAGACGTGCGATAGGGAATCCAATCGGGACGATCTGGCAAGCTGAACAGATGCGGCTTGAGTTCTTCCAGAGACATCGTTTGATGCACCGGAATGCTGTAGTTTACAACGTGCAAATTGCATTGCTGGAAATCAATCACGCGATCTCCTTGTGAATTTTTCACATAGGCATCCCGAATGTTCCATTCTCGCGGCACTGTCCAATCAAATACCTGCGTTCCGGTTGGAACTTCAAATCGTTTCAATGGAATAAAGCGTTCGATCTGGCGCAGTGTTTCCCGAAATCCATCGCCCGTAATGCTGCGGCAAATCGGATACAATTCGGCAGCAAAACGATGGAGATCTTTACCGATCGCTTGGGGGTCGAGAACTGTTTTGAGATCAGTGATGTTCATTGTCTCTAGTAGGAAGACAGAAGAGCAACGGGCGGCCGAAACACTAAGTCACCTTCAGGGGGTGCAGTGTCTTCGTAGAGGGCAATCACTTCTTCAGGCAATCGAGCGAGATCGGTTGCCCGCATGAAGTCTCTCAATGCTGTGCCAGTCGAAACATTATCAACGTTCGGCGCACCTTTTCTGGCAATCAAATCGTCCAGATGCACCGTTCTAAAGTCGATACTATAGCGTGTGCGACCAGAGGTGTTTGGGACAGTTGAGTGCATCTGTGCGCCAGCGAACAACATCACGCCGCCTACTTCACAAACAAGCCGAATTTGAGGATCGATATCGATAGGTTCTTCTGAGCGAGGCTGAAAGCGCGTGTCTTTCTTAACGTGTTGAGCGGCGTTTTTGCGCCCTGTGTTGTTGTATTCGTAGTAGTTAAAGCCGCTCGAACTATTCTTCACAGGTTGGCTCCAGTATTTCGGATGGAATGCCATCGAGCTTTCTGATTCAAATTCATATACTGGAAGCCACCAATTCACCTGGCTCGGAGGCGCACAGTACCAGGTATCTCGATGCGGATGGAACGGATAACCGACTCCTGCTGTGAGGTAAGCGTGACTTGTGATGATCTTTAATCGAGGGACATCGAAATAAGTTTTTTCTAAGTCGTAGCTGTATTCTTCCAGGATTTCTTGAATGAGTTGCTTTGATTTTGGATGATGAATAAAGCTGGGTTTGAGTGGAGCCGCGATCGCAACAAATTCCTCAACGCTAAACTTATGTTGCGCCATGGTTGGATCAAGCGGAGCAAACGCCGCTTCAATCATTTCGCGAGCGTGTTCACACAGCGCCAACAGACTAGGACGGGGCGAAAATAAGAAAAGCTGCCCGTCGTAAATTCGTTCGCGTCTCACTTCATCACTAACTGGAGAATCAAAGTAAACAGTGTGCATAGAGCTTCCTTACAAAATTGAAATGAACAATCATCGATCGAGTAAATTGCTCGATCGATGACTTGCTTAAAGTCCAATGCCTTCGTAGCGCTGAATCGAGTCTTTGTCTAACATCCGACGACCATCCACAAAGACAGGCTGTGGATCAAGTTGAGCAATCATCTCAGGCACGGCTCGAAACTCATCCCAACGAGTCACAAGCACGATCGCATCTACCTCGTCGAGCGCGGCTTCTAAGCGATCGCAGAGTTCCACCTCTTCTGAATTGAGGAGCTTTGCCGCTTCTGAGTTCGCCACCGGATCGTAGGCTTTGAGCATTGCATTTTGCGCTTTGAGTGCCTTGATCAATGGAATCGCGGGTGTTTCCCGCATATCGTTCGTGTTAGGTCTAAACGATAATCCCAAGATGGCAATCTTCACGCCATCAAGCGACGGAAAATGCTTGTTTAGCCTAGCAATGACTTGCTGAGGTTGGGATTGATTGACTTGAATCACTGCGTCTAACAAGGGCATCGCACTCTGATATTTCTCGCCATGAGCAATCAAAGCCTTCACATCTTTGGGTAGGCAGCTTCCTCCAAAGCCACAACCAGCGGCAAGAAAGCTTGTAATTGGTGGAACAATACGATCGCCATTTGGCAATACAGTAGTCAAATAGCGGCTGTTGTGAACCCCTTTCATCACTTCTACAATGTCGGTGTTGCCGATCGCAGAACAAAGATTGCCAACTTCATTCGAGAAAGAGATCAACAAGGCTAACAATGAATTTGAAGTATATTTGATCATCTCAGCAGTGGAATTGTTCGTTCTTAAACGATCGACTCCATCAAATCCACTGTAAAGAGCATCTAATTGGTCAATGCTCTGATCGTCAATGCCGCCTAAAACAATGCGATCGGGATACATAAAATCGTCGATCGCTTCGCCTTCAGTGAGGAATTCTGGGTTCATTCCTACACCAAAGTCAACTCCTGCTTTTTTGCCCGAAGCAGCTTCGAGAATTGGCAAAACAACTTGATCCGTTGTTCCAGGAACAACAGTACTTTTCACTACAACCAAATGGTAGGTTGACTTCTCTTTGAGCGCCTCGCCGATCTGCTGTGCAACTTGCTTCACATAAGTCAGATCAACTTCTTTCCCATCAAACGGAGTTCCGACTGCAATCAAAGAAAGCTCAGTATCAAGAATTGCTTGGCGGAAATCCGTTGTCGCTTTGAGACGAGAATGAATGTTGCGCTCCAAGAGTTCGTTCAATCCAGGCTCGTAGAACGGAGAAATGCCTTGGTTGATCTTATCGACTTTCGATTGATCGACATCAACACAGAGAACTTCATGCCCTTTCTCAGCAAAGCAAACTCCTGAAACTAAGCCGACATAACCTGTTCCAATGATAGAAACCTGCATTATGCGTCCTCCGCTTCTTGGTTGCCTTCATACCAAATCAGAGATCGACGAAGCCCTTCTTCAATAAAAATCGTCGGATTATAGCCCAAATGATTGCGAGCTTTTTCGATCACCGGACAGCGACGATTCGGATTATCGATCAAATAGTCCTTGTCCTCACTGACTTTACGAATGACCTGCCCTTCATATCCAAACAGTTCTTTTGAGATTGCGACCACTCTTTCTGCCAGTTCTGCAACCGAGATTTCAGGTGTCTCAATCCCAATGTTGTAAGCTTCACCAGGATGCCCTTTGACTAAAACCTTGTAGTAGCCTGTGATCGAATCCGCTGAATAGCAGAATGTCCGCTTAGGTGAACCATCAGACAGCATGGTAATGTCTCTGCCACTGAACACATCGCGGGCAAAATCGGGAAGCAAACGTCGATCGGTAATCTTTAGCCCAGGCCCGTAGTTGTTAAAAGGACGGGCAGACTTAATCGGTAAGCCATACTGTTGAGCAAAGTTCACACACAGCGTTTCACCATAGCGCTTCGCTTCGTCATAGCAGGCGCGAGGCCCCGTACAAGAAACATTGCCTCGATAATCTTCAGGCGTGGGAATGTTCTCTGGTGTGGGATCGCCATAGATTTCGCTGCTAGAGAAGAACAAAAATCCACCAACTTCTTTCCCTTGATCTCTCTGGTTTTTGAAGTATTCCAGTAGATTGCGGAGTCCGTTGACATTAGCATCCATTGTGCCGATCGGATCTCTGCGGTAGAAGGTAGGAGAAGCGATCGAAGCTGCATGAATAATGTACTGAAAGTCACCCATATCAGACGGCAACGGCTGTGTCATATCATGCTTCAGCAGCGTTAGCGTGGGATCGTCTTTCAGGTCGGTCAACCAAGTTGGTACACCTCGCGAATAGTTATCGTAAACCGTGAGGCGGATTTGCTGCGCTGAGTCCCGTTTTTGGTTCCAGTGCAAAATCGCTTGTACAAAGTAATAGCCCAGAAAACCTGCGCCGCCTGTAATCAAGAGGTTTTTGCCTGCCATTGTGTCAAACTCTTCCGTGAGATTGGCACAAATATAGTCCAGGTCTTCAGCAATAATATCTTTTGCGCGGAGTTGGACTTTGGTTTGATTCGTCATTAAACTCTCTTCGTTGAGGCTCATGCCTACACTACTCATTGCACTCATAGATTGATTTCCACAACGTCATGATCTAAGCTCATCATCAAGAACACAAGACTGGCAGCACACGCACTAAGCGTAGATTTTAACTTCAGGGATAGGAACCACGAACTGGCCGCCCCACTCACGAATGTAGGAAACTTGCTCCATAATTTCGTCTTTGACGTTCCAGGGAAGAATCAACAGATAGTCTGGTTTTGTTTCTCGGATTTTGTCCGGAGAATAGATTGGAATGTGAGTTCCAGGGGTAAACTTGTTCTGCTTGTAAGGATTGCGATCGACAGTGTAATCGAGAAAATCTGTCCGAATCCCACAGTAGTTCAGCAAGGTATTTCCCTTCCCAGGCGCACCGTAACCCGCAACCGTTTTTCCCTTTTGCTTTGCTGTGATCAAAAACTCCAGCAGTTTTCGCTTGGTTTCTTTCACCTGCTCGGTAAAGTTGGCATAGGTTTCAAGCTTGTCAAAACCAGCGATTTTTTCGCGTTCTAAAAGTTCAGTCACACGATCGCTCACAGGTTTCGATATATCTTCGGTGTGACGCGCATAGATTCGCAGAGAACCCCCGTGAATCGGAATCTCTTGCACATCGAACAAGGTCAACCCATGAAATGCAAAGATTCTCTCAACAGCGATAAAAGACAGGTAAGAGAAATGCTCATGGTAAATGGTGTCAAACTGATTCTCTTCTATCAGGCGCATCAGATGGGGAAACTCCATCGTGATCACACCATCGGGTTTCAGCATGATTTTCATGCCGCCTACAAAATCATTGATGTCTGGGACGTGCGCGAGAACATTGTTTCCGAGCAGCAAATCCGCTTTACCGTCAGCTGCAAGCTCAGTTGCCGTCTGTACACCAAAGAATTTGTTAACAACCGGAATCCCTTTATCTTTCGCAACCTGAGAGACATTTACCGCAGGTTCAACGCCTAGCACTGGAATGCCTTTCTTCACAAAGTACTGCAACAGATAACCATCGTTGCTAGCAATTTCCACCACTTTGCTTTGAGATCCGAAGCCGAACCGCTCCACCATCAGATCGCTGTAATCGCTCGCGTTTTTCAGCAAAGCATCCACATAAGACGAAAAATAGGCGTACTCTGTGAAAATGTCTTGGGGGCTAACGAACTCTTGAAGCTGAACCAGAAAGCAATTATCGCAAACATAAGTATGGAGTGGATAGAACGGCTCCATCTCGTTTAATTGCTCTGGAGTAATATGGGTTTGGCACAGTGGCGACATTCCCAAATCGACAAACGTATGATGCAGCGGTGAGCTACAAAACCGACAATTTGAACCACTCATAAATTCATGCACCTCACGGCATCAGGACGCTAAAACTACAGCACAGCGAGCCTTGAATCACGTATCTCGTCATTTGACAAGAACGATCGAAGACTAATGGACTGAAGCAGACGTTGCCCCTCATTGACATCGAATTGACATCGAATCTTGTCTGCAAGTTGGCTGAATCAAGTCTCTACCATCTCTGCATAATTTTCCAGTATTTCTACGTAATCTTTATCGAAATCCCAGCATCTTTACTTAAACAAAATAGAGATACTGAGAATCACTATTTAGGGCTTGAAAATACTGCCATTTCTGGGAATCAAGCCTGTGGGTGTGAAATTCGGTCGTTTAACTCGGTAGATTGAGTAAATAACTCACTCATTTTGGCGATTGCCTAAGAACAAGTGATGTGAGTTCTATTTACGGGTGTTGATGTTTACCAAAGTTTCGCTACAGTAGATGGAAATCGATCGTGAATTCCATGTTCACGGAATGATCGAAATTGAGATTGAAGCAAGATTAAACCGAAATCGCGCTTGTGCATCAGGGTGTTCTGAATGTGACTTTTGCGTCTAAGAGATTTCTGTAAACCGTTACGATCGCTTTGAGACTATGAGCTATTCTTCGCCCCGCCGCTCGATTTTCATCACGCTCAGTAGTGTTTTGCTCGTGGTGCTGGTGACGTTACTTCCGTTTAATTTCACCGCAGAAGGCATTACTTTCGAGAGTGCAATCCGTCGCGTTTCGACTCATGCCAGTGGGATGAGTGACCTTGTTGGTAATATTTTTCTCTTCTTACCGTTTGGAATTGATTTAGCTTATGAGTTTCGTCAGCGGCGCATCAATAAACGACTAACGCTGCTATTTGTCTTGGGGTTGAGCGCTCTTCTCTCAACAACCGTAGAAACGCTGCAAGTCTTTCTGCCGTGGCGTTCTCCAAGCGTGATTGATGTTCTCACTAATACAAGCGGCGGCGCGATCGGCGCGATCGTTTATTTTCTGTGGCAACAAGCATTACCAAGTGGAGCGGAACCGATCGCGATTTGGATTCGTCGTCGGCTTTCACCTCAAATGCTGGCAGGCTTATCAATTCTGTGGTTAGTTGTGGCATCTGGAATTTGCTTTGTACTTCAGCAAGACCTGAAGATTGGCACTTGGCATTTTCCGATCGCGTTTATGTTTATTTTCTACGGGGTCTTCTTTGTTCCGCTTGGAATCTTACTTGCACTAATTACCAGTGTGTTGAAAGGCGAACTCAAGTTCTATTTAATATTATCGGTCGTCGGAGTTATTCTCCCCGCACTCATTATTGAGGTGTTGCTGCGGGGAACTGATCTAAGAAAGGTAAATTTGCTGGTGAGCATCACGATCTCACTTTTTACGATGCTGGTATTTCGGGGCCGTCTAGGTCACCTGCTGCGATATTAGCGGCGATCTCATTCATTACAGATCGGGCTGATCTAAGCTCGCGAATTGTACGGATTGACGGACAGATTTACAGAGGATAGCGGCTTGTTCTGCGGCAGCGATCGCAATTTCGCCTCGTGTGCATTTTTCATTCACTTTTTCCACTCCGTATTACTCACCGCTAAAATCCTTAGTTCAAATCGGAGCTTAACAAAAAACCTATCAAATCGAGCTTCTGTTTAATTAAAACGGCGCTTTTTACTCGTATTAGCACGGAACTGAAATATCGAGTTACAACTGCGACCTGCGAAAAACTAAGATTCAAATCCGTATAAATCAGGCAAACACCGAAATCTAATAAAGAGTGAACTAAGCCCGCATTACCCCCCTGGATACTCAGCAGGTTCTGTTGTTAGAAGTATTACAAGTTACAAGCAACCGAGACATCGGGAGCCTGAGCCTCTAGAGTTAGCTGCACTTCATCTTGACTGCCAAATGAACAACAAATTTTTGACTGGATTAACCGTCGCTGCTGCCACCCTGACTGGCGCTCTCGTCCATGCCCCTGCTGCCTCTGCATTTAACTGGAGCAGCGCTTGGTCGCAACCCACCATCTACAGCAAACAACAAGCTGAATTCAACGACGCGCCCTACCAACAGTACGTTCAGCAAGAGCGAGTCGCAATTCCAAACAGCGAACAATTTCTCCTCGATCCTTCAAAACTAAATCTGAAATTTGCTCACAACGTCTCCGTTTCGTTCATCAATGAGGGTGCTGGCTTCCGTAACCAACTCGCCTTTACTTCAAGCGGAACAACAAATACATCAGGGTTGATCTTCAACGACATTTCTTGCACGGGCGCGGGCTGTGTTGGCGATTGGGGCGGCAGCGCACTCAAACTCGGTGACACCGTGAACCTGGGCAAAATCAAGGGTGGATCTCAGTTAGATTTCGGTCTGAAATCGGACGGCTTCAACGGCGGAACCAATATCTTTGGAACGAAGACTCAGAATAACGAAGATGGGCTTCAGCACGTTGTAGCTTACGCAGTCGGAAATCGTTACGTTCTATTGGGCTTTGAAGATTTGTACGGTGAGAAAAACGCAACAGGTGGTAAGAACCAAAACTCCGATCGCGATTTCAACGATACGGTATTTGTCGTGGATGTGGGTGAAGACAACCTGAGAGTTCTCAAAGGCGAAAAAGTTCCTGAGCCTTCGATCGTGCTTTCGCTATTGGGTCTAGGGGCTGCGGGATTGGTAGCTCGTCGCCGTCAGAACGACATCAAAGAATAGGTTTCCTCAACCGTTCTTTTGTCGAATTTGTGTGTAATATAGGTAGCTCATGCTCTGTGGGCTACCTTTTTTGTTGCACAATAGGGGACTGAGATTGTGATGCCCAGACCGAGGAAGTTGACATGAGCGAAGATCCCCCTATTAGTGTCATTGAACAGCCGATTGGGATTGGCGGTACGGTTCGAGAACATCATTGGAGTTGGAAGGGAAAACCGCTGACCCTGGTGTATGAGATGATGGGAGAAGGCAAGCCGATTTTGTTGCTGCCTGCGCTGAGTTCGGTGTCAAGTCGATCGGAGATGCGAGGCTTGGCGAAACAGTTGGCGGACAACTATCAAGTTTATGCGATCGATTGGGTAGGGTTTGGGGATTCGTCGCGTCCATCCATTCAGTACACGCCTGCTTTATATGAAACTTGTTTGCGGAGTTTTGTGCAAACGATGTTTTCTGAACCTGTCGTGGTGATTGCAGCAGGACATTCGGCAGGATATGTGATGGAGTTGGCTCAGAGACAGCAGCCTTGGGAATGGGTTGTGTTGGTATGTCCGACTTGGAGAGGCCCCTTACCGACCGCGATGGGCGAGTATCGTTGGGCATATCGGCTGTTACAGGGCTTGATTGGGTTGCCGCTGGTGGGGCAATTTCTTTATCTTTTGAATACGACTCGTGGTTTCTTGAAAATGATGTACGAGCGGCACGTATTTGCCGACAAGCAGAACGTTACCCCAGATTTGCTCGATCGCAAATGGAAAACGACGAAGCGAAAAAGGGCGCGATTTGCATCCGCCGCATTTGTGACAGGGGCGCTCGATCAAGTGCGATCAAGTCAAGATTGGTTTAATTGGTTTCAGCCGCTTCCTGTCCCTGTGATGATGGTGATCGGGGAAGAAATGCCCGCAAAATCACGTCAAGAAGTTGAAATATTGGCGCATTTCTCAGGAGTTCAGGTCTATCGGATGCCTGGATCGCTCGGATTGCATGAGGAGTATCCGGAGCAATTGGCGGCGGGAATTCTGGCGTTTCTAGAAAAATATCGATCGAGAAAACGTAAGTTCTAATCTGCGAGCGGGATAAGGTGATCAAGTTTGCTTATCCCGGCTCACGTTCAGCTACCCTGCTTTTTGTAGCTCATCTAGTTTTGCGAGAACTTCACGGCTATGGACGATCGGGTTTACTCCCGTAAAGGTCGCGCGGAGCGTTCCTTGTGGATCGATGATAAAAGTGTGGCGCGCCGATCGAACTCCCATCCAAGAGCCATAAGCTTTGCTGATTTTGCCTTTGGCATCTGCGAGTAAAGGAAACTTCAAGCCTTCAGAGTCACAGAAATCAGCGTGAGAATTGACATCATCGGCACTGATGCCGAGAACTTGAGCATTGCGATCGAGATATTTCGGCAAGTCTTCCTGAAATTTACGGGCTTCGAGCGTACAACCGGGCGTAAAGTCGGCAGGATAGAAGTAGGCGACGACCCATTTTCCGCGATAGCCCGACAGCGAGACGGTTCCTTCTCCCTCGTTGCTGGGCAAGGCGAATTCGGGTGCAGGCTGATCGATCGAGGGCAAAACTCCACCCAATGCGAACGCAGGAATCGCGAAATTCAAACTTGCAGAGATCGCAAGCACACTGATCATTAGGCTCTTTAGCAAATCTCGACGCAACATAGGATAACTTCTGAAATAAAACTTAATTAAAGTTTACCGTGATCTTTCAGCATTCAGAACGATAAGCTTCTGGAGCGAGTTTCAGACAATGTAACGGATATTTTCAAATCATCAGGACGACGTTTCTTAAAATGGTTCTAGCTCTTAAAGTCAGTGTCCGCGAGGAACTGAAGGCATTTCTACAGCTTGCGATTCCGTTAGCCAGCGCTCAAGTGGCACAACTTGCAACTGGGTTTGTCGATACTGTCATGATGGGACATTTGGGGCGGGAAACCTTAGCTGCGGGCGCGTTAGCTTCGATCACATTCTTTTCATTTGCGGTGACTGCCGCTGGAATCGTAATGGGGGTGAGTCCATTGGTGGCAGAGGCTTTTGGAGCGGGTGATAAGGCTCGAATTGAGCAAGTGACGCGACAAGGATTTTGGCTTTGTGCGGGGCTAGTGATTCCGCTGATGATTGCGATCGCTCAGCTAGATTCGTTGATGCAGCACATCGGACAAGAAGCGGCGATCGTCAAACTCGCCAATGTGTATCTGGATGTTTTGCTGTGGGGATTATTTCCGTTTTTGGGGTTTGCGATGTTACGAGGCGTGGTGTCGGCTATTTCTGAGACACGCCCGATTATGGTGATTGTGATCGCAGGGACTTTGTTTAATGTAGTGGGTAACTATGTCTTGGGGTTTGGGCAGTTTGGATTTCCGCGCTTAGAAATTGCGGGATTGGCGATCGCGAGTGTGTTGAGCTTGTGGGGGATGTTTCTAGCCCTGGTGATTTATGTCGCAAATCATCCGCAGTTGAGACAGTATCAGTTTTTTGATCGCGTTTATCCGATTCAGCCACAGATGATTCGCGAATTGCTGAAGTTAGGAATTCCGATCGGCGTTTTTTCTGCGCTTGAAATTAGCATTTATACTGCTTTAACCTATGCAATGGGGCTTTGGGGTGCGACTGGTTTAGCGGCACATCAGATTGTGTTTCAGACCATCAACATCATTTTTATGGTTCCGTTGGGAATGTCGTTTGCGGCAACGGCTCGGATCGGACAATGGTTGGGACGGCAGAACCGAGCAGGAATTCGGCGGGCGGGTGTCGTCAGTTTGAGCATGGGAGCAATTTGGACGATATTGATTGCGATCGCGCTGTTGCTGTTTCCGCGATCGATCGTCGGATTGTATCTCGATGCTAAGGCTCCGGAGAATGCTGAAGTGGTGGCGCTAGCGGTATCGATGTTGCGAATTGGAGCGATCGCGCATTTCTTTGATGGTGTGCAAAAGATTGCTTACGGCGCGTTGCAAGGCTTGAAAGATACTCGCGTGCCGATGTTGGTTAGCCTACTGTGTTACTGGGGCGTGGGATTGTTTACGGGCTATGTTTTGGCTTTTCAGTTCCGATTAGGCGGGGTTGGATTGTGGCTCGGAATTCTGAGTTCTGTCGCGATCGCGGCGGTGATGTTTGTTTGGCGATTTCAGTGGTTGACCTCAAATCGGGTTGCAAATTAAGAACGAGACACCCAGACTATCCTCCGGGTGTCTCATCACGTTTAGACTTTTTCGGCTACTCGATAAGGATTCGTCAACTTATCAAGCTGCTGCACCAATAAGCTCAAGAACAATCCCACATCAGTTACAACGCCAACAGATTCGATCGAACCTCGATCGCTAAGTTTTGTCACCACTGCCGGATTGATATCCACACAGACCATCTTCACGCCGGATGGTGTCATGTTGCCAACGCCGATCGAATGCAGCATCGAAGACAACATTAAAATCATGTCTGCGCCTTCAATTAAGCGAGCATAATCTTGCTGTGCTTCGATCAGCTCCATCTTCGTATCGGGTAACGGCCCGTCATCCCGAATTGATCCCGCTAATGAGAATGGAATGTTATTACGAACGCACTCGTAAAGAATACCGCCTTGGAGAACACCCGCTTCAACGGTTTTGTCGATGCTACCGTAACGCCGCACCAGGTTAATCACTTTCAAATGATGGCGATGTCCACCCCGCACCGAAACGCCACGCTTCATGTCTACACCAAGTGAAGTTCCGAGCAGTGATTGTTCCATATCGTGAACCGCGATCGCATTTCCACCCAAGAGCGCCTGAACATAGCCTTCACGAACCAGCTTCGCTAAATGTTCTCCGCCCCCGGTGTGAATGACAACAGGCCCTGCGGTGACAACAACGCGACCGCCTTGATCGCGAATCTGCCGTAGCTCCCAAGCAATTTGTTCAACGACTAATTCAACGCGCCGTTCACTCGACACGCCTGCACCCATAAAGCTGAATTCCTGCGTGTTGCGTTGTTCGCGGGCAGCTTTACGAATCGTGCGAATTCCTTCGACACCCACCACTACACGATCGCTAGTGGTTAAATCTCGCAATAGCTTACATTGTGCGCTCTTGCCATCTGGGGAAACTGCGACCGCACCATCCATTCTTTGTTGATCGACTTTCACCCATTCCCCATTCACTCGAACTTCAGTTGGGTAGATTGTTGTCACATAGAAGTCATCGGGTGCAACCCCGTCTTGAATTACGGGTTCTAGATCAGCATCACAAATCTCCTGCGGGCGCGGCAATGCACCGAGATCAATCAACTGCGACATGATCGTTTCCATCACATCATGCGATGGAGCCGTCACTTTCACCTCTGCGGAGGAGGTACTTTGCCGCTGAGTGCCTAAGTTAAAGTTCAGCACTTGGAAGCTACCACCCGCTTCAACAATGATATCAAGCGCGCGATTAATCACACCGGAATCGAGCAAGTGACCATCGAGTTGCACAATCCGGCTCTCGACAGTAGCACTGCCATGAAGCTCAACGCGAACGGGTTCTGTCACTCGCAGCGTTAAGCATTTTGCAGCTCCTCCAGCTTTGAGAAATTCAGTCAGCGGAGTTTCCAGCACTTGAAAGCCTGCATCCGTTAAATGCTGTTTCAGTTCTGTACTAGCTTTGTTCATGATCACAATCTGATCAAGGTTCACCGCATTACAAGCAAAGTTCACTGCATCGTGTTCTGCGATCGCAATTCGTTTTTCAGCCGGAACGCGCATTTCGATCAATCGATTAGAATACGCATCAAACGCAGGCGGATAGTACAGCAAATAGCCATTGTTCAGCGGACAGAAGCAAGTATCGAGGTGATAAAAGCGATCGTCCATGAGGCGCAGCGAGAGAACTTCCACATCAAGCCATTTTGCGAGATAAGGATGTGAATCGAGTTCCGACCGAAAGCCATAGCCCGCCCAGAGCCAGCGACCTTCACGATCAAACAACGCATCACCCGCTCCTTCAAACGGCAACTCTGGCGGCAGTTCGTGAACGGTGAAACCATTGCTCTCAAACCAAGCTTTGAAATACGGCTCTTCGCCTTGGCGCTCTTTGTGATAAAACCGACTCAAAACGGCAGTATCACCGAGAACTAAACCTGCATTCGCCGTGAATACCAGATCTGGAACGCCTTTTTCGGGTGTTACCAAATCGACGATCGCGTGTTCTTTGATTAGGTGATACAGTCCTTGCCATTGTTCCACAGCGCGATCGCGCGAGGACTTGTGAATATTGCCTTCCATCCACGGATTAATCACGTAATCTACGTCGTAATAGTCAGGCGCACACATCAGAATCCGAATCGAGGAGGTCATAGAAAAATCTGGGTAAATGTGTAATCTAGGCAATCAACAAGAGTGAATCGGAGTTTGATCCCCTAGGTTGTATCGGTTAATACGGAAGCTTCGGGGCACGTTTGAGGTTCGGGAGGCGTGCATTCGATCCATTCTAGAAAGAAACGGGACGCGCGGAACGGTTTCGCAAAACTTCAGGTGAGGAGTTAAAGACATTTTGCGGGAGTATCGATCGGGTTTGAAGTGCATCGATCGTGCGCTTTTAAATAATAAAAAACCCAGTAGCGCGACACCACTGGGCTGGTAGCTGTGAAAGTTGATACTCTCTAATGAAATGACTTATGTGCTAATCATCTCAATCTCACCCCAATTCCTCATCTGTAGATTTACGGGAATGTATTTTATGAAACCTGAATGATTTTTGAGATGCTCGTAGAGAATCCGTATTCACACGGTATGATTGCGCTGTCAATTTGAAGATGATTGAAAGTTCTACGATAAATTGCGGAAAAGCAGCGGGTTAAACTCTAAGCTGCTGTGTGCAACTCCCCCGTATTTTGAGTGTTTTACCCGTATTCAGCCAGTTTTTAAATTCAGAGGGAACTTGAACGCGTGTAAGGATTTCCGTACTTTGTGAAGCGTTTTTATTCTCACAACAGAGATGAGCGAGGTTCTCTGTATGATTGAGATGTGAGGTCTGGAGGAGTGATAGCTTTTTGATATTCGAGTTTGATCAAAATAAGAGTTCAGAGCAATCAAGATAAACATGGGATTGATCTTAACTAAGCTCAATGACTGTGGACAGATTCTAATCGTATTGAAATCCCAGCAACTACAGAAGACGAGCAACGATTTCTTGTCATTGGCACAATCGCCCAGCAACATTGGACAGCAGTGATTACATATCGAGATGAAAATGTGAGGATCATATCTGTTCGACATGCAAGAGATAACGAGAGGGGAATTTATGAAAGCAACCGAATTTGATAAACGATTTGACAACAGTGAAGATGTGATCGAGTTTCTGGATCTGTCAAAGGCATCGCGTCCAGGATTGGGAAAGAAATCAGTAAGGATTGATTTTCCAGCTCGGATGATCAATGGAATTGACCAAGAAGCAAAGCGTCTGGGCTTAGATCGTCAGTCACTTTTAGAAGTCTGGGTTGAAGAAAAGTTAAAGCAATCTTCTGAGTACTAAGCAGAACGATCGCAGTTCTAATTCGAGAGTCGGAAAATAGAGGAATTGAGAGAGCAAAATTTATGCTTTTAGAGTTAAATCGAATCGAAGTTCCGCCAGGACAGCGAATTTTACTGCAAAATGTCTCCTGGCAAGAGTTTGAGCGAATTTTAGAAGAATTGGGAGATCGTCGTGCCGCTCGAATTGCTTATGAGAACGGAACTTTAGAAATTATGACCCCGCTACCCGAACACGAAGCGAATAAAGAAGCCATTGGGGACTTGATTAAAGCATTATTGGAAGAACTAGAGATTGAGTTTTTGACATTAGGTTCAACGACGTTCAAGAACCAACAGATGCTGAAAGGCATTGAGCCAGATCAGTGCTTTTACATTCAAAACGAATCCAAAATTCGTGGAAAGAAGCGCTTGGATTTAAGCATTGATCCACCTCCAGATCTCGCCCTAGAAGTTGATTTGACTTCTAGGACACATCCAAGTATTTATCAGGGGTTAGGTGTTCCGGAGCTATGGCGATTTGAGAAAGGAAAGCTCCAAATCAACGTGCTGCGAAATGGTAAGTATGAGGTTTCAGAGCGAGGAGAAATTTTTGCAGCTTTACCGATCGCACAAGTCATTTCACACTATCGGGAACAAAGCGACATCATTGGAAGGACTGCCGCTTTGAAAGCATTTCGACAATGGATTAGAGAACGACTTTGATCATCAGTGCGAAACTCGATCGAAGTTTTGCCAAATCTCCAGCCAATTCGTTCAACCTACGGCAAGATAAGATAAATAACGCACTTCTCAACTTTTTTGGACTTCAATGGCTACTCCTCTTAGCGGCGCTCAAATTCGGCAAACGTTCCTCGATTTCTTTGCACAGCGCGGACATCAACCGATCGCGAGTGCGTCGCTTGTGCCTGAAGATCCGACAGTTTTGTTGACGATCGCGGGAATGTTGCCCTTCAAACCCATTTTTCTCGGTCAGCGACAAGCAGAATTCCCTCGTGCGACGACTTCGCAGAAATGTATCCGCACGAATGACATTGAGAATGTGGGACGCACCGCACGACACCACACATTTTTTGAGATGTTGGGAAATTTCAGCTTTGGCGATTACTTCAAGTCGCAAGCGATCTCGTGGGCTTGGGAATTGTCCACCAAAACATTTGGATTGCCTGCGGATCGCATTGTGGTCAGCGTGTTCGAGGAAGATGATGAAGCGTTTGCAATTTGGCGCGATGAAGTCGGCATTCCAGCACACCGGATTCAGCGGATGGGTGCAAAAGATAACTTCTGGAACTCAGGCCCGACTGGCCCTTGTGGCCCTTGTTCAGAGTTGTACTACGATTTTCATCCGGAGCTAGGAGACGCTCACCTAGATCTCGAAGATGATAGTCGCTTCATTGAGTATTACAACCTGGTATTTATGCAATATAACCAGGATATCGATGGCAACCTAACCCCACTTCAGAACAAGAATATTGATACTGGACTAGGCTTGGAGCGGATGGCACAGATTCTTCAGCAAGTGCCAAATAACTATGAGACGGATCTGATTTTCCCGATCGTACAAACTGCTGCGAAGATTGCAGGAATTGATTATGCAACCGCAGATGAATCGACAAAGGTATCACTCAAAGTCATTGGTGATCACATTCGTGCAGTCGTTCATATGATCGCAGATGGAATCACTGCATCGAATGAAGGGCGCGGCTATGTGCTGCGGAGATTAATCCGTCGAGTGGTGCGACATGGGCGGTTGATTGGCATCGATCGAGATTTCACACCTGAAGTTGCCGAAACTGCGATCGCGCTTTCCGAATCGGCTTATTCAAATGTGCGACTGAAAGAAACCGTCGTGAAGTCAGAGCTAAAAATCGAGGAAGAACGATTCCGTAAAACGCTCGATCGAGGTGAGAAGCTGTTAGAAGAAATTCTAAACCGAGAAACCAAGCAAATCTCAGGAAAAGATGCGTTTGAGCTATACGATACCTATGGCTTTCCCGTTGAACTGACTGAGGAAGTTGCGACCGAGAAAGGCTTAAGGGTTGACATGAAAGGCTTTGAAGCCGAGATGGAAGCGCAACGCCAACGCGGTCGAGATGCCCATAAAACGATCGATCTAACCGTTCAAGGAACACTGGATACATTAGCTGCAACAATTCATGAAACAGAGTTTTTAGGCTATGAGCAAACCTCTAGCGGCTCGGAAATTCAACTGTTGTTAGTCAATGGCGAAACGGTCGATCGCGTCGAATCTGGAACCGAAGTGCAAATCGTCCTCAATCAAACTCCGTTCTATGCAGAGTCGGGGGGGCAAATTGGCGATCGCGGTTATCTTTCCGGCGATGATTCTGTCATTCGGATCGAGGATGTGAAAAAAGAATCCGCTTTCTTTGTTCACTTTGGACGAGTCGAGCGCGGAACGGTCAGAGTGGGCGATCGGGTTACGGCTCAGATCGACCTTTCCTGTCGTCGTCGCGCCGCTGCAAACCATTCTGCAACCCACTTACTTCAAGCTGCACTCCGCAAGATTGTAGAGGAAGGCATTTCGCAAGCTGGATCACTCGTAAACTTCGATCGCTTACGGTTCGACTTCAACTATTCCAAGCCACTAACCGCCGAGCAACTACAACAAATCGAAGAACAGATCAACACTTGGATCGCAGAGGGACATCAAGCTGAAATTGCAGTGATCCCGATCGCAGATGCCAAAGCGAAAGGCGCGATCGCAATGTTTGGTGAAAAGTATGGCGACGAAGTTCGCGTGATTGATTTCCCTGGAGTCTCGATGGAGCTATGCGGCGGAACTCACGTAGGGAACACCGCAGAAATCGGATTGTTCAAAATCGTTTCTGAAGCGGGTGTCGCTGCCGGAATTCGACGGATTGAAGCAATCTCTGGAGCATCGGTTTTAGAGTATCTCAATGTTCGTGAAGCAGTGGTCAGAGAGTTAAGCGATCGCTTCAAAGTCAAACCCGAAGAAATCCCCGATCGCATTACTTCACTGCAAGCGGAACTAAAGAACACTCAGAAACAACTAGAAACCGTCAAAGGACAGTTAGCGATCGCGAAAGCGGATCAACTATTAGCCGAAGCAGAAACAGTTGGAGAGTTTAAAATTCTCGTGTCACAGCTTGAAAGCGTTGATCCCGCTGCTTTACAGAAAGCCGCAGAACAATTGCTGCAAAAGTTAGGAGAAGGCGCGATCGTTCTCGGATCGATTCCTGAAGCCGGAAAGGTTAGCTTTGTCGCGGCGTTTAGTCCAACTGTAGTGAAGAAAGGACTGCAAGCTGGGAAAGTGGTCGGTGCGATCGCGAAAATCTGTGGTGGGGGCGGCGGAGGTCGCCCGAATCTTGCACAAGCAGGCGGACGAGATACCAGCAAACTACCGGAAGCTTTGGCAGAAGCAAAGCAACAGCTACAAGCTGGATTAAACTAAAATACTTGCCCCACCTCAGTCATCAAGCACAATCGAGGTGGGGCGAACGATATGCCAGCAGTTGAACTATCTCTAGGAGAGTTCTGATGTCCCCAATTCAACAAATTATTCTCGATAAGCTGAAAGAACTCCCGCCTGAAAAACAGGGAGAAGTACTAGATTTTATCGAATCGCTTCAGCCACAAACAAGAGAAGATCGTCCCACTCTTAGGGGCATTTGGGCGGGAGTAGAAGAAATTACAGAAGAAGACATCGCAGAAGCGCAGCGAGAAATGTGGGGTAATTTCTCGAGAGCAATTGAATGAGTTCAGTGATCGCAGATACACACGATGATTTGGTATCCAGGCGATCCGGTAATCGGAATCTATTGCTTTGTCCGTTGATTCCGCCGATATCGAGCTAAACAGGCTTCCAGGTCAGGGCAAGACTCGGTATCATGATCTGGATCTTTTTGCTGATTACAGAGTTCGATGCAGTGTTGTAGCGATCGCGGTTGTGTTCGACGAATTTCTAACAAAAGTAAAAAACAATCTCGAATCATTTTCTTATTAATTGCAAAAACAAAAAAGTTAGATCTCCAACACAGTTAAAAGGTTGGAGATCTTTGCGGAACTTAGTTATTTCGGTAGTTCGCATCTATCCAACAGCGCGGTAACGATTCACCAGAGGGAAACACCAAAGCTGTTTTTGTGTATTTTTCTGGATCTTGCTCTTCTTGACCTGCTTGGTCGCGGGCAGGAACTGCTTCTTCATTTGGGTCAATCAGAAGCTTCACATCCATGATTTCGAGCAAGTTACCCGTTTCTTTTTCTTGCAGCAACATACAACGCTTTCCTCAACACAATGTTATTAGGATAGAAAAACAATCAACGGATCGAAATTCGTCCTAAGACAGAGTTTGATCAGGGTCAATCGCGTTCTTGAATTCGTCTGTAACAGGTTTAGCGGCTCCGATTACATCCTGCTTTAGTTCCTCAACCTTCTGTGAAAGCTGTTGGCGAGTTTCAGCTTTTAATAGATAGCGATTGACAAACCAAACGGTATAGCCAATTCCAACCAGTTCTAAAAGTCCGCTGATGATCGGTAAGCTAGTGACAAAACCGATGATGCCAAAAACGACATTGAGCGCGAACAATGTAAACAAGATTGCACCCAGAATATATACGATCGGCTTATATTCTTGCCAGAATGCCGAAATGTACTTCATTGGGTCACTGAAGAAGTCTCGGATCTGAGCGTGGTCACGTTCCCAAGCAGCAATGCGACGCGCTTCAATGATTTGTTGATCAATCGCTTCGGGAGCGGGTTCAATGGCAGAGCTGGATTTGATTTCAACTTGAGTGGTCATGATAGTTTCCTCTAAGATTTACGGCAGCGATCGAACCAGGTTTGATACGTTTCCTGGTGTTTAGAATCCTTGAGCGTGATTTCTATCCGAATTTCGGTGCAGTTGTGATCGGGAGTTCTCGCGATCGCATCGATTAAGTCACGCGCGGTTCGCAGTGAATCAAACTCACCTTGAACCGTATTGTCCTTGACGATTCCGTTATCGGTCGAGTGTTCTTTCCCGTTTGGGTAAGTTTGACCGATATCGATTTCTGCAATCCGTTCGTAAGTTGGCTCGACTCGTTCAACGATCAGCTTTTCTCGGCGAACGGGGACTTCGACGATCCGCGTCTCGATCTCTTTACGAACAACGATTTCGCCAACTTTACGCTTATCCGAGCGAACGACCAATCGTTCTTCTAGG
Organism: Phormidium tanganyikae FI6-MK23; assembly: GCA_019359175.1. Classification (GTDB taxonomy): domain Bacteria; phylum Cyanobacteriota; class Cyanobacteriia; order Leptolyngbyales; family Leptolyngbyaceae; genus Leptolyngbya; species Leptolyngbya tanganyikae. The sequence continues at coordinate 54,291 of JAHHHU010000022.1, forward strand.
AGTTGGATAACTTCCTCAGGTGAGAGAACTTCAGAAGTCAGAGATTGATCAAAAGCCAGAGATTCATCAAATCGTGAGGTCATAGTAGCAAAATGAAGGATGAGGAGAAGGATGAAGTTCATCCTTCATAGAACTAGGAGTTAAAGCTTTTTCTCTAAAACGGGATTACCCTCTACATCGAGATCTAGCTCTTCACGGCGGATTTGATCTTCTGCGGTGACAACATCGCGATCGACCACTTTTTTCACGCGCACTTCTTCACGCACAAAGGCTTCTTTTTGAATGTCAGCGACTTCTTCGTAAACTTCTACACGAGCCACTTCGCCTTCGTAGAAATCGACTTCGCCGGGAGTCACAGCCATGCCTCCAGTGACTGGAGTGCGTTCGATGACGACTCGCTCTTTCTCAACCGGGACAGAAACGCGAGCAGTCTCAGTTTCGATATGCTTTCCAACTGCAACTTCACCAGACTTCCGCCGAGTTTTGCTAGCAATCAAGCGCTCTTGATAGAGGCGCAAGCTTTGATCATCATTGAAAGCATAGAGATCAGGATCGCGATCGTAGCCATAGCTTGTGCGATCGTAAGTCATATCGGCAGACATCGCAGCAGTCGTCGGGCGGTAGACTCCCCGGACTTGTTCTTCATGCTCATAGTCGATCAGTTGATCCGGGTTGTAGTCCGGCAAGCTTTCGACTTGAGCTTTGGTTAGATTGTTTGCATACACTTTACGATCGGGGTAAGCAATGCGTCCTTGTGCGATCGGCATTAATACTTTTTTGCCTAAAACCCACAGTCCTGTATTGATCACAAGGTAGCGGAATGAACCATTGTCATCAACAAGAACATCTTCGACTGATCCAACTTTCTCATTGCCAGCGTAAACATCGAACCCGATCACATCGTTATTGTCGAAATGAGTCCGATAGTCAGGATCGAAGTCCTTAATTTTATGAAGAGCCATAGCAGTTATTTCATGTTGCTTACGAATAACTCTTACGATAAAGACAGCTCTGTATAGCTACATCAATCTTTTGGAGCGTCATAGCAAATCGAAAGCAGTACTTTTTAAACTGCTTCAGGGATGACAAAAAGAATTTGTGCGAGAATTAACGCAGCGATCGCAAAATATTATGACTCAAGTTCTGTCCAAAAACCTCGATCGGCACCTTGTGATTCCCGGAACCTGGGAGCACTTCAAGCATATCCAGAAAGGATTTGAAGAAACTCCGGGCGCGAAGCTGTCTTATTATGATGAAACGATCGAGATTCTTATGCCCGGAATAGACCACGAACGTTTTTCTCGCATTATTAATTTTTTGGTCGCAACATTTCTGCTAAAGCAGGGAATCTGGTTTCAGATGACAGGAGCAGTCACACAAGAGCGAGAACCGAAGGTTTCGACTCAAGCAGACGAGTCTTTTTGCTTCGATAGATTGAAGTCGATTCCTGATTTGTCGATCGAAGTCGTTTTTACCAGCGACGGCGAAAATAAGCTGGCGCGATATCGCGCTTTAGGTGTTTCTGAGGTGTGGTTTTGGGAAGATGGCGTTCTGAAGCTTTATCATCTGCGTGAAGACGGATATCAGCAGATTAGTCGTAGTGAGTTATCAGAACTCGATCGATTAGATATCGAACTGCTCCAACGCTGTATCTTAATTGCTGAAGCTGATTTTTCAGAAGCCGTTCGGATTTTTCAACAATCGATTTAGAAGCTCCATTCTCGAAGCGCGATCGCAATTCCCCGTCCTAGTTCAGATTCCTCTGGCTCAATCTTGGCTAATTGCTCTAAATGTTGATGTGCCAACTCTGTATTCAATGTTTTTAATGCTGAAATTGCATGAAATCGCACACCCTCATCGGAATCAGCAAGCAGCGCCACTAGAGAATTCATTGCTTCTACGTTGCCTAACTGACCCAGAGAAAGCGCGATTGCTTGTCGAGTGGCAACGGATTGAAGCAGCGGTAATACACTGAGTAAAATCTCTGTCGCCTGGAATTTCAGAATAATCGCTTCAACTCGCCCCAATGTTTGAATAATTTCAAGCTGCACCGATTCAGAAAGCGGTAGCTGTAACAACGCAGCTTCTAAGTTATTCAATGCTTCAGGCAAGCCGATCCAACCTAATGCACGAACTAGCTCGATCGCTAAACTTTCCGGTGTGTGCGGTGATCTCAGGGCATCATATAGTGCAGTTGAGGCTTGAGAAGTTCCGAGCCTTCCAAGTGCGAGCGCGCTTTGACGACACACTTCTAGATTCAAATCCAACAGCAACGGACGAAGATACGCGACTAAGTTAGTTTGCTCCTGACGGGATCCTAATCCTGCGACCGCTGCAAATCTGACCCGAACCGCCAAATCTTGTAGCGCTTCGATTAGAACATTAGTAATTTCAGCAGAATGAAAGCTGCTCAAAGCTTCGATCGCGATCGCCCGAATCTGAACATCCGGATCATGAATGACCTGCATCAACAACGGAACTGTTTCCGAGCGCCGAATTTGTCCGAGTGCCTGAGTCGCTAACAGCCGCGTAGAATCTTGAACTAATAATGTTTCTAGCATTGAGATAGCAGGTTTGCCCATGCTTGCTAGCACTGAAACTGCCATCGAATTGAGATCGTTGCTTTGAGACGTTTTTAGCAGTTCGATCAAAGCCTCAATTACACGCGGATGATTGAAGTTACCTAAAATGCGAACTGCGAACCATTGTGCTTCTGGTTCTGCATCTTCATCGTTTAGTAGTTCAATTAACGGCGCGATCGGGTCGATGCCAAAATTTGGAAAGAGCTTCGCAATCTCCCACCGCTCCTGAAAGCTTCCCGATTTCAACACTTGCATCGCGAGATTGAGAAGTACAATCGCCCGTTCAGACTGATCAAACTCTTCATCTGAGAGAAGCTGCTGTAAGTCTTGACTCAGCATTCCCCAGTCTTGATAGTTCGCCGCTGTCTCAGCGTGTTCTAAAATCTCTTGATAACTTAACTTCACCTTTGTTCTCTTGGCATATCGGGTCTAATGTTTACTTTGCCATAGAACAAGAGCGATCGCGCAGGAACGATTGATCAGAAAGCATCGATCAATTGCAGTCTTTACATCCCTAGCGGTAGAGAATTCATCCCTACCGCTCCGAACACTCTACATTCTGCCGTTCTGCATAACTTGTTGCAGATGATGGCGAATTTCTTGAGCCGTTTGGACATCCGCATCTCTTAACTTACGAAATAGTTCAACGCAGGGTTGAGATTGCGATTGTTCAGCGTCTTGAATGTAGGTTTCGTATGCCTTCACCGCTTCCGCCTTGTTTTGCAAAGCAGTCAGCAAATCGTATTCAAGATTGCTAATCGCGCGATCGTTTTGCATTGCAGTCTGAGTCATAAGCCAAATCTCCAATCGTTGGGTTTGATTTAACGGTGGCTCATTGTCGATCGATGTCCCTCTATCTAAAAGCGCATTAGCTTACTTTGACCTGAACATTCTGCCCCTCAATCTGAACCGGATACGTCGTTAAAGGTTTTGTTGCAGGGGGGTTCTGCACTGAGCCATCAGCTCCATACGCTGCACCGTGACAGGGACAAATAAACGCTTTGCGCTCTGCATTCCAATTGACCAAACATCCTTGATGCGTACAAGTGGAATTCACTGCGATTAAAGTTTTTGGATCGGCTGGATTACGAACCACCAAAATTGGAGCCGGAGACTCTGTTTGCAATATTCCTTTCGCGTCTAGATCTGCGATCGTACCCACCGTCTCTAGTCCACTTGCGGGCTTCTGCTGTCTGGTACAAGCCGCAAGAAACACTGTGAACACTGCTGGAACTCGACTGAACAGCCAACCCACTCCAACCCAGGATAAAAATGCTCGGCGGCGCATCGTCTTCTCCTTATTTCTCTTTGTTCTAAGTTCTAAGGTACGCTGTTCAGCCTCTTTCTGCCGATAGATGACGAAAGCGAATCGGCTCCATGCAGAAACGTCATATTATGAAACATTTTGTAACAACAGATACGAATTTCCTCTGTGATCCCGCTTACCTTTACTGCATCGGCAGAGTTTGCACCAATCACGGTTGCGGAAGCGCCAAGTTTGTGTTCGCGCTGGAACACCTCATTTATAGGCTCAATCCATGACAGACACCCTCACATCGGCACCGACCCTGAATAAGTTTGAAAAACTCAAAGCAGAGAAAGACGGTCTTGCGGTGAAAGCAGAGCTAGAGCAATACGCTCAACTCGGCTGGGAAGCAATGGATGAAACAGATCGCGATCATCGCTTAAAGTGGCTTGGCGTGTTTTTTCGCCCCGTAACTCCCGGTCAGTTCATGATGCGGATGCGGATTCCAAACGGCATTTTGACCAGTGGGCAGACGCGCGTGCTAGGAGAGATTCTACAGCGTTATGGCGATGACGGTACTGCGGACATCACCACGCGCCAAAATGTTCAACTGCGCGGCATTCGGATCGAGGATTTACCAGAAATTTTTCGCAAATTTGATCAGGCTGGATTAACCAGTGTTCAGTCTGGAATGGATAACGTTCGCAACATCACCGGATCGCCTGTTGCGGGAATTGATGCGGATGAGTTGATTGACACACGCGGGCTAGTGCGGAAAGTGCAGGATATGATCACGAACAATGGGCGTGGCAATCCGAGCTTTAGCAATCTGCCGCGTAAGTTCAATATTGCGATCGCAGGTTGCCGCGACAATTCAGTCCACGCAGAAATCAACGACATCGCGTTTGTGCCTGCTTTCAAAGATAGAACGCTCGGCTTTAATGTGCTGGTGGGCGGATTCTTTTCGGCAAAGCGCTGTGATGCGGCGATTCCGTTAAATGCTTGGATTGATCCGCGCGATGTGGTTGCGGTTTGCGAAGCGATCTTGACGGTGTATCGGGATTTGGGATTGAGAGCCAATCGTCAGAAATCGCGCTTGATGTGGCTGATTGATGAAATGGGTTTAGACCAGTTCCGAGAAGCCGTTGAAAAACAGTTAGGGCACGCATTCTTACCCGCCGCTGCCAAAGATGAAATTCTCTGGGACAAGCGGGATCACATCGGGATTCATGCTCAAAAACAGCCCGGCTTAAACTATGTCGGCTTGCACGTTCCCGTGGGACGGTTGTTCGCTCAAGATTTCTTTGATCTAGCGCGGATTGCAGAAGTTTACGGCAGCGGCGAAGTTCGCTTTACCGTGGAACAGAATCTGATCATTCCAAATGTTCCTGATTCGCGGGTTTCGGCATTGTTGCGAGAACCGATCGTCAAACGTTTCTCGATCGAGCCACAGAATCTATCTCGTGCATTGGTTTCTTGCACAGGCGCACAGTTCTGTAACTTTGCTCTGATTGAAACCAAAAATCGGGCAGTGGCTCTAATTCAGGAACTCGAACAAGATCTCTACTGTCCCCGTCCGGTTCGGATTCACTGGACAGGCTGCCCCAACTCTTGTGGACAGCCGCAAGTCGCAGACATCGGACTGATGGGCACAAAAGTCCGCAAAGATGGACGCACTGTGGAAGGAGCCGATCTCTATATGGGCGGCAAGGTTGGCAAACACGCCGAACTTGGAACCTGTGTGAGAAAGAGCATTCCCTGCGAAGACCTCAAGCCGATTTTGCAAGAGATTTTAATCGAGCAGTTCGGAGCGCGCCCGTGGGCTGATTTGCCCGAATCGGCGCGACCTGCTCACACCGCATTGATTACCCTCGATCGACCCATTGCGGAAACACCGAACGGTAAATCAACCACACAAGAATTCGAGTATGTGCTGAGTTCGCCGCCTGTTATCAAAGCACCAACAGTCGTCGTAACTCCAGCAACCGTCAGTTTTGCAAAGTCCGGTAAGGATGTGACTTGTACGCAGAATGATTTCATTCTCGATGTTGCAGACCAAGCCGAAGTCTCGATCGAGAGTTCTTGTCGATCGGGAACTTGCGGAAGCTGCAAATGCACCTTACTCGAAGGCGAAGTTCGTTATGACGGTGAACCCGATGCACTCGACGACAGCGATCGAGCCGCGAAACAGATTCTGACTTGCATTGCTCGTCCAGTGGGTCGAATCGTTCTCGATGCCTAAGTTTGTTCGTTCTCTCACATCGCAGCATTCGCTGTGTTTTCCCTCCCTCCCAGTACATTTTCTCCAAACAACAATCCATGTCTAACCTTTCAAGACGTAAGTTTCTCTTAACCGCAGGCGCAACCGCAGCAGGTACGTTGGTCGTCAATGGTTGCAGCACAGGTTTGAATAAAAGCGCTTCATCGAGTAGCGGTACGGCTCCAAGTGCTGTTCCTGCGGTAAACAGTGGTACGGCTGACGCTCCCGAAACGGCGACTGCAAAACTCGGTTTCATTGCTCTAACCGACTCCGCACCTTTGATCGTTGCATTGGAAAAAGGCTACTTCGCCAAGTACGGCATGAGAGATGTCTCCGTAACCAAGCAAACCTCCTGGGCAGTCGTTCGCGATAACCTAGAACTCGGTGCGGACAAAGGCGGGATTGATGGCGCTCACATTCTCACCCCAATTCCTTACTTCCTGTCTACGGGCAAAATCACCAAAGGTAACACGCCGTTGCCGATGTACATTTTGGCGCGGTTGAACACAGACGGTCAGGGCATTTCGGTGTCGAACGACTATGCAGATTTGAAACTTGCAGCAGATAGCGCTCCGCTGAAAGACAGGATTGCAGCGGCAGCGGCAGCAGGCAAGAAATTCAAGGCTGCAATCACTTTCCCTGGTGGAACTCACGATCTGTGGATGCGCTACTGGCTTGCGGCAGGTGGCATCAATCCGGATACTGATGTGGATCTTGTGGTTGTGCCGCCGCCTCAGATGGTTGCCAACATGGAAACCAAGACAATGGATGCCTTCTGCGTGGGCGAACCTTGGAACGATCGCTTAGTCAACAAGAAGCTGGGTTACACGGCTGTCACGACTGGCGAACTGTGGAAGAACCATCCAGAAAAATCCTTCACGATGCGGGCGGATTGGGTGGATAAGAATCCGAAAGCGGCGAAAGCATTGTTGATGGCAGTTCAAGAAGCGCAAGTCTGGTGTGACAAAGACGAGAACAAAGAGGAAATGTGTAAGATCCTCTCGGCTGAAAAGTATGTGAAAGCTCCAATTGCAGACATTCTTGAACGATCGAGAGGCAATTTCGACATGGGTAACGGTCGCACCTTTCAGAACAGCGACTTGCTGATGAAGTTCTGGCGTGAGGATGCGTCTTATCCGTTCAAGAGCCATGATCAGTGGTTCATCACTGAGAATATGCGCTGGGGCAAATTGGATGCCAACATGGATGCGAAAGCTTTAGTGGATAAAGTGAATCGTTCAGACCTTTGGCAAGCAGCAGCGAAAGCGATCGGGCAAGAAGCAGCAATTCCGAAAGATGCAAATTCACGCGGAATCGAAACCTTCTTTGACAAAGTGACCTTCGATGCAGCGAATCCGAAAGCCTACATGGATAGCTTGAAAATCAAGAAAGCCTAAGTGAGTTAAAGATGAAGGGTTAGTACTCTAACCCTTCGCGGTTCATCGTCCTTACTAAAACTCTCTCCTCCCATGACTATTAACCCGTCTCTTCGTCCGGCTCGATCGTTCAAGTTCTCAGAAGCGCTGAAGAAATACAGTGGCACAATTGTTCCGGTAATCATTTGCGTAAGCGTTGCTTTGGTGCTGTGGCAAGTTCTCACGTTGAGTCCAGAATCAAAGATGCCTGGGCCGATCAAAGTGATCGAACAAACTTGGAGATTGATTCTCGATCCGTTCTATGACAATGGCGGTACGGATAAAGGGTTAGGATTGCAAATTCTGATCAGTTTGCAACGGGTGGCATTAGGTTATTCGATCGCTGCTGTGGTTGGAATCGCGCTCGGTGTGCTGCTCGGTGTGAGCAAGTTTATGCAGAACGGTTTAGACCCGATCGTGCAAGTTCTCAGAACGGTTCCGCCGCTGGCATGGTTGCCGATTTCGTTGGGCATCTTTCAAGACAACGACCCCGCTGCAATTTTCGTGATTTTTGTGACTGCAATTTGGCCCATTGTGATCAACACTGCGGTGGGTGTTCAACAAATTCCACAGGATTACAACAACGTTGCAAAGGTTCTGAGACTATCGGGCAAAGAGTATTTCTTTAGCATTCTCGTTCCGTCTACTGTGCCTTATGTGTTTGGTGGATTGAGAATCGGGATTGGGTTAGCGTGGTTGGCGATCGTTGCCGCAGAAATGCTGAAAGCAGAAGGCGGAATTGGCTTCAAGATTTGGGATGCTTACAACGCAGGCAACGAAGACAGCATGAGCCAAATCATTATCTGTGTGTTGTTGGTCGGTTTGGTTGGTTTAGCGCTCGATCGCTTCGTTGGCTGGCTTGGCTCACTGATCACGTCCGACAAGTAAACCCTTCACCTGAGTTGATTTGCTGCTATGTCTGTTTTTCTAGAAGTTGACCACGTTGATAAGGTTTTTCCACTCAAAGATGGTGGCGAATACATTGCGCTGAAGAACATCGAACTTAAGATCAAACAAGGCGAGTTCGTTTCATTTATCGGACATTCGGGCTGTGGAAAATCCACGCTGCTGAACATCATTGCAGGATTGGATCAAGCTTCAATAGGGGGTGTGATCCTCGAAGGGCGGCAAATCAAAGAGCCAGGTCCCGATCGCATGATGGTGTTCCAAAACTATTCGCTCTTACCTTGGAAAACAGTTCGCGAGAACATTGCTTTAGCCGTTGATAAGGTGATGAAAGATGCACCGAAAGGAGAGCGACGCAGTGTAGTCGAGCATCACATCGATATGGTAGGACTGCGCCATGCAGCCGAAAAAAAGCCGAAAGAACTATCCGGCGGGATGAAACAACGAGTCGCGATCGCACGCGCCCTCGCAATCCGTCCGAAGCTTCTTCTACTCGATGAACCATTTGGGGCATTAGATGCCCTAACCAGAGGCAATCTACAACAACAGTTAATGTCGATCGCGCAAGAGAACAATGTCACTTGCATCATGGTGACGCATGATGTGGATGAAGCATTGTTACTCAGCGATCGCATTGTGATGTTAACAAACGGGCCAGAAGCACACATCGGACAGATTCTATCCGTACCGATTCCCCGTCCGCGCAACCGTTTAGAAGTGGTGAATCATCCGAGCTACTATGCGCTCAGAAATGAGATTATCTACTTCCTCAATCAGCAAAAACGGGCGAAAAAACGTCAAGCGAAAGAGAAAATTGCGATCGCAAGAAATGGCTTAGAAAAAGTCAATCTCGAAATCGGCTTTGTTCCTCTCACCGACTGTGCGCCGCTCGTTGTTGCACAAGAGAAAGGCTTCTTCAAGAAACACGGACTAGAAGAAGTTACCCTTAGTCGCGAACCAAGTTGGAAAGCAATCTCAGAAGGTATTCGGACAGGGCGACTCGATGCGGCTCAGATGGTTGCAGCAATGCCATTAGCAATGACGCTCGGTTATGGAGGGCACGAACCTCAGCCTGTTGTTACTGCTCTGGTTACATCACGCAACGGAAATGCGATTACGCTGAATAAGTCTTTCTTGGATCAAGGAGTTCGATCGCTTGCTGACTTCAAGCGAGTTCTCGAAGAAACGAAAGATCGATCGCATACCCTGGGCGTTGTTTACCCAACTTCGATGCACAACTTAATGCTGCGGTATTGGTTAGCATCAGGCGGCATTGATCCCGACGAAGATCTTTCGCTCACTGTTGTTCCGCCACCGCAAATGGTATCGAACCTAGTGGCAGGAAACATTGACGGATACTGTGTGGGTGAACCTTGGAACTCTCGCGCCGTCAAAGAAGGATCAGGCTATGTGATTGCCACCGATTTAGATATCTGGCAAGGACATCCTGAGAAAGTGCTAGGAACCCGTGAAGATTGGACAAAACAACATCCAGAAACACACAACGCGCTAGTCAAGGCACTCCTCGAAGCTTGTGAATACTGTGACGATCGCAGAAATCGCGAAGAAATCCTCAGCCTCCTTGCCCGTCCTCAATACGTCGGTGCAGCCGCAGAATTCGCTCGTCCCGGACTGATTGATCCCTACGACAAGGGCACAGGTGAAACTCCGATGAACCTCCTGCGCTTCAATCAGTTCCACGTCGATAATGCGAACTGTCCCGGTCGCGTTGAAGGACTATGGATTCTGACTCAGCTTGCAAGATGGGGCATTACTCCCTTCCCGCGCAACTGGATCGAAGTTACTGAGCGAGTGCGCCGAGTCGATCTCTATGGTCGTGCCGCACGTGAAGTCGGCTTCCCGGACAACGAAGGCGATCGCAAATCCTTCTCGCTATTCGATGGCAAAGTCTTCAATCCCGACGATCCGATCAGCTACCTCAATAGCTTAGACATTCATCGCGAGATTCGGATTGAAGAAGTGATCATTGATCCGGTTGAAACGAAAACGTCGATCGCGGCTTAAACTGAGTTCGACGAAAGTGATTCGCTCCGATGACAAATCCGGGAAGCCCCCTAAATCCCCCAGAATGGGGGATTTAGGGGGCAGAAGCCGCTAACAGCGAAGCGAAAAACCGTCAAAACAGATGTCAACGTAAACTCCAAGCATCACATCTTCTCTAACCCTCTGATCCTCCTCACCCCCCACCTTTCACCTTATGCAAATTCTCTCAACTCAAACCTCCCAAACCGACGCTCAATCAGCCGCTCCCTTTGTCGAGATTGAGGGAGTTTCTAAGGTCTATCCCACACGAGACGGTGGTGAAGCTGTCATTCTCGATAATGTCAACCTAACGGTTGCTGAAGGTGAATTCGTCTGTGTGATCGGTCACTCCGGTTGTGGTAAGTCCACGTTGCTCGATATGGTTTCAGGCTTCCGTCAGCCGTCTTCGGGTGAAGTACGCGTCCAAGGCAAACGAGTGCTACAACCAGGGCCCGATCGCATGGTTGTGTTCCAAAACTATTCGCTCTTACCTTGGAAAACCGCATTCGAGAACATTTACTTGGCGGTAAATGCTGTTTACCCAGAAAAATCCAAAGCTGACAAAGTAGAGATCGTAAATCAACACTTAGCAATGGTCGGCCTGGAAGAAGCAGCACAGAAAAAGCCAGGACAGCTATCCGGCGGGATGAAACAGCGAGTGTCGATCGCTCGTGCATTATCAATCTATCCGGAAGTGCTAATTCTCGATGAGCCGTTTGGAGCCTTGGACGCGATCACCAAAGAGGAACTTCAAGAAGAACTGCTGCAAATCTGGTCACAGCACAAAGTTACTGTGTTGATGATCACGCATGACATTGATGAAGCTTTGTTCCTTGCCGATCGCATTGTGATGATGACCAACGGACCAGCGGCGAACATTGGTGAGATCATGACGGTTCCGTTTGCACGTCCGCGCGATCGAGCCGCATTGATGGAAGATCCTCAGTACTATACTTTGCGAAATCAAGCCCTCGACTTTCTGTTTGGTCGGTACGCTCACAACGATGAGTAAGTGATTACGGCTGCGATCGTATTTGACAAAATCATTCAATTCACTGAATACGATCGTAGCAATGAGGGGGAAAATTTCAGATGATACTGTTAGACATCAACGAACAAACAGATTTGTGTATTGATTGTACATATTTCTAAGAACTGTGAATCCTGCTCATTCAAAAGAATTTCGCGGCATTCATCGATATTATTTTATGTACTTTTTTCTCACAAAAGAACCCAATTAAGTTTTGGGAATTATGATCAAAATTGTCAACCCGTAACCCACAACACAGTTTGATTCTTACAACCACAATCAGAATGAACTGGGGTTGAGAAGTTTTACCTCTCAAAGACGGCTTTCCGCAACCATTATTAAAGCGATCGTGTGACGCGCGATCAATTTCCGCTCCTGGTTCGACTTGTCCTCTTTTACGGGTTGATTGCCCTTTCATCTCATGACTTCAATCTTGTGCTACTACACCAACACATCACCACAAATCCAACAGATTCACTTAGAAAAAAATTCTCATCTATCGCTCGATCGCATTGTCTTTCCCGGTGAAAAATTTATCTTTGAAAGCTTACCAGAAGGGCTACTAGAGATTTATACTTATACCGCAACCGGATTGCAACTGCTTCAAACGATCGGATGTCTGCGGCTACAAGTTCATCAGCGGCACTCAGCAGAACTTGAGAACTAAAGGGAGATAACATCATATGGCTGAACCCACTAAAACGCTCTGCCCTTACTGTGGGGTCGGCTGCGGCTTAGAAGTGCTTCCGCCTGCGTTACCGGGTAAAGCAGTCAACCGCGACAAAGACGGCACACCCCTCTGGAACGTGCGCGGCGATCGCGCTCACCCATCGAGCCAAGGAATGGTCTGCGTCAAAGGAGCCACGATCGCGGAATCACTGCACAAAGATCGCCTCCGTTACCCGATGATGCGCGATTCACTTGACCAGCCATTTCGGCGCACCACCTGGGAAGAAGCGCTCACCAAGATTGTCGATCGCATTCGCATGGTGAAGTTTACTCAGGGCGTAGATGCGATCGGGATGTACGCATCAGGACAGTTCCAGACTGAGGATTACTACATCGCTCAGAAGCTCATGAAAGGCTGCCTCGGAACAAACAATTTCGATGCAAATTCCCGGCTCTGTATGTCTTCCGCTGTTGCTGGATACATTCAAAGCTTTGGTGCAGATGGCCCGCCCTGCTGCTACGAAGACCTAGAACAAACCGATTGTGCATTCCTAATTGGGACAAACACCGCAGAATGTCATCCGATTATCTTTAATCGCTTCCGTCGCTACCACAAGAAAAACTCTAATGTAAAGCTAATCGTTGTTGATCCCCGCTGCACCGAAACGGCAGAAGCAGCAGATCTACACTTAGCAATCAATCCCGGTACAGACATCGATTTAATGTACGGGATGGCTCATCTATTATTGCGATGGGGCGACATTGATCCAGCATTCATCGACTCACACACTCGCGGTTTTGAAGAGTTCAAAGAAGTCGTTCGGCACTATCCACCCGATGTAGTTTCGATTCGATGTGGGATTGCTGAAACAGATTTACTTACGGCTGCCCACTATTGGAGCAAATCGAAGCGCGTGATTTCCATGTGGTCGATGGGGATCAATCAATCTTCAGAAGGAACCGCAAAAGTTCGATCAATTATCAATCTCCACCTGATGACCGGACAGATTGGTAAACCAGGGGCAGGCCCGTTCTCACTCACCGGACAACCGAACGCAATGGGTGGACGCGAAGCAGGTGGGCTATCTCATCTATTGCCGGGATACCGATCAGTACTCAACGCCGAACATCGCGCCCAGCTTGAAAAATTCTGGCAGCTTCCCGCAGGTTCAATGTCCCCGCATCCCGGACGAACCGCTTGGGACATGATTTTGGGACTCGAAACAGGTGAGATTGGAATGCTGTGGGTGGCAGCAACAAATCCGGCGGTCAGTATGCCGGACATTGAGCGCACGAAAGCAGCCCTTCGTCGATCGCCCTTCACAGTCTATCAAGAATGCTACTATCCGACCGAAATGGCAGACTATGCCCATGTGTTGTTACCCTCGACGCAATGGAGCGAAAAAACCGGAGTTATGACGAATTCCGAACGGCGCGTCACCTTGTGCCCTCAGTTTCGAGTCGCTCCAGGTGAAGCGCGAACCGATTGGGAAATCTTTGCAGAAGTCGGACGGAGATTGGGTTATCGCAAACAGTTTGCATTTAACTATGCAGCGGAAGTCTATGCGGAGTTTGTCCAAGTCACGCGCGATCGAGCTTGTGATCAATCGGGATTGAGTCATACCTTTCTGCGCGAAGTGGGCCCAACACAATGGCCCTTTACCAACAAAGCGGAACCGATTAAGCAAAAAGCTGAGAAAGCGAAGCGCCTTTACACCGATCTGAAATTTCACACTCCGGATGGCAAAGCACGCTTTTCTAGTGTCTATTCGCGTGGGCTTGCAGAACCCCCCGACGATAACTATCCGTTTGTCTTAACGACAGGTCGATTGTATGGACATTGGCACACTCAGAGCCGCACCGGACGCATTGAGAAAATTCGCCAGATGTACCCGAATCCATTCATCGAGATTCACCCGAAAGATGCGGCGAAGTTGGGCATTCACGCTGAGGAACTGATCGAAGTACGATCGCGTCGAGGGATGGCGCGGTTTCCGGCTAGAGTCACCAAAGCGATCACCCCTGGAACGGTCTTTGTACCGATGCACTGGGGCGCACTGTGGGCAGATCACGCCGAAGCGAATGCGCTAACGCATGAAATTGCTTGTCCTGACTCGAAACAACCCGAACTAAAAGCTTGTGCAGTTCAGCTAATTCCAGTTTCATCGATCGTTGAAACCAATGTTTCCACTCAAGCGACGCTTCTTACGTCTGCACCCTCTTGAGCAATTACGGATTTAGCTGAGAGCGGAGTTGTTGCAGTTGAGCGATTTCGAGCCCGGTAGCTTCAGCGATTGTATCTAGCGGCAGGTTTTTTCTAAGTAGATTAAGCGCAATCTCTTGCCGCTCTCCCTGAACTTGCTGGCGCACTTCTTCCTGAACTCGCTGCCGCACATTTTCCACGGCTTGCGGCTCAAGTTGCTTTAAATGCTGCTCTTCCCACCTTAGAAATGATTCTGAGAGTGCCATGAGTGCCCCGTCCACTAAAGTTCTCAATTTCACCCAGGCCTATTCTAGCTTTCCAACTTGCTAGTAATCGGAGAATGCGATAGAGGTTGCTGCCAAAAATCAGAAATGGTGAGAGATCGCAGTGTTTCTACCTCTGCAAGCGACCAGAGGACAAACAATGGAACTAACAGGGCGGGTTATTTATGCGGGCGAATCGGGCTATGAAGACGCGCGACTGAACTTTAATACTCGATTTGCTGCTTCGCCTTTCGCGATCGTCTTTTGTCAATCCGTGACAGACGTGATCAATGCAGTGAACTGGGCACAAACTAGCGGGATTCCGGTACGAGTGCGGAGCGGGCGACATAGTTATGAAGCATTTTCGGTAGCAGACGACGCGCTGATTATTGATCTCAACGATATGGAGAAGATTCAAGTCGATCGCTCCAAAGCACGAGCAACGATTCAAGCCGGAGCTGAATTGGTTCCGATCTACGAAACGCTCAACGCACAGGGCGTAACGATTCCTGGCGGATCTTGTGCGACGGTGGGAATTACCGGATTGACGCTTGGTGGAGGCTATGGACTGTTAGCAAGATGGAAAGGTTTGACCTGTGATAATTTGCAGTCAGTAGAGATGGTAACGGCGGCAGGAAAAGCGATCGTTGCAAGTCCAAGCCAAAATCCCGATTTGTTCTGGGCGTTGCGTGGCGGTGGGGGTGGAAACTTCGGGATTGTGACTTCGCTAACTTACCAAGTGCATTCGATCGACAAAGTAACGGTTTACCAACTGAGTTGGAATTGGTCAGAGATTGAGCGAGTGATGCAGTTTTGGCAAACTTGGGCACCTGAAACCGACGATCGACATACCAGCATCCTCAAGTTAGTTTCTGAAGCTGTTGGTTCTGTGTTTGTGGTTGGACAGTTTGTGGGAACTGAAACGGAACTGCGCCAAGTTTTAGCGCCCTTGTTAACATTAGCTCCAAAGTCAGTGTCGATCGAGACTTTACCTTATATAGAGGCTGTGTATGCGTTTGCAGGATTGAAGCCGGACTATCCGAAGCGCCTCGCTCACTGGCACGGATCTCAAACGAAATTTAAGAATGCTTCTGACTATGTTGCGCGTCCTTTAAGTGCGGCTGGAACAATGACGGTGATCAACTTTCTTAAGCAAGCGCCGAGTAAAAATGTAGTGCTGCAATTTGATAGCTATGGGGGCGCGATCGCGAAAATTGCTCCCGATGCAACTGCTTTTCCACATCGACAAGTGAATTTTAATATTCAGTATCAAACCTATTGGACAAAGCCACAGGATCAAGCTGCACATTTGAACTGGGTGCGAAACTTCAGAGCAGCAATGCAGCCTCACGTTACAGGGGGGTGCTATGTGAACTACTGCGATCGAGACTTAAAGAACTGGCAAACTGCATACTATGGCAGCAATTGGCAGAAGCTTAAACAAGTGAAACAGAGAGTCGATCCGGGTAATTTTTTTCGGTTTGAGCAGAGTGTGCCAAAGCAAACATAGACTTTGCTCAATCTCTCCTGATAGAATCCTTCATGTAATGAAGCGCACGATTCCCTTTACTCCGATCGCATGACTAGGTATGCTCACAGCAGTAGAGGTAGTAAGTATTTATGCGGCGTTCTCTGTGGAAATCATTGCGAGAAGGAATGAAAGACGAAAATTTTCTCAGTTTCCTGGGGCGCATTGAGGTCTGGGTATCAAAGATCCTATCGATCATGATGCTGCTGGTGATCTTTTTATCTGTGTTCCAACTCGGCAGAGTTCTGATCATCGAACTGACCTCAATTTCGCCAAATGACTACTCTACAAGGGTTTTATTTACGATCTTTGGTTTATTTCTCAATGTTCTGATCGCGTTTGAAATCTTAGAGAACATTACCGCCTACTTGAAAAAGCACGTCATTCAAGTAGAGTTAGTGATTGTGACCTCGTTGATTGCTGTTGCCCGAAAGATCATCATTCTCGATCTGGAGAAAACAGCAGGAATCGATCTGATTGCACTTGCAACCGCCATTTTTGCGCTGTCTGTTAGCTATGGAATTGTTCGCAACGTCACACCCAAAAATAATCACTAAGGAATCGATCGATGAATCCTTTTTTTGAGTTTGAAGCCGATTTTGTCGATTCACTCCGCTGCATTCCAATGAGCGTGCGGTTTAAGTTAGATACCTGCGGAGTCAAATTAAAGCTCCATCAATGGAATAAATTTACTGAATCTGATCGACATCAAACCGTTGATACACCTTGCTCGACAGAGAATGAAATTCGCAACTATCGGAATTTACTCCATCAATTAGTCGAACAGCGTACAGGAGAAATAGCAACCGATTTGGCGATCGATAACAATCCCCCGTGGAATGATGCCGAAACTGTTCCTGAAAGCGTAGGAGAAAAAGCTGAGGAAGTTGGACTGTCGATCGCACAATCTCAGTGGCAATCACTTACACCGGTTCAACGATTTGTGTTGATTAAACTAAGTCGATCGGCACATGAGAACGCGAACTTTCTCCCTGCTGCTAAAGAGTTTCAGTTAGTGCAGAGCGGAAATTGAACCGTAAATATTGCACCTTGCCCTTCTCCTTGGCTTTCTGAAAACACCGTTCCTCCATGTAACTCGGTAATCTGACGCACGATCGCAAGTCCTAATCCCAATCCTCCGAATTGGCGCGTGGTAGAACTATCCTGCTGCCGAAAATGCTCGAATACATGAGGCAAAAATTCAGGTGAAATCCCTTTTCCAGTATCTTTTACTTGAATTTGCGCCATCTCACCCACTTGAGTAAGCGATAGTTCAATGCGTCCGTTTTCTGGCGTGAACTTCACTGCATTCGAGAGCAGATTCCACACCACTTGCTGGAGCCGACTCGCATCACCAGAGACGATCGCATCATTGATCTTTGTCTCGATCGTAATGTGCTTCGTATCGGCTAAGAGTTGCACCGTTTCGACCGCCGCTGCGGTTGGGATAGCAAGATTTATTTTGATCAAATTCAGTGTTAGCTTACCCCGCAAGATTCTAGACACATCTAGCAAGTCTTCGATCAGTTGTGCTTGTAGTTGAGCATTGCGCTCGATCGTCGCGAGTACTTCACGGGTTTTCTCAGGACTCAGCCGACCTGCCCGCAGTAATTTGAGCCAGCCCAGAATCGGATTGAGCGGCGTTCGCAATTCGTGGGAAAGCACCATGAGAAACTCATCTTTGAGACGGTTAGCAGTTTCGGCAGATTTGCGAGCCGTTTGCTCTTGTTGCAAAATACGATCGCGCTCTTGTTCGAGCCGCACTCGATTAGAAATGTCCGTCACCATGCCTGCCACTTTGACCGTACAGCCGATCGCATTCATATACACATTGCCCCGATCTTCCATCCAGACGATCTCATTGGTATCCGGTCGCATCCATCGAAACGCCGCGATATAGCTTTGACCGCTTGACATTGCAGATAGCACCGCCTGCCGATAGCTAGAAACATCCTCCGGGTGCATCGATGCTAATGCCGCCTCACTCGTAAGGATTTCTGTCTCACTCCTCACGCCAAAAATCTCGATCGCAGTCTGAGAGTAAATCACTCGGTTCGTATCCGCGCTCCATTCCCAAGCCACCATTCGAGCCGCATCAAGCGCACGTTTCAGCCGTTCTTCTGTATCACGAAGGGCAATTTCGGCTATTTTACGAGCGTCCTCGATTTGTTTACGATCGCTGATGTCGATCGCAAATCCGAGAATCTGTCGCGCTCTTCCGTCTGGTGTTCGATTGAAGACAACACCTCGATCGAGAATCCAGCGCCACTCGCCATTTGCATGACGCATTCGATATTCGAGTTCTGCCACTTCTCCCGGTTTTTGGGCGTGAATGCTTTCTTGAAGCGCAACCATCTGGGCAAAGTCATCGGGGTGAATCAACGTCGGCATCAAACTCGCGCCCATTGCCTGAATTTGCTCTGGTGTGTAGCCGAGGACTTCAGCCGATTCGCGATTGACATAGACGTTGCGATATTCCGTCAGGTCATACACATAGAGCAATCCGGGCAACATCTCTGCAACCTGCTGAATAAATTGCTGGCTCTGTTTCAACTCAGCTTCGACTTGTTTGAGCTGAGTAATATCAGTGTTCGAGCCAAGCCATTCGACAATTTGCCCGGCTTCATCCAACATCGGCAATGCCCGACAAAGATACCAGCGCTCTGAACCATCGGCAAAGCGCCAGCGAAATTCTGCCTCGTAAGGCGATCGAGTTTCTTTGGCGACTTTCCATCGTTGTTGTACTGTCACCAAATCATCCGGATGAACTTGGTTCCATCCAGTTGCCATCGCTTCAGTCACCGAAATACCGTAATAGTTGAGCCATTGTTGATTGCTAAAACAAAAGTTTTGGTCAGATCCAACCACCCAGATAGCGTGAGGAATCGCGTTCAAGGTAGATTCTAATCGTTGCTGACTCCGAACAAGGTCGGCTTGGGCTTGCTTTTGAGCAGTGATATCGCGCATCGTGACGATCGCGAGTGTGATATTTCCGTGTGCATCATAGACGGGAGCGCCGCTGTAGCTTGCAATAAACGTTTTTCCAGTATCGCTGCGGTGAATTTGCAACTCGTATCCCGAATAGCTTTCGCCCCGCACGACTCGCGACATCGCCCATTGTTCAAGTGGAACAAAATTTCCCGCAGTATCTCGCACTTCAAATCGATCGAAGAATTGTGCAAAGTGATGCCGGACTTGCTCCAAGCTTTCAAATCCATGAATTGCGAGCGCTGCGGGATTAAATTCCAAAAGGTTGCCATCTAAATCAGCGATGATCAATCCTTCAGTCATCGTATCGAACACCGCTTTAAGCTGATTAAAGTTGGTTTTGACTTGCTGCAAAAGCCGTTCGTGTTCTCGATCGCTTTCATCCTCAAGACTGCGGGCAAAGCGCTCGACTAGTTCCGACTTCGACAAGCCTTGTTCACGAGCGCGTTTGTCCAAGATGTCCCAAGCCGTAGCGGTCAGTGAGAGGCTAACTTTTTGTTTTGCTTCTTCGTCCCAACTATTGATGAACTGCCCGCTTTGATTGCGCTTCATCTCCGTTTCCATACATGGCTAAAACCTATTTAACTCAATGGGTTGAGCGATGTGGATCTATCCTACGGGTGAAGTCAGTTTTACAGCGTATCGGTTGAATCTGATTTTGGCTTGTTCTAGAGTTAAAAGGGGTTTGACTGAAAAGCTCGTTTGTCAAAGGGTTTCAACTTAGCGATCGAGAAAAACAAGATCTCCTCGCTTTTCTTTGCAGCCTAACCGATGAATCCTTCACTAAGAATCCCGCATTTAGCAATCCGAATTAGAACGAATTCCTTGCTTAAATATTTTGACAGCTTCAAGTCGTGAGGTTTCCCCAATCAAGACACAGCGAGTCAGCAAATCGATCTCTAGGTCTGCAAACTCAAGGATTTCGCTGCGATAAACGCGATCGTAGCCTTCAGCGCGTAAACAGTGCATCGTTAACAATCCATCTTCCCAGAACCAAACCTCCGGAACTCCCAACGCCCGATAACGCTCTAATTTCTGAACGCTCCCGCTTGTGAAGATGACTTCAATGGACAGATTCGGACGTTGATCAAAATTTCCAATGCAGTAAGATTCATCAGCTTGAACACAAACTTCTCCTTCTCTTTCTTGATCCATTGAGCCTGTCGGTTCAAATTCAATTTCCTTTTCGATACAATAGGTTTCAACCAGGATCGCGATGATTTTCTTAAACAGTTCATGGTCACGTCCGGGCATAAAAATCTCGACGACACCTTGGTAATAAGACAACCGAACTCCGGGAGAGCCTTCAAATCCTTTCTGGATCGACTTAAATTGCTCCCACGATACGCTGCAACGAATCAAGCCTTGCTCAGTTGCTTTGTCAATTACTTGTGGCATCGCTTCCTCTACGTCATGAGACAACGTTATTTTAAGTTTGCCATGCTCTATAGGTCACAGACTGTTTGCTTGATCATCCGCGTTTAGGCGTTTCATCACCCAGCTACTTGCCCCGCTGATTAGCGCACCCGCCATCAAAATCCCCAAAGCAGGCTGCATCACAGGTGTCCAGAGTGAAAGCCAAAGATCTAAACCGAGCGGTACTTTGGCGGCGCGACCCACAAGCGCGATCGCAAACCAACCAAAACACAGCAGCACAAAAAACAGATTCCACATCAAAGCGGTATTCAGCCACTTAAAAAGCGTTTCTTTCATCACAATTTAGCCATTCACATAGTTATTAACTTAGCAAAAATTGGGCTGCAACTGAAACCAGTGCAACCCAAACATTCATGATTGAGATTCAAATGCAAATTGTCTTAAAGTTCGTGAACCGATGGAAAATCTTTTTCACGAGAAACTTGCAGATTTTCAGGATCGACATAATGACAAACTGCATCATTCAAACAAATTACCGCCCAGCCCGATTGGTGCATTTCAACTAACTGATAGCCTGATGCGTGTTGCACAAAATAGCCTTTGTGATTCCGTGTTCCAGGTTTAACGCCAACGCGATCGATAGACATAATAATCCGCTCCTTAAGCTACAAAATTCGTCGATCGACACTGATTCAAAGCAAGCTCAAACTGCAATGAAATACTAGAATCCAGCCTGTTGAATGACAACAAACTAAATCAGGTGCAAGCTAGTTTCTTGCTTCTATAAAGTGACGAAAAGACTGTTGGAAATGAGGAATATATCCTAGTCTTCAAATACTATCATCGTCTTTCTAAGATTATGATTAAATTATTTGATATTATGTTGCGGTCTATAAATTAGTTACATCATTTGCGCGGTAAATTGCAACGCTTTTGTAGCGTAAATTGCCGATCTTGTAACGCAAACTTCATACAGGTGAATTCCAATAAAAAAAGAGCCAGATCTGGACTCTGACTCTCTGAGAATGTGAACAAAAGTGAAGCAATTCTTAGGACTCAAATAGCCACGCTTTGACGCGCTCTAAGCTTTTCCAACCCGGCTTTCTTGCCAATCCGTCTTCAATATTTTGCTGCACTTCATCGCGCAATTCTTCCACCGCAACCGTTAGCTGCTGCGCGATTTCTACGTGGGGTCTAACTCCCGGTTTCGACAGTTCCAACATTGCCAAGATCAGATTAATTCGGGCTTGTGCATCCTGGGGAACCAGTTTGACCGCTTTTTGGGCGGCGGGAAGTGCCAGAGCAGGCTTATCCGCCAGCAAGTAGAGCCACGATAAGCAAGTCCAAGCCGCTCCCGTTTTGCGAGAACGATCGCAGATTTCTTTGAACACCGGAACCAAATTTTCCGGCGCTTCTCCAGCTTTGTATCGCTCCAATCCCTCTTCAAAAAGGGTTTCAACCGTTTGAGTCATGACCTTATCACAATGCGAACAGCTTTCTATTCTACCGAATCGCGTTGTATCGAATCACTTGCTTGACTTGAGCTTGCGACAAACCGAGAACTTGAGCGATCGCGCGTTCGATTTTTTCTGGCTCTGTAACCGGAAAGCGAAACTCTAACTGTCTCAAAGGTTGATTCAGCGTATAGACCGTGACGATCGCGAATCGTCCGGGCTGAATCGCAACATTAATCGACTGCACAATAATGGCGGGTGAGTCCGAAGCTTCGAGAACAAAGGCTTTATCAGAAACATTCGATCGTGTCAGAATCCAATCGGTTGCCCAACCGCTCAGAATCCAAGCCAATCCCCCCAAGAGCGGCAATAAGAGCCAAAATCTTAAGCCAAGCGATCGGATAAACTTCAGTTGCATACCATTAGCATGAGAGAAATAGAGCAGTCCTGATGTTGATCCTACTCGCAGAAGACGATCCGGCTCAATCTGAGCCGCTTCAAAGCGCATTAACCAAAGCTGGCCATGTGATCGATGTGGTCGAAGAAGGTGACACTGCCCAATGGCTCACAACTACGAAAGCCTACGATTTGCTAATTCTCGATTGGATGTTGCCAAAACTCAGCGGGGTCGCGGTCTGCCAGCGATATCGTCAAGCTGGAAAGACATCACCTGTGCTGATTTTGACTGCGAAAGACACCACGATCGACAAAGTGACCGGACTGGATGCGGGGGCAGATGACTATTTGGTGAAACCGATCGATGTCGTTGAACTATTGGCGCGGGTGCGGGCATTGGGGCGACGTTCTCCCTTATGGCAAGGGGATACTTTGAACTTGGGGAGTTTGCAGCTCCATTTGACGAATTTAACGATCGAGCGAAACCAAGTGACCGTTCAGCTTTCTGGGCGAGAATTTCAACTGATGGAATTTCTCATGCGTCATCCGCGCCAAGTTCTCTCGCACGATCAGATCGAACAAGCGTTGTGGGGATGGGGAAGTGAACCGGAAAGTAATGCAGTGACAACTTTAGTGCGACGATTGCGGCAGCGATTGGAAGGAGTGAGTGCAAAAGAATGGCTTGAGACGGTCTATGGCATTGGGTATCGCTTGAATGCAGCGGAGTAGAAACAGTGTTCGATCGAAGTCGTCGAAATTTAGCATATTGGTACGCGGCTTCGATGGGCGGGATCTTGGTCGTGTTTGCGGGAGTGGGCTACAGCTTTATCGTGCAGGCTCAGTTGCGAAACTTTGATGATTTGCTCTACAAGCGCAGCCGAATCGTCAGCGGGATTCAGCCTTCTATTCCAGGGATTTTGCAGCCTGTGCCCGTCGATTTTGCGTATGCAAGGTGGTATCGCGTCGATCGACAACGAATCAAATACATCGGTTCTCCCGGTTCAAACTATTTGGTTGGAACCATCGGGTTTGAAACAATCGGAAGTTTCAGACAGCTAACCTTGCCGATTCAGAGACAAAATCAAACGATCGGATATTTGCAAGTCGCCGCCCCTCTAACACCATTGCAGCAAAGCTTGGAGCAAGTGCGATTTTTTCTCTTAATTGGAGTTCCGACGACGATCGCATTAATTGGCATCACAGGCTGGATTCTCGGTGGAATCGCGATGCAACCTTCCCGGAAAGCTTATGCTCAACTGCAACGCTTTACCGCTGATGCGTCTCATGAATTACGCGCCCCGATCGCGGCAGTATTAAGCAATGCTCAAGTGGGACTGATGCCGCCCGAAGAGCCTCAAGAACAGCACGATCGCTTAGAGCGCGTTGTTGAAATTGCAAAATCGATGAGTGCATTAGTAAACAACTTGTTGTGGTTAGCACGACACGAAGAACTCGATCGCACTCAGTTTCAAACAATTGATTTTGTTGAATTAATTCGATCGCTCGACTATCCCAACGATCGTAACGTTACGCTGTCTCTTCCCGATCGTCCGGTTCAAATCGAAGCTGATCCAGAGTTAATTCGACAAGCGATCGCGAATCTACTCAGCAATGCGTTTAAGTACACTCCCCAAGAAGGCACAGTTCGAGTCGAACTCATCGCACAGCAAACCGTGATTGTGCGCGTGATTGATACTGGAATTGGCATTCCCGCAGAAGACTTGCCGCACATTTTTGAGCGGTTCTATCGAGTCGATACGGCTCGATCGAGACAGACAGGCGGATTTGGATTGGGACTTGCGATCGCCCAACAAATCATCCAGGCACATCAAGGACAGCTTACGGTCACAAGCCAACTCGGATCAGGCTCAACCTTCCAGATCGAATTACCGCTAAAAGCACCCCTCAGTAAACTGCAATAGTAGGACTCCGAAGAATGAAACCCCACCAGTACAGTATGGTGATCCAGTGGTCAGAAGAAGACAATCTCTACCTGGTACATTTGCCTGAATTTCCCTCGCAGCAATTCGTGATACCAAATTGAAGAAAGGGAGTGACAAATGAGATACTGAGTTCTACCGTGTGGAGAAAAACAGCAATGGTCGGTGTCACCCGGATCAAAATTGAAGAAACAGCATCAGAACTGGAAGCGCTGA
>JAHHHU010000023.1 GCA_019359175.1 Phormidium tanganyikae FI6-MK23
ACTCAACTGCAAACGAAAGTGGACACGCTGATTGCCGATTTAACCGCAGAAACCGTTGCTTCTGTAACTGGCTTTAGCTTTATCGTAGATGCACTATCTGTCGCTGGTATTTTTTGATTTGGTATCATATCCTCGTTGCGGTCATGGCAAAATCTCGCAAGCTGGAACAACTCCTCGCTCAACTTGAACCCGTGCGGCGCGATCCTCATGCGCCAGAGTCCACGATCGTTCTTCGCGATCTGCTTGCCTGATTTCTGCGTGGATACCAGGTAGTGACGCTTCAAACGCTGCAACCTGTTCATCCAGCGAAGCGATCTCTGCCTCGATCGCCCGCCGCGCCGCTTCATCAGATTCGAGCGCCGCCCGCTGATCGAGTTCCAGTAAAACCGCTTCAAGCCGGGAAATCTCAGATTGAGCCGCGAGACGTTTCTGAAGATGATCGGCTAATTCTACGGTCGCGACGGTGCTTTGGTCGATCGATAAAAGCTCTCGCAGTTCGGATAGATGCCGCTAGATCGGTTCCCGGTCTGTTGGTTTGCTTAAGGTTTTCTGTGTCATGCGATCGCCCTCAGCGAATGTACGTTGTGGTTGACTTGAAGGTTTTGAACTGTCCAGCCTGAAGCTTGCCGCGATCTTTGATGCCTTTGTCAACAATTTTCGTGATTCGCTCCGGTGGCAACATTCGAGCGCTGGCATCGCATTTGATTTGATAGCAGCCCTCGGAATGTGCCACGCGGCGAGCGGTCTTTCTCTTCAAAAAACTGCATCTAGTATCTGATGTAGTAAAAATCGACATCCTGTGTCGTCGATTCATGTTTCAAAAGTTGACCACTTTTTACCATCGTGTTTCTCGCATTGTGGCAGTGAGTGTCGATGCTGCTTCTTTACAACGTAGTAGCGTCCAGCTCGTTAAATCTGAAACTCGAAAAAAGATGGTAAAACCCGTTAAAACTCTAAACGACTTGCTACTTTCCGGCTCTATTGAACTTGGGATGTTTGTTGCCCTTCACACTGGCGACCCTTCGCAAGTTGCTATCGCTAAAGGTGTTGTGGACGCGCTCTACGCAGTTGGGCAACGCATTGAAAAACGCACTGAACAAAAACCCTGCGAAATGCCTGCGAAACGCTAAAAATATCGGTCGGACCTAAGACCCGACCAGTACAGCGCGATCGTATTTCAAAACAAAACCCCGCACTTCTAAACGGAAGCGCGGGGATTGTGGCGATTAACCGTAATAATCCGTAACTATCCGTAAACAAAAATGCTTATTAACCTTGATTAACCTTGATTAACCTTGATTAAATCTACCGATATCGAACGCGATCGCACTTTCTTAGTTGCGGGCGGAAGCATTGCTCAGATAACGCCGCAATCGCCCACTACGGCTTAAAGATAGGTTTTCCGACATTTCCCCGGCGAGGGGACGATTGCGCTTCTTAGTTGCGGGTGGAAGGGGAGCGCGATCTTATTTGGTGAGATTGCGGGTGAATTTGGAGAATTCTCCAGTTTTACAATCCCCAATACACATCAAACTCAGCATTTCCCAGAACATCGTATTCGGTGAGTCGTCCGCCCTGATGCAAGACGTAGCGCCGCTTTCCGTTGGGATGACAGCAGAAAATCGTATCGCCCAAACTGCCGTCAATGCAGCGATCGATTAAATCTTTGGGTTCTAAATCCAAAGATTCAGAATCCCATTGCTGGATAAATAATTCTCTGAATCGCTTCAAACTCAGGTTAGAAGGGCGATCGTCGCTGTAGACAGGCTGACTAACCATCATGATCGGTTTCTGCCCTGGCTTGGGCGTGTAATAAGATGTAGCTTGCTGCATAGCTTGTAATTCATTTTGTAGTCGCGATACTACAATTTTAATAAGCCCCGTCGATCAACTGCTCACCAGAAGCGCGATCGACGGGGTTTCGCTTTGGGTTGGGGAATTCTGCCCATTCTGAAGTCGATCGTTTGTCTGAGCGATTTCTGTGTGTTCCCCTTATGGGATAAGGATCTGAAAGTTATATTCAGTAGGGGGAACACACAGAAAAACATGCGGCATCTTATTTCGGTATTCACAGCTTTCTATGGGGTATTTACTTCCCTAAAAAGCTGTGAATACGGCATCAGATCCGCAGTCCCATCTATTCGATTGTTTTTAGGTTCTAGCTCAGATTTAGCTCATTCCCCCAATTGGGAGGCTAGAACCTATGCCAGGAACGAGACTTGAACTCGTGACACGAGGATTTTCAGTCCTCAACTCAATACTTGCTATGTAAGGGTTTCAGCCTTCAGTTTTGACCTTTCCCCCAGTTTTCCCCCAATTCTTACTTTTTTGGGTATTGTTAGGGATTTTTGACAATTTTTAGAGTGCTAACTTCCACGATCGAATTTCAGATAACGCGATCGCAGCCTCCTCTTCGGTGACTTTAGGCAATCGATTTGTAACGTATTCTTCACATAAGCCTGTGAGTTGGCTAAATTCTGCTTCGATGCCGTCAAGCAACTGAGGCACGATCGAACTTACCTGCCAGTCTCGATCCCAAAAAATTCGGTCAGCAAGATCTTCGATAATTTCTTCCCATAAATCGAGATCAGGGGAGCGATCGCTGAAATCAGCTTCTTGCTCTCGCTCTCCGTATTCCTCAACCGCAGACTCCCAACGAGGTCGGACAAATTCTTCAAAGGCTTTCCAGAGCGATCGGCGATAAGCATATTTCAGATCTTCCTCATCCTCTGACCATTCATCCTCTTCTGAAATCTCTTCCTCCAATCGCATCTTTAGGTAAGCGAAAGGAAAGTAAGCGCCTGCTTCAAGAACATTGGTCAGTTCTGGAGCTTCGACTTCTGGTTTCAGGAGCGCGGACAGACATTGATGGAGAATGACCACTTTTTGGGGGAAAGTTGCAGAATCAAAGATGCGATCGCCTGTTTTAACATCTAGCTCGTCGCCTATGACTTCGATGTAATCGATCACATCCTGCATCGTGGTCAGATAAAGTTCTGCCTCAACGCCTTGGAGCGATCGTATTCCTAAACTGGTTCGCCAAACCATTCTTAGTCCCCAAATATCCCCTTCTATTTTCTACGATCGCAACCATTAGGTGAAACTGCCCCTTCATTCAACCCAAGTGAGCTAAATTTCCCGGATTGCTTGTAGAGTCGAAGTCTATGTCAGTCAAATTTGACACGCGACCAGAAGGCAAAACGGAAACAACAGGCAAAGGCACAAGAATCGAAGAAATAAGCCGAGCGATCGCAACGAGAGTACGGGTATCAAACTTTATATTTTTGATCTTGGCAACTCTAAAGCAGAACGGTTAGCTTATTTTTGTCTGTCTAGAGGTTGCCCCGTGATCCCAATTGATTTGAGCATCCTGATTCAAGCGATGACTGGCATTGTTAATCCGACTGAAATGGTTCGGAACAAACTTGCCCGGAACGAGACGGTGATTCGGTTGCTCAGACAGTTCAACCTCAGCCCAGATAGCCCACCTGCCGATTTTGGTGGAGTATACGCCTATACGCTTGTGGAGTTTGGTGTCGGAAAACCTCAAGTCGTGCTGGAATTGTTTCGTCAGCCTGAGATTCGGCAAGCGTTTCAAGATGCTTGGGAAGAGGATAGTTTCTCAGTGTTGTTGAAAACGGGGGATCAGTTTCTAGCGAGTGCAGCGCTGGGGGATGAACTTCGCGCTCTGGGTATCGATGCGCGGCAAGAGTTTTACCAGTTCGCAGCAGTGTTTATTGCGATCGCGAAACGGACTCGAACGCCTGGAGATGTTTTGGCGGCTCATCAATTCAACTCGTTGCATCGTCAAATTGCTCAAGTGCAGGAACGGTTGGAGCGGTTGCCGACCATTGAAGGAATTCGGACAGAAATGGCAAGACTTACTGCACAATCAGGGCTTGCTTTACCCGCAGCTTCTGGGTCTGAGCAATGTAGTGCCTTTGCTCTGGCTCAACAGATGCGCGGCTGGTTTGAAACGTTAGGCTATCGATTCGAGGCGTATGAGCTTTGGCAGGCAAGTGCGTTTGAGTGGATTATCAATATTCCGGTCAGACGGGGGAGATACGATCGGATCTTAGTTCGGGGCATTGAAGGAGAAGCTGAACTTCGGGACGTGAT
Source organism: Phormidium tanganyikae FI6-MK23 (assembly GCA_019359175.1). Classification (GTDB taxonomy): domain Bacteria; phylum Cyanobacteriota; class Cyanobacteriia; order Leptolyngbyales; family Leptolyngbyaceae; genus Leptolyngbya; species Leptolyngbya tanganyikae. Next base: position 4,120 of record JAHHHU010000023.1, read on the forward strand.
GACATTGCAGCAATCAGTTGAAGTGCAACAAACCGATGAAGGGTGGCTGGTGACTTCTCGCCGGATTAGTCGGGCGGCTCGTGATGCAGTGGAGCAACCAGAGAATCGGCATTTAGACTGCTACACTTTTGATGAATTGGTCGATTTAGATGCTGACTTCACGGGCTACATTGAGTGGTTGGAAGCCGAAATTAAACGGCGCAAGATTGACACGCGCTATGTGCCGCTTGCCTGTACAAAGGAGGAGATTGACCCTGACACGCAGCAACGGTTAGGCATGAGTCAGTACGATGAGCGGGATGGGTGGATTGATGGCTACCTCGATCGCTGGCTAGATGATCCTGTGAAGGAACATATCTCGATTTTGGGAGAGTTTGGCACAGGTAAAACCTGGGTAGCGTTTCATTATGCCTGGATTGCTCTGCAACGCTACCAGGAGGCGAAAGAGCGAGGGGTGCAGCGTCCTCGATTGCCGCTTGTGATTACATTACGAGATTATGCCAAAGCGCTGAACGTCGAAAATGTTCTAGCTGGATTCTTTTTCACTCAGCACAATATTCGGCTCAATAGCGAAGTGTTTGATCAACTGAATCGCATGGGCAAGCTGGTGATGATTTTCGATGGCTTCGATGAGATGGCAGCGAAGGTTGATAAGCAGCAGATGATCAACAACTTCTGGGAACTGGCAAAGGTAGTGGTTCCTGGGGCGAAGGTAATTCTGACCTGTCGGACGGAGCATTTCCCAGATGCAAGAGAAGGACGAGCATTATTAAATGCAGAGCTACAAGCGTCAACGGCAAGCTTGACGGGAGAAACCCCGCAGTTCGAAGTGCTAGAGCTTGAGAAATTTAATGATGAGCAAATCCGACGAGTGATGTCGTTCCAGGCATCCGAGCAAACGATCGAGCAAGTGATCAGCAATTCTCAGTTGTTGGATCTGGCTCGTCGTCCGGTGATGACCGAGTTGATCTTGGAAGCCTTGCCCGATATTGAAGCGGGAAAACCTGTGGATATGTCGCGAGTGTATTTGTATGCGGTGCGACGCAAAATGGAGCGGGATATCAAAGCCGAGCGCACGTTTACGTCCTTAGCGGATAAGCTGTATTTCTTGTGTGAGTTGTCGTGGGAGATGTTGTCGAGCGATCTCATGAGTTTGAACTATCGCGAGTTTCCCGATCGGATTCGTCGCTTGTTTGGCTCTACGGTGCAAGAAGAGAAGGATCTTGACCACTGGCATTATGACATGATGGGTCAGACGATGCTGATTCGGAATGCGGGGGGGGACTATACTCCAGCGCATCGATCGCTCTTAGAATTCTTTGTGGCTTACAAATTTGCGGCTGAGTTGGGTGCTTTGGCTCCTGATTTTCTGGAGTTAGCAAAAGCACAATCTCATACGGATAACTTATCAGCGCCACAAAACTATGCTTGGTCAAGCTATTACCAACGCGAAGTTAGCATCGATCAAAGGGATAGCCTAGTGGCTAGTCAATCAGGAATTGAGGGATAGAGACGCTTGAGCTTAATCCGGGCATCCTGGGTGGTGAAGCGCCAATCGACAGGTGAAGATTGAGCATTGCGAGATCGCTGCCACGCCTCAACTTCTGAAGTGAGTGTTTCTTTGTCGGGAATACGACGATCTAAACATTGACGTGCCAACACACTCAACTCCAGTTCAGCCATGTTCAGCCAACTACCATGCTTTGGGGTGTAGTAGAACTCCAGACGGTCGAGAATGCGACGGGCTTCTTTAGGGGCAAATGCTTTGTACAACGAAGCGTTGGCACGTCAATGTTTAGATCGTCGTATTCCCGACAAAGAAACACTCACTTCAGAAGTTGAGGCGTGGCAGCGATCTCGCAATGCTCAATCTTCACCTGTCGATTGGCGCTTCACCACCCAGGATGCCCGGATTAAGCTCAAGCGTCTCTATCCCTCAATTCCTGATTGACTAGCCACTAGTTCTGTTCTACCGTGAGGGACGCTCGGCTTCCGTAAAGTTTCACAATTTCTGTAGAAAATCGCACAGGGGGAATGAGGAGTGCGATCGCGCAGTGCAGCGAAGCTTTCGTCCCCTAGGATTCCTCGTTCTGAAGTTGTTGGAGGAGCAAATATTTCATGGAGTAGAGCGACCGCGACAGTCAGACAGGAGTAAAATCAAGAAATGTTCTGGATCGTGTCATGAATACTCGTCAAGAATTGCTATCGACTATTGAGCAACTATCTGAAGAGCAATTGTCTTCACTACTTGACTTAGCCCGATCGTTGACACAAGCAGGCTCTTCGCTTGATCGTCGGACATTTTTGAGATTACCTGCTGAAGAGCGCGATCGTATTTTGGCTGAACAGGCTGAGTTCGTTGCTGCCGAGTTTCAACCAGGGTCGGAAGGGATGGAATGGGTGGAGCAGTATGTAGAGGATGAGGATTGGGATGATGAGCAATGAACCGCGACGGGGCGAAGTGTGGCGAGTGCAGTTTAATCCGACACGCGGGGATGAAATTCAGAAAACTCGCCCTGCGATCGTGGTCAGTGCGGATGGTTTGACGAGATTGCAGTTGCGTTTGGTGATTCCGTTGACAGGGTGGAAGCCAGGCTTTACGAATTTGACTTGGTTAGTTCAGATTGATCCATCTTCTGATAATGGTTTACAGAAAGTCTCAGCCGCAAATCCTTTGCAGACTCGTTCTGTGTCTCTAGAACGCTTTGTGGAAAGGCTAGGCGTTTTGGATGAAGTGCTTCTGGATGAGGTTGTACTGGCATTGGGAATTGTTGTGAGATATCCATTGCGATCGCAAGCTTGATCGCTGTGCATCTAAGAGCGATCGCTGCCTACGATTCCTTGTTCTGAAGCTGTTGGAGAAGCGATCGTGTCCTCCAATCATCCGACAGTTCCCCTGTTTGATTCTCTTCAATTACCTTTTCTAGAAAAGATAGAAAACTTTGCCAAATGCCCTGAAATTTAGGATGGTCACTCCCTAAACGCTCCATAAGCACGACTAGTGATTGAAGGTAAAGTGGTTCCGCCTCGGCGTAACGTCCCTGCAACTTGTAGAGATGCGCCAAGTTATTGTAACTGAATGCAACCTGTGGATGATCTTCACCCAATTGTCGTTTGCGAATCTCAAGGGCTTGAAGATGCATTGGCTCTGCTTCGTCGTACCGTTCTTGCAAATCATACAGATATGCCAAATTGCTTATGATTGTTGCAACTCTTGGATGATCTTCACCCAATTGTCGTTTGCGAATCTCAAGGGCTTGAAGATGCATTGGCTCTGCTTCGTCGTACCGTTCTTGCAAATCATACAGATATGCCAAATTGCTTATGATTGTTGCAACTCTTGGATGATCCTCACCCAGTTGGCGGCGACAGATTTCGAGAGCTTGAAGGTGTAGTAGCTCTGCTTCGTTGTACCGTTCTTGCAGGCTGTAAAGATGTCCCAAGTTGTCAAGACTATTTCCAACATCCGGATGGTCATTGCCTAGATTATTTTGCCGAATTTCGAGAGCTTGAAAGTGCAGTGGTTCTGCCTCGTTATAACGTCCCTGCGCTATGTAGAGTAGTGCAAGGTTGTTAAGGCTAGTTGCTACAGCGGGATGAGCATTACCTAGCCTACGGCGGCGAATCTGAAGAGCTTCAATATTCAGGGGTTCCGCTTCAGCAAAACGTCCTTGTGAATAGTAAAGTAATGCCAGATTGTTTAATACTGTTGCAAGGTACGGCGAATCAGCATCTGGCTGATGCCGCATGATTTCAACTATCTGCACGTAAAGTGGGTCTGCTTCGTTGTAACGTCCTTGTGCTTCGTAAAGATTTGCCAACCAGAAGATGCAGCCTACTAGATGATTTCTGTAACCTAGCATTTCGAGTTGCATGATCGCCGCTTTCAGATGCGGCATTATCTCATCCGTTTCCTTCAGCAAGGATTGTTCTGGATTATTTATTGCTTTCTCTGCTCCAGCAATGACCACTGGGTAAAACGATCGCTTCATCTCCTCATCTTCTGGCATCTGAGATCGCTTCACCGCAAAAAACTCCCTCAACAATTGGTGCAGCAAATAGCAATCTTCTCCGACATAATTCAGCAAGCTCAAATTCACCAACTGTTCATCCCGCAAATCTTCTAACTCTTCCTGATCTGTTTCCGGTAAACACTGCTGAACTAAGCTCCAAAGAATATCAGCTAAGGCGAACAAACTCAACAGCGCTGCTAACCTTTGCGCGTCTGCATTTAATTCCTGCCAGCTTAACTCAAATGCTGCTGTAACTCCCAAGGATGCAGTCATTCCTGATTCAGCTTCTAGTAACGCCTTCGCTGCTAACTTTTGCTCCTGCAACCGCTCCCAAAGTTTTGCAACTGAACATCCCTTTTTCCGCGCCAAATACCGCCCAACTAGCTCCAATCCCAACGGCAAATAGCCCAACCATTCACACACCTGCTTTGCTGTCGCTATATCTTGATCAATTCGTCCATCTGATACCAATCGCCGCAATAATTCCAGCGATGCCACTTCACTCAACACCTGAATTTCAAAAGGTTGCACCGACCCATCTAGATATTTGCGCGTCGTTAGCACCACCCGAAACTGATCTCGATGTTTGGGTAAAAACGGTTTGATAACGGCATAAGCTTGCACATCATCAAACACGAGTAATGTGGTCGCCTTTTGCCAATTCACCCAACACCACTCCACCTGTGCCATCAACTCCCGATCGTCCGGCGGCATCATCCCCAGCTTTTCCCGCGCAAACTGAACAATCTGCAACCCAATATCCTCACGCGATCGCAGCCAACACACCCCACCCGGATAATCCTGCAATTTCAGATGTTTCAGCGCATACTGTAACGCCAACTCTGTCTTCCCAATCCCGCCCATCCCCTTAATCGACGAAATCGCAGTCAGTCCTCCCGATCTCACTTGCTGATGCAAATCCTCAAGTGCCTGCTCTCGTCCCACAAACAGCTTATTCTCGATCGGTAAATTTGCCGGAATCCCTAACTTGGGAAATTCCGAGCCTTGAGGGGGCTTTGTTCTCTCATCCAAAACCGCCCGCAGCAATAATTCCTGCGCCTCAGCTTCTGCAACTCCGACCAAATCTACATAAACGATCAGGCGCAACAGTCCCGTCAACTCACATGCCTCGATCCGGACTGGAATCAACGTCCGACGCTTCCCGGCTGGGTCTTGCACAAATCTCGCTGCCCATTCCGACTGTGCAAATTCCGACTCTAGGTAGTGCGGCGATAAAACCGCGATCGTGCGTTCTGTATTCTCGATCGCATCCTGCATATCCAGCACAAAATTCCCACCCGGACGGAAATCCCACGCTCGAATCACCACCGAATATCCTTCGTCTTCCAGAACACTTGCAATCCATTCTGCAAATGCTCGATCGCGGTGATTGTAGCTCACGAAAAAATCTTTCTTTGCTGTCGCATTCATAGGGGCAACTCCGGGTAGGCTCTGTATCTTTTCTACACACGGAGCCATCCTCAGCCCGCAGAACTTTAAGCTTTCTCCAGAAAGTGAGAAGGCTCAGGCTTCAAGTGCGATCTCAACTTGAATTTGCGCGATCGCACTTCTCACCCGATAGCTGTTATCTAAAATTCTTCAATTGCAGCACAAATCAGTTATTCGAGATTACCCAGTAGGTCTGCGTCATCCACAAAAATGGCATAATTTTCCTGAGGCACTGGCTGACTTTTGGAGAAATGATCTGTAGCGATCGCGATTGGCATAGAAGGCTGACTCGGAACAGACGCTTTCTCGACATGCTTTGCTACTGCGATTAGCGCGTCGCGCAACTCTGAAGGAAACGGAAAACCTTCCAAATCAAAATGCGATCGCTCCGCTACACAGGTACGTGCCCGCACAATCGGCAACTCCACCTCAAAGTCATCACAGATAGCTTGCATTGGTATTGTCAACTTAACTGGATTTCGCCCTAGTTATTGAGAATAAGTGCCCTTGGTGTCACGAAAGAATAGGCATTTTGGCCTCTGTAAATTAGCCATTTTCTCAATAAGTAAGCCGTCAGCCAGTTAAGTTGACAATACCCTTTTTTACTGATCCAGCATCTTGTGGAGTATCCTTAAAATTATCTAGAAATAATACCTAAATTTGGATAATTTTGGATATCGTTAGAGGTGAAACGCTTCTAATTCCTCTTAAAAAATGCATATTAATAACAAGAGCCAAGGAGACCCCCAGTTTACTGAGCATTTTTTTCACAGTGCTGAGGACCTCAAAAACACCTTGAAAGGTCGATATTGTGAGGTTAAATACTATGAAACTTTACAGCCGGAAGGGAAAAAGAAAGCCTTCTGGGTTCCTAACTGGGACAAAGTCGGTGGTTCATCCGAAACAGCAACCGATGAGGAGTGGATTGCTTTCTCAATTTCCAATATTCCTAATGCTGACCTTTTTATCAATTTCAAAACTCAAGAGCAGATTCATCAATGGATGGGTTTCAAGGATTGTGCTATCTCAATATCTAACTGCTTTTTAGCAGAATACGGTACTTCTAATGATCCTCATCTTCAAAAATTAGAAGCAGGAGAAATTGACCGTTTCTCTTATGAATATGCTTGGGCAGAAGCGGAGATATATAAAGCTTTATGGGGTGTATTAAAAGCAACAAACGGCAGGATTTTTAGAGCATTAAGCTATAAAGATAGCTATCCTTTCAACTCAGACCGTGAGTTATTAGTGGAAATTGTAAGAGAAGTTCTTGAAGGAGAACTGTTTGCATGTTTTGCAAGGCGCTCCATCTACAATGCTTCTCAGATTCATGAAAGAGCCAAACTCACTCGAAAACAAATCAAGGAGAAGCTAGATTCCTGTGACGAGAAAAAACTTTATCGTTTGATTGATCAGCACGTTTCTTTTTCTGAAGTATTTAATAACACTTTGTTTCTCGCTCGGCAGATGGAAGAAGATCCGCTCATCAAACTTTATCTAGACAAATATGATGACAGTCTTGACAAGCTGAACAAGCTTCAAATTCAGAGCAATTGTGATCCTAAGCTCAGCGGACATAAGGTGCCCTCCCATACCTGGGAGAGTGGAACCTATACAGAAGGTATCTTAAAGTGGAATGCTTAACGAAACTTCGCATTTCCACATTCTGGTTTTTCTAAGCGATAGCCTTTTTGATAAAGGGGTATTCAACAAACTACCCCATGATTACTCAATTTTGTAAAAAACATCGGCTGTCGAAAGAAACTGGTCTATCCTCTGAGACCTTCAAAAAATACCGTCTCTCTGGTAAATGGGTTGAGGGAATTCATTGGCAAAGGATCAATTCTCGCTGTGTTCTGTACAATCTGCCGCTTATTTTAGACTGGGTTGCAAATCAAACTGATCCTAAGTTGCATCAGCAAGCAATTCAGAATTATCTAGCTTCTTTACCTTCTAATCTAGGAAAACGGCAGGGGAGAAAGGCAAGCTAATGAATGAGAATATAGTGAGCGATCGCAGCTTAGGGAACTACGATCGCCCAGATTGTCATGATTTTCCTCAAACCTATTCTACACAACTATCCATCAATAGAGGATTGACCGATGCCCATCGGAAAGATCTCGAAGGGAGTGGACTGAACCAAGATCAAATCAAGAAAACAGGGCATTTTTCAGCCGATCAAATAACTGCTGGAAAGTTAGTCGGAAGCTCTCAGCCTGGGTTGATCTTTCCGTACTATGACCCTTTTGGTCAACCCTATTGTAAAAAGAATGGGCAGCCGTTCTATCGGATTAAGCCGGATTGGGGTGATCTCAAAACAGAAGATAGCCCAAAATATTTAAGCCCTAAAGGAGAAGGTTGTCGCCCTTATTTTTCACGCCTTTGTCCCAACTGGAACAAGGTTCTCCAGTCAACCAAAATTGACTTGTGGGAAACCGAGGGAGAGAAGAAAGGGGACTGTGGATGTGCTCATGGTTTGGCTGTGCTTGCCTTTGGGGGCGTTGATGCTTGGCTCGATCAATGTAATCGCAAAGTCGGTCAAGAATTAGTAGCTTCTCGCACCTTGCCTGAGCTATCAGTCATCACCTGGAGAAATAGACGGGTAAACCAGTGTTTCGATTCGGATATTATCGATAAACATGCGGTTCAAACTGCCTTGGCTAAGCGAGCCGTGACACTACGTAATGCTGGGGCCATCCCCTACCTTGTGTTGCTGCCTAACGAAGTAGACGGGTCAAAGAACGGCATCGACGATTTTATCGTCAGGCATGGGGTCGAAGCTCTCAAAACGCTTGCCGAGCATACTGGGCAGCCAACACCCGTCAAAACAAGAGAGATAGAAGAAGAGGGAGAAGACGGACAGAGGATAACGAAAATTCTCTACTCCCTCGACTTAAAAGAACCAGATAGCCATCAGAAAGCTTTGAGGGCATGGTCAGTTCTAAAAGGATCTTGGGCTTTCCGCGTTGGGGTGGGTTGGTATGAGTGGCAGCAAACTCACTGGAAGCTAAGAACTCTAGAGGAGTTTGAGGGGGAGTTAACCCGATTTATGGATGCCCAGCGGTGGAAGAACCGGAGTTCTTCCCTGATTACTTCCATAGTTCGGGAACTGAAATCGCGACTATTAGTTCGGGACGAGTACTGGAATCCTGCTGGAAAGTTAGTCTTCAAGAACGGAACTTTGGATGTCTTGTCTGGCAAGTTTACTGCTGGTCATGATCCTTACGATCGAATTACGCGACTGCGTCCATACGCATTCGAGCCAACGGCTAGTTGTCCTACCTGGTTAAAATTTATCTATGAGGCAATGGATGAAGATGAGGAGCGAGTTGAGTTGATCCGGGCGCTATTCCGACATGTAATTTTGCCTAGGGTGCGCGACTGCAAGGCGGAAATCGAGAAATCATTCGACTTCTTTGGACAAAAGGGGACGGGCAAGGGCACAACCTTAGATGTGCTCAGCAATTTGGTTGGTTCTGAAAATATTGGTTCTGCCAGTGCGGATACCTTCAAAACCGCAATTGGCTTGGGACAATTGCTCGATAAAGAGTTAGCTGTGGATCATGATGCCTCTGGCTTCCTGGGTAATGTGGGGAATTACAACAAAGTAGTGAGTAACGAACCCGTTGAAGTCAAAAAGCTCTATCAAGATATCTATAGCGTTCGGCTGGGGGTGGTAGTGGTGAGAGCTTACAACGCTTTCATCAGCGTTCCTGACGGTTCAGAGGGGCTTGATCGACGGCTCACTGTAATCCCTTTCAGGCATCAACCGAGAACGATTGATATTGAGTTATCCCAAAAGCTAAGGAAAGAGTTACCTGGCATCTTTGCCTGGTGTTACTCAATGGCTTATGAGGAAATGAAACGACGCATTCTTTCTGCTGGTAGCATTAGGGCAGTAGCAGAGATGAGTATCGAGCGTTTTGAAGCGAATAACCCCGAATTCAGATTTTTGGCTGAGGCATTTCCAGACGGGCGAGAGAGGGTCAAGGCAGGAGATCTCTACGGAAGCTACAAGGAGTGGTGTCAGAAAAATCAACATCAACCGAAGAGCAATGTTAAGTTCGCGGCTGTCATTCAGGCTCTTCGTTGCCGACGATCGACAAGCAAGATCAGTGGCTGCTATTATTACTCAGTTCCTAGAATGTCTGATTTTGATGTAACGGCTCATTTAGGGATAGTTCAGAGACAACTAGAGGACAGTGATCGAGACAGTTCAAACCCATACCCAGAAGGGAAGGGGGATAGTTGTAGACAGTTTGATGAACAAAATTTACAGGATTTTGAGCCATCAGAAGTAGAAGTTTTGGGGGAAGTAGATAAAAGAAATACCCCTCAACAGTCTCCAATTATCCCTAAATCCTTCCCAGAACAGGTTTCAACTATCTTGAAGGTATCTCCAATAGTCTCAACTGTCCCCATTGTCTATAGCTCTCCACAGGACAATTACCAAATCCCTCCATCTAAAGAAACTATTCCCAATTATTCCAATGACCACTGTCCTAATAATTTGAATGGCTGGCAACCCAAAGTTGGTGACCGCGTATTGGCTTTGGTTCAGGATAACTGGCGACCAGCAACGCTCATTCACCTTCCCCAACGTGATCCCGATCCGAAAAAAAGTACTTCGTTTTGGCAAGTCAGGCTAGACGACGGGGTTGAGCGTTATATCTGGAATCTCAACGATCTTCAACGCCAGGAATTTACCTAGCTGAACTGAGTTCTAGATAAGAATGGGAAGAGGAAGGACAGTGGGAATTACAAATTATGTACGGTCCAAATTCACCACAATCTTAAAGCTCGGCTTCGCAGTACTCCTTCCCGTCAAAAACTAGCACGGCTACACATGAGCGCAAGTTGCGTCCGATCGTGCAACTTAAACAAGAGTCTTACGCTCGTTAGGTAACATTAAGAGCGGCGACCGCCCGAGTGAAAGAACCGCAGAAGCTACAAAAAACTGCGAAAAGCGACAGGATTTTCGTATCCTCTACCAAACAAAGTAGTAAGTATGCCATTCCCTAAATCGGCTCAAAGTAAGGGTGGTAAAGCACCCGCAAGTGCCTGCCAGAAACAAACTGCGCGGGCTTGGCTTCAGCAGCACCAACCATGGAGTGATAGCACTGGACCTAAAAGTCAACTGGGCAAGATTAGTGCCAAATACAATGCAGTTCGACCTGGGGCTTACCAGCGGTTTGTGAAAAGCTGGAAAGAAGATTTTGAGCAGGGTTGTTTGGAGGCAGAGCAGGCGATCGCTGCCTTTGAGGTCGATCAAGCATTGCACCCAGCGGATTATGATTCTCTAACAGTGAAGCGCTACTGGGGTCAAGACTCCAGCGGCAATCGCTGGTGCTTTTATGTCGTGTATGTGACTTTCATTGGTACGGAAGCAACAACGCAAGCAAGAAGGGCGATCGCTGAAACGATCCGCAACCGATTTCACTCAGCAGGGAAAAGCGTGGATCGAGTGCTGCTGTCTGAAACGCCTGTATGGCTTATAGATTGCCTAGCCCAGCTAGACGCATTATCAGAGGTGGAAAGGGTATCAAACGCCAGTCATGAATCAGCCAAACTATTGTTCAGCAAGTAACCAAACTCTGAAGTGGCTGACTACTGTAAAAATTCATTCTAGGGTTGCCATTAATCACGGCTTGAATTAAGAGTGACGATTAAGGGAGGTGTTGAGAAATTGTTGAGGTCACGATCGCATCTAACAATTTCCCAATCGAACGTACTTAGAAGCTCGATACTAAATCTCAGAAATGCAGTTCTCCAAGATTCGATTTTTCATAACCTTCGAGAACTGCCCAATCTGGAGACTATTTCGCGTTTCGTGAGCCACTTAAGCGGAGGTCGCCGTTTTTAGTTTTGTGCTGACGATCGCTGCATTGAATTTCTGCTGAGGTCTGGTTTGGGGTCAGTGCTCTAGCGAATCTGGTGAGACATAGAATAAGTGTACCAATTGCGCTGAGAGAAGCAGACGTTAGAATTGCTACGGCAAGAATAATTTCGGTGGGGCTATAACCGTCGCGCATCCATTGCGATGGAGGTTCAATCGTGGGTTGTAAGGTTGGCTGGGTTAGGGTTGAATGAATACAGTTGGGTGTGTTCATGGTGATTTCCTTGTTGTTTGGGTGTGTCGGCTGCCGATGAAACAACCTTAAAGGCTTGCTAGAAGACAGTTCTAGACCGATTCAGGACTGTCTGTTTTTGTCTTAGTTTGTCGTTTGGGATCGCCGATTATGGGAGTTTTGGCATCAAAGCAAGGTGTGGAGCTATTGAAAGAAGCCATGACTAAACTCTCTGTGCGAGACAACAAGCGGTGGCGCTATCAGGATGTGGCGGATGCTGTTAATGTCGCATCCAAAACGGTGGAACGCTTTTTCCGGCGAGAGCAAGCGATCGACGAAGGGATTGCTCGGATGATTTGTGCGTTGCTCAATGTTGAATTTGCAGATGTTGTGGAGAAGACAAAATTGGACAGTTTCAGACAGTCAAGCGGAAATCCGTTTAATTTTGGCTCTCCGGTTTCGCCCGATCGCTTCTATGGTAGGCGGGATGTATTGAACCATATTTACAATCGGATTGGAGCAAGAACGGCACAATCAGTGCTATCGGGATATCGAGAAAATGATGCTGTATCGCGGCATCGAGGTGACGTATGAAACGATTCGAGAATGGTGCCAGAAATTCGGACAGCAATACGCGAATCAGCTTCGCCGTAAACGTCCTTACCTTACAGATAAATGGCATTTAGATGAAGTGGTGGTGACGATCAAGAAGCAACAATATTATTTGTGGCGAGCCGTGGATTCTGAAGGGAACGTACTGGAGGTGTTGCTGCAACAGCGGCGAGACACGAAGGCCGCACGTCGATTCCTTTCGCAAACTGCTGAAAAAACGAGGCTTTGTGCCACGGGTGATTGTTACCGACAAACTCAAGAGTTACGAAGCAGCAAAGAGAAGCAGCAAAGAAGCAAGTGATGAAGAACGTGGAGCATCGACCGCACAAAGGGTTGAACCATCGAGCCGAGAACTCCCATCAACCGACACGAGTGCGAGAACGACGAATGCGACGCTTCAAATCCCCTGGACAAGCCCAACGATTTCTCTCTGCTTTTGGACCGATTCGAGCACACTTCCACCCGAAACAACATCAACTGACTGCACCCCGATATCGCCAAGAACTGCGCCAACGATTTGAAGATTGGCGAGAAGTTGCTGGGCTAAAATCGGTTGCGTAAATTGAGCGAACCTAGCGATTGCGGGATGATTGTGCTTAATCTTGAACATCTCCGGTTAAGTTGACAATACCGTTGGCAGTTTCCAGATGGTTAGAGCAAGACACGTACGCTCTACCGTTCTAAATTCTTAATTTACTCTGCCTGATTTGAGGAATGAGAGATGCTTCGTGTGAAGCTTGATAAGAATATTATCTCTCGATCAAATAGTACACATCAATCAAGCCAAAGGATTTAGACAATGTTGCGTCCAATGACATCAGCAATCGCAGTTCTCGCGACCCTTGGAATTTCCGCTACCTCTGTTAATGCTGCACCGGATCGCTGGGAGTATATGGGCATTGCGTCCACTGGAGAGAAGGTTTATCTCAACCTGGATTCAATTCAATTAGAGCCTCGGCGCACTGGATATTTTTTCACTTATCAAATCGGTAATGATCGACCGATGGCTTTTACAAACTGCGATGGTCAGTTTCAAGTCGCAGATCGTAATGAGGTTTATGGAGAGTTTATGAAACCTCAGTCTGAGGCAATTCGTAAAATGCTGGGACGAGCTTGCACTTATCGCGCCCGTTAGCGTTGCTTGTTGTAGTTAGCAGTACGCAGTAATATCTTCTCCACATACATCAGCCAAGTAGCAGAGTGCTTTGAATCGTAAACTTACCAACTGTTCATAGAACGGATTCAGTTTGCACATCGGCGGAATGTGGAGGAGAACACGACCGAAGCAGCGAATATCGCGTTCAAAGGGACACTGGGAAGGAATTAAACGGCAGAAGAAATGTGCGGTTTCTGAGTTATGAATCTCAATTGCTTCTAGTTTCTGAGTGATGGGCTGGAGTAGATGAACTGTGAATGTGTTGGGTGTATGGTTCAACATGATCGGTCTCCTGAATGCCTGAATGTAGAGGGTGGCTTCGTTATCTGATACTGCTTTATATGATCGAGATTGGGCTGTTATGCAACGTGATAATCTCATCCACACATCGAGATCGAGGCATTCCGACTGGAACTGAAATAATTACCCAATCGGTTAATCAAGCTGGATGAGATGCGAGAAGGCAAGTCACAAAACAGCTTCTTGATCGTTGGAAAGAGTGCTGGGGGTGGTAGATTATAGTGATCTTGTACTAGCCCACACGTAATGAGCCAGATTCGCAAGATTATCCACATCGATATGGATGCGTTCTACGCCTCAGTCGAACAGCGAGATCATCCCCAATATCAAGGGAAACCGATCGCGGTCGGCAGTTCTCCGACTCAACGTGGGGTCGTCTGTGCTGCGAGTTATGAAGCAAGAGTTTTCGGGATTCACTCTGCGATGCCGTCTAAACTTGCGATCCAGCGCTGCCCTCATCTCATCTTTGTCAAACCTCGCTTTGAAGTCTATCGAGCCGTCTCTGAGCAGATTCACGCCATCTTTGAGCGCTACACCGACCTGATCGAACCTGTGGCACTGGATGAAGCTTACTTGGATGTGACAGAGAGCAAATCGAGTTTGCCGTACGCAAGTGCGATCGCTAGAGAAATTAGAGCTTCTATCCACCAAGAAACGAGCTTAACCGCTTCCGCCGGAGTGTCCTTCAACAAGTTCTTAGCGAAGATGGCAACCGGGATGAACAAGCCCAACGGATTAACTGTGATTCTGCCGGATCAAGCTGAGCAGGTGATCGAGCAACTTGCGATCGAGAAATTCCACGGGATCGGAAAGGTGAGCGCAACGAGAATGCGAGAACTGGGCATCTGTACCGGGGCAGATTTGAAGCAACGCTCTGAAGCCGAATTAGTGCAGGAGTTTGGCAAAATCGGGCATCACTACTTCAAAATTGCGCGAGGGCAGGATGATCGCATGGTGGAAGCGAACCGGGTTCGTAAATCACTGGGTGCAGAAACCTCATTTGCTCAGGATTTAACCGATCGTGCCGTGATGCTTCATGAACTTGAAACGATCGCGCAGGATGTTTGTCACCGTTTAGAACGACATCAAGCCAAGGGACGCACTCTGACGCTGAAGGTGAAGTTTGGCAACTATCAGCAAATCACGCGCAGCAGGACGATGCTGGCTCCGATTTGGGAGGTGGGAGATACGATCGCTGTTGCACAGGGATTATTTGAAGCGGTGGATTTAGAAGGGCGAACTGTACGACTGTTAGGAATTTCCTTATCGAATTTGGGAGATTCCCATTTGGAGACTGAGATGCGATCGTCATTAGTGCAGTTAGCCTTGTTTTAGAGCCATGTCAGAAGTTCCGAGACAATTCACACCCGAAGAACTGAACGAATGGCAGCAACGATTGGAGGAAGCCGATCGCCGCAACATTCTCTGCCATTGTCGGGAATGCGAACACTTTCAGTGCAGCGAAGCTTAGGACTTGTTAAAAAATAACTTCACGGTTTGAACTTGTTTGATTGTCTCAAAGCGTGAAGTTATTTCTTTACGGCTCCTTACGTGAATGGATCGCATCCAAACCTGAAGCTTGTCAGTGTGGGAGTAAAAGCGTTGAACATATTACTCGTTGGCAATTCCCAGATGGATAGTTGAGCGAATTGGGTCAAAAAGTACCCAAAAGGGTAATTCCCATTCTCCGTAGTGATGCCCTTTAGCGGTGATGTAATCCTTGCCACTATTCACCGAGAGCATTCATCATGCAGATTACAAATTCTTCTACTGCCCCCAAAAAGAGCATCTTTCACAGCACTACATTTTGGGGAGCCGTTCTAACTGCGATCGCTTCTATCTCACCTGTAGTCGCTAACAGTGTCGAAACTTATCAAAACACAGGCAGACTTGATCCAAAGGGCATTATGTGGAATATGGAAAAGCCTACGAAAAGCGAAGTCTGACGCTTTTTTCTCAAAACCTCTCCCTTCTTAACTAATAGCAATAGATGAATAAATTCAAAAAAATCAGGTTGATAAATCGTGAATTTAGCTTTTTGAAATTCAGCAGAATTTTCAGCTTATAAATGGCGAAAAGATGAGCTGAAAGTATCTGTAATGAGCGTTATTTCCACTGGTTGCAATTGGGGAAAAGTCTCGTGTAAAGTTATCATACATTTGTACTATAAAGTCATGCCTCAACACGACCTGCTCCTGCACCTTATTGTCACAAGCGTCGTATTACATGGTTGAACTCTGCTGTTCCCCGTAGTCGTTTTGGGCAGGACCTGCTTTACTCCTTCGGAGCGTTTATGACGTTCTGTGAAATCCGTCGTAACAATGCCGAATACAGTGCAAGCGAATATGCTGATATTACTGCTGCTGTCGCTTGGATTTGACCGCAATTCGTGCAAATCTACCTTCTTTTGTTTAGCTTTGCACAAATGCAAGCCAAATTGGCATCGTGTTAAACGCAGCGGAGCAGTCACCCACCCCGCAGGTCTACACCCCGACCCTCGCTTCTAAACTTAGGTTAAAGGGGAGCGACTATTGATCAAATTCCAACTTGAACCTTGAAGCGGAGCAATATATTGCCCTTGATCGAGTTGAGTTCCATTCATGAGCCAGACAGCGTTTAGCCCAGATGCACCATTGTGCCATGCGATATCAGTGTTGCCATCTTGGTTAAAGTCCCCGGTTTGCCCAATTCGCCAATTGCTATCCTTCACAGCCGTGAAGTAGTTGCCTTCCATTAGCTGTGTTCCATTCATCAGCCAAATGGCATTTTCGCCGGTGGCGTCGTTGCGCCAAACGAGATCGGCTTTGTTATCACGGTTGAAGTCGCCTGCGCCGCTCATGACCCAGTTACGATCAGGGACGGGTTGAATGAATGCTGGCTGGGCAATGTTGGTTCCATCCATCAGCCAGATCGCATTTTCGCCAGTGGCATAATTGCGCCAAGCGAGATCGGTTTTGCCATCACCATTAAAGTCGCCGGTGCCGCCAATCGCCCAGTTTAGATCTGGGATGGTGAGGAATGACCCCGTTTCTGCAATGGTAGTGCGATCCATGAACCAAACCACGTTTTCGCCGGTGGCATTGTTACGCCATGCGATGTCTGTTTCGCCATCATTATTGAAGTCGCCGGTGCCGCCCATAACCCAGTTGCGATCAGGGACGGTAACCAGTGAATCGCTGCCGATCAGGGTAGTGCCATCTAAGCGCCAAACCATGTTTTCTCCAGTTGCACGGTTGCGCCAGACGAGATCAGCTTTACGATCGCTATCAAAATCAGCCCCAACGGGTAGAAACTCACGATTGGCGTTGAGGATATCAATGCCACTGAGAGTGCCGACTTGCTCGATGAACCCTGACCCGGCTCCGTTATCTTTGAAGAAGTCCAGAATCGCTAAATCCTTGGAGCGTTCAATCACTCCATCTCGATTGAGGTCGAGGACTAAGGCTGTTTCATCGCGTTTCAGCCCCAGAATACCTGGTCGCGGGCTAGAAAGGCTAATGGGAAGGTCTTGCGCTCTATCGTTTTTCAGCAGCAGTCGATCGTTACCCCCCGTATCTCGAATTTTGCTTCCTGCCGCAGAGTTAGGCTGTGGCTCTGGAATAAAGGAATAGGTATCGTCCCCTAATCTTCCTTGCAGGAAGTTGGCACCATTGCTACCCCGCAATTCATCATTCAGGTTGGTGCCCGTGAGCAGAAATCATTGGATACCAGCGAAATCCAGTTGGAATCCTGGAATGCCAAGGCGGGCAAAAGCGGTGAGGGAAAACGATTCATATCGGATTCCAGACGTTTGCTGGGAAGCCGATAGATCGAGAATCACGGTATCGATCCCATCGCCACCAGAGACGGTTACGGCAATCCCTCGGCTGGATTCATAAGGGACTATAAAGGTATCATTACCGGCTTCACCGAACAGGCTGTCATTGCCACCGCCGCCGTTGAAAAAGTCATTGCCGTCTCCTCCATAGAAGGAGTCTGCGGCTGGAGTTCCTTCAAATACATCGTCACCTGCTGTTTTTGTATTGAATGCCATTACTAAGTCCTGTTGTTAGGTGTAAGGTGCTGTACATCGAGGAGAGCAAGGAATACGTATCCTGACAGTTCTATTGCGCCATCGTTAAAGGGAGAAGCCTAGTCTGTGGGAGAAACCTATTGCTGGGTGACTGAAGGGCGCGATCGCTGAATTTCATTGAGTAGAGTAGTCGTGTTCCCGCGATCGCACATCATTAAGAAGTTGAAGAATGCAGTTTGTGAAGCAAGTTCCCCCTGAGGTAATCTCAAGGCTTGGAGCCGTGAATAGAGTCAAGCGTTACTTCCGGTTGAGGTAGGGGGTACACATTGCTTTGTCGCTGTTACTTGCTTGCTGACTATTGTTAAGATAGTCTCGTATCAAATCACAACCAAGGAGCATCAGTTTACCCAGGTTTACAGTCCAAAGTTTGAGCGTGTTATCCCCACTTGCCAAGATAATCCTTCGCCCATCTGGACTGAAGGTAACACTCCAAACATCAGACCGATATCCATTAGAGGTATACAGTTCTTGCCCGTCCCGAATCCACAGTTTGAGCCTCTTATCCCTACTCCAAACGAAGGACTGGTATCCGCTGAAGGTGTCCAGTGCTCGCCCATCTCGAGTCCAAAGTTTGACTGTATTGTCTCTACTTGCTGAAGCAATCGTTTTCCCATCTGGGCTAAAGGCAACACTCCAAACATCGTCCTGATGCGCCTTGAAGGTGCGTAGTGCTCGCCCATCTCGGCTCCAAAGTTTGACTGTATTATCCCAACTTGCTGAAGCAATCGTTTTCCCATCTGGGCTGAAGGCAACACTCGTAACATCGTCCTGATGTCCCTTGAAGGTGCGCAGTGCTCGCCCATCTCGGCTCCAAAGTTTGACTGTATTATCCCAACTTGCTGAAGCAATCGTTTTCCCATCTGGGCTGAAGACAACACTCGTAACAGCTTCCTGATGAATTAAACTATTACGTTCATTAGTTTCATGAACAGCTTGTAGCAAGGTACCCAAAACTTGCATTCGCGTGTTATCTTTTTCCCAAGCAGATTTGTCCAGTTGCTTAAGCTGGTGCCCTGCTCTAAGACTTTCAAGGAGAGCATTAAAGGGTCGTTCCTGACTCAACTTATCTCTTGCCATAGCACTTTTCAAGCGGACATCTGCGGCTGCTAGTGACAGATCTGCTGCTTTCACTTCCTGCTGTGCTGCTTTCACTTCCTGCTGTGCTGCTTTCACTTCCTGCTGTGCTGCTTCTGCCAGTTTCGTTGCCTGTGATGCAGCTAGTAAGGCAGAGATTGTACCCACGATCGTTACCCCCAACACCCCAATGCCCCAACGAATCCGCTTCCGCACCTTCGACAGTTCCATATCCTGACTCGCCGCAAAAAAGCGGTAGTCTTCATCTGCCAGACTCCTGCCTTTTGCCGTCGCCAAAGCCTTCAACAATTCCTGATCTTGCAACAGTTGCGATTTATCCTGACATCCCGATTCCAACCATCGCCTTAACCTTTTAGCGTAGGGGCGAAGTTCGCTCAGGGCTTGTTCAACCCAAGTGCGATCAAACACCTCCTGATAAATCTGGTTATAACTTCTGACCCTCCCTGCCTCCTGCACTACCAGTCCAGACAATCGTAGCTCTAGCTCCTCATCACTCCCTTGTGATACCACCTCCCCATTCTGCAAAATCTTTTGATATAGCCCCAGTATCCGCCCCACTTGCTCTGGTTTAGCAAATAATCGCTCCTGAATCGTTCTGAAATGCTTTGGAGATTCAAAGAGCCAATTTTCAATGATGTGCGATCGCACAATCTCCTCAATCCAAGCCCGTTCCTTCCCCTCCACTAATTCATCCATCTCCAACTCCTCACTCTGCTGCACCAAATCACACAGCTTCTGCGTCAAAAACGGCTGTCCTCCCGTCCAAGCCAAAATCTCTCGCAACACCGCCTCCGGATTGGGTACACAGCTCACCAACCCTTCTGCTAAAACCAGGGATCGCTCAAACTCAAGCCCTGACAGCGAGATATCCTTACCAATGTTAAATGGCGTTTTCACTGGATCTCGTACTAAACTCGCAGGCGTTGCCACCCCAAATAGCACAAACGTCAGGCGACGGTACGCCGGATCTTCACCCCGAAGATTAAAGCAAGCCCGAATCAATGCAAAAAAATCACTTGCATCAAACTCCAGACCCAGCACAGTATCAATTTCATCAATGAAGATCACAATCTGCCGATTTGGCAGAAACCGCAGCAAAATTTCCTGAAAATACAGATGCAGAGATCGAATAGGCGGCAACCTCCCATGCGCCGCCCACCACTGCTCAAAATCTATCTGCTCTGACAGCCTCCCATGCAGTGCCCCTGCAAAAGCCTGATACCATTCTGCCGAGGTTCCACCACTGCCAATTGTGGTTAGATCCACCGAAATACAGTGATACTGGTCAGCTATCAGCCGTTGCATCGTCTGATTTCGCAGACTCGTTTTGCCCATCTGCCGACAGTTAAACACATAGCAAAACTCGCCTGCCTTCAACGCTTCATACAAGTGATCGTCTGCTGGGCGAAACACATAACTCTTCGCCGTTGAAAGCAAACCGCCCCCCACTTGATATTGATAGGCAAGTTGTTGAATCTCCGGCATAGCTCCTCCAAACCCCATTTCGTGTGAGCGCAGACTTCTAACTTCTACCAGATTTAATCTGTCATCGAGAAATTTGTGCAGTTCTTTTCACAAACTGCGTCAACTGCTCATTTCATATCCTTCTTCTAGCAATTTGTGCGTCTTTCTCATCAACATCCATGATCACGTATCTGCTCTGCTTTTATAAATTCAACGAGTTCAAACCCAACCTCACAACGAGAGCTAAGGTTAACTCGATCAAAGTCTGGATGCAGTTAATGTATCAATTCACTTTCATTCCTGATTATGAGGATCAACGATCTATGACTTCTAAATCCATGACTCACCGCGCAGCGCATCTTTCCTTACTGTTGCTCTCTTTCGTTCCGGTCGCCGGACTTGTCAGTCATTTACCGTTGGGTTCAGAGGTTGCTCAAGCGGCAAACCGGGTAAGATTGTCAATCCAGCCGAATCAATCTCGCTATCTCCGAGGAACTCCACTACAAATCAATGCACAGGTTCTAGGTAGTGATCGCCGACCATTAGCTGGAGCCCCTCTTCTAGTTCAAGAAATTTACTACGATTCTGGCAGACGTAGAACTGTGGAAAGAACTCTCACCACCACTGCGACCAATGCGAGTGGAACTTTTACACTCAATTACCGAGTGCCAACTGATCCCAACAAAGATAAAGTCACGTTGGTCTTTGTCAATCCGGTTGCTGATGGTGATTCAGCATCTTTTGTCATTCCAATTGGCAGGTAAGACACGGACTGAGCCAACTCTGTTGGCTCAGTCCAGCAAATTTCTGGATCGCTGTTCTCTATCTCCTACTAGCCGCAGTCTGCGACCGAGAAATTTGTACAGTCCTTCTCACACATTGCATTAATCCGATCGCTCTCTTGCAGCAATCTAAGCAGATTTATTCTTAAGACCACTGCTTGCCCATGAACTAGGCAAGCCATTATTTCATATTCACACCCTAGAGGATTCTGTTATGTCAAACCATCCCAACACTATCTCTCATCTTTTTCAACGCTCGCTTCTAGGAGTTGCGACAACCGCGCTCGCAATGGCAACCAATCTCTCCCTAGTAATCCCTGCAACTCTCGCTGCTTCACCTCAGGCTTCAGAGCAACCTCGGTTGATCGCGCAAGCTAATATTTTTCTGAGCCAAGTGCGCAATGGGATGATCAATGGAGGTGCATATTTACTACGGCGGGGCTACACTCTGACTCACGAGCCTTCTGTTGGTACATTGCGTGATGGAAGCTCAGACTGGATTACCGTAGATTTGCGTCGTGGAGGAGACTACTCTATCCTGGCAATTGGGGATCGGGATTGTCGAGATTTAGACTTAGCAGTGTATGACGAAAATGGAAACCTTATTGATAGCGATATCCAGATGGATGATGTTCCGGTTGTTCAAATTTCACCCAGATGGACGGGAACCTTCAGAGTGAAAGTCACAATGGCGAATACTACTGCTGCTTACTCTTACTATGGAGTTGGTGTTTTTGGACGGTAGTCAACTTGGCGTTCATAATTCTTTACCTCAGGTTCGCATTATCGTAGCCAGGTCGAGTAGAGAGGGCTCCTTCAATATTTAGACTTGCTTGTGTCCCTGTTGCTCTCGCCTTTCAAAACACAAGGGTGTCACAAGAATTGACCATGCATTGTTAGAAGCCTTCTCCTCACAGAAACCAATCTACAGTTTTCCTACACAAGCCTCTTCCTTTCGTCTTTTACCATTCTGATAGAAAATAAAGAGGATAATAAAAACTCAAGTGGCACCGTTTTTCTAGATAGGCATGGATTGCAGGAATGTATACCGATGACCCTAGCAGAATTTGAAGAAAAGCTGGCTCAATTAACACCAATTAAGAGGAAGGTTCTTTACGATTTTCTAGCTGGTAAAGATGATCAAGAAATCGCGCAAATCAGAACATTAACTGCCTCGACGATCAGGCGTCATATTAGTAAAGCTTGTGCCATCTTTGGCTTTGCCAATCAATTTGGAGAACACTACTCATACCGCGAGGATTTGATTCAACTGTTTGTACGATTTAAGCCAAAGTTAGTCTGCGATCGCTATCGTCATCAATTCACCCTAACTGTTCAGAAACTGCCAATTCAGTTTGAGACTCCTGGGAGTCCAATGAGCATAAACTCACCCTTCTATATCCAGCGTAGTCGGTTTGAGCCTTACATCAACAAAATCACTCAACCAGGTGCGTTGCTCAGAATTCGGGCTGCCAGAAAAACAGGAAAAACCTCACTGCTCAATCGCCTCCGGGCTGAGCTACGCAATGAAGACTATCACATAGTACAGTTCCGGTTCCGAGATGAGGTGAGCCCACAAACGCTGCAAGATCTGTCAAAGTTGCTCCATTGGTTCTGTCGCAAAATCAATACCTCGCTAGACGAAGAGGACTCGATCGAGAGTCAAGACCTCCCTACTCAGCAGGAAAACATAGGGCTATATTTTCAAAATTGCGTCTTGCAGAAGATTGATCGCCCGATAGTTCTCATTTTGGATGATGCAGACTGCCTATTTGAGTATCCAGCAACGGCAGAACGATTTTTCAGGATGTTACGGGGCTGGCACGAAGACTCAAGCGCTCCAGATAAAGAGATCTGGAAAAAGCTACGGATGGTGATTGCTCATTCCACAGAAGATTATATTAAGTTTGAATCCTCTCCTTTCGGGAATCTTTCAATCGCAACTCCGCTTAAGCCCTTGAAACAGGAACAGATTCAGCAACTGGTAGAGATATACGAATTAGAAGACTTAGGTAGTGCTGAAATCAGCCAGTTATACAACGTGGTTGGCGGCAACCCCTACTTTATTCAGCAAGCCCTCTACACTCTTAAGCACGAAGATCAATCCTTAGACGAAATTTTAGAGTTTGCACCAACACTTCAAGGTATCTATCGGTCACATCTGATCGAGATCTCTAGCCGATTAGGTTCTCATGCTGAACTGGACAGTGCGCTTCAGCAATTAGGTGAGACAGAAGGAATCTCGCTTAAAGAGACCGAAGCATTTAAGCTCGAAGGGTTGGGAGTGGTGAGGTTTGAGCGCAATCGCATCTATTGGAGTTGTGAGTTATATCGCCGCTTTTTCCGCGATCGCTTTCTTCGATAGGCAGATCAATCCTTCGAGATTTCTTCCCAGTCTGCTGCTCCACCCAAAAACAATAAATTGCCCTGCAGAAAATTGTTCTACAGAAGACATTAGAGATCGTCCAGGATGTTCAATCCTTTTACATCACTCCCCTGGAAGCATCAAAATGCAGACTTTACCGCTAGGGTCTCTGCGAGAATGGCAGTTAATCAAAATTTCTATAAAGCTTGCTATGCAATTAGTTCAGACGTTGCGAAAATGGCTCTGGACTACTCATGGACTATCAGGGCTATTTTTTCGCCAATATCGCATCTAATTTTTGAGGTACCTTATGCCAGTTGAGCGAGAACCAAGACTATACTTTTTTGGGGGTTTGGGCAAATATCCCTCTTTCATCACATCGGCAGGAGAAAAAGCTACAAGCCTTGCTGTACTTGTGTTTTGCTCTTTTGTCATTTTCGAGCCGCTAAAACGGAAAACCTGCATTATGACTGGATTCCAGAATTCGCCTCAGCAAGAGTGATGAAAGAGGGGTAGATGGTTTGGAACTAAATCTTGTCATCGATCCAGTTTTCTCGCTATACGTTTCCAAGCCCTGAGGCGGATGTAAGGATGAGTACACGTAAACTCAGCAATGTTACGCCTCAAGATATTGAGCTAGCCAAGCCAATCTGCATTTGCTTAGCTTTTGCACAAAAACGCTGCTGAAACCACCACTTTTGGTAGAGCTTGCAGACTTAACGTTGTTTTCTGACCAAAATCTAAAACTGCCCCTGTAGGCCTAGAAAGGTGCAGCTATAGTACACTAAAACTACTTTATCCCTACAGGCAAAATAGGAGACGGTTGATGAGTGCCCAAGTTCAGTTTTCGATGGAGACGATCGAGGGGTGCGCTCTGGGCAAATTGAACCTGCCGCATCATAAGGTTGCGAATTGGATCAACTTCTTAGTCTCGCCCCGCCAACAAGCCCAAATTGTCTCTGCAATTCAACTTCAGGATGGATTAACTCTCTACTTTCGAGGCAGCGACAAATTGTATGCCTATCTCGATGGGCACTTCAACTGCCAAGTCGGCGTTCCTCATCCAGAAACCTCGTTTGTTGGCACGGCGCTACAATCTTCGCGGGCAGTTCACTAGAATATGGAGGACTTGTCGTTAGCCAGTGTCTAAACCAGGGGATTACTAGCTGTAGATATCATTACAGACGAGGTACAGCGACATGTCTACTCCCCTAAAAGCCGGTCAGTTTATTGTCACCGAAGTGCTGGGCAAGGGTGGGGAGGCAGGCGAGCAACTCGTCTTCAAAGCTATTCGCGAAGCCTTTGGCGATCGGGAGTGTTTAGGATTTTGTCCCTATCCGATCTTCTCGACGCAATCCCAGAAGCGATGGGAACCCGACATCCTGCTGGCAGATCGGGAGCTGGGACTCGTGGTGATCGAGGTCAAATCGATTCGCATCAATCAAATTACTGCGATCCAAGGACACCAGTGGCAAATGGAGCGGGGCTTTTATGCACCTTCTCTCCACCCCTATCAGCAAGCGGAAGCCCAATTGTGGGCTCTATTAGGCTTCTGTGACAAACACGCTTCCCTCCATCGTAAAGTCACGGGCCGAGCGATCGTCGCCTTACCCTTCATCACTAGCAAAGAGTGGCAGCAACGCGGCTTTGACCAATTGCCTTGTTGTCCCCCCATTCTGTTTGCAGACCAACTCCGCAAGAAATCTGAGCTGTGCGATCAAGTGAAGGCATCAACGATCATTCAACGCGGATCAGCCCTCAGTGCTGAGCAGTGGAGCCTACTCCTCACGGTGCTCTCGGGTAAACCCACTCCGTCGTCCACTCTGCCTCAGCCCTCCTCCGACCGTGCAGCCATCCTGGCAGATATGCGGCAGTGGACGCGGCAACTCGACTGGCAACAGGTTCAAATTGGCTGGCAGATCCCACCCGGTCCGCAACGAATTCGTGGCATCGCGGGCTCTGGTAAAACTGTGCTGCTGTGTCAGAAGGCAGCTTATATGCACTGGCAACATCCAGACTGGGATATTGCCCTCGTCTTCTTCACCCGCAGCCTCTACGATCAAGTGACCCATGAGATTAGCCGCTGGCTAACTCATTTTAGCCAGGGTGAGGTGACCTATGACCCTGCTACCTCTAAGCTCAAAATCCTGCATGCTTGGGGGGAGGCACGGCAGCCTGGACTATATTCCACGCTCCGTAATGCCCATGGCTTCAGCCCGGGAGTCTCTGAGCCGATCAACCCCAGCTATAGCCCTTCTCAAAAGTTGGGATGGAACTGCAAACGCTTGCTGGAGAAACTCCGAGGACGGCTCCAACCCCAATTCGACGCCATCTTGATCGATGAAGGGCAAGACTTGGTGATGGACGGATCTGACTTCCTGTTTGAGGGAAAGCAACCCTTTTACTGGATGGCCTATCAAGCACTGCGACCTGCCGATCCAGAGCAGCCAGACCAACGGCGCTTGATTTGGGCCTATGACGAAGCTCAGAGTTTAGACAATCTTGTGATTCCCCAAGCCAAAGCGCTCTTCGGTGAAGACCTGACGTACTTAGTCGCTGGACAATACCCTGGCGGAATCAAGAAAAGCGAGATTATGCATCGCTGTTACCGCACTCCGGCTCCCATCCTGACGGCAGCCCATGCCATTGGTATGGGGCTGTTGCGCGGAGAGGGAATGCTCTCGGGCCTAACGCGGGCGGAGGACTGGAAAGCGATCGGGTATGAGGTCAGTGGTCGTTTTATTCCAGGACAGCAGGTGACGCTGCGCCGACCGGGTGAGTCTTCTCCAAACCCCGTGCCCCAACTCTGGTCCGGTGAGGTCTTGCAGTTCAAGACCTACGCCAATCGCACCGAGGAATTGCAAGCCTTAGCGCAACAGATTCAGTTCAACCTGACCCAAGAAGGGTTGCAACCGAGCCGACAGATTTTGGTGGTGGTCTTGGGCAGAGAGTCTGCGATTGAGTTAGAGCGGCAGGTGGTCACCTACTTGAGAAGCCATCAGATTCCCTACTATATCCCCAGCGCCACAAGACCCAATGCTCCGCTTAGCTCCGGCAGAACGGTGCCAAACCGGTTTTGGTATGAGGGATCGGTGACCGTGTCTCGCATTCATCGAGTGAAGGGCAATGAGGCAGATCTCGTCTATGTGGTTGGGTTTGACCAGATTGCTGAGGATGAAAGCAATATCACGTTGCGGAACCAACTGTTTGTGGCCTTAACCCGGGCTCGCGGCTGGGTCTATTTGAGCGGGGTAATCGGAGACTCACCCCTGTACCCAGAGATGCGGCAGGTGATTGAGAGCGGGGATCGTTTCACGTTTACCTTCAAGCGACCACCCCAGCGCGACGTCGGTGGAGAGAGTGACCCCCTGCCGCTTCCTTCGCTTGCCACCGCGACTTCATAAGCCGTTCATTGTCACAGTCAACTACGGCAACGAATCAGGCGTCCAAAGTGGATGCCGTCGGTACTGATGCCACTGTGTGCCTATCTGCGTTCCTGTTTTGGCAATTGTAGCGGTATCAGTTTTATTGGCTCCACTAGAGGGTGTTATGCACTTTTGAAACCAATACTCACGAACTGCCTGACCATCAACATCACAAACGCAATCAGGTGAAAGCCAATTAATGTCTGTGCTAATCGCTCGTAATCTCGCGCCAAGCGCCGGAAACGGGACATCCAGCCAAAACTACGCTCGACCACCCACCGTCTGGGTAGCAGGACAAAGCCCTTCCTTGCCTCTGGCAGTTTCACCCCTTCCAATCGAATGCCTTCTGCCTCAGCCTCGGTAGCCGCTTGCGCTCCGGTGTAGCCCTGATCCACAAACGCCACCTCAACCGATTCTCCAGTCCTCTGCTGGACTTGTTGGACTAGTTCTGCTATCTGCGCTCGGTCTTGCTCATTCGCCGGGGTAACGTGCAGGGCTAACAAATGACCCAAGGTATCGACTGCTATATAAACTTTGCTGCCTTTTTTGCGTTTACCGCCGTCGTAGCCCGCTCTTTGTCCGCTTTCTACCGTCGATTGCAACGTCCGGCTGTCCAGAATCACCGCACTCGGTTGCGCGTTGCGTCCCGCTAAGATTCGGAGAATCTCGCGCAAATCCTGCACCATCGCTTCAAAGACTCCAGCTTTGACCCAACGTTGCGTTTGCTGATATACCGTGTGCCACGGTGGCAGGTCATGGGGCATCAGTCGCCAGGCTCCTCCCGCTCGGGTCACATACC
The DNA here is from genome assembly GCA_019359175.1 of Phormidium tanganyikae FI6-MK23. Taxonomy (GTDB): domain Bacteria; phylum Cyanobacteriota; class Cyanobacteriia; order Leptolyngbyales; family Leptolyngbyaceae; genus Leptolyngbya; species Leptolyngbya tanganyikae. The sequence goes on from JAHHHU010000023.1 coordinate 31,720, forward strand.
GCAAGCCGTTGAACACTTCTCTCAAGCTATGTTCTCGTTGCGGTGCATCTTCACTCATTAAGGTTAAGTACGGCGCGACAAATGCCCATTCTTCGTCGCTCACGTCCGTGGGGTAAGGCTGTCTACTCATGCTCTCATTCTAACAAAAGTGCATAACACCCTCTAGTCTCAAAGTTTGCCACAATCGTCGCATCAAGCAGCATCGAGTGTTTGAGAACCTGGCAGCACGGGGCAAAACCTCAGTCGATTGGTTTTTTGGCTTCAAGCTGCATTTGGTGTTCAACGACCGCGGTGAATTGCTCAACTTTACCCTCACTCCGGGCAACACCGATGACCGCAAGCCAGTTCCACAACTGCTCCAATCGCTATTCGGCAAGGGATTCGGTGATAAGGGTTCTCTCTCGCAAAAACTTGCACAACAGTTGCCCGGCACCCTGGGTGTGCAGTTAATCACGAAATTACGGCGCAACATGAAAAACCGCTTAACCCCACTCGAAGACCGCTTGTTACTCAGAAAACGCGCCCACACGCAGTGCGCCGAAGGCTGCGTCGAGACGATCATCGACCCGCTCAAGAACATCTCGCAAATTGAGCATTCGCGCCATCGTTCCCCGATTAACTGCTTGGTCAACTTGGTCTGTGGCTTGATTGCCTACTGCCATCAGCCGAAGAAGCCCTCCATTGCCATCGACCACAACTTGCTCCCTGCTGCTTAACCGGAACTGACGTTAAATACATCATTAGGACGAATTGCCACGTAGTTTGTTGAACCTTGAGCAGAGACTCGATCACTGAAAGCTGGAGTTTTGCTGAAAAAGGTTAAGAAGTCCTTATCTAATTGGTTCTCATCAACCTTAAATAGAAAATAGTGGCTGCTGACAATTGCTTCATCGAGTTCATCTGGGCGTTCCCGTAGCTTTTAGACAAAAAACAACGCTAAGGCTGAGGTTCAGTCAGAGTAATGGCTTCATATTTCTGCGTGTTTAACTGATAATCGATACTGATGCCTCTAACTGCCCAAACTATCTGCCAATTGAGCAATAATCCTGTACCCTATAAAAATTGTGATGAGTTTGCTAAAGAAGCCGACTGATATGGAACAGGAAGATTTAAACCGAGGGTTACTGGAGATTGCTCATAATACTGTCACTGGTCTGATGACAGGCTCATCGCTTCCTGCTCCAATCAAAAGAAATGCCTTCAAAGCATTTGGGCAGCTTTGTACCGCAGCTATTGACATTCCGGTTGCTTATCTTGAAGGAATCGCTGTAGAGAAGCGTGCCGAAACCGAGGCAAGAGTGAAAATAATCAATACAAGTGCTGACCAAATTGCTAAACAGATGGATGTTGATCCAGAGTTTGCCCGTGTTGCAGTGGAAAAATACGGTCACAATTTCTAAAATTGCAGCTTGCCAGATTCAACAAGAGGCAGGTCTTCCCGAACCGAAGCTCAATACGGCAACTGAAATTTCTCCGATAAATGAAGACTGGTTAAATAACTTTGAGAAACATGCTAGTCAGAAAAGTACTGGAGAAATGCAGCTTCTATTCGGTCGCATCTTGGCTGGGAGATCCAAAAACCTTCATCGTTTTCAATCAGAACTGTCAATTTATTGGGAGAACTTGATAGTGCTATTGCAAATCTCTTCCTGCGCCTTTGTTCTCTGTGCATATGTTTAAAGGCTGATGACATCTATCTCGATGCGCGAGTTGCATCGCTCGGTGGTAACGCTGCATCAAATGCACTTCAGAATTATGGTCTTGGCTTTGACCAATTAAATGTCTTACAGGAGCATAATTTAATCATTTCAGATTACAATTCATTCTTTGATTACAGAGTGTGTATTGCAGGCGCGATTACGGGCGTGAACAATCAGATAGTATTTCCTTTTCAGCATCAAAATAGAAATTATGGTCTTATTCCAATAAATGAGCGACCAAAAGAGCAAGCATTTCAGCTACACGGAGTCGCACTTTCAAAATCTGGGAAAGAGCTTATGAAAATTGTTGATATTCAGCCTTTTGAGAATTACACAGCAGCACTTACTGCCTATTTCGTAAGACAGGGTTTACAAATGCTTGAAATTGATAGCTCCGTTGGTATATGAGGAATTGAGCCAAGATACATGTAAAGCTGCATTAACAGCGATGTCTACGGCGGGTATCCCTTTGCAGGTGATTCAGCAAATCAGTGAGCATTGCAGTCTATGAGCATTGCAAAAATATCTGGAGGTTTCTGAACAGCGAGTGGAGAGCACGATCGCTGTGCCGGGTTTCTAACTCAACCTCCATAATTGAAAATCAGGATAAAATTCTGAAATTGCGTTATGGAGCGATAATCGAACTCCTGAGCTATTTATGGTCAGAGTATGAATGCAGTTGAAATCGAAGAAGCCGTTTCCAGGCTCACTGAAGGGTTGTGTCGCAAAAATGATACGGTGGGGAAGCTCAATTTTCTCTCATCGCACCCTAAATGGCTTCCCAATTCTTGTTTAAGCGGCGGCATTTTTTGCCAGAGATCATCTTGCTGAATGTGCGGTGGTATTGTTGCTACCCATTGAGCTACCGGGATTTGGAAGAGATGATGCAAGAACGGGGAGTGGAAGTGGATCATTCCACGATCCATCGGTGGGTGTTGAGTTATGCCCCAGAACTGGATAAGCGCATTCGACCACACCTGAATCCGACAAACGATTCGTGGCGGGTGGACGAGACGTATATCGAAGTCAAAGGAGTGTGGAAATACCTTTACCGCGCCGTCGATTCAATGGGTAACACGCTCGACTTCATGCTGAGTGCAAAGCGAGACGGCAAGGCAGCCACACGGTTCTTTCGCAAAGTGCTGAAAGCGGAACACACTCAAAAACCACGGGTGATCACGGTGGATCAGAACGCTGCCTATCCGGTGGCAATTGAAACGTTGAAAGCGGATGAAACTTTGGCAGCAGAGACCGAATTACGGCAAAGCAAGTATATGAACAACCTCCCAATCGCAGGATCACCGCAACATCAAGCGATTGACCAAGCCCATGATGGGATTCGGGTCATTCAACACGGCAAGACAAACCTTGAGCGGAATCGAAGCGATGAGTATGATTCGCAAAGGACAAGTGAAGGGAATTAGCCAAGGGAAGAGTCTGTCTCAAGCAAAGTTTATTGAAGAACTGTTCGGTATGAGTGCATAACGGAATGCGAACGAAACACTTCGTTTGTCACTAAAAAGTATTTGCGACACAACCCCTAATTCTGTCCGAACCATTGATACCATCTGTTGCCTACTTTTAGCGAAACGGTATTACACGCATCTCATTATGTTTTGTCGTCCCGCAGATTGCTTCAACTCCGACTTGCCACATTTGCGCTTAAACCCCACAGAATCAATCCTAAGTAATCAGAAAAGGCAAGGAGCAACATTCATGATTTGCTTGCCGATTCATCAAAATTAAACTGAAATCGTACCATCGAGTTTTATCCTGAGTAGAGAAACGATTTAGGCACATGAATACTCAAGCAGTTCTAATTTTGTTTAACGATCAGTCTCGCTATCCGTTAACAGAATCAGTAAAACTAGGTCGCGCAGCAGACTGTCAAATTAGGCTTGATAGCTACACAACGGTTTCAAAGGTTCATGCTGCAATTTATCTGATTGCTGATGGAGAGTGGGAGGTTGAGGACTTTGATAGTACAAATGGTACTTATGTGAATGGTCATCGCATTCTAGAAAAACAGCGTTTGAAGAGTGGTGATCGCATCACGCTAAGTCAAACCCAACCCGAATTTCTATTTCAGCTTGAAACTCAAGAAAGCTCTGAGCGCGTTGCACAAACAATTCAGCAGGTTGAGAACAATCTCTGGGGATTAGTTCATGATCGTTCTTTACAAACACTAACGGGTCATGCGTCTCCTGTACGTGGAGTAGCTTTTAGCTCAGATGGAAAGTTCCTTGTGAGTGGAGGAACAGATAAAATTATTCTGCTTTGGAATTTAGTCACAGGTCAGCAATTGAGAGCATTTGAAGGGCATAAGTTGGCGGTAAATGCTGTTTCATACAATGCTGATGGGCAATGGATAACGAGTGGGAGTGCTGATAAAACTATCCGAATTTGGGAGCGTCAAACAGGGAAGCAGCTTCAACTTTTAGAAGGTCACACGATGGCAGTGAATGCGATCGCGTTTCACCCTCAGCAGAAATTACTGGTGAGTGGCAGTGCGGATAAAACTACAAAAATCTGGGATTTGAACACATTGGCGACACAAACGATCGAGAGCAAAATGGCAGTAACCGCAGTCGCTTGGAATGCTGATGGTTCTGTATTGGCGATTGCGAGTAGCGATCGAACGCTGAAACTTTGGGATCAGAAGACTCAAGCGGAAGTAATGACGATTTCGGGGTTGCGATCGATTGTGAATATGATTCGATTTAGTCCAGATGGGATGGTTTTGGCGATATCAGGAGACGATAAGATTTTGCGGCTTTGGGATGTGAGCAGTAATCAGGAGATTCGAGCGATCGGAGGATATCCGTGGCAAATTGGTAGCCTTGCGATTAGTGTTCAAGGAGATTGGTGTGCCAGTGGGAGCAGTGATAACACAATTAAGATTTGGAAGATGATGAGTTGATCACGCTTTGTGAGTTGTGATTTAAGAGCATTTGAACTATTAGAGTTTAAACCTTTGTTTATAATGCTTCCAGTGTCGATTCTTTCCGGTTATTCTAAGCCACAGCATGTAAAGAACTATATGCTTTCCGAATTAGTATAACCCTCCTCCTCATTTACCTGTCATGATTGGAAAGATTCTGGCTGGGCATTTCAAGATTACTCAAGCGCTGAGTTCCGGTGGATTTGGGCAAACGTTTTTGGCAGAAGACACGCATATTCCTGGGCATCCAGTCTGCGTAGTGAAACAATTAAAGCCATTGAATACCTCACCGCAAGCACTTTCTCTTGCTCAGCGCTTGTTTGAGCAAGAGGCAAGAATATTAACTCAGTTGGGCAAAGAATGCGATCAGATTCCAAATCTTCAGGCTTACTTTACTGAGGAGAATGAATTCTATCTCGTTCAGGAGTACGTTGAAGGACATACTCTAGACGTAGAGATGCTACCTGGAACGCAATGGACAGAAGCGAAAGTATTAGAGTTGCTGCAAGGTGTATTGCCGATTCTGAAATTTATTCACAGTAAAGGTGTGATTCACCGAGATATTAAGCCTGCAAATCTGATTCGCCGTCAACGGGATGGAAAACTCGTACTGATTGATTTTGGGGCGATTAAAGCAGTACAAGAGCAAGTAAGTGCTGAGCTTGATCCCACGGTTGCAACAGGAACCCGAATTGGGACTCAAGGTTATGCGCCAACAGAGCAAGGGCGGGGAAAACCTAGATCAAATAGCGATTTGTACGCATTGGGGATGGTGGCGATTCAGGCGTTGACAGGACGTTCTCCGAGTCAACTCGATGAAGATTCTCAGACGGGTGAGATTGTCTGGGAGCATTTATCCTCAGCGAGTCCAGGACTGAAAGTGGTTTTGAACAGGATGACGCGCTATCACTTTAAAGATCGCTATCAGAGTGCAGAAGAAGCACTCCAAGCCGTTCAACAACTCAGTCAGCCTGCGGCTACAGTTGCCGCGACTGATTTCATTCCAACTCCGATGCCGGCTCAAACTGTGGCTGAGTACACGCCGATTCCAGTTGCTAAAGAAACAGAAGTCATTCTTCCACAACCGCCACAACCGATTCCGGTTCCTCCAACTCCCACTTCTCGCCCTGTTTCGCAACCTGTTTCCGATCGTGGAAATATTGCTTGGTTGATTGGAGTTTTTGCAGCGTTTGGAGTGATATCAGTCGGTGCAGCCGTGTTTATTGCCTCAATGCAGGGTAATCGTTCACCTAATAATCTAGCCGTAACAACACCTGCGACCACTCAGGGATCATTAGCACAGGCAAAAGCAGCAGCAGAGACGGGAGATTTAGGAAAAGCGATCGAGCTTGCGAAGTCAATTACTGGCTCAGAAGAAACAGAGGCTCAGCAACTCATCTCAAATTGGCAACCTCAATGGGATGACCAACAAAAGACCTTTCAAAAAGCAAGAGAGGCTTATGATGCAGGTCGATGGCAAGAGGCAAAGGATTTAGCTTTTGCAATTCCCCATAATTCTTACTGGGATGGACAAAAAGAGCTAGAAAGAATTGCAGTCAATTCAGACAAAAAGCTAGTAACAGAAAGGAAGACATCTGAGAAAAAAGAGGAATCGCCACAAACACCTGGTAATTCCTCATCAGAAGCTCAGATTCAAGACCTACAACAGGGACTCATAATACTTGATGCGCTGATCACACAGAAAGAGCAGGAATTAATGCACTGTGAAGGAGCCGCACCTGCTCCTGGAGTTTGTGATCAAATTAAAGAAGTCTTGGTTGCCACTAGAGATAAATCTGCCAGAGTAAAGCAGGAAATCGAGATTCTCAGGAATAAGAGGCGCTAAATCGCTTTCAAGTCCTAGCTGTCAAAACTATATATCAAAAATTCTGGAAACTCATAACAGTGAAATTGGACAAATTAGCTCAGCGAATACAGGATTTTCAAAAGTTCATTAGCATTCGGTCTGCCCAAAGTTCTGACTATGCAGGCATCACTCAATTTCTCTCCCAACTAAGCAACTCTCTCAGAGACAGCAAGCCGATTTTAGGCATTTGTGGTCGATCGCCAGAATTAGTCCAAGCCTTGAAGGCAGCATTGAGTTCAGAGAGATCGCTAGACCATTTCCAAATCAAAATTATTCCTTATCCTGAATCTGTCTCTTCACAGCCTGCTGTATCCGTTTGCTTACAGATGCTAGGAGGGCAAACCTTACAGTATTCATTGAAGCAAAATTCTACTTTACTCATCGGGAGACATCCAGCTTGTGATATTCCACTGGCTGAGCAGTTTAATCGATCCAGTAGTCAACATGCAGAACTCCGATGGGATAAAACGGCTCAGATTTGCGATCGCAACAGTCGCAACGGGACTTTTGTAAATGGTCAGCGCATCGAAGGGTGTCGGGAACTCAAAGAGAGCGATTCTGTCACGTTTGCTTATCCGAGCGCTACTGATAAAACTCCAACGCTAAAGATTGAGCTTCCGACTCAAACAGAAGCTCCTCAATCTTTTGCAGATTGTCATGTGCTGTGTATTGTTCGCGAAAATCAAGCCCTGTCCTCTGATGAGCGAACGTTGATCGAGCAAGCAAAACAGAATCTGCAATGCTTTGTTGTCGTGAATGCTTCTCACGGTCAAACAGTAGACAGAGAGATGATCTCGCTTAACTTAGATCTATTTCGTCCCAACCAAGCAACAATGGTTGAAATGGGCGCACAGCCGGATTTTGTGCAATTTGCCAAGCGACTTTCTTCGATCGCGAGCGAAGATTTAGTTCTTCAGAAAAGCAATCAGCAACTTTCTCAGCAAATCGATCGCATTAAACAACTTTTCGATCTGCAAGATAGGACGCTTACGGAAGAAATTCAACAACTTGAACAGCAACTTTCGGCGGGAAATGCTGACCTGAAAGAACAAGTTCGCAAAGCGATTAAGAAAGCCAATGACGATCGTGATAAATTCTTCCGGCAGGCAAAGCTCGATTTTGATCAGTCTAAACGAGATATGCTCGACAAAATGCGAAAAGGTAGCATTCTCGGTAGGATTCGCGAACAGATCGAAGGACTAACGGCTAGAGTTGTTCAACGGCGGGGTCAAACTTACCTTCAGCTTTATTCGCAGACCGCAAACACTCCAGAAGGGTTGAATCAGGAACTGACCTACTTTTGTCGATCGCAGTTGTCCGAATGGGGAACTAGAGAATGGCAAAATATCTGTTCTAGCTATGGTGAGGGAGGCTGGTTTGCTTTACTCCAACGCATGATTACCACGTTGAAAGTCATCCCATCTTTGCGATCGCCCGATGAATTGAAGCAAACTTTATATCCTGTTGATCTCAATCGAGTTTTAGCGGATTCGGCGATCGAGTGTGAGTGTGAACTCCCTTATAAAAATGAATCTTTAGCAGGTTATCTCTTCAAAAATACGAGAGGGCAAATTCAAAGTATTCTCTCTTTAATGGCGCTTGTCGGTGTTGCAGTAGGATTGGACAATGCAAAAAAAGCGGCTCAAGCTCCAATCATCCTTTTTCCACTGCTCTTAATCGTCATTGGTTTTTCGATTTTCAGCTATCAGCAAAATAAAACAACACAACTACGTGATGAAACTGAAAAGCTCAAAGAGAAAGTTGGAAATCATTATCAAGAATTAGGGCGCAATTTAACTGAGCGACTCGCACAATCGATCAACTTAAAGCTGGATGCTGAGAATCAAAGATTGCGAGAAGCGATCGACGCTGCGAACGAGCAATTTAATCAATATCTTACTGAAAGCGATAAGCAACAAATCCAAGAGCGAACTCGTTTAGCTGAGAAAAAGACCCGTCAGATGGAACTGAAGCGCGATTGTCTTGAACTCGATCGATTGAGTGCCCCGTGAAAAGCTATTAACTCACCCGCTCCAATAGTTCCTGTAGCTCCTTGAAAATCCCAATCACAGTATTCACTCCCACACTTGTTGTATTCATCCCAGTCACTAACCCTTCCTTCGTCGTCGAAATCGTTGTCCCAGTCGTATCAATGACCTGACTCAAACGCTCAGCCATTCGCTCCAAATCATCAGCCGTCTTCAACAAATCCCCAAACAATCGATTCTCAACTTCATCCGTTGTCTGTTGCAAAGTCGTTTGAGCGTTTTGCTCGATCGAATGCCCAACCTCTTGCAGCTTATTCGCCAACTTCTCGGTTACTTGGTTCAAATGCTGTGTGAATTCAGTTGCTTTCGTCGTGATCGCATTCACACACTCGTCTGTAATAAACTGCTGTAAAGCCTGCGATCGCGCCTGAATCTCTTCCTGATGCGCCTGTAACTCGCTGGTTAGCTCCCCTGTCAAATCGGCTTCTACTTCAGCGATCGCTTGCTGCAATTGTTGTTCTGCCTGCTCAATCTTATTGGTACAGGTCTCTACAGACTCACTCAAAGCAGAAACAACAGCCTCAAGATCTTGCTCCATTGCTTCAATTTGAGGCGCAATTTCTGAGACTGTGGTTTGGGTTTCAGAAATATCCTGCTCTAGCTCGGTTTGAGCAGTGTCTAAAGCTTCTTTGACCTCCTCGATCTCACTGATCACCTCTCCTGTTTGAGTTTCTATCGTCTCTTTCGATTGACGAACATTCTCAAGCAGTGCCTGACTTTGTTCTAGTAGCTTTTCGAGCCTAGAGTTCAGGTCTTCAGCTATTGCGTCTGATTGTGTCGGCATTTGTTCTCTCCTAAATAAAGCTACTCAGTGAATTAAACGCTTGCTCCATCTCGTGAATCAATGGTTCAATGGACTCACGAACGATTGCAGTATCAGACTTACTATCAGCGACTTTTTGACGAAGTTGATCAACTGTATCTAGAATCTGTCGAACTGCGCGTTCGATAATCTCCTTTAACTCCTGTTCAATCTTGATCTGGCTTTGATCGATCAGTCGATCGACTGAATCCCGCACTGCTGTTTGACTAACATCGGTTAGTTTGCGATCAAATTCACTTTGTTCGAGTAATCCTTGATCAACGAATTGCTGAAGCTGTGCAATTGCTTCTTGTTGATGCTGCTCCATGCTCTGAACCAACATCGATATTTGGGTTTCGGTTGCTGTTTTCGCTTCAGTAATACACTGATTCAGTTGCTCAATTTGCTGATGAGTAGCCTCTAATGCTGCAACAAGTTGTCCCTGTCCTGCCTGGATCGAAGCTTCAGCTTCTGATAGAGCCGTTGAAAATTGCTCACTAATCTGCGTTACTGTATTCCGACTCTGATCGAGTTGCTCCTGAAATGCTTCAATAGCTGACTGTGCAGACTGCAATTCTTCAACAAGGCTGTCCCCTTGTGCAAAACTTTGCTGCACTTCCTCGATCGAGGAATTCAACTCGTCGATCTTGGATTGAATGAGTTCTGGTTGCTGTGCAATTTCTGACTGCAACTCTTCGATCGCACTCGCAATCTGCTCTGATGTCGAAGTTAAAGCTTCAGAATGCTCTCCCAATGCTGCTGTCAGACCTTCTGGCGTGTCTTGATCATTTGTTGAATCTGCCATCTTGCTAAATCCCCATCCCATCTAAACCTGCATTCACCAATTCAGCCGTTTTCTTTGCAGTAACTAACGCTGGTAAAGATGGACTAATCGAGCCAGTGACACTTGTTCCCACGCTCATTAATACTAAGCTGGTCGCAATCTCGCCAATGAGTTCTGAAATCGTTTCTTCAATTAGCGATCGAATCGCATCTTCTAGCTGACGAGTTAGCTCATCTGAACAGCGCTGTCCTGTCGTCTCTAACATCTGACAGGCTCGATCGCTGAGATTCTGCCCCAGTGTTTCTGCTTCAGTACTAAAGGTTTGAAATCCCAGTGTCATTTGCTCAGAAAACTGCTGGAACTGATGCCCTAGCTCAGTCAACTGTGTCTGGCTCATCTGCTCGGAAAAGTCCTCTAGTTCAGTTTGAACTGCGTCAGCGTGAACCTCCAAATCATGTTCTAACTCCTCAAAGCTAGTTTCCAAAGTGCTTTGAAAGGTTTGGATTTGAGATGTAAGCTGTGCGATCGCTTGCTGAAAATCCTGAACCTTGGACTGGATATCTTGATGACTTTGATCCACGGTCTCGCTGAAATGATTGATTACTTCAGAAGTTGCTGTAATCGATTCTTCAGCCTGCTCACAAACTTCCTCCCAAGAATTCTGCAAATCTGCTAATTCTTGTTCTACTGCGTCAGCCGCTTGCTCAATCGTTTCCATGATTTGTTCCATCGATTCTTCAGCTTGACTCGCTGCCTGCTGCAACTCATCCAGTTCAGCCACGATCGCTTCTGTATCTAATCCCTCAATCGCAGCCGCTAGAACTTGCTGTGCTTCTAAAAGATTTGTACTCATAGCATCTTCTCAACTAGATCTAAAACAGGTTTAATATCTTCAATCAGACGGGTCACTTCACCGATTTGATCCACAATTTCTCCCATCGAACCATCTAGTTGATCATGTACTCCATCTCCAGCTTGACCGAGTACATCGATCGCTTGAGTTAATTCTTGACTGGACTGAGTTAATTTTCCAAGAATTTCATCCGTGAAAAGGCGACTGAGATGATCAAGATTTTCAGTACTCGTTGTATCCAACAAGATTTCAAATTCCGTCAGATGCTGCTCACTGGAATCAGCAAGGGTTGTAAAGGCATCGATCAACGATCGTACCTGAGTGCGGGTTTCTTGCTCAAACTGCTCAAACTGAGAGATTAAAGCTGTTTTACGGGCTTCAACACTACTTTTCATGGTTTCGACTGCGGTTTGAAACTCGGTTACACCCTGTAGCGATTCTGTGACTTCCGCCTCAAGCTCTTGTTCGACAGCCTGAACCTGGTTAGAGATCTCCTCAACTTCACCCTGTAATTCTTCGATTCTAGATTGGATGCCTTCTAGGCTCTGATTCACTTGTTCGCTTAGTGTGGAATAGTGCGATCGCGCTTCATTAATGCTCTCAGTTGCCTGTGATTCTACAGCTTGTGCCTTTTCTGCAAGCGTTTGTAGGCTATCAATAGTTTGTTGTATTTCTTCTTCTAAGCCGTCTTCTAATTCGGTGAGATGAGCCTCTAAAGTCTCTAAACTCGCTTGAACATCAGAAGCGACATCTGCTGCCTCTTCGTGAACTTTTTCAGGAAGTGCATCTGTTACCGGTTGATTAAGCTCTACGCGCTCTGTCATCGATCACTCCTAACGAATGCAAATCTGTCAATTATTACACCTGAAGTCCGGTAAATCCCCAAATTTCTAGAGAAAATTAAGGGATGAAAAAACTAGGGCGGCAAAGTTTGCTGAAAAATCAGAGCGAGATTGAGTAAACTAGCGGATAACGATTTGGGTCTGAATCATGGCAAGAAGAAGCGCTCAATCCATCGCCACGCAAACGGAATCATTAAAGTTTATGCTTGGACTCGATATCATCGTATTCGTCGGACAGTTACGACATCAAGAGCATCGAAGCGTCACCGAAATCTATTAACAGCTACAACGAACAACGACGACAGACCATTGGATGTAGTCAGCCTATTTCCTCTACCTTTTTTAAAAGGCGCTACCAGACAAACTCATGAAACGCTGGATACTTACACTTTTAGTTCCACTAGCCATTCTTCAGCCCCTGGTTCTTGCTCAAACGGCTCCAGAACCTACCAATTCTCCGGCAGCTTCTCCAGAGCGGAGCGTTACCACTGTCGCTAGTTCACAATTTACCCTAGTGCCCTTACAGCGAACCGAGCAAATTCAGCTTCAACTGGTCAACTGCGTTGGATTGCTTGATTGTGGTCTGGCTCGTCTTTTGCTGCCAGCCAGTACTCAAAACCAACAGCGTGAACTCTATTTTGATAATTCCGCTTTGACTCCGGTTACGATTCTCAATACTGCGGTCATTGTTGAAGGTAAGCTCACGAACTATCAGCTTCCAAGCAGCACGATCGCGATCGCGCCCAATTCCCTGCCTGCTAATCAAATTAGTCGTCTGGTTTTGACTCTTGATCGCTCCACCATGCCGCCTGACCAATATCAAGGAGCCGCCTACCTCACCCTAAGCAATCAATCCAATCGCCTGACTTTACCAATCAATTTGAGTGTCAGAAGTGGTCCGATCGCGCCTCTGCTGATTCTGTTTTTGGGCATTCTTGTGGGGCGATTGCTCAAGTATATGGACACCCGTGGCGAGGCACAAATGCAAGCGCTCAGAAACCTGAATCGCCTTCGCATCGACATCAAAACTGCTCATCCAGAGGATCAAAGAATTCTGGCTCAGATGCTCGATCGCGTCCGAATCTTCATCGATCGAGAGCAGCTTGAGGATGCCACAACGGGCTTGACCGTGATTCGGAATCGTCTGGACACGTTCAACAAATCGCGACAAATTGAAGCTGGATTAGACTTGCCAGAGCCGGAAACAGAAGAGGCGATCGCACTGCTGCAAAAGGCGAGACGCTATCTCGCGCAAGAAGAGGATGCGAAGTGTAAAGAAACTCTGGAGAAAGTCGGTCAGCTTGTCGATAGTTATGCTCCGCGTGGAGCAGGCGAATCGGATGTAGCTGAAGCAATTCGTGGGGCTGAGAACAATCTGAAGGACAACATTCAGCAACCGGCGATCGTGCTTGCCGAACCTTCTCGCTTTGATCGGTTTCAAGATTTTCTATTGGGGCTTTCTGGAGTGTCTGAGCGTGTTCGCACCGAAGCTACGTTCTGGATTGTGCGTCCGATTTTGTCGTTGGCGCTTTTGATTGGCTTATCGATCGCCGGACTGAACACGCTGTATGTAGAAAATGGAACGACATTTGGGGCGCGACCGTTGCCGGATTATTTGGGGTTGATTCTTTGGGGCTTGAGTGCAGATGTGGCGAGTCGGAGTCTAAGTAGCTTTCAGGGATCGAAACAATCATGAAGATAACTTTAAAGGTAAGTTTGCCGTTCTTAGGTTTGTTATTCTGATGGATACCTTCAATCTACACGGCTGTGCCTCAGTCTGTTGCCCTCTATGAAGATCCTGATTCTTGCCTCGAATCCCCGCAAAGACCTTAATCTCGATCGCGAAATTCGAGACTTGAAACAGGTGATTGAGCAGTCTTACAATCGGCAGCAGTTTGAGGTCGAGAATGCTTTGGCGGTGCGCGTTGGAGACTTACACAATTTGTTGTTCAAATACCGACCCCAAATTGTGCATTTTTGCGGGCATGGTAGCGGTGAGCAGGGGTTGGTGTTTGAGGGCAATGATGGAGGAGAGCAGTGGGTTAGAGCGGAGGCGCTATCTAACCTGTTCAGGCTGTTTTCGAGTAATGTTGGCTGTGTGCTGCTGAATGCTTGCTATTCGGAAGAGCAGGCGAATGCCATTGTGAATCATGTTGATTATGTGATTGGCATGAATCAGGAGATTCGGGATGATGCTGCGATCGCGTTCTCGGAGGGGTTTTATCGGGCGTTAGGGTACGACTGTTCAATCTCAGAAGCATTCGAGTTTGGTAAGAATGCGATTCAATTGGAAATTTCAGGGAGTTCTAAGGTTCGCTCAGTTGTAACAGATGAAGTGCGAAAAGCTGAGGTGACGAATGCGGTTACGAGGACAGTGATTCCAGAGCATCTGAAGCCGATTCTGAAGTGCAAGCCAGGTTCTAATCAAGTCGTATTAGGGATTGAGCAACCGCTTTCACATGCAAAGCGAGAAGCAATTCAATTGGGCGTGGCAGATGCACTTGCTGAAAAAAATCCTAGCCAGAAGCAATATCGCGAAAAAGTCAGAGAGTTTTTAGTCGATCGCAAGTTGACCAAGTTTGAAGAGATTCGATTAGAACAGCTTAGAAGAAATTTAGGATTGTCTGTTGAAGAAGCGAACCGAATTTTAGAAGAGGAGCGGAAGCCACTTCAGCAAGCTCGGGATGAGTATCAGGAAATGCTGATTCGGCTAATTGAGGAGGGGCATTATCCGTTTGATCCTGAAATCGAAGCTAATCTGCAAGAGTTTCGTCAGAAATTGCAGCTTACGGATGAGGAAGTAGAGACAATTATAAAACCAATTCTTGAAGCCGCCAAGGAGGAGTATCGGGAAAAGCTCAAACAGCAGGAACGTGAGCAAAATAATCAGGGACTTGAGCTGTACCATCAGGGCAAGCTAAGTGAAGCAATCACAGCTTATCGTCGAGCGATTCAAATTAACCCTAACTATGCAGATGCTCACCATAATTTGGGTCGTGCTCTCCATGGTCAAGGAAAGTTAGACGACGCGATCACAGCTTATCGTCGAGTGATTCAAATTGACCCTAACCATGCAATTGCTCGGGAGAATTTAGAGATCGTCCTAGTGGTTAGTCAGAGGAAGAATGAGGGATTTCTAGAGGATGACGTGCCAGCAAAACCACCATGCCTCGCAAGAAATATATCATCTCGCTTAGTCCTGAAGAGCGCAGCTATGTCGAACAGTTCACTCGCACTGGAAAAGCGGCTGCCTATGCGATTACCCATGCTCGAATTCTGCTGAAAGCAGACGTAGGACACCCCGATGGCGGTTGGAACGATAGCGAGATCAGTGCAGCATTAGATGTGAGCGTGGCAACGATTGAGCGGGTTCGAGAACGCTGCGTCACTGAAAGCATCGAAGCCTGTCTGAGGCAACGCAAACGCGCACAACGCCCTGGATTGCTCGATGGAGAACAGGAAGCCCATTTGGTGGCACTGGCATGTAGTAAAGCACCTGAAGGACAATCTCGGTGGACGTTGCGCCTATTGCGAGATCAGTTGGTGGTATTGGAGATCGTGGACTCGATTTCTCACGAAACGGTGCGCCAAACGCTGAAAAAAACGAACTTAAGCCTTGGCAAAAAGACTGCTGGGTGATCCCGCCCGAACAAAGTGCGGAATTCGTCTGCCAGATGGAAGAAGTGCTGCAACTGTACACCACGCCTGAACAGGAACATTACCCGTTAGTCTGCTTCGATGAAGCATCAAAGCAACTGGTGAGGGAGACTCGGACTCCGATTCCAGCAGAGCCTGAACACCCGGAACGCTATGATTGTGAATATGAGCGCAACGGCACTGCCAATTTGTTCATGTGCTTTGCTCCGCTCAAAGCTTGGCGGCATGTCACGGTCACTGATACTCGCACCGCGATTGATTATGCCCATCAGATGAAGTTCCTCGTCGATGAGGTCTTCCCAGATGCAATTGCTATCCGAATTGTCCAAGACAATCTCAACACCCATGTCAAAGCTTCGTTGTACAAAGCATTTGCCCCTAAAGAAGCCCGTCGCATTCTCGACCGTCTGGAGTTCTACTACACCCCAAAGCATGGTAGTTGGCTGAACATGGCTGAACTGGAGTTGAGTGTGTTGGCACGTCAATGTTTAGATCGTCGTATTCCCGACAAAGAAACACTCACTTCAGAAGTTGAGGCGTGGCAGCGATCTCGCAATGCTCAATCTTCACCTGTCGATTGGCGCTTCACCACCCAGGATGCCCGGATTAAGCTCAAGCGTCTCTATCCCTCAATTCCTGATTGACTAGCCACTAGGCAGTTCGGGACGAAAGAAGCTTTTTGGACTTTTCTAGACTGACGATAACGTTAGAAGCGGTGAGATGAGAATCTAAGTTTCGACCTAGATAAACTCCATCAATTCATTCGGAGCAATCAATACGGGTGTCAATTCTGTCTCAGCTTCGGTAGCATCTGCCGTTGCCTCAGTTGATCCGCGAAAGTCGATCGCTTGATTCGTGCTTGGATCTAAACGAAACCGCGATTTTTCATCCACGTTTTCTATCCAGATTGGGCAAGCTTTGAACCCAAATCCCAAGGGTTTCTCGCCTTGGAAAGAGATCTTTAATTCTGACTTCTTCTCGATCACAAACTTCGAGCTGATACCCACAATCTCCTTGACTGCATCCAAATTGAGGTCAATCCCACCCCCAGCGTCTCGATAAGCTCGAATCCCGAAGGAATTGGATTTCAGCACATCAATAACGATGTAGGCCTCTCCTTGTGCATCGAAGAGCGGGACTAAAGGCTCGTCGATAAACGGTGTCGCTCTGCGAAGATAAGCGGAAACCGAAGCAGGCATTACGTTGTCCAACAGTACATTTTCATATTCAAACTCAAGCGTTGACGCATTGCCAAACGCCGCATCGAGTCCAGCGCTCTTTGCACCGATCGCTGATAATAGCGTATTCAAAATCGACAGACCAAATTTGAACTCTAGTCGGTTCGTCCGCATCCCACTAATTGTTCCAACATCCAGGTTCTCCCAAACCTTAGGCAAAGGCACACTGGAATCTTCGACGATATCGCTAATATGACCAAAGAGACTACAAATAGAAGTCGCGGGATCGCGAGATAGAACCATTAAGGGGGCAATGCTTTGTCTTGGCAGTTTTAGCGCGTTGTAGCCTAACTGATTGAGATGATCGATCGCCGGATCTGTACAAGCTGCCATATTGAGATTCTGTTAGATGTTTGTTATTGACAATAGCTTCTGAGCTACTGAGTCATGAAGAAGTTAATATAATTTAAAGAATGTTCACGATCTCAGACGATTAATCTACCCTATCATCTAAATAGCCTTCTTAAAGACTCAGATTGATGGCTGCTTTCGAGTACCTGTCTTCATTGATCGTGCTAGTTCCAGTCTTACTTGTACATCAATGAATACGTCTTCAGATCGGAGAAACGGTGCAAGAAATCGTTGCTAGTTCAAATTTTTGAGGCGCTAAGCAGTGAACTCCGGAGATCTCTGCTCGGCTTAGGTATAACACGCTAACTTTAGTTGAAAGCTTCAAGTGTGCTTCATTAACACACAGAATTCGCTCCGTTCAAGATCATCGCTCGCTTTAATTTGAACTATCGCATCAGCGCAGGTAACTTCATGCTTTGAGAACTAAAGACCTCAAGGTAGGGTGATGCTTGTGCAAATTCTAGGAATAGGAAGCATTTGCATGGAACGATCTCTTGAATTGTACAGCGATGGTCGCCTCTACGAATATGAAGGCGATCAGGCAGTCAGACTGACAGAAACTCATGGGCAGGTTACTGACCTTTCAGAAGCCCTGAAGTTTAGTACTGCTACTACCTTTAGAGTCGCCCCGCCAGATCAACAACCGCCAGAGGTTCCTATCCCACGAGGCGGTTGCCACATTAACGATCAAGGCTTCAAACTCCTTACAACTTTTGAAGGGTGCGAACTAGAAGCTTACGACGATGGTGGAAAGGTCTGGACGATCGGCTACGGTCACACTGATGGGGTATCTGAGGGTATGAGGAGTACTCAAGCCCAAGCAGAGCAGTTTTTATATATAGACCTAGAGCGGTTTGAATCCTATGTAGAAGAGGCAGTTCAGGTTGATCTCAATGATGACCAATCTCTGCACTCGTCTGCTTTTGCTTCAATGTCGGACCTGGAACAGGCGGATTTGGCACCTCCACCTTACTGAAGAAACTGAATGCTGGAGACGACCAAGGAGCCGCCGGACAGTTCCCCGTCTGGAACAAAGTGGACGGCAAACCCTAGCTCGGACTCACACGCCGACGACTGGCAGAACAAGCACTATTTCTCAGCAAACCCTGGGAATTCGCGCGAACCTATGAAGGTCCTGTCAATATTCCAGCGACTAATACTACACCTCAAGCGAGTAAAGCACGATCGCTTAAACTCACTGATCCCCGGATGGAAGGAAATGATGTCCAGCAGTTGCAGCTCGCTCTACAAAAGGCTGGCTTCAACTTAGACGCGGATGGGATTTTTGGCAAAGCGACCGAAGCTGCGGTTCGACAATTTCAAACACAAAAAGGCTTAGAAGTCGATGGAATTGCTGGATTCGCTACCTTCTCTGCTCTGGCTTGAGCTTTCTAGTTCATCGATTACAAACCTTTACTCCCCAACTTGTTAAGGGATATGAAACTTATTGACTTTGCTGGTGCTAATCTTCGCTATGACAGCAGTACGATCGCTCAAGACCCAGAACTCAGCCAAGAGGTTCAGGCATTGCTGATTGAATTAGGTCTCTTAGCTGAAGCTGAAGATCCGTTTGATGCGAGAGCAATGGCTGCGCTGACTCGTTTTCAGCTACAAAATGACTGCGATGAGCCTGAAATGTTGGGTCCACAAACAGCAGCCAAACTCGTAGAAGCTTCGCAAGTTGGCTCCAGAGCGCCCGCACCCATTATTACCTTAGAAGCAATCCAAAACACAATTCTAAAGTTACGTCCACTTGATTCCACTGTTTTAGGAGCGAACGAGAAGTACGCATTTGCAGCCGGACAAAAGCTAGAGTTAACTTACTTTGAACCCGTACGGAATCACCTCGTACTAACGTTGAGCAAAGAGATGCAGGGTTCCTCAGTCTGGTATGCCTTTAGCGAACATGTCAAAGTAACTGGTGGTGAGGAGCTAAAGGTAGAAGCGCCCCCAGCAGATGAAAAACCAACACTTGCCCCAGCTACTGCTCCAAATACTGTCAAACTCAACATTCCCTACAAATCCCAACGCGATAACTTCAATAATCCTGATGGTTCTTGCAATGTTACATCTTTAGCGATGTGCTTAGAGTTCCTCTCAGTTCCGAAACGCCGCTCTGATATGCAGTATGAAGACGAACTCTACGAATACGCACTGGATAATAATCTCAGTCGTCATGATCCCTACGATTTAGCAAAGATTGTGCGGGATTATAAGGCAAAGGATGCTTTCGATACTCATGCCACGATCGATGCTGTGAAAAAATGGCTAGCAGCCGGAAATCCCGCCGTTACTCATGGCTATTTCACGTCTTTTGGGCACATTGTTGCATTAGTTGGCTACGACGAAAAAGGTTTCCTTGTGCATGATCCCTACGGGGAATGGTATGCGTCTGGGTACGATCGTAATGCGCTTGGCGCGACAGATACCAAAGGCAAATTCATCCACTATTCTTATGGGCTAATCGAAGAAACTTGCTGTACAGACAACCAATTCTGGGTGCATTTCATTTCGAAGTAAACCTGCTCGTCTCGCTGGTATAGCAACAATCTGAACAGCACAAACAATTCATGACAGAACTAGCCTCCAACATCTATATTCTTCTGATTGGCATCGATTACTACAAGCCCAATCGCCTCTTTAGAAGCCTGAGAGGAGCAGTCCGAGATATCAATCTCGTTGATACATTCCTCAGAGAGACGTTAAAGGTTCCACCGGAGCACATTCGTAAGCTCATCTCTCCCAATCCCGAAGATACAACACTCTTAGCCGTTCGATCTGCCGGAGAAGAAGAGCCGACTTACGAGAACATTGTGAGAGCGTTTGATGACATTACTCAAGCAGCCCGATCTGGTGAGCAGGTCTATATCCACTACTCCGGTCATGGTGGGCGCGTCAAAACAATCTACCCTAATTTAAAGCAGGGAAGCAGTGATCAAACCGATGAAGGTATCGTGCCAATGGATATTGGGGATACACCAGAAGGGCGCTACATTCGCGATGTAGAGATTACAACCCTGCTCAAGCGAATGACAGATAAAGGACTGATTGTGACCATTGTTTTAGATTGCTGCAATTCAGGTGGCGCAACTCGTGGAGATGTAGAAATCCGTAGCAGTACAGAACCCGATATGCTGGAGCGATCGACTGAGAGCCTTGTGGCTAATCGGGAAGAGTTAGAGCGTAACTGGCGGGAATTGACGCGCGATCGAGCCATTGGAGTTGCAGGATTGCCACAAGCGAGAGAGTATGTCTTACTGGCAGCTTGTCGTCCGAATGAGCTTGCTTATGAATATGCTGTTAATGGCGGTACAGAGCGTCACGGTGCCTTAACCTACTGGATGATTGATACGCTCACCAGCGTTGCGACCAGCAATCAGCCGCTGACTTACAAATTACTGCACGATCGCGTCAATGCTCAAATTCAAAGTAAGTTTCCGCAGCAACTGCCAATGATTCTGGGAGAAAGCGATCGACGAGTATTTGGCAGCGATCGCTGGTCTACTCCCTACACGATTTCTGTGATCAAAGTTGATGCGGTTCAAATTACACTCAACGCAGGACAGGCACAGGGTTTAAGTAAAGGCACTCGCTTTTCGATCTACCCTCTCAGCACCACTGATTTTTCCGACAAGCAACGTCAAGTAGCGATCTCGGAACTAACGCAGGTGGAAGCTTCTCAATCTACAGCAAGAATCTTGAAGCCAGAAGAAGGCGGAATCGAACTCAATGGCAGGCTAGAACCTGGTGCACCCGCAATTATGGTTTCTGCTCCAATTGATCTAATTCGACGGGTTCGTTTCTTCCAGAAGACTCAGGGAAAAGAAGAACATGAACTGCCGTTGAGGCTGATGAATAACCAAACACCAGCACTAGAGATGGTGCAGCAAGCTCTGATCGGGAATGGCTGGGTTGTGGAAGTTAAAGAAGGGGAATCTGCCCACTATCAAGTCGCGATTGATCGTTGGGGCAACTACGAAATTAGCATTGGCTCTCCGATCCCAAATCTCAATCCCCTACTCCGGATCGATGATCCAACCGCCCCTACACGGGTGGTCGATCGACTGGTGCATCTTGCCAAATATCAAGCCGTGCAGAGCCTAGATAATTCTAGCTCCAAACTAGCTCAAGCCATTGATCTGGAGTTGTTAAAAGAGGATGGTACCACCTTTGATGATCCCCAAAATCCGGTTATTAAGGACGGTGATATCGTTACCTTGCGTTTAACCAACAAGGGATCCCAACCCCTTAAAGTCGCTGTACTAGATATTGAACCCACATGGGCAATTTCACAGATTCCGCTGGGTGGACTAGAGACACCCTTTTTCCAGCTTGAAACAGGAGCGAAGGAAGAAATTCAGCTAAGGATGAGTATTCCAGACGATGAAGCTTATCAGCAGACAAAAGAAACGCTCAAAGTATTTGCAGTTCAGAAGGGGCTAGCAGACTTTCGCTGGTTGACGTTGCCACCACTGGATGAACCACCCGAATCCAGAGGAGCCAAGCTTGAAGAAGAATTGAAAGGCGTATTTGAAGCTCAACAAGCTGAAGCAACTAGAGGAATCAGAGAAGCTGAAGAAATCAATCCACTCAACAATCTTCTAGCCGCGATCAGGGCTGATTTAGATAAAGCACCGAATGTCACTCGTGCCGCAACGATGATTGTTGATCCAAAACAAGAGTGGGTCACAAAGCAAATTCAAATTGTGGTGAAACGGTAATCAGTCGGTAAGCGGGGTGGCTCTAAGTGCAGATAGCCCCTGCCCATGTTCATCTAAGTTCAGCAGTTTATGTCTTCTAACAGTAATAATTTATATCTTAACTTTCGGTAATTCTAACTTTTAGTGTGACTCTAGACGCGATGGTTGACAACTTTACACGAGATAAAAGCTATGCCGAAAATTCTTATTCTGTCTTCTAATCCGAGACGAGATCTGAATCTTGACCGAGAAGTCTCAGATTTAACTACCGCTGTACAGCGTTTGGGGAAGTTTGAACTCAGTTTTGGTCTGGGTGTGCGTTCTCAAGAATTGCCAGAGTTACTGGCAGAACATAGTCCACAGATTGTTCACTTCTGTGGGCACGAGGCAGGAGAGCAAGGGCTAATTTTCCAGGATGAGAATAGTCGAGAACGACTTGTCAGTACTGAGATATTGGCTCGACTATTTAAGATTTTTACCGATGAAATCAACTGTGTTGTGCTAAATGCTTGCAATAGTGATCGTCAGGCAGAAGAGATCGTTACCCACATTAATTATGTTATAGGAATGAGCGAACCCATCCTGGAAAACGCAGTTCATATCTTTGTATGTTTGGGGAAGGTGGCAGACCGATTCTATCTGGGTCTTTAAAGACCGTTGCGAAGCATGGGTCGCCACCTGTTTCAACTCGCAGTCAAAGCTCGCACTATCGCCCGGATCATCGAATCCGCATTGAATTGCAAGGACGATGCTCGTACTGCGAACCCCTACTTTGAGCATAGCGGCTATGGAAACACAACAACAGTGGATTGGCATTGATATCTCGCAAACTCGGTTGGATGTCGCCCTGTACCCGTTGGGCGTGAGTTTCAGTGTTAACCAGACTGAAGGAGGACGGGCAGAACTGGTGAGCAAACTCACCGGGTATGCGATTGCTGGCATTGTGCTGGAATCGACCGGTGGGCTAGAACGCTGCGTCATGGCAGAACTGGAAGCCCATGGCTACGAAACGCGGCGGGTCAACCCCGCCCAAGTGCAGCACTTTGCGAAAGCAATGGGCAGGTTGGCAAAAACTGACCGGATTGATGCCGAGATGATTGCCCGGTTCGGCGAAAGTCGCAACCCGGAGGTGACGCGACTCCCGGAAGCGACAATCCGAGAACTGCAAGCGCTGGTCGCTCGTCGTCAGCAAGTCGTAGAACTGATCACGATGGAGAAGAAGCGCCTGCACAGTTGTGAATCCTGGGTGCGAGAAAGTGTGAACAGCGTCTTGAGTGCGCTCGAAACCGAACTCAAGACCCTCGAAGCGCGCCTTGCCGAATTGAGTGCCAAGCGTCCAGAATGGCAAGAGCACTTAGCGATTCTCACCAGTGTCAAAGGCATTGGCACAGTGATTTCACAAGCCTTGCTCGTGTCGTTGCCAGAGTTGGGAGCGCGGTCTGGGAGAACCATTGCGGCCTTGGTCGGTGTGGCTCCGTTCAACCGCGACAGCGGCAAGTTGAAGGGGCAACGTCGGATTCAGGGAGGACGTAAGGAATTGCGCTCCTTGTTGTACATGGCAGCTCTGTGCGCGGTGCAGCATAATCCCGTGATTCGAGACCATTATCAGCAGTTAACCAAACGCGGCAAAGCGAAGAAAGTCGCTTTAGTCGCCTGTTTACGCAAACTGCTGGTGATTCTCAATGCGATGCTGCGTGACCGACAACCTTGGCGTCACCCTGCGCCATCTGCGGTCTAAGCTTTCACTGAACGCAGGATATGCGGTCAGCTTTGCTGTGCCGGAGGCAACGGACTTGCAGTTCAACGAAGTGTTTGAATTGCGGCTTTCGGCTGTCAACTCTAGCAAAAATCGATGACTTGACAGAGAACATAATCGCTTCGCAGTCGGGTTTTACAAAGGCTTAGCCGCTGGAAAATCGGTTGAGCAAGCCTATGAGTTGGGTTGCCTGGCAATTCAAATTTGGAGTGAGGACAATTCTCAACCTACTCAAAATAGACAGTTTCGTAAAGCGGAATATGTTGGGTCAGTGGCACAAACTGCACAATCGGCTGTACCAGAATATTTAAAGCCAGTTTTACGGAAGAAGAGCGAGTGGTAACGCGCTCTAGTGGAGAGTGCCGTTCAGGAGGTGCTACCTGCATCAATGCACCCCAATCCTCCATTAAGTTTAGTAGGCGAGATTGTTGAACTACACACTGAACGCGAGGAGGCTCCTCCTCTATTGGTACCTGTCGATTTGCTACCAGAAGTTGAGGAAGATATTCGCCAGGAGATCGATCGCAAAGACTACAAAGACCAGGCAAGAGCTGCCTATGATAACTTTGGGCAATTTTCGGCAGAGAATGCGGCTACTAATCTGACAAAAACAGAATACGCCCAGCGCAAGATTGTGGTTGGCAAGGTGAAGGAATTCTGGATTGAAGGGTTTCTCAAGCCATCGCTTCAAGGAGATGCGGCGATTCGCTTTGACCTGACAGACTGTCCAGATGCAATCGCGGATCTGTCTCAGGGCATCGAGGCCTTGTCTGTAGAATTGGATGACTCTTATGAAGAGCTACGGGAAACGCAGATTTATGAGGAAATGGGACGGGGGCGAACGCTGCTAATTCTGGGTGATCCGGGAGCCGGAAAGACGATCGCTCTGCTGCAACTGGCGCAACGCCTAATCGAACGCAGTGAACAGAATCTGAGCATACCCATGCCCATCGTGTTTAACCTGTCGTCGTGGGCAAAGGATCGCAAATCCATTGTGGACTGGTTGATCGATGAACTGCGAGAAAAATATCAGGTGCCAAAATCCTTGAGTGAACCCTGGATTAGACAGCAGCAGCTCATTCTGTTGCTGGATGGACTAGATGAAGTCAAGGAAGTGCATCGTAATGATTGTGTTCGAGCCTTAAACGAGTTTATTGGGCCGTTTCCTCAAACAGAGATCGCGGTCTGTAGCCGGGTCAAGGATTATGAAGCCCTGACCGAACGCCTTCAAATTAGCAGTGCTCTCTGCCTGCAACCGCTCTCCTCTAAGCAGGTGTATCAGTTTTTAGACAGTGTGGGTGGTTCTCTAGCAGGCTTAAAAACGTTGCTCAAACGAGATGTTGACCTCGAGCAGTTTGCCCAAACTCCACTGATTTTGAATCTGATGAGTGTGACATATCAGGGATGGTCTGTGGAACAGTTGACGCAGGAACTTGGCTCAACGTCGGATCGTAGCCAGCACTTGTTTGATATCTATATTGATCGCCGGCTAGAGCGAGGTGCGGCTTCAGACTATCCCAAAAACCAGGTGCTGAGTTGGCTGAGTTGGTTAGCCAGTCGAATGGTGCAGGAAAAGCAAACGGTGTTTTTGATTGAGAAGATGCAGCCCAACTGGCTCGAGAATCGCAGTGAGGAGAGAGCTTATCGAATTAGAGCTTTTGTAGCTTCTGGGCTGATTGTTGGGCTGATTTTTGCGCTAAGTGTTGGGCTGAGTGTTGGGCTGATCGGTGGGCTAAGTGTTGGGCTAATTGCTGGGCTGATTGCTGGGATGATTATTAGCTTACGTCGAAAAATATTACCTTTAGAGAAACTGAACTGGTCGTGGCAAAGGGCAAAGTCTAGATATATTCGTGAATTGTTTACTGGGTTTGGTTATGCGCTGAGTAGTGGGCTGAGTGTTGGGTTGGGTAGCGGGCTGAGCGGTGGGCTGAGTGTTGGGCTAAGTGTTGGGCTGAGTGTTGGGCTAAGTAATGGGCTAAGTAATGGGCTGAGTAGTGGGCTGGGCAGCTCTGACATCGTTCAACGAGCAGTTCCGAATCAGGGAATTCGCACCTCTCTAAGAAACGACCTTTTCGTTGGTCTGATTGGTGGTTTGATTTTTGCGCTGACTAGTGGTTTGGTTTTTGCGCTGATCGGTAGGCTGAGTTTTGGTCTGATTGGTGATCTGATTTTTGCGCTAAGTGTTGGGCTAGGTAATGGGCTGGTTTTTGGGCTGAAATATGGTGGAACCGCTTGCATTCAACACCTCACTTTACGCCAGTTGCTGCACAAGAAAGGTTGTATTCCCCAAAACTATGCCAAATTTCTTGACTTTGCTTCAGACCGTTTGTTGATGAAAAAATCGGGGGTGGTTATGTCTTTTTCCATCGTATGCTTCTAGAGCATTTTGCCCAAATGAACTCCAACTAAAGCCAAGGAAAAGAATCGTGTTTGATTCAAGCTTGCTTGTGAGGAAGCCGTAAAGTGAAGACAGTCAACTTTTAAGAGAGTAACCCATGGCAAACAAAGCTCCGATGAAAGATATAGTTATCATCCTTCCTGGCATTCTGGGAAGTGTTTTGCAGAAAGATGGTAAAGACCTGTGGGCAGTCTCGGGGCAAGCAGTTTGGAAGCTACTGAGCAAGACTGAAGAAACGATTCGTAATTTGAAGCTTGCTCAGGATGATTCGGAAGCTGAAAGTTTGGGCGATGGTATTCGCGCTACTGCCCTGATGCACGACGCGCACTTGATCCCCGGTTTCTGGAAGATTGATGGTTATACCAAAACTGCCCGCCTGATTACCGATAATTTTGATGTCACAGTCGGCGATATCTACAATGACCCCGACGATCGAGCCGCTAACTTCTATCAGTTCCCCTACGACTGGCGACGAGACAATCGAGCCAATGCCCGAATCCTCAAAAAGCTGATCGACAAACGGCTCCGATGCTGGCGCGAAAAAAGTGGGGCTTCTGATGCCAAAGTGATTTTGATGGCTCATAGCATGGGCGGGCTAGTGTCTCGCTACTATCTAGAAGTTCTGGAGGGCTGGCAAGATAGCAGAGCATTATTCACCTTTGGGACACCTTATCGAGGTTCACTCAACGCCGTTAACTTTTTAGCAAACGGATATAAGAAACTTTTTCTAGATTTGACTGAAGTGATGCGATCTCTCACTTCTATCTACCAGCTCCTGCCGATCTACAAAGTCATCAATATCAATGGTGAATATCATCGCATTGCAGAAGTGGACAACCTTCCCAATATTGACAAGTTAAAGGCACAGGATGCTCTCGCCTTCCACCGAGAAATTGAAGCAGCAGTTGAGCAGCACCTCAAGAATGAGCAATATCTCAAATCGTTCACGACAATGCCGATTTCTGGTGTGCAACAGCCAACGCTGCAATCGGCTGCACTGATGGATGGAAAACTGATTGCCAGTGAAGATTTACCAGCCATTTTGAAAAACCGATTCGACTTAGGGGACGGGGACGGAACTGTTCCAAAAGTCTCTGCGATTCCGATCGAGCGATCGCAGGAACTCGACAATTTCTTTATCGCTGAACAACATGGAGGACTGCAAAACCAAGCTCAAGTTCTAGACAATCTACTCAACACGCTACGCATGAGTCAGTACAATCTGTCAGATGTTAGAAAGGGTGAACCTCAAACTGCAATTGGTCTGAGCTTAGATGATTTGTACTTGGCAAACGAGCCAATCACAATGCGTGCAAGACTGGTCGGACTGCCAAATTCAGCCACAAAACTAAAGGCGGATATTGAATCTGTTTCGGGCGATCGACCTGCTCTTAGCCTTGACTTTGTTGAACAGGAAAAGGAATGGGTACTGGCGATCGATGATTTACAACCCGGTTTATACCGCGTGAAAGTGAGGACTGAAAATAACAGCGAACAGGCTCCGACACCTGTGCATAGCTTATTCGAGGTTGTGAGAAATTGAACGGTGAGGGGCACTACCAGAACTCGTTGACAGTCTAAAGTATTTTGAGGATGCTCAGGGGTATTGTCAACTTAACCGGAAGGTAGAATAATCGTACTGACTCCACTCCATTCGCGACTCCTTGCTCATGTACTCCCGTCACCGATTCCCCAAGGAAATCATCAGTTACTGCGTCTGGCTTTATTACACGTTTCCGCTGAGCTACCGGGACATTGAGAAAATGATGCTGTATCGGGGGATCGAGGTGACTTACGAAACGGTTCGGGAATGGTGCCAGAAATTTGGGCAGCAATATGCGAATCAGCTTCGGCGCAAACGACCGTACATTGCGGATAAGTGGCATTTAGACGAAGTGGTCGTGACCATCAAGAAGCAGCAGTATTATTTGTGGCGAGCGGTGGATTCTGAGGGGAACGTGCTGGATGTCTTGCTCCAACGGCGGCGGGACACGAATGCAGCCAAGCGATTTTTTCGCAAACTGTTGAAGAAACAAGGCTTTGTCAAGCCCAACGATTTCTTTCCGCTTTTGGACCGATTCGAGACCACTTTCATCCGAAGCAACATCAACTGACTGCCAAACGCTATCGCCAACAGCTGCGCCAACGCTTTGAAGATTGGCGAGAGGTTGCTGGGCTAACTTTGGCTGTGTGAACTGAGTGCCGCTGACAATTCAGGAAGGATTGTGCTTGATTGTGAACAGTCCCGTTTAAGTTGATAATGCCCCAGTTTGATACGAAATGGTAAAAACGCTGTTTCTCTTAGCCTATTTGAGTACGCTTAATCTAGTGCTTTGGTGAGCCCGAACTATGGCTGGATTTAGAAAAAATATCGCGATCGTGATTGGCATCAATACTTACCAGCAGGGCATTCCCTCCCTAAAGACGGCTGTCAATGATGCTAAAGAACTGGCACACATTCTGCAAGAGCAGCATGGCTATACAACGCTTCTGTTCCTCGATCAGGTGGCAACCGGTAGCACGCTGCTCGAATTTCTCACCGAAAAATTGCCAGACTTAGTCACAACCAACGATCGCTGCCTCTTCTACTTTGCCGGACATGGAATCGCACTGAATGGAGAAGATGGTCCTGAAGGTTACTTGATTCCTCAAGATGCACGTCTTGGAGATGTCAGTACCTACTTGGCGATGTCACAGGTGCACAAAGCCTTACTTCAGCTTTCCTGTCGTCACTTTCTGGGCATTCTAGACTGCTGTTTTGCTGGAGCCTTTCGCTGGTCGAGTACCCGTAAGTTGGTCCCCGTTGAACTGGGCACAATTCACAAGGAACGCTTTGATCGCTTCATTCAAGATCCAGCTTGGCAAATTCTCACCTCCGCTGCCTACGATCAGACCGCGCTCGATGCCTTTGACCTGAAGAACGATCGCGGCCAAACAGGAGAACATTCGCCCTTTGCGGCCATATTAATCGACGCACTTGAAGGCAAAGCAGATCTCTATCCGCCAGCAGAACCTGGTAAGTCTGCTGGGGATGGGGTCCTGACCGCAACCGAACTGTATCTGTATCTGCGCGATCGCATTGAAGTTGCCACAGAAGCGCATGCGATGCGACAAACTCCGGGGATTTGTCCGTTGAGCAAACACGATAAAGGGGAATATATTTTCCTGTCCCCAGGTCACGAGTTGAACCTGCCCCCTGCGCCGCTATTAGACAGTTCAAAAAATCCCTATCGAGGACTGGAAGCCTTTGAGGAGCAACACCGCGAACTGTTCTTCGGCAGAAAAGCCCTCGCCCAGAAGCTGTATGAATTCGTTATTTCCCATTCTCTCACCGTTGTACTGGGAGCATCTGGCTCTGGTAAATCAAGTGTCGTCAAAGCTGGGCTCGTTCCCAAGTTGCGGCCTGGCAAGGATGACCCTTCCTGGTCTGTTTTGCCACCGTTTCGACCTGGGGAAGATCCCTTCAGAGCAGTCAATAAAGCTCTGGCAGCGGTCAATCTTCCTGCGATCGCGGTTCCGGGTGAATCTGCTCCTAATTCTGCTACTCCAGTACAGCAGTTGGCTCAATGGTTTGAGGCGCATCCTCAAGTGAATTTATTGCTAGTCATCGATCAGTTTGAGGAACTCATTACCCTCTGCCGCAACGATAAAGAACGTCAACAGTTTCTCGAATTGTTAGCTACCGCAATTACAGCGCACCCTGATCAACTTCACCTGGTGCTCACCCTCCGGTCTGATTTTGAACCGCAATTTCGCAACACACCTCTGGAACAGTATTGGCAGGCTGCTCGATTTGTTGTGCCTGCAATGACGCGGGAAGAACTGCGGCAGGCTATTGAGGAGCCTGCTTCTGCCAGAGTGATGTATTTCAATCCGCATGGGTTGGTTGACCAATTGATTGATGAAGTAGCGCAAATGCCTGGGGCATTGCCACTCTTGTCATTCGCGTTGAGTGAACTTTACTTGAAGTACTTGAAGCGACAGGATGAGGCAAAACAACAGGGAGAAACGATCGACCGCGCCATTACTGAAGCAGATTATGAAGAAGTGGGCGGGGTAACACGATCGCTAACTCAACGGGCAGACCAGGAATACGATGCTCTGGTGCAGAAAGACCCTGACTATGAATACACGATTCGCAATGTCATGCTGCGGATGGTGGCGGTTGGGGGTGAGCTGGCTCGCAGGCGGGTACCCTTGTCTGAATTGAAATATGCGGAACCTGAGAATGGGCGGGTTCAGAAGGTTCTCGAGCGCTTTGAAACAGCGCGACTGCTAACTCCTGGCACAGACACCGAAGGGCAGCCTTATCAGGAACCTGCTCATGATGCGTTGGTGCGGGGATGGAAAAGACTCCTAGACTGGAAGCAGAAGCATCTAGGCTCATTGATTTTGCAGCGCGAGCTAACGTCAGATGTCAATCAGTGGAAAACCAGCGGCAAGAAAAATCAAGGTTCGGGATTACTTTGGATCGAAGACCCTCGTTTACCAACGGCCTTACAGCTGTCGTACGGAAGAGCCTACAAAGATACCTGGCTCAATCTTTTCAAGTGGAGGTTTGGCTATCAGGCATGGCAATCTCAGCCGTGTGATTATTGGCTCAACGAATCGGAAGCTGACTTTGTCCGGAAGAGCTTTGAGCAAAAGTTCCAACGATTTCGGAATACGACCATTATTGTTGTCGGGTTTATTTTGACATTAGGCGGGTTGACTGGCTATGCCTTTGTTGAGCGAAAAAATGCTGAGTACCAGGCCACCATGGCTCAATTGCAAGAACAGTCTACCCGAGCGTTAAACTTACTCCCTACTGCCAATGCGGTTTCCGGTTTGATTCTAGCCATCGACACCATAGACCGGAGTCAGTCGATTCCAGAGGTAGAGATGATGGTTCAGGCGAGCTTACTGGATGCGGTGCAAGTGTCACAAGAAGTCAACCGGCTGAAAGGGCACGAGGCTGAGGTCACTTCGGTAGCGTTTAGCCGGGATGGTCAGCGCATTGTCAGTGGCGGTCTTGACACGGTGCGGCTGTGGGATGCCAGAACAGGTCAAGCAATTGGGCAACCGCTGAAAGGGCATAGTGCTGTGGTCGCTTCGGTAGCGTTTAGCTCGGATGGTCAACGCATTGTCAGCGGCAGTGGCGACAATACGGTGCGGCTGTGGGATGCCAGGACAGGTCAAGCAATTGGGCAACCGCTGAAAGGGCATAGTAGTCTGGTCACTTCGGTAGCGTTTAGCCCAGATGGCCAGCGCATTGTCAGTGGCAGTGAGGACGAGACGGTGCGGCTGTGGGATGCCAAGACAGGTCAAGCAATTAGGCAACCGCTGAAATGGCATAGTGCTGTGGTCGCTTCGGTAGTGTTTAGCCCAGATGGTCAGCGCCTTGTCAGCGGCAGTGGCGACAATACGATGCGGCTGTGGGATGCCAGGACAGATCAAGCAATTGGACAACCGCTGAAAGGGCATAGCGGTGTGGTCTATTCGGTAGCGTTTAGCCCAGATGGTCAGCGCCTTGTCAGTGTCAGTAGCGACAATACGGTGCGGCTGTGGGATCTCTCCTCAGGTGCCTTGCTAGTTGTTGCCTGTAATCGACTCCAGTCTCACCCGCTGTTAAATCAGCCAGAAACTGTCACCACTGATCCAGAGTTCCTTAAGGTAGCCCGCCGAGCCAAAGTAACCTGCCAGCAGCGGGTGTTGCAGCAGCATTAAAACAAGATGGTCAGTGCAGCTTACCTAGAAAAATTGCTTCAATCAGCAGATCCCAATCTGAATTTATCATCCGGACATTTTCCGCCTTCCAGAAGCTGGACGCTTCGCTTCAGCAAAGCAAGCTTTTCCCTGTATCCCAGACTCAGAAGTGATTTCGGCATCGACAAAGGCTGTTAGAGCAAAGAAATAGGAAATTAAGGTGACTGAGCAAACCGCCGCAACAATCCATTTGCAACGCAAGCTTCTCCCTATGGACGGCAAGGTAGAATCCGTGAAGCAGGGACGATCTGTTGTGGTGACGATCGGGATCAACAACTATGACAACTGGCAACAACTGAGGAATGCGGTTCAGGATGCCCTTGGCTTTCAGCAGGCTCTGGTTGAGAAACTCGGATTTCTAGCACCGATTCCTCTGCTCATCGACAGTGCGGCAACCAGAGATGCGATCGAATCCCTGGTTAAGGATCGGTTATGGGATGTTCTGGAAGAAGATGACAGCCTAGTTCTGTTTTTTGCAGGTCATGGACATACCCGCGTTGAAGAACATTCAGAAACCGGATTCATTGTTCCGGTCGATGCCCGCAGACCTGACACCAAGGAATATTGGAGTGACTACATTCGTCTCAGTCACTGGCTAGAAGAGGTTGCAGAACTTCCCGCCCGACATATTCTGGTCATTTTCGATTCCTGTCACAGTGGTTTTGCCTTAGGTGGAGCCGCACACCGCTTTCGAGATGCCGTTCGCTATCAGAAAGACCTTACCCATCGCAGAAGTCGTAAAGTGATCACCTCTGCTCAACGAGACCAGTCCGCACTTGACGGTGGTCCCATTCCCGGACATTCTCTGTTCACCGGAACCTTGATTCACGGGTTCAACTGGGGTGAAGCAGACTTGGAAAGCAATGGCTTGATCACAGGGTCGGAATTGGGGCTATTTGTGCAGCAGAAAGTGGCTCAGGCTTCTAACTCAGCCCAAACACCAGACTTCGGCTCGTTTCATCTCGACGATCGGGGTGAAATTGTATTTTCATTGCGGAATCAGAGCTTTGAGGCACTGAAGGCTCGTGCGTTCTCAGCCTTACAAACGGGTCAGTTGGCGCTGTTCAAAGACCTGACCCAACAGGTCATCGCCTTGAAACCATCAAGTCCTGAAGTGTTGTATCTGGAGTTCAGGTTGAGATTCATTGAAAGACAGTTCGATCGTGTCACCGAGGTGATTGAGCAACTGGTGAACCTCAGTTTGAATGAGTCACAGATTCCCCTATCCAACAACGATCTGCTGAAGATTCAGGTTCGGCTTCCCTACTGGATACCTGTGTTTTTGATTCCAGAGTCTAATTTTCCGCTTGAAGTAGCTGTTCTCAATGGTCCCACTCAAGACGATCTTCGCGTTGTCGAAGAGCAGCCACTGGGCGATCTCCAGGGATATCTCATTGAGTCCAAAACATTTTGTCAACTCAGAATCACCAATCCGACTCAAAATCCAGTGCATGTGTATATGGTCGGTTTTGATGAGACAGGTCGATTTCAGCTAGAAACGCTTTGGGACGATGCGAACCTGATTTTACAGGGAGTACCGCCGACCGAAACAACGACGGGTTATATCTTCAAGCCTCAGGGACAAGCGGGCATTCGTGAGGTCCGTCTCTTCTCATCTCCCAAACAAATCCCTTTCCTTCTGTTTTCGGCTTCTCCCGACGCTTATGGTGCTCAAGTTGACGCGATCGACCGTGATGATTTGAAAGGAATCCGCATGAAATCAATTCGGTTCAGTTTGACGACCAAACTTCCGCAGAATTAAGAGCACGTTTCCAGGTAAAGTTCAGCGATGCTCTCTGCTGATAAATGGTTTAGTTTTTAGTCACTCAGTTCTTTTGGAGTTGACCAAAGTGCTAATCGCGGCTTGGACAGCGATCGCAATCCCTCCACTCGGCAAACTGTCAATAATCTCTTGTCCTTGCTGAAGCAAAAACTGCATAAACGCGGGATCTTGTTCTGCTTCAGATATCAGGACTTGTTGAATCAGTTCCTGTTGAGCGGCGGTTGTCGTAGCGACATTTTGATCGGTCAGTTGACTGATCAGCCGTTGCGAAATTGAGCGAGGGTCAGCGCGGTTTGTAACGAGACTGCGAACGCGATCGGCAGCTTCGCGATACTCAATTTGTCCCGATCCTGCCAAATTTGTAATTGTACTGCCTGAGATAAAGAAATTATTGCCCAGAGATCGCTTCGCTAAATCCTTGAGCGACTCTGCTTGATCGGCTGCGATTCCTAATAAATTATTAATTTGCTGCTCTTTCATCGCGAGCAATCGCTTCAATTCCTCATAAGCAGCATTTAGATGATGCTCAACCTGCGCTTTAGAAACGCCTTCATCGTGAGTTACCTTAACAACCCAAAGATCTCCCCGCTTCTCTATTCCTTTTAGCTCCAATCCTAATCCATCATCTTCGATCTGAAGTTTTTGCAAGCTAAACGCAAACGCACGCCAGTTCACACCTTCTTTGAAAACTAATTCAACAACGTTTCCAACTTCTTGATAGAGAGACTCAAATTCTCTAGAATCGAAGTCTCGATCGACTGGATAGCGATCGATCGGTTCTCCTTTATCGTCGATGTTTCGATAAATATAATCACATTGAACGTCAGTAAAACACGTTTCGCTGTTAATGCTCCAATCTTTGTTGCAGATTCCAGTGAGGTTTGCACCTGTAAAGTCAACTCCCATTACTTGAGCCTGAACAAGAATTGCGCCTTGCAAATCAGCCTGGCTTAAATCGGCTCCAGTAAGTTCGGTGTTGGTAAAATCGCAGTGGCGAAGATCGGCATCTCGCAGATAAGCACCGCGCAGATTAAGCCGACTAAAGTTTTTGTCTTTAGAATAGATCCGGGTTAGGAGTTGCTGAACAATTGGCAGTTCTAAATCTAAATAGCGGCTATCTACTTTCGCTTTTTCCAAACCTGTTACCCCTTGAAAACAGGTTCTATAGAGTTTTCGAGCACGCAAATCAGTATTCGCTAGATTTGCGTTCCTGAAGTTGATGCCGCTTAGGTCTAGATCATAAAAAGAGGCACTTTTCCAGCAAGTTAGCTCTAGCGCCAGCGATCGCAATAATCCTGAAGGTTGCCACGGTGCATTTCGGACTCGATTTGATAACCAAGCACTCAATGCAACGGCGTAGCTAAACAAAACGCCGCACGCCACCATAATCATTCTAGAATTAGAAGTCAGGGTTTCTGCAAGCTTCGGGCCGCCAATTTGAAGCCGCATTGATACACATGAATAGGCACCTAAAAGTGCCGCGCAAGTCAAAAGAAATACTCCAATATTCTTGATGATCGTTCCAGTCGATCTGCACCACAGTAAGTCAATTACAGCATTTGCAAGGCGAATCGCGAAAAAGCTAATGATTGAAACAGTTAGCGGAATGAGTGTATCGAATAGAAGTGTTGTCCAAAAAACATTAGAAAAGGTTTGTGAATAGGTTTTTATACTCCATTGCTGAACGGCGATCGCAATTACAAATGTGAACAGTGTAATTAATAGATTCTTTGAGGATTTTTGATAGATAGCTGTAGTCAGCCAAACAAAGACAACAATGGTGAGTAACGAGTAGGAAAGGCGAACTTTATCTGGTCCAACAATTAAACCAAAGGCAGTTAAGGCTCCAAAAAAACTTGTGAGAAAGCCAGCAAGAAAGTACAGCGCCCCGATCAGCATAATCAGTACCGCTCTCGCTGATAGTGATTTCTTTGCTACATCGCTTTCCTGATTGTTATTTGGAGCTTGGGGATAGGAGTGCAACCCTTTCATACTGGTTGGCAAAGGTACGATGGAATACAGATGAATATGCTTGAATTTTAGTAAGTTCCCTTTAGAAATATATCAAGTTTTTATACAGTGCATTATTAAGATCTATTTCAAAATTCTGATTTTTCAGAGCAGCAACAGTCGATCGAGTTAGCATACAAGCCTTACATCACTGCTGCTTAAATGTAGCAACAGCGCTGTTGAACTTAGATTCTAAATTCTATATATTAATGCAAGTTCGTTTGTGTTAATGCTCAAAGGAGCCAAGATGGATCTTTCTAGTTCGACCTCTCCAAAGTTAAAGGATTTAGAGCGATTTATTGAAGCAGTATGGTCGCCAACTAGTTTAGGTGATGCTTCTCTAGAGAACAGTAGTTCTTTATCCAGTGAAGAGCCAGATTTATCGGTCAGCCAAGCTGATCTGCCACTGTCCGAGCATGAGATTTTGAACAGTTATGTTGAACGCTATCGTGAGAAGCTGAGTATTTACAAACCTAGAATAAGCGCAGTCATCGGTCAACCTGATTTTCAGTCGGTTTCATTCCTACCGATAGGTTTAGAGCGAAGTAATGCTGTTTGTCGTATTGCACGCTACTGTTGTCCTAACACTTTGCAAAAAATATTTAATTCGCTTCGCACTAAAGCCGAGAAGATTGCTGAAAAATTTCCGGCTTTTGATCGTGGGAATTCATTTAATCCCTTGGAGGAATTGAGAGCTTCGTTTTCAATTCCTTTTAATTTATTTAATGCAATTTTCCGAGAAAATCTTCAAACCTCCGAATTAACTTATTTAGAAGCCATTGATATATTAGAGAAAAACATCGATGATCTGCTAAAGCTAAATCCATTTCCGCTTGGTACTGGTTTTTTAGTTGGAGGAAGTCACTTACTTACCAATCATCACGTTATTCCTACAGAAGCAGTCGCTGAACAGTGCGTTGCCCAGTTTAGTTACGAGGATAAGCCAGAACAGAGCACGTCTCTAGATTACAACTTCAATCCTAAATTCTTTGTTTCTAACTCTCAGCTAGATTATACGCTTGTTCAGCTAAAACCTAATCCATCAACTAGACGATCGGCTGGATATCGATTCGGGTGGATTGACTTAATTGACTCAAAAGATACGGTTGTTCCTAGCCTAAATAACGAGCAAATTAAGCAACTAATTGATCGATTAGAGGAGTATGGTTACACACAGGAGCAGCTAGAAAACTATGCGTTGACCAGAGACAAGGACACGCTGCCTGGAGATCGAGTCGCGATCGTTCAACACCCAAGAGGACGGAAAAAAGAAATTGTTCTACAAGATAATGCAGTCGATAAGCTATCCACTAACAACATAGATTACAAAGCAGATACTGACTATGGTTCATCTGGTAGTCCAGTGTTTGACATGAATTGGAAGCTAGTGGCATTAACAAAGCGAGTTGTTCCAAAGCTTGAGCAGCTTTCAAACGCTTCACCAATCGCGAATAAAGAAACTGACGCTGCTCACAATCAAGCAAATAACCCGGAAAATAATAGCAATCAGAATGGAACAATTAGGCTTCAGTGGATCGATTCACAAGGAACTAGAATTTGCCGGATTGTTGAAGATCTAAAGCGCAAAAGCACAGATAATCCTAAACTGCAAAGCTTCATTGAAGACTTTGTGATTACGGCAGAGCAGTTGAATTATCCTCCTTTACCAGCAGGACTCAAATTTAACGGGATTCATGATTATGTCAGCACAGACAGCAAGATTGTATTTGCATCTTGTGCGACAAGTTCTCAAAGGTCTAGTGACTCACGAACAACAGAACTAGGCATCGGGACAATTAAGTTGTGGAACTCGATCGGCGTAGAACTGAGAACGCTAATACATCCAGGAGTGAGCAAGATAGAATTCAGTTCTGATAGTCAACAGTTAGTGTCTGCTGATGATTCTCAACTTAGACTTTGGAATGTAGAGACTGGCGAACTAGTCAGAACGATGACACCGCCAAATTATTCAGATAACCGTGAGGCAAGACTGGAACACTTCATGGCTGAAGTATTGCAAGAAGCATCGCCCATTGATGCGGACGCGATGAACGACGAGATTGATTTACGGTGGATTGATAGTCTAAGTTTGCGCCCTCCTAATTATGAACTACTTGCTGTTGCTAGTTCACCCTCTGAAAAAATTACCCTCTGGAATACAAAGGACGGAAGCCTGCACAATTTGCCAGATGGAGATCTTCTAAAAAGCCATCCAGAACTGAAAGATTTGAAAGGCTTGATTGTTCGTTTTAGCCCTACTGGAGAAATACTTGCAGCAAGCAGTCAGACGAATGTTCAGCTTTGGCAAGTAGACAACTGGAGCCTGCTTAAAACGATTGAAACTGCCGAATTCTCTAAGATTTGCTTCAGCTTAGATGGCAACATTATTGCGATCGCCAATGCTTCGCTGCGATTTGTGGATGTAGAAAGCGGCAGTATATCAGAGCCGATCAAAGCTGATGCAGGAGAAATTGAGTTTAGAACGGTAAACGAAACTGAAGTCCTGATGTCCCTCTGTAGAGACGGTTTGGTCAGATCTTGGAACTTAGACGGCACATTACATCAAGAAGTAGAAATTGACCCTACTGTTCGACAACAAAGCATTCAAAGTACAAGTTTCAGTCCTGACGGTAAAGTTTTGCTGATTTTTGGTCTAGGTAATGACATTTCACTTTGTAGCCTTGAGACGGGAACAGTTCTCAGACGCATCAACCATCTTAATATGCGACGACGACCAGCAGAGTTTCCAATTGCTGAGGCGAAATTTAGTCCTAATGCTCCTGTTTTAGACCAAATTGATGCTAACTCAGCAAACTACACGCGGTCGCTCACCGTGGAAGCTTGGGTTAATCCTGACCTCAACGGAGGAGGAACAATTGCCGACATTGTACTCCACCCAATTCAAGGACAACCCGCTACCTTTCCCTTAGAAATCACGGCAGACAGTGGCGAATTAGCCTGCTTAAGGTTCGCAGGCTCAGGCATGGGAATTTTGAACTTTGGCAAATTTTATCATCTTACTCTGGTGATCAACTTGGAAGAAGGAAGCCTGGAAACTATCTCTTACATCAATGGACAGTTATCTAGTACTAGCTCATCTTCATCCCACTTTGCGCTTCCATTTTTTCCGCATCTCCAGTTAATTGGTGCGTCTCTTGAGCAGGATGCTAATTTTACTTCAACTTTAATGGACTTCTTTAAAGGAACCATTTCAGAAATTCGTCTTTGGAATACTGCTCGTAGCTTGAAACAAATCAGGGCAAATATGTTTAAACGGCTGAGTTCTACCGAAGAAGGATTAGTGGAATACTGGAAGTTTGAAGGCGATGAAGCCAGCAAAATTCTTGGACTTGTCTCTAAAAAAGGCGCTCTTGGTATTGCTCGCGAAGCGAAGCAATTAAATGCTAATCAATTGTATGGGTTTTCTTTACCGTATGGATTGAAGTTTAGTGAAGATCATGACCTTGTTAACACAACTTTTGTGAGTTCTGACGTTAACGAAGGTTTAGAGACTGCTATCACAGTTGAGGCGTGGGTCAAACATCAATTTGGGAATAGCTTTATTGTGAGTCGAGGGCGACAAGATACCCAAGGTAGCTTTCTCCGTCAGGGATATTCTATCGGGTTGCACAATGGCAAAATTCGCGTCGTGATACAGAATGAGAGCCACCAGGAAAGCATAGTTACTGAAACGAGGGAAACTGTATTTCAAGATCAGATCTGGCATCATGTTGCTTTCACTTGGGCTTACGACGATCGAGACCATCGGAAAGGCGGTGAGGTTTCGATCTACATGGATGGCAGACTTCAAGATAGTGTCGTGATTGAGGGACGTAGTAAAACAATTGTGGCAGTTGGAAAAACCCAAACTTCTGGAGTGTTTGCTGGCTCTCTCGAATCCGTAACAGATCCTTTACAAATTGGCATCAGAGCGGAATTCGGAAAATATCGTAGCGTAGTGATCGCAGATGTTCGGATCTGGAATGTCTGCCGTCCTCAAGATCAAATTAAAGCAAATATGTCACGACGCTTGAACAGCAATCCAGAAGGCTTAATCGGCTATTGGCGACTCGATGAAGGGGATA
Source organism: Phormidium tanganyikae FI6-MK23 (assembly GCA_019359175.1). GTDB lineage: Bacteria > Cyanobacteriota > Cyanobacteriia > Leptolyngbyales > Leptolyngbyaceae > Leptolyngbya > Leptolyngbya tanganyikae. The sequence continues at coordinate 71,280 of JAHHHU010000023.1, forward strand.
ACGATCAGGTGGTGAACCTTGTATCTAAAATACCCGCTACTGTTCACGGTGCAACCTGGTTTCCAATGCCACCCGCATCAGAACAAATGACTCTCTGAGTTACAATTTGCGCTTGAAGATCGGTGTGAGATGTTCTGCAATGCCCGCTAAATGAATTGCACTACAGCCTAGCTTGTAAGCAAATTCCATTGATTCTCCCGCCCCCAACGCATCATAAAAGCCGATCGCAAATTCAATCGCCGCTCGATCGCCGATCGCTTGATTCATCCCAATCACATGCGGAATATGCTCTGAGATCGCATTCGCCTGCCGCTCCGAGTAACAAGCATTTAACACCACACACTCAACTGAGTCTGCAGTCAGTTCAAATAGGGTAGCCAATGCTTCTGTACTCACTAATCTCGGTTGTCCAGTGTGATCTTCTAGAATCAATCCTTCTTCAAACGTTTCCGGACGATCTACTGGCAACAATTTTCGCGTTGTCTCAGAGGATCGAGCTTCTGTTGAATAGCCCACACCGTGACCCGCAAAGTGAACAATCTGCGGTTTGCACTCAACCAGCGCTCGGCGCAAATCGATCGGGCGCACTGCCCAGCGTTGTTCGAGTTCAAAGCGATCGCGGTGTTTCGATCGCTGTAATCCCGCCTCAATTTCTCGGACTTCCTCATCTAACCGTAATCTCGTTGTTGCACTCGGCTGCGCTGCCAGAAAAAGAATGACTCTTTTGGAGCTTTCCGCCTCTAGCGAAGCACCGGATTTCTCAGGTGCTTCAACGTACTGAATCGAGCCAGAACCAGCCAGATTTGTGATAGAGCTATTGGATATATTGAACGTGTTTTGAGCAGGATCTGAGTTTGATTGAGACATCTTTCTGATCTTTTGAGATTGAACAGATTCAGCAAGGATCATTCGCTTTATTCCATTGTCATTCTAATATTTGAGCTTTAGCTAATTGCACGATCGCCCACCTGCTGATATTTTAAGCTACTCGAAGAATTGTCTTCAAAACTTCTGGCTTCAGTTTTAATTTGAAGTAGCAAGTTTTCATATCTCTGTCGGGCAGAGCTGTTTCATTGTCAAAAATGGAAATGTGAGCGTCTAATTCTCTCATTCAGCGTTCTTGGATTTTTTGAACCTCGCAAACGAGGCCTTAGGGCTTCCAGGTATTTCCTAATGACAATGAAACAGTCCTGTTGCTGAATCACATCAATCGTTCTTTTTCGTTGCGGAGGCGACTAGAATTTCACGCCGCGTACTTGACCTCATTCCAGTTTTCCAGCCCCAAATCGTGTTGCGATCGCCCTCAACAGATCATCCTTGCCGCACAACGAGGCATTGTGTCGCATTTCACGCTGAGTATTCGACCTGCTGCCAATTCTCAATTCCCAAATACTCCCGTGCGATCGTCTTCAACAGCTCATCCTTATCTTGGTTGTGTCGCAAAGACTTTAAAGTGACAAACGAACGGGTCTCACTCGTATTGTTTTAAGCAATTACTCCGAAGATTTCGTTGATGAATCTTGCTTGAGATACACTATTCCCTTGACTGATTCCCTTCACTTGCCCTTTGCGAATCATTGCTATTGCTTCGATTCCTCTCAATGTTCTTCTCGCAC
>JAHHHU010000024.1 GCA_019359175.1 Phormidium tanganyikae FI6-MK23
CAGTCGAATGCTGAAGGACGATTGCTGTTTCTGAATTTGCTACAGCACTCACAATTCGTTACTCAACGTGTCGCAGGTGAGGTGCGCTCGGCGAGGTGTTACCGGAGTTTGATCTGCTTTCATTACCTGCGAGCATTACATGATCTCCATCTAAAGGTTCAAGAACTCTACAAGGTACTGTCAACTTAACTAGATTTCGCTCTAATTATTGAGAATGAGCCACGAAGAAATGAGCTGTTCAGCCTTTGAAAATTAGGCAATTTTTCAATAAGCAAGCCTTTGAGCGGTTAAGTTGACAGTACCCCTGGACGTAATGCGCGATCGCGGATTCGATTCTAAACCATTCTGGTAGGAGACGCAGAATCGGCTCACAAACGGTCGCCTGATTTAACTGAGCGGGTGAAATTTCAAACATGCTATAGGAGAGCTTCAACGAGTCATTTCGCGCTGTAGCGATAGTCGCTGGTAGGCGATCGCAAAGTCTTCCACCGTAATTTGCAAAGCACTAGGATCACTCAAGCCTTGAACACGATAGCGACGAACCGCCTCCAGCGCTGCTTGATTGCTGAGCAGTGCTAAATCTGCACCGTTCCATCCCTCGGTCTGCACCGCAAGCGATTCTAAATCCACATCCGCTAAGGGACGATTGTGATTATGAACCTGCAAGATCGCAAGACGGCTCGCTTGATCGGGGAGATCGACTTTGAGTTGCAAATCCAATCGTCCAGATCTCAATAAAGCAGGATCTAATGTTTCTGGGCGATTGGTTGCTCCAATGAGAAGCACGTTAAGGCAGTCATGCAAGCCGTCGAGTTCGGTGAGGAGTTGACCCACCACGCGATCGCTGACCCCTGAATCGCTTTGATATCTCCCGCGTGCAGGCGCAAGCGTATCAATTTCATCCACAAATACGACACAAGGTGCTGCCTGCCGCGCCTTCGTGAACAATTCCCTCACCGCTTGTTCGGAGGCTCCAACCCATTTGCTCAGTAATTCTGGACCATTCACTGCAATGAAGTTCGCCCGCGCTTGAGCGGCAACGGCTTTCGCTAACAATGTTTTTCCCGTTCCAGGCGGACCCCATAGCAGAATGCCACGAGGTGCTTTAGCTTTTGTGCGGTGATACAGTTCGGGATAGAGTAACGCCCCTTCGACGGATTCCTGCAGGGTTTGCTTAACAGAGTCAAGTCCGCCGATCTCATCCCAAGTCACTTTAGGCGCTTCAACCTCAATCGATCGCAGCACCGCAGGTTTAATTTCTTTGATCGCCTGAAGAAAATCCGCTTGCATGACGGTCATGCGATCAGGCAAGGGTCCCTCTAAAGTGGGTAATAGTCGCCGCAGGGCAAGGTAAGCAGCCTTTTGCGTCAAAGCTTTGAGGTCTGCGCCAACCATGCCGCCTGCTAGATCTGCGATCGCATCGAGATCTACGGATTCATGTAACGGCATGGAAGCGGTTAGAATTGCGAGAATTTCCAAGCGTCCTGCTCGATCAGGAACCCGAAATGCAATCTCGCGATCGAAGCGTCCCGGACGGCGCAGGGCGGGATCAAGATGATCCGGGCGATTTGTTGCCGCCAGGACAATAATGCCTTTCGTTTTCGCGAATCCATCCATCAGGCTCAACAGTTGTGCGACAACTCGTTTTTCGACTTCCCCTTCCGCTTTGGCGCGATCGGGTGCAAGGCTATCGATTTCGTCAATGAAAATAATGCAGGGGGCAGAGCGACTCGCTTTTTGAAAAATGCTTCGCAGTCGGGCTTCTGCTTCCCCATAATATTTGCCCATCACTTCCGGCCCCACCAGCGCGATGTAGTTTATATCAAGAGCAGCAGCTAATGCTCGCGCTGTGAGCGTCTTGCCAGTTCCAGGAGGACCTGTGAGCAAGACTCCTGTCGTCGGTTCTAGCCCCAGGGCTGATAAGAGTTCAGGACGCTTAAGGGGAAGCTCCACCAGTTCGCGTAACTCATGCAGCACCGACGACAGTCCACCCACTCCAGCAAGCGTGGGCGGCGGCACAGCATCTGTACTCGGCGGCGTGATGAGAACTGCTAAGGTAGAGTCCGCTGATGGCTCATTCGTTGAACGGCTCCGCTCAGTCACGCGAACGTCAGGCTCGTTCGGTTCGCGCCCTTCGATCACCCGAACGATGTCCAGCAGCCCTTCAAAACCTTGATCGACCAGGGATTCCAGCTCTTCAAAAAAGTTATCCATACACCTTGCCTACCTCTATCTTCAGTATAGAGAGTTGCGTTCGAGTCGGTTGGACGTTGGATGAAAGCCTTAGTTAAATAAAAAAGTTAGAGTACGAATTTTCAATGCCTGAACCTCGGCAGAGAGAAGGCGCGATCATGCAAGCGATCGAATTGCTGGTGCTAGAAGTCAGAAAATCGTTGCAGCATCGAATTGCCAATGAGGTGTTGCTATCTAAAAAACTTCAGGAAAGCAGTTGTCCACTCCCCTGAAGTTTCACCATGCTGACTATTCTTGATTTCAGGACTGCCATCCATACGGGGCAGCGATCGGATGATCAACGTACCGTTCATGCTGAGTCTAAGCCGGAGTAGCTTGTACGCGATTCTGTAGCAGATTCACGATGGCAGTTTTTTCTAGCAATCCCACTAAGACATTGTTTTCTTGGACAACAGAGAGTGCAGTTAACTTACGTTCTTCCAACAATGCCACCACTTCCGACAGGGGACGATCGCTCTGCACCGTTAGAGATGGATCAAGCGGTTTTACGAGGGATTGAACCAAGGTTTCAGACCACCGCTCACTCGGAATTGCTTTCAAATCGTCGATGGAAAGAGTACCAATGAGTTGCCCATCAGAATTCGTGACTAAAAACTTCTGCCACGCCCGCTGATCCAGAATTCGCTGATCGGCAAACGCTCGCAATGTTGACGAAGCATTGACAACCGGACTACTTGCGCTAACTGCATCAGCTGCCGTCAGCCCTGCTAATTTATCCAAGACCACACCATACTGGGCAGCTTGACCAGCATTCTGAAGTAAGAACCAGCCAATCAGGACATTCCAGAAGTTCAGCCCACTGCCAAAGACAACCAGCGGCAGAAGTCCTGATGCGATCGCCAGCCAACCGATCAGTTGACCGACCCGACCTGCAAACTTCATCCCCTTGTAAGGGCTACCCGTCACCTTCCAAACCAATGCTTTCAGAATGTTACCGCCATCAAGCGGCAAACCCGGAATGAGATTAAAGAGCGCTAACGCTAAGTTAACCGAAACCAATACCCCTAAGATTGCAGCAGGTGCGCCAGATACCCCGGTACCGGCTGCCAAAATGGTTGCCAAGCCAGCGAGGAGCAAACTGACTAAGGGACCTGCGATCGCGATCTGAAATGCCTCGGCTGGGGTTTCCGACTCTTTTTCTAAGCTCGCTAATCCCCCAAATAGGAACAACGTAATGGATCTGACACCCACGCCCTGCTTCAGTGCTACAAAGCTGTGCCCGAGTTCGTGAGCCAGCACAGAGCCAAATAACAATAGCGCTGTGAGCAGCCCTAAACCCCAAGATAGCCCCAGGGGTAAATTTGGGAATTGGGCTGCCAATCCTGAGCCATAGCTGAAGGTGACTAAACCCAACACCAAAAACCAGGACGGGTTGACATAGAAAGGAATTCCAAACAAACTGCCGACACGAATGTTGTTATTCATATCGGGTACCTCCGATGTAGCAGACGATCGTGATCGCCCTTGGTTTTGTCTTCTTTAATGTAACGAAACGTAAAACACTTTTTAATCTTTCCATTACCGTAATGACCGTCTCTTTCTGGTTCGTCAAAGAGAGAAAAATACGAATTGTAATCGCTATTCTCCAGCGTGAATTTTCTGAAATGCTCCTCAGTTTGCTTGTGTCTATGAAAGGCAAGCGATTTGGGATAGTGCAATGACTGAACTCACTGGAAAAGTCATTTACGCAGGCGAAGCAGGCTATGCAGATGCGCGGCTGAACTTCAATACGCGATTTGCTGCCTCGCCATTGGCGATCGTCTTCTGTCAGTCTGTACAAGATGTCGTCAACGCTGTAAATTGGGCGCAGATGAGCGGAGTTCCGGTACGAGTTCGGGGCGGACGACACAGTTATGAGGCGTTTTCGGTTGCAGATGATGCACTGATTATCGATCTCAATGATATGGAGCAGATTCGCTTTAATCGCACCACAGGGCAAGCCACTATCCAGGCTGGCGCAGAACTCGTTCCAATTTATGAAGCCCTTGCCGCAGAAGGGGTAACAATTCCAGGTGGGTCTTGCGCGACGGTTGGCATTACTGGATTGACACTAGGAGGCGGCTATGGGTTACTCGCTCGCTGGAAAGGATTGACTTGTGATAGCTTGCAAGCCGTGGAAATAGTGACGGCTGCGGGAAAACTCATTGTTGCCAATGCGACTCAGAATACCGATTTGTTTTGGGCATTGCGGGGTGGCGGAGGTGGAAATTTTGGCATTGTGACGGCGCTGAGGTTCCAAACTCATGCGATCGATAAAGTCACCGTCTATCAACTCAAATGGGATGCTAGTGAGATAGAACGGGTGATTCAACAATGGCAAGCTTTTGCACCAGAAAGTGACGATCGCCATACGAGCATTTTGAAGCTTACACCGGGAAGCTCGGTCTATGTGGTGGGTCAATTTGTGGGAACCGAAGCAGAATTACGCACGGTGCTCGCGCCTTTATTCTCGATCGCACCGAAAGAAAGCGAGATCGAGACATTGCCTTACTTGGAAGCGGTTTATGGCTTTGCTGGGTTGAAGCCGGATTATCCAAAACGCTTAGCGCATTGGCATGGTTCACAGACGAAATTTAAGAATGCTTCTGATTATGTTGCTCGTTCGCTGGATGCAAAGGGCATTGCGACTATTGCTCAATTCCTTAAGCAAGCGCCGAGTCAGAATGTGGTGCTGCAATTTGATAGTTATGGCGGCGCGATCGCTATAACTCCCCCTGATGCTACAGCTTTCTTCCATCGCCAAGTGCAGTGGAATATTCAATATCAGGCATATTGGACAAAACCGCAGGAGCAGGCCGTCCATATCAGTTGGGTGCAGAACTTCCGCTCAGCAATGCAGCCGTATGTCACCGGGGGATGCTACGTGAATTACTGCGATCGCTCTATTAAAAACTGGCAAACCGCCTACTACGGCAGTAATTAGAGTTGTTGGGTTATAAGCTCAAAAAACCCCGAAATCTAGTTCCAGTGCGCTTTTCAGCGATTTTTGACTAAAACAGCTGAAACTTAATCCTGACAGGGCTTTTAGCGATTTTTTCTGTTAAATCCCAACAGGTCTATTGGCAACGATTAAAGCAGGTGAAACAGCAATACGATCCAGGTAACTTTTTTAGTTTTGAACAAAGTATTCCTGTTTATTCTGGCGATCGTGGATTTGCCTAAACAATCACTAGACAATCGAGGCGGCAATCGCGACCATTTCTTACTCCAGACATTTCGTTGATAAATTCGTTGATAAATTGTGCTTGAGATACACCGAAGAAACTTCAGCGACAGGAGGAGAACAAGTTTCGTTATGAGGCGAAGTAGAGCCATCTTGTAAAAGCATTTCTTATGTAAACTAACTCAAAAGTTAAAAAAGTTAAAAAAGTCCCTATGCCCCCAAAAATTCAAGGTGCGATTGCCGCAGGACATGCCACAACGGTCGAAGCAGGCTTAGAGATGTTTCGGCTGGGGGGCAATGTCTTTGATGCGGTTGTGGCAGCAGTCATGGCATCTTTTGTCACTGAACCCACTTTGACTTCTCCCGCAGGCGGTGGCTTTCTGCTCGCGCATACGCAGGCTGGAGAAAACGTTCTATTTGACTTTTTCACTCAAACACCATGCCAGAAGCGCCCGCGAGATACAGTAGATTTTTACCCAACGCAGGTCAAATTTGGCAACGTTTTGCAAGAGTTTCACATTGGGCTGGGTTCCATCGCCGTACCCGGCACGATCGGCGGACTGCTGCATGTGCATCAACGGCTGGGGCGGCTGCCATTAGCTTGGGTCGCTGAACCCGCCATCCACTATGCCAAAACTGGAGTTGAAGTTACTACCTTTCAGAGCTACTGTTATCAAATTTTGGCACCGATTTTGCTCAATAATCCTGGCTCACGGCAGGTCTTTACCGTGCAAGAAGCGTTACCGCAGCCCGGAGCGCTGATGACGATGCCCGATTTGGCGGAAACGCTGTCCTACCTAGCGGCAGAGGGTGCTAACGGCTTCTACAGGGGCGAGATTGCCCATCAGCTTGTGAAAGACTGTCAAGCGCAGGGGGGTTATTTAACGCTAGCTGATTTGTACCATTATCAGGTGATTGAGCGGCAGCCGCTGACAACCCGCTATCGTGGCAGAACGTTTCTCACGAATCCACCACCCAGTTCCGGGGGAGCACTGATTGCGTTTGCGCTAGCCTTGCTGGAAGACATAGATTTGTCAATGCTGAAATTTGGCTCGACTGAACAAGTACGCCTGTTAGCTCGCGTGATACAGCTTACAAACCGAGCTAGAGCCGATGGTTTTGATGCCAATCTCTATCAGGCTGATGTCGCAAAGCAATTTTTGGCGGCTGACCATTTGGCAACCTATGCCCAACAGTTAAATACCCATCCAATCAATAAATGGGGCAGCACAACCCATCTGAGTGCCATTGACAGTGAAGGCAACGCTGCCAGTGTCACGACTTCTAACGGTGAAGGTTCCGGTTATGTGATTCCGGGGACGGGGATCATGACCAACAACATGCTGGGAGAAGCGGATTTGCATCCGCATGGCTTTCACAATTGGCAGGAGAACGTCCGCATCTCCTCAATGATGGCTCCAACGATGATCCTGCGGCAGCAGAAGCCAGAGATTGTCCTCGGTTCTGGTGGCTCTAATCGAATTCGCACGGCAATCTTGCAGGTGATCTCCAATCTGCTAGATTTCAAGATGTCGGTGGAGCAGGCAGTGAGCAGTCCGCGAATCCACTGGGAAGATGGAGTATTGAACCTAGAACCCACCGCTGAGTCGCTGATGATTGACCGTAGCCTTTTTCCGTTTGATCAAGTGCTAGAGCTGTGGCAGCAGCAAAATATGTTTTTTGGTGGGGTTCATGCCGTGACTCGGAGTCAGAGTGGAGCATTTGCCGGGGCGGGCGACCCTCGGCGAGACGGAGCGGTTGGAATTCTGATTTGAATCATGGGCGTGATTGTATTGTGATCGCCGATAGGATAGCGGTATTGTGAGCGATTCAGTTTCCAGTTATTCATGCCCGTTCTCCTTAGCATTGTTGAGTGATGTTGTCCTTTGTGTTGACGATCGAACCTGGTCGCTTAGACCCTGTTCCAGCAGTAGAAAAGCGATTGAGAGCAGACTCGTTAATCTCTGAGTTTACTGTCTGTAATGTCGAGCATCAGATGAAGTTGGCTCATGCGTATTCTTGGGGAAAAGGAGGGCAACCGCCTATTTATCTAACGTAAATTCTCAGTTTTTGGCTACTTTTAGTTGAGTTAAACTAGCTGACCCCCATGCCTCCTACCCTCACTCTGCGGCAAACTTTGCTCTATAGTTGCACTTCGATCGGCATCAATTTAATCAATACTGCTGTTTCGACCTGGCTGCTTTACTACTATGCGCCTCCACCTAATACAAGCGCTGTGCAATATCTCTCGGTTACGGTCGTGGGTTTCTTACTGGCGATCGGTCGCGTTTGGAATGCCATCATTGATCCCTTCATCGGACACTGGAGTGATAACACCCAGAGCCAGTGGGGACGACGAAAGCCCTTCTTGGTACTCGGCAGCCTCATGACCCTCGGGGCACTGTGTTACTGCTCTGGACGCCTTTGACTGCTTATCCTAGCTTGCTGAATGCCCTCTATTTCCTGACGATGACGATCGTCTTTTACACAGGAGTTAGTCTCGTCGGCGTCCCCTATGATGGCAGCTTACCGGAAATGGCAGCGACGGCAGCTGAGCGTGTTCGACTCAGTATGTGGAAAAACATTTTTGGGATTGTGGGCGTGTTGGGCGGTGCAGTCATTACCAGTATTGTCTACAACCAGTGGGGCGCGATCTCCATGGGGGGAGTGCTCGGAACCCTTGGGGTGGTAACAGTGGGACTGACCCTCCTAGTTCTCCCAAAACGAATCCGGCCTGCGGTTGGGTCGAGCGCCAAGGTCGAAGTCATCGCATCGATGAGCTTTTGGCAAAGCCTGCGTGCGACGCTGCGGAATCGCAAGTTTTTGATCCTTTGTAGCTCCACGATTCGGTACTGTCAACTTAACCGTTCAAAGGCTTGCTTATTGAAAAATTGCCTAATTTTCAAAGGCTGAACAGCTCATTTCTTCGTGGCTCATTCTCAATAATTAGAGCGAAATCTAGTTAAGTTGACAGTACCCTTTGAGGGGTAAAGATTCAACGGATAATCTTACTTCCGATGCAACCCGTTTGCCCGGTTCTTCGACTTTTGTACCCTATCTGCGGACTTTTATTTCCTTCTTATTTTTTACCCTTATTTTTGCCTATGTACAAAACTGGCTAACTGGCTAACCCTAGAAAGCCAGAACGCCTGATATATAAAGTCTTTAGGCAAGTTAGTCAGTTTTTGAAGTGCCTAAACTGGCTAACTTAACGGGGGTCTTTGAGAGACCGAAACGCCCATCCCGTATAGCGGTTAGCCAGTTTTTGAAGTGCCTAACCAAGTGGCTAACCATGCTAGAAAACGGGGCACGATCGCGAGTGTCTCCACTTGCAATCCGATCGTGGAATTTGGCACGATCTACCTGTCCCCCCACGAACCGCAATGGAAGAAACCACTCTTGATTTGATGTTGAATTCCGATTCACCCATTTCGCCCATGTAGATCGAAGCCTGGTTGCTCTTGGCATTCATGCTTGGGCTTGTGGTTTGGGGACTTGTGGGAGAGCGGCACGATTAGTGACAACCGCTTCAATTGCGAAACTTCCTGCTCTAACTTGGCAATTCGGCGCAATCGCGCATTGTTGCTGGCGATTCCTAGGCACGATCGGGAATTCTGAAATTACTCCATTTTTAATTCACGCTTTCATCCCGTCAAATTGGCGGGATTCTTTGTTTGAGGATGAGCGCGATCGCTCAGTGATAACCCTTAAAACTGCTTGCAGGCGCGATCGTCTCTTAGATGTGGGAATCCTTGAGCCATCCCCCTTTTAAGGCAGCGATGAATAAATCTCAGTGGCGCTCTCAATGGCATATCAGGCGCGATCGTATCCCCCAAATGATTCTCATCATCGTGATCGGCGCGATTCCCCTGAGCTATACGATCGCTCGGGTGTCTGATGAATTTCGACTGTGGCAGGCGGGCGGGAAATGGTGCGCTCAGATTGCGCCGAGCGGTGAAGAAAAAGTTCTCTACGGCTCCGAATGCAGTGGTTTCAGATAGCGCGATCGCTTCTATGCTTATCTACCCGAATTGTTCTTGAACGCTTTCATCTGTGCATCCACAGCATTCATGTAACCCTGATCCTGCAAAATGCTCTGCGGCAGTAGATTTGCCTTGATTGCTGCTTGCGCCACATCGTTTGCGGTTAGAGTCCCTTGGTTACAGCCATCCGCAAAGGCTCCATAGCTGCGCAAGCCCTGCGCCCGGAGACGGCCTTGGTATGCAGCATACACTAAGTCATACGGCGTTAGAGGCGGAACGGCTGCCGCTGTCGCAACGGGAGCAGTCGTTGCATTCGTCGGGGTTGATTCTGCTTGCACGATCGGCATCGGAAGTAAAACAGTAGTCAGGAGCAGTCCCAGCATGAGTTTCCAATGATTCATGTCCTTTCTCCTAAGCATTCGTTGAGTTAGCGCACGCTTTAGCGAGCAAGTTTTACAGCTTACAGGATGTCTCAGCAGTTGAAAAGTGGTCAGAACACTAAAGCCATCCTCTCAAGGTTTAAGCAATGGAAGAATCTTTAGTCGATCTATGTAATGAACTCTGAACCCGCGATCGCGCCTATGATGATCGAAACATAGCTGATTCTGGCGTTCACGTTTGGGTTAGTGACTTGGGGGCTTATGGGAGAGCGGCGGGATTGACGATCGGTTGAAGGCGCAATGGCAAGCTCAATTCTTCACAACCTGTGTTGGAACAATTCTGTAGGACTCAGAACATTAGGCTTCGGTTTGTTGAGGGTGTTTGTGTTAAATGCTGGGGAGCTAAAACAATTACGATCACCTTGGGCTTTACGCCGTCCTAGCTTGATTACGGTACTCTGAAGCATAGAGGATCTTTCTCACTCATTTCGCTGAGCGATTGCTTTTATCCGATGAATAGCGAATCTTCTCATCCGTTGCCTTGGTTCTCGTTAGGACTGTTTTGGTGTGCTCACGCCATGCTGGGATGGTATCTTGCCGCTCATCATGTTGTCTGGCTCATTGGAGTCGCCGCAATCCTCGCAATCGTGATTATTTCTGGAAAGGGAAGGGCTTTGCTTGAGCAGTTGTCGGGGGTGATTTCTCGCACTTTATTTATCGTTTTATTCGTTAGCGTTTTGATTAGTGTTTGTGCATTTCTGTTTGTCAGCAGGTTTGAGTTCTTGGGTTTGGTCTTTCTACCCCTTGTGACAACGGTTCTGGCGGATCTGCAGATGCGTTCTGCGGGTTTTGAGCAGCGGCAGATATGGATTTATCTTGCAGTTATCGCTGGATTGGGACTTGGTTTAGGCGAGGTGCTCGACCTTGTATTCCTTCCGAGCATGCGGTACTGAGAAAGTTCAGATCATTAGAGCACATCTACCGCGGCAAACAGAAAACCGACTTAATCTTCAAGACGGCAGCCAGTTCAAGTACGATCGACAAATCCAATCTGGGAACGCTGAACCTGTTTCTTATTCCCAGCAATGGAAGAAATCGATTTTTTAATGAATTCTGAACCCGCGATCGTCGAACCCGCGAGCGCGCCTATGACGACTGGTTGATACTTGGGTTAGTAACTTGGGGATTTCTGGCAGAGCGGCGGGATTGATGAGCGGTTAAGGCGTGATCGCGCTGAATACTTTAGAGAATTGAGTCGTGTTCTAGACCTCTGGATCAACGTGATTGAATGGCTCTTCTGACGGAAATCTTTGGAAAGCCAGCCACAGGTCCCAGCATTTGTTCTGTGCTCCATTTTGCTCAATGGTTTTGATCGGGGTGCAATTTTTTTCGATTTAGAGCACGCTAAGAATAGGTCGTATTGGGGGAGAACACGATGAATCCGCTTACTCCAACTGGAATTTCTGAAAGGATGCAGCAAATTGAAGGAACCCTTTCAGGTGTAGGAGAAAAAATGAAAGAAACGGCTACTCTTCCTCTTCACAAAGCCGGAAGCTTAAGCGATGCGATTACCGCGAATGTTCAAAATTCTGTGCAAGCCTGGATCGATATACATCCCATTTTTGCGTGGATTCTGTTGCATCCGCTTTGGAGCATGGGCCTTGCGATTCTTGTCCTTTGGCTTGCATTTAGTTTGTTAACGGCGCTGGTGGATGCAACTGTTCAGTTGATTTCACCGATTCTAAAATTACCGTTTACTGGATTCAAACGGCTGCTTTTGCCGCGTCGATTCGTTAAGCCTGATTCTTCTCAACGATTGATGGAAGTGCTTGATCGATTAGAAGCTTTACGACAAGAACAAGACGACTTACTGAAACAAGTTAAAACAATGTTAGCGTCGGAGCGCAATGTTAATGTTAAAGAGAAATCTGTGTCCGCCGATCAAACCTTGTCATCAAAACGCTAATAAAACTTTTGTAAAGTTAAATTTAGACAAGCGGGCTGCAATAGCAATAGTTTAACGGGTACTGTCAACTTAACCGTTCAAAGGCTTGCTTATTGAGAAATTGCCTAATTTTCAAAGGCTGAACAGCCCATTTCTTCGTGGCTCATTCTCAATAATTAGAGCGAAATCTAGTTAAGTTGACAGTACCATCTAACTCTAGTTTGGTGCTCATTTTTCGAGAGTGTTGGCCATCGCACCTTCTTAGCTGATGAAGATTAATAGAAGGGATGTTTGCAGAACATTTAATGCCCATAACGTAATCCCCATAACGAGCATTTCTGCTACAAGGAAGAAGCAAGCTATTTTTCAAACCCATGACCGCAACTCTCAACCCTTACCTTGCAGACAACTTTGCTCCCGTTCAAACTGAATTAACTGTTGATGAATTGCCTGTCCTGGGTGAGCTACCCCCGGAGCTGAATGGAATGTTTGTCCGCAATGGACCTAATCCCCAGTTTCCTCCCTTAGGCCGTTATCACTGGTTTGATGGGGATGGAATGCTGCATGGCGTTCAGATTCAAAACGGCAAGGCAAGTTATCGCAATCGCTACATTCGGACTCAAGGGTTTGAGCAAGAGCGGAAAGCCGGACGGGCCTTGTTTGGTGGGTTGCTAGAACCCTCACAAGCAGGCTTCAAGAATGTTGCCAATACGGCTCTGGTGCGGCATCGAGAGCGCCTGCTTGCACTCTGGGAGGGCGGCGCACCTCATGCTATTGCAGTACCGAGTTTAGACACGATCGGGGCTTACACGTTTGATCACAAGCTGACTTCCCCAGTGACTGCTCATCCCAAGGTTGATCCAGTGACCGGGGAAATGATGTTCTTTGGCTATTCACTGGCACAACCGCCCTACGTGAAACACAGCGTTGTGTCTGCCGAGGGAAAACTGCTGCGAACTGTCCCGATCGATTTACCCGTCGGCGTGATGATGCACGACTTTGCCGTCACCGAGCACTACACAATTTTTATGGACTTGCCCCTGACATTTCGCATGGAGCGGCTCCAACGGGGAGAACCTGCTTTTGCCTTTGAGCGCGATCGTCCCAGTCGATTTGGAATTTTGCCTCGACACGGCGATCCTCAAACGATTCGTTGGTTTGAAGCATCGAGTTGTTATGTCTTCCACACGCTCAATGCTTATGAAATGGGAGATGAGATTGTTTTGATTGCTTGTCGCATGGGCAGTACCAGTATCTTGGGTGCGTCTCCTGGTTCACATGAGGGAGATAATCGCGCCATTGAGAGTGATGTGCCATTACTTTATCGCTGGCAGTTCAATTTGAAGACGGGAACAGTGCAGGAGCAGACTATTGACGATCAATCCTGTGAATTTCCCCGCATCAATGAACAGTATTTGGGACGACCGATCCGCTACGGCTATGCAGGAAGCAGTGCACCCACCTCAATGCCAAAATTTGATGGTTTACTCAAGTTTGATTTAGAACAACAGAGCACTCAAAAACACTCGTTTGGCAAAGGACGGTACGGTGGAGAGGGCGTGTTTGTACCAAGACCTGGTGCAACGATCGAAGATGATGGTTGGCTAATGACGTTTGTACATGACGAAATTCAGGATACCTCTGAGTTCGTGATTATCAGCACTCAAGCAATGTCTGATGAAGCGATCGTTCGTATCCAGATGCCCCAACGTATTCCCTATGGCTTTCATGGTACTTGGGTTTCATATAACTGAGAGAATTTTGTAGGAACAGCCATGTCCTTTCTGAATCAAACGATCGTTCTGACAGGTGCATCGGCTGGAAGGTACTGTCAACTTAACTAGATTTCGCTCTAATTATTGAGAATGAGCCACGAAGAAATGAGCTGTTCAGCCTTTGAAAATTAGGCAATTTCTCAATAAGCAAGCCTTTGAACGGTTAAGTTGACAGTACCCTTTGAGTGGTAAAGATTCAACGGATAATCTTACTTCCGATGCAACCCGTTTGCCCGGTTCTTCGACTTCCGTTCCGGGTAAGCCCACCACAACGATTCCTGGCAATCCTCCTGCAACATCGACCTCGACACCCACTTTCACGGCATCGATCCCAACTAAGGAGGCACTCCAAACTCGCGCTAACATACTTTGTGTTCCGATTGATTCTAATCGGTAGCGTACCCAGAATCAGGAAGCGCTTTGAGTTTTTACGATCGAATCGACTGATACAATGAGCAGCAAACGCATTCGATAAAGCAACATGAGCGACTCGAACGACACGATTTTTGGCAAGATTATCCGCAAAGAGATTCCCGCTGACATCGTTTACGAAGATAATCTGGCGCTGGCATTTCGCGATGTGAATCCTCAAGCACCCGTTCATATTTTGGTGATTCCCAAACAACCGATCGCAAAACTCGCGGATGCCGAATCCAAAGATCACGCCCTCCTGGGACATCTGTTACTCACGGTCAAACGAGTCGCAGAACAAGAAGGACTCACAAACGGCTACCGCGTGGTGATCAATACTGGAGAAGATGGCGGTCAAACCGTGTATCATATGCACCTGCATCTAATGGGCGGTCGATCGATGAGTTGGCCCCCCGGATAGAAGCGGTTTACGCTACGATCGAACAAGCGAATCGGAGGAAAGACCACGGTTTACACACGCCCCCTCGCTCGATTGATCGAGCAATTGCAGCACCTCCCTGGTGTTGGCCCCAAATCGGCTCAACGTTTAGCCCTGCATCTGATCAAGCGCCCCGAAGAAGAAGTCAAAGCTTTGGCGATGGCGTTGATGGAAGCAAAGCTACAGGTTGGGTACTGCTCCGTGTGCGGTTATTTGGCGGCAGAACCTGTTTGCGATATTTGTCGATCGCCTCAGCGCGACACGAAAACAATTTGCGTCGTGGCAGATTCGCGTGACGTGATTGCGCTAGAGAAAACGCGGGAATATCGCGGAAAGTATCACGTACTCGGCGGGTTGTTTTCCCCGATCGATGGAATCGGGCCAGAGCAACTCAACATCAAGCAACTGATTCGACGGGTGAGCCAGCAGCAAGTTGAGGAAGTGATTCTAGCCATCAGTCCGAGCGTCGAAGGTGAAACCACGACGCTGTATGTCGGAAGTTTGCTCAAGCCCTTTACTCGTGTGACTCGGATCGCGTTTGGGTTGCCGATGGGCGGTGATCTGGAATATGCCGATGAGGTGACTTTGGCAAGGGCGCTTGAAGGTCGGCGTGAATTAGAGTGATTTTCTATAAGAACATTTTACACACTTGCTCGATCGTGTGAAGTTTCAGTGTAGAAATAACATAAGTGCCAGACGCTACTCGTTCTCTCCGTAGAACTGCGAGTAGCGTTATTTGTTTGTTGGGTTACGACTTCAGATCGTTCTCCTGCTCTCGCTGCATCAGATTGCTTGTCATACTGTCACCTGCTGAGGAGCTTGACTGAATGCAATTAATTCCAAAAACGCTGATTAAAAGTTTAATTCTCACCGCCCCGATCGCATTCGCTTCGACGATAGCGATCGCACCCAGCTATGCGGCAAGTATTGCCGGAGCCAGTGGAGAACTGATCCTTCAAGATTTTAGTTGGGCAGCAAACTCAGATTCTTTTGAAGCCATCACGAACACCTTCACCACTGCGATCGCGCCTGCACCGGGTGCAACTGCGATGGCGGATGCGGTGGCGGATGCGAGCGTCAAACCTGAGAAAGTCGAACAATTCTCGGCTGCCCTGGCAACAGGTTCTGGAACCGACTATTTTGCAACTGGTAAGGGCAATTCACAAACTGGAATCGGGTTTGATCCGGGATGCGGCTGTTTTCAGTTCAATTTCAAGGCAACGCTCGCGCTGCTGACCGTTGCTGATCCGGGTGAAATTGCACAAGCGCATAGCTTTGTCGCCTTCAAAGTCTACAAGAATGACGATCCGTTCACGTTTGTGGATTATTTGAAAGCCGATTTATGGTCGCCAACGGACTTTCAATTGAGACTCAGCGATACAAACTACATCAATGTTTCACTGTTAGACCAGCAGGATGGATTTGCCCAAGTTGAGGGAACCTACCGTCGGAAATTTGATGATGGTACTGGGTTAACAGTGCGAGGGTTCACCAACACTGAAGCGGTTGCCACAGTTCCAGCACCCCCGATGTTTGCGGTTGTAATTCTGCCTGTTTTGACCTGGCTTAAGCGTCGTGCCCAAATGAAGACTTCGCCCCAAGAGGTTAGCAGTCGCCAAGCGGATTAAATTCACCGCCCAAGATGACAATCGGATCGGGATTTAGACTCGATCCGATCGTCATGAAAAAATTCGATCGAATTCACGGTCTGTTCATCGTTTTGTAAGAGTTTTGTAGAGAAAAATTACTCCTACTGACACTCCTAATTTCTCTCAGTAGAATCACGAATATCTGTTTGTTCGCCCGTAATTACATCCCCTGTAATTACACTTTGGTATCGCCTCCTACCCCGCCGCACTCGATCTCTTGTTTTAGGAGCGCTATTCAATGAAAGTATCGAAAAGACCAATGATCCAGGGTTTGCTGTTTGCAGCACCGATCGTACTGAGTTCTACGATCGCAATTTTCCCCAGTCGCGCTGCCAGTCTCGCCTTTTCTACTGGAAGCTTAACGCTTGAGAATTTCAATCGTTCAGGCGCAGTCAATCCAAACTTTCCAGCAGCAACTACATTCACAGCAACAACCACGAACGCAACCGATGGCACGGTTGAGGCAACTTCGGATGCCTTAGCGATCGCAGTAATACCGCCCCTGGCAACTCGCGTCACGCAATCGTCAAACGCAAGAGTGAAAGGCTCCGGACGCAAGCTCTCCGGTTTTGCGTTCGGAGGTTCAAGCTCGAATCTTGATTTTGATACAGAAGATGGGTTTTTCCGATTCGACTTCGCAGCAAGCTTGAGCGCGATCTCACAATCGACGAATCCCACTCCGGGCGAACGTCCCTCTGCAACCTCATTTGCTGGATTCCAAATTTTGGATGATCAAGAGAATGCGATCGATTTTTTTGAGGCGAATTTTACGGCTGGCAATCCGTTTGTCGTTCGCAGTAGTCCCTTTATTCAATTCACAATCGCAGATACTCCAGAAACAGCAGTCGTGAGCGGGTTTTATGCGCGGCAGTTTGCGGAAGGCACTCAGTTGAGAGTGCGGGGGATAACGCTATCAACTGCGGCTGTGACTGTGCCGGAGCCCTCGATGTTTGCTGCTTTGGTAATTCTGCCTGGGTGGATGGGGTTGAAGCGGCGGAAGACGTTGGTGCAAGAAGCAGTTAGTTCTCGCGATCGCCAATTTGAGTAGCGTTTTGCTCTCCAAAAATCGCTTCTTGATGGGCGTAGTATTTGTACTCCATCAGGTTGCCGAATGGATCGACAAGGAAGAAAGTCTGGTGTTCTAAGGTAGTACCGAGAAAGCGTTGTTTCGGTTGTTGGTAGAACGAGAGTTGTTTTTGTTCTGCTCGATCGAGCAGTGCTTTCCAGTCGGCTTCGTCGGTGAACACCAGCCCAAAGTGACGTGGATAGATGCCTTTTTGCGGTGCGATCGCATCGGGTGTAACGTGCGCGACGAGTTGATGACCATACAAATTTAAGATTGCAGATTGATAGTTTTCTCGCCCCAAACCACAACCTAAACCGTCTACGTAATAGGTTTTCGTCGTCGGAATATCGCGAACTGGAAACGCCAAATGAAACAGAACTGAAGACATGATCGCGCCATAGAAGATGTCACAATCAATTATGGCGAATTTTTTCTGTGAATCATGCCTCTAACTTCTTCAGTCTGGCTGATCGCGATCGTAGTCAACACCGTTCTATTGGGAATTGCTGCGATCGTGCCGAAAAAACTTCTGACTCCGGGTGGACTGGCAAACGCTTGGATTTTAGGCGTGATTGTCTGGGGCTGTCTTGGTTGGCAGGGCTATCTTTTAGTAATGTTCTACTTTCTGGTTGGGTCTGGTGTGACTTTTATCGGCAAAGCACAGAAAGAAGAATTGGGAATTGCAGAAGCGAGATCGGGAGCCAGAGGAGCCGGAAATGTTTGGGGATCGGCACTGGTCGGTGCGATTTGCGCGGCTTTAGTGTTCATCCTGGTGAATCAGCAGATCGCGATCGAGCTTATCCCATTGCTGCAATTAGGATTCGTGGCAAGTTTTTGTACAAAGTTATCCGACACTTGTGGAACGGAAATCGGCAAAGCTTACGGGCAGCGAACTTTTTTGATTACGACTTTGAAGCCTGTGCCGCGTGGGACAGAAGGAGCCGTGAGTTTAGAAGGCACGATCGCGGGAATTGTCGGATCAATCGCGATCGCAATCGTCGGCTGGTTGCTTGGATTAATTAGTCCGATCGGGATTGTGATTTGTGCGATCGCGGCATTTGTCGCAACGACGATCGAGAGTTTGATCGGAGCCACGATCGAAGATAAAGTTCCATTTCTCACGCATGATGTGGTGAATATTGTGAATACGCTGATTGGTGCGATCGTGGCAATTGCGATCGGACTTGCACTTTAGAATAGAGCCAACCTTTCTACAGGTTTCATCATGCAGCCGAACTTGAGATTTCCCGCCACAAATCAGAAGCTCCCGACCATGTATGATCTGCCGAGTGAAGATCCAGAGGAGTCCGGTTTGCCTGACGAATTCCATGACATTCAACCACACTTATTAAGCCAGACGCTTCGGCTCGTAGATTATGGCAGCGATCGCATCTTCACGGGCACGGATACGAATCTCTACTACGCGCCCGACCATCCCCGCTGGCACAAACGTCCCGATTGGTTTCTCGTCGTTGATGTGCCGAGACTCTACCACCAAGAAGATCTCAGAAACAGCTATGTGGTTTGGGATGAAGGCAAATCGCCCAGCGTCGTTGTCGAGTTGCTCTCACCGAGACGGGAATTTGAAGACTTAGGCGCGTTCACCGATGAACTCATCGAGGAAGACATCCCGCACGATTTGCCGCCGTATACGATCGAAGACGACGAAACGGGAATCAAACCGCCCCATAAAATGCAGGTTTATGGAGAAATTCTGCAAGTACCGTACTACTTTGTGTTTAGTCGGTACAGTAATCGCTTGCGGTTTTTCCAACTGAACCAGGGACGCTATCAGGAACAGCGAGTCGATCGCGAAAATCCCAGAGTCTGGCTACCGTTGTTAGGCATCGGTTTAGGGGTGTGGTACGGCGAATTCGATGGCATTACCCGATCGTGGATACGTTGGTACGATGCTGATGGTAATTGGATTCCGAACAATGAAGAACGCATCTTGCAGGAGCAACAATTACGAGTGCAGGAGCAACGAGCGCGGGAACAGGCGGAATCTCAATTAAGACAAGTTGCGCTGAATTTATTGCAGTCGGGAATGCCGATCGAGCAAGCCGCACAACTCACTGGACTATCCGAAGCCACAATTCGCAAATTTGAAAATCAATCGCTCTGATGCCGAGTTAATAAGATTTCGACTAGCTTTTGAGCCGTTTTTAATCGTTCAGGATCACTCGATTGTGCTACCCATGTGGCTAGTTCGTTTAGCGAACCATTGACTAAATGAGCAAAGCCTTCCGTATCGATCGTGTTTAATTTCCCTTGTTCAGCAACGGTTTGGATCGATTCATACAGCAATCCAAATCCAGTCTGATCAAACTGCACTAACGTATCTGCGGCTAAAACGGCTGGCGCTTCAATGAATACTAATCGCCGCAAATCTTCGCGCTGTGCAATTTCCAAAAATGCCTGACAGCCGAAAACTAACTGTTCCCAAGGATCTTCGATCGGCTGTACTTTCACATTGATGTACTTTGCCATTTCGTTGTAAGCTTCCGCAATCACAGCTTTAAAGACTCCCAATTTATCCCCGAATTGGTGATATAACGCGCCGCGAGTAATGCCTAATTCGCTGATGATTTCCTCGGTTCCAGTGGCTGCATAGCCTTTCGTTGCAAATAGATGACGCGCTCGATCGAGAATTGCCCGACGAGTCCGCAAAGTTTGTTCAGCCTTGGTTAGTTTGGCAGACATAGCAATTTAACATTCATACAGTATGTATCTTGACAAAAGAAAAGCAGTTTTTGTATTTTAGATACATACAGATTGTATCTTTTATGAGGATGCGTGATGGAAGCGACATTGAGAACTCGCAAAGGCACGATTGCAGATATCCCTTTCCTTGCCAGAATCCAGTATGAAGCCTCTTTGCCTCCCTTGAATCACTGCTTTTGGGATGACGTTTTGCAGGGTACAGGAACCAGTGCATTACGATTTATCGAAGCAATGCTGAGTGCGAATGCTTCTAATTGGGGAAATGTCAGTGATTTTTTGATTCTGGAAGAACAGAAAAAAACAGTTGCAGCGGCGGCAGGCTACACACCAAATTCAGAGGATTACTGTCCGCTGCGTTTGTCTGGATTGGATGAGATCGCGCAAGATTTAAACTGGTCAAAGGAAACGGCGGGTGAGTTTCGCGATCGCTATGAAGAATCATGGGGTGGCGATGTCCGACCTTTTTTCCTGACTCCTCAAGCAACTTGGATCATTGAATATGTTGCAGTTGTGCCAGAAGCACGCGGACGGGGACTCGGAAAGATGTTGCTCAAAGCACTGCTCGAAGAAGGAAGAGCAAAGCAGCATTCTCACGCTGGAATCATGGTGATCAAGGGGAATGAAGTGGCGCGGCGGACTTATGAATCGATCGGCTTTAAGCCCTATCTCACCTTTCACGCTGACTATTTCAGCAAGCAGTACAACATCGACTTTCCCGGTGTGACGAAGTTCAGTCTTAATTTAAGCGTTCCAATGGAGGGAGAATGAGAGATCAAGTCTGGTACGTTGCTCTGTTGATCGGGCTGATGTGCATGATCCGATTTAGTCTGAGTGCTTTCGGTTATCTCAATCCACCTTGGTTTATGGAGGAGATTGGCATTTCGCTATCTGCCAATCTCCAAATGCCCTATGCCATTCGAGCTTGGGCGATTAGAGATATTGTGATTTCTATGTTGGTTGTATTCGCCGACAAGACATCACTAAAACTGCTTTTAATCGGCTGTATCGCGATCGATTTTACTGATATTATTTCTGCTTACTTGAGCGGTGTAGCAGGACTGTTTGGTACGGCAGACGGTTGGTTGCTAAAACTAACTTCAACGGCGATCGCTGCCTTACTACTGGAATGTGTCGCCTTGATATTGCTCTTTGTTCCCAGCAGAGTTTCAACTCAATAGGAGAACATTTATGGCGTTCAAAACGGTTCTTGTTGCGGGGGCGAGTCGTGGAATTGGGCTTGCTGTAGCGGAACATTTGGCATCTCAGACGGAGCGATTGATTTCGGTTTCTCGGACTGAAGCACCGATCGGCGAATGGATTCAAGCCGATTTATCGAATTTGGCAGGTGTGGAAACGGTGGCGCAAGCGCTCGATAACGCTCCTCTAGATGCACTCCTGTACATGGGCGGAACCTGGGAGACTCATGCGTTTACGGATCAGTACAGCTTTGAGAATTGCTCAGATTCAGACATTGCAAACGTGATTGCAGTCAATTTGGTCGCGCCGATTCGATTAGTGAAAGCTTTGTTGCCTGCATTGCGAAAATCTGAGAATCCGAAAATCGTTTTTATGGGTGCGCTTTCGGGTCGGGAGAATGTTCGGGGGCGAGAAGTTGCGAATAGTGCGTCTAAGTTCGGGTTGCGGGGCGTTGTGCATTCGCTGCGGGAGGAACTACGATCGCAGCAAATCAGCGTAACCGTGATTAATCCTGGGAACGTTGGAACACCCGAAGTTTTAGCAGATTTGACATCGGATAATCTACTCGGTGGTGGAGCTATTCCATTGAGCGATCTGCTGAAAATTATCGATTGTGTTCTCTCAGTCTCAAGAGCCACTTGCATTAAAGAAATCGATGTTCCTGCAATGTTGGGAACTTGGGCTTAGGAGAGTTCTACGATCACAGGCGTATGATCGCTTGGTTGTTCGAGTTCGCGGGGAGCGCGATCGATGACACAAGAAAGCGCCCGTTCATACAAATCGGGACTGAGATAGTGGTGATCAATTCGCCATCCTGCATTGCGACGAAATCCCATTGATCGATAATCCCACCAGCTAAAGTGTCCGCCTTCTGCCGTGAATTTACGAAACGCATCTGACAAGCCGAGTTCCAATACATGACGCAAAGCTTCACGCTCTACATCCGTTGCCATCACTTGTTTCGCACGTCCTTTCGGATTGTGAATATCGATATCTTCAAGTGCAATATTAAAGTCACCGCAAACGAGAAGAGAGGGGGATTGCTGGAGTAACGCTTGAAGATATTCGCGGAGAAGTTTCAACCAGCGCAGCTTATATTCATATTTCTCACTTCCTACGGCTGAACCATTTGGAACATAGAGATCCACAATCCGAACGCCATCAAGAACAGTGCTGATCACCCGTTTTTGATCATCCAAATCGCCTACAGTTTCCGCAGGTAGGATCGCACCAAATCCTAGATCAAGCGTTTCGAGCGGCGATCGACTAATCAGAGCAACGCCGTTATAACTCTTCTGCCCAAACGCATAAGCGTGATAGCCAATCTCAGAAATTGCCTCATGCGGAAACAATTCATCGACTACCTTTGTTTCCTGTACGCATAAAAGGTCGATCGGATTGTCAGAAAGCCACTCCGTTACATGAGCAAGGCGCGTCCGAATCGAATTTACATTCCAGGTTGCAATCTTCATAAGGCGATGGGAAATCAAACGGATTCCATCATCGCACTAAATCAGCGATCGTAACGCCGCTCCCACTTCCCGCGCAGACTGATAGCGATCGCTCGGATTCGGCTCGGTTAATTGGTATAAAACTTCGATCAACTCTGGCAGCAACCCCGGAATCAAATCGGGACTGAAGCGATAGTCCTGCTGCCATTGACGATAAAACAGATGGGGTTGCTGACCGGAAATCAAAAACGCTAACGTTGTCCCGATCACATATAAATCAGATAAATAAGTCGCCTGTCCATTCCTTTGTTCTAGAGCGAGATAAGCGGCGGAAAGCTCGTCGAGATCCAACCCTCGCACGCTACCAAAATCGACTAATGCCAACTGATAAGAAGAAGTAGAATGAGCGCGATAAATCAGATTTTGGGGACGGATATCTTGATGCAAAACGGGCGGCGACTGCTGATGCAAGTATTCTAGGATTTCGCACACCTCGATCATCCAGGCGATCGCTTGTTTGAGATCGACTTTTCCGCGATCGAGAATGTGCTGAAACAAAGTCTTGCCCGCGATCCTCTCTGTGACTAGAAACGGTTGCCCGTCGATGCGAAAGAAATCGCGCCACCGAGGAAGTCCAGGATGATTTAACTGCCGCAACATTTTCGCCTGTCGCTCGAACAGAGAGAGCGCTTGCGGATGATTGATCCAGCCCGGATTTAGCGTTTTTAGCAGTACCGTTTCACTAGATCGCTCACCCAGGTAAGTAATCCCAACTTTCCCTTGGCTGAGAAGCTCGATCGACTGATATTTCCCGATCGTCGAACCGTCTTGTCTGAGTATCCATTCTTCACTCGGCTCACCGGATGACGAATCTGTGTCCATCGTCGTTTTTGAATCTGGAACCACAGCCGTTTGCATTTTTAACAAAGGCTGAGTTTTGTCATCTTCTTCGGCATCGTTAAATGGGAGATTTAAGGCAGGAATTGGAATTCGGGCAGATTCAGTCGATCGCTTAACGCTGACCGTATCAGGGCGACTGAAATGAATTTGCAGATTTGGGCCGGATCGCGCCAGTCGAAAAATCATGCCGTCGCGCACGGGCAATTGTGAGATGCGTTTTCCCTCGAAATACGTCCCATTTGCACCCAAACTGACCAATTCCCAAGACGAATTTACCCGCCGAATTTCGGCATGGT
This sequence comes from Phormidium tanganyikae FI6-MK23, assembly GCA_019359175.1. Taxonomy (GTDB): domain Bacteria; phylum Cyanobacteriota; class Cyanobacteriia; order Leptolyngbyales; family Leptolyngbyaceae; genus Leptolyngbya; species Leptolyngbya tanganyikae. Next base: position 23,633 of record JAHHHU010000024.1, read on the forward strand.
AGCGAGACACCACGGCACTGTAAAGCACGACCTGATTATCGGTCGATCGTCCCACCCGCACGATCGAAGCTTCATCAAATGTCCAGTGCTGAACGGGCGTTAGCTGAACTGGATGTAAGAGAGTTAAAGTAATCACATTCACGCCACAAAAGCTTGGACGAAACAAAACTGAAAAATGACATTGCTTTCAGGAATTTGAGACCGATGTAACCTGAGAAAACGCTGTAAATAATGTAACTCAGGGCTTGAAAACTGATACAGAAATTATTCAGAACAGAGCAAATCGACTACTTTCAAAATTCCCAGAAGTTCCCTGCTTTCTAACGCCTTTATCCAGTCGCGCTTCTATCTTTGCCGCAAGCCCCTATACTGTACATTTGGGATTTGAGCAGAAAATAGGGAGTTTCGTATGGCATCCATTCGCGAGTTGCATCAACAACTCATCGGTAAAGAACGCTCGGCAGTGGAAATTGTGCAGGAGTCGCTGAATCAGATTCAGACGCTTGAACCGATGCTGCATAGTTTTTTGCAGGTGACGAGCGATCGCGCTTTGGAACACGCCAAACAAATCGATGCGAAGATTGCGACGGGTGATGAGATTGGATTACTTGCGGGAATTCCGATAGCAATTAAAGATAATCTCTGTACCCAAGGCGTTCCCACGACTTGCGCGTCTAAGATTCTGCAAAACTTTGTGCCGCCTTACGAATCAACTGTGACGCAGAAGTTGATCGATGCGGGTGCGGTGATGGTCGGCAAAACGAATCTCGATGAATTCGCGATGGGCGGATCGACTGAGACTTCTGCATATGCGAAAACGGCGAATCCTTGGGATACGTCGCGGGTTCCGGGTGGGTCATCTGGGGGATCGGCGGCGGCGGTTGCGGGGGGAGAATGTCCGATCGCGCTTGGTTCTGATACGGGTGGATCGATTCGTCAGCCTGCTTCGTTTTGCGGCATTGTGGGGATGAAACCAACTTATGGATTGGTGTCGCGTTATGGATTGGTGGCGTTTGCGTCGTCGCTTGATCAGATTGGCCCGTTTGCTCGATCGGTAGAGGATGCCGCGATTTTGTTAAATGCGATCGCGGGATACGATCCCAGAGATTCGACAAGTCTGAAAGTTGATGTCCCGGATTACACGCAGTTTCTCGCCTCGGATTTGAAAGGAAAGCGCGTCGGGGTGATCAAAGAAACGTTTGGGGAAGGGCTTGATCCAGAAGTTGAAAAAGCGGTGAATCGCGCGATCGAGCAACTCAAGGCTTTAGGAGCCGAAGTCAAAGAAATTTCTTGTCCTCGATTCCGGTATGGAATTGCCGCGTACTACATCATTGCACCGTCGGAAGCTTCCGCAAATTTGGCGCGGTATGACGGGGTGAAATATGGGGCGCGGGTCGAAGATGCTGAGAATTTGATGGAAATGTACACGAGAACGCGATCGGAAGGATTTGGCGCGGAAGTGAAACGCCGGATCATGATTGGAACCTATGCGCTGTCAGCCGGATATTACGATGCGTATTATTTGAAGGCTCAAAAAGTAAGAACGCTGATTAAACAAGACTTTGAGGCGGCGTTTGAGCAAGTTGATGTGTTAGTTTCGCCCACTGCACCGACCACCGCGTTTAAATTAGGCGATAAGTCACAAGATCCGCTGAGTATGTATTTGATTGATTTGATGACGATTCCGGTAAATTTGGCGGGATTGCCGGGGATGAGTGTGCCTTGTGGATTTGATTCGCAGGGTTTACCGATCGGGCTGCAAATTATCGGCAATGTCTTGAGAGAAGATCAGGTGTTTCAAGTGGCATCAGCATATGAGCGATTGACCGATTGGCATACGCGAGTTCCGAAGCTGTAACGGAATGCTGGCGTATACAGTTGCGCTGTTATTTGCGATTCCACAAGTCCGAAATAGACTAAATACAAACATAGAAACGCAATAAAAAAGCGTTTGAAAATGAGTACTTTGCGATCGAGCTTTAACCCTAACGCCGCTTCTCCTCTGCTTGATAAATGTAAAACTTCCCCATCATGCCCACGGTTTCCAACTGAAAAGCAGGAAGATCGAGAAAAATCGGCAAGTCTGGCACAATCGATCTCGTTGATAAATTTGTGCGATACAGGCTGAACAATCCGTAATTTTGACGCTCAGTACTTTGAACAATCAGCTTTTTTACCTGCGCCTGATTGTCCTGGACAAACTGCGGACACTGACTACGAATAATTTGAGGCACTTCTTTACAGCCCTGAGTTTTAATCTGCTCCAGGGCAAATTCACCGAACGCAGTCTCATCAGGATTTGTCACCGCCATGAGTCCCGCGACTCCAAGAACGCCCAGCCCCAACACACCGAGGAGAATTTGAGAAGTTTTCATGATGCACCGCTTCAATTCACGATCGGGTTTCTTCGACGTTTTACCACGTCTACAAGTTCTCGGATCTTTTTTGCACTTTTCGACGCTCGTGCTATACTATGAATCGAATGGCGAGCGTGGCCAAGTGGTTAAGGCAGAGGTTTGTGGTACCTCCATTCGTGGGTTCAATTCCCATCGTTCGCCCTGATTTTATGCTTCAGTGTCAAAGATTTCCCTAGATCTGAACTGAACAATAAGATAGGCTCGGCGATCGTAGTGCAACGATCAGAGGATGAGTTTAATCAGCGATTGAGCGATCGCATTATTGCCTAATTGGAATATACGATCGAGGAAGCCTTAAGCGTCGAATCGGTTCTGAGGAACGAAAACGAATATTTGATCAGGTTCTACGAGACAACGGCATCGCTCCTGGGGCACTGTCACGAGACGAGGAAAACCAATGACCCAACTACTGACAAAAACCACTGATCAGCGGATCGTGCTGCAAGGGAACTGGGAGCGCTTCAAGCTCATCCAGCAGGGGTTTGATGCAACTCCGGGCGCAAAGTTGTCCTACTACGAAGGAACGATCGAAATTTTTATGCCGGGTGAAGATCACGCTACGTTTGCTCACGTCATTGGGTATTTGATCAGCACGTTTCTGATTGACAAGGGCATTGCGTTTAAGCCCACGGGTGACAAGACCCAAGAACGAGAGGGTGAGGCATCTGCTCAGGCGGATCAATCTTATTGGGTTGAACGACCAAAATCGCTTCCTGATCTCGCGATCGAGGTTGTTTTTACCAGCGGTAACGCCTCTAAACTGGCTAAATATCGAGCATTAGGCGTTTCTGAAGTATGGTTTTGGGAAGACGGCATATTAGTGCTGTATCGTCTGAGAAATGGAGAATACGAGCGCATTGATCGCAGTGAGCTACCAGGTTTGGAAGATCTAGACTTAGACCGATTGAAGCGCTGTATTCTCATTGGAGAAACTGATTTAGGTGAAGCAGTGCGGACATTTCGAGGAGCAAACTAGAGAGAGTCACGCTTTCAGTTCGGCTCTACTAATCAGCCTCAGTCAAAGAGAATTAGCGATCGCATTTTCAGATAAACACGATCGCTAACTCTGTTATAAAAGCTAAAAAACTACAATCCAGTTTCGGGGTCGAGTTCAACCGCAGCCGGGTCAACACCCATCGGCGCAACGTAATCTCTTAAGAATGTAATCTGCTGTTCAAACTCCATTTGCTTCAAGCGATCGAGCAACTGCTGTGCTTCTTCGGCAAGCTGATATCCGGGGGGCATGGGAACGATTGAAGCGTTTTCCATTCCTTGCGCCAACAGATACCAGACGAGCAGCTTTGTTGTATCGCTAAGTGCGCCGTACTCGCGAGTGAATTGGGTGTTGCGGCGGCAAATCAAATCGCGCTGTACGTTTAACTGTTCTTCGTGGGGCAATTCTTTGATCTGATTGAAGATACCTTCCGCGATCGCGGGTGAAACTGTGCTTGCACCAGGAGCGGCAGGCGTGATCGCACCCCCCATTTCTTTATAAATGAACCAGAACAAAGCGAGTTGAGTATCGGCATCCAATTGCTGAAACGCTTCTACCAAATCGTTTGCGGTATTTGAAGTTGTATAAGTCATAAAATAATCACCATTCGACCTCAAAACCGTAGCAAAGTAAGCTCGATCGCTCGACTTACCAGAGGTAGACTGTCGAACCTAGCTGAAGGCAGAGGCAGAATGTCACCGTTATCAGCATCGTGGAAGCGGACGATTTCTCGATAAGGAAACTATGCAATTCTCAGGTAAGGTTGCGGTGATTACGGGGGCGGGGTCGGGAATCGGGCGCGAGACGGCGCTGCAATTTGCAGAACAAGGCGCGGTCGTGGCTGGGATTGATTGGTCTGCGAGTGCGGTTGAGGAAACAGTTGAGAAGATTCAGCATCAGGGCGGAACGGCAATTTCTGCGATCGCAGATGTGTCACAACCAGATCAGGTGGAAAAGGCGATCGATAAAGTTGTGCAAGAGTTTGGACGAATCGATATTGTTTTCGCTAATGCTGGAATTAACGGTGTATGGGCACCGATTGAAGAAATTTCACCTGAAGATTGGAACAAAACGATTAATACGAATTTGAATGGTACGTTCTACACCGTTAAATATGCGGTTCCTTATCTAAAAAAACGGGGTGGATCAGTCATCGTTACTTCTTCGGTAAATGGAACAAGAACGTTTAGTAATACAGGTGCAACTGCTTATTCCTGTACGAAAGCTGCACAAGTCGCATTCGCAAAAATGATTGCATTGGAACTCGCAAAGAATAAGGTGCGGGTGAATGTGATTTGTCCAGGTGCGATCGGAACGAATATTCAAAATACATCGCATCCAGTGCATATCGAAGCAATCAAAGAGCCTGCGGACTATCCTCATGGTCGAGTGCCGTTAAATGGCGGACTGCCGGGAAGAGTTGATCAAGTGGCGCAGTTAGTTCTGTTTTTGGCATCGGATGCCGCGAGTCACATTACAGGCACAGAAGTTTGGATCGACGGGGCGGAATCTTTGTTGGTTGGCTAGGTTGTTTATTCTCTGATTTATCATGCCTCAAGTTTTTGGAAAGCTTCCGACAACTCGTCAGCCTTGGATTTCGTTGGGTGATGTCGATCGCATTGAGCGTTCTGATCGCTCTATCATGCTTACGTGCGGTGAGGCTTGCTTAAAGTTGAGTATTCTTGCAGCGAATCTAATCAGAGTACAGCTTGCTCCGACTGGTGAATTTCTCCCGCGTCGATCGTGGGCGGTCAATCGACCTGACGAAGCGTGGGAAACAGTGCAATTTGAGGTGGAAGAAAAAGAAGCGATCGAGATTACCACTCATCAAATGCGCGTGATCATTGATCGATCGCCTTGTCGAATTCGCTGTTTTGATCTCGATGGCAAACCGTTTGCACATGACACAAACATTGCATGGCGCATGGGGCAAGTTGCCTGCTGGAAAACAATCGAAGCCGATGAACATTTCTATGGCTTTGGGGAACGCGCGGGACTGTTAGATAAGCGATCTCAGATTAAAACCAATTGGACAGTCGATGCGCTCGATTATTCGTCGATCGATGATGAGATGTATCAAGCGATCCCATTTTTCATCGCGCTTCGTCCACAGCTAACTTACGGTGTTTTTCTCAACATCACCCACTTAAGCCAGTTCGATCTCGGAGCAACAGAACCAGGAATCTGGCAGATGCAAGCTCAGAGCCAAGAACTAGACTATTACATCATTCATGGAACTGCTCCGGCTCAGATTCTCGAAACATACACAGAACTCACCGGACGAATGCCACTCCCGCCAAAATGGTCGCTTGGCTATCATCAATGTCGCTGGAGCTATGAATCGGAAGATGTGGTGCAGAAACTTGCTCAAGAGTTTCGATCGCGCAAAATTCCCTGTGATGTGATTCATCTCGACATTGATTATATGAACGGATATCGAGTGTTTACTTGGAGTCCGAAACGCTTCCCTGATCCGGCAAAAATGATTGCTGAACTGAAGCAAAATGGCTTCAAAACAGTCACGATCGTTGATCCAGGCGTGAAATACGAACCGGATGGAAACTATCCGCTCTATCACGAAGGCTTAGAGAAAGATTGCTTTGTTAGAAGTGCAGACGGGAAGTTAGTCGCGGGCTATGTGTGGCCCGATAAGTCTGTGTTTCCTGATTTCTTGCGCTCTGAAGTGCGGCAGTGGTGGGGCGACTGGCAGCGATCGCTAACGGATGTGGGAGTTGAAGGCATTTGGAATGATATGAATGAGCCTTGTCTCGCCGATCGACCCTTCGGAGATGAAGGCAAACATATCCCTTTCCCAATGGATGCTCCGCAAGGCAATCCTGAAGAACATGGAACGCACGCAGAAACGCATAATTTGTATGGATACAACATGGCGCGTGCATCCGCAGAAGGCTTAAATCGACTCAGACCAAATGCACGATCGTTTGTTTTAACTCGCTCAGGATTTGCCGGAATTCAGCGCTGGTCTTCGGTATGGATGGGAGATAACCAATCGCTCTGGGAACATCTCGAAATGTCGCTTCCCATGTTATGCAATATGGGACTATCCGGGGTTGCTTTCGTCGGTGCGGACATTGGCGGATTTGCGGGAAATGCGACAGCGGAACTATTTGCGCGTTGGATGCAAGTGGGAATGCTTTATCCATTGATGCGGGGACATTCTGCATTGACGACCGCCCAGCATGAACCGTGGGTTTTTGGCGATCGAGTCGAAGCAATCTGCCGCGAATACATCGAACTACGATATCAATTGCTGCCTTATTGCTATTCATTGTTCTGGCAAGCTTCCCAAACAGGTGCACCGATTCTTCGACCCTTGCTGTATGAGTATCCGAATGATCCACAGACCTATCACATCCACGATCAAGTGCTGCTAGGTTCGCATTTGATGGCGGCTCCGGTCTATCGTCCGGGTGTGGAATACCGCGCCGTTTATCTTCCAGAAGGCACTTGGTTTGATTGGTGGACAGGGGAGAAATTCAACGGCAACCAGCATATTTTGGCTCATGCTCCATTAGAACGAATGCCAATGTATGTGAAAGCAGGTGCCATCATTCCGATGCAATCTGTGATGCAATATGTCGATGAACATCCGATCGAGCGACTTCGATTTAGAGTCTATCCAGGTACGGGTGAATTTACGCTTTATGAGGATGATGGTCGATCTCTTGACTATCAATCTGGACAATTTGCAACAACAACTTACCGAGTGAACAATACAGGCGTTGAAATTGAACCAAGACAAGGACAATGGCAACCGAGCGATCGCACCATTCAAGTTGAAATGATTGGACTCGGTGAACAATCGATCGTAGATGATAGCAGTGCGAAACAATTAGATTTTTAAGCGATCGCTTGTCATTTTGTTGTCATAAATCTCCCTCATCATAAGAATATCGTTTCTGATTCATCTACTCTACGATGTTTCAACATTTCTCAAGTTCTGCCAGACGATCGTCGATCTGGATCGCGGCAGCCGTTGGAAGCTTAATGACCACTCAAGGATTCTTTGGACACGCTTCACGCCCGCTCACATTGGCTCAATTCCCAGAACCTCGATCGACGCAAGTGGAAACAACTGACGATCGCTCAATGGCTGCTTTTGCGCTTACTGCGATCGGTGTTGGCATTGTTGGCTTTAGTTGGGCACGATCGACAAAACCTTCTAGTTCTCAGCCGAATTCGACCAAACTCGATCGACATCTCCTACTCTTGCTCCATCAAGATCGCGCCGCTGCTGAACGTCTTGTAACTCAAGTGCAGCGCAAACACCCAGAGCGATCGCGCGAATGGTGCATTGAAAAAGTTGAGTACGATCTCTCACGCGATCGACATTAATGTAATCTGAGTTCGGGTTAAGCCGGAAACAGGAGATTGTGTTTGATCCCAAAGGCAACAAAAACTCTCCTCTACGCTGACACATTGACCTGGATATTGTTGAGATCCGTTAAAGCAATGCGATTTTTAACATTCAAGATTTCAATTCCAACAACTTGATCGCGATCGTCAAAGTCCAATATCACACCCGGATGAACCTCTTCTGATTCAACGACGTCAGATTTATCTAAGCGAATATAGAGTGCATCTGCCTTGCTCATCAAAATGTACTTTCATAGCTGATTCCGTTGTGAGCGATCGAAGTAAGCCGTGACAATCCACCAAGGTTTTGTAGTTCCATTGTAGACAACTCGTAGCACTCGATGCCGTATTCAGGAATTCGAGCTAGTGCATAACGCAAAGTAGGATCTGTCTCATGAGGTTCAGTTTGCTGTGGAGCCTGGACAGTTCGCGCAACCCATTCCAAAGGTATTTTCCTTTCAGAGATTGCTTGCGCTGCATGAGCAGTTAGTTGATATGGAAAAATTATCCACAGCCTATTTCACAGCCGCCTCGTTCCCACTTTCAGCCGCCAATTGCTCTAATCGCTCTTGCTGATCTTGAGAAATACAGGTTTCGATCACATCTTCGAGATCGCCCTCTAACACAGGGTTCAGTGCAAAGTTCTGTCCCAGTCGGTGATCCGTTACACGATTGTCTTTGTAGTTGTAGGTGCGAATTTTCTCCGATCGAGAACCCGTCCCCACCTGCGATCGACGCATCGATGTCACCGCTTCTTGCTGCTCTCGCAATTTCATCTCATACAACTTCGCCCGCAAAATCTGCATTGCGCGTTCCCGGTTCTGAAGCTGCGATCGCTCTTCCGTACAGAAAATCCGAATCCCCGTCGGTTTGTGCATCAAATCAACTGCAGTTTCAACTTTGTTGACGTTCTGACCACCCGCACCGCCTGATCGTGCCGTTGTCAATTCAATATCTTTCGGATCGATGTGAACTTCCACATCATCGACTTCCGGCATTACTGCCACTGTTGCCGTCGAAGTGTGAACCCGCCCGGATGCTTCTGTCACCGGAACGCGCTGGACTCGGTGAACGCCCGCTTCAAATTTCAGTTTGCTGTAAACGCGATCGCCCTGAATTTCCATCACGGCTTCTTTGAATCCGCCTAAGCCTTCTGCTAGTGATTCACTCGCCATTTTGACGCGCCATCCTTGGCGCTCCGCAAAACGCGCATACATTCTGACCAAATCACCCGCCCAAATGCTCGCTTCATCGCCACCCGTTCCCGCGCGAATTTCCAACATGATGTTTCTTTCATCATTCGGATCGCTTGGGAGCAAAAGAATTTTCAGGTGTTTTTCTAATTCTTGCAGCTTGCTCTGGAGTTCTTCAGCCTCCATCGCTGCCATTTCTTGCAGTTCTAGCTCACCGCCCGACTCTTTTACAATCTGACGCGCCTCGGCTAGATCCTTTTCAGCCTTGCGCCAAAGCTCATACGTATCGACCGTTTCCTCTAATGACGATCGAGATTTTGCCACGCGCTGAAACTCGCCCGGATCTCTTGCGATATCCGGGTCAGCGAGTCTGCGCGTCAATTCGTTAAAGGTTTGCTCAACCGAATTTAGTTTGTCAATCAAGTATGCTTCAGCCATCGGATCAGCCTCAAAACGTAGAAATTTCGGTGAAAAGACAATCGCGGCAACTCAAAACGCGATCGTCAAACAATTCTTCAACCGAGATGTCCTACTTTTGTTCTTCGCTCATGCCGTACTTCCGCAAGAACCGCTCCACTCGTCCCTCAGTGTCAATAATCTTCTGAGTTCCAGTGAAAAATGGGTGATTGCCTGACCACACATCAACGTGCAGTTCTGGTCTAGTCGAACCGATCGTTGCAACGTGTTCGCCGTTACAGAAAACCTTGGCTTCAGGGTACCAAGTGGGATGAATGCCTTTCTTTGCCATTGCCTTATCTCCGGTGTTCTATATCGATTGTAACAATTAGCGTTTCGAGAACTGGGGAGCTTTCCGGGCTTTGCGTAGACCGTATTTTCTCCGCTCTTTTGCTCTTGGATCGCGAGTTAAATAGCCTTCAACTTTCAGCGGCTTGCGGTTTTCGGGGTCGAGTTGGCACAAGGCACGCGCAACACCCAATTTGATCGCGTCAGCTTGTCCAGTCAGACCGCCACCGTGAGCATTGACCAAAATATCGTACTCGCCTTCTAAACCGAGGGTTTCCAGGGGAGCCTTCGCACCCGACAGATACTCAGCGTTGAATTGAAGATAGAGATCTCCAGGTTTGCCGTTGATCGTAATCGTGCCCTCACCGGGAACTAGACGGACACGCGCGATCGCATTTTTGCGGCGGCCTGTGCCCTGATACATCACTCGTCCTTCAGTTGCTTGCATGGATTACTTTTCTCCCGGAATCGTTTTGATGTCTAAAACTTTGGGTTGCTGTGCAGCATGGGGATGATCCGTGCCTGCATACACTTTCATTTTGGTAAACAGTTGGCGACCGAGCGAATTTTTCGGCAGCATTCCTTTGACGGCTTGTTCGATGATGCGTTCTGGCAGTCTCGCTTGCAGCTTTTCAAAGGATTCAGTTTTCATCCCACCCGGACGACCGGAGTGACGACGATAGATTTTCTGGCTGCTTTTTTTGCCTGTGACCACAACTTTCTCAGCATTGATCACCACGACAAAATCGCCTGTGTCAAGGTGCGGAGTGTAGGTTGGCTTGTTCTTACCGCGAAGTACCATCGCGATTTCAGTCGCCAAACGTCCGAGGCGTTGATCCGCTGCGTCCACAACGTACCAATCGCGCTGGATTTCAGCGACGGGAGGAATATAGGTTTTGTTTTCCATGAGCGTGAGGTTTGGTTAAAAAGAAGGAGTCAGTTCGGTAACAGTCGATCGAGGTAAAACCAGTTTCGGCTGTGAATCGAACCAGAGTTCCGGGGGAAAAGGCATTTCGGGATATCCCACTCTCAGCAAGCTGAGTCCTTGAGGCGGAGCCGCATACCGCACTTCATCGCGCCGTTCTTCTGTCCACAAGCGCGTAAAGTCCTGAATCGATCGATCTCCGCGTCCCACTTCTACCAGCAGGCCCACCAAAAGCCGCATCATGCCGTACAAAAATCCGCTTGCCTGAACTTCGATATAAAGGAAAGAGCCTTCTCGGACACATTCCGCAGATTGAAGATCCACCCAAGCATGAGGACGGCTAGAATTTGCTCTCTGAAAGGCTGCCATGTGATGGCGACCGATCATCGGATCAAGGGCTTTCTGAATTTTGGATTCATCTAGCGGGGCGTGGTAGTAGTGCCAAGACAACGATCGAGCAAATAAATTCGGTCGCGCCTCGGTATAGATCGTATAACGGTATCGTCGCCAAGAGGCAGAGAATCGCGCGTGCCAGTCAGAAGGAACCGCCGCCGATGCCCGAATCAACACGTCCTCGGGAAGTCGAGCATTGATCACATCTGCCCATCGGTGTGCCGGGATCACAGACACCACATCGAAATGTGCCACTTGTGCCGCTGCATGAACCCCCGTGTCGGTTCGTCCTGCCGCGTGAATCACCACCCGATGACCGACGACTGACCCGATCGCAGTTTCGATTTCCTCTTGAACACTGCGATGATTCGGTTGCCGTTGCCACCCATAAAATCGAGTGCCCAAGTACTGAATCAGGAGGGCGACTCTTTGTAAGGATGGCTGAACAGTTGACATCTTAGGTCAATTCGATAATTGCCATTTCAGCGTTGTCACCGCGACGACGAATCGTTCTCAAGATGCGGGTATATCCGCCTTGACGATCGGCGTAGCGCTCAGGAGCATTCTCAAACAAAGCATGAACGAGCTGCTTGTCGTAGATATATCCCATCGCTTGACGACGAGCCGACAAAGAGCCGTCTTTCGCCAACGTGATCATTTTTTCGGCTTCCGATCGCACTGCTTGAGCGCGAATTTTGGTCGTTTTGATTCGACCGTTGCGGATCAGTTCGGTGGTCAGCGCTCGGAGGAGGGCTTTCCGCTGATCCGCAGGTTTTCCCAACATGGGAACTTTGCAACCGTGACGCATAGCTACTCTTAGGATTTAGATTTTTCTTGCGGCAGGGTGATCCCCAACCGTTGTTGCAGTGCTTCGACGACTTCCTCGGCAGACTTTGCCCCGAAATTCTTTATTTCGAGGAGGTCTTCTTGGCTGTAGTCGAGCAAGTCCGCGACCGAGTTGATTTGTGCGCGTTTCAGACAGTTGTAAGCTCTGACTGAGAGTTGCAGTTCTTCGATCGGGATTTGATTTTCGATCCGCTCATCGCTGAGATCATCGCCATCCGAAGGCTCGAACGTGATGTCTTTCAGCGGATTAAACAGATCGACTAGGATATTTGCCGCTTGGCTCAACGCTTCTTGCGGAGTCAAACTGCCATTTGTCCAGATTTCCATGATCAAACGGTCTTTTTCAGCCGTTCCACCTTGGCGAGCATCTTCGACGCTGTATTGCACTTTCCGCACGGGCATGAACACAGAGTCGATTTGCAAAAAGTCGAGCGCGGTTTCGTCGGTGAACTTTCCAGCCCCCCGATAGCCTTTCCCCTTGTCAATTTTGAACTCCATCTCCAACGTCGCGTTTGGAGCAAGCGTCGCAATATATTGATCTGGATCGACTAGCTCAACTTCCGAAGGCAAATCAAAGCTTTCAGCCGTCACGGTCGCTTGACCTTGAACCAAAAGCCGACCAATCTGAGTCTGAGATGAATACGTTCTAAACACCAGCTTTTTCATGTTCAGCATGATGTCCAGCACGTCTTCCCGCACGCCCGGAATCGTTGCGAACTCGTGAGTTACGCCTGCGAGTCTCACCGCTGTGACCGCTGCGCCTTCTAAGTTCGACAGCAACACGCGGCGAAGTGCATTTCCAACAGTAGTCCCTTGTCCCCGCTCTAGCGGCTCCAAAACGAACTTACTGTATTGGCTTTGGTCCTTATCCGTCGTGGTATCAATACATTCGACCTGAAACTGTGCCACGGAGTAGCCTCCCTTTCTCCTTGAGTGTGAGGGTTGCCCCTCAATTTGACATCCAACCCGTTTCGTGCCGTCCATTATAGACAGCAAAACCGCGATTAAACGCGACGGCGTTTCGGCGGACGACAACCGTTATGGGGAATGGGGGTCACATCTCGGATCAGGGTGATTTCAATTCCAGTGCCTTGTAAGGCTCGAATCGCAGTTTCGCGTCCCGCTCCAGGTCCGCTCACCATGACTTCAAGCTGGCGCATTCCTTGATCCATTGCGCGACGTGCGGCTGCTTCGGCTGCGGTTTGAGCCGCAAAGGGAGTTCCCTTCTTTGCACCTTTAAAGCCACTCGATCCCGCTGATGCCCAGGAGATCACCTCGCCCTGAGTGTCCGAGATCGTTACGATCGTATTGTTGAAGGTCGATTGAATATGAGCGACCCCACTGGGGACATTCTTTTTCGCCTTGCGCGGACCCGTTTTCCGCTGCGGTTGTCTTGCCATGTCAAATCTCTTAATTTACGCTGCTACGTTCCTACAAGCCATGATTACCCGAAGGCAATGCACGTTATTTCTTACCGGGAGCCTTTTTCTTCCCTGCGACAGTCCGACGACCGCCCCGGCGAGTCCGCGCGTTGGTTCGAGTCCGCTGACCCCGAACAGGCAAGCCCATCCGATGCCGCCGACCGCGATAGCAACCGATATCCATCAATCGCTTGATCGACATCGATTCAAACCGCCGCAAGTCCCCTTCAATCTGATAGCCGCCTTCCACTGCTTCACGCAGGGCAGCGACATCTGCTTCGCTTAGATCTTTCACGCGGGTGTCGGGATTGACACCTGATTTCGCGATGATTTCTTTAGACCGAGTCGGTCCAATTCCGTAGATATATCGAAGACCAATTTCCACTCGCTTGTCGCGAGGTAGGTCTACGCCCGCAATCCGCGCCACGTTGATTCTCCCTAAAACATACATAAACAGTCGAAAATGTCTGCCGTGTTGGAGGATGTTCCCCCAGTTCGGCAGACTCGCACACGAAGTCTCGTTAACCCTGGCGTTGTTTGTGCTTCGGGTTTTCACAGATCACCATGACGCGCCCCTTCCGACGAATGACGCGGCATTTTTCGCAAATTCGTTTCACTGACGCACGTACTTTCATGCCTTTATCTCGGCAACATTACAAACACAATATCCTAACAATTTTTTATATCACTTGTCAAAGAGATCTTTTGATGCAAGTCTAACGACCACCTTTGTTTTTCAGACGGTAAGTGATGCGCCCTTTGGTGAGGTCGTAAGGAGTGAGTTCGACTTTGACGCGATCGCCGGGCAGGATCTTGATATAGTTGCGCCGAATTTTTCCAGAGATGTGAGCAAGTACGTTGAAACCATTGTCGAGATCTACGCGAAACATTGCGTTCGGCAGCGAATCGACGACGGTTCCTTCCATTTCAATCAGGTCTTGTTTAGACAAGCGGCAATTTCCTCCAAAAGAGAGTCGGGGTCAGATCTTAACCTATTTGAGTGTAGATCATTCAACCCCTTTTCGACATTTTTTGAAATGGAAGGGGCGATCGTTCCTTAGTGGTTTAGCTAAAACTTCAGCATCTATCTACAGAAACGCCCTGTTCTAGAGGTAATCGTATTGGGCATTCTGAATTTAAAGTGTTGAAGTTTAGAATTATGAGCAAATACAAGATCACCATTCGCGTTACAGGCGCAGATTACGAGGAAAAAATTAGTTTCTTTGGATTTCAAACTACTCGCAAAGGCTCAACCTTGGAAGCGGTAATCGAAGCACCTGATGCAGAAAGTGCCAAAAAAGTCATTCAAGATGCAGTGGGTAAAAACTTGCAGCTAGAGGCTCAAAAGATTTAGGGCTTACAGGGCGAGTGTTAATCGCCCTTCTTTGTGTTTTGAAGCGATACCCAATCCCTAAAAACTGGTGATCCGGCGCTTTACAAAAGATAATTGCAAGCAAAGGGGGTGCGATCACGAATAGTCGCTACAGCGATCGCACGTTCTATGATGAGTTGAATTTTTGTTCGTTAGAGCATTCAGGCCGGTCTCATCCGAGCTTCTCAACACTTTGCAAGAACTTGATCGCGGGCTACGTAGTCCCTGTGATGCTTAGGCAACCGCTTTACATTTCTTGTCGCGGATCTTCTGAACGTGGATGCCAACCGCCCTGAGTCCAAAACTGCCTGGACTTTTGGATAAATCCTTGGTTGTGAAACTCATCATTGAAATCGAGTCGATGAGCCATTGCGCGACCTGTAGTGGTGGTTCTCAGAATTTTGAGTGCGTCGGCTGTCCAAATCAAGTGATCTGCCCAAAGTTGTTGGCGCAGATTGTACAAAGCAACTTCTTGCTGAGTTTGAGGATCGATCTCTGTTGTAAAGTTGTAGCGACGTTCATTGCAGCGACGACAAGCCAGCGCTAAGTTATCAAACTCATCTGAGCCACCTAACGACTGTGGAATGAGGTGATCAAGGGTAAAGACAACTGAGCTAGAGCGTTCCGGCGAGTGGCAGTATTCACAAAGAAATTTGGCTCGATCGCGGACTGATTGCCGAGTTCGATCGTTAATTGCCACGATTTGCGATCAACTTAGCGTTAACAAAGGTCATAATTCGTTCTAATTCAGAAATACCAGCATATTCAGCTTCTTCCTCTGAAGTTTAGAGAGCCTGATTTGTGCTTCCCTAAGAGGTCTTCCAAGCCCGTTTGTAGCTCAGGTGTAAACTTTACGAGGTTGACTTGATCAACGTTCTCGATCGTGATTCCAGACCGCAGCCACGATGAAGGTTCAATCATTAGAACAGGAGTCACGACTTGAGGAGACATACTTTTTCCAATCTCAATAAGTGTTATTTTACCCGAATCCTTTATCACGATCGCTAAACCTAAAACACCAACAGAGTAGAAGCACAAGGCTTTACTTTCGGATTGCCGCGAGGATAAACGCGATCGCGCTTTCCGTATGTTTCTCTACATTCTCAGCACTTAAGCGATCGACCTCTGGCATCAGGTGTTTCCAATTCTCTTGCACCGTGAAATAGAAGATACAAACGCCGAGAATGTGAGTCAGCGTCAGCATTGGATCAAGCGATCGAAAATGCCCCGATTTGATGCCTCGCTCTAACACTTTTGTGACGCGCTCAAATAAACCTGTCCAGTTGCCTTGCTTAAAATATAAGCCTTGGTTTTGACTCGCTTCTTGAAACCAAAGCATTTGGCGGTAAGGATTGTGAAATTCGTTGGCGATCGCCATTCGGATCACAAAAACGATCGCATCTTCGGGAGAGAGATGATCGAGATCTAATTGGCTGACGAAGGTTTGAACTTCATTGATCGGGCGTTGTAGAACGGCTTTGTATAGTCCCTCTTTGTTCTCAAAATAGTAGTGAATCATTGCAGTCGTAATTTCTGCCCGCTTTGCAATGTCACTGATCCGTGCTCCCTTCAGTCCATGTCTTGAAAACTCAATCTCTGCGGCATCGAGAATTTGTTTTTGCGTAGCTTCTGCATTCCGGATTTGTCGTTTGACGGTTCGCAATCGCGCCATAGTTATTCCTCGTCGATCGCTAACAGATCAGCCACTCGCTCTCTTTTGCTCAAGTTTCTCTCTAAGTTGCTTGATAAAAGTTTCTCCATCTAAAGTCTCTCCACGCTCGATCTCAGCAAGTCCTTCATTGACTTTCGCTCGTGCTTCCTCAATCCACTCTTGTTCCTCTCGTTGCGCTTTCTTGAGTAATCGAAGTGCAACCAGGATTACTTGCTCTGATGTGCTGAAGCGACCTGTTTCTAAAAGAGCCTGAACTAGACTTTCTTGTTCTGGAGTTAGTGTGATGCTCATAATTTGCTCGATCGCGCTTTTTCCCATAATACGCTTGATCGCTCAATTGACAGGTTCTCACTCGATTGAGTAAACTAATTAAAAAATTAATTAGCAAAGATTATGACGATGCTAGAAGGATCGCCCTGGTTGTTAGCACATCGATCGATGTTGAAGTCGAACCAACCAATGAAGGTTTCGCTGTATGGTCAGGACTATGTGATGTGGCAGGATGCAAACGGTGAAATTCATGCTTTGCCGAATGCTTGTCCACACATGGGAGCAATGCTTTCTGAAGGGTGGTGTGTAGCGAAATCGAATGGAACAAGTACGATCACTTGTCCGTTTCACGCCTTGGAATTTGATCAAGCTGGATCAACAGTGCTATCAGGTTCTAACAAAGCTACGAAATCATTGTTAAAGCCATTAGAGTTGATCATTCAAGGTGACTTCATCTGGTCGTATGGTGGGGTGGAGCCGAAGATCCCGATTCCGACTGTGCTAGATGCGATTGCAGCAGAGTATGAGTTTGCTGGAGCAGCAGGGCATCGGAGCATCAAAACAGATTTGCTTACAATGCTGCTGAATATGCACGACTACAACCACCAGAATGGGACGCATCGACCATTATTTGAGATTGAATGTGTGGAGTTTAAGCAGTTCATTGATCAAGGATTGCAGTCTCATGCCTACTACGATATGCCGAGAGCAAAGCCGAAAGTTCAAGACATTCTAAAAAATCCTGCGCTTCTAGCGATGCCGAAGGTGATTGAAGCGCATTTAGAAAACCATTTTCCAGCATTGATTATCTTTCATGGTGAAACACCGATCGGAACAATCAAACAATGCCACATCTTTGTGCCTGAATCAGAGACCCACACTCGAACCTTTGTTTTAGTGTTCGGTAAGTTTGTGAATCCGGTGTTTCGATTGTTGAAAGGCAATGCTCTAAAGTTAGTTGAAACTGTCGTAGAACAAGATGCTGATATTTTAGGTAAGCTCTATCCGAACACGCCGCAGCACATCAAGATGAATAACGAAATGGGAATGGATTGGGTGCGGAGAAACTTTGAGAACTTTCCAGAAGTCGTAGAGCCGAATCTCAGCCGGTAGAATTTTCTAGCAAACCCGTGAAATCGCGCTAAAGTGATACAGTCAATTCTCTCGGATCGCTCGATCGTGGATTACGAAACTGCTCGTCGTTTGCTCATCGACCAAACGAACCTCAATGCTGGTGATACCTTTCTCGGACGGTTGGAACAAAGTAAGCCACCGATGCCGGGACAGGTCACTTCGGTTTTGCTGGCGTTGAAGGTGATGTTTGAGGCGCTGAAAGATCAGACGGTGATCGATCGAGAATTAGCCTCTGCGCTATTCCTAATTTCAGGTGAAGCGAGGCGTTTGTTTGACAGTGGACTTGCTCGGAGTTTGGACTGTCCGCCGTTGTTGAATGAGGATTTGGGGAGAATCGCGATCGCAGTTAAAAGCATTTTTTCGGGAAATTGGCAGGCTTAAAACTGCGATCGCTTCAAGCGTTACGCTTTATCCCACATTTCCCGGATCTCATCGGGCAAGAAACTTGCAACTTCTGCGACGCGCTCTGGTGAGAGTTCATCTTTTGTTGCAGAGAACACTGCCGATACGACTCGCTCAGGCGTTGTATTTGGCTGTAAGCCGCCTTCGTTCTTCACTCGGAACAAGAATGTACTCGATCTGATTTTCAACTGTGGACGAATGTGGCTGAGGAAATGCACGATCGGATTTGTATCTTCCCACAAGTCCGAAACTTGGGTGGCAAGCGGCGTTGCAGTGTATAACGTTCTGTCTGGGTTGCCTTCATCGAGGGGGACATGAAGTTCTTCCGAAACGTGCTCGACCGCCTCATTGGTCATCAGGTCGCGCATCACACGGTATACAACCTCGGTGAGGTCACGAGCATCATACAGGTCGGAAATTCCACCTTTGAGGGCGACTTTTTCGAGAAAGGGCGTATCTTTTGATGCGATCGGAACTGTGGGTCCAGATTGCATCGTTTTTGGCGGATTCACCTCCATATCTTGCAGCATTGCTTGACCTTTTTTGGTCAGTTCTGCCTTCTTAAACTCAATTAAGTGAGGCAAAGGGCCATCGGGCGCACCATAGGTATTTGCAATTCGCAGTCCAAATTCTTCTTCATTCACTAGATTCGGCACATCGTCTTGGTTGCCGTAAGCGTTGCCAGAAAATTCAGCATTAATGTACTGTCTTTGGTTGAGATAGTCTAAGTGTCCGAGAAACTCAGCAGTGGTCATTGGAATTCCAGCAAAATCGGTCTCACTGAACTGCACGGGGTCAGGCCCTGGCCCTTTATCGCTCTCGTCAATCTTTTTCAGCATGATATAAACCACGTCATCGCGAATCGTGATTGTCATAATCCTTCTCCTATAAGTTGTGACTTCACAACTATTTCGCGATCGCGCCAAATACTTCATCCATCAAGTGAGACATTCGTAACTCTGACCTGCCTCTACCGCAAGTAGGAAGACAAACAGGGATGAAGCAAAATCATCGTTAACTCAGTTTTGCTGTGCATTCCAAAATCAATCGCTGATTCTCGATCGCATACGGTTGAACCTTTAGCGCCTGCCGAAATGCCCCGATCGCATCCTGATATTCTCCTAACGCCGCATAGGATAATCCCAACCCATGTAGCGCCCCAAAATGAATCGGATTTAGCTCGATCGTCTTTTGACAATCCGCGATCGCTTTCCGGTACTGCTGCTGCACAAAGTACAATACCGCTCGTCGATTCCAAGCCTCTGCAAAATCTGGCAGCTTCTCAATCAATTCCGACAGGACTCCTTCTGCCTGAGTTGCCTCGCCCGACTCCAATAGCACCTGTGCCCGCTGTAAGGTTTGCAGTCCAGCAACGCCTTTCTGACCAAACCAAATCTGCCACAATGCCTGAGTTGCATCCGCTCGCACATCTTCGTTTGGATCTTTTAGCGCTTCGAGTAGAACTTTAATCTCTTTCATAGCAACTGCAACAGGTGTCGAAACACAGGATAGCATTTTTGCTTATTGCGATCGTGGATCAAACCCGTCGCGCAATCCATCACCCAACAAGTTAAACGCAAGAACAACGATCGTAATCGCTAATCCTGGAAAGATGGTTGTCCAAGGCGAAGTGAGTGAATAGCCTCCGCGAAACGCATCCGCCAACATCGTACCGAGTTCGGGGGTCGGTGGCTGTGCGCCTAATCCTAAAAAACCGAGTCCCGCAGCTTCGAGCGTTGCCGTTCCCAGAGATAGCGATGCCTGAACGATAATGGGGGTTAGACTTCCCGGCAAAATGTGGCGCAAAATGATCTGTGGAGTAGTTGCGCCGATCGCAATTGCTGCTTGGACAAAATCCTGTTCTCGCAGCGACAACACAATACTACGGGTGAGGCGAATGTAAATCGGAATTTGCACAATCCCCAAGGCAAGAATCACAGTTTGTAGGCTGGTGAAAGAAACGGAGAAGGAAATTTGCACAATCCCAAGCGCGATCGTCATTCCGATTCGTCCGGCGCTAGTTACGGTCAAAAGCACGATCGCTAACAACGTTGATGGAAACGCCAGCAATGTATCTGTAACCCAACTAATCACCGCATCAATCCAACCGCGAAAATAGCCTGCAAGCAAGCCCAGAATTAACCCGATCGTAGCTCCCACTCCGACCGAAACTAAGCTAATGAGCAAAGATGTTCGGACTCCATGCCAAATCAACGTCAGCAAATCGCGCCCTAAACCATCGGTTCCGAGCCAATGCGTCAAGCTTGGAGGCTGTAATCGAGCAATAAAATCGAGATTGCTCCCCGGATCGTAAGGTCTTAGAATTGGGGCAAAAAGCGCGATCGCAAACAGTGCGATCGTTAAAATCAATCCAGTTCTGCCAGAGTTCGATCGCCAAAAACGCCGAACAGAGCGAGTCTCAAACAGATTATTCATATCGAACTCTTGGATCAACGATCGCGTAAGACAGATCTACCAATAGATTAATCAACACAAATACGATCGCTACAAACACTACGCCGCCTTGTACTACGGGATAGTCCCGCGCCAAGATGCCTTCATAAATCCAAGATCCAATTCCCGACCACGAAAAGATCGTTTCTGTCAAAATTGCACCGCTCAACAGCGCCCCAAACTGAAGCCCGATCGTCGTATTAATCGGCAACAGTGCATTTTTCAACGCATGACGCAGAATCACTAAGCGATCGGATAATCCTTTCGCCTTCGCTGTCCGAATGTAATCTTGAGACAACACCTCTAACATTGCACTGCGCGTAATTCGTGCCACGATCGCTAATGGAATCGTTCCCAACGTCAATGCTGGCAGGATCAAATGTGTAATCACATCTATGAACGCTGAAGGATTCAGCCTTAACAACGAATCTAATACGTAAAAACCCGTGAGCGGTTGAAACGTGAATCCAGTTTCAACACTAATCCGCCCGCTCGGAGGTAACCAGCGCAGCGTCACCGAAAATAGATAAATCAACAACAATCCTAACCAATACACCGGAAGCGAGACACCGAGTAACGAACCCGCGATCGTCATTTGATCTTGCCAGCGGTTTTTTCGGAGTGCCGCAATCATTCCGGCAGGGATTCCAACAACGATCGAAATTAGAATTGCCGCGATCGATAACTCAAACGTTGCCGCCCAGCGTGTCCGAATCTCATCCATCACTGGGATTCCGCTCAAAATACTGTTGCCTAACTTTAACTGCAACAGATTTCCGACAAACGAGAAATACTGAAGCAACAGTGGTCGATCGAGTCCGAGCTGCGTTCTCAATGCTGCGATTTGTTCGGGTGTAGCTCGTTCTCCCGCAAGCACGATCGCTGGATCACCAGGAATCAACCGCAGCAACAAAAACACCGCCAACGTGATTCCAAATAACACAGGAATCAAACCCAAAAGTCGTCTCAGAATGTATTGCGCCATAGACACACAGAATCACTCAGTCGCAACTCTATCACTCTCTCCGCTCATCGCTCATCAACCGCGCGATCGTTCTCAATAAAATTCCCGAATCATAGGGCTTCGGCAAATACACCTCGAACCCTGCCGAGTCTGGATCAACGCGAATCATTTCGATCGCTTCTCCAGTCAGCGCGATCGCGACCGTTTGCCGCCCCAACTCCAGATCTTGCTGTCGAACTGCCTCTAACACACGCGCCCCGTTGCCATCGGGTAAGCGAATATTACTCACTAATAGCTCTGGCTGAAATCCAGACTTGATCGCATGAATGCCTTCTTGAATTGATCCGACCGAAACGACGATCGCGCCTTGATACTCCAGAAGAACAGTCAGCGCTGTCCGCGTAACTGCCTCATCCTCTACGATCAAGACCTGTGACGAATTTAGAACAGAAGTTTGAATTGCCAAAACGCTCAGAGTCGAATCTCACTAAACAACATTAATTTCTAATGGTATTAAAATTAATGCACCTTAAGATAGATTGGTTTCTCTAACTTCGGGTACGTTTCACCGAAGAATCCACCTTTTTTGTATGGCAATCGTTCGACTTGACCGAATTACTCGACGTTTTAGCAGAGCCGCAGCGGTTGAGGATATTAGCTTTGAGATTCCCGATGGCGAGTTTTGGGTACTGGTTGGACCTTCTGGCTGCGGGAAGTCAACGATTTTGCGAACGATCGCAGGACTCGAAACGGCAACCTCTGGAAATTTGTATATTGGCGATCGCTTAGTCAATCAGGTTCCTGCCCGTCAGCGGGATGTTGCAATGGTGTTTCAAAACTATGCTCTCTATCCTCACATGAGCGTGGCGGAAAATATTGCATTTGGGTTGAAAATGCGGCAGGCAGAGCCGAAAACGATTCAAGAACGGGTGGAGACGGTTGCAAGAATTCTAGAAATCAGTCATTTACTGGAGCGCAAACCGAGACAGTTATCGGGTGGACAGCAGCAGCGGGTTGCTTTGGGAAGAGCGATCGCACGTCAGCCTCAAGTGTTTCTCCTCGATGAGCCGCTCTCAAATCTCGATGCTCAATTGCGCGACGGAACTCGCACCGAATTAAAACAACTGCATCAACAAGTTGGAATTACGACGATCTATGTGACGCATGATCAAGTTGAAGCAATGACGTTAGCCGATCGTATTGTCGTCCTCGATCGCGGCAAGATTCAGCAGATCGGCACACCGCAGCAAATCTACGATCGACCGCTCAATCGCATGGTTGCCGCATTTCTCGGCAGTCCTCCGATGAATCTGATTCCAGCCACCTTCACCGGATCAAGTGTGCAAATCGGCGGACAATCGTTTCCGATCGCGCTCAACCTTTCACCCGGTCAATTTGATCTAGGAATTCGACCCGAACATCTCTCCGTCAACGCTCAAGATCCGCACTGTGTTGCCCAAGTGAGCCTGATCGAGCCATTGGGACGAGAAGTTCTCGTTCGCGCGATGTTAGAAGGTCGATCGATCAATTTGCAAACTGATCCAGCTTTGAATTTGACCTTGGGCGATCGCTTACCGTTGCGGTTTAATCTCGATCGAATTTTCCTGTTTGATTCGATTTCTGGTGTGCGTATGTATCCCTAAGCCATTTCGCTATTCAGACATTATTGCTAAGAAATCACAGAATAGAGACATGGCATATGAAGCTATAAGAACAAATACTGAATCTACCAGCAATACAAAAAATTCATTTCAAACCAGATTTCTGTAAAAACCAGCATAAAGTAGAGGCGTTTTTATTCGAGCTTGCTAGAGTTGAATCGCCCCCCTATTCGTATAAATGCGTACTCCGCATTAACGTCACTTTTTTAACTCAGTTTTGTCAAGGGGAAACACAATGAAATCTAAGGTATTCCTGCCAGCATCGCTATTCGCAGTTGGTTTACTCTCACTGCCGTCTCTGCCTGCTAGTGCCGCAGCCTTGTGTACCGCAGGGACTGTGACCGCTTCGGGTTTGGGTTCTTCAACCAGTTGTATTGGAGCATTCTCTGGCAATGACGCTCAAGGGAATGGAACAGGAGCGCTGTTCGATCAGTTGTCCACAGGGGTCTTCAGCGGCATCACAAACTGGACATTCGTTGGCAAATCCGACGAAGGTGCGTTTACCGCCCCAGATACTTCCAGTTCCGGCAACTGGAGCATCGCGACGGGCATCACAGGTCCATTTGTTCTCAGTTTGAAAGCTGGGAACGCCTGGAGTGCTTATTTCTTCGAGAACGTGAACAATCTGGCGGTACTCGGTGGAACCTGGGAGACCGATGGGGTTTCTACAAATCAAAGAGGAATTGCCCAAGATCTCTCTCATGCCACCATCTATCGCGCCGTTGTCGATACTCCTCCTCCCCCAAAACCTATTCCTGAACCTGGAACGACTGCTGCTCTGGGACTCTTCGCACTTGGTGCATTTGGGCGACTCAAACAGAAGCGAGTTGGATAAGCGGAGAATTTGTTAACGAAGGCAACTTTTATCAGCGCTCCGTGGCAGAGCGCTGGTTGCTATGGTCAATTATTGATAAAGCGATCGAATCCATTCCCATTCGTGGGTCAGCCCTTCTTGCAGCGACACGTTTGGCTGATAGTTCAAAATTCGTCTTGCTTTAGACACATCCGCAGAAGTATGCCGCGCATCACCGATCGCCGTTTCAATCTTTTCTTGTCGAATCGATCGACCGATGATCGCCTCCATTGTTGCGATCACATCTGTGAGAACCACTCGGCTACCGCCACCGATGTTAAAGATTTCTCCGACTGCTTCAGGAACGGTTGCTGCTGCGAGATTTGCCGCGATCGCATCCGAAACAAAGGTAAAATCGCGCGTTTGTTGTCCATCGCCGTAAATGACGATCGCTTCATCGTGCAAAGCTGCTTTGAGAAACTTGTGAAAGCCCATATCAGGGCGTTGTCGCTGACCGTAAACCGTGAAATATCGCAGCGCACAAGTCGGAACGCCGAAGTTTTGATGATACAGTCCGCATAGTTGCTCTGCGGCTAGCTTCGTAATGCCATAAGGTGAAACAGGCTGCGGGCAAAGAGTTTCAGAGGTCGGAAGTGTTTCCGCATTGCCGTAGATCGAGGAACTAGAGGCGTAGATAAATCGTTGAAGATGCTTTGCAGACTTCACTGCTTCCAGGAGAATTTGAGTTGCGTTAATGTTCTGCTCAGTGTAGGTGCGAAATCCCGCGCCCCAGCTCGATCGCACTCCCGCTTGAGCCGCTTGGTGGTAGACGACTTCGACATCCGTTAAAAGCGCATTCCAATCGAGTTTCTGAATGTCAGCTTCGATGAGTTCAAAATCTGGATGTGACAGGCTACGAGCAAGATTCTTCCACTTCAGAGCGGAATCGTAATAATCATTAAATTGATCGACTCCGATGACGCGATCGCCACGATCGAGCAATGCTTCAACTAAATGAGAGCCGATAAATCCCGCCGCTCCGGTCACTACGCTAAGGGTCATATTGCCAGTCGATGCCTCACGCCTAAAGGGTTGATCTTACTCGATCGTGGGGTTCGGTTTTCAATGACGTTTTAGCCGCGCAGTTTGTTCAGTTGGTGTTTGAGCTTGCGAAATCGGTGATTGAGATTGTTGATTTTCTGCTTACGGAACTTCGCGATCGCGGATTGAGCTTGGGTAATTGCGCCCAGAGACTTGAATTCTTGTGGGCGATTTTGCGGTGATTTGAGATAGCGATAGTGTAAGAACAAGTCGCGATAAGCAAGCGAAACGCTTTCACCTCGACAGAGTTTTGTGAATACAGAGGATGAAATACTCATGTAGTGGAGATACATTAGTCGCTTGTCACGATCGTAGAGAACGAAATCTCGATCGCTAAATTCGGATGACCAATGAGAACCCGTCGCATTTTCTGGGTCGTGATAAGCGAAGTTGAAAAACGAGAGCTTGTTGCCCAAAACGGTGTAATTCAACATCGGCTGATCTGATCCACGCACCGACATAAAATCAGCTTCACCCGCTTTCAATCGCTCTAGAAACTGCGCCGCTTTTTCTTGACTAAAGACACTTTTCTTTGAAGCAAAAAAGCCTGAACAAAAGATATTTGCTTTTAATTCTTCGGGGCTGAATTGCTCTAATAGTTCTTTTGAATCCGTATTGAAAATTAGATTTATAGCAGATAAATATTGAAAGTCATTAACAACCCAATCATATCGATCGAGCTTTTCAAAAACTTGATCAATTGGACTCATCAATAGTGTATCTGCATCGATATAAAGAAAGCGATCGAACATTCCATCAAAGCAGCAGAATTTACGATGAAACTCAGCCCGTCGCATTGCAGGTCTGCCTTGTTCTTTCCAAACTCTTTGCGCGGTTGGATGAGATAACCATGCTTGAGTACCAAAATCTTCCCAAAATGCGATCAACTCTGGCTGATCAAACAAAGTCACATTTTCGCGAGTCTCAATCTCAGCTTTGATTCTGTCAATTCGATCATTAAAAGGAATAATACAAACCGGAATTTTTCGCCCTGCATTTACTTCGATACTGTTCAACAAAGCTACAAGCTGATCGAACACCACATCATTTGCAAATGTATAAATTCCATCGATCATGGTTCGACCTCCTTTTGAATATGAATTCGATGAGTTTTTCGCTTCGTTGGTAGCGACTTGTGCCCCCTAAATCCCCCATTCTGGGGGACTTCAAGCCAAAATATCCTCAATCTTCAAAGTCCTCCAGAATGGGGGATTTAGGGGGCTACCCGGAATTACAACCGGAGCGAGAACTTTTGCCGCACTAACGTTCTTTTAAGCTTTGAATGGCACGAGTCGAGACAATTTGCGCCAGAAGGCAGAACTCGGTTCATGTAAACATCGGTAGTGTTCCCACAAGTCCCAATAAGGCGCACCTGGACGAATTGAAATTCCTGCCCAGTGGAGATATTTCAGTTTTTGACCTCGATCGTATAAAACATACTGTCGATCTTCAAAATGTGTAGAACCTGCCCAGCTTCCTGCTGTATTTTCAGGCGGCTTTACTAAATTCATCCGTTTCTCAAAGCATTTTAGAATCAAATAGTTGAGAACTGGCTGATCAGTAACTCCTTGAGTGAAGTCAAAATATTCGCGATGTTGGGCGCAGTCTTTTAGCACTTCATACAGTTGATCTTCTGTGATCACACCTTTTCGAGATCCCCAAAATCCACTATTAAAAACGTCTTGTAGCTGTTCATCAGTGAAAATGCTCTCTTTCACAACGGGCGAAAAGATGTTTCTCAAACCTTCGCTTGAATGATGGTAATCGCAACAAAAGAAATCGCAGTTTGATAAATGATTCAGCGTATCTGAAATCTTATCGAATACAACAATATCTGTATCGATGTAGAGAAACTCATCAAACTCTCCAAACCAAACTGCGAGCTTTCGCATCTTATTTGGGAGTTTGAGAAAATCTCGATCGAAGATCTCACTTACTCGATTTGTTAAACGATCAAGTAATTCCAAATCTGGAAATAGTTGCACATTATGTAACTGGTTCAATGTTGAGAGAACATTCTGATACTCATCATTAAACGGAATCAAATGGATTGAAATTTCTCGATCGTACAAGCGAATACTGTTGAGAAGCGCGATCGCATTCTCTATCACTTTGTCATTTGCGACAATATAAATTCCTCGTTTCATGCTCTTCTCAACTTTTGTAAAACTTTCTGAACTAGACTCGGCTGCACTCTGGAAATTGGTGCTTCAGTAAAAACAGGTCGCTTCTCTGACTCATGTAAAAATCGATAGTGCAAAAATAAATCACGGTAGGGAAAGGCAACATTTTCGCCCTGACAAGCTCGCTCCATACGCTGCGGTTTCACGCCGATATAGTGCAAGTAAGTTAAGCGAAGTTCTCGATCATATAAAACGTGATCTTTCTCTTCAAAATGCTTCGTCGTGATCGAACAACCCGTCGATTTCCCAAACGGTAAAAGATGCGCCAAATTGCACGATTTGATGCCCGATTTCATCACCATGTAATTAACCACGGGCTGTTCACCTGCGCCCCCGTAGAGAATTTCTCGATCGCCTGCTTGCAATTGTTCAATCAGTGACTCTCTCTGCTCTGCGTCAAACAATCCACCTTTTCCAGCAAAGAACCCTGAGCAAAAGATTTCTTTATCAACTCGTTCCTTTGGAAAAACCTCGTACAACTTTGGAGAATCAACGTTATAGATCTTGCTCGGATCGAGAAACTGGAAATCGTAAACGACCCAATCATGATCGTTTAATTGCTCAAAGATGTGATTCATCGAACTCATCGCCAAGGTATCCGCATCCATGTAGATAAATCGATCGAACGGCGCATCAAACGCGCAAAACCGCCGATGTGCCCCATAGAGCCGCGTTTTCTGATCCAATCGTTCGGGTGCAATCCGCTGCATGAAACTATCCCAACGATCAATCGAGGCTTGATCCTCGTAAATCATTACGTTCGGACGGTTGCGAATCTCATCGCGAATGCGATCAAGCTGATCATCAAAGGGATAAATGCAAACGGGAATATCACGGCTAATATTTACTTCAATGCTATTGAGCAAAGCGACTAATTGATCAAAAACGCGATCGTTTGCCAGAGTACAGATCCCATCCATCACGAAGTCACCTGCTCCACGTATTCAGACAACCAGTTCATCAGATTGAGTTTGTGCAAAATCACTTGTCGAGCTTCCGCGATCGCTTCTCTCGCTTCAAACCAAGCATCCGGAGTCGCAGTCACTTCCTCAATGTACTTCCAACCCTTTTCGTCCATGCTCGGCAAGCGTAAAAAGCTACCAGGCGGCAACAATTTATCCGCCGCAGATCCACCATAGTAAATCGGCAGACACCAAGCTAGAAGAGAATCCCAGAGCTTCTCGGTCACATACCAATCATTTTCGGCATAGTTCTCGACCGCTAAGTTGTAGTAGTAAGGAGCCATGCCGTACCACTTTCCACCGATGCGCCCTGTCGTTTTTGCCCACTCTGGCAAATCGCGCCCGTACAAATCAAACTCCAATTCATTCTGCTGCAACAATTTTAGAAATGCTAATCGCTTCAGGTGATTTTCAGTTCTGCTAATTCCAGAGGTGATCCAGCTACACTTACGAATCTTCTCAGGTGGTGGCATCTCATTCAACTCTCGAAACGAGTTGCCTAAGTACCAGATTGCAGGCATATAGTCGGGCATAGGTGCATAGTCATCAGGGCCCGAAACGTAGACGCAGTGATGACTCGCCTTTTCGTAGTTTGCTTTTGTAATGTACAAAATCTCATCGAGCGGAGGTTCGCGCAATAAGTAAAGCATTCGCTCTTTTGGTACTCCTTTGAACTGTGGAGTCACATCGGGAAGCGGAGTCGGACGCAACTGAGCGCGAACTTTCGAGATCAATGTTTTTGGCGGTTTAGGGCGCGGGAAATCGAACTGATACAGCAATAGAAAATCTGGATTCTCGGCAGAAGCTTCAAGCTGAATGTTGCCCCAGTGCCCAAACGGATAAGGAGATTGTTGCCATAGCCAATCGATCGGGCTAGGCTTCAACCCCGCATAGCTACTTACCATTCCAACTACTTTTTTTTGCATCGTCCTATTCCTAAACGGTCTGAGGTTCTTCTGAAAATTGCATGGCGTGAAGTTGGGCATACAATCCGCCCTGCTTCAACAGTTCAGCGTGTGTTCCAACTTCCACAACTCGCCCTTTGTCCAACACTGCAATCTGATCTGCTTTCCGCACTGTAGACAATCGGTGAGCAATCACTAATGTTGTACGATCGCGGCTCAGTTCGTCGATCGCGCTTTGTACCAATCGCTCTGAAACCGTATCGAGTGCTGAAGTTGCTTCGTCAAGAATGAGAATTTCTGGGTCACGTAGTAAAGCTCTAGCGATCGCTAATCTCTGCCGCTGTCCGCCCGATAACATCACTCCTCGATCGCCAATCAAGGTATCGAACCCTTGCGGCAACTTAACAATGAACTCATAAGCATTCGCACGTTTTGCCGCTTCGATGATTTGATCGTCGGTGGCATCCCTGCGAGCATACGCGAGATTGTTCCGCACCGAATCGTTAAACAGAAAGGTGTCTTGGCTGACAATGCCCATCGACTGCCGCAGAGAACGAGTTTCAAAGTCTTTGAGATCGCGATCGTCAATTAAAATCCGCCCCGCTGTCGGGTCATAAAATCGCGGCAGCAAATCTGCTAATGTCGATTTCCCGGCTCCTGATGATCCGACCAATGCTAATGTCGTACCTTTGGGAAGCCAGAGATCGACGTGATTGAGAACTTGTCGATCGTGTCCTGGATAGGTAAATGCTAAACTCTCAAATCGAATGCCCTTAGCCATTCCAGTATAAGGAATATGTCCTTTTGGCATAAACGGCTTACCTTCACGCCGCAGAAAATCATTTACAACCGAAACACTCGGAGCTAGATTTGCAAAGGAACTGCGCGAGTTGTTCAGTTGTCCCACAAATGGCAACATTCGGAACAACACTAAGAGATAGGTTAACAACACTGCTGAAAGGTTTTCTAGTTGCCCTCTGAAAAAGATTCGCCCTAGTAAGAGAATGGCGATGACTACGGTTAATCCTGCCATCTCATTCGCGGGAGCAATCAGCGCCGAGTTTGCTTGAGAATTGAAGTCTGCTTTTTCTCGATCGTGAATTAACTGTTCTAATTTCTGATATTCGTGCGGTTCGCTTCCCGTTGCTTTAACTAATCGAATTCCCGATAGCATTTCTAAAACTGCCACAGAGTAATCGCGCGACTGGTCAGAAAGCTGCTGACCAAATTGTTTTGCTCGTTTAACAAAGAAGTTATTTGCAAGAGACACAGCCGCCAATAGCAAAGTAGACACTAAAGTTAACTGCCACGAGATCGATAAAAGAATGATAATAAATACAAAAATGGTAATGACTGTAGACAGCATTTGAACCGCTGTACGAATCGCAGTCGCTGCCGCTGCAATCTCGCCGCCTAATCGATTCATCAAATCACCGACCTTGGTTTTGATATAAAAATCAAGATCGACATCGAGTAGCAATCGTAAGCCTTCTTTGCGGATATCACTGACTAGCGATCGAGATAAATGCCCCGAAGATAATGTGCTTGCATATCCGGTGATATTCTTGAGCAAAATCGCCAGTAGAATGAACCCCATCATCCATAAAAATTGCGACTCGCCGCCCGTTTTACCAAAGCCCGAAAACACCTGCTGTAAAATCGGGGGCGCACCTTTGAGGTTGACTTCCTCGCCCAACAATCCCAGCACGACGGGAATTACGAGCATCGTACTCACACCGTTAAATAATGCACCTGAAAATCCGAGTGCGATCGTCAATCCAATCCAGACCGGATGACGCAGGGCAAATTGAAGCAGCAATCGATTTTGGGACATATTGATCTGTGGGGGAAACGATCAGAAGAAACACGCAATTCAGGATGTTGGATTACGAATTTCTGGTAAAGAACTGCTTCTAGTTATCCCGTGATCTCAGCATAGGCAACAGTCATTTTTAGAGCAAAAAAAGTGTAGGTTAAACAGACAGAAACTTTAATCAAATCTCGCTCCAAGTTGAGCGATCAAAGGTTCAACGATCGAAGACATTGCCTCAATGCTGTAATGCGCTAAACATCGTTCTCTCGCTTGAGTTCCACGCGCTTGAGCTGCATCCCAATCCTGAAAAATTTCAGCAAGTGTTTCAGCAATTCGATCGGGCGATTCTGGATCAACAAGAAATCCGGTTTCACCCAAAATCTCTGGAATATCTCCAACACGAGTCGCCAAAATCGGCTTTGCCATTGACATTCCTTCAGTCAGCTTGATCGGGAATTGTGCCTGAGCCGTGACCGTATCGCGCTGAGGCACAACGACGACATGAGCCGCCGCTACGATTTCCGGCATTTTTGCAAACGGAACAGGCGGGATTTTGATCACCCATTTTCCCCAGGTTTCGATCAACTGTCGATCGTAGTCATCATAAGGACTCCCCCCAACAATCACGAGCTTGAGATCGGGCTGATTTAAGCGAACGAGCGCTACCAACACATCTTCTAATCCTTTGTGCGGACGCGATGCCCCCGGAAACATCAGCACCCGATACTCAGACAAGCCATATTTGCACCGGCTTTCCTCTGGATCGAATCGGCTCGGATCAAACATATCGGTATCTTTGCCGTTGGGGAGATAGGTTCCACCGAAGCGCTTTTGAAGAAAATTTGTGTCGATCGTGATCGCATCCGCAAACACCATCAGTTGTTCCAGTCCTTGCAGATAGAACTGGTGATCCGGCGATCGTAGCGCCCCATCAGATTTCAAAAGATCTCGTGCAAATTGCTTCAGTCCCGGTCGATAGGGCGTTTCGCCGCCTTTCCAACTCAATTCCCAGTCATCGACATCGAGCAGAACGGGCACACGAGTTTGCAGTTTTTTCAACAGCGCAATCCCAAAGCTGGAAAGCTTTGGCTTCACTGCATAAATGAGATCGCCATCAATTCGATCGAGCAATTTTTCCACAGCAGGGAACAATCGCGGGTAGTCGCGGGCGGGGAGACAAACGATCGGCAAATCTGCGGGTGGCTCTGGGTAGATCTTTTCACCAAACAGAAATCCGAGAATTTCAACTTCGTGATTGAGCTTTTTCAGAACTTGAGCCAGGAGATAAGCGCGATCGACACCGCCTTTGGAAAAGTCGGGGGTGAGAATAGAAACCTTCATAATCAAAAAATGGGGAATGGAGGCGTGCTAAAAGATGCGACTCCCCAATTCGTTCAGTATTCCCCTATCAAGCTTCGATAAAGCTGTAACATCTCTGCGGCGACTGCTTGCCGTGTTTTTACGGGTTGAATGCCTTGCTTGAGCTGCTCGATCGTATCGGGATTTTCGGAGAGATGCGCGATCGCATTCGCCCAAGATTTCACGTCTCTGGCTGGAACTAGCCAGCCATCAATTCCATGTCTCACCAGTTCCGAAATTCCACCGAGATCTGAGCCGATCACTGAAGTTCCTGCGGCAAGCGATTCCAGCACGACTAACGGGCCTGTTTCTAACCATTGGGACGGAACCGCAAGCAGATCGAATTGGGCGAGCGCGTTGGTAATCTCCGATCGAGCTAAAGGAGGATTTATCTGGATTCGGGAATCAGTTTTGGCGATCGCTAAAACTGATTCCCGATTTGCTGCACTATGCTGATCTGCGTGAGTGGCATGAATGACGAGTTCGACAGGTGCATTTGGAATTTGTTGCAGTGCTTGAGCGAGAATTTGAACGCCTTTAGTTTCTTGCCAGCGACCGAGAAAACCGATCCGAATCGGGGAGTTGGGCGATCGAGCAATCGGTTTCACAGAAGTCGAAACTCCGTGACGACTCAGAACCAGCTTTGATTCGGGCACACCGTTCAGAACGAAAGCATCATAGAGCCATTGGCAAACCACAACGATTCGATCGCTCAATTCCACCATTTGATCAAATTGCCGCCGCTGGTTGCGAACTTGGGCAGGAGTCGCGATCGTGGTTCCCAACTGCCGCAATCGCACATCCGAAGCGTGACGTAAGAGATCGCGCATTGGAACCGCGATCGAGCTTGGTAAACGGCTCAGTACCTCACTCGCCCAAATTGGAACCCGCTTAGAAACTCCCAAACACGCACTACATCGCGCAATCTCAATTTTGCCATCACACGCAGAATTGCCGCCCTGCATCATCGTTCCGCGCAAACACGCCACATCCGGCATATGAATCGTCACGATCGTTTTCATGCCCAGTTGTTTCGCGCTCTGCAAATGCGGCAACCCACAGCCCGATCGCAAAGTGTGCTGATGATAAATTTCGCAGCGATTCTCAATCAGCCAATTTCGAAACGCCTTCAGATCCTCAGTCGGATAGCGATACACTTCGGTTTGGTTGTATTGCTCGATCGTCGGTTGATTTTGCGATCGAGCCGCTGCCACTTTACAATTCAAGCCGATCGCGCTTAAGTCATTGACTAAACCATCGAGATAGACCTCAACGCCGCCAAACGAATCGGGCGGAAACCAAGCGCTGGTCTGAATCACATTCATGAGGGTGAAAATCCTTCGTCTACGAGCTTGATCCGACCCGACTGGATCTGATCAAAAATTTGATTGACTTGTCGCCGTTCTTCGGGAGTCAGGCGATGGTTGGCAAGCAACAGGGACGCGAGATGTAAATGCTCGTGGCGGTTGAGTTGGCGCAGTTCGAGAATGCGATCGAGAATGCGCTGCGTGGGTAGATTGAATCGATTTTGGGCTGCTCTTACCATAGGAATCGGTGCTTCGCGGTCTAACAGGGGCAAGTCAAACTACAAGTAAATCTGGGTAAAAAGCGTCACACTTTCTACCTCTTCTACTGTTGCGCGTTTTTGCGGGAGACACACGAAGGTTAGATGAGAACTTCATCAAGACTGAGTAAAATCTTAAACAGTTCTCTCTACAGCTTCAGTATTGACGACTTCAGGATCGGAACAAACACGGAACTCTTTATCATTCTTTAGCTATATGCAAATTTACCGGATTTCAGCGCTTTCGGATAATTATATTTTCCTGATGTATGATGCGACTCAACAAATCGCGGCGGTCGTCGATCCAGGAGAAGCCCGCCCCGTCTTGCAAAAGCTTGAAGAATTGGGTGCAAAATTAGTTGCGATTTTCAATACGCATCACGATCGAGATCATGTCGGAGGTAACTCCGCCATACACGATCGCTTTCCAAATGCGATCGTGTATGGCGGAATTCACGATCGTGGACGCATTCCCGGACAGCAAGTGGAATTGAATGCGGGTGATCGAGTGCAATTTAGCGATCGTACTGCTGAAGTTCTCTTCGTACCCGGACATACACGCGGTCATATTGCCTATTACTTTCCGCCCAGAGCCGATGAGCCAGGGGAATTATTCTGTGGCGATACGCTGTTTAGTGCAGGTTGTGGACGACTGAAGGAAGGAACGCCTGCTCAAATGGTCAATTCGCTGAGTCAGATTCGAGCGCTGCCAGACAATACGCGGGTTTGGTGCGCGCATGAGTACACCTTGAACAATTTGAAATTTGCGGTGACAGTCGATCGACAAAATCCCGATTTACAAGCAAGATTGGCTGAAGTGCAAGCCGCACAAAATCAGCCAACAATTCCAACCCATTTGGGACTGGAGAAACGCACGAATCCGTTTCTACGTTGGGATACACCGGAAATTCAAGCGGCAATGGATCGAACAGATGCGGTCGAAACCTTCGCTGCTCTTCGTCAGAAAAAGGATCAGTTTTAAGATGGCTTCAATTCTAAATTTTGTCCAAATCAACGATCGATTAGCTACCGCTGGACAACCAACGATCGAACAGTTCACTGAGATTAAAAATGCAGGCTACGACATCGTGATCAATCTTGCCGTTCCAACCTCAGAAGGTGCGATCGCAAACGAACGCGAAATTGTGGAATCTTTGGGAATGCAGTATTTTCACATTCCGGTGATTTGGGAGAATCCAACGATCGACGATTTCGATCAATTCTCAAACGTGATGCAAACGCACGCTGATCAATCGATCTTTGTGCA
The DNA here is from genome assembly GCA_019359175.1 of Phormidium tanganyikae FI6-MK23. GTDB lineage: Bacteria > Cyanobacteriota > Cyanobacteriia > Leptolyngbyales > Leptolyngbyaceae > Leptolyngbya > Leptolyngbya tanganyikae. Next base: position 58,819 of record JAHHHU010000024.1, read on the forward strand.
TTGTGCAAAAAATATGCGGGTGTCAGCGTTTGTTTATTTGTATCGTCGATCGCATGAAGGAATTAGCGAGGAACAAGCCAAAGCGCAGATGAACAAAATTTGGCGACCGAATCCGACTTGGCAGGCGTTTCTCGATCGCCAAATGAATTAGAAAATGGGCGATCTCTTCTCCAAATCGAACTTATAGCCAGTTGGCAACACATGAAGCGTTGCACCACAAAGCGCTAAGTCTTCATCGGGTAAAAGCGATTCAATGTTGTTGTGCGTCACAGTCGATTCATCAACGATTGTCACCGCACCTTCACCAATAACTTCTACAATTTTGCCGCTTACGACGATCGCAGTATTTTCATCAATTCCAAAGCCCAAACTTGCGGGCTGTTGCGCCAAAGCTGAGAGCAGTCGTCCCAGTCGTCCCCGTTGTGCAAAGTGCTGATCGATCACCACATTCGGCAGAAATCCCATGCCGCGATCCATTTCAGCCACTTCGCGCCGAGGATTCGTTGCACCTTCACCGACTACGATCATCATATCGGGCATCATTGCCGCGCCCGCACTCGTTCCCCCGATCACTGCTCCTTCAGAAAAACGTTTGTGTAACGTCGTTTCTAGCTCTGTATCTTTGAGGCATTCTGTGATCCGGGCTTGGTTGCCTCCGGTAAAAAAGACCCCAGTTGCTTGAGTGATATTGTCGATCGCTTTTGGATCGCTAGCATCTTCGCGTCGCGCAGTGTCTACAACTCGTACATCTTCCGCACCCAAGCGTTTAAAAATCCCAATATACTGTTCGCCTACTTCACCCGGCAATCCGGTTGCAACGGTCATGACCACAATGTGCGACTGAAGCCCACCCGCACGCCGCACAAATTCCCGCAGAATTCGACATTCTCCTTCCCTATCTTCCGCCCCACCAATAATGACAAGCTCCCCATGTGTCTCAGGTAGTGCAACACTATCTTGAGGCTGGTTTTGAGTTTCAATCTGGCCTACCATAGCTTTCTCCAGTAGCAATATCAATCAGATCTACTGAACCACATTCGATCGGGACTGCATCACAACCAAACGGTAGATTTCGATACAGTTTGGTTAAGGAATCGCAACAGATTTCGAGCTATCTTGGTCTATCGTTATTTGATCGACGACGATAGCTCTCAATTAGCAACATAAAGCCCAATCGAAACTGGTTGAAGCTCTTCATTTCGGGCTGCATTAAGTTGATTAAGAATGCTTTGGCACGCTCTAAAGGTAGATGGCGTGGCTTTCCCTTATACACAATCTGATATTCACCTTCATATTCACCATCGCCATAGCCTGAAATCAAGTGTAGGTGAAAAGCTTCTTCGGCTAATGCGTGTACCTCTTCGCGTAGATTGTCTGTAGAAGTAGTCATAATGTTATCTTTTCTTGATTTAGTCTGTTTGTAATGCGATCGACGATCCCCTGTCACCCTGCCAAAGTTCTACTTCTCCAGTGAGTTAAGAAGTATCCAGAGATAGACGCGCTCAACGTTCTCACCGAGTACAGTCTCAACGTAGAGATGAATGGAAATCTTATGGTGGTTGATCGCGTGTCCGAAGTTAGCCGAGTGAATGCTAGAAAGACTGATGCGTTTGACATCTTTAACATTCGCTATTACATGGGTGCAAATCCATACCTATCAACCGCAGCAACAGTATTCGATTTTGCACAGACTGAAAATCAAAGTGCATTGCCATTAGAAAAGTACGTGGATGTAATCTGCGATCGCTATCCTCATTTTCGCGAGATTACCTTTACTTCTCATGCAGATCTGTTTGCTCGAACGATGGCGCAAGTGAGCCAGCTTGAAATGGATTTGCACTTAGAGCAGTGGAGTTTGAAAGCTTATCCAAAGTTCGATCGCATTGCGTTTGAGACGTTGCACGCCCGTACCAGTCGGGAGATGATCTTTTCAGTGTGGGATTGGTTTGAGGCGATTACACAAGGGCGCAATTTCGCGATCGGGGATCATATCGAAGTGCTACAGGCGCAATTTCGTCGATCGGTATATGGCGGACCAACTGTTTATACACTGTTCAAATCTGCCCAGTCTCAAGGAATTCCGACCTTCTATCTCTGGGATGAAGGATTGATGCAGTATGGTTACGGTCGTAAGCAAGTGCGAGGAATTGCAACTACGTTCGATGGTGATAGTCATCTCGATTCAGATTTCACGACGCGCAAGGATGACTGCAAAGCATTTCTCAGCACGCTAGGCTTTCCTGTACCAAAAGGAAGGATTGTTAGCACACTGAAAGAGGCTAAAAATTCGGTCGATCGATTAAGTTATCCGGTGGCAGTGAAGCCTGTTGTTGGACATAAGGGAATTGGTGTAACCGCGAATGTTCGCACCGATGAAGATTTAGAGGCAGCGTTCGATCGAGCCGTTGATGCCGTTGAGCCAGATCATTCGATTTCGATCATTGTGGAGCAGAGTATCGAAGGTAATGATTTTCGCTTGCTGTGCGTCGATGGTAAGTTTGTTGCAGCAACAGAACGTCGTCCGGCTTCTGTGATTGGTGATGGAACGTCAACGATCACAGAACTAATCGATCGAGCAAATCGCTCCAGCGATCGCAGCGACACTCCAACTTCACCGATGGGAAAAATTAAGCTCGATGATGCAATGGAACGCTATTTAACTGAGCAAGGTTTGACATTGGAAAGCGTTTTGGAAAGCGATCGAGAAGTCTTTCTGCGTAAAGTTGCAAACCTTTCTTCAGGGGGTCTGAGTATTGATGCTACTTCTGTGATTCATCCTGACAATGTTGTATTAGCTCAAGATGTCGCACAGCATTTTCGTTTAACTTGCCTGGGGATTGATATTATTACTCGCGATCTCAGTCGTTCTTGGAAAGAAGGCAACTTCGCAATCATTGAGATTAATGCTGCTCCGGGTGTTTTCATGCACATGAAGCCTGCACTGGGTCAAAGCGTCGATGTTACTTCTCACATTCTGAGAACCTTTTTCTATTCTGGTGATAATGGTCGAATTCCGGTGATTACGTTCAATCGCGTTACCATTTCGGAACTTCAAGAAGCGATCGCTTATATTCTCCGCCATCATCCACATTGGACGATCGGAGCCGTTTGCCAAGATGGGGTTTTGATCAATCATTCGGAAAAACCGCTGCACTCTGACTACAATATGAATGTTCAGAATCTACTGCGGCATCCGAAACTAGATTTACTGATTGCTGAATATCCAGAGTCAGTTCTCGATCGGGCTGGAATGTTCTACTCTGGTAGCAACCTGGTTATTTTGCACGATCCAACTGAAATCGAAATGATGTTGACGCGCGATGTATTTGACGATGCCAGAGTCGTAATCAAGCAGGGAAGTACTGTATCAACGCAGCATCAAGGTTTGATCGAACAGTACTCGTTGAGCGAAGCAGAAGGATTCAGCCGCGTGTACCTTGAAGCGATCGCTGCAATGATCCTGCCAAACTAAGCGGTTTCGAGAACAACCTCGGAAAAATTAGAATTTGTTAGCGCAAGAATTTGATGAAGAATAGAAGAGGCGAGTTATGCAAAAAGAATGGGACAGTACGATCGCTTAATTCTCATGGCAGAAGATGAACTGACGCAGTACAGCACGGATGCCCGCAAAATTGAAAAACTGCGGCAAAAAATTGGTTTATCGGTGTCAGCAAAAGAACAGAAACAAGTGAAAGAGCAGATTTTAGCGGAACTGCCGAGCGATCCCATTAACAAAATTATTGAGGAGCAGCGTCAAACGGTCGCGCTGCCATTTTGGGGAATTGCCGGATTGGGCTTACTGCTCGGCATTTCGATGTCGCAACCGTTAGATTTTATTGCAACGATCGCAGGAGGCGCGATCGCGTTCCAAGTTCAAAAAATCGGCTGGCAACTTCAGGCGAAACGCCTCGTTCTCAAAACGCTAGAAGAAATTGAGGAACGAGTGCGAAAGCCGAATTAGCAGGATCGATCGAGAACTTCGATCGACTGACTCGAAGTTCTCGATCGATCGCACTTTTGAAAAGACTAGACAATTTCTCTTTGATTTGATACTGTAAATAACTACGGGCGATTAACTCAGTGGTAGAGTGCATCCTTGACAGGGATGAAGCCACAAGTTCGAATCTTGTATCGCCCATAGGTTTGAGGGTTTCGGATTTCACAGATCCCTAAAAAATCCCTAAAACCCGGACAATTGAATACCATGAGACGCGATATCTATGGCGTATTTCCAGCTTTTTAGAGGAGTCTTACCCCTAAAAAGCCGGAAATACCGGGACTATTACCGCATTTTGCCGTGTGTGAGAAGCTAATTTATGAACTAGAACGCTTATACTCCGGTTCACACACACAAAGTTTTGCTTGCGGCGCACCCTCACCAAATTACTCACGGCGGTAAACTATTGTTCCTAATTTAAAACTGTTTGAATTCAAACATTTACGATCGCGCCTCGCCGAGGAACTCTAAACCCGTCCCTTATGCCAGCGGCGATGGAAGAAATAGATCGATAGATCTATTGATGAACTCTGAACCCGCGATAGCTCCGATGCCGATCGAAGCCTGTTTGCTCTTGGCGTTCATGCTTGCGTTAGTCGTTTGGGGGCTTTTACCGGAGCAGCGCGACTTGGGAAGATGATCTGTTAGAGAGTGCGATCGCACTCTCTAACGCCACTCTGAAGAATCAATGCTTTGCCGATTAGATTAAATTGCTTTAGGTTTTGTCAAAAGCTTCTGAAAATTTCATAGGTATTGCTCAAATTGCTTATCGAGTTCCTTAGTTTTACTGTGATGACAACTTAACAATGGAAAAATAGAAGAGCGGCAATCAGCGGCTCATGGCAACTTTTGGTGAAAACGGCTGCGATCGCAAGTTTGCCCAACGTACTTTCTAGGTTTTAGCCTGCTTGATTTACCGACTTCACCAAAAGCTGACATGAACCCAATCAGCTTGTCATCTTGCAAGTGTACGTTCCGGCAAGTCTAGCAAGTGGGATCAGTACTCGCACCCTCTATAACCATCTAGAGCTATGGCATCCGATTCACTATCAATCAGGATCGTGTAAAACAATCCAGCCAGAGACAATTTCAGCGATTTTAGAGCCTGAATTTGAAGATCCACCAAAATCGCTAGAACCCTGTAAGGAAAGAAGATTTTACACAGAGGAAAGAGATATGAAGGGTAGGGAGAATAATTTATTTGTTCTCCCTGATCAGCCTTCAATTGACTTTGAATTCTTTGGTTCGGAAGCTCATTTCTACATCGCGAAATCCCTAGAGAAACCCAATGAAGTGAATGACAGTTGATCGAAATGTCAAAAATCAACCGTTTTTACCAAGGTCAGCAGCTTTTGTTGTTTCCGGACTCTTTCGATTTGGAAGTTTCGAGGTTTGCAATGCGCGATATTGAGCCGAAACCGATTCGATTTTCAACAACGAAGCAGTCTCAGAAAACTTGCCGTGTTGGATTAGCGATCGCAAAAAACGACTCCGGCTATTTTCGAGTTCGATACCTTGAAGCTGGAGAGTTGCATCAGACGGACGTTTCACCAGATCAAATTCTTCCCCTAGAACGTGCGCGGGTGAGAGTGAAGAATGATCAGGTGGATGTGATTCATGATGCTATCGCGCGACTGGAAATAGAACGCGATCGATTAAAGAATGAGGGGACAATTGCACCGTCGCATTGCTGGATTGAAACGGGATCTGTGAAAGACAGGAACTTTCGACAGGCATGGTGGCGCAGTGAGCAGGCGATATTTGAGTCGAAGCGTTCTAGGGGAAAGAAGGTGAAATCTTGCTATATCGGGGAGGAGGGCAGCCCGGAACATCAGGAGGCGAAACGAGCGAAGTATCGGCGGGAACGGTTGAAGGAAATCGATCGACATTTGGAAATGTTGATGAGGTGCGATAGTTCTCAATAGGTTGTAAGTTAGAGAGAAATTAGGGATTGAGTGCGATTGTAATGAATCAATGAATGTCACAGCGTTGAGGGGAAGACGGTGGCAAATCAGGAACAAGTGAAGTTGTTGAAACAAGGAGTAGAAGTTTGGAATCGGTGGCGTGAGGGAAACATTGGTGCAGAGGTTGATCTTAGTAGCGCCGACCTAGATACACAGATCCGAACCTATCGAATTTTAGTAACATTACATCGTGGCATAGATCTAAGTGGTGCTGATTTTAGTGGCGCTAACCTTACTAATGCCAATCTTAGCGATGCCGATCTTAGCGATGCCAATCTGAGTGGTGCTGACCTTACTAATGCCGATCTAAGTGGTGCTAATCTAAGTGGTGCTAATCTAAGTGGTGCTGATTTTACCGATGCCGATCTGAGTGGTGCCAATCTGAGTGGTGCTAAGATTAGTGATGCTGTTTTTCTTGATGCCAACCTCAGCAATGTGGATTTAAGTGGACTAGATTTGAGTGGCAAACAACTTAGCCCGCTACTTTTAAGACCTGATAATCTTGCAGGCACTAAATTTAAGGGCATTAACTTCAGCAAAACAGACCTTAGTTGGATCGATCTCAGTGAGACAGACCTAAAAGAGATGGTTGTGTCGCAAAAATGGTAGGGTGTGAAAGCTCAATTTTCTCTAGCTTTGCTCTCAATGGCGACTGACTCCCTGTTCAAATGGCACCACTTCTTGCCTGAAATCATCTTGCTGAACGTACGCTG
>JAHHHU010000025.1 GCA_019359175.1 Phormidium tanganyikae FI6-MK23
CAGGTAAAGGGAATTAGTCGAGGGGACAGTGTATCTCAAGCAGCATTCATCAATGAGATCTTTGGAGTTACTGCTTAAGAAATACGAACGAGACCAGTTTGTTTGTCACTTTAAAATCTTTGCGACATAACCATTCAAAGTCCCCCATTCTGGGGGACTTAGGGGGCTTCCCGGAGTCACAACCGAAGCGAACCACTTTTATCGAACTCACGTTGACTCGGCTACCGTATAGCTCAGTCATAAAAAAGCCGATCGTAGTTCTACGGTCGGCTTTTTTCGCATCAAGATTCAATCAAGTAGTCTCTTCGCTGATCAACTGCATTAAATGACAGTTGCGTAACAGTTCCGCACTCTCTGGCATCAAATAATCCTGAAGCTTATAAACCGCTTGCAGCACCGCCAACTCGCGTCCGTACTCACGCTGTACCGTCGCGATCGTCGATTCGTGCCCGATTCGCTCCAATTTCAGTAAGTGCAGTGCCATGTTGATATTCGATAGCGGATTGCGAAGCTCTTGATAGAAATGATTTAGCAACCCGTCGCGCGTCCCGGAAATCTGCGGCGAATCTGCGCCAGACGGTTCTACAACACTTTCAGTCTTTTCTGATTTAGCTGGCTCAACTTTTTGTAGATAGCGTTCTGCCATCGCTGCGTATTTTGCCAATCGACCTGATACCGCTCCCAACAAATCCGTCGCGGTGCAAGGCTTGGTCAAATAATCGTCTGCGCCGAGTTCCATACCCTGTCGCTGATCAGATTTGGTGCTGCGGGCAGAAAGGAAAATGAACGGAATGCCAGCGGTATCAGGCGACTTGCGGAGTTGGGCGAGGACGGAGAAACCATCGAGTTCCGGCATCGTCACGTCACACAGGATCAGATCCGGATGGTGTTCGTGTGCCAGTTTCACCCCAATGTCACCATTTTCTCCACCAATACCATGAAAGCCTTCAGCTTCTAGTAAATCCAAGATCGACTCTCGAACCGTTTGTTCGTCTTCAATAACAAGGATTGTTTTCATGCGCGGACTGCCTGTTTAACGGTAGCGTGACAGTAAACAGAGTTCCCTCGTTTTCATCACTTTCGACAGTGATAGTGCCACCGTGTAGATCGACACACTGCTTGACGATCGATAATCCCAATCCTGTGCCCGGAATCGCCTTGACATTACTAGCACGATGAAATGACTGGAACAAGCTCACTTGATCCGCTTTTGGAATTCCGATCCCGTGATCTTGAATCCGAAAAATCGCGCTCCGATCGCTTAAATTCAGTTTAAATTCGATCGGATCACCGCTCGGCGAATATTTCACCGCATTTGATAACAAATTGGTGAGAATGTGGCGTAGCAGGCGTTCATCCACCCAAGGCAAGGGAGCGGAATCGCTGGTGCAAGTTTGACGAAATGAAAATGCGATCGGGCTTTTTCGCTTACCTGTTAGGTGAAATTCATCGACTAGCTCTTTGCAGAATCGAGCAACATCGATCGGATGCGGGCTAAATTGCAGCTTTCCCGCTTCGGTTTCTCCAACGGTTAACACATCCGATAGAAGCTCATTCATTCGTTTTACAGAACCTTGAATTCGTCCGAGATAAATCTCTTTCTTTTGGTCTGTAATTTGAGTTCCGTAACGTTGAAGAAGTTCAGTTGAAAACAGAATCGTGTTTAGCGGATTGCGGAACTCATGAGAAACTACTGACACAAAACGTGATTTTAATTCGTTGATTTCTTTCTCTTTTTCAAGCGCAGCTTGAATTAAAGCTTCTGCTTTGTGACGCGACAAAGCAATCTCGATCATTGTGATTAATTCTCGATCTTCAAACGGTTTTAAAATGTAGCCAAATGGCTGTGTTCTCTTCGCACGAGATAACGTATTCTCGTCGGCGTGAGCAGTTAAGAAGATTACAGGAAGTTGCCACATTTGGCGAATTTGTTCAGCCGTTTCGACCCCATCCATTTCGCCCCGTAATCGAATGTCCATCAGCACTAAATCAGGCTGTAAAACAGCTGTATCGCTCAATGCTTCTTCTGCATTGGTTGCGATCGAAACGACTTGGTATCCTGCATTTTGTAGGCTGATTTGGATATCCAAAGCGATAATACTTTCATCTTCAACAATGAGTACCCTAGCAGTAGACATAAATTAAACCCTGACTAAACCCTGAGCTTTTGTTCTGTAAAAGAGATCGTAAATTGAACACCGGATTCGCTACTGAGGGCTATCTCCCCTCGTAACTGACGAATTAGGGTACAAACTAGCTGCAAACCAAGAGATTTGGTATTACGGAAATCGAGATCTGGGGGAAAGCCGGAGCCACTATCGCGTACGATCAATTGATAGCGGGTGAACTCATTGGATTCGCTGGGAGAATCTTCTTGAGCGTGAAGGTCGATGTAAATTTCACCTGTTTCGCCTGGGGGAAAGGCATACTTCAGCGAATTAGAAACAAGTTCGTTAATGATCAAGCCACAAGGGATTGCGGTATCGATGCTCAATCTCACATCCTGAACATTTAGGTGCAGTTGAATTGATCGAGAATTTGCTGAATACGATCGGAATAGAGCCGTTGTTAAGCTATGAATATACTCTGAAAAGTTCGTTTTTGCGAGATCCTCGGACTGGTAGAGCTTTTCATGAATTAATGCCATCGCACTTACACGATTTTGGCTTTCCTTAAATACCTCGATAATCCGCTTATCTTGAATGTAACCTGCTTGTAATTTGAGTAGGCTCGAAACTACTTGTAAGTTATTTTTTACACGGTGGTGAATCTCTTTTAGCATCACTTCTTTTTCTTGAAGCGAGGCACGAATTTGATCTTCTGCCCACTTACGATCACTAATATCCACGACTGAGCCAATGACCTCGACCGATTGATCATTTAACAGTTTCATGCTATCTCGCAACCATCGGTAAGAGCCGTCATAATGTAAAAATCGATACTCGCAAGTAACTTCGCCGACTTCGGGCAAATGATCGAGATGCTCCAACACGATCGACAAATCTTCTGGGTGAATGTGATCGATCCAAAAATGTGGATCTTTGAGATATTGCCAAATCTCATAGCCGAGTTGTTGAGTGATATTTTCGCTTACGAATGTACACGCTCGATTGCGATTCGGCTGGCAAGTGTAAATCACCGAAGGGCTCGAAGAAAGAAGATACTTCAACCGAGCTTGAGTCGCAATTAACGCTTTTTCTGACCATTTGCGATCGGTAATATCGCGCTGCACTGCGACGAAATGAGTGATGATCCCTCGCGTATTTGTAATCGGCACTACGTTCAAATCGACCCAATATTCTGAGCCATCTTTGCGATAGTTCACTAGTTCAATTTGAACCGATCGCCCTTCGCTCATAGCGATTCGCACTTTGGCAAGCAGAGCGCGATCGGTCTTTTCACCCTGCAAAATCCGGGGCGTTTTGCCGATCGCTTGTTCTACGCTGTAGCCTGACATTTGAACAAAAGCAGCATTCACATAGCCGATGATCGGATTATCGAGATCAGCATTGGTAATGATCACAGCGTCGTTTCCATTCACGACGACAGATTCAAAGAGTTTCAGGCGGTCTTCTGCTTGGGCGCGTTCTTCTTGTGCCCGAACTTTTTGCAGCACGATCGACAAGTAATCTGCGAGTTCTTGAATCATCTCGGCTTCGCACGTTGTCCAGCGCTTCGGGTAAGGCGCATTGAGGGCAAGAATGCCGATTTGGTTAGCGGAATGCTGCACCGGGATCATTGCGATCGCGCGAGTTCTGCGCCTCAACATATCTGCCGCCATTAGTGCGAATGTGGGTTCTTGCAAAACATCTTCGACGATCGTAAGATTTCGCTGCCGAACCAGCTCGAAATATTGTGGAGTCAGGTAAAGCCCTTCGACAATGCCTTGCATTGTGGGCATATCTGGGGGCTGAACGGAGTAGATTGTATTAAATTGCCGATTATCGATCACGCCGTACAGCACCCGAACATCCGCGAATTGCTGTGCAGTTTTATCGATCGCGAGCTTGATCAAGTCATTGACCGAAAGCCCAGCGGTTACGCCTTGCGAAATTTGATTCAAGATCTGCAAACAAACTTGCTTTTCGCGCAAACTTTGCTCAATCAATCTGCGTTGAGCGACTTCTTTTTGTAATTTTGCATTTGCGGCTTTGAGCTCTACCGTTCTTAGCTCAACCCGAATCGCCAAATCTTGCTTGGTTTGCTGTAGCTCGATTTCGGCTTGACGCTGCGCTGTGACATCCGTTGCAACGCCGATCAGTCCGATAATTTCGCCTTCGCTGTTCCGCATTGGGGTGGCGCGATTGTCGTAGAAAACGCCGCCGAATTCCAGAATAGAGCGATGTTCTTCGCCTCGGAGAACCCGATCGATGCCTCGAATGATTGCCGGATAGTCGCGGTAAAACTCATAAGCCGACTGCCCGACGAGCGCACCCGCTTTAAATCCAAGAATTTCAAGCCCTTTCCCTTCGGACAATGTGTAAACGCCGTTTTGATCGATCGCGTAAAGAATCGTGGGCGTATTCGTGACAACGGTGCGTAACAGCTTTTCGCTTGCGGCAAGACTTCTCTGGGCGCGGGTTTGCTCTGTAATATCGCGAATGCTGATGACTCGTCCGCTAATCTCGTCCTCAATCCGCAGCGGTTTTGAGAACCGTTCTAAGATCCGTCCGTCTTTCATCTGAAAAACGTTGTGACCTTCGATCGCAGGCTGTTCGATTTCGCGTTGGACTTGTTGCTGTAATTGGTTTGGCTCAACGAGTATCTGAGTCATGATCTGCATTAAATCTGCACCTTCGCTCGGTACAGACTGCTCAACGTTCCACTGGTGGCGAAATTCTTGATTGATGCAGAGAATCTTGTGTTGGTGATCGATCGCTAAAATTCCATCTGCGGCGGACTCGATCGTTCTTTGAAGCAGCAGTTGGTTTTTTTCTGCTTGCTGCCGTGCTGCGCGTTCTTGCTGGAGTTCTTGCTGAAGGGCGATTACCGTTGACTCTAGTTCTGAAAATGCGGATTGCAGTCGAGACGCTTTCGTCAGATCGCAATCACACCGATACCGACTGAGAAGGGTTTGAAGCTGAACTAAACTGGATGGCGCGTCAATCTGTTGCATCGATCGTCAGAAGAATAAAAAAAGGAAAAGAAGAATTCAGAAGCCGAATTTATCTACCTATGTAGGGTCTTCGAGCCTCCATCATTCTCCTTTTGCCTTTCGCCTTGAACATAAGCGCATTATTCCCTAGATAATAGGATGTGAACCGAAATTTTCCATCAATTTCTCGTTATTTTCCACTAGGATTCAATTCAATTTCTGTGCCGTCTGCCTTATATTTTCGGATGCAAACTGTTCTTCAAACACTCAAATCCGCGATCGCGCCCGTACAGATACGGACGTGGGATGCCCTGCCCGAATTTCAACAAGCACAACTCAACCGATCGCTGATTCACGCCGATCGCGTCGTTTGGGTGTCTCCGTCTACGATCGAGGAATTGAGCGAGATCGTGTCCTGTGCTCATTGCAATCAATGGCGAATTCTTCCTTGTGGTCATGCGAGTAAATTGCATTGGGGTGGAACTGTTGATTCCATCACGCTGGTCGTGAGTACGGAAAAGCTCGATCGCTTGATCGAACACGCGCAAGGGGATCTAACTGTGACGGCTGAGGCGGGAATTTCGTTTGCCGAGTTGCAAGCGACGGTCGGACGAGCGGGACAATTTTGCGCGATCGATCCGATATTTAGAGATCGCGCGACGTTGGGCGGCGTGATTGCGACTGCGGATACGGGATCGTTAAGACATCGATACAACAGTATTCGCGATATGCTGCTGGGCGTTACGTTTGTTCGCTATGACGGGGAGATTGTCAAAGCGGGCGGACGAGTGGTGAAGAATGTTGCGGGCTACGATTTGATGAAATTGCTCACCGGATCGTATGGAACCTTGGGGATTTTGGCACAGGCAACGCTGCGAGTGTATCCGATTCCGCCTGTTTCTCGATCGATCATTCTCAGCGGCGATCCAACTGCATTAGAACAAGCGACACAAACGCTATTAAGTTCAGCATTAACGCCCGTAAGTGTTGATCTACTCTCAAACTCAATCACAGAAGCATTGGGATTTACAAGCGATCTCAGTTTAGTGGTTCGATTCCAAAGCATTGCTGAAAGTGTTGATCAACAGATTGAGAGACTAGCAGAAGTTGGGAAAACGCTCGGCTTAACCACTTTTGATCCGGCGGACTCCGATCTATGGCAGCGCTTTACAGATCAAATCAATTCATCTGCCCAAAGTGACTCGATCGTTTGCAAAATAGGAGTAAAGCCATCTGAAGCCGTTTCAGTTCTCACTCAGATTTCTGCACTTTTACCGACTGCGGAAATTTTGATTCATGCTGGAAGTGGGATTGGGCGACTGAGCGTCAAAAATGTTCGATCGACTCAACTTTTACAGGCTCGATCGCTTTGTGAAGCATCAGGCGGATATTTATCTGTTTTGCAAGCCTCGATCGAATTCAAACAACAGCTTGAAGTGTGGGGCTATTCTGGCAATGCGCTCGACTTGATGAAACGTATCAAAGCTCAATTTGATCCTCAAACTCTTTTTAGTCCTCACCGTTTTGTAGGCGGAATTTAATGTGGATTCATAGATTTCTCTGATTCAGTTACAGCCTTGGGAAGCCCCCTAAATCCCCCATTCTGGGGGATTTAGGGGGCTGAAGCCGTCAACAACGTAGCAAAAAATTCGTCGAAATCAGGTAACTTTAGAATGCCAACCTCTGATCCAACAACAAATCCAGGCTTTGATGCTCATAATCCTCCCGATTCAAAGCTGATTGATTCCTGTGTACATTGCGGCTTTTGTCTATCGACCTGTCCAAGCTACCGAGTGATCGGCAAAGAAATGGACTCACCGAGAGGACGCATTTACCTAATGGATGGCATCAATGAAGGCGAAGTTCCGCTGAATGCCGCGACGGTGCAGCATTTTGATTCGTGCTTGGGTTGTCTTGCATGTGTGACGACTTGCCCATCGGGTGTGCAATACGACAAGCTGATTTCTGCAACCCGCCCTCAGATCGAGCGCAAAGAAGCGCGATCGCTGCCCGAAAAACTACTCCGCCAATTCATTTTCTCGGTGTTCCCTTATCCGAATCGAATGCGGGCGTTATTGCGTCCCCTGGGGCTTTACCAAAAATCGGGACTCCAGAAATTAGTGCGATCGCTCGGTTTTTTGAATGCGATCGCGCCTCAACTTTCAGCAATGGAAGCGATCCTACCGGAGATTCCCGCGAAAGCCTTTACGGATACTATTCCCGCGCTGATTCCTGCACAGGGCGAAAAGCGATATCGAGTCGGAATGCTTTTGGGCTGTGTGCAGCGATTGTTCAATCCAGATGTGAATGATGCAACAGTGCGAGTGTTAACGGCGAACGGGTGTGAGGTAGTTGTTCCGCAAGTGCAGGGCTGTTGTGGCGCATTGTCGCATCACCAAGGGCAAGAAGAACAAGCGAAACAGTTTGCGCGACAAATGATCGATACCTTTGCAGAAACTGGAGTCGATGCGATTTTGATCAATGCTTCTGGATGTGGTCACACGCTCAAAGAATATGGTCATATTTTGCAAGATGATCCGAACTATCGCGACAAAGCAGAAGCTTTTGTGCATAAGGTGAAGGATGTGCAAGAATTCCTTGCTGATGTTGGTTTAACTGCACCGCTTTCGCCGCTGCAAGATCAGCCTTTAGCCTTGGTGTATCAGGATGCGTGTCATATGTTGCATGGTCAGAAAATTAGTGTTCAGCCGCGCCAATTGTTGCGGAAGATTCCAGGGGTGAAGCTTCGGGAGCCTGTAGATGCTGCGCTTTGTTGTGGCAGTGCGGGGATTTACAACATTCTTCAGCCAGAAGTCGCGAATGAGCTAGGACGGCAGAAAGTTGAGAACTTGACGAACACAGGAGCAACCGCGATCGCTTCTGCAAACATCGGCTGCTATGTGCAAATCTCTCAGCATTTAAAGCTTCAAGGTAAATCAGTCCCAGTGCTACATCCGATGCAATTGTTAGACTATTCGATTCGCGGAATCCGGTTGGAATAGAGAACTAAGGATTGGGGAGCAAAGACCGTGATTTCAGATCTCCCTATCCTTCTATCCACTGTGTACACATAAGTCTCTCGGTTGGTCATGGCTGAGATCTTCAGCCCCCTAAATTCCCCAGAATGGGGAATTTAGGGGGCTGAAGCCGACTGCAACGAAGCGATGAACGACTTGTGTTACACAATAGCTACTTCCATCAAGTTAATAGTTCGATCAATGCTTGAGTGATTGGAAATCCGGTCTGTTGCTCAAATTTGATGAAAGACGGGTTTGGATTGGATTCGATAAAGAGATAGTCCCCTGCTGGAGTCAATCGCCAATCGATCGACATCCATTCGGCAGACAAAGATCGGGCGATCGCAATGGCTTGATGACACATCGCTTCAAGAAATACGATCGGAATTAGTTTTGCTTCGTCATCGGAATGAAAATCTAACGCAGCACTGCAAATTTCTGCCGCATAAACTAGATTGCCAATCACATACGATCGTAGATTCGCTCCAGGAACATACTTGCGCAATGTCACCGGAGCAATCTTTAAGCTCAACTGCAAGCGCTCCGGATTCAAATGTTCTGCTGCAATCAACTGTGTTCCCGCACCGCCGTAGATGGGTTTGAATATCGTATTCTAAGGATAGCGTTGTACGGGAATGATCATGACGGCGATAGTCACTCAACCAAACTGGCAAGCGATCGCGCGAGATTTTGAAGCAGTTGTGGGAAAATCTGGGGTCGTGCGAAAACGCGAAGAACTGCTGGTGTACGAGTGTGACGGATTGACGAGCTATCGAGAACGTCCAGAGATCGTAGTTTTACCCCGCACTACCGAAGAAGTCGCTGCCGTGGTGAAAGTGTGCGATCGATATCAAGTTCCGTTTGTGGCGCGGGGGTCTGGGACTGGATTGTCAGGCGGCGCTTTACCGATCGAGAATTGCGTTTTGATCGTGACTTCGCTGATGCGGAAAATTCTCAAGGTCGATCTAGAAAATCAGCGCGTTGTCGTTCAGCCTGGAGTGATTAACAGTTGGGTGACGCAGACGGTAAGCGGGGCGGGATTTTACTATGCGCCTGATCCGTCGAGCCAGATCATTTGCTCGATCGGGGGCAACGTCGCGGAAAATTCGGGCGGTGTGCATTGTCTCAAATACGGGGTGACGACGAATCATGTGTTGGGCGTGAAGATTGTGGCTCCTGATGGCTCGATCGTCGATTTGGGCAGCGAAATCCCCGAAATGCCTGGATATGATCTGACTGGAGTTTTCGTCGGCTCTGAAGGCACATTAGGAATTGCCACCGAAGTCACGCTGAAGATTCTCAAAACACCCGAATCGATTCGCGTTCTCTTGGCAGACTTTACGAGCATTGAGGCAGCAGGCGCGACCGTTTCCGACATCATTAGCGCAGGTATCATTCCCGGTGGCATGGAAATGATGGACAACATGAGTATCAATGCCGTTGAAGATGTGGTTGCAACGGGGTGTTATCCGCGTGATGCGACTGCGATCTTACTCGTCGAAGTCGATGGCTTAGAAGTGGAAGCCGAAGTCAACAGTCAGCGAGTCGCAGAGATTTGTAAGAAAAATGGGGCGCGAAATGTCACCGTTGCAACCGAAGCAGATGAACGCTTGACGATTTGGAAAGGTCGCAAAGCAGCTTTCGCGGCAATGGGAAAAATGAGTCCAGATTACTATGTGCAAGATGGCGTGATTCCTAGAACAAAGCTGGAATATGTGCTGAGTGAGATCGAAGCCTTGGGAGAAAAGCACGGCTACAAAGTGGCGAATGTTTTCCATGCGGGAGATGGCAACTTACATCCGCTAATTTTGTACAACAATGCGATTCCGGGTGCGCTGGAACAAGTCGAAGAATTGGGCGGGGAGATCTTGAAACTGTGCGTCAAAGTGGGCGGCAGTATCTCAGGCGAACATGGCATCGGGGCAGATAAGCGCTGCTATATGCCGGAAATGTTCACGCCTGCGGATCTGGAAACGATGCAATGGGTGAGACAAGCGTTTGATCCGAAAGGCATTGCCAACCCGACGAAGCTGTTTCCGACTCCTCGGACTTGTGGAGAGGCAGCAAAAGCGTATGGACAGAAGACCTTTGAGAACGTCGATCGCTTTTAGGTTTTACAATGGAAGTCTGATGTATTGCGGATTGTCTCATGCAGGTCGCTTCTTCGATCGAGTCGGTTCCCGGACAGTATTGGAACTGGCGAAACGAGCCAGTTTACTATGTGCGGATGGGTGAGCGAAAAAATCGCCCGCCCTTGTTGTTAATTCACGGCTTTGGAGCTTCGACTGACCACTGGCGCAAAAATGTGATCGGGTTAAGCTCCGAGTTTGAGGTTTGGGCGATCGATTTACTGGGATTTGGTCGATCGGCAAAACCAGATTGGCGCTACAACGGCGATTTATGGCGTGATCAAATCCATGAATTCGTGACCGAAGTGATCGGTGCGCCTGCGGTGATTGCTGGAAATTCTCTCGGCGGATATGTGGCGCTTTGTGTCGCGACTCAACGCCCAGAATCAGCGGCAGGATTGATCTTGGTCAATAGTGCGGGCCCGTTTACTGATATTCAGGGCACGACGAAACCTGATCCCATTCGGCAAGTGATGGGCAACTTTGTGATGAGCTTGTTTCATCAAGATTGGGCGAGCTGGCTGCTATTTCAATACGTGCGGCAAAAATCCGTGATTCGGAACACACTGCAAAAGGTGTATCTCGATCAGAGCGCGATTACCGATCGCTTAATCGAAGAGATCCAGCGTCCTGCCTTTGACACCGGAGCCGAGAAGGTTTTTGCCTCGGTGTTTCGCACGCCGCAAGGTGAAAAAGTGGATGTGTTGTTAAATCAATTGACCCGACCGTTATTGATGCTGTGGGGCGAAGGCGATCCTTGGATCAACGCCCGCGATCGAGGTGCAAAGTTCCGCAGCTATCACCCCCAGTTAACGGAATACTATCTCAACGCCGGGCATTGTCCACAGGATGAAATTCCCGATCGAGTCAATCAACTCATCCAAAATTGGGTGCTTGATCAAGTGATTGACTCCTAGGAATGATCAGCGGATTGGATTTCTTGAATTTGTTCGATCGAGAGCTTTGTAATCCGGGCAATGATCTCGATCGTCATGCCTTCATGCAGCATCTCGATCGCAATTTCCTTCCGCTTCTCTTCCTTCTTCTCTTCCTTCTTCCATCAAGGCTTGATAAGTCGAAGATTCTTTCATAATGTCCTACCTTAGAAGTCGTTGAACGATGCTTTTATCTAATAGTAATCCAGCCGGGATAAATGCGGAGGCGGCAACGTTCTGCTGAGTTTCCTTGTTTGGAATTCGTTCGATTACTTGGGCGACTTGTTGGAGAACTTGAGTCCGATCGCTAGTTTGGCTCAATGTCGCGAAAGGCAGAAGTCCGGGAAACTGCAAAAATAGATCGGTCGGTTGTTCCCACAGTCGAATCACACCAAAATTGTGTCGAGTTTCTTCGAGAACAAAGCTCGATCGCTGCACGAGTTCGGAAGCGGTGGGTTGGAGATAAATCACAAATTGACGCACCATTTTATTGGGGAAACGGCGATAGAGTCAAACCCGATAATCGAGCATTCTGAATGGAATTTTCGCGCTGGGTTCGGTTTGAAATTCGAGATGAAGGACAGTCGCCTCAGATTGCAGCAGAATCAGACTGTCTGCGCGAATTGGTTCAAGCGACAGTTCCGAGGGACTGAGTTCTGTTAGCTCGATCGCTTCTCCTAAAAGCCATGAGGCAAAATCACTGGAAAAGGTTTCAGCTAAGAATTTGCAGATGTTGTCATACATGATCTGCTAAGAGTTGATGTCAATTACATCGACCCATTGCTGATACCGTTCTTCGCGATTTTCCGTCACTCCGGTTAACACTTCGCGTAATCGATCGGTAATCGGCCGCGTCGTGCCAAATTCAAACGTCTCGATTCGCTTCACCGGAGTAATCTTCGCTGCCGTTCCGCTCAAGAACACTTCATCAGCGATATACAACTCCGTTTTATCGACCGGACGTTCGATCACTCTAATTCCCAAATCCCGCGCGATCGTCAAAATGCTATCCCGCGTAATCCCTTCCAAAATATCCTGGTCATATCCGGGCGTAATCAATTCCCCATTTCGCACCAAAAAGATATTCATCCCAGATGCTTCGCTCACCTTCCCTTGTGAGTTCAGCAAAATCGCCTCATCAAACCCACACGCCACCGCTTCCGTCTTCGCCAACGACGACGTAATATACGCCCCGCTAATTTTGCCTCTCAGCGGCAAACTGCGATCTTCCTGTCGGTACCAAGAACTAATCCGACAACTCACGCCCTCTGGAGACAGATAATCGCCCAACTCCAGCCCGTATACAAAAAAGTCTTTTTCAATATTGTGCAATCGGGGTGCGATTCCCAGATCCGAGGTGTAGACAAACGGGCGGATGTAAAACGATCGCTCTGGTTTATTTTTCTTTACAAACTCTGTAATCACACTTTGAATCTTATCAGCAGGCAAATCGTAGCCCAAAAATCTCGCGCTGTTGCTCAATCGCTGGCAATGTCGATCGAGCCGAAATAATAAAACTTGATTCGGGTTTTTTGGGTTGGGAATACCGCGCAAACCGCCAAACGCGCCCGTTCCATAGTGAAGCGCATGAGTCGCGATCGAGACATTTGCTTCAGCAAACGGCATGAATTGATTCTTAAAGTACGCAATGGGAAGAAAAGTGTGCATGGAATTGGGTAGAAATTCAGAACAGGAGCGTGTTTCCTTTTGCAAGCAGAAAACGCGCTTGATAGATTTCCTAGATTACCTTGAAATTTCGGTTCTAGGGTGGAGCAATCCGCGATCGAGTCTCTAACTCGAATTGTCTGCAATACGATATAAGTAAATACTTGGAACCCTGCTTCCACATTGTCCCTCTAGTAGTTCGTACCGCGATCGCCATTGATATGCAGCCACCTATCCCAACATCGACGATTTTACAGAGCCGCTACCGGATTCTCAACGTTTTGGGACAAGGAGGATTTGGACGAACTTACCTGGCAGAAGATCAAGGACGCTTTAATGAACTCTGCGCGATTAAGGAACTCACGCCGCCTCAAGATAATCCTTACGCGCTGGAAAAATCTAAAGAATTATTTCAGCGAGAGGCGCAAACGCTTTACGCGATTCAGCATCCCCAGATTCCGCAGTTCCGCGCTACGTTTGAGCAGGATCAGCGGTTCTTTATTGTGCAAGATTATGTCGAGGGGAGTACTTATCGATCGCTGTTAGACGAACGCAAGTCGCGCGGCTATGTGTTTTCAGAAAGCGAAGTCACGCAATTGGTGAAACAAGTTTTACCCGTGTTGGGATACATTCACGGCAAAGGCATTATTCATCGAGATATTGCGCCTGATAATATTATTTTGCGCGATCGAGATAAGCTTCCGGTTCTAATTGATTTCGGCGTGGTCAAAGATCTCGCGACTCGAATTCAGGCACAAGAAACGGTTAAACAACATACGACCGTCGGTAAGCTTGGATACGCACCAACGGAACAAATGCAGACCGGACGGGCGTATCCAAATAGCGATCTCTATGCGCTAGCGGTTACGGCAGTTGTGTTACTGACTGGACGGGAGCCACAGGATTTATTTGATGAGAATACGATGACTTGGCGCTGGCAGCGATTTGTCAATCTAGAGCCAACGTTTGGACAAGTGTTGAATCGAATGTTGAGCTATCGAGTGAGCGATCGCTTTCAATCTGCCGCCGAAATCATGCAGGTACTTCAATCGCCTGCAACCATTGCTCCTTTGCCCGCAACGCCGCCGCCGACAAACGTTCAGCCTCGATCTACCAACGTTTCTAAGGCGGAAACAGTCGCGATCGGACACCGCAATGATTCAACCGTTGCACCCACTAACCTGCAAAGCCGCAATGATCCCTCGATTCCGTCTCGGAGTTCACTTTGGGATGATCCTTGGGCAGTGTTTGCGATCGGAACTGGATTAGTCTTGCTGACCGGGTTGGGAGCTTGGACGATCACCCGCGCATTGATGAATGCAGGACAACCGATCGCTTCACCGACTCCAACTCCCACGATCACCGCTTCACCAAGGCCAACCACAACTGCAACCCCAAAACCTTCACCGTCTCCGACTCCTAGCACTGAGCCTGTCGCCTACAGTCAGCAATTAGACTTATCGAGCGGGGCAGCCACTCGCAGCGGAACCCTTCGATCGAACGAGACTCTAAACTTCATCATTCCTGCAACTCAAGGACAGCGATTGAATGCTAGCTTGGGCGGCGAAGGGGTTCTACTCAGTGTGTTAGCTCCCAATCGCGACCCGGTAGACAATGGTGCAAATCGTGTTTCTAACTGGTCGGGTGAACTTCCTTTTACGGGCAACTACACGGTACAACTGAGAACTGTCAAAGGTATTCCCAGAAGCGACTTTAAGTTAAACGTCAATTTGCAGACTCCAACGCCTTCACCTTCTCCGTCTGTTTCGCCTTCACCGTCTCCGACGACAAGCCCGACCGTAACCGAAGAAGTGATCGGTATTCCTCAAGGGCAAACGGGCGTGCAAGTGAATAGTACGGTGAATCCCTCTACGACTCGTCGCTACTTGATCAACGTGCGACCGAAGCAAACCCTATCGCTCAATCTTTCTCAAGGTGCAAGATTTACAGTAAGATACCCGGATGGGCGACCTGTTGAAGATGCCGCAAATCAGCAATCTTGGCAGGCGATTGTACCCAGTGGCGGGAGCTATCAGGTTGATGTCACCAGCGATCGAGAAACCAGTTTTACACTAGGTGTTGATGTTAAATGATCGTGAATGCACTTCTCATTACAGGAACAGATACCGATGCGGGTAAAACCGTATTGACCACTGCATTGATCGCGTATTGGCAAAAGTATTGTCGATCGCGTTCTCTCGGTGTGATGAAACCGTTGCAAACGGGAATTGGAGATCGAGAACTTTACCGTCAGCTATTTGATCTCAATCAAACGCCAGAGGAGTTGAATCCGCTGCATTTTGAAGCACCACTTGCTCCCCCGATCGCGGCAGATCTAGAAGGAAAGCGGGTCAAACTTGAGCCTGTCTGGAAAGCGTTTGAAGCATTGCGGAGTCAGCGGGATTTTGTCTTAGTTGAAGCGTTAGGCGGATTGGGATCGCCTGTGACTCATGAGTCAACGGTGGCGGATTGGGCTTGGGATTGGCATTTACCAGCGGTGTTGGTTGTACCTGTGAGACTGGGCGCGATCGGGCAAGCGGTGGCGAATGTGGCATTGGCAAGACAATCGAAAGTTCACCTGAAAGGAATTGTGCTGAACTGTATTCGATCGTGTTCTGATGAAGAGGTTGAGAACTGGGCATCCGTAAGCTTAATTCAAAGATTAACGGGGCTTCCAGTTCTCGGATTGATTCCTTATTTGAGCGATCCAACCGATATTGAAAAACTAGCTCAAGTTGCCGCAAATCTAGATTTAGAACGGCTTATTCCTGATATGGTTTAGCGTAGTTCTAAGAGAAAGACATCCGCAAACTTGTGTGCGATCGCGTTAGCTTTCATCGATTTACTTGAATCGATGAAAGCTATGTTCTGAACCAATTTCAAGAATTAAATCCACGTTTTCTGATTGTTCAACCATTGGTGTAATGAACAGTTCAGGATGCAACGCCTTCCAAAAATACTCAACAAACTGATCAATTTCTACATCGCTCATTCCTGCTTTTCCTTGAGCAATCATTTGATGTTCTGCTTGTTTACGCCATCGTTTGCTGAGTTGATAATCTGGAATATACAGCACAATTAATCGATCGAGTAATTCCCACAGCGGCACATAGTTCCGTAATTGCTCATTCATGTCCCGCGCAAATTGTCGATCGACTTCTGTTGTGATTGGTGCAACATTAAACTCAGAAACAATCGGACGCGCTCCCATAAACCAACCTTCAAATAACACAATATCGGCTTGATTAATCCTTTCAGGATTCGTTCGATCGCCTGCTCCGCCATAGGCAGATTTATCAAATCGAGGCAGCGCGATCGGAAAGTTTCCTTGCTGAAATTGTGTCAGAATCTCGATTCCAAGCTGAACATCATGCGTTCCTGGAGGGCCGCGACGCACCAGACGCGGATCGCGATTTCGCAGTGCAACGCGATCGACATACGGTAAATACAGATCATCGATCGACCAACTCACAGACTGATATCCAATCTGTTTCAGAATGATAGATAGCATTCTCGTAAGGGTTGTCTTCCCGGTTCCCTGTCCACCAAGGAAGCCTTGAATCAAGCAATGTTGTTTTGCTTGTCGCCAATCTGCAATCTGCATTGCTAGCGGCAACCACAGATTCCAGATGGTTTCAATTGAAAGAGATAACTTTAGTTCTGTGCAGAGATCAGCGATTGCGACGTAGCTTTCGTGAAACAATGCTAATCGGGTTTGAATGCGATCGCGAACATTATCCGCATCAATTCCAAAAATGGGGTCTT
The DNA here is from genome assembly GCA_019359175.1 of Phormidium tanganyikae FI6-MK23. GTDB lineage: Bacteria > Cyanobacteriota > Cyanobacteriia > Leptolyngbyales > Leptolyngbyaceae > Leptolyngbya > Leptolyngbya tanganyikae. Next base: position 16,607 of record JAHHHU010000025.1, read on the forward strand.
GAAGTGCAAGAGATTCTAACTGCGATCGATCGTTTGAGCGAATCAGTTCTTCTAAAGTCATCAAACGATTATCGCACAGACAAAAATCGGGAGGTCAACAACAAACCCCCCGATTTATAACCCCTTAAACCAAACCCTGATTTAGAAGATAGCCATCAATGCAAACTACATTTTTGCAGCTTGGCGTTGAACTTCGCTCTTCTTCGCCTTGAACTCAGTTGCAATTTGCTCCAACTGTTGGCTGCTGAAGTTATCGCGCAATGCAGCAAAGAAAGTGCTTTCTTCTTGGCGAATGTGATCCATGATTTCATCCATCAGACGTTGCAGCGAAGACATAAACTGCTCCGACATCACATCCATCTTTTCCATTGCATCAAGTGCAGGGAACCAGGAGTTTTGCTCATCATAGAGTTCTTGCAAATCGCTTTCTGCATACTTACCGCGCACTGCTGGATAAGCAACTTCATTTTCTGCGATCGCATGAGCGCGGAGGTCGCCGTCCATCTGCTGGAAGAATTCTTTCCGCTTCGCTGGATCTTGAGTACCTTTGATTTCAGCAAACAGAACATTCACTTTCTGGTGATCCATCCGAATCACGTCTTGAATGTTCATGTCAGATTTGTCGGTCGTTTGAGTCACGACGCTACCTGCCACACCCGTCAAGGCTGCAACAGCATCTTGCACTCGTGCCCACAGACCTTGATCTGCATCCATTCCGGTCAGTTCACGCACGCCTAAAATTTCGATCACACCTTTGAGTTGCTCTTGGTGAGCGCGGTTCTCAAAGTTCACGGTGTTGAGCGGAGCGATCGCAGCTTCGATATCTGCACCAACTTTCTGTGCTGCCTTGTGAATTACAATGCCCGACATCGTTTGCTGATGCTTGAGCAGTTCATGTTGGAAGACTTTTTCAAACAGAGTTAATTCAGAACCCGACATCGCTTCTTCAAGCTTCTGTATCATTTCAGCGATCGTTCCCTTCGGCTCAGACTGTACGCCATACTGTACAATCACCGTGTCGAGGATACCCAGGTTCTTCTGGTCGTCCTTCAACATATCTTGAAAACGCTTCACTAAGTCAGGATCTGTTGTTGCCGAAATGAACTTTTGTTCGTTTGAAATAAGAAGTTCTTGGACAGCTTTGATGTCTGCAAGCTTCATCGCGATTGCTAGACGCTTGGTATCATCCATTGTTGCTACCATTTTGTGTTCTCCACGTTTAATTAATCTTTAGGATCGGCATCCATTCAGCTTTGAGTTTCGCGCACACCACTCGAAAGCAACATCTTTCCCGTGGTTGACTTACAAGTGCGCTAAATTACCTCAGAAATGTTAAGAAGATTGACCCTGAGATAGTTGAATTGCAGCGGTCTGTACTAGAGTCTAAACAATGGGCAATTCCGATTGAGGAGCAAATCTAAATGTCTACTTATGATGCAATTATCATTGGTGCAGGTCATAATGGTTTGACTTGCGCCGCATATCTACTCAAAGCAGGATATAAAGTTCTTTTATTAGAGAAGCGTTCAGTTCCTGGAGGAGCGGCGACGACTGAAGCGATCATTCCGGAATTGCCTGAGTTTAAATTCAATCGTTGCGCGATCGATCATGAGTTTATTCATCTGGGACCCGTGGTTGAAGAGTTGGAGCTAACGAAATATGGATTAGAGTATCTCTACTGCGATCCGGTGGTTTTCTGTCCAAATCCTGATGGACGTTACTTTCTAGCGCATCAATCGGTTGAGAAAACTTGTGCGGGAATTGCTCAATATAGCGATCGTGATGCGCGAAAGTATGCCGAATTTGTTGATCTTTGGCAACGCACGATCAATGCAATGACTCCTATTTTTAATGCGCCACCGAAATCGATCATTGATATTGCTGGCAACTATGATTTTAAGAAGGTCAAAGATTTATTATCGATGGTAGGTTCCACTAACAAAGCTTTAGATTTCGTCAGAACAATGCTATCGAGTGCAGAAGACATTCTGCACGAGTACTTTGATACGGAAATCGTGAAAGCTCCTTTGGCTCGGCTTGCGGCTGAAATGGGTGTGCCTCCCTCTCAGAAAAATTTAGCGATCGGGGCAATGATGATGGCAATGCGACATCATCCCGGTATGGCACGCCCAAAAGGTGGAACAGGTGCGCTTACAGCAGCATTAGTAAAACTGGTTCAAAGCTTGGGCGGGGAGATTTTAACCGAACAGATGGTAAAGCAGATTTTAATTGATGATGGTCGTGCAGTGGGAGTACGAGTTGCGTCAGGTCAAGAGTACCGCGCGAAACATGGTGTTATCTCTAATATTGATGCGAGACGAGTGTTTTTACAGTTGATTGATCCAAATGATGTAGATTCAGCAGATGAACATCTACGAGAACGGCTCGATCGTAGAATTGTCAACAATAACGAAACGATTTTGAAGATCGATTTAGCAATGACTGAGCCGCTAAAGTTCATTCATCACGATCATAAAGATGAATATCTGATTGGATCAATCCTAATTGCCGATTCAGTCAAGCACGTTGAGATTGCACATACCGATCCTGCGATCGGTCGAATTCCCGATGCTGATCCTTCAATGTACATTGTTCAACCGACAATGCTTGATCCGTCAATGGCTCCTGATGGCTGTCACACAGTTTGGATTGAATTCTTTGCACCTTATCAAGTCGAAAACGCTGAAGGGACAGGCTTGAATGGGACAGGCTGGACAGATGAACTAAAAAATAAAGTCGCCGATCGCGTCGTCAATAAGCTGGCGGACTATGCGCCCAATGTGAAAACTGCTACGATCGCGCGTGCCGTTGAAAGTCCGGCTGAGTTGGGTGAGCGATTAGGGTCTTACAAAGGCAACTACTATCACATTGATATGACCTTAGAGCAAATGGTGTTCTTCCGTCCGCTGCCAGAGATTGCGAACTATAAAACCCCGATCGATAACCTCTATCTCACAGGTGCAGGCACTCATCCGGGGGGTTCGATTTCGGGAATGCCGGGACGAAACTGTGCGCGGGTGTTTCTCCATGCTCGACAGCCTTTTTTGCAGACCTTCCGCGATGCTGGAAAATCAGCGAAATCGGTGTTTGAGGGAATTTTTAATAAATAGAAAAAAGGACTTCGATGTCAATCATCGAAGTCCTTAATACGATTAGAAACGAGATCTACTTCGTTTCAGAGAACAAGCATTTATCAGAATCACATCCTGCTGGGCCTGCTTCGATTAAATCGCCGCCATCATGCCGCACTAACGCTGCGTAGAAGTCATCCATCGATCGACGTTCCACAACTTCCGCTTGGAGCCGCTCGAATGTTGCTTTATCGATCTTCTCAAACGGCAACCGAGGGAACGGTGCATCAAATCGCGCTAACAATGCCGCGCTAATGTAGCCTTCATTGTTCTCGATCGCCTGATGAATTCGAGTTGCTAAGTCTTCGATCTCATCTTCACGAAGCTCGATCGTTGCGCTCGTGTTGTGAGCGGTATAGTACTTCTGGACTTGGAGATAGAAATCCATCTGCGCCAAAGCTGAGAATTTCTCAATTTCAATCTGATCGGCTCCCGGAATGTTTGCCCAAGGCACTTCAACCGGAATCTCGACCAACCATTCTGTACAACGCGGATCAAACGGGTCATTCAACAGATTGCCGTTTTCATCTTTGTCCGACTGCGATGGAACAATGCTGTATCCATAGTCCAGGCAAGCCATTGCAACCGGATCATTTTTGCGGAACGTAATCCGACGAATGAAGCGTTGAGCTTTCGGGGGATGCCAGCCTGAACTTGCACCCGTTAACAATGATTTCGTTCCCGCAGGCTGAACAGTAGTGCAGCGATTTGGACGACGAATGCTATGTCGATCGCAGTATTCGCCCACGACTCGGTGAACAATCTCCTTCCAGCGCGAGAGATACTCTTTTTCCCGCTCTTTGAACTGCATTCCCGTCAAAGTATCAGGTCTACCTGCTTCCCACCAGCGCAACCACTCTGTTCCAAACGCCTGCACAAAGAAATCAAACAATCCGGTGAACGAAACACCTACGATCGGATCAACTTCACGCGAGTATTGATAGCGCGGCTCATTAAATCGATGATTCAACAACGCCGCAACCGAGAGCGCACCCGCTGTAAAAGCTTGCTCTTGAGCTTCGTAATCGAGCGGATCAATCTGATTCAGGTGAACTTCAGATAAGTTACAGTGGAAATTAGTACCCAGAATTTCCCCGCACGGGTTAAGCCCGTAGCGTCCTAGCCGATGCTCAAGTTCTTCGCTCGGCATATTTGGATGCTTCTCTTGTATCCATTGTTGCCCGTTCCCAAGCTCGTAGTTCCGAATAAACTCTGATTTTAATTCGGGAGTTGTGAGAATATCGGCATTTGATCGAGCAATTGCCTCCGGAGCATATTGAATTGCACCTTCACCGGAATAGAACTGCTTACGAACGGCATCGATCGATTCTTGCAAGGTCGGTTTGTGATGATAAACGCGAGTGTGGTTTGCCATCCGCAACACATCGCGATCGGGATCAATCCGCCAATTCCCTTGATCGTCTTGCTGCCACAAGTTATCTTTCGCGTTTGCAAATCCAGCATCTTCGCTGCTGCCTTGACGCATCCCAGCCGATCTTCTAATGTTTCCAGCCACCACACAAGCCGCCGCCTCATCAATCAGCAAACAGCATTCGATCGGGCTTAACTTGCGTCCGATCGCGCGATTCAATACTTTCGCACAGCGATCGTACAGTGCAGGGAGTCGAATCGGATTCGCAACGCCACCAAATCCTTTCAGGCGCTCACCTGCAGGACGCACATGACCCAGATCGATCGAGACCTCGACATCACCCGTAAAGCGATCGTCGCTTGATAGTTCTAATAAAGTCTGATACGACTTCACCCAACCTTGACGACTATCACCAACTTGAATCGTGACGCGATTTTCGCTGATTTCAACTTCCGTCTCGTTCTCTCTGAGAAAATCAGCAACTTCACCAATCTCTCTGGTGATCGCCACATTCAAGCGATTGCGGATTTCGGGTAAGCGATCGGTATATTTCGGCTCCAACACCGCACCCGTTCCGCTCCCCATCATTGCCAGATCCATCATTAGACCAAAGGCACGCCAATCGATCAAATTCGTGCTAGTGCAGTTGTACGAACCAGAGAAGTTCTCAGGCTTGTTGATCCAATTAGTTCCGCCGACCCAGAGCCAGCGACCCGATGGTAAACAGCGCATCGATCGCTGCGTTTCTTCGATCAGTGCCTGCTCTTCTGGGGTAAAATTGCCAAGGTTAGCGAGTCCTTGAATGGTACGCTGGCTCACTTGTGCCCAAGACTCGCGCCGAGTTTCGCTCAACTTGCGGCTATAGGTTCGATAAAATACCGGATTGGCGGCGGGAGCCGAAGCCGGAAACTGACTGTTATTTTCGCCAAACTCTGGCAAACTAGAGCCAGAAAACTCTTTTAGACGGGTGATATCTTGAACCATTTGGGACTCCTTTCGTGAGCTTGCGCCAACTATCTTCGACCTAAAAACGCTATAGGTAGTGATTACATAATAGCCACTACTCTACATCTGGTACGAAAAATGATCAAGTAATTTTCAGATAGTCTAATCGTACTAATCTCTTGCTAGAGTATAGCGGTAAATTTGCACTACTCATCTCACGATGACAAGGAATTTACGATCGTTACTCTCTCGCAGGTTGCGATCGCCAAAAAATTCTCGTTTCTATTTCAACAACCAATCCCCCAATTCCCTGCTCCCTGTCCTAAAATGCTGAATGACTTGCAAGATCCATTTCTGACTGCCGCATTCCCCTTTTTGCCATGACTTTCCTCCGCACCCTACCCGATACCCTCCAGCAGCCTGCCGCACTTGCCATGTTAGGGTCAGTAGGCGTGCATCTGATTCTCTTCGCCACGTTACCTGCTTTTACTTCTTCGACAGAACCTCGCCCCGAAGCAGAGGTGCGCCGCGTTCGCCTCTTGGAACCCCCACAAGGAAGTTCTGCACCCCAAGCCTCCAGATCTCAGCTTGGATTGCCTCCTGTGCCGAATACGCCCAACAGTAAGATTCAGCTTCCGCCAGTCGGATCGGGCACATCCCCGCTGCCGAATCCGCTCTACACGATTCCCGATTTGACGCAGCCGATTCCCATTCCAAGCCCGCCTCAAAATCAGATTTCGTCTCAGGATCGATTTAACGATTTGCTTCGCCGACTCGCTGCCCGACAAAAGCAAATCGATCAACAGCAGCAAGCTACGATCAAAATTCCGAAAAATCCTCCGGTTAAACCCTCTACAGAACCGACGACGAATCCAAGCCCGAATGTGGAGCCAGCCGATCCGAAAGAAGTTGCAAGCACTGTAAGTCCCCAGCCACCTGCTGGAACCATTCCAGCGACACCGACCACACCCCCTTCCGCCCCTTCTACCCCCCAAACGTCAAACGATCGACTTCTCGCCGCTTTGCGATACAACCCCGATGAAGTTACTCAGCCTGGTGATGTCGAGCCTGTGCAAGATTTTGTGCAACTCATTACGCAACGAGGCATCAATGTAGATTGGAGCAAAGACTATATTCGAGTCCGTCAGCTTCAAGATCCAAAACTTGAAAAACCCATTCCAGAATTGCCCTATCCCTTATCTTTTCCGCTGAACAAGTACCAGCAGCATCCAGTTGCAGTTGCAGTCTTAGTCGGCAAAGATGGAAAACCGCTTCCGGGCACGAAACCTGAGCTGATTGGAAGCACGGGTTATCAAATCCTGAATGACAAAGCGATCGAGATTATTCAGCAACAATCGAATCAGCCGAATACATATCCTGCGATCGCGGAAGATAGGGTTCGCGTGTATGTTTATGAGTTTCAGTTCAAAGCACCAAACATCGGAACGGCTTCAGTTCCGCAGCAGGGAACATAATCACGATCGACGAACATTCAAGCAACACCAATCGCCGCGTTTCCAAAGCGCTGCCACGATCCAACCATTTGCCTCTAATGTATCGGCGACAGGTTTCGCTTGCTCTAATAAGATTCCGCTCAAAATTCCCCAACTTGTCGCTTTTACAAGCGGTGTCCACTGCGGAATCAAATCGATGATCACTTCCGCCAAAATGTTACACACCAGTCCATCGACAGGCTGATCGATCAATTTCGCTAGTTCCGCAACACTACCTTGATCCACAGTCAATCGACTCGGATCAATGCGATTGAGTTCGATGTTCTCGTGTGTAGCTTTGACGGCTAGCGGATCGGTATCAACTGCGTAAGCTTTCTTTGCTCCCAAAAGCAATGCTCCGACTGAGAGAATTCCAGAACCACAACCGATATCTGCGATCGTCATTTTTTCCGGCTCTTCCCCCAGTCGCATCTCCAACGCTTCTAAACAAAGCTGCGTTGTCGCATGATCTCCGGTTCCAAATGCCACACCGGGTTCAAGCTGCATAATAATACGATCGGTCTTTTCCGGTACAGGCAGCCAAGCCGGATTAATCAGAAAGCGATCGCCCACTTCTTGCGGCTTCCAGTAGGTTTTCCAGCTACTTGCCCAATCTTCTTCATCAATGATGCGCCATTGTATGATCGGGCTTGGCAACTTCATACACAGCGCATCTTGTTTCAACAACAAGGACAATGCAGAGAGATCCAATAGCTGGACTTGTTGTTGGGGCAGATAAGCACACACCAAACAAGATGAACCTTGAGTCTGACTCGATGCGCCCCGACAGCCAAAGTTATCAAACCGCCAGATTGCCGTCTCTTCAAGAGCCGCATCACATAGAACTTGAATTTCCCACCAACTGTTAGACATAGTGCTGAAGAATGAAGGGCAAAGGATGAAGAACAGCCTCCACCCTCCAGGTTTCTACAAAGTAACGGTATAAGCGTCACGAATTCCAGTGACTTGCTTAATCCCATTGAGAATGTTCTCTGGCAGTGGATCATCAATGCTCAGAACCATCACTGCATCGCCGCGCACAATCTTCCGCCCCACCTGCATACTTGCGATGTTGACATTCGACTCACCCAGCAATGAACCAATTTGCCCGATGATTCCCGGTGTATCCCGGTGTAAGGTGAACAACATGTAGCGATTCGGCGGAACGTTGACCGGAAACTCATTGATACTGGTGATCCGAATCTCATCATCACCGAGCAATGCACCCGTAACTGAATGTTCTCCGAGTGTTCCTTTTGCCGATAAATGCAGTGATCCCGCATAGTCTTTGATTGACGCATCGCGAGTTTCGATCACTCGAATCCCCCGTTCTTTTGCTTCAATGCTGGCATTCACATAGTTTACGCGCTCTTGCAAAGCAGGGGATAACAATCCTTTCAATGCAGCAATCACGATCGGTTGACTTTGATTCGTCGCCAAATCTCCACGCAGTCCAATGTTCAGCGCTTCAATCCGTCCACCTGCCAACTGTCCGACCATCTTTCCGAGCGTTTCCGCTAGCTGTAAGTAGGGCTTCAACTGCTCCATCACTTCAGGACGCAAGCCTGGAATGTTCACGGCAGATCGAGCAGGTTCACCAAGCAGCACATCGCGGATTTGTTCTGCAACATCGATCGCGACATTCACCTGAGCTTCTTCGGTCGATGCGCCTAAGTGGGGAGTCAAGACAATTTCTTTACCCAATGCTGTGAGCGGCGATTCTCCGAGCGGCTCACTTGAGAACACATCTAAAGCGGCTCCCGCGATTTTTCCAGCTTTTAGAGCTTCGGCGATCGCGCTTTCATCAATGATTCCACCCCGCGCACAGTTGATGATCCGAACATTCGGTTTCATTTTCGCGATCGAATCTGCATTGATCAAATTCGCAGTCTCTGGAGTTTTGGGAATGTGCAATGTAATATAGTCCGCCGACTGGAACAACACATCCAACTCAACCAAGCTACAGCCCAACTGTTCCGCGCGTTCAACAGAGATAAATGGATCATACGCCAGCAGCTTCATTCCCATCGCTCGCGCCACGGTTGCGACGTGCGCCCCGATCTTACCCAAGCCAACGACACCTAGCGTTTTGTTATAAACCTCGTTGCCTGTATAGCTTTTACGATCCCACTTTCCTTGTTTCAGCTTCTCGTTCGCTTCGGGAATGTAGCGCGATAGCGACAGCATCATCGCCAACGTATGTTCAGCAGCAGCGATCGTATTTCCTTCAGGCGAGTTGACAACGATCACGCCTTTTCGAGTCGCAGCAGGCACATCGACGTTATCGACTCCCACACCCGCACGCCCGATGATTTTCAAATTGCGTCCTGCCTCAATCACTTCGGCAGTCACGCGCGTTCCAGAGCGAATCATAATCGCGTCGTACTCTGGAATCACTTCAACAAGCTGCTCTTTGCTGAGATCAGTTTTGATATCAACTTGAGCGACCTGGGACAAAATATCAATTCCGACTTGATCGATCGGATCAGAAACAAGAACCTTGGGCATAACGGCGGCGAAAGGCAGAGTGGGTAGGTGTAGAAAATTCAGATGTCCGAGTTTTCCACAGTTAGTCATTCTAATAGATCCCGGCAACTCCCTCCGCGCATTCCTGAAAAGTTTTCGATTTGAGCCTTGACGCTGTCCGTTAAGATAAGAACAGCGTTACTAGAGCCTGACATTATGGTTCGTGAGGGTGTCATATTTCCTCCCACTAATCTTTACAGCGATGGGCCGCCGTTAGAATCTGATTTTCACCGTAATCAAATTAACTTGCTGATTCGATTACTGGGATTTTGGTGGCGCGATCGCTCAGATTTTTACATTTCTGGCAATCTGACCGTGTACTACAACGAGCAGCAGCTCAGAAAGCGGGATTTTCGAGGGCCAGATGTATTCGTTGTGTTGGGAGCGGAAAAGCGCGATCGACGCAGTTGGGCAATTTGGGAAGAAGGCGGCAAATATCCAAACGTTGTAATTGAATTGCTGTCTAGCTCTACCGCAACGGTTGATCGCGGTAAGAAAAAAGATCTTTATCAAGATGTGTGGCGCGTTCCAGAATATTACTGGTTTCACCCTGAAACGATGGAGTTCGCAGGGTTTCGCTTAGTCGGAGGAAATTATGTTGCGATCGAGCCGACCGAAAGCGGCAGGTTGCAAAGTGAGCAATTAGGTTTAGAACTCGGCATCCACGATCGAAAACTCCGTTGGTTTACCGCAGAAGGCGACTTAATTCCCTTACCCGAAGAAGCAGAGCGCCAACAAGCAGAACAGGAACGGCAACGCGCAGACCAAGAGCAACAAGCCAGAGAGCGCTTAGAAAACTATTTGCGATCGCAGGGCATCGATCCGGATCAACTCCCCTGACCTGATAAGATGCCTACTGAACGGGTTATGGTGATTTTATGAGTACCGAAAATCAAAGCACAACAGGCGCAGACGCGATCGATGTTGCGATCGCAAACGGAATCGATTTTGATGGCTCTCCGATTCCGACCGAGAAATTAGACTTATACACGAAAGTCATGGCACTCGAAGCCGGACGACAACGCAGCGGAGTCTCAAACACGATGCGATCGCGCATTGTTCGCATCGGAGCAAAACACATTCCCCAAGCCGAATTGAATCAAATGCTGGAATCAGCAGGATTCGCACCCCTCAAAGAGAAAGAAATCGCCTTTTTCTACAACAAGTAATGTCTGTCACCTACTCGGATATCTTAGCGGCTGCCGATCGTCTTTCAGGTGTCGCACACCGAACCCCTGTACTCACTTCAAATACGGTGAATCAGCGGACTCGCGCTCAAGTGTTTTTCAAGTGCGAGAACTTTCAGCGATCGGGGTCGTTTAAGTTCCGGGGTGCATATAACGCAATGTCCCAGTTAACCGATGAACAGCGCAAACGCGGCGTTGTGGCGTACTCATCGGGCAATCATGGTCAAGCGTTGGCATTGGCGGGTCAAATCTTAGATGTGCCAGTGACGATCGTGATGCCCAATGATGCGCCAGCGGTGAAGAAAGCAGCAACCCAAAGCTACGAAGCGGAAATTATTTTTTACAATCGTGCCTTGCAGAAACGAGAAGAAGTCACGCGATCGATTGTGAACGATCGGGGTTTAACTCTAATTCCTCCGTTTGATTTCGCGCCAGTCATCGCAGGACAAGGAACAGCGGCAAAAGAACTGATCGAAGAAGTGGGCGATCTCGATGTTCTACTGGTGTGTTGCGGGGGTGGGGGATTGTTATCGGGATGTGCGATCGCAACTGATACCCTTGCTCCAAACTGTCAAATTATCGGAGTCGAACCAAAACGCGCGGATGATGCAACTCGATCGTTCTACAGTAAAACGCTGCAAACCATGGAAAATGCGAATACGATCGCAGATGGTGCGAGAACGGCTTCTTTAGGAGAATTAACCTTTCCGCTAATTTTGGAATACGTCGATGAGATGGTTACAGTTTCCGAAGCAGCAATCCTACGAACCCTGTTCTTTGTTTGGGAACGGCTCAAAATTGTAGTAGAACCGACTGGAGTTCTTGCTGCTGCTGCATTGTTAGAAGGAGTTGTCTCTTTTCCTGATGCCAAGATTGGCGTGATTGTGAGCGGCGGCAATGTTGATTTAAAGGAAGCCGGAAAGCTTTTTACCAAAGCAACTGCGAGAGAGAAATCCTCACAACGTCGCCCGCTTGCACAAGAAATGAGTTAATTCGGAATCGATCGTCTTTGTAGTTCCTCGACGGGGGGAGTGATTCACTGGGTACGCTAATCCTATCCCACTCAACAAGGACAATCATTATGCAAACCTACATGAATCGTCGATCGATAATTCCGATGCTCATTGCATTTGCCCTACTCGGGTTCGGTGGACTGATTACTTTACTGCGCTCCGTCATCGTCATTCAAACTGGAGAAATTGGCATCGTTGATCTCTATGGTCAAATTTCAGATCAACCTCTCACCCCTGGACTTCATCTAAAAAACCCACTGGCTCGACTTACAACATTTTCCACTCAAATTCGCGAAGTCAAAGAGAACTTAGCAACTCCGACTAAAGAAGGCTTAATGCTCAACGTTGATATCAGCGTTCTCTATCGTATTGATCCTGACAAAGCAAAACAGCTTTATCAAACAGTTGGCACGAACTACGAAGAAGTGATTCTCGCGCCTCAAGTACGATCGCTAATCCGAGGTGCAACGGCGAGTTACGAGTTGAACACTATCTATACTAGCGATCGCGAAAAACTCGCCCAGCAGCTTCGCGAAAATCTGAACAGAACATTGCGAGATCGCGGCATCATCGTCGAAGAAACGCCGCTAAGAAACGTCAAACTCCCCGATAGTTTAGAGCAATCGGTACAAGAAAAGCTCAAAGCCGAGCAAGACACGCATCGAATGAAATTTGTCCTCGACAAAGAGCGGCAAGAAGCCGATCGCAAACGCATCGAAGCGCAAGGGAACGCGGATGCACAGAAGATCCTATCGCAAGGACTCACCGATCAAACATTGCGATTTAAGCAAATTGAAGCAATGCAACAACTCGCAAAGTCTCAGAATTCAAAAGTGATTGTATTGAGCGGCGATCAGAAATCGCCTATGATTTTTCAGCCTTGAGAAACGCTCATGAATCTTCAAGTCCTTCGAGTTCCGCGATCGCAAACTCTGCATCAATAGCAGCAATTTCGGCTTGAATGTCTGGATCATTCGCCATTTGTGCGATCGCTTGATCCCAAGTTGCCTGCTGCGACGCACTTTGATTCTGGTGTACCAAGACATCGATAAAATTTTCAACTTCAATCACTTTTTCTTTTGGAAGTTGACGGATTTTTTCCAATAGCTGCTGCTCAGAGGGTGCAAGCTTGTCCATCTTGGCTTCGTTTCTCTAGTAAAGAGGTTCTTCAGTATTGCATTTATGTCCGCAAAAATGCTGTAATTCGATCGACACTTTCTGCCAAAATCTCCGGCTCATGCACCAGCGCAAATCGCACATATCCTTCGCCCGATTTGCCAAATCCCGCCCCCGGAGAAACCGCAACGCCTGTCGCTTCCACCAGTTTCACCGCAAAGTCGATCGAATCATTGATCCAGGGTTCCGGTAGCTTCGCCCAAACATACATCGCCGCTTCAGGAGTCGGAACAGTCCAACCGATTTGATGCAATCGATCGACAAATACATCTCGCCGATGCCGATAAATTTCAACCGCTTTCTGCACACCCGATTGATCGCCTGTCAAAGCCGCGATCGCACCGTTTAAAATGCCGCGATACTGGTTAAAATCAACCGCAGCTTTTACTTGTCGGAGCGCCCGAATTAAATCTGCATTGCCGATCGCATATCCCATGCGAAAGCCGCCCATGTTGTAAGACTTCGAGAAGGTGAAAAACTCGATCGACACTGTTTTTTCTGGATCAGCTTGCAGCACTGAGGGCATCGGTTCAGAACCGAGATAGAAATCGGCGTAAGGGAAATCATGAACTAACACCAAATCATGAGTTTGGCAGAATTGAACGGCTTCTTGGAAGAAAGATAGAGGCGCGATCGCAGTGGTTGGATTGTGCGGATAGCTCAAAACCATCATCCGAGATTGCGCTAGAACTGCTTCTGGAATCTCCTCAAATACAGGAAGAAAGCCATTCTCAGCCCGGAGCGACATTGGGCAAACTTGCCCACTTGCTAGATAAACTCCACCTGCATGAGATGGGTAGCCTGGATCAAGTAACAATGCAAAATCACCCGGATTCAAAACTGCTAGAGGTAAATGTGCAGTACCTTCTTGCGATCCGATCAGCGGTAACACTTCCGTTTCGGGATCAACTGCAATACCAAACTTATCGGTATACCAACGCGCCGCAGCTTGTCGAAACGCTTTTGTGCCGTGAAACAACAGATACCCATGAGTTGAGGGATCATGCAATGATTGTTCGATCGCTTGAATGACGTGCGGTTCTGTCGGCAAATCAGACGAGCCGAGCGATAGATCAATGATGTCTTTTCCAGCAGACAATGCCTTGGACTTCGCGCGATCCATATCCGCGAAAACGTTCATTTGAAGCGGCTCTAAGCGTTTGGCAAACTGCATATTTTTCCTCAAGCCGTAACTAAGTTTGCATTCAAAAACTCTTCCAGCTTCTGTTTGGTCATCACTCCTTCGATCGACTGTTTAATTTCGCCAGACTGCACGAAACGAAACGCTGGAACACCTTCGACCTTGCATTTCGCCACGCTCTCAGGATTCGGATCGACTTCCATTTTGATCACTTTCAGGCGATCGCCATAATTTGTTGCGATCGAGTCCATCACCGGAGGCAGCAACCGACAAGGGCCACACCACGATGCCCAAAAGTAGACGAGGACAGGTTGAGCGGCATTCATCACTTCAGTTTCAAACTCTGAATCGTTAATCACACGAACGCTACCCATAACTGATTTTCTCAAACGACGGTTTTCCAATTTTAAAGCCTGCGTCCCCATCTGCGGATCTGCCATACTAAAACAGTACGATAAACGTCGATCGCACTATGTTTGGGACATTTCAGCAAAGCAGCCTCCGGATTGAAGTTGAAGCTTCTGAAGAAACGCTGGCAAAAAGTTTAACTCAAGTCAAAGAATTGCAGAACTGGCTCTGGTTTGAGCGGTTCTCGATAGCTTCGCTACACGGAAACGTGCCCGGGATTTCAGATACCCTCGCACCCGGCACGAAACTTACCGGACGCATCGGACTCGTCACGATTCAGCACGAAGTGGAACTCGCAGAACCGAATCGAGTTCGATTTCTTCTCAGCCAAGGAATCGACGGCTTTCACGAATGGGCATGGGGCAACGGTTGGGTACAATCTCGCATCGAAGGGATTTCGCTCCTACCGATTAGCTTGGGGCAAACCGCGACCCTGTTGAGCTTGAAGCAGTATCTTAGAAGCCAATCAGAATAAGCATTTATACTGTTGCCACTTCAGGTTCTGGTGAAACTGGCTCAAAATGCAGCCGCATAATCTGCTCTGGGTGAACTCCTACAGATTCGTAAGTTCGCCCAGTTCGATCGCTAAACTCAACTTCAAAAGCTGTTCCATTTGCCAAAATTTCAACGACTGTCCCAACCTGTCCACGCAAAAGGTCGTACTCAGGAAGATCAACGGTTAGCGCAACGACGCCCAGCAGCTTGATTGGATTTGCCATTTTCCATCTCCAATTTCTTGTAAAGGATAGCAAGTCGTTAACCTTGGAGTTTCAGATCCGTCTTCGAGAATGCAGCAGCAGCAGTCATCTTAAGAATTGACAGAAATAGCCGCGCTTTGTGTTTACCATCGTCATGAGTTGGACTTAAGCAGTAATCGCGCAGCTTGCGAATGTCAACAACTGCATTCTCTGAATGTGGAACTAGCATTAAACAAGTTTATTCTCCTTTTTAAGACTTCTTCTACGCAGATAAAAATTGCGCCCTTTATGTCTTAATTTTAGAGATCGCACTCCCTAAATTCAGCTTCATACGGTTTTCCGATCTCCCCTTTCTTTAGCACTCTGCCCCAGTGAGTGCTAAATTTCTAGGTGGAGAACTGGATAAAAACTATGGCAAAGATTGTTGTCTTTGATGAAGAAGCTCGGCAGGCACTAGAACGCGGTGTGAATAAACTTGCGGACGCAGTGCGCGTAACGTTGGGCCCACGCGGGCGGAACGTTCTGCTAGAAAAGAAATTCGGTGCGCCTCAGATCGTGAATGATGGCGTGACGATCGCAAAAGAAATCGAACTCGAAGACCCGCTCGAAAACACAGGCGCTTCTTTAATTCGTGAAGTCGCTTCTAAAACGAAAGATTTGGCTGGAGACGGAACCACGACCGCGACGGTTCTTGCTCAAGCGATGATTCGCGAAGGCTTAAAGAACGTTGCAGCGGGAACGAATCCGATTAGCTTGCGACGCGGGATGGATAAAGCGATCGCGAGACTCGTAACCGAAATTCAAGCCGTCGCGAAACCCGTAGAAGGCACTGAAATCGCTCAAGTCGCAACCGTGTCGGCAGGGAACGATGAAGAAGTCGGACAGATGATTCAAGCCGCGATGGATAAAGTCGGTCGCGATGGTGTGATCACGGTTGAAGAATCGAAATCCTTAGCGACTGAACTCGAAACAGTTGAAGGGATGCAAATCGATCGCGGTTATCTCTCGCCTTACTTTGTCACCGACACCGAGCGTTTGATCGTCGAATACGAAAACGTAGCAATCTTGCTATGTGATAAGAAAATCAGTTCCATTCAAGAATTGGTTCCCGTATTGGAACGAGTCGCACGTGCAGGTCAACCGCTGTTGATCATTGCGGAAGACCTTGAAGGCGAAGCACTTGCGACTTTGGTTGTGAACCGTTTGCGTGGGGTGTTGAATGCAGTTGCGATTAAAGCTCCTGGATTTGGCGATCGACGGAGACAAATGCTGCAAGATATCGCCGTTCTCACCGATGGACAAGTGATTTCTGAAGAGATTGGTCTGAGCTTAGATGCAGTTTCAGCAGAGATGCTTGGAACGGCTCGAAAGATCACCGTGACCAAAGATTCAACCACGATCGTTTCTGATGTGGCAAATAGCGAGAACGTGAAAAAGCGGGTCGCTCAGTTGCGTCAAGAAGTCGATCGCAGTGATTCTGAGTACGACAAAGAAAAAATCGCGGAACGGATCGCCAAACTTGCGGGCGGTGTGGCTGTGATCAAAGTCGGAGCCGCAACCGAAACTGAGTTGAAAAACCGCAAACTCCGGATCGAAGATGCTCTGAATGCAACGAAAGCGGCTGTCGCTGAAGGCGTTGTTCCCGGTGGCGGTGTCACGCTGATTCACTTGGCGAGCAAACTTGGAGAACTGAGATCGACTCTGAATGCTGAAGAGCAAATTGGAGTAGATATCATTGTGCGGGCGCTCGATGCTCCACTGCGTCAGATTGCGGACAACGCAGGCGTTGAAGGTTCCGTTGTGGTTGAGAAAGTGCGGGAAATGAGCTTTAACGAAGGCTACAACGCACTCACTAATCAATACGAAGATCTTTTGGCTGCGGGCATTGTTGATCCGGCAAAAGTCGTGAGATCGGCGCTTCAAGATGCAGGCTCGATCGCGGCGATGGTGCTGACGACCGAAGCGCTTGTCGTTGAGAAGCCAGAGCCCAAGTCTGCTGCGGGTGCGCCTGATATGGGTGGCATGGGCGGCATGGGTGGCATGGGTGGCATGGGCGGCATGGGTATGATGTAACCCGCTATAGCATAAGCACAAAAAGCAGTGGATCAAAAGATCCACTGCTTTTTGTTTAGTTGAGAGAGCATTTAGTTGAATTGCGCGATCGCACTTGCTAAATGTTTCTCTAAGGTGCTTTGTGGTAATGCACCTTGCAAATGGCTCCAAGGCAACACGCGATCGAGTTCCCAACGCTCAAACACATAATCATTCAGTTCGGGTAACTGTCCTTTCAGTTCCTTGAATGCGCGTCGGTAGCTTCCGAGTGAGTCGCCATAGTTGCGGGTGAGTTCTAATAGCTTAGAAAGTCGGCGATCGCCTCGTGATAGTAATGCCTGAATTACTGACCAGTTATAGCTTTCAGGACGAAAATCAATTCCTTGCGATCGCAGTTGCTTCTGCAAAGATTGCAGTCGTTTCTCGGATTGTGAATTCACTCCAAACCATTGAAACGGCGTGTGAGATTTCGGCACAAAGGTACTGCATCCAAGTGTGAGCCTCAGTCCAGGAGCCGCTTTTTTTACCGATCGCATTAATGTCACGGTTTGTTCTAAATCTTCCGGTTCTTCGCCTGGAATTCCGACCATTCCGTAAAGCTTCAATGCGCTCAATCCGCCCGATTTTGCATGAATTGCAGCTTGGATGATCTCGTTGGATTCAAGCTTTTTATTGATAATTTGCCGGACTCGATCGCTTCCACTTTCAACGGCAATCGTGATCGATTTTGCATCATGCTTCACTAGGGTTTGGGTAAGCTTCTCAGTCACCGTATTCGTTCGCACCGAAGATAAGCTCAATCGCACCTGATCGAACTGTGGCTGATTGAGATGATCCAATAAGCTTTCAAATTCTGGATGCTGTGTCACTGATGCGCCGAGTAAGCCGAGTCGATCGGTAGATTTCAAGCCTTGTTCGATCGCAGGAATCAATGACGCTTCAACATCTGCAACTCGAAACGGCAAAGTGAGATAACTTGCCAAACAGAAGCGGCACATTTCTGGACAGCTCCGCACCACTTCCACCATAAAGATGTTTTCCCAAGCGGCTTTCTCTGTGACCACCGTCGAAGCAGAGAGCGTATTGCCGCGATAGGTTTGCTTCTGAACTTGAGCGGGAATCGTGGAATCAATCGGCGTAATTGATGCGATCGCACCATCTGCGCTTTTATATGTGACCTCATACAAACTTGGAACATAGAGTCCCGGTACTTGCGCGAGATGCCTGAGTTGAGTTGCTCGATCGGCGTGACGAACTTCCTGATACGCATTGATGAACGTATCCAGTAGAATCTCGCCATCTCCCAGCAAGAACACATCAAAAAAGTCCGCATAGGGTTCAGGATTCGCAGTGAGGACTGGACCACCGCCAAATACGATCGGGTGATTTGTGCGATCGCGGCTCCAAATCGGAATGTCCAACGATTCCAGCAGTCCCAAGATATTCACATAGTCCAACTCCCAGGACATTGAAAAACCGAGTAGCTCTGGCTCAGACGGTAGGGATTCATGGACATCGGTGAACAATCGCGCCACATCGAGATCCGATCGTGCCGCCAGCGTTGCCCACACCACTTGATAGCCCAGTGAAGTAATTCCAACGCTGTACTCGTTTGGAAAAGCAAAGATTAGCGGAACTGCGTCTGCTTGAGGAGTTGCAGGCGTAAAGAGTAAGCGTTCGGAAAGGAAAGGAGAAGTCACTGGAAAACGATCAAAGTCTGCTTCCTCAGCCTAGCACTCGATCGAGAATACCGTGGTTTCAGGCTGAGATTCTATGAGATTGGTTATTTCGATCGCTGATATTCCTGCCAAGCCTGCACCAAATTTCCCTGCATCAATCCTGCAACTGCATTCAAAGTACGAAGCTCTTTCAAATTCGGATTGAGCGCGATCGCAGAATTAATCGCTTTTTGTGCAGCTTGCGATCGAAAATCATACAAGTTGACAAACGCGAGGTAAGTATAAGCGGCAGGATTCTTCGCGTCAAGTTGTGTCACTCGCTCTAAGGTGTCGATCGCAGGTTGAACTCGCCGTTTCAAAACATTCGCTAAAGCGACTCCATAAGCGAATTCGAGATTGTTCGGCTCCTGTTGCAATCGGTATTCTAAAATCTGTCGCGTTTGCGTCACGTAATCTTGATTCGGATCGTATTGATTCAGTTGTCCAACTTTGGCGAAGATGCGATCGAGGGCTTTGATTCCCTGAGGCATTGTGGATGCGAGGGCACGGAGTTGTGTGACTGAATCAATTTCTGGGGCTTCGGTTGTGGCGGTTGGGGCGATCGTTAAGCGGACATCGGGACTGTCGATCGCGTAAGTCGCTCCGGTTTCACGATTGAGATAGGCAGCGGTTAGCGTGTAAGTCCCTTCAGCGTTGTCGGGAGGAAGAGCGGCGAGGCGTTCGGTGACTTGAAAAGCGGCGTTATCGGGATTTGCGGGAGGATGAAGGGTTCCAAACGCGATCGCGTGATCGTGAAACCAGCGAACCGCAGGATTTTTGGTTGCGGTGGCATCGTCTGCAACGCGCGTCCAAGTCAGCAGCAAAGAGCCAGAGCGCAACTGTTCCCAAGAGCCTGACCAGCGGTAAGTCACAGGCATCGGTTTACCGGGTGCAGTTTGATTGGGGATGCGGATTTGTTCGAGTTTGACTTGCTCGGCGGGTTTGGGGTACGCCGCGATCTGGACGGAAGCGATCGAGCGACGATATAAACCGAGTTGAGTGTTGTCAGGGAGCTTCCAAGATTTGTGAAGCCGGAAGTCTGGGCTAGTGGTAATGGCTTGAGTGACAGCATTGTAAGCTTCTGGACGACGAATCGAGCCTGAATTGCCTTCTTTTGTGACATACCAGGACAGCGATCTAGCATCGGGTTCAACCTGTTTTTTATCAGCTCCCACTTGTCGCCCGTACACCTGAAAGTTTCTCAAAACTCCTTCGTAGTTGAGATTATGCTGATTGAATTCCGGCAGCGAAGGGAGAACGCCGATCGTACTTTTGAGATATGGTTCTGCGCTAATCACTTCATTCACGACATCGGCTTGATGCCAATTGCTTGAAAGCACCGGATGATGCGCGTAAGCGGTTCGCAGAAATTTAGGACTGAATTCACTAGGTAATAAATTCGCGATCATCAAAATCGTAGAAAGTGAGATCGCTCCCCATCGAAAAATTCGTAAGCGATCGGGAAAGAGCAGCAATCCTTGTGCTAATAAAATCGCTAATACAGGAAGCAACGGCGTGATATAGCGATCGTCTTTGTTTACGTTTGCAGAACAGAGAATATACGCACCAATCAGGAAGATCAATAGCCAGCGAACCGATTGCGACCAAGTTTTATAAATTTCCCGTCGATATCCTCTTCGCCCCAATCCGCTATAGTCCGCGATTTTCAACCATCGCCCATCAATCCATTCCCACTGTTCCTGAATAACCGATCGCTTCCAGTACAGCAGCAACCCAACCAATCCCACGACGAACAGCGGAACAGAAACCAAAGCGGGTAAGGCTTTGAAATAATATGTCCAAGCCTCAAGACTCGTTAGCGGGGGATCACCTTCTGCGATCGCGCTATCCACAGTCGCCCGTTTTCCTGCCGTAAGAATAATTAGCCAATTTGTTCGATACCAAGGCAGACAGACCGAAACTGCGATCGCAATTCCTAACAGCAGTTGAATCAGTCTCCGCCACGCTTTTTTCCTAATCGCAACAACGCCGAGCCAAACGATCGGAGTAAAGAGAAAAAACAGTGCGGGTTGTTTAGTCAGGAACGAAAGCCCCAACGAGAGTCCGAATGCAGTCGCATAGAACCACGATCGTAATGTTCGGATCTGCGGCAATGAGAACGTTTGTGCGATTGCTAACGATTGGGTAATCGATGCAGTGGTAGATTGTTCAACGGTTTCAGACTGCTCATCGGATACGGGCGGTGTCGTTTCAGTTGCCCAAAGGGTGAGGCAAAAGAAAGTCAGCGTAACGATCGCGGCTAATGGAAAATCGATCAGATAATCTAATCGGATCGTATATAGTCCTGGTAACAACAGGCACATCACGATCGACCAAATCGCCACCTGAATACTGAACAATCGAACCGCCAATCCATACACAGATGCCAGTAGAATCGCGCTGTACAACAGATTTACTAACGTTGATCGATCTTCTCCAGAACCGAATAAGTGAATAAAAGGCGCAGTCGTGAGATAAACCAGCGGTGGCATCTTAGAAGAAAGCAACCAAACGCTAGTCCACCACTCTTGAGAAAACCATTCCGGCTGTTGAAACGCCCGCCAGAAGTTCATTGCGCCCGTCAAATACTCGGCTTGATCCCAAGCGGGAACCGATCGATCGACCCAAAACCAAATGCGATCAAGAATCGCCCCGATCGCCCACACTCCTGCCATGATCGAGAAACTTCTCACCCACTTTCTTTCCTGCTGCTTCGCAACCACTCACACCAATCCCAGTTTGCTAAAGTTACGGAAATTTGTAGTTCATTTTGATATGCGGAATTCCCGCTTCTTCAAACCCCTCCCCTTCCGTAACAAACCCCAATTTTTGATAAAACGCTACTACAGATATCTGAGCATGAATACGTAAATCAGAAATATTTTTGTTAGCCAAAAATTCTAGAGCAGTTTCCACAATTTTTCTACCGACTCCATGTTTTCTTAAATTCGCCAACACCGCGACTCGCTCTAATTTTGCCGTGTGTGCATCCAAAAATCGGATTCGCGCAGTGCCGATCGCAGTTTCCTCGTCATACGCCAAAAAATGTGTTGCAGTCTGATCAAGCCCATCGAATTCCATCGCTGGATCGACTCCTTGTTCGTCTTGAAAAACGCGCGTCCGAATCGCAAAAATATCACTGAGATCGCGTTCAAAATCCGCGACTTTAATCGAGAAATGAATCGGAGAGGAATCGACTATCATGGGTCAACTTTATTTTTTATCAACAAATACTGACGATGAGACGAACATCTCTCGCTGCTTTACCTGTGATTGCGGTCTTTGCAATCCCATCTGCCCACGCTGCTAACCCCAAACACCTCCAACGCTTACTCAAAACTAATCAATGTCCAAACTGTGACCTCAGCGGCGCAGACTTAAAGATACTAATTTATTTGAGGCAAATTTGGTCAATGCTAACCTTAAAGGGGCAATCCTCAAAGGCGCAAATTTAGGACTCGATCGATTTCTTGTCCAGCAGGGTTTGAAGCCGTAAGTTGGTAAACAGTTTGCTTGCCAAATGCGGAGGAGAGCTACGTTAAGCTGTAGTTATTGAGCAAGTTTGAGTTCTCAATGAGACGGAGCGTTCGCTATGCAAGTCGGTTTGAAATGTGCGCTGAGTGATGCCCATCTAGATGCGACGCAATTGAACAGTCAGCGTCAGATTTCGATCGCGATCGAAGCCCTCCCCGATTCATCGAGCCGTGATATTCCGCTTAATCTCTGCTTAGTTCTCGATCAGAGCGGTTCGATGGAAGGTCGATCGCTTAAAACCGTCAAGCAAGCCGCAGAACGCTTAATCGATCGACTTTCTCCCGGTGATCGATTGTCGATCATCACATTTAACCACAAAGCCAAAGTATTACTGCCAAATCAAATTGTCGATGATCCAAACCGTCTCAAGGCTTCATTAGATCGACTCGAAGCAGCAGGCGGAACCGCGATCGATGAAGGCATTCGACTCGGCATCGAAGAAAACGCAAAAGGCAAGAAAGATGCGGTTTCTCAAATGTTTGTATTGACCGATGGCGAAAACGAGCATGGAGATAACGATCGCTGTCTCAAACTCGCACAAGTTGCCACGACTTACGGTTTGTCGATCAATTCACTCGGATTCGGTAGTTCTTGGAATCAAGACGTTTTAGAAAAGATTGCAGATGCGGGCGGCGGAGCGCTCTCGTACATTCAAGAACCCGAACAAGCCGTGACGGAATTTGGGCGATTGTTCGATCGCGTTCAATCGATCGGGCTAACGAATGCGTTTCTGCGATTGGGACTCGCGCCCGGAACGCGACTTGCAGAACTCAAACCAATGGCGCAGGTTGCACCCGAAACAATCGAGCTTCTCGTTCAGCAAGAAGGCGATTGCGCGATTGCGCGATTGGGGGATTTGATGGTCGATTCTCCGCGCGTGATTTTGGCAAATCTCTATGTGAGTCAATTGCCAGAAGGAAAAAACACGATCGCGCAAGTTCAAATCAAATACGACAATCCAGCCTTGGGACAATCAGAATTAGTCTCTGAAACTTTCCCGATCGAGATCGCTGCCAAAACGCAGTACCAACCGCAGATTGATTCAGACGTTCAGCAAAGCATTTTGGCACTGGCAAAATATCGCCAAACGCAGATTGCAGAAACGAAATTAAAACAAGGGGATCGACAAGGTGCAGTGACCATGTTGCAAACTGCGGCAAAAACGGCGTTGCAAATGGGCGATCGTAATGCCGCAACGGTTCTGCAAAATAATGCAACTCAATTAGACGCAGGCGAGGAATTGTCAGAAGTCGATCGTAAAAAAACGCGCCTTGTTTCCAAAACTATTTTGCAGGAGGCAGATTCTGAGTAGGAGTCGCAAACTCAACCGTGGGCAACGCACAAATCTTTTTCGTCATCGCTGAATCAGAATAGCGATCGGTTTTCCAACTTGCCGGAGATCCGATCGCGTCCGTGTAGGTAATCTGATTCGTTCTGCAATTCACGTCTGCATATTGAAACTGAAACACGCCACTACAGCCCGATCCGCTATCTTTGTCAGCCGTCTGCAACACAATGAGTTGCCGAATATTCTTATCCGAGCCATTCGTTTTCTCGCTGCGCGCCACGATAAATTCTGGATCAGCATAAAACGCGCAACCATCGCGGCTCTGACGCATCAGCAAACTATACTTGCGAATCGCAAAATTGTAGGTTTCCACATCAGGCAAGGCAGCAAAAGCGGCTCCTTGACCGAGAATTGACAGCGAGATCGCGACAGTTGCAACCGTTTTCATACACATCTCCGGGTGAAAGAACGAATGGCTTGAACGATTCTGACAGATCGGAGTTCCCAAACGAGGGCGAATCCTTGCAAAAAAAATATCGATCCCCCGTTACCCTTTACAATGGTTTAACGTAGATCCCCGAATAAACCCGTGAATAGTGACCGTACCGTTTCTGATACCAAGCGATCGTTTTACAGCCTCCACACCCGCCCGATAAACTCGGTTTATCGTCGCGTCGTGGAAGAATTGATGGTCGAAATGCACTTGCTTGCCGTCAACACGGACTTCCGCTACGACCCCTTCTATGCACTGGGTGTGGTGACGACGTTCGATCGCTTTATGCAGGGATATCGCCCTGATGCCGACAAAGAATCAATTTTCAATGCGCTGTGTCAGTCCCTCGAATCTGACCCGCAGCAATATCGCGGTGATGCTCAACGCTTAGTATCAGCGGCATCACAGACCTCTTGGGATGCAATACTAATTCCTGATAAAGCGAGTGAATTTCGCGATGCGCTAAACGCGATCACATCGAATCCGAAGTTCAAATACAGCCGTTTG
The DNA here is from genome assembly GCA_019359175.1 of Phormidium tanganyikae FI6-MK23. Taxonomy (GTDB): domain Bacteria; phylum Cyanobacteriota; class Cyanobacteriia; order Leptolyngbyales; family Leptolyngbyaceae; genus Leptolyngbya; species Leptolyngbya tanganyikae. The sequence goes on from JAHHHU010000025.1 coordinate 41,289, forward strand.
TTTGCGGTTGGTGTTTACACAGTGCTAGAAACCTCTAGCCCGGAAACCGTCAAAGATGCCACCAAACTGACCGAAGCATTAAAGCAAGTTTGCCAAGCTTTGAATGTTTCGGAAGATAGAGTCCAAAAAGACTTAGAACTGTACCGCAGCAATCTAGAGAAAATGGTGCAAGTTCAAGCAGTGATAGCCGATGCGCTGGCTGCCGATCGTAAAAAACGTGAAGAACGCGCTCAAGCAAAAGCGACTGAAGCAGTCTCGAAAGATGAGGCAACTTCGGAATCTTAGTCGATCGAGTTGGGGGACGTGAAATCGCGCCCCTCAAACGGTATCGATCATCACAACTCTATGTGATCAACTTCGCGTAAAAGTGAGACGACGCGAATTTAATAGACACAATGAGTATTCCAGAAATTACACAGAAACTCCTAGCTGCGAAGAAAGCAAAAGGGCTGAGTTTTACTGATCTCGAAGCAGTTCTCGGACGTGATGAGGTTTGGATTGCCTCCCTGTTTTACCGTCAAGCGACTGCTTCCGAAGATGAAGCCTCGAAGCTTTTAACTGCTCTAGGATTAAGCGCTGATCTCGCTCCAGAACTGACCCAGTCCTCGGTGAAAGGATTAGGCCCGATCGTGCCCACTGATCCGCTGATTTATCGCTTCTACGAAATCATGCAGATCTATGGAATGCCGATGAAAGAGATCATTCACGAAAAGTTCGGGGATGGCATCATGAGCGCGATCGATTTTACGCTCGACATTGAGAAGATCGAAGACCCAAAAGGCGATCGCGTTAAGGTCACGATGAACGGTAAATTCCTCCCTTACAAGAAGTGGTAGATTTCTGGGGCGTTCAGCGGAAACTCATCTACACTGTTCACAGTCATGAGATCCCGTACTGTTCGTTGAGATGCCGATGCACGCTCCTCATTCTGCAAATTGTTCCTGTCCCGTCCACGATCCACAAACAAAACAACGTCAGCTTTTATCGGCTCTGATTGTGGTCGGGAGCTTTGCCGGAGTGGAAGGCGCGATCGGGTTATCGAGTCACAGTCTCGCGCTGGTGGCAGAGGCAGGACACTTAGTTTCAGATTGTTTTGCGCTGGTGTTGGCATTACTTGCAACGCGAATCGCTCAATCTCCGATGCAATGGGGTTGGATTGGCGAGAATACGGTTTCAATCAAACCGAGTCGATCGCCGGAAACCTGGGCAGCATTGCTCAACGGGTTCGGATTAGTTGCCGTGTCGCTGTGGATCATGTGGGAGGCGATCGCTAGATTTCAAGTTGCATCTCCTGAAATTTCAAGCTTGCCGATGCTGATTACTGCGATTGTTGGTTTAGCCGTAAACGGAATCAACATCGCAATCCTGCATCAAGGTAGCGATCTTGATTTGAACTTACGCGCAGCTTTTTTGCACGTCGTCGCAGATGCGTTAGGCGCAGTTGGCGTGATTATTGCTGCGATCGCGGTTGCGGTCTTTCATTGGATGTGGGCAGATAGCGCGGTTAGTTTAGCGATCGCGCTTCTAATCTTAGTTTCCACGATTCCTCTAATTCGTCAGAGTATTCAAGAGCTACGGCGTTCGTTATGATTGCTTTACTATCTGATAGCTGTGTCATGAGCAACTTGAATGACGAATTACTCACAAGCTTAAGCATCGAGGAGTTACAGATTCTTGCAGAAGGAATCATCTCCCCGCAAAAGCAATCTCAGCTTGAAAATTGGCTAGAACGCAACACAACTGATTCGCTCACACCCGAAGAAGCGGAGCAGTTCGATCGTCTACTGACTCAAATTGATCAACTTAATATTCTCAAAGCCAGAGCAAGACTCACTCTGCATCATCTCAATCAAGCTTCTGCAATTTCATGAATCCATACATTTCGGTTGAACTGCAAAGGCGAGTGCGTGTCTATTTTGCTAACTTGTGTGCCTATTGCAAAACGGCAGAAGCTTTAACTGCGACCACGTTTGAAATAGAACATATCAATCCACGTGCATTAGGTGGAGAAACCGTTTTTGAAAATCTTTGTCTTGCTTGCCCATTTTGTAATCGTCACAAAGCGACTCGTCAAACTGCGATCGATCCACTGACTCAGGAAGAGTTTCCCCTTTTTCATCCCCATCAAGAAAACTGGGCAGAACATTTCACTTGGAGCGAGCAATCCGATGAGATTTTAGGCTTGACTGAGATTGGGCGAGCCACCATTGCTGCTCTCAAAATGAATCGAGAAGCCTTGGTTAAAGTGCGACGACTATGGATACAACTGGACGAACATCCACCTGCGTTTTAGTTTAGCGATCGCCTTCTTGGTTTCCACGATTCCCCTAATTCGTCAGAGTGTTCAAGAGCTACGGCGTTCGTTATGATTGGCTTACTGTAGCGAAGTGAGGCGCGATCGCATGAACATCGCAAAAGCAAAGAAGTTGACCTTTAAGGAATACTTAGACTTCTGTGAAACAAGTCAAGAGCGTTACGAATTGGTGCGGGGAGAATTACAGCTTATGACCTCTCCAACGTGGTTACATTTTCTGATTGCCAAGTTTCTAGAACGGGCATTTGAGACTGAGATTGCAGAATTGCAGCATTCTTGGATAGTTGTGCAGGGGGCAGGACAGCAAACAACTAGCGATACTTCAAGATTGCCAGATATTTCGATCGTGCCTTTTGATGCCATTTCAGACTGTCTGGATCAGACTGCGGTTTTAACGATCGCGGCTATTTTAGTCGTAGAAGTTGTGAGCGATAGCACTGCGCTGCAAGACTATCGAGAAAAGGTTACAGAGTACCAAAATAAAGGGATTCGAGAATATTGGATTGCTGATCCTGATCCGTTTGGGGCAGCAAAGTATATTGGTTCTCCTAAGCGTCCGACCGTTAGCGTTTACTCATTGGTGGATGGGGTTTATCAAGTCAAGCGTTTCCAGGGGAGCGATCGCGTAATTTCCCCAACGTTTCCAGCCCTTCAACTCACGGCAGAGCAGATTTTGAGGGCTGGAAAATAAGCTATACCGGAGGCACGATCGGTAAATTCGGATCTTGCTCGGTGTTGCCAAGATTGCTTGTGTTTACCCGTCCAGCGCTCAAGAATCGGAACGTTTCCTGATACAAGCTTTGCCAAAATCGATTGCTCATGTTTTGGCTGACTTCAGTGGGGTCAACCATTGGATGCGGCACGAGGTCTTCTTTGGGATACAGAAAGAATCGATGTCCTTCGCCTTCTCCGCCAATGCGTTGATAAAAGTCCTGATTCGTTTCGATGTCAGCAGCATCTTCGTTTTCGGTCAGCACTAAGAAAGTCGGAATATTCGAGAGCGATCGTACTGATTCATTACTTAAAACGACGCTACTTCCAAAGCGATCGGCAGCCGTCAAACATCCGATCGGGAATCTCAAATTCGCATCCCAACCCGATTCGCTTATGTCCAAAGGGCCTGCAAGATTTACATATCGCCGCCGCTCCTCACCAAAAATCTTTAGCAACGGCGCATAAGCGACCACACCCCGAACGCGATCGGGACGAGATGCTGCCAAGCCCAACGCTACTGCACCCCCAACTGATAACCCAACCGTAAACACATTTCCCGGCATCGCATCGAGTTCGGCTAATCTCGCTTGAGCTTCGGTGAGATAGCTCAAATGCGACGAAGTGAAATAGCGATCGAAGTCCGGGTCGTCGCTCATTTCTAGCGATTTCACGATGTCGAGCAGTTTCGGCTCAATCAAAACCAATCTTGCCATCAATCCCATCTGTTGCATGAATCCAGGGCGTATGGCTCCCGGATTGTTCATGAAGTTCTGAATAAACGTTTGCAGTACTGGATCTTTCTGAACCTTGGCTTTCAGGGGTTCTGCATATTTGGGCTTGAGATCAACCTGACACCAGTTTTTCGCGGGATTGACGAGCGAGTGTCCTGCGATCGACGGTTGATAAACATTGAATCCGTTCTGAAACAGATAGTCTGCTAATCGCCACATTTGATGAGGTTTCGCGCTGAAGCCGTGGAAGATCATCACTGTGCCGCGAATCGGGCGACCAGGTTCGTGAAATAAGTAATACGGTAGTGCGCCTTCTCTGCGATCGGGATTTTGATTCAAAGACTGAATGTGGGCATTGATCGCGGATTTGGTTTGATTGATTTGCTTAAGAGTGGGGATTGTTTCAGCGGCGATATTCATACAGATTCTCTACTCAAAAAGGTGTTAAAACGACGATCCAGGCTGTTTCAGGAACTCGACTTCTTCCGGGGTGGAGGGTCGATCGAGGATTTGATTGCGGTGGGGAAACCGTCCAAATCGTTCGATCACGACTTGATGCCGGAGGGCGTAATCGTAAGTGTCTTTTAATTCAGGGTTGTCCCTAAGTTGCTCATATAACCGCACTGATTCGTTTTGGTCATCCAGGTTTTCACTGTGTTCGAGCGGCAGGTAGAAGAAGAATCGCTGAATCGGGGGAACTTGCTGATCGAACTGCACCGCGATCGCACGTTCGCAATCTTCAGCGCTTTTGGATCAGTGGCAAACGATCAAGATGTCCCCCGAAACATATTGCGCGGAAACTGATCCAACACAATTACCAAGGCTAGACAGCTTTCGGGTGAATCGATCCAGGCATCGAGTTGATCTGAAGCAGCTTGCTCGTAAGTGTTGAGAAAGCGCGATCGAATCTCCGCATCGAATTCTGGGTTTTTGACGAACCAAGCCTTCCGCATCTCCAGCGTTTCCCCAAACCAAAACGATAAAACTTCATTCGCGTTCATATTTTTTCTCCAATCAGTCTCCGAGAATTTTCGGACGATGTGTAATTTTTCTCGTGCAGCAGAGGACTTAGGAGCAAGAGTCGTTAGGAAAAGGTTAACAATCTTAAGCCAGTCGGGATCGTGCGTTATTTTGCGGAGGCAAGGCGCGATCGGGAACATGACGATGAAGATTTGGAAGTTTCTGGCGGGGATTCAAGGGCTGGATTGGAAGCGGGCGGCGGAGCAGACGAAGGCAGGGGCAGAGTCGGCGAAGGCGGTGTTTGATTTGGCGAAGACGGTGAAGGAGAAAGCGCCAGAGGCACAGTCGATTAAGCCGTTTGTCGAGCAGATTGGGTCGCTGTTGGATGTGTTGAATTCGCCGTTGGGTCAGATTGCGAAGGATGCGATTCCGTTTGCGCCGATCGCGGTGACGATTTTGCAGTTGATTTGTGAGGCGACGAAGAAAGAGTCCACGCTGGAACAGTCGGTGGCGCTGGTGGTGCAGGTGGCGTACTTGGAAAGTGTGCGATCGTATTTGCGATCGGAGGAGGCGCTGCTGGCGGAGATTGGAGAGAAGCAGGTTTCGGAGGGAGTGAGTCGGAAGATTCGGGATTTGGCGGAGTTGGAGATTGACGATCGAGAGGCGCGGCGGGCGATTCTGTTTTTTCAGGAATCGGAAATGGCAAAAGCGTTTGGGGCGGCGTTGGAGGCGCGGTTGCTGGAGGCGGGGGTGAATCCGACGCAGGTGAGGACGGCAAGCGATCGGATTGCGCGGGGGACGAATGAGGCGATTCAGACGACGCTGGCGGAGATGGGGGAGAAGATTAATCCGTTGCTGAAGTGGTACGCGACGGGCGGGAAGAAGAAGTTTGAGCAGTATCTCAGTATTGAGGAGTATTTGCGGGATGTGGTGTCGCCGGATTCGAGGATTCCAGCTTTGCGCGATCGCTGGCGGGTGTTTGCGGAGCCGTTCACGCTGAAGGAGATTTATGTGCCGCTGGAGGCGCAGTTTATTGATAGGAATGGGAAGCCGGATAAGAAACGTGGTCAAGTTGTTTTGGCAGAACGGGCAAAGGCTTGGTTGAATGATCCGGCGAAAGCGGGAACGGTGCTGTTTATTCAGGGGCATCCGGGGCGCGGGAAGAGTGCGTTTTGTCGGATGTTTGCGGATTGGGTGAGGGAGGAGCAGCATCCGACTTGGACTCCGGTTTTGATTCGCTTGCGAGATCTTCTGACGTTGGAGAAGGATTTTGAGGAGACGTTGCGGAAGGCGGTGGATCGGGATTTTGCCAAGAGTGATGCGGGATGGTTGAGCGATCGTAATACAACGTTTCTGTTTTTGCTGGATGGGTTTGATGAGTTGCTGATGCAGGGCAGAACGAGCGATGGGCTGGAGGAGTTTTTGGAGCAGGTGGCGAAGTTTCAGCGCAGTTGTCAGAGTAATCCGGAGAAGGGGCATCGGGTTTTGATTACGGGGAGGACGCTGGCGCTGCAAAGCATTGAGCGACGAATGCCGAGCAGTTTGGAGCGAGTGGAAATCGTGGAGATGGATGATGAGATCCAGTCGCGATGGTTTGCCAAATGGCTGAAGCTCGTGGGAAGCGAGAAGACGAATGCGTTTCAGGCGTTTTTGCAGGACGAGCAGTGCCCTGAACGGATTCAACAATTAGCAAGAGAACCGCTGCTGCTTTATCTTTTGGCGGCGATGCACCGGGATGGAGAGCTTGATCTAGAGCGGTTCGCGGGGGCAGAAGGGGTACAGGCGAAGATTTTGGTCTATGAGAATACGATCGATTGGGTGCTGACGAAACAACGCGGCGAAGATCTCAACGATGAGATTACCGAGCTTGATCCGGAGAGTCTGCGGAAGATTTTGGCGGAGGCGGGATTGAGTGTGATTCAGGCGGGCGGGGAATGTGCGCCGTTGAGTTTGATTGAGAAGCGGTTAGAAGAAGATGCGGAGGTAAAAGAGGCGATCGCTAAGGCTCGATCTCGAATTAAAGGAAATCCTTTGCCGAATGCGCTGGCGACATTTTATTTGCAGCCGGGGAGAACGGGGAGCGGCTCGGTTGAATTTATTCACAAAAGCTTTGGGGAGTTTTTGTGTGCGGAGCGGCTGAAAGAAGCGATCGAGCGTTGGACAGAGGCGAGGGGAAAACGAGAGAGAGATTTCTACATATCTACACCGCAAATGAATCGGGAAATTTATGATTTGCTGGGGTCGCCTGTTTTGTCGGTGGAGATTGTGGAGTATCTGATGGCGCTGTTGGTTCGCAGCCCGCAGTTTCAGCCTGTGGCGTTGTTCGAGCGGCTGCATGAATTTTATGAGCGGTGGTGTGAGGGAGAGTTTATTGATGCGCCGACTGAGAATTTACCGCTGAGCAAAATGAGAACGCTGAAGGAGTGTTTGCCTGAGCAAGAGAAGCCTTTGGGGATTCGACAGGTCGATGTTTATGCAGGGCTGAATGTAATGATTCTGCTGTTGGAACTGCATCGCTACGCTCAAGATAAGGAGGAGTTGAAAGAAGCGATCGTCTTTTATCCAAGTGGAAAGCCTGTAGAAGAGGGATACACAACCCGTTTACTGAAGATCATTGGCTACAGCGACTGTGTTGAATTATGGAGATTTAGCGCGATCGTAGGTTCTTTTCTCACCAGAGCCAACCTCGACAGAGCCAACCTCGACAGAGCCAACCTCACCAGCGCCAACCTCGACAGAGCCAACCTCACCAGAGCCAACCTCACCAGAGCCAACCTCGACAGCGCCAACCTCACCAGCGCCAACCTCACCAGCGCCAACCTCGACAGCGCCAACCTCGACAGCGCCAACCTCACCAGAGCCAACCTCACCAGAGCCAACCTCGCCAGAGCCAACCTCGACAGCGCCAACCTCGCCAGAGCCTACCTCACCAGCGCCAACCTCGCCAGAGCCTACCTCGACAGCGCCTACCTCGACAGCGCCAACCTCACCAGCGCCAACCTCACCAGCGCCAACCTCGACAGCGCCAACCTCGACAGAGCCTACCTCACCAGAGCCAACCTCACCAGAGCCAACCTCACCAGAGCCAACCTCACCAGAGCCAACCTCACCAGAGCCAACCTCTACAGAGCCAACCTCTCGAACATATCTTGGGATGAGCAAACAAACTGGGAAGGTGTGCAAGGCTTAGAGACGGCGATCGATGTTCCGATCGAACTCAAACAACAACTCGGATTAGAGTAATTCGCTGGAGTGCTGGAGGTACGATCTCTGGATTGAGCGATCGTGGTTGGTTAAGCGATCGGGTGTTGCTGAGATCTTTCGCCCCCTAAATCCCCCAGAATGGGGGACTTTGAGTAGGAGTGAGGGATTGAGTGAAAGGGACAAACTTGGAGAAGCTTTTCTCCAGAGATGTGTCAATGAAATCGAGCGAGGTGTACTTCTCAAAGTCCCCCAATTTGGGGGATTTAGGGGGCAGAAGCCGACCCAAACGAAGCGAAGTCGATCGTATTCTGTCGATCGACAAATCGATTGTTCGCTCAACTTGTCGATCGAAGTTGTCGATCGATCTGTCATCACTCAAACCCTTCGCCCCCTAAATCCCCCATTCTGGGGGACTTTGAGAGGGTGCGGCTAGTTCTCGATTTCGGTGACAATCTTTTGCAGAACACCACTTAAATTTGATAGAACTTCTCGATTCCGAAATCGAATCACTCGATAGCCAAGCTGATTTAGCCTTTCCGTCCGGGCGGCATCATACTCGACTTGTCGATCGTGAATTGCGCCATCCAGCTCAACCACGAATCGATGCTGCGGACAATAAAAATTGACAATAAAAGACTCAACTGGATGCTGACACCGAAACTTTAAGCCATTGAGTTGGCGCTTTTTCAATGCTTGCCACAACATCGTTTCCGCAGGTGTAAGATTCTGTCGAAGTTGTCGAGCCGCAAAAATGATGTTCGGAGTCGTGCCGCGAATGCGATGAGAATCCATAAAGCGAAGCAAGGATAACTCTCCCAAGAATGCCCTTCTGCTTAAAAGTGTTCTACTCTATCCAAGTCCTTCAGGATGATTAGACTAGCATCAGCCGATCGTCGCTCCGTTTCGGTCGGCTGATGCCCCCTAAATCCCCCAAATTTGGGGGACTTTGAGATAGAAAGCTTTCCAGAATGCTGCGAAATTTCTTAGTTTCAAAGTCCCCAGAATGCTGCAAAATTTCCTAGTTTCAAAGTCCCCCAGAATGGGGGATTTAGGGGGCGAAAGATCCCAGCAACGACAGATCTCAACCTATGCGTACACAATAGCCCTTGCGCCTCCAGCCCATCAACCGGGAACGCTAAAAAAGTCCTTAATTCAAAGTATTCCGATGAATACCAATCGTATCAGCGCCACCTTAGCGCAAACCGATCGAGAAGAAGTCATGCAAGCGATCGCCACGATCAAAACCAAACTCTCCTTCCTCACCGACCTCAGTCCCGAAGAACGCAAAGCCCTAAGCAAAATGGGCGACAAAAGCCAAGCCTTCGTCACAATGGCACTCGAAATCGCCACGCAAAATCAAGACTACTTACCACGATCGTTTGATGTCGAAGAAATGCGAAAAGATGTCGAACTCTACGACCAACTGCGCCCGATCTTGGTCGCCCTGTCTCAACTTCAACACCTCGTCGAAATGACCTCAATGATTGCAGGCAGTGAAGCAATGGGAGCCGCCTTAACCGTCTATCGCTCGGCAAAAGTGCATGGTCAAGGCACAGGACTCGAAGCAGTGCTAAACGAAATGAGTCAACGTTTCGCCCGCAAGACCCCCCGCAAGCCTGAATCTGAAGAAGCCTCCGCGATCGAAGAATCTGACAAAGCGATCATTTAGAATACTCGGCCTCATCCACTGGATTTAGCGCGATCGAGAAAACGAGTTGCGTCTAAATCGGTCAAGGTTGAGGCTGAGGAACTCGACTTTAAGCCAAAAAGTTCCGCGCTTGAGCCAAAAAGTCTCGCACTTGAGCCAAAAAACTTCACCTTCCGAGTGCAAGCGCTTGACCTTTAAGCCAAAAAGCCTCGCACTTGAGATAAAACATCTCACCTTCCGAGAAAAAGCACTTCACCCTTGAACCAAAAAGCCTTGCACTTGAACCAAAAAGTCTCGAGATCGAGGTAAAAAGCCTGACGATCGAGGATAAAAAGCTCACGATCGATGAAATTCAGCGTCCAGTCCCAACCACCAAGGCGTGAAAAAGCTGCACCTCGCCCAATCCTCGGAACTTTAACAGCAAAATTCCCTGAAGCCTCCACAAACGCCGTGATAAATTCACGCTCATCTGCCAGAGACTCCAGGGAATCGAGATCGAATGCCTTATGACATCGCCTGGATAATAAAATCAAAATAAGGAGCCGCTTCTACGCCATCTGCATCACTCAGCAGACCGATAGAAGCTTCCTTGAGACAGCGAATCGCCTCAGCCATACCCGGAACCGGAACACCGAGCGCGTTGTACATTTCCCGCGCACCGATCACGCCAATTTTCTCGATCGGGTCAGTGCTACCGCACAACACCCCATAAGTCACCAGGCGCAAATACCAGCCGTAATCGCGCAGACACAGCGCCCGTTCGCGATTTCCGTAAGCGTTACCGCCAGGGGAAATAAAATCGGGGCGCTTTTTCCACAGGCGCTTACTGGCTTCTTCCACAATTTTCTTTTCGCTTTCAGACAGAACTCCAGCGATACGAGTCCGCTGTTCTCCGGTTAGAAAAAATTCTCTTATTCCGGTGAGTTCGCCGCTCGTTGGGTAACGAAGCTCGTCGTCGGCTTGTAGGATAACTTGGCTAACTACGCTCATGTTTATATTGCGGTATCTCAGAATTCTTCTGTAGTTTACCGACTTTCGGGCACGATGCGAAAGGGGATCTTCTCATTTGTCTTGACAAATTGTTACATTTCGTCGTGTTGGGGTGCGATCGTTCGGGTTTGGTAGAATCGTCGCCAGATGATCCGATCGCTGCTTGAAGGGTAGGCGATCAAGATGATTAATTGGAAACTCAGGTCATTTTCGACGCTTTACAAACTTACAACTTCAACCTCAAGACGCTGCTTAACAGGACGCGATCGCGGATTTTCTGACGAATTTGCTCGATACTTGCCATTCCAACTTCTCGCATTGCCTAAGTTGTAACAAGATACTATGAGCTGCCAGTTTTCTGCGCCGCAACTTCGATTAGTAGTGCTTCTTTTTGCTCAGGCTCTGAGAAAAAAGAAGAATCGAACAAACAGCGATCGCGCAGACATTTTAGCGATCGCTGTTTTATTCACATCAATCTACTCGATCGCATCTTCATCCCCGAACAACACAGGCAAACTCACGTGAGTCACCCGCTCTGTTTTGCTTAGTTTGACAACTCGACTTCCGCGATCGTCTTTGGTACTCAAATCGATCTCATCGACATCAATTCGCGCCAAGTGATTCTCATTGGTTAACAAGAACACGAGCGATTGAGGCAGCACCGCAACGATCCCCGCTACCACATCGATTTTATTGCTGAAGTGGAAAGCCTGGGTTCCCAATTCTCCCGCACTCGCACGCCGCAACGCTTTCACGTCCATGTGTTTCGCGTAGCCTTGCTCAGAGATCATCAAGAACGTATCATCTTCATTCGCGATCGCCCAGCCGACGATTCGTTCCTTCTTACTCACGCGCATTCCAGCTTGACCTTGAGAAGTTCGACTTGCGATCGGAATTTGCAAGTCATTCACCTCAAATCTCAACACCCGACCGCTCGAAGTCGATAGCAAGACCTGTTCTCCCACTTGTACCGGACTCACGCACAAAAGCTGATCGCCTTCTTTGAGTTTCAGAGCGGTTAATCCTCGTCCCGTTAAGTCTGTGAATTCAGACAGCGGTAATCGTTTGATGCGTCCTTGTTCCGTGAGCAGTAGGACAAATTGATCCTCGATTTCGTCGGGCAGAATGAACGTACCCGCGATCGAGTCCGGCTCGGCTTGAGCGGCAGGCGGCAACAGGGTGATCAGCGGGGTTCCTTTCGATTTGCCGTTGTTCGCTTGGGGAATATCTCGAACTTTCACCGCAAAGGCTTTTCCACTGCGCGTAAACACGATTAGCGTTTTGCCTGTGGTTGTAAAATCTGTTTGCGTTGCGAAATCGTCCCCGTCTTCGAGTTCTTTAGTCGGAGTATCATCGTTACGATTCTTGCTGAGTCGATCGTAGACTTTCGGAGCCATACGCCGTACGTATCCCCGCTGTGTCACCTCGACGACTGCTGGCTGTGCTTCTTCCTCAAATTCAAACGCTAAGTTTGTCATTGATTTTGCAGCAGTCGGAGCGTCTTCTTTTTCGCTCACTTCGGCAGCAACTTCAGTCGCAGAAATGATCTTTGTGCGTCGATCGTCACCGTATTTCTTCTTGAGCGATCGCAGATCTTTCTTCAGCGCCTTGAGCAATTCCCGTCGATCGCTGAGAAGTTTATTCAATTCCTGCATTTTTACAACGAGTTCATCATGCTCGGTTTGCAGGCTTTGACGCTCCATTCCAGTCAGTCGGCGTAGCGGCATTGAGAGGATTGCATCAGCTTGTCGATCGCTTAAATCGAGTCGTTCTTGCAATTGAATCTTTGCGGTTCCACCATCGGGAGAATTTCGCAAAATTTGAATCACATCATCTAAGTTTGATAACGCTTTTAATCGACCCTCGACCACATGAAGTTGGCTTTCGGCTTGATCATATTCGTTGCGATATTGGCGAGTGAGCGTCGTCTCACGAAATTCTAAGAACGAGTTGAGTAACTGTCTCAACGTCATTTGTTTCGGCTGAGCGTTCTCTAATGCCAGCAGAATCGTACCAAAATTGGTTTGAAGCGCCGTTTGGCGATAAAGATTATTCAGAATCTTCTGAGGATTCGCATCGCGGCGCAGTTCGATCACGACTCGAATTCCTTCTCGATCGCTTTCATCCCGCAGATCGCCAATTCCTTCGATCTTTCCTGCGTTTACAAGCTCTGCAATCTTTTCAATCAGTCCAGCTTTATTCACCTGATAAGGCAGTTCTGTAATCACGATCGCGCTTCTTCGATGCTTACCGCGTCCAGTACTAAGCTCTTCAAAATTCGCAATCCCGCGCACTGGAATACTTCCTCGTCCCGTGAGATATGCCTCTCGAATCCCAGCCGTATCAATGATCTCGCCGCCTGTAGGAAAATCAGGCCCCGGAATCAAAGACAGTAATTCCTCATCGGCTAAGTTCGGTCGATCGATGAGTGCAATCAATCCCTCAATCACTTCGCCTAGATTGTGCGGTGGAATATTCGTCGCCATCCCAACCGCAATTCCTGAACTTCCATTCAGTAATAAAATCGGTAACTGAGCAGGTAATACCGTCGGTTCTTGCTGTGAATTATCAAAGTTACCGACAAAATCGACCGTCGCTTCCCCAATCTCGTTTAACAGCGCTTCGTTACCGATCGATGACAATCTCGTTTCGGTATATCGCATCGCCGCAGGCGGATCATTATCAACCGAGCCAAAATTTCCGTGACCACCGAGTAACGGATAGCGACTCGAAAACTCTTGCACCATTCGCACCAGTGCATCATAAACCGCCTGATCACCATGCGGGTGATACTTACCGAGGACATCCCCGACAACACGGGCGCATTTTCGATAAGGGCGATCGGGAGTTAACCCCAACTCGTGCATTGCGTATAAAATACGACGATGGACAGGCTTTAAGCCATCGCGGACATCGGGAAGCGCACGCCCCACGATCACGCTCATGGCATATTCCAAATACGACTGCTGCATCTCCGTATGTAGGGCAGTCGTGATAACCTGTCCTGTTGGGAGAATGTTTAACTGTTCTGATTGAGGTCGCGTCCGAGCCATGAGCCTGTTATCCTGCTGAACTTTACAATACGAATTCGAGTGATTCCAACTTTGTCGATCGCCTTCCTGAAAATACTAATACAGTTGAGCTACCTTACAATCGTTCTATTTTGCCGTATCCAGCGCATTTCGTAAGAGGAATTTATATGCAAACCGTCCTAATCGTGGAGGATGATCTGATTAATGCCAGAGTGTTTTCCAAAATCCTGACCAAACGCGGAGGTTTGGCAGTCAAGCATACTGAAAATGTAGACGAAGTGATTCAAATTGCCCAGTCCGGTGAGGCAGACATTATTCTGATGGATGTGTCTCTCTCGCGCAGTATGTACCAAGGCAAAGCAATGAACGGGATTCAGTTAACTCAACTGCTGAAAGCCGATACCCAAACTGCTAGTCTGCCGATCATTCTCGTGACTGCTCATGCAATGGAAGGCGATCGAGAAAATTTCCTCAAGCAAAGTGGTGCAGATGGATATATCTCGAAGCCTGTAGTCGATCATCAAGCGTTTGTCGATCAGATCGTGGAGTTGCTGCCAACAGCGTAGGGGCATGGCGTTCACCAAAGAGAACTTAGTAAATACACTAGTACTATTTTAGCGCGATTTTGGCAAGTCGCTCTAGTCGAGTCGTACTTTAAGATCTTGTGGGTCGGACATCTTGCCCGACCATTCAAACTCAGCAACTCATAACTCAGTCAAATACTGTTTGTAGCCCAGGTCATCAAGTTTTGCTTGCTTGTCGCGAACCATCTCCGCAAGACTCTGGCGATAAGCTTGCACTTTTGTAAATAACGTAGGGTCGTGGCTTGCCAGAATTTGCACTGCTAAAAGTCCTGCATTTTTCGCATTCCCGATCGCAACTGTTGCAACCGGAATTCCCGCTGGCATCTGCACGATCGAATACAACGAATCGACCCCTTGAAGCGTTTTCGTCTGCACCGGAACCCCAATCACAGGTAAAGCTGTCATCGATGCCACCATTCCCGGTAGATGCGCTGCACCTCCCGCCCCCGCAATAATCACCTTCAATCCTCTAGTGTGTGCTTGTTTTGCATACTCGACCATGCGCTCTGGAGTGCGATGGGCTGAAACGATTTCGACCTCACACGGCACACCGAATTCCTCGCAAACTGCTATCGCGGATTGCATCGTCGGCAGATCCGAGTCGCTGCCCATAATAATTCCAATCAATGGCTGAGTCATATGCGAAAATCCAAATCGAATGCGATCGAGTGTATGAAATGCGTTTCCTGATTATCAATGCTCAAGTGCCCGGTTTCCAAGGATTGCAGCAAATTTTGATCGACAAAGTGATTTTAGAGATTGCACCGCGAATCGAAACCACTGCGAATGTTCTCGATGTTGCAGGCGATTGGGTTTCTCTCGGTGGCATTGATTTACAGATTAATGGTGCATTGGGGTTAGCATTTCCAGATCTCAATACAGAAAATTGCGATCGACTTGAGCAAATTTGTCAATTCCTTTGGGATCAAGGAGTGGATGGATTTTTACCGACGATCGTCACGACTTCGATCGACAATATTGCGAGATCGCTCTCCGTTCTTGCTGATTCAAAATTTCCTCAAATCCTCGGTGTCCATCTCGAAGGACCCTTTCTCAGTCCCGAAAAACGCGGCGCACATCCCGAAGAATTTCTTTTACCGCTCACCGTCGAAACAGTGAAACGAGTGTTAGGCGATTACGCTTCGATCGTCAAAGTCATGACCCTTGCACCCGAACTTGATCCAAGTGGGAATGCGATCGCTTATCTTAAATCCCTTGGAATCACCGTTAGTCTAGGACATTCCCAAGCTACTGCCGCCCAAGCACAACAAGCTTTCCAACAAGGGGCTTCAATGGTGACACACGCCTTTAATGCAATGCCGAGTTTGCACCATCGAGAACCTGGACTACTTGGAGCCGCGATCGCGAATCCGAATGTTTACTGTGGCTTAATTGCCGACGGTCAGCACGTTTCTCCGATCATGATTGATATCTTGCTGCGTGCGAGTCAGTGCGATCACGGAATCTTTCTCGTCAGCGATGCCCTCTCCCCACTGGGCTTGCCCGACGGACGCTACCCTTGGGATTCACGCGAGATTAAAGTCATCAACGGAACGGCAAGACTACTCGATGGCACATTAGCAGGCACAACTCGATCTCTCTTTTCTGGTGTGCAAAATCTCGTCAATTGGCAGATTTGCGACTTGGGAACTGCGATCGCGATCGCCACGACTGCCCCACGAACCGCGATCGGTCTACCGCTCTATCTCAATCAACCCGCGCAGCTCCTTCGCTGGCGGCAGAATAACGCAGCTTCAATGCAGCGAATTCACATTGATTCGCAGACGAATTTTATGTGACAGATACAATTCTGGCTCACAAAGTTCCGAAATCTGTTAAAGATTCTTTTACACTGCGCGTATAGGACAGCAATCCTGGGCGAATTGCACCACCGCCCGCAACGAATTCCACAAAAAACGGGGCACGGTTCAGGTGCCCCCAAGATACTCAGATTGACTTGTCAAAGCAAAAGTTCCTTTACAGCCTCGAACAAACCTGTAAAACTACGGGTGACTGCTGAGGTATTCGGGGTTTTGCCTATCCGTACAATAGCTGAGAAACTAACACCGTAGTCCTGGCTACATGAAAATTTCATAAGAACCTCATGTTTCTACGCAAATAATTAGCAATCCAAAAATAATTCTGACCTTTCTACTGAGAAGAATTGCTCCGTACCGTATACGGAGCTTTTTTCATGAAGTCAAACTTCTTGGTCGGGCAGGTGCGATCGAGTAATACGATAAGTAAAAGGGAATTCACACGAAGAAACACAAATTTATGAACGGTGTCGATGATAAAACCGAAGTGCGCGAGTACTTTAATGCAACAGGCTTCGATCGCTGGCAACGAATCTACGGCGATGGAGAAGTTAACAAAGTTCAGCTTGACATCCGAACGGGGCATCAACAAACAGTCGATACGCTGCTCAGTTGGCTGAAAAGCGATGGAAATTTAGCCGATTTGGCGATTTGTGATGCAGGCTGTGGAGTCGGAAGTTTGAGCATTCCACTGGCGCAAGAGGGAGCGAAGCTGTTTTCCAGCGATATTTCCGAAAAGATGGTCGGGGAAGCGAAAGAAAGAGCGATCGAGCTTGGACTGAATGACAATCCCAGTTTCTCAGTGCAGGATTTAGAAGCTCTCAGTGGGAAATATCACACCGTTGTCTGTCTCGATGTATTAATCCACTATCCCGCCGAACAAGCGATCGATATGATCAAACATTTGGCAGGTTTGGCAGACGATCGCATAATTCTAAGCTTTGCACCGAAGACTTTTTTGCTAACAATTCTGAAGCGCATTGGCGAATTTTTCCCAGGTCCAAGCAAGACAACCCGCGCCTACCAACACCGTGAAGCTGACATTGTAAAAGTGTTAGAAAGTTGCGGCTTCAAGGTTCAGCGAACTGCGATGACTAGCACTAAATTCTATTTCTCACGAATGCTAGAAGCAGTTCGATAGAAAATTCGCTGATTCTCGAACAGTCTGTCGAGTCGCATTACTTCCGGGAGCAACCCAAATGTGCAAAAGACTCAAGCTGCTCAGGTTGCATTGAGATAAACACAGCGCAACTTGAGCATCTGATTGACATTCTCCCGCTTCCCCTGTGCTCCCGACCGTTTCAATCACCGGT
>JAHHHU010000026.1 GCA_019359175.1 Phormidium tanganyikae FI6-MK23
CCGTTGGGCATCTTGCCGTGTTTGTGAGCTTTCCGGTGTCCGCACAGGGGGCATTCCATTGGTAGACTCCAGGAGAGAGCTACCTTTACTTTACCAGTCCCACACTAATTTGACGCACTACCCATTGTCCTAACGTGCTTGCGTAGCGCTATATGGGGTGGGTGAGGTTATCTGCTTAACGAACAATCGGCGCAATTGCTAACGACAACTCAGACACTTTCGCTTCACCAAAACTGCGTAAGAGTCAAAAAAACGCGGTACGGGACAAACTTGATACTCGACACAATTCTAAAAGCCTTACCTGTAGCTAGAATTTAGAGATTTAGTATGAGTTGACAGCACCAATCGAACAGTTATCGCCTTAGAGGTGCGATGGTCGTTCCTCTCAGACTACTTAACGCCAAGTCAAAGCATCAATAATCTGTTGGGCAAGAGTAAGCGGACGAAAGGGTTTCGTAAAAACAGCTGCAACGTCTAAATCATGAAGATTGTGCTGCTCCGAGGCTTGCACCTTAGCAGTCATCAGGATTACGGGAATGGATTGAGTTTCAGGTTGTTGCTTGAGGTGTTGTAAAGTGGCACGACCGTCCATGTTCGGCATCATCAGATCGAGCAGAATCGCATCAGGGTGATGTTGAGCTGCGATCGCAATTCCTTCTGCTCCGGAGCTAGCAGTGAGAACCTCCCAGCCAGCTCCCATTTGTAGACCGAGTGTTGCGATCGCTCGTACATCTTCTTCGTCATCCACAATCAAAATTTGCTTATTCATCGCAAGCCTCTAGAAACCCAATGCTGATAAGGTATCACTGAATCGGGGAGAAGTCGGGGAAACACGACTGAATTAGGCGTTAAGCGGCAATTCAAGATAGAATGTGCTGCCCTGGTTGACCGTGCTTTCTACCCAAATTCTGCCACCATGCTGTTCGATAATGTTACGACAAATGGCAAGTCCAAGCCCGGTTCCGCCTTTTTGGCGGGCATCAGATGCATCGACCTGCTGAAATCGCTCGAAGATAGTCTGGATCTGATGGGAGGGAATGCCTCGCCCTTGATCGAAAACACTAATACAGACACTTGAACTGTGACCTGAACTGCAAGCCTGCATTTGAACTGTTGTTTGAGCGGGAGAGAACTTAATTGCATTACTAAGAAGATTGGTCAAGGTTTGCACAATGCGATCGGGATCAGCATTCAGCAAAATTGACATTGGTTCTGTAATTAATTGAATCTCTGAGCAATCAGCCATTGCTTGCATTTCTTCAGTTGCCTGAGTCATCAAGTCAGCGAGATTGCACGATCGCCGATTCATCGTAATTTTGCCAGAGCGAATCCGTTCGAGATCGAGAATATCATTGATTAAACGGATCAAGCGTTCTGCATTTTTTACGCCGATACTGAGAACTTGCTGCCCTTGCTCAGTCAAGCTGCCTAACTGTCCACTACTTAGTAAATCAAGTGATCCCATCATTGAGGTTAAAGGAGTGCGTAGCTCATGGCTGACTAAGGAAATAAATTCGTTCTCGAGACGTTTGCGCTCAGTGATGTCGTTCGCAATCAGTAAAGCGTAAGTTGTTCCGTTCAGTTCAATGCGATCAAAAGATAACAAAATACTTTTGACACTGCCTGAGTGGGTGAGCAGTTCAAATTCTAAGTTGTGAAAGGTTTCTGTTGTTTGAAGACGACGCAGAAAAGTCGCTGAATCGTGACCTAAATGTAGCTGTGTAATCGAATTGCCGATGACTTGATCCAGTGTGTGACCACTAATGCTGAGAAAACTAGGATTCACTTCGATTAATTGCCCTTCAGGAACGGTCACAATCGCAATCGGATTGGGACTTTGTTGAAAAATGGTTGCAAATTTTTCCTCTGCGTATTTGCGTTCGCGAATTTCTTGCTGAAGTTGTTCGTTTTGAAATCGCAGTTGATTCTGAAGTCGTCTCAACGTTAGATGGGTTTCAATTCGAGCAAGGACTTCTTCGATCTGAAACGGTTTTGTAATGTAATCTACACCGCCTGCTTGAAACGCCTTCACTTTGTCGCTCACTGCTTCTAAAGCACTGATAAAAATGATGGGAATATCACGGGTACGATCGTCGGCTTTAAGATGTTGGCAAACTTCGTATCCGCTCATCTGCGGCATATTCACATCGAGCAGGATTAAATCCGGTGGCATCACTTGTGCGCCTCGGATGCCCGTCGAACCCTTCGTAACGCTGCGAACCTTGTAGCCGTGTTCAATGAGCAGGGTCGATAACAGATTGAGATTTTCCGGCGTATCGTCAATTACTAGAATGTCGGCTTTTGGTGTAGGCTCAGGCATTGCAGAATTTCATTGGAACTCTCACCAAATTTTAAGATGAGATCACCAGTATCTGAAGTAACCTCAGCAAAAAAACGGATTTCCCCAATTCATGAGCGAAACGGGTTGAGAACTCCCCGACTTCTCCTCGATCGTTGCCTACTGTAAGGACATCAGTAAACCAGGAATGAGAGGCTACTATGTTTCATCACATTTCAATTGCCGTGAATCATCCGTTGCACGTTGCTAATGTTCTGGCAGAAGTGTTGCAGGGTCGTTGTTTTCCCTTTCCTCCCCATGAAGGAAGTTATATCGTAATCGTCGATGATGGCTTTGGAACCGGGATCGAGCTTTATCCGGCTGATACTCAGTTGATTCCAGAGCTAGAACAGGTTGGCTTTTCTTCAGGAAATGCTCAAACCTTTACGTCTGTTCATGCCGCCCTTTCGGTCTCGGTCTCGCAAAAACAGATTGCACAAATAGCTGATCGCGAAGGGTGGTTGGTGCGAGTGTGCGATCGCAGTGCCTTTGAAGTGATCGAATTCTGGATAGAAAACAAATTCATGCTCGAATTGCTCACCCCCGAAATGGCAAAGGAATACCTACAATTCGCTCAGTCTGCGAACTATGAAGCATTTTTGATTCAGGCTGCTCCTCAACTTGTCGAAGCTTAAACAGAGATTGGAGTGAAGGAATTATGTTGACGATGGAAAAAGTAGAAGTTGCTCCCCAAGAGACGATGCTGAGTTTGATCGGTGGCTTTTGGATTGCTCGATCGATTTATCTTGCTGCGAAGTTAGGCGTTGCGGATTTGCTTGATGATCAGCCGAAAACGATCGCTCAACTTGCAGCAGGAACACAGACTGATCCGCGATCGCTCTATCGCCTCTTACGCGCTTTAGCGAGTGTTGGCATCTTTACAGAAGTATCCGAGCAGTGTTTTGCGCTCACTCCACTGGGGGAAACGCTCAAGAGCAATAGTCCTGGCTCGATGCGATATGCAGCAATGGCACAAATGGGATATGACCATTCCCTGGGCTGGAGCAATGGATTACACAGTCTGAAAACAGGTGAAATTGCGTTTGATGCCGCAGCAGGAATGCCGATTTGGGAGTACTACGCTCAACATCCTGAAGATGGCAAAGTTTTCTCAGATTCGATGACCAGTATGGGAACTGCGATCGCCGAAGCGGTCGCTGCAAGCTATGACTTCTCTGAATTTAGAACGATCGTCGATGTGGGTGGAGCGCAAGGAAGTTTGATTTCGACGATTTTGCGCTCACATCCTCACCTCAAAGGCATCTTATTTGATCTGTCCGAAATCATTGCGACTGTCAGTGTAGATGAGAATATTCAACCCATTGCTGGAAACTTCTTTGAGTCTGTGCCGACGGGAGGCGATGCTTACCTGATGCGATGGATCATTCATGATTGGGACGATGAAAAGTCCTCGATCATTCTGAGAAATTGCCATCACGCGATGAGCGATCAGAGCAAGCTGCTGCTGGTTGAAGGCATTATTCCACCCGGAAATGAACCTGCTCCAGTAAAACTCATCGACATGATTATGCTGTTGATGACGGGCGGACGGGAACGCACTGAAGCAGAGTATCGATCGTTGTTACGATCGAACGGCTTTGAACTCATGCGCGTAATCCCGACACCCTCAATGCTTAGCATCATTGAAGCAGTAAAACGGTAAGCCTTCTGCACTCTCTTAAAAATCGCTATGAAACTGTCCCGCTTTCTGATGTCGTTTACCGTTGCGCTTGGTTTAGGCTTTAGTGAATCTCCAAAAAATCCCGCTTTAGCACAAGCGCAACTTTCTGAAGCTTATCTAACTAATCCTTTGACGGCTCCAGAAGTCGCGCTTGGAACAATCGGAACTGCGATCGTCGCTGATCAAATTTCTCCGGGCGCGGGGATTGCTTTCGGGCAGCCTGCGAATCAACCAGGAACCCTGACCCCGAAGCAGCAAGCCTCACTGAAGTCATTAGGAATCGCGATCGCAGTTCCCAGCTTCATCCCTGCGGGTTATACCGTTAGCAAAGTTGAGGTTAAACCTTGCCCTGCCAATGCACCTCGTTCAGACAAAGGCACGTGTCGATTTGGACCGCAATACGGCATTGTTTATCGCAACGCCCAACAAGATCGCTGTTTTGCGATCGAAGCCACGGGCGGTGGTATCGGTGGGGTTCCAGCCGAATATGAAGTCAAAATCAACACTCAATTATTGGGTGAAACTTCACTCTTGTTTGGTCAGCAAAATGGCGAATTCAAAACGCCCTCATCGCAGCAGCTTAACTCGCCACAGCCCAATTTGTTAACAGATTGGGCGGGAGTGGGTCCGTTCTATCGCATCAGCGGCGCTGAGGTGGTGCAAAAGTCTTATTACAAGAGTGCATCTACTCAGTGCCGCAATACGATTACGCCAAATGAAGCGACGAAGATTGTGCGATCGCTGTCCTGGCTCAAGTCGCCGCTATTGTCCTTTTCACATTCACTCAACTATCCGGTGTACAAACACCAAGGAAGCAAATCATGGAAGCAAATCAAGTGACTTTACAAGCATCTGCGATCGATCTCAAAGCAGTTTGCCGCTATTTCGAGCCGTTCAAATACAAGCATCAATCCGCTGCCGTCAACTGGTTAGAAACCCAACTGTCTTATCCGACGTTTCGTGCCTTTACTCAACGGTGGGAAAATCAAGCCGTTTCTCCTGACCCAGTGCTGCAACTCAATAACACAGGTGCAGCTGTCTACGAGCTACAACAATTACTAAACAAAACCGGAGCGAAGCTGCTTGTCGATGGTAGTTTTGGTGCGAAAACACAGGCAGCCGTGATTCAGTTCCAGCGCAACAATGCTTTAACCGCCGATGGCATTGTGGGCAACCTCACCTGGGCAACTCTCAGAAAGTTAGTCGATCAACGCTACTTGTGGAAGATGTTCGATGCTTACAATCCGACTGAAAAGCCGCATCAAACCCGCGCTTTGGATTGGCTGCAAACCCAAATTTCGACGGTTACTTTAACTGAATTCGCTCGTCGCTGGCGGACTGCTTAACCTTCACGTTTGAATCTGTGCAGCATAACCATGAATGCTAGGGCGGTGTTCTAGCATTCATTTTTTAGGTCATATGTTGCAATTTCTGCAACTTAGCCCAATGAATCGAAGTGTGATCGCTACACTGAATCCATCGTCACAGATTTAATCATTATGAATGCTTCTCTTTTCCTTCGAGCGACTATCAGTTTGTTACTCCTCGGCGGTGTAGTTTCAACCTCGATTCAGTCTGTCACAGCACTCCCTCTGATTCAAAGCACCAAGGCTGAACCGATTAAAGATCCTTTTTTGCTCAAAGTGCGTAAAACAGGTGGAATGTGCCGCCTCAACTCCTGCGATCGTGAGTTGACGATTTTGAACAATGGCACGTATCGTTACGAAGATGCCACGAAAACGGGAACCGGAAAGCTCTCCCGTAAAGCGTTCAGCCGCTTAAAGCAACGTTTAGCAAAACTCAATATCGAACAAGTCCGATCGCAGCCTTTTACGGGCACTTGTCCGACTGCTTATGACGGTTCTGAAACGTTGTACCGCTTCCTCATTGGACAGACCGTAGAAGAAATTTCAGATTGCAAATCTGCGATCGATCCTAGCGATCCACTCTTTCAACAAATCAATCAACTCTACGACAAAACTGTTGAAACGGTTTATCGTGCTGAATCTCGCTAGGAGGAACATCGGCTGGATGGTTGCGATCGAGATAGTTTATTGAGAAAGTTCGGTAATTTCGTCAAAACAAAACTGTTGAACTAGCTCCGTTAATGCGATCTCAACTCGTTGATTCGTCTCTGGGATTTGCTGAACCAATTGCAAGATTCGGTCAGCATCAACCGCGAGTGAGGCTTGATGCAGTTCTGCAATCCACGCTTGCGGCATTGTCTCTAGCATTGAACGAGTTAACTCAAGCGATGAATCAATCTGGTGTTCTCCGTCTTCTTTGTAGAGATAGTTCACGCCAAGATGCTCAGCGAGTTTCTCAAACAAGTGAGACTCTCGAAAGGGTTTTGCCAAAAGATCATCGCAGCCAGCAGCCAAGATTGAAGCGCGTTGTTCTTCAAAGGCACTGGCGGTTAATGCCAAAATCCTCGATCGAGTTTGAGCCGATTCCAGCGATCGAATGTGCCGAGTTGCTTCGTAGCCACTCATCACTGGCATTCGCATATCCATCAAAATCAGGTGCGGTTGCCAGTGATGCCATTGCGCGATCGCATCTTCTCCATTGGTCGCCGATCGCGTTTCAAATCCCACCATTGTTAACAATTGCTCGACGAAATCTCGATTCTCAGCGCGATCATCTACGACTAAAATTCGATATTGCGGTTGATGCGGTGTCAGTTGTAGCACCCGTTTTGAAGTCAAGGTTGGGGCAACATCTATCGGATCGGCGATCGCGATTTGAATGTCAAAGGAAAACGTTGATCCTTGTCCCAGGGTTGACTCAATCTGCATCTCTCCGCCCATTAATCGCACAAATCGACGACTAATGGTTAATCCAAGTCCTGTGCCTTCTCGCAGTTGGGAACCGCTACTGGTTTGAATAAATGGGCGAAATAGCTGCTCGAATTCTTCTGGAGCAATTCCCCGTCCAGTATCTTGAACTTTGAATTGAAGCATTAATTCTGACTGCACCGTAGCTTCTAGCGTAATGCTGCCGTGATCTGTAAATTTCATCGCATTGCTGAGCAAATTGATCAGAACTTGGCGGAGCTTGTTCTCGTCGGTTTGAACATATTGGGGGAGATGAGGTGCGATCGCAAAATTCAGCGCCAGGTTCTTTGCTTTGGCTCGAACCAGGAACATCTCTTGTAGCGTTTGTAAAAGACAATGTAGATCAAAGGAAACAACATTCAACGTGGTTCGTCCTGCTTCAATCTTTGACATTTCCAACACATCATTGATCAAATTCAGCAGATGTTCACCACTGCGATTGATAATGGCAAGAGAATCACGTTGTCGATCGGACAGTGCAGCATCGCGTTCCATCAATTGCGAAAAGCCTAAAATCGCATTCAATGGGGTGCGTAACTCATGGCTCATATTCGCTAAGAACGCACTCTTTGCTAGATTGGCTGCCTCAGCCGCTTCTTTCGCAATGCGGAGATCGGTTTCCGCTTTGTGTCTTGCACGTCCGATCGCAATCAGTTCGCCCACCAGCTTGAGACAGTTGATATCTTCTTGGCTCCAAGCTTTTTGAAAATGAACCGCATCCACTCCCATAAAGCCTGTCACCTGCCCGCGATACACGATTGGGACTGCTAGCACCGATTGAATCGACTGCTGAGTAAATAACCGTCGCTCTGGACTATCAGGAATCACTGAAATATCGCTAGTATGGAGTGCTTCCCCCGCTAGAATCTGCTGATGCAAAAATGGAAATTCGGGAACGCCTGATCCTCTAGCCTCCGGAGTCAGAGGAGCAATATCTTCACCCAACCACTCATACAGCAATTGGGATTCAGTGTGATTGTTGTGGTACTCAAAAACGCAGCCCCGTTCTGCCCCAATATAACGAGTAATTAACTCTAAAGCCGCTTGAATTGCACTTTCTGCATCTTGGTCAATCAACTGTCGCGAAATTTGGCTGAGTAAATTGTCAAGTTCAGCACGACGTTGTAGGGCTGCCTCAGCCGCTTTACGATCGCTCATATCGCGCACAATCACCAGAGCTTCATCATTGAGGCTGGGCATGACTCGCACTTCCTCCTCGTGCAGTGCTCCGTCCGTGAAAATCTGCTGTTCGTAAATTTGCAGTTCTCCGGTTGCGAGTGCTTGTGCGATCGCGTCCATTCGACGATCAGCAAGGTCGTGCGGCAGCGTATCATGTACGTTGGAACCCACGACCAACCGATCCATCTTGGCTACTTTGAAGTGCTTGCTCGTGAGGACTTCTAGATAAGTTCCATCCCGTCGCACCCGCAGCAATAGATCGGGGATGGCTTGAATCATGGCGCGTTTTGTGTTTTCACTTTGGCGCAATGCTGCTTCTGCTCGCTTGTGATCGCTGATATCCGTTTTCGTTCCAATCCATTCTTGAATGTTGCGGTGTTCATCGAGAATCGGCACGCCGCGCACCAAGAACAGTCGATATTCACCCGATGCTACTTTAATGCGCTGTTCTACTTCATAGATCTTTCCGGTTCTGACGGCTTCTAGCCAAACTGCTCCGGTGCGATCGCGATCCTCTGGGTGAATGCTATCAAGCCAACCCCATCCTTTTGCGCTCTCTTCGCTGCGTCCTGTGAGTGCACACCACAGCGGAATGTCTTCAACCACTTCTCCGATCGCGTTGGTCATCCATACGGCTTGCGCTGTTGCTGTGATGAAGGCTCGATACCGTTCCTCACTGCGGCGGAGCGCAACTTCCGCCGTCTTGCGCTCCGTAATCTCTCGAAAGAATGTAATGCGCCCATAGTACTCGCCAGTAGCAGATTTGACCGCTTTACTATGACGTTCGATCGTCCGCCCATCTTTCAATGAAAGCTCATCGTGAAATACTTCGTCTAAGATTTGATAAAGCGCTTCGATGCTTGCTAAAAAGGCTTCTGAGTCTTCAAGCTGATCTGCAACCATCTCGGCAATCTGCCGAGAATTTTGAGTTGGCAAAATCTTAGGCAGTCGCCAGATATTGCAAAACTTCTGATTGTAATCCACGATATTGCGATGTTCATCTACCACTAAGATGCCATCGATCGACGCTTCTTGTTGTGCTTTCAGTAGAGCATTACTACGACGCAGTTGCTCTTCGATGGCTTTCTGCTCGGTGATATCTCGCATAATCGTGGAGACAAATTTGAGGGATCCATCGGGATTTTTGTGCGTGACAATGGTTTGAGAAGCTGAAATTTCTCGTTTATCTTGCGTAACAAGAACCGTTTCTCCAAGCCAGATGCCGTCTCGAAGCGCGATCGGAAAAGCTTCTTCAAACAAAGCTTTCGCGGCTTCAGGCGGATGAAATTCTGAAATGGTTTTTTGTGATAAGTCTTCGGTATCCCCAAACCCTAATGCTCGACGTGCAGCCTGATTGAAATAGAGGGTTTGTCCTGCTGCATCGGCAATGCCAATTAAATCCACGGCGGATTCTAAAACTGTAATTAAGTCTTCACGTTGCAGTTGTTGAGTTTGAGAGGTTAGTGCTTCACTCATGAATTGACCCTTCTAAGCAGAGACTTGCAGTTTGATAGAGCGATCGTAGCGTTAGTCCATCAGTCGGATAGTTCACCACCACAAAATGATAAACAAGATTCGGAGTATCAGAATCTTGCCGTTGCAGCATTGCGACGACTTCTGATAGCTGCTGCTGAATGCTTGCTTTTGTGGTTTGAAAACTGGCAATCACAAATTCACCACTTCCCCAATAACCAAGAATTTCACCGTTGTAAAAACTAGATTGCAAACATTGTCCAGTTTGTTTGAGAATCTGATTTCCGATCGTGTGACCCTGCTGAATGTTAATTTGTCTGAGCGTTGGAATGTAGAGAATGGCAAGGTGAGTCGTTTGATGATGGCGGAATTGAGCTTCGATCGCTTGACTCGAATAAAACTGATTGGCAAGTCCAGTAATCGAATCTTTGCTGCTCAAGGTTTGTAACAATCGCAATCGTTCTAATCGTTGTGTGAGCCGTGAAAGTAATTCTTGCCCAACAATCGGTTTTACAACATAGTCATCGGCTCCGGCTGCAAAAATTTGTTGAACGGTTGCAGTATCCTGATGAGCAGTGAGAAAGACGATCGGTAAACTTTGCCAAGTTGGATTGGCTCGAATCGCCTGACAGAGGGCAACTCCATTCATATGCGGCATTTCGACATCCAGAATCAGCAGATCAGGATTGATCGTTGATAAAACCGTCCAAAATTGCAGCGGATTGTCGATCCCCGTTAGGCACATCCCCCAAGGTTCAAGAATTTGTTTCAAGGTGGCAAGGATGACCGGATCATCATCGACTGCCAGAACTGTCCAAGAGCGGAGAGACGGTTTAGAATCTCTTCTATTCTGGAGTGCTTCAGATTCAAAGTTGTCTATTTTGGAGGGATTTACAGGGCTTCCACTTGTTTCAACCGGAGTCGAAAGATTCAAAATATTTCCCAAGCGTTGAACGAGCGATCGTACTTCTTCCGTTGGTAATTCAGCTTGTTCTCCAAACTGTTTTTCAAGCTGTCGAGCAATCTGTGTTCCTTCATCTCGATCGAACATTCCTAGAACACCCGCCAACTTATGAGCCGCGCTTTCTGCTGCTGATCGAAGCTCGATCGATAAGGGGTAAGTATGGGCTGCTTGTTGCAGCACCGCAAATCGTTCTTCCATTAACCCGCGATATTGTTCCCAAAGCTGTGCAAGCTGGTTGCCATAGGACTGCGTGGATTGTTCCTGATTGGCTTCAATTCCTTCGCGCAATCGATACCCTAACCCATACACGTTCTCAATCCAATCGGCTGCACCTCCTGCTTTTAGCTTCTGCCGCAATCCTTTGATGTGGGATTTGACGCTCTCTTCCTGGGGCGGATCGTCAAATGTCCAAAGATGCTCGATGATGTCTCCACAACTAAAAACGCGAGTGGGGTGGCGCAGAAACAATTCGAGCAAACTATACTCTTTCGGTGTCAGTGGCAGTAGTTTCTCAGCATAGGTCACTTGGCATGATCGCGGATCGAGCTGTAATTTGCCGACAGTCAAGATCGGGCTTGCTGCTACCGTTCCCCGTCTCAACAAGGCTCTAACTCGTGCTTGAAGCTCTCCTAAGTCGAACGGCTTTGCTAAGTAGTCATCTGCTCCTGAATCTAAGCCTCGAATCCGATAGGTGCTGTCATCTTTGGCGGTCATTAACAAGATGGGGGTTCCACAACCGCGATCGCGGATTCTCTGACAGAGTGTGATTCCATCCAATTTAGGCAATCCTACATCAATCAAAATCAGGTCATAAGTTGCGCTCTCAACACATTCCCACCCGATCGCACCATCCTCAGCGGTGTCTACTGCGTAATGATGTTCACTCAGCGATCTCGTAATCGCGTCTGTCATGATCAAATCGTCTTCAACTACTAGAACCCGCATACCCATCACTCACCTAGCCGTAAAGCGATTGTAAGATAAGTCATCCTGCGTCTTGAAGCATTCTTACAAGAACGCAACAATCGGGCAAGCATCAATTCGTTTCCCTCCTCTAGTTCTCCTCGATTGTTCTCTATCTTGAGAGACATCAAACGTACAGCTTACATTCAAGCTTCGCTGAATCTCAACTTTACGAACACAACTATGAACCGTCAATTCTACACCGTGGCTATGCTGACTACCCTGAGTGTTTTGTCTTTTTCACCCATTGCAAAAGCCGGACTCACCCAAAACGGCGCATCACTGGATTGTGATCGAGCAGGATCACCGAAACGTCAAGCGACTGACAAAACCGATGATGGAATTCGGCTCATTTAACACGGCAAGACGAACCTTGAGCGGGATTGAAGCGATGAGTATGATTCGCAAAGGACAAGTGAAGGGAATCAGTCAAGGGGACAGTGTGTCTCAAGTAAAATTCATTGAGCAACTCTTCGGAAGTAACGCTTAACGGAATGCGAATGAGATAGATTGTTTGTCATTAAAAAGTATTTGCGACACAATCAAATTATCAGGAAGAATTCTTGGAAGAACAGTATGACACGCCCTTATGGTCCAGATCCCAACCAACGCTATCCCATGCCCGATCACCCAAGGGTGTGCTTCATCAAGGATTGCATCACGGCTCCGAATATCAGTGTGGGCGACTATTCCTACTATGATGATCCAATCGACTCAGCAGGCTTTGAACGCAATGTCTTGTACAACTATGGCAGCGATCGCTTAATCATCGGTAGATTTTGTGCGATCGCAACTGGTGTCAAATTCATCATGGGCGGTGCTAACCACAAGCTAGATGGCATTTCGACCTATCCGTTTCCAATCTTTAGCAATGGCTGGGAAGGTGAAATGGATCAACTGCTCAATCTCCCCAGTCGAGGCGATACCATGGTTGGTAACGATGTCTGGATTGGCTATGAATCAGTGATTATGGCTGGAGTCAAAATTGGAGATGGAGCCGTCATTGCAGCAAAGTCTGTTGTCGTGAAAGATGTTCCAGCTTACGCGATCGCAGGTGGCAATCCTGCAACAGTAATCCGACACCGTTTTAGTGACACAGAAATTGCCAAACTGCTAGAAATTAGCTGGTGGAATTGGGACACTGAGAAAATTACTCAAGCGATTCCTTTGATCTTGTCTAATGACATTAACGCGCTTCATGCACTGCATTTTGCTTAGAGGTACAGCAATGACTAGAAGCCTACTGGTAGTGAATTATCCAACTTTAGCTGTAGACGACCTAGAAAAAATTCAATCGGTGCCTTAGACAACAGGATGCCTTGTATGCCAATGTCGTTGCGCCTCATTTCACCCTAGTCTTTCCCGTGTTCGATCGTGACGAAAAATCTTTCATTCACCATGTGCAGCAAGTTACCCAATCTATTCCAGCTTTCGATTTTGTAATTCGCTGTGCCATGCTCGGAGACGATGCCTTTAACGATTACACTCATGTTTTTTTGTTCCAGATGAAGGACACAGTCGCATTGTCAAGCTACACGAGCGACTCTATACCGGAACTCTCGCTCCAGAATTACGTCTCAACATTCCATTCATCCCCCACATTGGGATTGCCAATGATCTCGATCCTCAAGTCTGTAAAACGGTCGTTGACGACTTGAATGCAACAGACTTTGAAATTTGCGGCAAAGTGCAAAAGCTCGATGTGATTTGGTACGAAAACAATCAAGTTGGCACGATCGCGCAACTCGATCTCGCTTCATAACTCTATATTGCTCACTGTGAAATCATGTTGAAACTCAAAGCACGATTCTTTCTCCCGGTGATTATTGCGGCTACTTGTGTGACGATCGCGGCTCCCGACTCTGCCCAGGCAAATTGTGCCGGGTTTGTCCGTCCACCAGAAATCGTCAACCCTGAAGTCAAACAACGCGCCATCCAACTCAAGACTGATCCGAATCAGTTCTTTGGCAAAAAGATGTTGGATACTATCGCAGACCGCCGCATCACTCTGACACCTGCCTTCGATCGCTTAACGGGACTTGAAAAGCAACAGGTGCTTAACACCTTGCAATTAGGTGGCTCAACCGTTGAAGTTTATGCTGCGAACGGTCGATTAGTATCGGCTCAGTATGATGGCTGTACGCGGAAGTATCTGTTAACAGAGCGCGATCTCTACAGTTGGTATGTCAATCGTCCACCAATTCAAGCACCATTGCCGATGTTGAGAGATGCCCTACGCAACGCAGGAGAACCCAGTTGGCGCAAAATCAACCAGAGCATCCATCCTGAAGACGAGCGCCGAGCACGCTTCAAATTCTGGCAAACCGTTGGCTACGACAAAGCAAAATTGGGTTGGTGGATCGCTTGGGTACCGGAAGGCGGCTACTTTGAGGTGAATGTCCGCACAGCAGATGATGTGAGCAAACTGAAGCCCTACTTTGAAACAGCGTACCGTCAGCATCGCTATGTAGTGGTCTTAACGGATGGAACTCCCTCCTACGATACGCAAAGAGAATTAGTCAACCCATGGATTTTTCTGCTTGGTAAAACTTCTGTCCCTGCCGGGTGGAGTGTTAGCCCCTGCGATTCTCAAAGTCCCTTTCTTTGTGTCTTCCGCAACAAATCTTACATCGGCAGCATCGCAATCCAACGCTTGGAATACGCCAACCATCCCCAACTGATTGCTGAATTCAATAAACTTGGGTTAACTCCAGGGCTCTTTACCTATAGCAATCCAAATGACACAGCCAAGGTGCTGACAGCATTGAAGGCAATCGTTGCGGATTACTATGAGGTGATCATCAACGATCGCGTGACGACTTATGGCAAGGCTTATAAGGTGCAGGTACAACCCCCAGAAGCAATCAAAGTGGGTAGTATTCCTGGATTGAAGTATGGCTTTCAGGGAATCGATCAGGCTGGACAAGTGCGCGAGCAGTATGTGAGCTACATGGCATTTGATGGGAAATTAAACATCATTGTTACAGGGTATGATCCAGCAGCAGAAACCAATGTGCTCAGAGATCATGCTAGCTTGAAACAGTTTGAACCTTACTTGAAGACCATTGTAGGAAATCTGAAGTTACCGGAAAACAATCCTCCAGAAGATTCCAATAGCACAAATCGTTAATGCGCGATCTCGGTTTCACACTGTTGGGGATTGATCAGGTTGTGTCGCAAAAATGATAATGTGAGAAGGTTTAATTTCCTCTCACATCAATCTAAATGCCATCTCAATCCCTGTTTAAGTGGAGACACTTCTTACCCGAAATCATTATATTAGACCTCTTGCGTGAATCAAGAACTGCAGGCAAGTTCAATATTGACGACCCTTGCGGCATCTGCGTAGCAGCGCGCGGCAATCAAGTTGAAGCATAAGCCAAATCGCCGTCTGCAGTTGCGATAGCGTTCAGCTAAAATCCGCCAGATTCTTAATCGCCGATTCGTCTGTTCTGCCACAATTCTCAAACTTGCCAGCATCTGATTGCATCTGATTGTATTGTCGCTCAGCCTTGTCCAACTTCGATTTCGCTGGCTGCTGGGTTGGACTGCAGCGATGGGGATGCAATTTTGCTAATCCTTGATAGCCCTTGTCTGCCAGACACAATTGTTCGGGAAGCATTGGAATGCGGTGCTGCTTGAACAATTGGAAGTCATGGACGCGCCCGTTGCCAAACGCGGTACAAATAATCTGACCAGTTGATTGGTTCACCACCACAACTTGTGCTTTCAGCGTGTGCTTGCGTTTCTTGCCGCTGTAGTAGGCTCGTTGTTTTTTTCTAGGGCGGCAAAGTTTGCTGGAGTAATTTCTGCTCCAGTTGAGCCAAGTAAGTCTGAGGAGCACGACGAAATTGCCGCTGTTGTACCCGTTTCTGTTGATGATGACGCAGTGTAGAACGAAGCTGCTGCCATTGTTCATGGGGAACAGTGGCTAGCTCAGGGGCAAAAAACGGTTTCTGCTGGGTCGCAAGTGCTGAGGTCAATTGCACAGAACCACGGGTCACGGCGGTTGCTGGAGCCACCTTTTGTCCACTACAGCGCCGTTGATGATGTCGCCATTTACCAAAAGTCTGTTCCAGATCATTGTTCGTTCTGGGAAGGTTTGCGATGTCATAGCAGTGGAATAACCCGCTCCAGTCACTGCGAGTAACTTTGAGAAAATGGTCAATCGCGCCAACAAGCGGTGCAGCTTGCGGTTCCCATCGTGCCATGGCTCCCATCAATCCTTGAAATCGGCGACGCACTCCACGACTGCTCATCTGAGCTTCATT
Source organism: Phormidium tanganyikae FI6-MK23 (assembly GCA_019359175.1). Lineage (GTDB taxonomy): Bacteria > Cyanobacteriota > Cyanobacteriia > Leptolyngbyales > Leptolyngbyaceae > Leptolyngbya > Leptolyngbya tanganyikae. The sequence continues at coordinate 15,704 of JAHHHU010000026.1, forward strand.
CTGAAGAATTTTTGCGGCTTGATGCAACCACTCGAAGCTTTGAGCAGTCGGTTGCCAAAGTGTTGCTGTTTGTGCCAAAGCGCGTTTGAGAATGTGATACAGTTTTGTCAAGGGTTGAGGCAGCCCCCTTTTTGCTCCACTCGTGCCAGACTCTGCTCAATCGCACTGACTCGTTGTTGCAAGCGCAATCCTGCGGCATCTAATGGGGGACGACCATCATCGGTCAAAGCAGAACGCGCTGCCTGACAGTATCCCTGCATCACTTCGTCGGTCACATCGTCTGCTAAGTGCTGTTGCTCCAAGGTTCTGGCTCCTCGCGCCTGTTTCTTCAACTCTTTCTTGGCATGGCGATCTGCATCATAAATTTGTCTGGCAGCTTCTCTCAGGTAGTGAAACTGGCACAGCCCGTGTGCTACCTCTGGAAACGCGACGGATACTACTTTGCGAATCGAGTGTTGTCCATCGCTAATGGCCCCAGCGATTGGCACAGGTAACCATTGCTTCACTTCCTCAAACAAAGCTGCAAGATCTGCATGAGTGGCGGATAGTAAAGTTCGCGACAGGAGGATCTCCCCGCTCAAGCAGTCTCGAATCACCCACAACACTTCGTGCCCCACATCCGGTTGCAATCCATCAATCGCTAACACCACTTGCTGCTGCGCTTGCAACACCGTTCTCAACCGTTGACGGTCGCCCAATCTCAAAGCAACGAGTTCGTCATATCGCGCCAGCAAGTGACTCACGGTACGTTCACTCACGCACAAGTTCCGTTGCTGTAATTGCTGATGAATCTCACCCACGCTCCGATGCTCTTGGTGGCGCAGTTGTCCGACTAGAGCAATGACATCTAGCCCAAATTCCTGCTGCGGCAATGCCCATTGTCCCTTGGCTTCCGGTCGATAGGGCTGTCGATATCCGACGCACTCCAGATTCGGACAGTGCCGAATCTTCAATCGCAGTTGCACCAAGCCGTTCAATGTGCGGATACGACGGCGGTTTTCGTAGTCTTGCCACATCCCTCTGCCGCAATGCAGACAGTTCCGTTGCACACCCACTAGTTGTTCTGTGCGCGTGGCGTTGGGCTGAGCGCTCCTTCTGACCATTGTTCCATCCGAGAACGTTGTCTATCAGCTTACTCAATCTCGCTCTGATTTTCCAGCAAACTTTGCCGCCCTAGTTTTTTTACGAGCGAATCCAATCCGAGCGAACGCGCGTGAGATCGTGCGTGAACTCACTGGCTCATGCCACAGTTCTGCCAGTTCCGCTTGGGTCTTGTCGCCATGCAGCTTCACGAAGGTGCGAAACGCTCGCCAATCGACAATCCGATGGCTGTGTCCCTGCTGATACCCTTGTATCGCTTGAAAGCTTCCAGTTTCAGCCCGCCGCTTCAGCCAACGGTCGAGACTATCACGACTGATGTTGAACATCGTGATCACTTCGCTCTTCGGCACACCACAATCTATCGCAGCGATGGCTTTTTCCCGTAAATCTTGGCTATAGGCTCCTGGCATAATCGATACTGAGCAACTCAACACCACTAGAGTGCCCAGCAACTCTCGCTCAATACCGCAACTCTATTGGCAACCGCTATATCCCTCTTTCATCAATCTAGGGAGGATAAAATGAGAGCAAGTTCTTGAAATGTTGAGCAAATCCATGGTTGAGCCACGCGCACCTGTCAGCACCATCACCTTCATCGATAACTACTGTTCGGTCTACCGCGATTTGTTTGCCGATGTGCGATGTTTTGAGGCATTCAAATATCTGCATCTTGGCATGATCAGCGACGTGCCACGTAAATCACTGCCCGCGATTGCTCACGCGGTTGGCTTGTCGAGTGATCAGGTTCTGCATCACTGTCTAACTGAATCGTCTTGGTCAGTTGCCGCCCTACAAAAACGACGATTGAAACTGATTTTGCAGCAATTAAACGGCAGAGCAATAACGCTTGTGATTGACGAAACAGGCGACCGTAAAAAAGGCAATACCACCGATTATGTAGCTCGGCAGTACATCGGTAACATCGGTAAGATTGAGAACAGCATTGTCTCTGTAAATGCGTATGGCATTGTGGAGCAGTTGACGTTTCCCTTACTGTTCAAAGTCTTCAAGCCTAAACACCGGCTCAAGCCTGGGGAGGTTCATCAAACGAAGTTACAGTTGGCGCAAAGTATCATCCAGGAGCTAGTCACCTTTGGCTTCAAAATTGAGCTCGTGCTGGCAGATAGTTTCTATGGTGAGAGCAGTGCCTTTGTTAGCAGTCTCGACGCATTGCACCTACCTTGGATTCTGGCAATTCGCTCGAATCATGGCGGGTGGATGCCAAATGAGGTCGAAGTAACCACCAGTGAGTGGCACCGATTTGAGCGCGTCTTCTCAAACGGCTCGACTGAGGAGCGCTACATCCACGAGGTGATCTTTGGTCGCAGGTTCGAGCATCGCTATTGGACATTGACCAATGACCCAGCAGTGCTACCGGACAACAGTACTTGGTCAGTGATGAGCCACTTAGATGAGCAGCGAGACCACTTCGACCAGATTGGCAATCTGTCTGGCTTGAGACCCTGGGTTGAGTATGGCTTCAAACAATGCAAAGACAAGCTAGGGTGGGCAGATTATCGGGTGACACACTATGGCCAAATTGAACGGTGGTGGGAGATTGTCAGTAGCGCCTATCTCATGGTGAGCTTACAGTTTGATGGGCTAAATTCTTGTCCGAATGTCAGTGAAGAACCACTGCTTGAGAAATTTCGCACTCATGCTTTTTGGCAATCATCGAGTAGTTGGACGAGTCGATTGCACAACTTACAACTGGTCATTCAGCCTTATATTTATTTCTGCGTACTCAAGCCTTGGTTATCGGTGCTTGCAGTTCCATCACTAGAGCAAGGTTTTTCGTACTTGATTCGGATGCTCAATCAGTTTTCTGGCTGGCAGCATTGTAGGACTCTAAGCGTGAGCTCTAATTTTTCATCTGCCTAGAGTGATCAAAGAGGGTTAGATCAAAGCAGTCGGAATAAACACCTTAAGCGGTCTATCAACGCTGCCGGGGTGATTTATAAGCACTGCATCGCACTCCACAAACGGTACTACCGAATATGGGGTAAGCATTTGAATTGCAGCAAACTTCAGTCTCATATCGCCAAACTCAGAAAGCGTAAAGCCTTCTGGCAACAGGTCGGCTCTCAGGCAGTACAAGATATCTGCCAACGAATCGAGAAAGCCTATCAACTGTTCTTTAAGCATCACAAAAAAGGAGTCAGACCACCGGGATTCAAGAAAGTTAGACGGTACAAATCGTTCACGCTAAAGCAAGCTGGCTACAAATTCTTAGGCGGCAATCGGATTCAAGATTGGGAATCGTGTTTATCAGTATTGAAACTCTAGAGGGTGTTATGCACTTTTGTTAAACTGGAGGCATGAGTAGAAAGCCTTATCCGACAGATGTAAGTGATGAAGAATGGGGATTTGTCGCAGCGTCTTTAACGTTGATGAGCGAAGATGCACCGCAACGCGAACACAGTTTGAGAGAAGTGTTCAACGGGTGCGATACGTTGCGAGAAGCGGAGGAGCATGGCGACTGATGCCGCATGACCTACTGCGGTGGGCAGCAGTGTATCAACAAACGATGCGCTGGATGAAAGCAGGAGTGTTTGAAGCGATGGTGCATGACCTGTGTGAATTGTTGCGGCTTCTAGCAGGACGCAACGCGCAGTCGAGTGCTGTGATTCTTGATAGTCGAACCTTGCAGCCCACGATTGAAAGCGGACATCGCGCAGGCTACGATGGGGGGAAACGCAAAAAGGGCAGCAAGGTTCACATCGTGGTAGACACCTTGGGGCAACTGTTAGCGCTGCACGTCACGCCTGCGAATGAGCAAGACCGCTCACAAGTGGAAGTCTTGGTCGAGCAAGTTCAGCAGGTGACCCAAGCAACGGTCGAAGTAGCGTTTGTAGACCAAGGCTACACGGGAGAATCAGCAGCAACTGCTGCCTCAGAACAGGGGGTTCGATTAGAAGTGGTGAAACTGCCAGAAGCGAAGAAAGGCTTCGTGCTGCTGCCGCGTCGGTGGGTCGTGGAGCGCACAGCCCTGGAGGAGGGTTTCCCTCCGTAGGGGGACTGTGTAAGAGAGCGCAGTTTTGGCTGGATGTCTCGGTTTCGGCGTTTAGCGCGAGATTATGAGCGCTTGGCTGAAACATTAGCCGGGTTTCACCTGGTGGCATTTGCGATGTTGATGGTCAAACAGTTTGTTGAACTCCGCTTTCAAAGTGCATAACACCCTCTAGAGCCAGTCTGGAATTTGAGCAACAGCCTGATTGACAGTTCAGCATTCCAACTGGCGATCGCCAACATGAAAACTACACCAGAAATCGCCGATGTCCTGACAGAGCGTTACCAAGCTCCACCACATGATCTAGAGGCATTGCTGCAATCTCCCGAAGATTCTTTAGGTCATGTCTATGCCTGCTTCATAAAGCTGGCAGGGCTTCAAACCATCGAGACCGAGAACGCGATTGATTCGGATACTCATTACGTGGAATATCGCTGGCAGCAAACTCACGACATCTGGCATATCATCACCGGATTCGACACGAGTGAAATTGGGGAAATTTGTCTGCAAGCCTTCTACCTGGCACAGTTTCAACTGCCGCTTTCCAGTCTGCTCATTGCCAATGCGCTGATTAGCGTAACGCTATGGCAACCAGAAATGCTCAACGTGATGCTCAGCGCGATCGCTCAGGGCTGGCAGATGGGTAAAACGGACAGACCGTTGATTGCCCAGAAGTGGGAAGAGAATTGGAAAAGGCCTGTTTCACTGTGGCGCACAGAGTTGAATGTGCAGCCTGTTGGCGCTTGAGTCAAGATGTCTTGCAGGCTTTTTTGGCGAGTCGTTCGCCTGACCTATCCTTGGCTACCCCTTGCTCTTACTCTTTGGCACATCGCGAGTTCAACCGATCGTCATTGTCAGCGCGCTCAAGTTCACTTCTGGAAGCTCTACATACAGTCGTATCGACTTTGCGATCATACTTGCGGTTGTGATCGACCTGATCCAGCCCGAATAGTGGAGCTAGTTCATATTTCTAACCTATCGCTGCGCTGCCGCTTTGCTGATGCGCTCATGAACGCATCAGCAATACCCTTGAAACAAAATATGATAACCACAGCAGTCCTCCTCATAAAATCAATCTATTTCATTTGCATTCATCCGTTTAAGATGCTCCTGTCCCCATTCACAGAGGGGTTGAAAAACAGGTATGAGGGTTTTGCCATAGTCTGTAAAGGAATACTCAACTTTTGGCGGCATCGCGGATAGAGTTTTACGGCTAATGATGGTGTCCTTTTCGAGTTCCCTCAGTTGCTGAATCAGCATCTTTTCGCTAATTTTGGGAATCAACCGTTTTAACTCGCTATATCGTTTTTCACCATCCTTGAGATGCCACAAAATCAAAAGCTTCCATTTGCCGCCCAACACCTTAAGTGTCATTTGCACAAATGATGTACCGTCAGTTTGATCCGATTGCATTGAATCATTCTCCTCTGAGCTTATAGGAACTTACAAAAAAGTAGGTACTTCCCAAAAAATCAGTAGAAGTATACCTTGGGGTTTGGTCAAGACTCAGTTTGAGTTCGTTTAGGAGACAGAGCAATGTCGTCGTTGGCAGGAAAAGTAGCCCTTGTTACAGGAGCATCGCGCGGGATTGGACGATCGATTGCGGAACGGTTAGGACGTGCTGGTGCCAATATAGTGATTACCTATGCTGGCAATCGAAATCAAGCAGAAGCGGTTGTTGAAACGATTAAAAACAATGGCACATCTTCACTGAACGCTTCTGTGCCAAAGGCAATCGCAGTTCAATCTGATATTAGTGATATCGAAAGTACACGTACTTTATTTCAACAAATTCTCAGCACATTTAAGCAGATTGATATTGTGGTCAATAATGTTGGCGTGTCTGTCTACAAGCCAACGGTGGACATCACAGAATCAAACTTCGATCGCATCTTTAACACCAATGCCAGAGGCACATTTTTTGCCCTACAAGAAGCGGCGAAACAGGTGAGCGACGATGGACGTATCATCAGCTTATCGAGCGGTGCAGTCCAACAAAGCATTTCCACAGGCGGGGTATACGCTGCCAGCAAAGCCGCGATCGAGCAGTTTAGCTTTGCCCTATCCAAAGAATTGGGGCATCGTGGGGTTACGGTAAACCTAGTTTCACCAGGAGTGACCAACACGGATGGTTTAATCATGCCTGTGGATGCCCTGGAACAACTGGTGCAATCGACACCATTGGGTCGCTTGGGGCAGCCAAACGATATTGCCGATGTCGTAGCGTTTCTGGCATCGGATGAGGCGAGATGGGTAAATGGACAGGTCATTCAGGTGAATGGCGGCATCTTATAAGCGAGGAAAAAGATGGAAATTGCGAATTCAGTTGCGCTGGTGACAGGAGCCAATGGCGGTCTGGGTCAATATTATGTGGAGGCATTGCGATCGCGCGGTGCTACCAAAATTTATGCGGCGGCTCGTAATCCCAATTTGCTAGCCGACCTGGTAGCGACTGATCCTAACACGATTATTCCGGTTGCCCTAGATGTTACCAATGAAGAATCGGTAAACCAGGCAGCAGCCCAATGTCAAGACGTGACACTTTTAATCAACAATGCCGCGGTTGGATTCAATCAAGGGTTGATTGCAGCATCTGATTTATCTCAAGCCCGCATGGAAATGGAGGTGAACTATTTTGGAACGTTGATGATGTGTCGTGCCTTTGCGTCTGTGCTGAAACAAATTGGGGGCGGAGCAATCGTCAACATGGTGTCGATGGTAGCGCGGGTCAATCTTCCTTTCAACGGCAGCTACAGCGCCTCTAAAGCAGCGACGCTATCACTCACCCAGGGAGTGCGAGCAGAGTTGGCAGCACAGGGAACCTTAGTCATTGCTGTCTTGCCTGCAACCATTGATATTGGCATGGGAAAAGCCTATCCTGACCCGAAAGTGTCGCCTGAAGAAGTGGTCAACGATGCCCTACAAGCCGCGATCGATGGCGTTGAGGATGTTTATCCCGGTGAACAAGCTAAACAAATGGCGGCACAGTTGCTCAAAGATCCCAAAGCCTTTGAAAAAGCAATAGCGGTGATGTTACCCAGTTCAACTCATTAATTATGTTTCGGCTTGGTTTGGTAGGCATGATTCGAGCTTGAACGATCACAACTGCCGCTATTCAAACCACGTTCAAACCTTGTCCTGAAAATATGATGAAATCCCGCAGTCCTGATACTTTTCTTGTCAAAACAACGCTACTGCTGGTCAGCACCCTGACCGTGATGGCAGGAGCAACGATCGCCCCGGCTCTCCCAGCCATGCGGCAGTACTTTTCTGAGGTTGCCAATGCTGATTATTGGGTGAGGTTAATATTAACTGCCCCAGCGCTTTTTATTGCGATCGGTGCGCCCATCGCTGGAACAATCATCGATCTCTTTGGGCGTAAAGGTTTACTGGCTGCTTCGGTTTTTCTTTATGGCTTGGCGGGCAGTTCTGGCTTTTTGCTCAATGAGATTGGGTTAATGCTGCTAGGGCGAGTGCTGCTGGGCTTGAGTGTGGCAGGAATCATGACTACAGCAACCACTCTCATTGCAGATTACTACAGAGGTGCTACCCGTGCCCAATTTCTGGGGCTGCAAGCTGCTTTTATGGGATTTGGCGGCGTAATCTTCCTGACTCTGGGCGGTTATCTTGCTGACCTTAACTGGCGGCTGCCATTTCTAATTTACCTGCTGGCATGGCTGATTTTACCCTTCATCCTGCTGGTGCTGCCCGAACCTTCTACCCATCCATCCACACAATCCTCTGAGGCAATCAACCCTGAGTCAGTTCCCTGGATACTGCTGATCATGACCTACAGTATTGCCCTAGCGACTCAAATCGTGTTCTACATGATTCCGGTACAAATTCCCTTCTACCTTCAGCAACTCATCAACGCCAATGCCTCTCAAAGCGGGCTGGCGATCGCCTTTGCCACGCTTGCCACTTCCATCAGTGCCCTCAGCTATCAGCGGCTTAAAGCTCGCTTTACTTTCCTAAATGTCTACGCCATCGCTTTTTTACTGATGGGGCTTGGATATCTGGCGATTGGTTCTGCCCGCACCTATGCAATGGTTTTAGTTGGCTTGTCGATCGCCGGGTTAGGCGTAGGATTATTGATGCCCAACATGACCGTATGTTTGACCTCATCCACTCCAGCAGTCTTCAGGGGAAGGATCTTGGGTGGATTAACCACCAGTTTTTTCCTCGGTCAGTTTACTTCACCATTTGTCAGTCAACCTCTCAGTCAATGGGTAGGTTTAAGCACAACCTATGGGCTAGCAGGTGGGTTGATGCTGCTGCTAACCCTGCTAACTCTCGGTGTGATGTCTCGCTGGAAATGATCTGGGAACATTTGTCGTTTCTCTACCCTGTGAGCCTGAGTGGGGTGGCATCTCGATTTGTCCTAACATTGTGGCGGCTGTGCTGATGATCCCCATCTCGGACATTGGCTGACTGGACAGGCAAAATCAACTGAGCAACTTCGATAAACGTTTTTACTCTTGACTTAGAGCGCGCTCTAAGTTTTATGGTGGTGGCTATGGATGATGAACTGACGATTCAACAGGTCGCAGCCTTGACACAACTGAGCAGTCATACGCTGCGGTATTACGAGCGGATTGGCTTACTGACCTCGATCGAGCGCGCCTCCATCCAATGGGCATCGCCGTTACTCTCCCCAGGATATTATCCGGATTGAGTTTCTCACCCGCCTCCGCACTACGGGAATGCCAATTCGCCAAATGCAGCAATTCGCTGAACTGAGGCGACAAGGTGACAGCACGATCGTCCAACGGCGAATGCTCCTAGAATCCCATCAGCAAGCGGTGCAGCAACAGATTGACCAACTCTCTGAGAATCTCAACATCATTCAAGCCAAAATTCAGCACTACATAGCACTGGAATTACACCATGACACAGATACAAACGCAGGAGACAACACGCTACGATCGCGGCTGACAAAAACTAGCAGAAGTAGACGGTGAAGCCGGACATCGCGTCATTGAAAGCCTAAAAGAGATTGCGCCCGACCTGGCTCGTCACATCATTGAGTTTGCTTTTGGTGACGTTTACACTCGTCCTGGCTTAGATCTGAAATCTAGAGAAATTGCCACGGTTGCGGCTCTGACGGCGATAGGGAATGCTCAACCTCAACTCAAAGTGCATCTCCACGGCGCGCTCAACGTCGGATGCACTCGTGAGGAAGTGATTGAAGTCATCCTGCAAATGGCAGTTTATGCGGGGTTTCCGGCGGCGCTGAATGGCATGTTTGCTGCTAAAGAAGTGTTTGCTGAACGCAACGCTCAAGAACTGGATTAAGGATCAAAAGGGAGGAACAAGATGAAAACTCGCACACTTGGCACCCAAGGATTACAAGTCTCGGCTTTGGGACTGGGCTGTATGGGCATGAGTTCGCTTTATAGCGGTGGCAGTGGAGCCGAATCGGTTCAAACCATTCATCGGGCGATCGGACTCGGAATTACCTTTCTCGATACTGCTCAGGTCTACGGAGCCAATGAAGAACTTGTTGGTCGTGCCATCAAAGGAAAGCGCGCTCCCCTGATCATTGCCACCAAGTTTGGCTTCAAGTTGGATGAGACTGGACAAACGATCGGCTTAGACAGTTCACCCGACAACGTGCGGCGGGTATGTGATGCTTCCTTGCAGCGATTGGGCATTGATCACATTGATCTGTTCTATCAACATCGGGTAGACAAGACGGTACCGATCGAAGAAACCGTAGGTGCAATGGCAGAATTGGTGCAGCAAGGCAAAGTTCGCTATCTAGCACTCTCGGAGGCTAGCCCAACCACAGTCCGACTTGCCCATGCGGTTCACCCAATCACAGCATTGCAATCGGAATATTCGCTCTGGGAACGAGGCATTGAGTTGCAAGTTCTGCCCACATTGCGGGAACTTGGCATTGGATTTGTGCCGTTCAGTCCACTCGGAAGAGGGTTTCTCACCGGACAGGCAAACCGGGCTGAAGCTTATGACAAGGACTATCGCCGCTCTGAGCCACGCTTTCAAGGGGAAAATTTCGATCGCAATCTGCGTTTAGTGGAGCAAATCAAAACGATTGCTCAAACTAAAGAAGCTACACCCGGACAAATCGCTCTTGCTTGGCTGCTGCATCAAGGAGAGGATATCGTGCCCATTCCAGGCACAAAGCGAGTTGCTTATATCGAAGAGAACGCCAAAGCCAGCGACATTATGTTGAGCGCAGAAGAACTACATCAAATCGATCAAATCGCTCCAGTTGGGGCGGCGGCAGGAGAGCGCTACACGTCAGAGCGGATGATTTGGCTCGATCGCTAAACGCTTAAGTTCTTTTCGTGTCTCGATCGACAATTCTCAGATCTGCGATTGCACCTCGTCTTGAGTCAGGGGTCTGTTGTAGAATCTTCCATCGGGTTCTTGACGAATGACCTGACTCAATGCGCCAAGATCAATGCCTGCAAAGCCATTGTCCTGAATCAGTTGAGCCACGATCGCTTTCGCCTCAGCATCATCCCCATAGTAAAATAGCACATGGGGATCAGAGCGATGATGTCATTGGCAAGCATTGCAGTCAGCAGGGTATTGTAGGCTTTTACCACCTTTGCTTGCGGTACTTTCTGAGCGAGTTCCAGGGCTGAACTGACGTTTGGAACGCGCTGAATTTGACCTGCATCAGTGCGGTTATAGGGATTGGTGGCATCAATGATAATTTTGCCATCGAGTGAGCCAGCCGCCGCTAGAGCATCGTCGGTCGTCTAATAGTAGACCGCCAAGAAAATTACATCGGTGAAGCTAGCAGCCTCTACGATCGTGCCTGCTTTGGCGCTGGCTCCTGCTGCCGCTACTAATGCAGAAAGCTTTTCAGGATTGCGAGAACTGAACAGTACTTCGTGTCCCACTTTTGCCCACAGCGTTCCTACAGTCCCGCCAATTCCACCTGAACCAATCACACTAATTTTCATGGTTTGACTCGATCTATCAAAAATCTTAGAGACGATGATTTAGGCTTTATTTCAAAATCAGAGGTGTTAGCACGGGAGCCATCAACATTTCAAACTCTAAATTGGTTGCACTGACTATATTCTCAATAATCTTGCCATCCTGCAATCGCATCACATGAGTTTCAATAAAGGTGATATCTCGATGGGTTGCCGCAATGCCAAAAAAATCTTTTGTATGCTTTTGAACGCAGCGAAAGCGCACTACTACCCGATCGCCAGCAGCAAATAGATCTTCAATCATCATCTCCGAACCCGGAATTGGTGGAAAGGCATCATAGAACGCACTAAAGATCTGCTCGTACTCTTCTCGTCCATTAATTGGACTATCGGGCTTCAGCCTCGTGGCCTGCACATTTTCATCTAGAACTTGTGCAGCAATACTGGTGTCGCCTTTTCCTAGGAATTGTTCAATAAACGTGCGGGCGATCGCTAAATTTTGGCTCTCAATCTCAGTCATCGTTAATACTCTCTAGGTATAATGTGAAAGCAATTAATAAATAATTTCTGAATCGGAGGTTGAATTAGTGTGAAAAGCCCAGTACTGCTCAGCAATCTGATTCGGGCTATATTTGGGATTTTCAGGATTCACCGTGCCGCAAATAGTAACTGTGCCAACACGGATACCGCTAGGTTTTAATGCCTCAGCCAGCATTTTAGCAAGGCTTCTAATCCCGGCTTTGCCCAGGGAGAGCGAACCAAAATCTGGACTGGGATACATTGCAAAACCACCACCTGTGAACAGAATCGTGCCTTGACCTTTTGCTTGCAGGGCAGGCAACAAAGCTTTTGTCGCGGCTAACGCTCCGGCAACATTAATCTTGAAATCGATCGCCAACGTATCCATCGTTTCATTTAGAATCGGTTCCATTTTGGGCGTAGCAGCGTTGTAAACCAGCACTTCTGGATTACCCAACTGGGTTTGAATCGATGTAAAGGCTGCCTGCAACGAGGCTTCATCTCCAGCATCAGCAACAAAATCGTAAGCTTCATATCCTTCGGCTTGCAAAGTCGCTTTGAATGCTTAGAGTTTGGTGGCGTTACGAGCAATCATAGCAATCGCAAACCTCTCTTTAGCAAACCGACGGGCGATCGCCATTCCCATCCCATCGCCCATGCCTACGATCGCGACTAGCTTCGTCATCAGTCAGTTCCCATTGTGGAATGTGCTTCTGTAAGCAATCTAGCAGTAGACTGTGAATTAAGCAAATTGATTTTGCGAATAGTATAAATTAATGAAATCGATTAATCTAAGCGAGATCGACTTGAACTTACTGGTTGCCTTTGAAGCACTGCTTGAAGAACGCAGCGTCACGCTGGCAGCCCAAAGACTGCACCTGGGGCAGCCTGCAATGAGCGCAGCATTGGGGCGATTGAGAATCGTATTTGAAGATGAGTTGTTTATTCGCATGGGTAGAAAGATGCAGCCGACCAGCAAGGCGATTTTGATCGCCTCAGGCATTCTGGCTGCTCTGAATCAGATTCGGCAGACGTTAGAGGCGAGTCAAGTTTTTGATCCGGATGCTTCATCGCGGCGGTTTGAGATCGGTAGCTCCGACTACACTAGTTATGTAATGCTGCCATCCCTGCTAGAGTTTTGTGGTCAGCATGCCCCTCATTTAAACTTTCGGCTCATTGGCTATGAGAAAGACAGCTTAGGTGAGCTATTAGAACAAGGCACGATTGATGTTGCGCTAGGGGTGTTTCCCACACTACCCCAGCAAACTCATTGCATCAGTTTGTTTCAAGAACATTTTGTCGGCATTGCCCGTCAGGGACATCCCGCGATTGCTCATGGCACAATGTCTTTAGAAACCTTTGCCAGCCTATCTCATGCGCTAGTGACGCTGCGGCGCGACACGACGGGTGAAATTGATAAGCTCTTGGCTCAGCATCATTTACAGCGTCGAGTTGCGCTCACCACGCCGCATATGTTAGCACTTCCAGCAATCCTTACCACCAATGATTTAATTGCGACCGTGCCCAACCGAGTAGCAGTACAACTAGTACGGTTGCACAATCTCGAACTGTTTGAGTTGCCCGTTGAAACAGGAACCTGGACGGTATCAATGCTGTGGAGCAAATTGGCAGATAAAGACGCTGCGAATACTTGGTTGCGCCAAACCTTGAACATGATTAGTCGGACGATTTAGATCACTCTTAGCGTTTTAGCAATTTGAAACCCACTTGTCCCATGTTTTGAACATAAGCGAGTTGAATCAACAGCATCACGGCAGGTTCCACAAAACGAGAATTTTTCAGTCCTCCCGCATCTACAACTTCCACATCAATCTCGCGCAATAAACTTGCCACCCCCTGTTTGGCTGCTTCGTCATCGCCTGTGTAGAGAGTTGTGGCAATCTGGTCATCAAAGCGTTGAGACGGAGAATCTAGCACTTCTGCAAACAGCGAGAATGCCTCGACGACTCGCGCACCGGGAGCGAGTTTGGCAATTTCTTCGGCGGCTGAAGTAGTTGTGCCAACTGCCATACCACTCATGTCCGGTAAAAGCGCATTGACGCAGCTAAACAGAATCTTGCCATATAGTGAGCCTGCTGCTTTGAGTGCATCAGCGATCGCACTATATGGCACAGAGAGCAGCACCACATCCGCAAACTGCACGGCTTCGGCTGGCGTACCGACTGTAGCATTACTGCCGATCGCCTCGGCAACTCTCTGTAATTTGGCAGCATTGCGGGAATAGCTGAACATCAGTTGGTGTCCCTTCTGCGCCCAGAATTTTCCTAAGCCACTGCCCATATTGCCTGCTCCAATAATGCCAATCTTCATACAATTGTTCCTCATTTGCGATCAAGGTTTGGATTTGGGATAGAGCCATCCTGCAAACAGCTTTGTCATACGGGGCATCACCCCATAAGTCATTAATGACAGCAGGACGATCGTGGTGAGCAAAGTACGAAGCAGAAGAGGTAAGAAGTTGAGTGGCTGTAAGAGAAAATTAATCAGGTTAATCGTTGGAAACGCGGCTAGACAAGTGATGACTAACATCTTGTATCGAGGAGGTGGCACGATCGGCTGCTGAGTTGCCAGCGTAAACCAGGTTTCTAGTCCCGTCAGCGTCTGCCACTTGCCCTCACCCACCGTTAACTGTTTGGCTCGCTCCAGCAGTTTACGTCGAATTGCCGATTGTTCCCACTGCCGTAGATTGCTCAGGTGATCGAACTTGAAGACAATCCGATACTCCGGATTAGCGCGATCGGACGGACGAAAGATATTTGCCCCTAAATGTCCCTCAAACGCCTTGGCAGCTTCGGTTAGATGGGTCAGGACTCCCTCAAACTCTGCCTCGCAGCCCGGTTTAATTTTCTGAAGCACATCGATCGTGACAGGGGGATCAGCGCCTTGATCAGTAGAATGCATAGGAATTTAGAGTAAGGGTAATCCTTCAGCGCCGACCTCTAGCCGCAACACTTTGGCAGATTCAATTCCAGTCGGCGGCGGAAACGACATGCCGCCGTTGGTGGTGACGTAGAGATGCGTGAGGTCGGTGGACGATCGCCCAAAGGCAACGGCTGTTGTCCCAACCATGCCCTGTTCGGCTTGGGCAGGAAATGCGGCGTTGGTAAATGAGAAGATGAACTAAGCGGGGACAGGGACATCTCCAAACTTAAGGTAGTGAATCAGCAACTGAAGGGAATGCTTCAGCATTTCAACCGACTTGGAATCGCACAAGGTTTTGCGATGCAGACGTGCGAGATAGTGGCGCAGACGAGTGTTTTCGCCTTCGACTCGAATCATGTAAGTCTTGCTGACAATCTGGTCGCCATCGGGAACGAACCCTGGATACACTGGGTTACCATCACTGACCCAAAAGTAACACTGCCAGACCGAGATCGCGTCCCACAAAGGTCGAAACGTTACGGCACTAGGGTCACCCACAACCCAGCCCAAAATTTCAGGGGCAAAGTGATCCACCGCAGTCCAAATCCACAGCTTATTCTGCCTCTTGCCCACGAATGTTTCGAGTTCGTCGAGTTCCCCCACTTGGGGGTGCTGCTTTGGGTCGTAAGACTCTGGCAACAGTTCTCCTAATTGTTCGATCCAGTTCAAAATTGTGGTGTGAGCAATGTCGGTCACGCGACTGATGCCGCGCACTCCCATGCCATTGCCATCCATTTTCAGGCACAGCCGTTTCACGTCCTCGCTGTACCCTTTTGGCTCGTATTCGGTCAGAAACTGCCGTCCACAGCCGACACAAAGATAGTTTTGCTTGTGCTGACGATGCCCATTTTTGCGAATATGTTCGCCGCCACATTCAGGACATTTCATGGGGATTCCTCTTCACCCTCCTTTCAATCCTATTGTCTGGCATCGAAGGGAATAGAAATCTGAAATTCATCTCCTAATTTACCAACGCCATTTTTTGAGTACCTTACTGGCTTGCTCCACCGCTGAATTTTGGACGTTCTACCTGACGCTGATTCAATTCAGTAGGATGGCCTGCCTCTAATTCCTGCTGCAACTCGGCAACTGCATCTAAAACTGCTACAAACCACTGTCCAAACTGGGTCAGCTTGTATTCCACGCGGGGCGGAACTTCTGGATAAGCAACCTTCTCTAAAATATCGAAACTGACCATTTTGCTCAGACAGTCATTTTGCACCTTAGTCGTCAGTCCTTCGATCGATCGCGTCATTGCGCCCGGACGATCGACCCCCTGCCGAATCAGCGTCAAAATTCGGATCGACCACTTGCAGCCCACAATGTACTCCAGCATCGCGGCGGCTGACATTGGTTTTCCAGATCGATCGTGATGCATTGCGTCTGCGTAAAAAACTTCTTCAAGCTCCGCCCCAATTTCTACCGAAAAGTGCGTACCTTACCGAAAAGTGCTGACTTTCGCAGAGGAGCAGAGTTGCTTACTATCTGGCTATGAGTTGCTGTCAACTCGCGGTCTCAAGTAAGGAACATCCATGTACCCAGATTTTAAGCATAAACAGGCACTGATTATCGGCGGCAGCAGCGGCATTGGGCAGGAGATTGCTAAAATCCTCCTGAGTCACGGTGCATCCGTCACGATTGTAGGGCGCAATTTGGATAAACTGCAAATCGCCGCAGCCGATCTACAGCCATTGGGGAATGTCCAAGCTTGGCAGTCTGATATCAGCGATCGCCAAGACACCACTCAGCTTGTGAAGCGAATTGCCTCAAATCTAATCGACGTAAATTATTTAGTTAATGCTGCGGGCGTGTTTCTGCCTCAGTCGTTTCTCGATCATACAGAAGTTGACTACGATCGCTACCTCGACCTCAATCGCGGTACATTTTTGGCAACCCAACAGGTTGTTCGCAATCTGGTGCAACAAAAGCAGGGCGGGGCGATCGTCAATATTGGCTCGATGTGGGCGCATCAGGCAGTGCTGGCAACTCCCTCATCAGCTTACTCAATGGCAAAGGCAGGGTTACACGCCCTCACCCAGCATTTAGCGATGGAGCTAGCTCAGTACAAAATTCGCGTCAATGCGGTTGCGCCCGCAGTCGTAGAAACGCCAATTTATGGAGCCTTCATTGCACCAGAAGCAATCCACGCAACGCTACAAGGCTTCAACAGCTTTCATCCGATCGGACGGGTTGGACAACCCAACGATGTTGCCGAAGTTGTGGCGTTCCTGCTCTCCGATCGCGCCGCTTGGGTTACGGGTGCGACATGGAACGTCGATGGTGGAGTCATGGCGGGACGTAATACCTGATGACCAGCATCGATAGACCACTCTAAATTGAGTAGGATTTGAGCATCCGTTTGTCTATCTCCACTACTTCATGGCATCCCAAATCATCTTGGTGTCAGTGAATTGGCGAAATCACCATACTTTGCCATCTTGCAGGTCGTAAACATGGGCAGCAGGTGAGCGCAACGTCTTACCCGACACTCGATGCTCACCGGTGTAGCTACCAATCACGACGATCGTTTCTCCCGCATCGAGCCACTGCTCAATCTCAAACGACCAGGCTTTCCAGTCGTCGTTGAACGCTTTGAAGACTCGATCGACCACTGCCTCTGCGCTTTGATGCGTTGCCCCACGCGGAAATCCTTCGTTCTGAATCCATTGCAAATCTGAGGCGCAGATCTGCAAGAAGGCATCGTAATCCTTTTCACGGAACGATCGATAGAGTTCTTGAACGATCTCAATATTGCTCATCATTACCACGAAAGTTTCTCACCATTAACGGTTAAAATGTACCGAAGGTTTGCAGATTGAGTTGATGAATGCATTTGCGATCGCGCTACGATCGCAGCCTATCAGAAATTCCTAACTGTCGTAAATCAAGCGATCGGTTCTAAAAGTCTTATGGGCAGTTGTTGCACGGTGCGCTCAAACGGTTCAGTGCGATCGAGTGCCCGAACTAAAACTAATGCGCCTTGAACTTGGATAACCGCATCTTCAGCCCGTTGCCGCGCTTGCTTCGCTGGAATACCAATCTCCATCAAAACCGCAGCTAAACGATCGATCCAGGCATTCAGCATTTGATTGACTCGCTTATGAAAGAGCAAGTCTGATTCACCCAGCGTAAAGATTGCCAGCAAGCAGGCACTACGCCCGCAATCGTAAAACTGACTCAAGTGAGCGCCCATGACTGCAATCCGTCCGGCGGGCGTTCCCTCACCCTGCAGAGGCGCAAGGATGTTTTCTCCAAACCACTGCCCCGCATACTCAAGCACCGCCTCCGCCATCTCCTGCTTGCCATTGGGAAAATGATGATAGAGACTAGCTCTCCCCAATCCGGTTGCCTCTGAAATCAAGGACAGCGTTGTGCCTTCATACCCGCACTGTCGAAAGACTTTGGCTATTCTCTGAACCACTTCAGTTCTATCCATAAAAACTCTTGTGCTGAATCTGTTGACATCATACCGAACGATCGGTATATTGGCCTTAACCGAACGATCGGTTCAATCGTTTTCAACTCATAGGAAAGACTGCATGAAAGCTGCCATTGTGGTTCTGTCTGATCCCAAGCCCGGTACTGAAGAAGCATTGGGACGACTATTCAATGCGCTCGCCTCGGCTTACGACTTCAAGCACAACGGCAATGAAGTAACGGTGCTGTTTCAGGGCACGGGGAGCAGTTGGATTGGAGAACTGACCAAAGCCGACCATCCGGCTCACAAGCTATTCGAGGCGGTTAAAGACACCGTTGCCGGAGTTTCCTGCGGCTGTGCGGATGTGTTTGGGGCGCATGAAGCCGTTGTTGCATCGGGCTTTGACCTGATTACAGACAATCAGGTTCCGGGTACGACGGGCTTGCCCAGCTTTCAAAAGCTCACCCAAGAGGGCTACACGGTGTTGACCTTTTAGCTGAATCGTTAGCTGAATCGAGCCGTGAGTTGGTGATCGTTTAGCCCTGAAGGTTCTTGTAATTGGAGAATAGGCTCTATGCAACTGGAAAGCCCGTTTCATGAGGGCGAACTGCTGGTACAGCAACGGGTTGGTGAGGCGATCTCAGCCCAGCAGAATGGACAAATCATCGCCAATACGCTTCCCAGGGGCGCGCTTAAATTCATTGAGCAGCAGCGCATGGTCGTTCTGGGAAGTGTGGATGCCCAGCAAAACATTTGGGCATCGCTATTATTTGGGTTGCCTGGTTTCATCAAACCCATTGATTCACAGGCGATCGAGTTTGACCTAACTCACGCTAGCCTGAACCCCTGCGATCCGTTTTGGGCAAACATTCAAACTGAGCCTCAAGTTGGGATGCTGATGATCGAACTTGCCAGTCGGCGGCGGCTACGGGTGAACGGCTCGATCGCTCAACTGACTAGCGATCGATTTCGTCTCGACGTTGTAGAATCCTACCCCAACTGTCCCAAGTACATTCAGCGACGGCAGATGGTTCCCAATCTTGATCTAACGACTGTACCCTACACTCAGCCACAGTTTGGACAATCTCTAACTTCCGAACAGCAGCGTTGGATTGCCTCAGCCGATACCCTGTTTGTTACGAGTGCCCATCCCACTCGTGGGGTAGATGCCTCACATCGCGGCGGCAATCCGGGCTTCGTCGAAATTCTAAATGATCGATCGCTACGCATTCCCGATTACGCCGGAAACAGTATGTTCAATACGCTGGGAAACCTGGTTGTGAATCCTCAAGCCGGGCTGCTTTTTCTAGACTTCGATCGCAGCCGTACCCTGCAACTGACGGGTCAAGCGACGATTCAGTGGCACCTGGATCGCTCGATCGAGGCAACGGGTGGAACGCACCGATATTGGGATTTCGCGATTGAGCAGTGGCTAGAGACTGACTTACCCCAATCGCTGCACTGGAAGTTTTTAGATTATTCTCCTCACAATCCGATCACAGCGAACGAATAGATTGCGTTTGAAAGAGACAAGTTTAACCTTGCACAATTACACACTGCAACTCGCAACAAAGATGGAAACAAAACCGCCTTTACCACCTTTTACGATCGAAACGGCTAAAGCCAAAGTTCAAGCCGCAGAAGATGCTTGGAACACCCGCGATCCTGATCGAGTTGCTTTAGCTTATACCGAAGACTCGCGGTGGCGACAGGCGTTACAGGCTCGTCCATCTGTTCAACAAGCGGTTGTGAATGATTATGGCAGTCGGCTATTGGGGTTTCTCAAGCGCCGGAACTCTTACCTTGCCACGTTGATTGCATAATTTGCTATCAACGAGTTGACCAATGCGCCCAATTGAATAGCAGGAGTTGCAGTTTTGCAGCGTCGGATAGATTGCTGCTCACTCAAGAAACGTTCTCTAAACTAAGGTTTCAACTTCATCGCATTGATCAGGCTATGGGGCAAACTCTGCTTTACTCCGCCAAATTTAATCTGGGCTATCCGTCTGCCCTGTGATTCGAGCAAAGATTGACTCGACTTGAATTAGACCCAGCAGAATCAGCACCAGCAGCCCCAGGATTGCAGCAGGAGCAAGCCATCCACCCAGAACGATCAGCAGGACACAGGCGATCACCGCCGCCGTTCGCCCAGTTAAAATCTGCTGAGGAAGCGATCGCGGAGCTGCCCACTGCACAGCGGTCAGCCCCAGCAGAAACAAAGCCATACCGCCGCACAGAACCGCGCGGGCTTCTATACTGAGTCCTGCTTCCACCCCTTCGATCGCAGATTGGATGCCAACACCAGAAGCAACAATTCCGGCAAAGACGAATACGTGACCATAGCCGTAGACAAACGATCGCAACAGGGCAGACTTTTGATTGCTTCGCAGTGCCCAGTTAATCACTGAGGTTTCTGCACATTCAAAGTACAGCCACCAAAAACTGACAGCAGCGATGAACCCACTGATCGCTGTTAGCGTTTCTTGCCACTGCCACTGAATATCGGATACGCCGCTCGCCACTGCCACAATTGCCTCTCCCAAGACAATGATTACAAATAGCCCAAACCGCTCATCCATATGCGACACCTGAACGGGCACTGATCGAATGGTGGCATACGTGATTGGGCCATTGCTAATTTCAATCAGCAGCGCCACGCCCCACAAGACAAAGCGAATGGGGGGAGGCAGCGCGATTGAAATTAGCCACAGCACAAGCGCGATCGCAAAGCTTAGCATGTAGCGCTTTGTGAGTTCACGCGATTGCGGCACCAGTCGCCATGCCTGGAAGTACAAGCTGACGATTACCAACCGCAAGGCGGCATAGATGCTGGCAAACTCGGCGGAGCCACCCTGCAAGGCTTCTGAAATCGTCAGTGCCAGGACGATCATGCCAAACATCACGCCCAGCATAACCAGGCGGTAAAAGCCACGCTCAACATCGAACTGATCGGCATAATAGCTAAAGTCAATCCACAGCCACCAGACTGGCACAAACAGCACGGCAAAACTGGCAATGCCGCCCCAATCAAGATGATCATGCAGAAAATGGGCGAGTTCTGCGATCGCCACCACAAACACCAGATCAAAAAAGAGTTCCAGCCAGCTGGCATGGCGATCGCTCGTTTCACTCTCTCTAACGTAAAGTTGCAAGGGTTGCCGCTGATTGCGCTTCATCTTTACCTGCCTGAATTTTCAATGTTTAATGTTGTCTTAAACCAGTCCTTCATCGCGTTCCGCAAACACTTCTTTGGCAGCAAACACGCCATTGAGTGTAGCCGGAAATCCGGCATAGACTGCCATCTGCATGATAATTTTAATCACTTCCTCACGACTGCATCCGACGTTGAGCGCGCCATGATCAGCTTGCTGGGCAGCTTCTCTGGGTGTGGCGGCATAAACTGCGCCCTGATCCAGCAGAGGCTTTATCTTGTCTGCCGATCGGTTATACACCGCAACTTGATGTTTCGCATTGAGTAGGTTTTGCGCGACGCGAGATCCCATTGCTCCAGTTCCCAAAATTGCAATTCGGCTCATATTTCTCCAAATCAGTGTTTGATCTCTACAAGTACTTATTGATCTGCGGCTAAATGCCGCCCGCAACGTCAATAAATGAACCTGTCGTATAGGAAGCCTCATCTGACAGTAACCACAAAATTGCTTGTGCTACCTCAATCACCTGTCCCCCTCATGGGGATAAACGCTTTGACTCGATCGACTCGGTTCGGCTCACCCACTGCCATGAATATCCGTGTAAATAACGCCTGGACGGACTGCATTTACCCGAATTCCCTCATTGGCAACTTCCTTGACAAGCCCAATCGTTATCGTGTCGATCGCGCCTTTAGAAGCAGCGTAGTCTACATACTCGCCAGGAGAACCCAGACGAGAAGCCCCCGATGAGAGGTTAAAAATTGCGCCGCCGCGACCGCCGTGCAGGATAGACATTCGTTTAACCGCTTCTCTGGCATACAAGAAACTTCCTGTAATCTAGTTTAGGAACGACTCTCATGTATTTTCTACACGAATAGCTGTTAATTCGTGCAAAAAGAGCTTTCTTAAGTCTGTTCATGGCGCAAATTCATGCTTACAATTCAACAATGGACTTGTCAGTACTGCAAACCTTTGTTGAAGTCGTGAGGCAAGGTAGTTTTGCCGCCGTTGCTCGCGATCGCCAGCTCGATCCCTCTTCAATTTCGCGGGCGATCGCAGGACTGGAGGAGGAACTGGGTATCCGGCTATTTCAGCGAACCACTCGCCAACTTTCATTGACTGAGGCAGGAAGTGCCTATTTTGAGCGGATCGAACCATTGACCGAAGAGATGCATCAGGCGATCGCCATTGCCACAGACGTTTCTGGACAGCGCTACTGCCCAAATTTGCCTCGCTTTACCCCGATCTGACGATCGATCTGTTGCTGAACGATGTCGTTGGCGATTTCCAGTAAACCACCACAATCTCTCTGATGATAAGCCCATCTCCGTACTACACAGAGTTTACTGCTTCCAATGCGATCGCATCTCTCATTGGTGCCTTTTGGTGCTTTTCAACGCCCGATGCCACAATTCAATTTAGCGAATCCGTTCAGCATCGAGTCTTGCCAGATGGCTGCATGGACTTAATCTTTCAGTACGAGCGATCGTTAGATGGGGACATCAACAACCCACAGTTGACCATCTACGGTTCGACCGATCGCTTCGAGCTATTTAACATCAAACCCGCCACAGAATTCGTCGGCATTCGCTTCCATCCGGGTATGGCAGGGCAATTTCTCAACCTGAGTGCGATCGATTTATTTCAGCAGGAGGTCAAGGCGCAGGATTGTGCCTCAGTGTTTGGCAAGATCTTCGATCGACTGTGTAGATGCAATTCGCTGGAACAAGCGCTAAGAACGCTACAAACAAGCCTGTTGGAGTTGCAACGGATGAATGACGATCTTTCCTCACCAACTCGTGAAGCAATCAGACTCATCTCTAGCAGCCAAGGACGAATGCCAGTGTCACAAATTGCAGAAATCATTGGGGTGAGCGAAAGGACGCTACGGCGAGGAGTCACAGCAGCAGTGGGGCTACCGCCAAAAGTATTAGCACGAATCTTGCGGTTTCAAAACACAGTGTCCCATTTGCGCTCCCTGGAATCTTCTAATTTGTGTGGCATCGCTTTAGCGTGTGGCTATGCAGATCAGGCGCACATGGCACGCGAATTTCAGCAGTTAGCAGGCTTAACTCCAACCACGTTCATTTCACGATAATTTTTCCCCTGTCCGATTTCTTCAAGACGAAGCAGGGCGATGTGAGAGACAGTGTTAATTGCTGCCGTTGAACGCTAAAAACAGTGAAATTTGCTTACACAATTCTCTATGTCAAAAATGTTGCTCAATCTGTCGCGTTTTATGAACGTGCCTTTGGTCTAAAGCAACGGTTCATCGATGAGAGCGGACAATACGCCGAGATAGAGACGGGCGGAACCGCACTTGCCTTTGCCGCCAATGAACTTGCACACTCAAACTTACCTGAAGGATTCCAAGAAAACAGCTTATCAAAACCGCCTGCTGGCATTGAGGTTGGCTTTGTCGCAGGAGATGTAAAAGCCGCATTTTCAAAGGCAGTAGAAGCGGGTGCGATCGCAGTTGTCGCTCCCAAAGTAAAACCTTGGGGACAAACGGTTGCCTACGTGCGGGATTTAGATGGCATTCTGATCGAAATTGCTAGCCCAATGTAAATGCTCGGACAATCAAGAGGATTGAGCAAAGCTGGAAAGATCAGAAATTAGAGGCATAAATGTTGAATCAGTCGAGCAAACTCAACTACGGTATTGATGCACCAGGCGTTATTCGCAACTTTCTTTTAATCGGAATTGTGATGGCGATCGGGGACTGGTTCATACCACCACTCAGCATCTTTGACCTCGCTTTTCGGTCGGTCTCGTACTTTGCGGAGTGTCTTTAATGCCGATTGCGCTGGGTATATCTATGCTTGTTTACGGCATTTGGGGAAGTTCAATGTTCGAGACCGAATGCTTAACCTGATCGAGTGGCAAGGCGATGAAACTGTCCTTGATATCGGTACGGGACGAGGATTGCTGATGATTGGAGCCGCCAAGCGATTGACGACCGGAAAGGCGATCGGTAGCGATATCTGGAATGCCGAGGATTTGACGGGTAACTCGATCGAGAACATGCTCAAAAATGCTGAACTTGAGGACGTGAAGGACAAAATTGAAATCAGAAGGAAGATGTCCGTCCATGAGTTTTGCGGACGATTCCTTCGATGTCGTTCTTTCGCTGCTGTGTCTTCACAACATTGCTGGCGAAACTGAACGTGAGATTGCTTGTCATGAAATTGCCCGTGTCCTCAAACCCGCTGGGACTGCTTTGCTTTCGAATTATACAAATACCGCTGAGTATGCCAAAGCGTTAGCACAAGCCGGACTCAACGTAGAAAAACCGAAGTCATATTTGTTAGATGCCTATGGATTAATGTGGATGGTAGTCGCAATAAAGATTGGACTATAGTAAAGCATTAAGATGTCGCTGCACCAGGTATTGTTGTTGCTCAACCGAGAACTGCTCAGGGCAAATAACAACACTGGTGACAATGCCGTCTACTAGGGCGATGAGGGCGCTGGCTTTAAGGGTTACATCTAGGCTCGAATCAGCTTGGCTGTTTGTAACTCAGCTAACTCTTGACCAATCATCTGCCGTAACAAGTCATAGCGTTTGCGGTGCTCTTGAACCAGGGGTTCGCGCCCGATCGAATAGCCCAAAAACGCTACCCAAACTTTCCAATCGGCTCTGTCAGTATCCTCTAGCGGGAGAGCCACAAACAGCATTTGCGCGAGTCGGTCAATGCCTTGTCGTCCCTTGGCACGGACCTCCATTTCCTCCAGAACATGTTCAAATACTTGTTCCAGTGCAAATAGGGTGAGTGCTTCTTTATCTCGAAAGTAATGGGTGACAACCCCAGTCGAAGAGCCAAGTTCTTGAGCGATCGCCCGCATACTGGTGCGATCTAACCCTTCACGGACAATCACTCGCCATGCTGCTTGTGCCACTTCCACCCGGCGATCGTCATAGCTCATAGTTCTCCTTAAGGGACAGCGACAGGAAGCAATCATATTGACATTCTATTACGACAGTTGTTATGTCGTGCTAAGGACATAACAACTGTTGTAATATCCCCTTCAGCGACTACCTGTTTTACACACCCACGGAATCTACGATGATTCGACCCATCACACCCGATGACACGATCGCACTAATCGCTTTGGCTGAAGCGACTGGGTTGTTCCAGTCTCACGAAACCGAGGAACTCACACAAATGCTAAATGAGCACTTCGACGACGAAACCGATCGTCCAGACTTCGTGGCTTACCGACGATGACAACGGACCAGTGGGAATCGCATATGTCGCGCCAGAGCGCATGACCGAGGGGACGTGGAATCTATACTTGATCGCCGTCCACCCCGATCGTCAGAGGCAAGGACGCGGCGCGGCACTGCTAGCTCAAGTTGAGCAGATTGTTAGCGAAGCGCGGCGAACGTATTCTGCTGGTGGAAACATCAGGGCTGGAGAGCTTTGAGTATGTTCGGGCGTTCTATCGCAGGAGCGGTTACAACGAGGAAGCCCGAATCCGCGAGTTCTACAAGACGGGCGATGACAAGATCATTTTCCGCAAGGCTCTCTCCGCCTGAATGCCTCAGCAATAAATTTTCACACAGATGAGCGCTTACGTCTGAGCAAGAGTGCTGCAAAAGCGATTATCAACAGCAACAATCTGACAGCACAAACTCCATTCCACCGCCAAAGATTCCAACCATAAGCACCGAGAAATGAGCCGATCGCGCCACCAACAAAGTAGAACGTGACGAATAGTGCATTGAGGCGACTGTGTGTTTCTTCCGGCAACCTGTAGATCAATGCCTGGTTAGATACCGTCGTCACCTGAACTCCCAAGTCCAGCAAAATCACGCCAACAACCAATCCCTATAGCTGATATTCAAACAACCAGAAGACTAGGAAAGATAAAGCTGTGGTGATCAAACCCAGTGCTACAGCCAGCCTTGGACTTCTCTTATCTGCAAGCCTGCCTGCTAATGGAGCCGCTGCTGCCTCCAACCACTCCAATAAGACCGAACAACCCTGCAACCCCACTTCTGTACTGATACGGTGGCTGTTCTAGGAGGAATATTAGGGTGCTCCAAAATACGCTAAACGCTCCAAAAGCCATTGCTCCTGTAATTGAAGCTTCTTGCAGTACAGGCTCTTGCAACAGCTTCAATAGGGAGCGCATCAACTAGGGATAGGTCAGGATGACTCTTGGGTAGCACCTGCAAGAGGACGATCGCCAGAACCAGCATGAACCCACTGGCAATCCAATACATTGCCTGCCAGCCCAACCCTGCGCCCACAAAACCGTTTACAGTTCGAGCTAGCAAAATGCCGATGAGCAATCCACTCATCACAGTTCCGACAACCTTGCCTCGCACGGCTGGGGGAGCCAGCAAAGCTGCAAAAGGAACCGTGATTTGAGGGACGATCGTAGTGATTCTGATGATCAAACTAGCAATTACTAACCAAACAATTGTTGGAGAAATAGCGGCAGCAGCTAAAGCCAGTGCAGTTCCAGGTAATGTTCTAGATGCGTGGATATATGAGAGAATGAAAGCGACGAGCTAAAGACAGTTGATAAAGATGGTGCTAGAGCCGATTCAATGCTCCGATTGCCAGAGCATTGATGGGATCAAACATGGTCGCAGTGCTGCTGGTAAACAACGCTATTGTTGCCGCAATTCCGCCTGTTCAAGACGATCGTTTATTTTGAACTTTAGCTATCCTGGGCGACTACGTGAAGTCAAACAGAAATCAGCGACATGGCAATCAATGGCAGTGGTATCCGCGATACGGCGCGAGTGTTGAAGATTAGCCCGACGACAGTGATTGAAACGCTGAAAAAAGGTCAAATCAGCTTGAACAAGTGAACACAACGTTGATTGAACAGCGACAACCGGATAGCGAAGCCGTCATGGTAGTGCGAGTCGAGGAGGCAGAGATGGATGAAATGTGGAGCTTTGTCGGGTCAAAGCAACATCAACGCTGGTTATGGCAACCGATAGTTGGGGAGCTTACCTGCGATTGTTAGATGAGCAGCATCACACAGTTGGTAAAGCCAACACACAATGCATTGAGCGCAAGCATCTAACCTTGAGAACTCGGATCAAGCGACTCGCGAGAAAGATGATCTGTTTTTCTAAGACAGAGAAGATGCACGACACGGTGATTGGGTTGTTCATCAACCGTCATAAGTTCGGGCGAGGAGTATAATGGTATATCCACACATCTAGAACATTACCCTCTTGTTTGTACTGTCGGCGGTAGGTGCGTTCGCTCAAATCACTGTATCGACTCAGGTTGGTAAAGTTGACTTTGCCACACACCACCAACATCGTGGCGAATAAGCTCATGAAGAGTTTCGTCTGCGGTTTGCGAAATCGCCCACTTCGGTCAGTAGGCTTTGTACAATGGCTTCCATAGCTATCCATCCGGTGCGTAGATTATTTGCACCCTAAGCGATGGGTAGCTTTCTTGTCAAAATCTGTCCGGACTATTGTTAAAGACTAAGGACAAGAATCAAGAATTTAATTCATTGGAATTTGAATGATAAATTCTGTGCCTTCACCCACCACTGACAGAAGGCTTAACTGTCCTCCATGCTTCTCACGAACAATCTGATAGCAGATGGGAAGACCAAGCCCTGTGCCTTTGCCTTCTGGTTTTGTGGTGAAAAAGGCTTCAAAGATCCGCTGTTGAACTTCAGGCGGCATTCCAGTTCCATTGTCTTTGATCCGAACAACCGCATCATTGTTTTCAACACTGGTTCGGATAGTAATGCAATTAGGTTTAGCTTCTAATGCTGCATAGCTCTTGCCTCGATTCGTTTCTTCTAAAGCATCGATCGCATTGGCGATTAAGTTCATAAAGACCTGATTGAGTTGACCCGCGAAGCAGGAAACTTCGGGCAGCTCGCCATATTCTTTAATGACTTGAATAGCTGGATGTTCAGGGTTTGCTTTCAAACGATGCGATAAAATCATCAGTGTGGAATCAATTCCTTTGTGCAGATCTGCAAGTTGCTTCTTGCTACCATCAACACGAGAGTAATTTCGTAGCGATTGCATAATCTCTTTAATTCGATCTGTGCCCAGCTTCATTGAGCTGATCATCTGGGGTAAATCTTGAATCAGATAGTCTAAGTCGATCGCTTCAATTTCGTCCTCGATCGCTTGTCCAGGTTGAGAAAAGGTTTCACGATATAAACGAATCAAACCAATTAAATCCTCAACCGCTTGTTTTGCATGATTGAGATTTCCTGCAATAAAGCCGACAGGATTGTTCACTTCATGAGCGACCCCTGCAACCAGTTGACCCAAGCTGGAGATTTTCTCCGTTTGAATCAATTGAGTTTGGGTTTGCTGTAAGTTTTGTAGAGAATGTTCTAACTGTTCAGCCCGTTCTCGTTCACGAGCTTCGGAAGTTTGCAGAGCAGTGTTAGCAGTTTGTAGAGTTTGGTAGAGATTTGCGTTTTCGAGAGAGATCGCAATCTGGGCAGAGAGTAGAGATAGAACTTTTAAGCGATCGCGGCTAAAGGCTTCAGTCGTTTGTCGATTCTCTAAGTAGATAATGCCACAGAGTCCGCCTTGGTAGGTAATTGGAAAACAGAGGATAGACTTGGGTTGATGAGTTAGGACATAGGAATCAGTCGCGCAAATTGGTTCTTTTGTCGCATCGTGAATGACTAATCTCTGCTGAGTGCGAGCCGCATACTGAACGATCGACATCGGCAGAAATTCCTCCACGGGCATATCTGCTTCAGAGAGAGTAGGCAAAATCGTAATGTCTGTATGGTTACTCTGTCCTTGGACTGCGATCGTCCAATGCTCATCTCTTGGGAGCAGAATAGCTCCTTGCTCTGCTCCAGCACTCTCTAAGATCACTTTGAGTAAGCTTTCAAACAATCTATCGAGTTGGATTTCTTGAGAAATCGCTTGAGAGGCTTTCAAAATTGTACTTAAATCTAGAAGCTGAGTACTGCTACTACTTGTTGAAGAAATGTGAGTAATCGATAAGGTTTCGTCCACAATACAAGGCTGATTACCAACCGGATGAGCCGCAATGAGAAGGCGAGAAGAGTGCTGCTCTAGCTCTATGAGTTTAGTCGTTGCGCCCCAGGCTCGATAGTGGTAGTAGGCTTCACTCCAATAGACTTGAGCAAGCTTCTCTTTTCCCCTAGCCATCCAAAACTTTGCGGCTCGTTCATTCGCTAATGCAGCGTCTTGCACAAACCCGTTCGTTTTTGCCAGTGAGATCGCTTCATCATATAAGTCGATCGCGGTAAATGGTTCATCCAGCAAGTGAGCTATTTCTGCTTTTACTAATAAATATTGATATCGAAAGTTCTCTGGGCAAGTTTCTGCCCAAATCTCCATCTGCTGTTGATTGATTGCGATCTGCTGCCAGTATTCACTTTTTTGAGGTTCAGTTACAGTTGGATAGAGAGAAACTAGTATCAATGAATTATAAAAATTGAATTCGGAGAGCGAGATACAGCCGGGTAGATATTTAAGCAGATGCCTTGCTTCTTTAGTGCATTGATGAGCGTCGTCTAGACGATTGTATAAGTACAAGATTTGAGCTTTTAAGATTTTATAGAACGCGATCGCAGCAAAGCTTGAACGGTTTTCGCATTCCTCTAAATGCTGAGTTTCACTGAGGCTTTTTATCTCAAAGTTGCATTGCTGGGTATTAGATTCCTGCAAACTATGGAGAATGATCTGACACGAAACTAGCATATCTCTCGCAAGCTGATTCTGTGTTTGCTCAGCGAACTTCAAATAATCGAGAAGTTTGTCAAGTAAGAAGTCTAGATCGGCTCCTTGATAAAACAGATTAATAATTTGGTGAGCAATGTTGTAGCCTGCAAATTGAAGCTCGCCAGACTCTAAGCCAGCCTGATACCCTTCCATAAAGATTGCCGCATCTTCTTTGAGCGGTCTAACCCAGTGATTGACTGAGCCGCCCACAACCAAGCAGCCTTTACACTTCTCTGCTTGATTGTTAAACCTTTCACTGATCTTAAGGCTAAGCTGACCAAATTCATAACCTGCTTGATAATCCCCTAACATCGATCCCAGAATCAACCCATACTCAGAGTAACCATAAGTTGATTCTGAAAGCAAACCCTGTTTCAAAGAAAGATTGACCAGTTTCATGACAGAAATTAGCCAGAGATCATCATTAGAAAAATAAGTCGGCGCACCTAATGTTGTGAGTAGTTTTGCCGCAGCCCTTTCTTCTGGAATCAACATTTCTGGCTGATCAAGCAGGGCTGAAATTTTCTGATCTGCTAACTGTGTTTCAGCGATCGTAAGTTCAGCTTTGAATGCGTTCTGCAAATCTGACTCAGGAATATCAATGTTAAGGAATGAAAGTGCAGTGCGCCCTGTGTCGATCGCAGATTGATACTTGCTTTGCATCGTGTATAGAACAATCAGCAGTTGATAAATTTCTGCTTTCTCAAGAACAGATTTTGCCTGTGCTAGAGTGATTTGAATCAATCGCTCAGATTCCTCAAAGTTACTGAGTAGATATTCGATTTCTGCTTTCTCTCGATGCAGGGCGAACATTAATTCATAGTTTTCTGACCAAGCTGCTTCTGTGAGGTTACTCTCAGCATTGCTCAAGCAGTCTTGAGCGACCGAGTAAGCTGCTGCTCGTTTCGCTTTGAGGCTTGCTTGCACATTCAAATCAGCTAACTTAACTTTCTCATCGGATTGAGTGATGAGTGATTGACCCAGATTTAAGTGACCAACGAGTTCAAAGATGTGATCGCTTGATGTGCCTTCGAGTGCATTCGCGTAGAGTAATCGTCCAATTTTTAGATGGACGGCTTGTTTTTCGCGATCGTCAATCAGTGCATAAGCCGCTTGCTGGACTCGATCGTGCAAAAAATTATAGCGATCGCTGACAACAATGACTTCCGTTGTTTGAACAATCTCTGGGGCAGAAGTAGGGATAACCAAGCCTTGCTGAACCGCGATCGATAAGGCTTGTGCAGTTGTTTCAAGGGTTGAAGATTGCGAGACGATCGATAGCGTTTTGAGATCAAATCGATTGCCAATACAGGCAGCGAGTTGAATAATCTGCTGGGTTGCTGCTGGGAGCTTTTTTAATCGACTGATTAGGAGTTCGACAACATTATCTGTACTGTTGAGCGTCTCAACCTCTTTAAGATTCCATTGCCAGTAATTCTTGTGAAAGTCAAACCAGAGCAGTTCGTTCTGATGTAGCGTTTTGAGAAATTCATTGACAAAGAATGGATTGCCGCCCGTTTTCTGCATAATTAGATCGGCTAACGGATTCACAGTATTACTTCTCAACGTATCTGAGATCAACTGAGTAACGTGCTGGGATGATAGAGGTCTAAGTGTGACTTGATGAATCGAAACGGCTTGAGTGTACAAGTCTTCTAAGAGCAAAATTAGGGGATGCGTGGCGCTGACCTCGTTATCCCGGTAGGCTCCGATCAGAAACAAACAGTGAGTTTGTTGATCTGCAAGGAGGAGTTTAATTAAGCGGAGTGTCGCAGAATCCGCCCACTGTAAGTCGTCGAGAAAAATGACCAGCGGATGTTCAGGTTGGCAAAACACTCGAATAAAGTTCTGAAACACTCGATTAAATCGATGCTGTGCTTCTGTTGGATTTAATGCTGCAATCTCAGGCTGTTTGCCAACGATTTGCTCTAGCTCCGGAATAACATCAATGAGGACTTGTCCATTTGCACCGAGCGCGATCGCTAATTTTTCTTGCCATTGTCGAAGTTGGGCTTCACTCTCACTCAGGAGTTGTTGTACCAGTGATCCGAAGGCACTTGCAATCGCAGAGTAAGGAACATTGCGTTGCAGTTGGTCAAATTTCCCCGCAATGAAATAGCCCCGTCGCTGCACAATCGGCTTGTAAACCTCTTGCACTAAAGAGGTTTTACCAATTCCAGAATAGCCGCTGACGAGCAAAAATTCGCTCCGTCCAGATTGAGCAACTCGATCGAAAGCTCTGAGAAGTTGATTGACTTCTGCTTCTCGTCCATACAATTTTTCGGGAATGGACAAGCGATCGCAGAAATCTTGCTCTCCTAAAGCAAAAACTTCAACGTTGTTGCAGAGTTGGATCTGCTGCTGGCAGACTTCGAGATCGTGTTGCAATCCAGCCCCGCTTTGATAGCGATCCTCTGCCATCTTCGCCATGAGCTTCATTACGATCGCTGACACGGGTGCTGGAATCGTTGGATCAAGCTCTGATGGTGGAATCGGCTGTTTTGCAAGATGACAGTGAACTAGCTCCAAAGGATCATTGCCGACAAAGGGGAGCTGAGTTGTGAGTAATTGATAAAAGGTCACGCCGAGCGAGTAGAAATCGCTGCGATAGTCGATACCCCGATTCATGCGCCCCGTTTGCTCTGGCGAGATGTAAGGTAATGTTCCCTCTAATCCATTTGGGCTGATTAGCGTTTGGGTTTCTTTTGGCAGAATCGAGGCAATGCTAAAATCGGTGATTTTAACCTGTCCAGTGGTTGGATTGATCAGCAGATTCGCAGGTTTAATATCTTTGTGAATCAGTCGATTTCGATGCAGTTCTCCTAGGCTTTGAGTCGTCTGAATTGCGATCGACAAAAATTCTTTCAGGTTAAGAGAATGCGTTTTGCAGTAATCTTTTAGGGAAAGTGCGCCAAAATCCTCTAAAACTAATGCCCATTGGTTATCATACGTTTCTAAACTGTACGGATGTACGATTCCCAAAATACCCAGATCGCTTGCCAAACTGTATTGCTTCCGAAAAATAGCAATTTCTCTGGGCGTTGGATACTTATTTTTCAGCACCTTCATCACGACTGGTTTTTGGTCACCCGATCGAATTCCTCGATAAACCAGCGTTTTTGAGCTTTCGTAGATTTTCTCAACGATTTCATACCCAGGAAACATAACCATAGAAAGTATCGCAGAGCTTTGATTACTTTCTTTAAGCTTCCCTGCAACTCTAATAGAGCAACAACTTTAGTTAGAAATCGAATCTGTTCAGAACACTCAACAATATTTATGAGATTGCTCCGTAAGTGACTCCCAATTGTTTCAGCCACTTGCGATAGCCTAAAGAAGCGCGATCGCTGGGTAAGTGAAATTCTACTTGGAGATCGAGCGGCAGACGTTTAGGGTTATGTGACTCTAGATTGTCAACATCCTGAAGGATGACTCGATCTTGAAAGTCTATCATCGTTTCTTCAGAAATATGGTGAGCATAGTTTAATGTGCCCCACATCCAGCCGATACATTCCTCCTCAGAAACGGGCGTGACAGAGTAAACTAACGCCATCGTTTGACCATTCGCTCTCTGTTTGCGAAGTGCTACGGTCAAAGGTCGAATCGTCCAATAGTCATATGTTGCAATCCCACCTTGCCCAGTACCATCGGGGTCAGGCTGCCAGATCTTGATATCTTTCATGTAGATGCCTGTGTCGATCGATGTGACTTCGTAATCTTCGATCACCGCTTGCTCCGGTTCTCCTAAAATCCCAGCATGAACAAAGGGCAGATGTGCGACATCAAGGAAATTTTCGATCGCCCGTAATCCACTACAGTGGCAGAAATGCCCCCCGCTGAGATAGGTGCGATAGCTCGGATCATCCCACTCTGGGAAAGGGGCAACTGGCTGCGACGGATTGCCGAGCGACACAAACACAACTCCATATTGCTCTTGTACCGCAAATGATTTCACACAAGCCTGTTTTGACGCAGTGTAATTAGGGTGCGCCGGAACTTTCACGCATTGCCCGCTTGGAGCGTAAGCTAAGCCGTGATAGGGGCACACTAACGTATCATCAACAATGGTTCCTGTCGAGAGTTTGACACTGCGATGGGGACAGCGATCTTCCCAGGCGATCGCGGATGTATGTTCTCCTCGCCAAAGGACTAAATTGGTGTCTAGTAACCGCGATCGTAAAATGGTTCCAGGTTTGAGATCTGTTGATCGAGCAACGGGATGCCAGTCATTCCACAAAATCGGATCAATCATCGGATTCACTTCCCAAGAATTTAAGAGCGGTCTTCTTTAATGTAAGGAATTCCTAACGAGGCAGGCGTATCACTGCGGCTCGTTCCTCGTAATAGTGCCACAAGCGTCAGTACATAGGGAAGCATGAGCAGAAATTCATAGGGTAGGTCTTTTGATCCCAGCGCTTGAATCCGGTATTGCAGCGCATCAGCTACGCCAAACAGTAATGCGCCCCAGAGTGCCCATGCAGGTTGCCACCGCGAGAAGAAAACAAGCGCGATCGCAATCCAACCTCGACCCGCCATCATTCCTTCAGTAAAGAGTCTCAACTGAACGACTGTCAAGACTGCGCCGCCTAAGCCTGCTAGAGCAGAGCCACTCACGACAGCAAGATAACGAATGCGATCAACATTCAACCCTGAAGTCTCAGCTGCCGCCGGATTTTCGCCCACGGCTCTTAAAGAAAGCCCTGCATTCGTGCGAAACAAGAAAAACCAGCAAGCATAAACTAAGAGTGCTGTCAGATAGACGATCGCGGTTTGATTAAACAAAATCTCACCTATGATCGGTAAGTTCGAGAGTCCCGGAATTGCCCAATCTTCTAGCCCTTTCACTCGCGTTCCTGAAAGTCCAATCCGCGATCGGAAAAGATAAGCCGTCAATCCTTGTCCGAATAGAACAAGCGTTACACCGGTCACAACTTGATCTGTCTTCAAGCTTACAGTTAGCACTGCCATGATCAAGCCCATCAGTGCCCCACCAATCAAGCCTGCAGCTAATCCACCCCAAGCGGCGAGACTTGCATTTCCGGTCGCTTGTTCAAGACTAGCAGCAACTCCAAACCCTGCTAATCCACCGACCAGCATTACCCCTTCTAACCCCAGATTCATCACGCCCGATCGCTCAGTGATAATCTCTCCTAACACAGCTAACAGCACCGGAACGGCTAACCGAATTCCAGCCGTTAGCAATGCGATCAAAAAACTCCAGGTTAGAACTTGTTCCCAGGACATCACAACCTCAATTTACGATCGACGATTTGACAGCGCAGAACCCGCCAACACAAACAGCACCACGAGCGCTTGAATCACTTGAGCGGCGGAGGCTGGAATTTGCAAAGTCACATTCAGCGACTGCGCCCCAACCATCAAAGCTGAAAACAAGACAGATGCAATTAAAACGCCGATCGGGTGAAGTTGACCCAGCAGCGCAACTAAAATTCCGCTAAATCCATAGCTATCTGAGATTTCGCCTTTCAGTCGGGTGTAAGTATGGCTCACTTCAATGATGCCAGCGAGTCCAGCGAGTCCGCCGCTCATCATCAAGGCAATTAAAATACTCTGACCTGTTTTGATCCCCATGCTTCGAGCAACACTCAGCCGCGAGCCGACAGCCCGAAGGTGAAAGCCTAGCGGCGTATGCCATAGCAGAATGTAAACTCCGCCCACCAGCAAAAGCGCGATCGTCATTCCCCAATGCAATCGAGTCCCAAAAAGTACTGGAATTTGAGCATTGCTGCTAAAGGATGCTGATTCGGGTAAAAAACCATCTGGCTGTCTCAGCGGAACTCGTGCTGCATACTGAACTGCGAGAATGCCAATATAGTTCAGCATGAGGGTGCAAATGATCAAATTTATGCCGCGTAAAAGATACAGCACTCCAGCGATCGCGCTCCACAACGCTCCTCCTAACGTACCAGCAATTAATATCAAGGGGATCAACACTCCCGTAGGCAAATCGGGCAATGTGAGCGCAACGAGACTCCCGCACAAAGCACCGATATAGTACTGTCCTTCCGCTCCAATATTCCAAACCCGACAGCGAAACGCGATCGTCATTCCTAATCCAATAATCAGCAGAGGAGTTGCTTTCAGTAGCGTTTCAGTAATCTGACGCGATCCGCCAAATGCACCCATCAGCATGACTTGATATGCCTGCAACGGATTTGCACCGCTGAATTGAAGCAGAATCCCACTGAGGAGCAGCGCGAGAATCGCACCGATGATCGGAGCAAACGGCTTCAGTCGCAACCAAATCGAAGAGGATGATCTAGCACTAGGATTCAGCAAAATCGCCTCCTTTCTTTCCTGCCATCCATAAACCCAAATCGTCAAGGTTTGCTGACTGAGTATCAACCACATCCACGATCGCACCTTCGTAGAGAACCGCAATGCGATCGCTCAATTTCAAAATCTCATCCAACTCTGTAGAAATCAGTAATACAGCGACTCCAGCCTCTCGTCGCGCAAGAAGCTGTGTATGTACAAATTCCGTAGCTCCAATATCTAGTCCTCGCGTCGGTTGAGCTGCTACTAAGACTTGATGATCTCGACTCAGTTCACGCGCGAATACCACTTTCTGAGCATTCCCACCCGAAAGCTTTCCTGCCTGCATCTTGACAGAAGCAGCCCGAATCAAAAACTGCTGCACCAGATCGGCTGCATATTTGAAAATATACCTCCAGCGCAACAGTCCTTTCTGCTGATACGGCGAGGATTGTACATCTTTCAGAACTAAATTTTCTGCGATCGAGAATTCAGTCAATAAGCCCATCGAATACCGATCAGAAGGAACATGCGCCAGATTGCCCTCCATCCAAATCTCTCCTTGCTTAAGCGATCTCAGTCCAACGATTGCTTCTTCTAGTTCCCGTTGACCATTACCATCGACTCCAGCGATCCCAACAATCTCACCCTGATGAACCGTTAAATCAATTTCTTTCAGTGCTGGAAAACTGCGATCGCCCATCACCCAGACATTCTTCAGCGTAAGTCCTGGCTCTAATGCTCGACGTGAAGCGTTTAAATCTTGGTTTCGAGCGGAAGTAATTTCTCGACCGATCATCAATTGTGCAAGTTCGCGTTCCGTACAGTCTCGAACAATTTTCGTCCCAACCGCTTGCCCATCCCGCAGCACCGTAACGCGATCGCAGACTGCCATTACTTCATTCAACTTATGAGAAATAAAGACGATCGAGGTTCCTTGAGCTGCTAAGTTTTTCAAAGTAGCAATCAAATCCTGAGCTTCTTGTGGCGTTAAAACTGCTGTTGGCTCATCGAAAATAAGAATCTTTGCATCGCGGTAAAGTGCTTTTAGAATCTCGACTCGCTGTTGTTCTCCAACTGATAGCTGCCAAATTTGTGCGGCTGGATTTATTTTCAATCTGTACTGGTCGGCTAATCGTTGCAGCCGTGGATAAAGTTGCTTAGGAGATTCTTGCAGCAGTCGATGTGACGATTGACCCAGAACAACGTTTTCTGCCACAGTAAACGATTCAACTAACATAAAATGCTGGTGAACCATTCCGATTCCTGCCGCGATCGCATCTCTAGCAGAGCGAAATTTCCTCAACTGTCCCTGTAGATGAATTGCACCTTGATCAGGTTCATACAACCCGCAGAGAATGTTCATCAATGTGGTTTTTCCTGCCCCATTTTCACCTAATAAAGCATGAATCTCCCCTGGTTTTAACTGAAAGTCGATCGCTTGATTCGCAATCACATTCCCAAACCGTTTTGTGATGCCAATCATTGCGATCGCCATATCATCTCGTGAATTCGATTGAGGAAGCATAATCAATCCACATCTTGACTTGTTAGCAAACGTAGAACTCAGTTACTCTCCGTTTGCCATTTTTCTCGATCGAACTCTAGCCTACTTCGGTACAAATGGAACTTTCAGTTCGCCCGAAGCAATTTTGGCGCGGGCTGCTTCGATCTCTTTTAATTGCTCACTTGTGAGCTTATCCTTGAATGCTGGATTCACTTCTACAGCGACAACTCCCTGTGCAACGCCCATTTTATAAAACTGGTCGGTGAACTTCTTCGCCTGAGTATCTTCAATCATCTTGGCGAACAGCGGTTCAATATTCCAAACTAAATTGGAGGCAACCACCTTCGGCTCGATCGACGACATATCCCCAACGTAACTTGTGGCAATTCCCCCTCTCGTCTTCGCGGCTTCAATCTGCCCTAGCGTTGGACCCTGACCGCATCCAATCCAAAAATCAACGCCAGTCTCCGCCTGTGACAACGCTGCTTCTTTTGCTTTCGCCACATCATCCCAATTGCCAACCGCCGCATCAGTCAAGGTTGCATCGGGACGCACAGATTTTGCACCTGCCAACATCGCCTCTCCCATCGAATGACACACTGGAATGTCGAAGCCGTACAATGCCCCTAGCTTTCCAGTTTTTGACAATTTAGCGCCAATCAGCCCAATGAGGTAAGCTCCTTCATAAAAAGGTTGATCGTAATCCGCGACATTGGGAGCAGTTTTGTTAATTCCTCCAGCCCAAGCGAAATTAACGTTTGGAAATTCCTTTGCAACTTTGAAGACGGCATCTCCATAATTAAAAGAGTGTGCCACGATCGGACTATATCCCGCTTCTGCATACTGACGCAGTACACGCTCAACGTCTGCTGGAGAAATCGACTCCGAGGTAACGACATCAACGCCTTTGGATTTCAGCGATCGTGCAGCTTCGTAGGCTTTCTGATTCCAGGACTTGTCAGTAGGTGGCCCATTCATGATCAAAGCAAATCGACCTGCCTTCCCTTGATTAGAGCCTGTAGAGGTTGGGCTACTTGTTGTACCGGGAGATTGAGAGGTCGTAGGCGCGGAACTACAGGCAGTAAAGACGAAGAAAGGAATTGCTAGTGTCAATAGAGTAACAGACTTCCTGATCGATCGAAGAGATTGCTTTGAAGCCATATTTATTGAGCGCAGGGACTTAAAAGTTGAACTTGCCAAAAGGCTGACCTATTATTCCTCGTTAATCGCCATTTGTAAAGAAATCGATGAGAGGTTGCAGGGCAAACACATCTTATCCAAACAAAATCTTGAGTAAATAATTCGGTAATGTTCTAAATGGGTGGATATATGGGAGAATGAAAACCACGCGCTAGAGGTCTTAGGACAGAGATAGTGCTAGAACCAATTCAATGCCCGATTGCCAGAGTATTGATGTGGTAAAGCATGGTCGTAGTGCTGCTGGAAAACAACTTTATCGTTGTCGCAACTTAGAGTGTGTGGGACGATCGTTTATTTTGAACTTTAGCTATCGTGGACGATTACCTGAAGTCAAAGCGCAAATCAGTGACATGGCAATCAACGGCAGTGGTATCCACGATACAGCACGAGCGCTGAGGATTAGCCCGACGGCAGTGATTGAAACGCTGAAAAAAAGTCAAGTCAACTTGAACAAGTCAACACGACCCTGCTTGAGCAGCGTCAATCGGACAACGCAGCGGTAAGGTACTTGCCTATCTGCTAGCAACGCATGAAGATTCAGCCCTAAAGCAACTTCCCTCTACTGTTAGCCCCCTTTTCGATTCAGCGGTTTTACACCGATAGTTGGGGAGCTTACTTGCGATTGTTAGACAGGCAGCCTCACACTGTCGGGAAAGCCAGCACGCAGCGCATTGAGCAGAAGCATTTAACCTTGAGAACTCGTATCAAGCGACTCGCCAGGAAGACGAGCTGTTTTTCTAAGACTGAGACGATGCACGACACCGTGGTTAGATTATTCATCAATCATCATGAGTTTGGGCGAGCAGTGTAACACTACACCCACACATCTAGAACACTACCGTTGCTCGGCACGGTGCCTCCCGCCAGATGGTGCGATGGTGCGCCATTGCGGGGGAAGCAAGTAGCAACAAGACTACGATGGGCAGGGCAACCAGGAGCCTTGTTTGGACGAGTTTGGCACGATTGAGTTTCTCCAAGCCGTTCGCAACCGAGGCTGACGAGCACTCGTAGGAATGCGCTGCTGTTGCTCAAGTCCTGCTTCGCCTCGCGTCTGATCGTCTTTCCCCCAGTCGGTAATCGTGTTGCGATGCACGCCTAGATAAGCCGCAATGTCGATGACCCGCTTGCCTTGTTGTCTCAGGCGTATCGCTTGTGGTCGCAAGTAGTTCTGTGCTGCTGGATTCAGCAATCGAGCATCAGGGTTCTTCATCGCTCAATTCTAGCAATCCGTTCACATTTCCTGGGAGCAACCCAAATGTGCAAAAGACTCAAGCTGCTCAGGTTGCATTGAGATAAACACAGCGCAACTTGAGCATCTGATTGACATTCTCCCGCTTCCCCTGTGCTCCCGACCGTTTCAATCACCGGTCGATCTGCTTGACCGCCGATTCAACCGCTCCTGATCCAATCGAACACAATTGTTGGGCTTGAAACCCACGATAGTTGACCCACCGAGAGCGATGTCGCTCAAGATAGGCACAGAAGTTGAGCGCAGACTTGCTGGAATCTTCAGCGAATAAGTTGTGTGCGGCTTCCACTCGTCCATGCCAAAGATGCGATGCGGCGCACTCCAGTAGAAACCGGGGCGCTTCGACCTTGAACAAATTCTCTTTGAGGTGATATAGCGCTACCAAAGCGTATTAGGACGTATATTAGAGGGGTAGTGTTGTGAAGCATGGCTATGGCTGCCCCCTACAGCGAAGATATGCGCTCCAAAGCAATTGCTGCGGTGAAACGTGGTGAAC
>JAHHHU010000027.1 GCA_019359175.1 Phormidium tanganyikae FI6-MK23
CTTGCCGCTTCTTCGAGGCAAGCATCAAGTCGGGCTTGTTGTTCGGGTGTCATCGCAGGGGTGCTTGAATCAGATTGCCTTTACTTTAGGCGATCCTACTGACACTTGCACATTTGGGATGCTCCCGATGAATCCTACTGCATTGGTGAACCTAAGCCAACCCCAGATTTATCGATCGAGATTATTTTTACCAGTGGCAACACATCTAAACTCGCTAAGTATCGCGCTCTGGATGTGCCCGAAGTGTGGTTTTGGGAGGATGGTGTGTTTGCTTTGTACCATCTGAATGGTAACGAGTACCAGCGCATTCAGTGCAGCCAAATCCCTGCATTAGAAGCTTTAGATCTTGAGCTTCTTAGCCGTTGTGTGTTGATGGCGGAAACCGACGAGCTTGAAGCTGTTGCGGCGTTTCGACGAGGAATGGCGCGATGAAACAATCAACGGTGTCGATCGTCGTCAAGTCAATCTGCGCGAATGGTGAACTCAAATTAAGGTTGTGAAGGTTTGTCGATCGCGATTGGTGTCACTTGCTGAGAAGGTGTAGTCTGCGGAATCGGTGCAGCTAAAATCTGAGAAATCTGAGCTTGTTGTTGTAGCTGTTGAGTCGAAGAAACTAAACCACTTAATCCATTGATCAATTGCTTTAAGTTATCTCGCAGCTTCGGATCGCCCGTTAGCTCATCTAAGTCAGAAGTAATCTTTTGAGTGTTCTCAAAGGTCGCTCTAGCAGAATCTAAGGTCTGTTGCAGCATCGTTACAGTTGTGGGATTGTTCAGCGTCACTGACACATCTCTTAAATTTGCTGAGGTTTGAGCCGCATTTGCAGAGAGCGTTTCTAGATTGCTGATCAGCTTACTGCCTTCGACTTGACTGAGAATCGGACTCAGCCGCGAGACATTGCTGCGAATGTCACTGCTAGTTGCACTTAAGTTATCTAATGTTGAAACTAAGGTCGATCGGTTCGCCGTGATCAGATCGTTCACTTGCGCGATCGTTAATGTAGCTTGATCTGCTGTGTTCCCAATCGATCGTGCAGTCGACGAGAACGTTCTCACTTCGGTTCGCGCTGATCTTACCAGTCCCGTGACTTCTCGACTTAGCCGAGCAATCTCGGAAGCTGCTTCACTGCTATTTTTTGTGAGTGAGTTGATGTTTCCGGTGAACTGGGGGCTACTGTACACATCCGCAAATCGAATGGTGGATCGAATCAGTTCATCAGTGCTGATGCCGAGTGCGCCTTTGATGCGGGAATTTTCACACAGGATTAGATCTCGATCGCAATCTCGATCGAGCGGTCTACCCGAAACAGACGATTCTGCAATTTCCTTCCGTGGAGTGATGTCTAGAACCGTTTCACCGAGCAAGCTTGTCTGATTCACACTCAGATCCGAATCTCTTGGAATCACCAGATCTGCACTTGCAATCTCTAGCTTGACTTCGACCCCATTCGGGCCGGGCACAATGTTGGCGATTCTGCCAACATTCACGCCTCTGTAGCGCACTGGAGAGCCAGTTTGTACGCCATTGATCGCCGCAAAATCCGCGAACACTGTAAAACTTCGATTTGCGGGATTCAACCCTTTAATCCACAGCACCAAGCCGCCAAACAGCCCGACACCCGCCAAAATCATCAATCCGACTGAACCTTCTCGTACTGTTCGCGATTGCAAAGCAAACCTCCTTTGGAGTCGCATACCCCTTACCCCAATACCTGAATGGGCCCCTCTACACTGCCACTCAAAAACTGCCGAATTAGCGGCTCGTCGGTCGTATCTAGTTCATGCACCTTGCCTTCCCACTGCACCCGTCCCTGATGGAGAAACAGTACGCGATCGGCAGTCCGTCGAATTGTACTCTCCTGGTGTGTTACCATTACATAACTTTGACAACCCCGCTGCGGGCCTTGCAGCGATCGTACTAAATTTTCAATCACCGTCGAAGCGATCGGATCAAGTCCTGCTGTTGGCTCATCATAAAGTAGTACGGCAGGCGTATCGTCAGAATTTTCAGGATTGACCATAATTGCACGGGCAAAACTCACTCGCTTTCGCATTCCGCCCGAAAGCTCTGACGGAAACCGCTGACTAATGCCCGACAATCCCACCATGTCTAAGCGCTCTTCCACGAGTTGCCGAATTTTCCGACGAGAGAGACGAGAATGCTGATAGAGCAAGAATCCGACATTTTCTTCGACCGTGAGCGAGTCGAATAGAGCCGCTTGCTGAAACACCATGCTAATTAAGATCGGATCGGGTGCATCTTCGATCAACCCTCTGCGCCGTTTGCCGCCAATGTACACTTCACCTTCATCCGGGGCAAGCAGTCCTGCAATAATTCGCAATACAGTAGATTTTCCTGTGCCAGAAGGGCCAATCACTGCAAGGGCTTCTCCCGGATAAATTGTCAAGTCCGCACGATCGAGAACTTTGTTTTCCCCGAACGTTTTGCTGACTCCCTTTAGTTCAATCAACGGTTCAACCATGACCCTAACTCACGATCGATTAACAGATGTACACAGAGATCGACTCGTGTCGAAAAGTCTAACAAGACTTAAACATCAGTTTCCAGGCAATTTTTTCTACGATCGTATTGACTCCTTCGTGATGAAGCTCGATCGGTTGTTTTTTCAAGCGTCGCAGTTCCGCCATCGCTTTGCGCGTCACTGCATGGCTCGTATCGTCAGTGAGTAATAGCACCACATCCGCCGTTTGAATCTGCTGAACTGCTTGATCTACAATCAGCAAGCCATCTTCCACCGTAGACCAAACAAAGTAAACTTTTGGCAATTTCTCTTTTACATAAGTCCGTGTCGTTGTATGTCCACCAAATACAACGACTTTGCCGCGTAAGTGCGTGTAGGATTCCTTTTCTTCTTTTTCATCAGTGGGTGCTTCAGGCTTCGATTTCTTGTCGCTAGTGGGTCTTGGTTCTGGCTGCGATTGTGACCAGAGTTTGCGGGCATGAGCATCCATGATCTTAAGTCTCTGGATAGCAGTGCCCTGAATCGTGATTGGCTTTTCGCTGAGTTCCTGGATGCGGTTGTATAAGACCTCTACCACTTCATCTAAACGATCGACTCCTTTCAAATCCTCTCGATAGTGGTAAACATCCATTGCTAGGTAAGACGCATCGTAATAGCTGGTTTGTTCGCGAATGCGATCGATAAGTTGTTCGGCAGTTTCGTGGCGGTCTTGCGTCAATCTTTCAGCTTGGTGCTTACTCATTTGCGATTCGTATTCGCGCTGGGCTTGTTCTTCGCGCCGCTCTTCAATTACTTGTTTAATCAAGTCAATCTCGGTGCTACTTTCGCCATTGTCGGCTAGAGATTGGCGGGCTTCGATCAGGCGGCGGGACAGTTCGGGTAAGTCGGTCTGTATCTGGGTACGATAGTGACGAATCGCGCTGGTTA
This sequence comes from Phormidium tanganyikae FI6-MK23, assembly GCA_019359175.1. Taxonomy (GTDB): domain Bacteria; phylum Cyanobacteriota; class Cyanobacteriia; order Leptolyngbyales; family Leptolyngbyaceae; genus Leptolyngbya; species Leptolyngbya tanganyikae. The sequence continues at coordinate 3,410 of JAHHHU010000027.1, forward strand.
ATTGTTCGTAAGTGGCTTGTGCTTGAGTGTCGCCTTCTAAGATTCCTTTTTGATCGAAGCCGCATTTAAGGTCTTCTAGACGAGCGCAATACTGTTCTAATCGCTGCTGAATCTCTTGGCGAGTTTCCATCAGGCGAAGCGTTTCTTGGGAGACTGATTCAAGGGCATCGATCGAGAGAAAAGATTGCATCGGAGTTTCCTTCTATAAAGTAGATGGAGCGTTTTTTGGGACAGAGTTGACCCGTTGTGAATGGGCTAAAATCCAGAACTTATCTAAAATAGAAGCACTTTACTGTATTCAGTTTGCCCATTGTACTGTTTGTTCAATAGATCGCGACTGAGCAAATATTAAGGATACGTAATTAGATTACTAAAAAGTTTGCCAGCAAAATCTCAAACTTTAGAAATCGCAGTAACAGTATTTGATGATTCGGCAAGCCTGATTGTGACTGATTAAGTTACATTCGTTACGAATATCGGGCGATTTGCCACGAACACGATTGCATTTGCCACCAATTGACCGCCGTTTGTTAGTAATGAGATCGCATTCGCCACCAATTGACCGTCGTTTGTTAGTAATGCGATCGTGCAAGTTGTGATCCAGAGAATTTAAGCCGCGATCGCATTACTATTGCAATATTCATTCCTGATAGTATTAACGAAATCATTCCTACACGAAGTATTTCTAGTAAGTGCTTCTACTTAAATTGGCTTCACCGTTGTTCTCTTCTTTAAGTATTATCTCTTAAGCTATTTCTCTCTAGGGGTTGTAATGTTCGTGTGTGATATTCGCTACTTGTTAAATACCAGTATGGCTTGCACAAAATCCCCCTAAGTGTGTGGAGTTCGCTTGTGAAAAATTACACGTTGAGCTTATTTGCTCTTTCGATCTCGCTAGTTGCCCAAGCTCCTGCGATCGCGGTGGAACCTGTCACCACCCAGTCATTGATCAAAGATCAAACGGCGAAATCTAATGCGGCGAACCTTTTACTTGATCCAGTTCCGTCCCTTTCGCGCCCCGAATCGCTCCTTCAATCTCCCGCGAAACCCATCGCCCAAACTCCAGCAGCCCCTTCTCGCGAACAAGAACTCTTAGAAAAGTTACGTCAATTAGAGCAGAAACAACAGCAATTAGAGCAAGAACTTAACGCCCTGCGACAGCAACTTGCACCGAAACCCAATAGCTCGATCGTATCTATTCCAGAACGCCGCCCTCAGCAAGTAGAACTTTCAACACAAGTTCTGTTTCTGCAACCCAGAACTAGCAATATGATGGACTTCGCGATTCTCGATCCGGGAACAGCATTGGCAGTCGATGGAGATGTCGCGAGAGTTAACTATGATGATGTTGCTGCATTACGAGTCGGCTTAACTTACCGCCCCGAAAACACGGACTGGGAAATCGCCGCGAGTCACGCCTTTTTCAAAACAGAGGGACAACAAAGCGCTGCCCGACCTGCGACCGGGTTTCTCTTTTCGACCTTCACGCATCCCTTTCAAAACGACTCAGCAAACACCGCTGATGCGAGTGCAAAACTGGGCTATCAATCGACCGATTTAGAGATTGCATATAACCTGAATGTCAATCGCAGTATGGGCGTGCGGCTCTTTAGTGGACTGCGCTTTTCGGATGTGAAACAAGAGATGAATGTTGCTTTTAATGGGCGCGACTTTAATCAAGCGATCGCGAGAAGCAAGAATGAATTTACTGGTTTTGGCCCTCGAATGGGTGCACAGCTTGATCTAAAACTTGCATCTGATCTAAAGCTGTTTGGTCGAGGAGCAGGATCATTGCTATTGGGTAATCGATCGACGTTCTATGAGGAAACAGATAACAATGGAACCGATTTGGTCGCGCGGTTTGATCCGGGGAGTCGGCAGCAAGTCGTTCCGGGGCTAGAATTCTCACTGGGGCTAAGTTGGCAGCCGAAAATTGGTCAGCGATCGAATTTCAATTTCAGCATTGGTTACGAGTATCAGCACTTGTTTAATGTGTCAGATTCGATTCGATTTGTTGACTCTGCAAGTCCAGGAGTCTTTACTCAAAGCAAGAATGATCTGAGCTTGCAAGGGCTCTTCTTCTTGTTTGGCATTTCTTCGCAATTCTGAATCGGACTGATGCTATCCGTATTGCTACTCAGTTGTTTGCAAGTTAACAAATCTAAATTGGTAAAACTACGAGTCAGCTCAGAGGAAAATCAGCATAACTTAAGACGTAATTAAGCGACTCTACACGCACGATCGCTAATTGACGAATCCTAAACCCCAACTTTTAGAGCATCATGATGGACTTTGATTCTACTCCGTTATTGTCGATCGATGAAACTTCTCTTTCGCTAGGGACTGTCCTGCGATACTATCAGCTTTCCGGTCGCTTGTTACCCTGGATTCGCGACATTGTTGAACAACACATTACATTCACCGAAATCCAACAGCGGGACGATTTGAATGTAACTTTGGCTGAAGTTGAGCAAGCAGCAGTCGAGATCCGAGTGCAGCAAAAGCTGACTGATGCGACTACGTTTCAGCAATGGTTAGATAGTCAAGGCATGAACTATGAGTTGTTCCAGAATCGGATTGTGCTGAATCTGAAGCTTGAAAAACTCAAATCAAAGATTGCGGCTCCAAACCTGCAAGCCTTGTTTGATGAACAAAAATCAGTGCTAGATCAAGTTGAAGTTTCTTGTGTGGTTTTGGCAGAAGAAGCTCATGCTCATCAGCTTAGAGCACAAATCTTAGAAGCAAATGATTTCGATCGCATTGTGGGCGAATATGCCGTTGCTGATCCGCTCAAAGTGAGTGTGATGAAGAGTGAGATTCGGTTTGGTCAATTGCCTGAAGACGTGCGCGAAACACTCCGCAAGGCAAGTATTGGCGATTTAGTTGGCCCGATTAGCATGGAGCAGCGCTGGTGTGTGTTCCGAGTCGAGCAATTTATGCCCGCAGTGCTTGAAGGACAAATTCAGCGATCGCTTGAGGATCGACTGTTCCAACAATGGCTAGTGGAGCGGGCGCAGGAAGTGTCTGTCAAACTGGGCAGATCGACTGAAACGCAATCTGCGGCCTCATCAAGCACTGTACTCGCAGCGGCTTAGTTTTCTGCAATTTGAACTGTGTGACCTCTGAGAGATAAAGCACCCTCAGAGGCGCAATTTTCGTGCGTCCAAATTTAGCTTTATTCACCTTTCCCGGATACATAGGAGCTTACGTCGTGGAACCCAATCAAGTATATAGCTTGCAATCTGCACTATCTATTGAGCAAAGCTTGCTAACATCCAGCCCGCTTTCGACCTTTGTTCCATCGAGTCGCGCCTTTGTATCTGGACTGTCGCCTTTTGCGAAAGCCTACAGCGCAAGTTCCTCAGCAGAAGCAAAATCGCTGGTGATTGTCGATGGTGCGTTCGCAGCGGATCAGCAACTTCTTAAAGCAATTCACTCTGATCAAGAAGTCGTCATTCTCGATCCCACTCAAAACGGCGTTGATCAAATTAGCAGCATTCTCGCTCAACATCGCAATATTGACGCACTCCACATCATTTCACACGGGAATGCAGGATTGTTGCAGCTTGGTTCGATCGAACTGAGTTTAGAAACGCTCGATCGCAATGCGGCAAAGTTAGCCAGTTGGAAAGAAGCTTTAGCACCGGGCGCGGATGTTCTGCTTTATGCCTGTAATGCTGCGCTTGGATCACAAGGAAATCAATTTATTCAACGTTTAAGTCAGTTGATCGGTGCGGATATTGCTGCATCAGATAACATCACGGGAAATCAAAAGTTTAACGGCGATTGGAATTTAGAAGTTAATACCGGAGAAATTGCGACCAAACTTGCATTTGATCAAGATGCGATCGCGCTTTACGATTCAACTTTAGCAGCGATTTCACCCGATGTTGTGCAAGGACTCAAGACCGGATTGCAGCAGTTTGCAACTTGGAGCGATCGCATCGAAACGCTGTCAGGATTTACTGCCGAAATTCCAGTTGTGGGTGAATCGATCGGGAAAGTCATCGATATCAGTTCATTGCTGAAAAACCAATTCGCTGATCCATTGGCGAACTATCTTGACACTGATACAACTCCAACGGTTGAAGAATTTGTCGATCGAATTAAATCGCTTAGTGCAACCGTCGGAGATCTGACGTTTACGCTCAATCCAGCATCAGTTACCAGTGCATTACTCGGCAAAGACCTAAGCTTCAATCTGAAATTCGAGGCAACACGCACTGTAAAAACTAACTTTGATTTGGGCGAGACTGCGACAACAGACTTTGGTGTGAAGTTGAACGGATCAACAACTGTTGATCTCACTGGACAACTCGTTTTCGATTTTGCTTTTGGTTATGATACTACGCTTGGATTAGCGCCTTCAGAAGCCTTCTACGTCAAGATCAACGAGCTATCTGCAAACGCGATCGCACAAGCGAACAACCTGAACATGGGCTTGGAAGTCGGCTTTCTCGGCGCAGATGTGAAGAATGGCAGCCTCAGTCTCAATGCAAACCTCGCGGCTCAATTCAATGATCCGAATTCAGATAACAAGCTGACTTTAGATGAATTGCAGGGAACTTCGATCACAACGCTTGTAGGATTAACACCGACGGGTGCATTGGATGTAAGTTTGCCTGTTTCGGCACAGTTAGCAGGACTATCGCTCACGGGAACACCGACTTTAACGATCGTTGATGACAATGTATTCACAGGTGCACTTCCCACAGTGAACGTGAAGGACTTCGCGCAGTTGTTGAAGTTCAAACAGCTTTCGCCTGCGGATGTGGTTAATCTACTGCGTCAAGTCGGTGGCGCACTGCAAAACGTCTCGGCTGGACTCAATCCAGAAGGTGGAATTCCCTTTCTTAAAGACGGCATTGATACCGTAGTTGACTTTGCCAAGATAGTTGGTGATTTGACCAATGGCTTTTTTGATCAAGTGATCAACACCTCACGGGATGCTGTACAAACCGGAATCTTAAGCGCAGATGCAAGCTTTGATCTCAAGTTCAACAATGAAGCACCGATTACGATCGTAGTTGCGCGAGATACAACTAACCAGAATTTAGATGATTTAGTTGCAGACTTGAATACTGCGATCGCAACTGCAAATCTAACTCAGCGAGTCGTGACAGAGCGATCGAGCAATCGCTTGAGTTTGAAAGCGCTGAAATCCGGTGAGATTGTCTCGGTCGTAGCCACAAATGCAAACACAGCAGTGACCGAACTCGGCTTTAGTACAACCGTGACGAGTGTTGCCGTTCAGAAGTTCAGCACAATTCAAGAATTAGTCGATGAGCTTGTTTTATTGACAGGTTTAACTAAAGCGGGCATTGATGCAAAATATAATGCTGGAACGAACGCACTCACTTTCAGAATTGCCAAGAGTGCTAAGTTTGAGAAGTCAGTCAATTTTGATTTCAGCCAAGATATCGATCTTGGTGCTGCAACGCTGAATCTGGCAGGTGGCGCAACTGGACAATTTAAGGTTAATGCAGGCTTCAATTTAGGGCTGGGAATCAATCTAAGTCCGTTGGGTGATGGGTTTGTCTTGACGAATGCAATGACCCTTGACAGCTTGAATGCGGGTGCGGGTGTTCAAAACATTGATGGCAAAGCAGACATTAAAATCACACTGCGCGATGGTAGCAGCTTTGAAGTTGATTTCGATGGTGCGACAACGGTTGGAGATGCGATCGCCAAAATCAACACGGCAAGCAATAGCAAGCTAATCGCCAGCATTAACGCAGATAAAACTGCGTTGAAATTAATTGATAGCACCACGGGAACGACAGCATTTACGATCGTACCAATCAATGATTCTCTAGCAGGATTGGGACTAGGAATTGTTGGTTCTGATATCGATGCCGATGGAACCATCATTGGAGGCGCACTACACGGAGATAGCTTTAGCAAACGAACCTTTTTGACTCAAGATAGCAGCATTTTTGCAAACGCGAAAATTGGTGCGAATGATGTCAACTTGTCCGCAGCCCTCTCAATGCTGGAGATTGGCATCAAGAATGGAACTGCATCACTCGATCTCATTGCTTCTCTCGGCTTAAAAGATCCGACACCGAATGACTTAGGGATTACGCTGAATGACATTCTCAACAATACAAGCACGTTGAGTGCATTGGTTGATCCAACGTTTCAAGTGATGGGCGGAATTACGCTGCCGATCGCAATTGATGGACTCTCAGATTTTGGACTAGAGCTTGGAACGCAGCCCCAAGTAGCGCTCGGCTTCACGCTTGATCCACTTGCATCCGAAAAACTGAAAACGACGGCAACCGTACAAGGATTTCAAGAGATTGTCGATCGCTTCAAAAATTTCTCAGCAAAAGATGTCTTGCGGTTAGTCGGGAAAGCGATTGAGTTCCTGCAAAATGAGGACGCTAAAGCGCTCAACACCAGGCTGCCGTTAGTCAATCAGTCGCTCAATGAATTGCTGGGCTTCCTTGACCCGATCAAAGAAGCTTATAGCGGAATTCAAGACAAGCTCAAAGGCATTAAATCATTGCTCTCCGATAAACTCACAACAATTCGGACAGCATCGACAAATTCAACCTTCTCGAATTCCCTCACTCCAGAAGCTCGTGATCAACTCGCTCAAGCATTAAACCTCCTTGATGGTGCCATCCAAAAGATTCCGACTAGCTTAGATGCGCTAGCAGATATCGTTCCTGCCCAAGTGATTAGTCAGATGGGGGAGGTTAGAAGACTGCTGAACAGCTTGCCCTCTGCGGTTGACAAGACAGCAATCAAAGCAGCATTTGATGGATTTGTGGCAGAGCTTCCCTCGGCTCAAATGATGGCGAAGTTTCTCTTCGAGGCGTTTGGATATGAATTTCCGACATTTGGAAGCGCGATCGCACAAATCGGTACTGATCTAGACAGTGCGATTAAAGGGTTGTCAGGTGGAGCGAAGAAGTCTGATTTTGAGGATGCTTTAGCACAGATCAATCAAGGCATCAGCCAGAACAATCCATTCATACTCGCGCAAGCATTCACAGCGCTCAAAACTGCTATTCAAGACTTAAAAGGGAGTGACAAGGATGCGTTCACTACAGTTCTCTCAAACTTTTCAAAAGCACTCCCTCAAAGATTCTCATTGTCGTTTAATGCAGATAAAGAACTGCTATTCGACTTTGATTTAGACATTGCTCAATATCAGAAGAAAGACATTCCGCTGAACTTCTCACTCGACAATCAAGGCACTCCAATTCCGATCGACTTCCGTACCGAAGGCAAAATCGATATGTTGCTCGGTGCAAGTCTGAATTTAGGATTTGGCTTAGATATTCTCAAGGCAACACCGTTTATTCAAGCCTCTACCGGACTCGAACTGTATGCCAAGTTTGATGTATCCGATTTCGGTGTAACGGTTGGATTAGGCGGCGTTGAGGCAAGCCTAGGCAACGGTCAAGGAAAGCTTTCTCTGAAGAATGGAACTGATCCTGCAACCTTCAAACTCGGTCTAAACCCAAAGGAAGCTGAAGCTGGCAAAATTCTGTTTTCAAAACTCGGGCTCAACAGTTTTGTGTTCACGACAGAAGGTAGTATTAAGGTCGAGTTACCCGTTGCTCTTGTCGGTGTTGATGTCGGAACGGTCGGTGCGACTCTAACCGACTTGAAAGACTTCAGCACGTTCAAACTTAATGCTCCTACCGGATTGCTAGGAAGTCTCGCTGCTGGCAAACTCGACCTCAATACGCTGCTGACTGGAATCGATTTATTCTTAGCAGTTCTACAAAAAGGACTCGAAGGCGATGTTCTGAAAAAATTACCGATCGTTGGAAAGAACCTAGATCTCGGCGGAACAGGCTCGTTTATCAAAGACCTACGCGAAAAGTTTCTTGCCCCATTGCGTCAGTTAGTGCAGACTGGGCCCACCAAGGTTGAAGAAGAAATTCAGAAAGTCATTTTTAACAATCTCAATCCATTGGGGATTCTCAAGCTGACTAACAGAGACAGCGATAGTGCGATCAACTTTAAAGATGTCGCGGTTGTGGTTGACATCAACACTGGAGAATTGACGATCGATCTCCATATTGGTGGCGAAAGCGAATTTGAAACTGATTTTAATTTGGGGCTAGAAGCATTCGTCTTTGACTTCAAAACCGCAGGTGGAGTCGAATTAAGCTTAGGGTATGACCTACAAATTGGGTTTGGAGTCAATTTAACCGAAGGCTTCTATCTGAGAGTTCCAACAAACGAACCAGACTTTAAGTTCAATCTGGGAGTCAATCTCAAGAATGGAACTACGATTTCAGCCGATCTCTTCGTCTTGAATGTTGCAGCAACCAACAAACTTCTTGACGAAGCACAAGACAACAAAGACTATAACCGCGACGGCGATAAAACCGATACATTCCAAACGGGCATCAATGGCGAAATTGCCATCGATCTTGTTGATCCGAACAAAGATGGCAAGCTGCTACTCTCAGAGCTTCGCGACACAAAAATCGCGGCAACTCTCAATACCAGTGCGGTTATCTCTCTGAAATTGGAAGCAGGCGTTGGACAGGTTGATAGTCCCATGCCAAAAGTTAGCGCCAATCTCTTTGTAGAGTGGTCGTTTGACAAAGGCTTTGGTGCAGCCGCAGGCACAGGCGAATCAAAATCCCCGATCGTAGCGCTCAACGATCTCGGTTTGGATCTCGGCGACTTCATGACTCGCGCGATCCAGCCCCTGCTGCAAAACGTTAACGAGTATCTGAAGCCAATTCGCCCGGTTCTTGATTTATTAGAAAAAGAACTGCCTGGAATCTCAGACCTTTCTAAACTTGTTGGTCGAGGACCCGTCACATTCATTGATGCGATTAAGCTATTTGGGTCAGGCGGTGCGACGATCGCGAAATGGTTGACGATTGTGCGATCGATTGATTCATTCATTCAAGAATCGGCTGAAACTGAAGGCAACATCTTCATCAATTTTGGCGACTTCAATTTTAGCCAAGACCTGCGTAAATCCGGCAATATTGACCTGGGCAGCGGCAATTTCAACAATGGGGTATCGAGTGTTGATGGTTCGCTCGATCGCTTATCGGGTGGCACAGGCACAGGAGCCGTTTCCAAACTCAAAGGATTGTTCGGAAAGCTCAAACAAATTGGACTTGATTTCCCATTGCTCAGCGATCCTGCCAGCGTTCTCGGTTTATTCACCGGAAAGTCTGTTGATCTTGTGACCTGGAAGATTCCTGAACTCAAAGCAGAACTCAAGTTCTCGCAGAAATTTGGCCCGATCATTCCACCGATTCCATTGTTCGCAACGATCGGCGGAACATTAGGCGTTGCAGCAAACTTCTCGGTTGGATTTGACACCAGCGGACTACAGAAAGGAAACTTCATCAAAGGTTTCTATTTTGGCGATCGAGCAGAGGTGTTTAAAGGCGCAGATATTCCAGAAGTTTCTCTCTATGCCACCTTTACAGCAGGCGCTTCTCTCTCTGTGGTTGTGGCTGAAGCAGGTATCGAAGGCGGTATCAAGGCGAACATCAGTGCAAACTGGAACGACCAGAACAACGATGGCAAAGTCTACATTGATGAACTGCTATCTACTCCGATCGCCTGTGTCTTTGATCTCTCTGGCTCACTCAATGCGTTCTTGAGAGCCTACGGGCGTATCGGCTTTGATACCTTCTTATTCGGATTTGTCACGCTGTTTGAAACAGACATTACGATCGTCGATGTCACCCTATTAGATTTCAATCTCAGTTGCGAAGAGCGCGCCAAGCCTCCGATTCTTGCAGAAGTCGAAAACGGAGTCTTAAAGCTCAACCTGGGCGATCGAGCTTCGAGACGCGGCGCAGACCAAACTGATGGTGATGAAAACTTCAGCCTGAAGCAACTCGAAGCAGGAAAAATCGAAGTCACCTATGCAGGCTATACGCAAGTTTATAGTGGTGTTAGCTCGATCGAGGGAGATGGCGGAAAAGGCAATGATACTATCCTTCTAGACGATTCCATTACCTTGAATGCCACACTCAGAGGTGGAGAAGGCAACGATAAGCTTAAAGGCGGCTCCGGGAATGACAATATCAGCGGCGGCATTGGTAACGATCAACTTCAAGGCGGTGCTGGCAACGATACCTTGGATGGTGATGACGGCAACGATCAGATCGTTGGAGGCGCAGGCGAAGATACTATCCGAGGCGGTACAGGCAACGATAGTATTTCTGGTGACACAGGCGCGAATGATGCTGCGATCGCATTCAAAGACATCATTGATGGCGGGGACGGTAACGACAACATTCGCGGTGATGCTGGCGACGACGAAATCACAGGCGGTGTAGGTCGCGATGTGATCTTCGGGGGTCGAGGCAACGACACGCTTCGAGGCGGTGATGAGAATGATTTAATCGAAGGCGGCGCGGGTGCGGATCAAATCTTCGGTGATGCTGGCGATGATACGCTGTACGGAGATTCCACAACTGCTCCAGATGCAGCTTCAGATGGTAATGATACGATTCGTGGGGGTAACGGCAACGATACGATCGAAGACCTCAGCGGCAACAATCGACTCTATGGCGACGAAGGGGATGATCAACTCAAAGCAGGCGACGGAAACGACTATCTAGAAGGCGGTACAGGCAGCGACACACTCTGGGCAGGTAAAGGAGGCGATCAACTCATTGGCGGTAGCAGCACTGCAATGGCTGGAACTATCGATGGCAATGATGAACTGTATGGAGAAGCAGGCAATGACATCCTGCTCGGTGACAACGGTACGATCGCGCTGAATGGCACTGTGAGCTTAATCGGTGGGGCTGGAGCAGATAAGCTCTACGGCAACGATGGCGACGATGTAATGTTTGGTCAAAGTGGCGATGATTTACTTGAAGGTGCAGCAGGTAATGATGCACTGTTCGGCGGTCAAGGTGCTGATACATTACGCGCTCAAGAAGACGATGACTATCTTGAAGGCGGTGCAGGCAGCGATGTGATCAATGCGGGTGTGGGAAATGATCTGATCATTGGTGGTTCTTCGACCTATCTCCCTGAAAGCGGTGCAGATGGCAATGATTCGATCACTGCCGCAGAAGGAAACGATATTATTCTCGGTGATGATGGCAGGGTTCTGAATAGCACGGGTCAGTCGGTGTTATCGATCGCGCAAATTAGTACGATCGAAACAACTGGCGGTGCTGGAACTGATACCGTCTTTGGTGGATCTGGAAACGATATTATCTTCGGTGGTGGAGGTGCTGACATTCTGATCGGCGATGCCGAGGGTGTGAGCGGTGACGATATCATTGTCGGTGACGAAGGTAGCTGGAGTGCGACACAGATTCGTGCGATCGCAGGTTCTGGAGGTGCAGATACAATCTCCGGCAGCGGTGGCAATGATATCTTGCTCGGTGGTGATGGTAATGACACGATCGCAGGCGATGCAGGAGAAGATATTCTCCTTGGCGATAACGGACAGGTCACGCGCACCCAAGCGGGGGTTGTAACTCGCATTCAAACCGCAAGCGCGAACAACGGCGGAAATGACACCCTATCGGGTGGCGACAATGCAGATGTGGTTCTGGGTGGCTCTGGTGAGGATGCGATTACAGGTGGAACAGATGACGCGATCGATATTCTATTCGGTGACAATGGTGTTGTGGTTCGCGCTGATGGAAGCCCAGAAGCGAACGATGTGTTCTCAACCGATGAGAGCATTGGTGGACAAGACACAATTACAGGTGGACTAGGCAACGATGTAATTGTAGGTGGAGCCGGAGCCGATCAACTTACAGGCAACGAAGGTGAGGATATTGTTCTCGGTGATAGCGGTTACATCACGCGCAACGCAACTAACAGCATTGAGAGCATTGAAACTCGTGTGTCTGCTCAAGGGGGCGATGACACGATCGCTGGAAATGAAGGCGATGACGTTCTGATCGGTGGTGCGGCAAACGATACGATCAACGGTAATTTGGGTCGCGATGTCATTATCGGGGATGGCGGTCGCGTCAGATATAACAATGGTGTGATTGTTCGGATCGAAACCGCTGAACCATTAGCAGGCGGTAACGACACACTCAACGGTAATGAAGAGACAGATACAATTCTCGGTGGCTCTGGTAATGATGTCATCACGGGCGGAATTGATGATGCGATCGACATTCTATTCGGTGACAACGGTGTTGTGGTTCGCACCGATGGAAGTCCAGAAGCAAATGACTTATTCTCAACCGATGAAAGCATTGGTGGACAAGACACAATCACAGGTGGATTAGGCAACGACAGCATTGTGGGTGGAGCGGGAGCCGACCAGCTTACAGGCAATGAAGGCAACGATGTGATTGTGGGCGATAGTGGTTATATCACTCGCGATACAACGAATAGCATTGAGATCATTGAAACTCGTGTGTCTGCTCAAGGGGGCGATGACACGATCGCTGGAAATGAAGGCGATGATATCCTAATTGGCGGTGCTGCAAACGACACGATCAATGGCAATACAGGTTTAGATATCCTCATTGGTGATGGAGGGCGCGTCACATTAGCGAATGACATTGTTCTAAGAATTGCAACTGCCGAACCGACAGCAGGCGGAAACGATATCCTTAAGGGCGGTCAAGGTACAGCGATCATTCTCGGTGGTACTGGTGACGATACGATCGAGGTTGGCACAGATGAGACAAACGACATTCTTCTAGGTGACAACGGTGTTGTGGTTCGTGCGGATGCTTCACCTCAAGCGAACGATATCTTCTCAACCGATGCAACAAACGGTGGTAAAGATACGATTACCGGAGGACTGGGAAATGACATCATCATCGGTGGTGCAGGTGGTAACGATCAATCGGGTGTCGGTGGCGATCGCTTATTCGGTAACGAAGGCAATGACATTGTGATTGGCGATCACGCTTACATCACTCGCAACAGTGCCGATGTCGTTGAAAAAATTGAAACCATCTTCCCGGATCAAGGTGGCGATGACACGATCGAAGGCAATACGGACAATGATGTGCTTCTGGGTGGATTCGGAAACGACACCATCACTGGAAGTACAGGTGACGATGTTGTACTTGGAGATAATGGAAGTCTTGACTATACAATCGATGTTAAGCTCAACACGCTCGATTTGATCAAAACTACAAGCTCTGAGTTAGGCGGCAGTGACACGATCTCAGGAAACGAAGGAAATGATATTGTCTTCGGCGGTGCGGCAAATGACACTCTTTCTGGAGATTTGGGTGATGACATTCTGTTTGGTGACAATGGATTAATCAACTTCGTTCTAGATGGCGATGCCAGCACGATCGATTTAGTTACTTCCTTAGATCCAACCGTTGGCGGTGAGGACAAAATCACGGGCAATGAAGGCGACGATCGCATTTTTGGTGGTGCGAGTAATGACACGATTCAAGGCAATGTTGGACAAGACATTATCTTCGGCGATAATGGCGTTCTCAATTACAGTCTTGTTCAAGGTCAGAATATTCTTGACCTAATGACAACAGATGCCCCTGATGTAGGTGGCAATGATGTGATCGAAGGAAATGAAGGCGACGATCGCATTTTTGGCGGCGCTGGAAATGATCAAATTCAAGGCAACGCGGGACAAGACATCATTCTTGGTGACAATGGCATTCTCGATTACAGAACGGATCAAAATGCCGGCACACTTGAAGCGATTACAACCAGTGCGCCTAGTGTGGGTGGCGATGACACAATCACAGGCAATGAAGGTGACGATCGCATTCTCGGCGGCAGTGGAAACGACACAATCAAAGGTAACGTAGGACAAGACATCATTCTGGGCGACAATGGAACGCTGCTTTATGAGCTTGATCAAGGGAACAGTGTTCTTTCTCAGATTGCCACAATTGATCCAAGTGCCGGGGGCGATGATGCGATCGAAGGGAATGAAGAGAACGATCGCATTCTTGGCGGTAGTGGAAACGACACAATCAAAGGCAATGCAGGAAAAGACATCATTCTAGGCGACAATGGCAGCCTAAGCTATCTCGTAGATCAAAACCCGAATACGCTAGATCTGATTGATACCGACTCACCCAACATTGGCGGTAAAGATACGATCGAAGGCAATGACGACAATGACATCGTAATCGCGGGTGCTGCAAACGATACAGTCACAGGAGATGCTGGAGACGACATTCTGATCGGAGATCACGCCCTCATTCAGCTACAGGACGGAAAGATCAAACAGATTGCTAGCAAAAATCCAGGCATTGGTGGAGATGACCTGATTCTAGGTGGCGAGGGCAACGATTTGATTCTGGGTGGATTCGCTCAAGACAAACTCTACGGCAATGCAGGAAATGACCGAATTCTGGGAGACAATGGGCGATTTGACTTTGCCTTTGCAGGTGATGCGATCGTTAGTGCAGATACCGACCTGTCAACCTTGGATGTGATAACTACTACCGACCCAACTTTGGGCGGCAACGATCGCATCTTCGGCGGCACAGGTGAAGATCAAGTCTTAGGCGGCACAGGTTCAGATTTTGTTGCTGGGGATGATGGGATTGATCCAACCTTTATGGCTTCTAGAAATTGGGCGATCGTCAATCAGGCCGATTTCAATGGCGACGGTTACGCGGATATTGTTTGGCGCGACCAAGTTCGAGGAGATGTCGGAGTGTGGTTGATGAATGGAACTAACATTTTCGACGCGGCGGTCGTCGTACCGGGTGTTCCGCTCAATTGGACAATCCAAAACGTCGGTGACTTTAACAATGATGGCAAAGCTGATTTACTCTGGCGTGATCAAATCAGCGGCGGTGTTGTGGTCTGGCTGATGAATGACACCCAGATCCTCGATGCGAAATTCACCGTACCGAGTGTTCCGCTCAACTGGACAGTCCAGAATGTCGGAGACTTTAACAACGACGGCAAAACCGATTTACTCTGGCGCGATCGTATTAGCGGCGGTGTTGTGGTCTGGCTGATGAATGACACCCAGATCCTCGATGCGAAATTCACCGTACCGAGTGTTCCGCTCAATTGGACAATCCAAAACGTCGGTGACTTTAACAATGATGGCAAAACCGATTTACTCTGGCGTGATCAAGTCGGCGGTGGAGTTGTCGTTTGGCTGATGGATGGAACTCAAATTCTGAATGCAGCCGTTACTGTACCGGGTGTTCCGCTCAATTGGACAATCCAAAACGTCGGTGACTTTAACAACGACGGCAAAACGGATATCCTCTGGCGCGATCAAGTCGGCGGTAGTGTCGTAGTCTGGTTGATGGATGGAACTGCGCTGCTCGATGCAAACGTTACTGTACCGGGTGTTCCGCTCAATTGGACAATCCAAAACGTCGGTGACTTTAACAACGACGGCAAAACGGATATCCTCTGGCGCGATCAAGTCGGCGGCGGTGCTGCAATTTGGTTGATCAATGGAACCGCACTGCTTGATGCAGCCATTACCGTACCAGGCGTTCCGCTCAACTGGACAGTCCAGAATGTCGGAGACTTTAACAATGATGGCAAAACCGATCTGCTCTGGCGCGATCAAATTAGTGGTAGTGCTGCAATCTGGTTGATCAATGACACAGCCCTCCAAAGTGCGGCTCTCTTTAGCGATCGCTCTTTGATTCCTCCCGATAACACCATTCCTTCGGATGACTTAGTGATGGGCGATCATGGCATCGTCTATCAAGCACTCAGGCGCGATCGTAACTATCTCTCGATCGACACTCAAGCCAACGATGGCGGCGGTAACGACATTCTCTACGGGGATCAAGGCGATGATATTCTACTCGGTCAGCAAGGCAACGATAACCTGAATGGCGGTACTGGCGAAGATGATATGATCGGCGGTCACAATGTAATCGGGGGCGCGGATGGAGATGATGCCCTTGATGGTGGCGCGGATGCAGATGTCATGATTGGGGACAATGGCACAATCACTCGCCGTTTGGTGAATGGAGCTTGGCAGCGGTATGTTGCTCCGTTTAACAGTGTGATTCGCGATGTGGTTCGCTTCGATGATGTCGATCGAATCGGAGGGAATGACATTCTGTGGGGTGGAACTGGAGACGATATCATTCAAGGACAGCGCGGAGATGATCAAATTGAAGGCGGTGCTGGAGATGATGAACTTTACGGTCAACTCGGCAACGACAGCATTTCTGGAGGAGACGGTCAAGATACGATTTTGGGAGATGTCGGCATCATTTCGCGAGACTACAACTCTGATGGCACGGCAAGAGTGAACCTAAACGGCTCTTGGCATCGCGATGTCATTCTGACCGATGTTGGTAGTCTGAGCGGAAGTGTGAGCGGTGTCGCTCAACCCGGACAGTTCCAAAATCCAGACTTACTGTTGCTCATGGGCGAATATGATGCAGCAGGAAACAAAGTGCTGGAATCAGGTCAGTGGAAGCTCTCGACTTATCAAGTGTCACTATTTGCGGATGGAAATGACACGATCGATGGTGGCAACGGCGAAGATGCGGTCTTTGGCCAACGCGGAAACGACACGATTCAAGGCGGTTTGGGCAATGACTACATCGAAGGCAATGCAGGCGACGATCGGATTGATGATATCGGTGGCAATGACTTCATTGTTGGGGATGATACGGTCAATCTCATGCCCTTTAATGCCGAGCTTCCAACCGTCACTCGCGGCATTCATCTGATCGAACAATCGGTGAATCTGAACTTAGAGCTAGGCTTGTTTGGCACGATCGTGACTCCAACGATGACCTTAGTTCCGAAGCCGTTCTACGGATTGCTTCCGACTCTGACGCGATCGCAACCGCTCCCGCGCGATAACTCACCGACTCCGATCATCAATGTTCTGCGACGTGCTAACGGCAACAGCCTAAAAGCCTTTGTTTCAGTCGTACCAAATGCAGTCGATCACTTGGATCTTTTAGTAGGTAACGATCGCATTTCGGCGGGAGCAGGATTCGATACTGTCGTCGGTGATAACTATATCAACACCGTTCCATTGCGGACTGGAATCACCTCGATCGACCAAGGTTTCGACTTGATGACGCGATCTCTATATCACTTGATGTATGACTTGCACAATCTCGAACTCGCTGTGACGGGTAGAAGTGGAGCGCAACCGCAAGAATTAACCGTGGGCAGCGATATAATTGATGCGGGCGACGATCGCGATTTGGTGATGAGTGATAACGGGGTGGTGATGAGTGGATTTGCCGTCAGATCTCCAGGAGATGCTGCAACCTTGAGCCAGCAAATCCTGGATCTCCAGCAAGTTCTCACAGCGTTCAATACAACTGTAAATGTTGTCTCTGCACCATTAGGCGGAACTACGACTCAACCGTATACTTTCGCGATCGGGAATGATCAGGTCGGTGGCGGCGGCGGAGATGACAAACTGTTTGCAGACGACACGCTGATTTTAGAGCCGATCTTCCGCAATCCGAACTATGTTAGAGGCTCATTCTGGAACTACAGTTTAATCGGAGCAAATAAGCCCGCTCGATCGGATCTGCGCGAGTTCAATCTGAAGCTTGGTAATGACACAATGAGCGGCGGAGATGGCAATGATTTCATGGTGGCAGGTTACGCAAACTTGATTCTGCCATTGGTCGATCGAGCGCCGCAGAATAACGTCGATCGCGCTCAACTCCAGCGAGATCTTGAACTTCTAGGGGAAGATGCGAAGTCATTTATTCGTGACCTGCATACTACGACGCATGGCATTATCTATCCGAATGCGAATCAATCGCACACTCTGATTGCTGGAAACGATACCATGAACGGCGATCGGGGAGATGACATCATGGTTGGTGACAACATTACTTTGATGATGCCGATTATCAATCGCCAAATTGATCTCAACTTTGAACTGAATAAGAGCTTCTTAGACTACGGCGAAGAGGAGCATAACTTTAATCAGGCATTCCCGCATCAATACAATTTCATCTATCGCACTCCTAATACTGGAGTAACTCAGCTTGGAGAAGACACGATGTTTGGTAGCGATGGTAATGACATTATGTTTGGGATACGCGGCATTGATCAGATGAGCGGAAACAATGGTGATGACTACATTTTTGGAGGTGCAGAAACCGACGGACTCGATGGCGGCACAGGAACAAACATTGTTCGCACCACTAACCCAAGTGCAGCCGATTTAACTGTGATCAATCCCACAATTCGGACTGCTCTGTTCACCTTGTTTACTCCCGCAGTTCAAAGAACGATCGTAGAACTTGATCAATCGAAGAATAATTTGACGATCGCTGGAGATCTGATCATTAACTTCCCAGATTAGAATTTCTTGAATCTTGCTCCCTTCTCTCTCCAGGGAGCAGGGTCGGGAATGAGGGCAGACCGAGTTTATGACTCATTTAGAATTGGTATCTCTAATTCATCGATACTTTGAAAATCGGTCTGTATTTTGGTAGGTTTATCCTAGCTGACCTATCACGCTTTATGTCGAAGCTTCGATTCGGAATGACTCCAACCACCCAGAACGACGATCTGTCAAACTCACTGATTTCAGCCTCCAGTGAAACTGGAATCGTGCTGCAACTCGCAGACGGCTCGATCGCGGCGTGCAATAGCGCAGCCCAGCAAATTTTAGGAATGACGATCGACCAGCTCCAAAGTGCGTCGTCTACAAGTTCGCCCTGGCAGACCATTCACCCCGACAGCACACCGTTTCCCGGTGAAACGCATCCAGCAATGCTGGCACTCCAGAGCGGGGAACCCTGTCTAAACGTTGAGATGGGTTTCTACAAGCCCGATGGCAACTTGGTTTGGATCAGACTCGATGCCCAACCTTTATTCCAGCGTGGGGAAGCCAAACCGTATGCGGTCACGGTGACGATTACTCCATTATCCGTGCCCCCGCAAACCGCTAAACCTCAGAAAATCGAAGCAAAACAGCAATCTCTATTGGCGATTCTCGATGCGAGTTCTGATTTTATCGGGTACGCCACGATCGACGGACAAGCGATTTTCGTGAATCAAGCCGGGCGTGAGTTAGTCGGGCTAGACGAAGCTCAAGTAACGCAAACCGCCGTGATTGATTATTTCTTACCTAGAGACAAAGCGCGGGTACAAGCAGAAATTCTTCCCGTTGTGATGCGCGAGGGCTACTGGAAAGGAGATTTTCGCTTTCGCCATTTCAAAACAGGTGAGATCGTTCCGGTCGATTACCATTTATTTTTGCTGAAAGATTTGCAAACCGGAGAGCCAACGGGAATCGCTACGATTAGCCGCAACATTCACACTCGATTTGAACTTGAAGCCGAACGAGAATGCAATGCCAGTCAGTTAACCGAAGCCAACGTGCAGCTAGAGCATCGCAATCATGAACTATCCAACCTCAACGAAGAGCTAGAGGTTGCCCTCGAAGAAGTGCAGGTTGCTGAGGAAGAATTAAGTGAGCAAAACACTGAACTACGACGCGCTCAAACTGCCCTCGGTAAGGCGCTGCAACGCTTGACTTTTCACGTTGAAAATTCGCCGCTTGCTGTGATCGAATGGGATCAAAACTTCCGTGTATCGCGTTGGTCGTCTGAAGCGGAGCGGATTTTTGGCTGGCAAGCTACTGAAGTGATCGGGCGGGGATTTAGTGATTGGCGATTTGTGCATCGCGACGATTTGGAGCGAGTTCAACTCCATACGGCAGTGTTAGCAGACGGCAGTGAACAGCGAGTCGTCATGCACAACCGTAACTACACGAAACTCGGTAAGGTCGTGCATTGCGAATGGTACAACTCCGCATTAGTCGATCGAGCGGGCAATTTAGTTTCAATTTTGTCGTTAGCGCTCGATGTCAGCGATCGCGTCCGCATTCAAACCGAGCTACGTGAAAGTGAAGCCCGATATCGGGCGCTAGCCGAAGCGATTCCCCAACTCGTCTGGGTAACGACTCCGGACGGACAAAATGAATACGTCAATCAACAATTTTGCGATTTTGCCGGCTTAAGCGAAACACAATTGTTGGACTTAGATTGGCTGGAGATTATTCATCCTGACGATCGCGATCGCACGCGCGATCGATGGTTAGCCTCAGTGACAAGCGGTAACTTCTATGAAATTGAGTACCGTTTTCGCTGCTTTGATGGAACGTATCACTGGTTCTTAGGTCAAGGTGTCCCATTTAGAGATGAACAGGGACAAGTCGTGAAATGGTTTGGCACTTGTACGGATATCGACTCGCAAAAGCAAGATGAAGCAGAGCGACTGCAATTGATCGATCGAGAACGCAAAGCACGAGAAGCGGCAGAACAAGCCAATCGCATCAAAGATGAATTTTTGGCGATCATATCGCATGAACTCAGAACGCCGCTCAATCCGATTTTAGGCTGGTCGCGACTGTTGCAAAACGGGAAACTCACGCCCGCTCGAGCCGCAGAAGCATTGAACACGATCGAGCGAAATGCTTTGCAACAGGCGCAACTAATCGATGATCTGCTCGATGTGTCAAGGATTTTGCGAAATAAACTGACTTTGACAATCTCACCTGTCGATCTAGTGATGATCGTGATGGATGCGATCGAAACGGTGCGATTTGCAGCCGAGGCAAAATCGATTCAGCTTCAAGCATCGGTTGTGGCAAACTGGGGGACGCTCCTAGGGGATTCCAGCCGGTTGCAGCAAGTCATCTGGAATTTACTCTCCAATGCGGTGAAATTCACGCCAGAAGGGGGTCGAGTTGAGGTGCGGCTAACTCAGGTTGATTCTTTTGCTCAACTGCAAGTGATTGACACTGGAAAAGGCATTGCACCTGAGTTTTTGCCGCACTTGTTTGAAACGTTTCGGCAAGAAGATAGTTCTACCACCCGCAAATTTGGCGGACTCGGGCTTGGTTTATCGATCGCGCAACAGCTTGTGGAGCTACACGGCGGGAGTATAACTGCTGAGAGCTTGGGCGTAGGGCAGGGTTCAACTTTCACGGTACGATTACCGATTTCAGCGCATTCCGTCGATCGTCCGACACCTGCTGCGGTCGAGCGCCAAAATCTCGATTTAAGCGGTGTTCGTATTCTTGTCGTCGATGATGTGCAAGATTCGCGGGAATTTGTCGCGTTTGTGCTGGAGCAAGCGGGTGCGATCGTAACGACTGCACCTTCGGCAGTTGGAGCATTAAATCAGCTAATTCAGGTGAATCCCGATGTGATTGTCAGCGATGTGGGAATGCCTGAGTTTAACGGCTACGAACTGTTACAGCGGATTCGTCGAGATTTTCCATTGTTTCAGTCTACTCCAGCCATTGCGCTGACCGCTTATGCCACCGAGGACGACCAGCGGCAAGCGATCGAATCGGGATTCGATCGACATTTAGCAAAACCGATTGATCCAGAAACGTTGATCAACACGTTAGCAACACTGGTGAACCAGCCTACTTAGCCTTGGAACAAGTTGAACCTCATAGAGTCCTAAAGCTAGGTATTTTAATATTATTTTTCTGCTTACTCTGTCTCGATAAGCTGTTCGAGCAGAACTAATCAGAAATATCGCGCTTGGAGATATTGCTTTAATTCTCTTAGTATTTGACCTGGTGCAAATCAATTGACTGATCAGGGTGTTGATAATGATTTCTTGTCTATCTACCAAGGTGAACCTGATGCCCGCATAGAAACTAGAACATGATCTTCGAGTCGAACCGCTGCCCGGATTACAGCTCCGTAGAGAATCACCCTTGTAATAAATTATCTTCTCGATCTAAAACCCTGCTCAATTCTCAAACTGTCAATCCAGAGCGAATGACAGATTTATTGTCCTACTCAACTTGCGATCGCTTAGAAACCACTCGACGAAAAACCCAGGAAATCAAGCAGGTTTTTCTATTTACCAACCCAACTGCTTCAGCGAATCAACCCATCAAAGCAGCATTCGTTAAGCTCCAAAATCAAGTAGCGACAGAATTGAGGTCACAAGGTTTTACGGTTCTAGAAGTTCCAACGGGGCTAGAATTTACCGAAGCGATCGCATGGATTAACCGTCGTGCAAGCTCTAGCGATGTGGCGTTATCGATTCAAACCGATGCCTTTTCTAATCCTGATGCACGCGGAATCGCTGCTTTCTATCGTGCAGGCAATCAAAATCGGCGACAGCAAGCAAGGCAACTGATCGACCAGATTTTGACGAATGTTCCAAACTGGGTCGATCGAGGTGAAAGACCTGATACTGACACCGCATTTGGTAGCCTTCCTTTTATTCGCCAAGCGAAGATTCCCGCGATTGTACTATCAGTCGGCTTTGCCACAAGTCCACAGGATCGAGCGATTATTGTGAACGGTGCGAGTGCGATCGCAAAAGGAATCGCGTCAGGAGTTGCGCTCTGGAGTCGCACCCCATCCCCGGTTAATTTCAGCGTGAACGGCAAAACTTACGATCGCAAAGGTGTGATTGTCGAAGGTAACGCCTATCTGCCAATTGAACTGTTGAACCAGCTTCGGATTGATATCCAGCGTCCTAGAGCGGCTCAGTTGCTCACCGATAATAATGTCACTTACATTCGAGCGATTGACTTGCGAGCATCAGGCGTTGCGGTCGGTTGGAACTCAACTCGTCGAACTGTCGTTTTACGAACAATGCCACCTTTGAACCTGAGTAAACTTAGCCGCATTATGGGACGGGGTTATCTCTCGAAAAATACCTTAAAGGCATTTTTACAACAGAACAATCCCGAAGCACTCGGAGCTTTTCCCAAAATCGCTGAGTTGTATTTAGAGGAAGCGTCGATCGAAGGAGTCAATCCAGATATTGCATTCACGCAAGCCTTGATCGAAACCAATTTTTTTCGCTTTGGCGGCAAGATTCAGCCGAGCCGAAACAATTTTGCAGCGTTGAGCGAGGTAGGCAGTGTTTCAGAAAGTGCTGTCTTTCCCAACGTGAGAACCGGGGTGCGTGCCCACATTCAGCTATTGAAAGCTTATGCGAGCATGGAGCCATTTGCTCAAGCGATCGTGACTCCCCGGTTTCGCTTCATTGCACGCGGAATTGCGCCCCGAATCGAGCAGTTGGAGCGTTACTACTCAGATGATCCTTTCTATGCAGAAAAGATTCTGGCAACGCTTGGACAGCTTTATCAGTATCAATTTGCTCGATCAATGTAAAAGATTAGCGATCAAGAAACCCGTTGTACGAAAAGAAACCACAGAATAGACGAAAGTTCTACCTTGCGAACACCCTCTAAATCGAGGAACTGTGTATAATCAGTGCCAACCGCTCGGATAAGTTCGATTCAGTTGATCGATAAAGGCTTCTAATCTAAGCGTTTGGAATGACCTCGATCGAAAACAGATCTGAATCCTGCGATCTGCGACAATCTTCGCTAATATTGGTGTTCGCTCTCGACATTAGCGCCTTACTTTCGGTTCTCTACCCGCTACTTTCGGTTCTTTTACTCTCTAGCCCGAATGACTGCTGTGCCCCTTCCTCGTCCCTCTTCTCAACCCCCTGAGCGCAACAACTCAGGTTCCCCCGATGTTACGCCAGTGTTTGCCCTCAAGGAACTGGTGGCACGTCTCAATCGAGAGCAGCATAAAATTCAAGATTTGCTGAGTTCGCTCGGTTTTGCGCTTCGGAGTTTTAGCAATTTAAATCAATTTCTGGAACTGATTCCGCTGATGGCGAGTCGGGTTACTGATGCTGACGGTGGAGCGCTGATTTTGTTCCGCCCCAATGGTCAGGTGAAATTAGAGCGCCTGCATTGTCAGGATGCGGTGTGGGGTCAGGAATTGCGTAAAGGACTGGAGATCGCCACGCGTCAGATTACTGCATCTCTAACAGGACTGCCACCCGGTGAAGCATTAGCCCGATCGACACAAGTCGTTGCGATGCTCGATCATCAAATCACTCGGCATTTAGGCGGTGCAATCCAAATTTTTGGAACTGGAATTCTCGTTAGAAACAACGAACGCGGTCGGCTCTACGTCTTTAGTCGAGAACCCGATTATGCCTGGACAGAAACGCGCCAAAAACTCGTGCGGCTCGTGGCGGATCAAACAGCAGTCGCGATCGAGAATGACGAACTCACGGTCGAACTGAAGAAAAAAGAACGACTCGATCGCGAACTCGAAATCGGAGCTGATATTCAGCTTCGTCTCTTACCGCGTCAATGTCCGGCGATCGATGGCATTGAACTCGCTGCCCTGTGTAAAACTGCGAACCGTGTAGGCGGCGATTATTACGACTTTATTCCCGCTGATTATGGACAAACTCGCAAACCGAATCCGAATAACTCTGACGGAAAATGGAGTTTAGCGATCGGGGATGTGATGGGCAAAGGTGTGCCAGCGGGTCTAATCATGACGATGACGCGCGGAATGCTGCGGGCTGAAGTACTAAATGGTCACTCTCCAGCGCGAATTTTGCAGCATCTCAATCAGGTCATGTATGCCGATTTAGAAAACTCGAATCGCTTTGTGACGCTGTTTTATTCTGAGTACGATCCGAAAACTCGCTTATTGTCTTATAGCAATGCGGCACACAATCCGCCGCTACTCTGGCAGGCGGAAACGAATACGATCAAGCGCCTCGATACGCATGGAATGCTGATCGGTTTGGATATCGAAACTCAGTTCCAAGATGCTCAGATGCTATTGGAACCGGGAGACATCATCATCTACTACACCGATGGTTTTACCGATGCGGCAAATCAGTATGGACAACGGTTTGATGAGGAAAATCTGATCAGTGCGTTTCGGTGGGCGTGTCAGCATTTCGACGATCCGCAGCAGATTCTAAAATATCTATTTGATTGTGTGCAGCAGTTTATCGGCGTGGGCAATCCGAACTCGGATGATATGACTTTGGTGGTGATGCGAGTTAAGCCTGTTTGATTGAGAAACGACTCGCCAAGTTCATGCCTCGAATACCGTAACATCACTGAGCAGGCACGATCTCTGGTTCTTGAAGCAACAAGAGCAAGCGACTCATCGAAATTGTTTCCATTGCATAAGTCATCCCTTGAGAATCGGCAAAATCAATCAGGCAAGCCTGATCATCAAATGTTATCAGTACGGTTCCAATCTGTCCGCGCCGTAGCAAAATTGGCTGATGTGTCGTCTTATAAGTTGCTGAAGTATTTTCCGTTAGCGCAACCACATCGTATTCTTGAAGGGCTGTCATGAAAATCTCCTTGGCGATCTACAAGATGAAGTTGAGCATTTTTACCGTTGGGCAATTTCATTCAAAGCGTTCGGTCGATTGCTATTCTGGATAAGCCACTTTAGCATCACGCACGATCGTTGACTCAGAATCCCCGCCAACTCGCATTTCTCGCACTCCGGGTAATCCAAAAAGGAGCCTTTGCCGATGTTGCTGTTGATCAAGCCTTGCATCGCACTGATGTCACAGTTCTCGATCGACGATTGTTCACCGAATTAGTTTACGGAACGATCCGCCGCCAGCGAACGCTAGATGCGCTGATCGATCAGTTTGCCAAAAAGAAAGATCAGCCGCCCGATCTGCGTTTGATTCTGCAACTGGGATTGTATCAGCTGCGCTATCTTGACCAAATTCCAGCATCAGCCGCTGTGGATACCAGTGTTGAACTCGCAAAGCAAAATAAGCTAGGCGGACTAACGGGCGTTGTGAATGGACTATTGCGACAGTATTTGCGATCGCAAACAGTTCTCCATACCGATCCGCTACAACTCCCCGAAGATGCGATCGCGCGAATCGGAACCGTGCAAAGTTATCCCGATTGGATCGTGCAGGTATGGTGCGATCAATTCGGCATCGAGAACACCGAAAAGCTGTGTGAATGGATGAACCGCCCGCCGCAGATTCATTTACGAATCAACACTTTGAAGACCAGCCTTGATCAAGTTGAAGCGGCAATGCTGGCGCAAAATGTAAAAGTCGATCGCATTCCAAACTTACCTAATGCACTTCGATTACCTTCTGGCGCAGGTGCGATTCACAACTTACCCGGCTATACAGAAGGTTGGTGGATCGTGCAAGATAGTAGCGCTCAGTTTGTGAGCTATCTCGTTGATCCACAACCGGGAGAGATTGTCGCAGATGCGTGTGCGGCTCCAGGTGGAAAAACAATGCACCTAGCGGAACTGATGCACGATCGAGGAATCGTCTGGGCGATCGATAAAACAGCATCTCGTTTGAAAAAACTCCAGCAAAATCTCGATCGCTTATCTCTCACTGCGATTCAAACCTTGACCTGTGATAGTCGCAATGTTCCACAGTTGAAAGGACAGTGCGATCGCGTTCTGGTTGACGCTCCTTGCTCTGGTCTTGGAACCTTAAACCGCCACGCTGATGCACGTTGGAGACAAACTCCGCAAAGTGCGGCAGGACTTGCAATCCTTCAGCAAGAAATTCTCACCGAAGCTGCAACCTGGGTAAAACCACAAGGCGTATTAGTTTACTCAACTTGTACTTTGAATCCGATTGAGAATGAAGCGGTTGTCGAGCAGTTTTTAGCAGAAAATCCACAATGGTCGATCGAACACTCTGATCTGCTTCCAGAACTCACCACTTCAGAAGGTTGGATCAAAGTTCTGCCGCACTGCCACAATATGGACGGGTTCTTTATGGTCAGACTAAAACATGGATGATACAAAAACGCTGGTTAAAATCCTCATCGGAGTGGCTTGGCTCGACGGAAAAATCCAGCCCGAAGAACGATCGTATCTTCAGCGCATTGCTAAGGAAAAAGGAGTAGACAACGATCGAGAAATTCAGCCGATTCTCTACGAACTGCGATCGGTCAAATCCGAAGAATGTTATCAGTGGGTACAAGACTATTTAGGCGAACATCCGACTTCGGAACGCTGCCACCAATTGATCGAAGCGATCAGCGGATTAGTCTATATTGACGGCTCGATCGATAGTGAAGAAGCAAACCTACTTACACGACTTCAGATTCTCGAATCCGAACCCGCATCCAGTTTGCACACAAAAGTCATTGCAACAATTCGCAAGCTCTATCAGCATGGAGTCTCAAAAATTGAAAAGCTCTGAACGACAATCCAGAGCTTCGACTAAATTAAATACCGGGCGTTTCTTCTTTTTGAACTTCAGGAACGACATCGGGGCGATCTTTATCTTCCCAACCGACGGGGCGCTTGGAGTTGTACCATGCGATCGATCCGATCGAAACGGCTGCAATAAAACCAACCACATAAACGGCTGTAAACGACGCCGGAAATTGCATTCCAGGCTTTGTTGCGACTTCTAATAGCAAATTCATGTAAAATGCTCCTTTGAATTTTTTACTAGCACCAGAGTATCAAAGCCATCATACCAGGGCATCTTTCGACAGTTCGATTCGTGACTGGAAATCGGGTAATT
Organism: Phormidium tanganyikae FI6-MK23; assembly: GCA_019359175.1. Taxonomy (GTDB): domain Bacteria; phylum Cyanobacteriota; class Cyanobacteriia; order Leptolyngbyales; family Leptolyngbyaceae; genus Leptolyngbya; species Leptolyngbya tanganyikae. The sequence continues at coordinate 30,623 of JAHHHU010000027.1, forward strand.
TGCCCTAGTTCCCAGGGGGAGGAAGGGGATCACTCGATGCAGGCGCAGGATCAGCCTCACTGGGGGCAACGGGTTCAGGGGCCGCAGGTTCAGGGGGAGGAGCGGCAGCGGGAGGTTCAGGAGGGGGAGCAGCTTGAGGCGGGGGGGCAGGTTCAGAATACCTTGGCTCTGAGTAAGTGGGTTCAGGCGCAGGTTCTTCGTAGTAGCGTCGTCTGCGGGGCTGTTCTTCTGTTGGGTCAGCCCCTTGACCCAGAGATCGAGTCCGATTCGGTTTCACAGGCTGCGCTTTGATCGTGCCCTTACGGTCTTCGATGTTGTTTGGAATTTCAGCGAATTTCTGCACGGGCATTCCCTGGACGGCTTCTTTCATGAATTCGTGCCAGGTGTAAGCCGCTGTGCCACTGCTTCCCCAGGTGGGCGAATTGTCATCGTTGCCCAGCCATACGCCTGTTACGAGTTGAGGCACGTAGCCGATAAACCACAAATCACGCGCGTTCTCAGAGGTTCCAGTTTTTCCGGCAACGGGTCGATCGAGTTGTGCCGCGCGTCCGGTTCCAGCGGAAACCACACCCCGCATCATCCAAGTTGTAATCGCAGTGGTTTCGGCATCTAAAACGCGCTTCGGTTTGAAGTTGGCATCGAAGAGAACTTTGCCTTTACGATCGACGACTCGCCGGATCGCGTGAGGGGCAATGTAATTCCCTTGCGCTGCAAAAACGCCGTAAGCACTGGTTAATTCCAGCGGATTCACTTCATACGCACCGAGCGCTAGCGCATAAGTCGGCTCCATTTTTGAACCGATACCCAGACTGCGGGCGAGATTGATCACTGGCTCAAATCCGACATCAATTAGCACTTTTACGGCGATCACATTCACCGAACTGGTCAACGCCGATCGCATACTCAACCAGCCGGAATACTTGTTGCTGTAGTTTTTCGGCTGATAGCCATCGACCGTAAACCGTTCATCGAGATAAGACCGATTGGGAGAAAATCCGGCTCCGATCGCGGTCGCATACACAAACGGTTTGAAGGTCGATCCCGGTTGCCGCTGTGCTTGAGTCGCGCGGTTAAACTGGCTGTCTTTGTAGAAATCGTAGCCGCCGACCATCGATCGAATTTCACCATTGCGCGGATCGATCGACACCAGTGCCGCTTGATTGAAGCCTTCAGCATTTCCATCGATCGTGATGGCATTTCTGATCGCTTTTTCTGCCACTTTTTGCCATTTCGCGTTCAGCGTCGTTTCAACCGTTACGCCCCCTGCCGCGATCGCTTCTTTGGGAACTAGTTTTTCAAGCTGCTGCTGAACGTAATAGGTGAAATAGGGCGACGTGCTTTGGATATTCTTTGGAGTACTCGGCTTAACTGCAAGTGTCTCTGCTTGTGCCGCCTGCGATTCTGCTTCGGTGATATATCCCGCGACGACCATTTTATCGAGAACTACGTTTCTCCGTTCCTGCGCCTTTTCTAAGCTCACTAGCGGAGAATACAAACTCGGAGCGGGAGGCAATCCTGCGATCGTCGCCATTTCTCCAAGCGTCAACTGATCGACCGATTTACTGAAATAAATCCAAGCCGCATCCGCTACGCCGTAAGCATTTGACCCGAGATAAACGAAATTGAGATATTTTTCGAGAATCTGCTGCTTATCGACAGTGCGTTCAATCTTCTGAGCGATCAACGCCTCTCGCACTTTTCGACCAATACTGCGATCGTCTTGGTCGAGAAACACAATTCGCGACAACTGCTGCGTCAAAGTACTTCCACCTTCGACCACATCGCGCGAGGTCAGATTGCGAAAAACCGCCCGCCCAATTCCTTGAACATCGATGCCGTTGTGATCGTAGAACCGCCGATCCTCAGAAGCCACAAATGCCTGAACCAAACGATTTGGGAGTTTGTCAACGGGCATTTTCTCTCTGGTTGCAGGCCCAAGTTGATGCAGGACTGAACCATCGGAGGCACGAATCGTCAACGTTCCAGGACGAGCGAATGATTTGAGTTCAGCCGGATCAGGTAGGCTCTGGTCAACTCCGATCGAAGCGACTCGGAGCGCACCGATGCCCCCTAAAACCACAACGCTACCAACAATCCAGTTTCGCGCCTTCCGCGCCTTCAGGGGTGCCGGAATCTTTTGCCCCAGCGCATCTAACCGAGTTGTTGCCCCATCTAGCCAGTTGCGAAATCCTGCCAAACGGGGATTCTCCATCAGCTTCACTACACTCCGCCGCGCCCGTTGTTTTCGGGTCGATCGAGATTTTCGCTTCCTTTCGTCGGTTCCGTCTGTCATGGAGTCCAGCCCTGTTGGGGATTGATCAATCTGGGTCGGTTTCCTGTTGCGCTTCGAGCTACCCTTTGCCACAGTCGTGCCTCACACAAAAAAGCTGCGATTTTGCTGCTAGTTTTCCGCAAGAACCAGGCTTAACCCTTGTTACATTGACGGAAAGGAACTCCCGCGTCAACCGTGCTACCCCGAATTGAATATCTTCCAATGCGGAGTCAGAAGACATGGCAAAACTCGTAGAATTACTGACGATTAGTTTACAAGACTTTAGGAATTTTTCGATCGCGCTCCCCAGATTTTCTCGCTTGCGGTTTGTCATCCGGAGCGCGCGATCGATTTCACACGCCAGCGTGTCCAAGTGCTAGAGCCGTCACCAGCATCCCAAACACCAAAAACGGTTGGGCACTAGCTTGATATTTGACATCGTTCTGGATCGGATCACGCAGAAAGTACATATCCTGAAAGGTGATCTGCGGAATAATCAGCAGAATCAACAACGTCGCGTACAGATTTTCATGCACCGACATCAAGTAACCCGCGACACCTGCTTGAAACACATCGATCATCAACACACAGATCCAAGCCGCTCTCGTCACGCCAAACACCACAGGCAGCGATTTCAGCCCTAATGTCCGATCGCCTTCGACGCTTTTGAAGTCATTGACGATCGCAATTCCCAATCCCGAAAAACTGTAGAACAACGTCAGCGCAATAATCGTCGGATTCAGATCGCCGAACAGTGCGTGACCCGTCCACCACGGAATTGCAATATAGCTTGCACCGAGCGCATAGCAGCCCAGCCAGCCATTTTGCTTCAGTTTTAAAGGAGGCGCAGAGTAGATGTACGACAAAAATGATCCCGCAATCGCTAACACTGTAATCGTGGGGAAGTCGTGCCCTGCCCAGCGATCGAGAACATACGCCAACCCAACGCCACTAAACAGCAGCAGCCAAATTTGGATCACTACTTGCGGCAGCGGAATCGCGCCGGATGGAATCGGGCGATAAGGCTCGTTAATGGCATCAATTTCTCGATCGTAGTAGTCGTTCATAATCTGCGTGTAGCCCGTGAGCAAAGGGCCCGCGAGCAGCATACAAGCCGCCGATTTCAGCACATCTTCTAAGACCCAGTGATAGTTCCCCGATGAAGCTGCACCGCAGAGAATTCCCCACATTAGCGGAATCCAGGTAATCGGCTTCATCAGTTGCAGTCGAATCTTCCAAATCGAGGATTCTTTGACATCAGCCCCTTTCATACCGAGAAGTTGACGAGTTTTGGCAGAGCGATTTTTCGCTTGAGAGTTCGTGGTCAGGTCAGGAGAGTCAGTCATAAGAATTTTAAAAAGAAATAATGAGGTAGCCGTCTTGGAATTTTGCGCCGCTCACAGGTTGTCCCCGCAGTGCGGCAGGCAAATCGATATTTCGTCGCTGATCACCTGCTTCGATCGTGATTTCCGTTCCGTACTGAGTCAGCTTGACTTGCTTTTTATCAAACCCCGGCAAGAATAAGCTTACTTTCCTTTCAGCGACATTGACCGCGATCGGGCGTGGCGCTTCAGCAGCCCGATCGAAGTCCGGTAACGCATCGATCAGCGGTTGCCAATCGTTGACCGCCTGAATCGGAATCGTAGAAACCGAGAGCAGCTGAAACGTTTCGCCTAGTGCAGCAGAATCGGTCGATCGATTAAGCAAAATGCCGCCCACGGTTAGCCCAACTTGTTGAGCGCTTCCCCAGAGATATTTTGCAGTTGCGATCGCGCTTTCGTCTTCGGTTGTGACCAAATAAGCCGCCATACGTTTCGGATCGTTGACCGCTTGCTTACCTTGCTCTAACAAGTCGTTCACTTGTCCGGTCGGTTGAGCAAAGTTATCCCCCGCAAAGTTGACGTTGGTAAAAATCGCACCCGCAACAGGTTGAATAAACGGTGATAACGTTCTGCCCAAATCCGAATCGACGAACACTTGACGAAACCGCCGAATATACCAGCTTGCCACTTCAGCCGTTCCGATCATTCTCAGCGTGTCCTGATTGCCTGCGCCATCGTACACGATCGCATCATAGCGATTACTTTGATTGAACTCCCGCAGCGCATTCAGCGCCAGAAGCTGATCCAATCCTGGAAAAACTCCCAATTCTTGCCCAAACACATTTTTGAAAAACGGAGTGCGGAGATACTGCGCTTCAAGCTGTTTGACTTGATCCCAACTGCGTTCGAGGAGCGTCGTCGTCTGGAGTTGAACCGCACTCAAATTCGGCGCAATCTCTTGTGGATCAGCGCCCACCGTTGCCCCAACCGCCACCCCAAACGCCGGGCTCGAATCCTGTCCAACTAATAAAACGCGCTTACCTTGATTCGCAAACTTTTTTGCCGCTGCGACTGCAATCGTGGTGCGTCCAGTCCCGCCCTTACCCAAAAACGTCAATATAAAAGCCATATCCAATGCCCGAACAAATATAGAAGGAGCCAGAATCCAAAAACCGAGAATGTAACTCCCGACCCTCGACTTCCAACTCCCTTATGGTATCTACTGCCTGAACTCTTAGAAACGATCGATTAGTCGTATTGCTCTAATTCGTCTTCAAAGAACCAGGTCGAATACTTGTCTTCAAACTGAACTAACATCCCAACCCCTTTGCCGTCCACGACTTTGAATTGACGTACAACTCCAGTCGCTCCGAGCTTTTTAATCACCTCTTGAGGCACACGATCGCGCAATCGACGAACGCGAACTTTTTGACCAATTTCCATTACTACTTTCAATACTTGACCATCCAGAAGTGTACCAGAATGTTGCAACTTATTAAGCCCAGGTCAAGACTAAAGCCGTTGTCTACGGGGTCTGACCCCTCATCAACCCGGCTTAAAAAAGAATGTCAAGTGTGAGAACACGATGAATTCGAAACGACTGACCTGACGCTATTGTTGAGACTTCTGAACGCAATTGAAGGAATTTTAGGGCAATCTACAAGGAGAATTGTGAAAGCAGACCCTTAAAGCTTCTTTCACAATTCTCAAGCCTGGATTTGATCAGCGTGAGGCATCGCCATGTCGGTTAACGTGAAAACGATTTTGAAATCTCCTCTCATGGTTGGGGCGTGTCTCACCGCAACCGTTACGCTTGCTGGAACCGTTTATGCAGTGACCCATCCTCGATCGATGGTCAAACGTGCAGAAGCAGCGCAATCGGTACAAGCGAGTTGTAAAACGATCGTATTTGATGCGAAACCGCCGCTGAATGTGCGGGACACCCCAATTGAGCGATCGGGAAATATCGTCGCCTCTTTGGAGAATGGCGAAATTCTTACGGTTATCGGGGAACACGATGGCTGGCTGAAAATTAGCGAACCTGCTCCAGGCTGGGTGTATGAAAATCTAACCCGTAAGACTTGTGCAAGTGATCCACCTACAGCAACGCTAACCCGTAAACGCATTACTGATCCCGTTTTGGCGACTCTGCCCGATGAGCCAGGAAGCCGACTTTACCGAGAAGCGGTATCTCAGTTTCAATCAGGCAATTTAACGGGTGCGATCGCACTTGCTCGATCGGTTTCGGCGGACAGTGCCGCTTATCCCCAAGCCCAAATCGCTCTGAAGACCATGCCTCAAAGCTGGGACAAGGCACGGAACAAATATGGAACGGCGCTTGAAGCTGAAGAACAGAACCGCTGGAATGAAATTCTCAAAATCACGACCGACTATCCTGATATTCGATACTGGCGTGAAAAGTTAGCGCCGATCGTCAAAAAAGCGATTCGGATGCAGTATTTTTCTGCAAACAAGTAAGCGATCATTCGCAATGAATCACAATCTAAAAATGCCAGTCGTTGATAGAACGACTGGCATCTTTGTTTTGGCAGCTTCACTTAATGTCTAAGTTGCTTTTGAGAACCGCGCCTAAATTGAAATAATAAAAACCGACAGTCTTCCTGAGAAATCTGTCGGCCAGTCGTGTGTTCCCTGTTGATGACTCGGCTAAAGTTGAGTCTTCTACAGTATGTCTGTGGTTAATGATACCTTGAGTGATCGAAATCACACAAGCCTGTGATTCTGATCACAGCCAACCTAATTTCCGCTGTAAGCCGCATCAAATCGACGATTAATTTCTTCCCAGTTCAAGACATTCCACCAAGCATTGAGATATTCGGGGCGGCGGTTCTGGTACTTCAGGTAATAAGCGTGTTCCCACACATCATTACCCATAATCGGGGTATGTCCTTCTGTGAGCGGACTATCTTGGTTCGGGGTTGAAACGACTTTGAGGCCGCCTTGGCTCGATCTCACCAACCAAACCCAACCACTCCCGAAGCGCTTCGTTCCAGCATCGTTAAACTGCTGCTTAAAGGCATCGAAGCTACCGAAGGAATTATTAATCGCCTCAGAGATTGCTCCGGTCGGTGCGCCATTGCCATTCGCGCCCATAATTTCCCAGAACATCGTGTGATTGACGTGACCGCCTGCGTTATTGCGAACCGCAGCCCGAACATCTTCAGGCACTTGGTCGAGGCTGGTGACAAGTTCTTCAACCGACTTGCTTTGCAGATCGCTGTATTTCTCGATCGCAGCATTCAAATTGTTCACATAAGCAGCGTGGTGCTTGTCGTGGTGAATCTGCATCGTGGTCGCATCGATATAAGGCTCTAGAGCGTCATAAGCATAAGGCAGCGGTTTCAATTCAAAAGCCATGAGAAAGTTCTCCAAAATGAAATGAGTTGAGAGGAAACTTGTTTTGCTGGTGTGTCGTCTCAGCTTTGATTCTCAAATCATAGTCATTCTGAGTTCGGTTTGCATTAGCTAATCCGTAAAATTCAGTCGTGCTAACCGTACAAAAAACCGCTTGAAGTCTTCTATTACTTTTGCTAAAACGATCAGGCTATTGAATTTGATTCCCAGTAAAGTAAATAAAAAAAGGGGCGGTAAAGCCCCGATCGCTAAATTTTGAATCTCTAACCCCGTTCCACACACCGCACAAAGATTTCAACTCCCATCCCCAAAGCAGTCTCATCAAAATCAAATCGCGGATGATGATGCGGAAAATCCAATCCGATCTGCGAGTTGGCAGAACCGAGGAAAAAGTAGCAGCCTGGAACCGCCTGCAAAAAGAACGACATATCTTCGCCGCCCATCGTTTGGCAGTTCGGTACCACGCCGATCGGGGATTCAACCACCGTTTCAGCTACCGATCTCACTAAATCCGCGATCGCGCCATCGTTGATCACAGGCGGATAGAGCGATTGATAGTTCAATTCGTAGGTTGCTCCATGCGCCTGACAAATTCCTCCAACAACCTGTTCAATCCGCTGTTTGAAATATCCAGCGTAATTTGGGTTGAAATAGCGCACAGTACCTTTCAGACGCGCGGAAGCCGCAATCACATTACAAGCGGTTCCTGAGTGGAATTCGCCCACAGTGACAACTGCCGATTCGATCGGGTCAACATTTCGCGCCACGATCGTTTGCAAAGCCGTTACGACCTGAGAACCGACCACGATCGAATCGATCGTCTGTTGCGGAATTGCACCATGTCCGCCTTTTCCCAAAATCACTAAGTCAAATGTTTCAACTGCCGCCATCAGTGCCCCCGTCCGCACCCCAACGGTTCCGAGCGGCAAGTTATTCCACAAATGCAATCCAATGATCGAATCAACGTCTGGGTTTTTGAGAACGCCCGCTTCGATCATCGGTTTCGCGCCTCCAGGTCCTTCTTCAGCAGGCTGAAAAATAATTTTGACCGTCCCAGAAAAATCCCGATGCTGAGATAAGTAGTAAGCGGTTCCAAGCGCGATCGTGACGTGCCCATCATGTCCGCAAGCGTGCATTAATCCGTCATGCTGCGACTTATACGGCACCTCATTTTGCTCCTGAATCGGCAAAGCATCCATATCTGCCCGAATTGCCAACACTCGACCCGGACGATTTCCCTCGATCGTGGCAACAATCCCCGTCTTCGCAATGCCCGTTTCGTGCAGAATATTCCACTGCTTCAGTTTTTCGGTAATAAATTCAGCGGTTAACTGTTCGCGAAAACCAAGTTCTGGGCGTTGATGAAGTTGTCTGCGCCAGGTGACAAGTTGAGCTTGAAGCGATCGGATTTCGAGTCGAATTTGCGATAAGTCAACCGATGGCGAACTGAGAAACGTAGAAACCATAGCGAGTAAAACCTTTGCAATACAAGTGTCAAATGAGCGTGTAATCCCAAAGATCTACATTCGATCTGTCCTTTGAGATCTCCACTATCGCAAATTTGGCAATCAGCGCGAAAATGAAGTTAAAGCGTTTTATGTGGCTATGACAGTCGAACAGATTTTAGAAATACTTCCACATCTGAAACCCGACCAGTTTTATAAACAAGATTAATAAATCAAATTGGCAATCTTTCTAACATCGAAATGGACACGATCGCAAATGCCCTGATCGCCGTTCTCAGTCTGTAACTCGCAACGATTCTTCACACCTGCCTCGGAACAAAGCGCAGTAACGATTTCGTCATCGTGAGCTACGTGAATCACGTATGTTGCAAGCTACGACCATTTACGAACGCGGTTGGCTTTGCCAAAATCTCGACATGGGAAAAGCAGGAAAGGCACTCAGACAGGTACTATCCACCTATGGGATCAGCCAAAATCGCTTGGCGGTCACGATGGGAATCAATCGATCGACTGTGCATCAGTGGGTCAACGAGATCAGTGACCCCTTAGCCGAAGCCGTCACACTAATGATCAAAGCCCTGCGAGAAATCAATACAACCGCAGCCGAGGACTTTGTAGATTTGTATCTAGAACGTCAACCTCCGCAACCTTCCCCTGAGCCTGAAGACAATCTGTAATTCGTCGTTGTGAATCGTGAAATAGTGCTAGAAAACGATAGAACAGGTCTGATGTAAAAGGGGCTACAATCCAAAACCATCGATCGTAACTTGAACTCCAAGTTACGCTCTGTACACCTACGGATTCGGAACTTTTGGGAATCAGACAAGCTGCAAAAACGTCCCAAGCTTTCAGAGTTCATTGTTTAAGAAAAGCAAAGAGATTTTCGACCTATGACCTATACTTCAACTGTCAATCCGGCTGACAGACTGAGTGCGCGTTTACCTCAAGCCCTCAAGCCTTTAGCAGAGATTGCTTATAACTATTGGTGGTGCTGGACACCGGATATGATTTCGCTGTTTCAGTCGATCAATCCCGACGAATGGGAGCGCTGCGGACATAATCCGATCGTACTGCTGGAAACCATCAGCTTCGATCGTTTAACGCAGCTCGCATCTGAGCCAAACTATATGAGTCGGCTTGAGAGCCTGTCGGAGCAGTTCAATCAGTATGTGAACTCAACCGATACTTGGTCGAGCCGGATCGCGCCTCAGATTACAAAAGAACATCCGATCGCATATTTCTGTGCAGAGTTCGGACTGCATGAATCGCTGCAAATCTATTCGGGCGGTTTGGGGATTTTGGCTGGGGATCACCTGAAGTCCGCTTCAGATTTAGGTGTGCCGCTCGTTGCAGTGGGCTTGCTTTATCGCCAAGGCTACTTCCGTCAAAAACTGAATCAGAGCGGTTGGCAGGAAGACTATTACATCAACAATCCGTTTGAGCACTTACCGCTGCAATTGTTGACCGATGCAGAAGGACAGCCGCTCGTATTTGAAGTGCTGGTACGGCATCGCCAAGTCAAAGTGCAAGTTTGGAAGGCTCAAGTCGGACGAGTCAGCTTGTTCTTGATGGATACCGATCGAGAAGACAATGATCCCATCGATCGCTGGCTCACAGGTCACTTATACGGCGGCAACCAAGAAACCCGCATCGCTCAAGAAGTCATTCTCGGTATCGGTGGCGTTCGCGCACTCAAGACCGTGGGAATTGAGCCATCGGTTTACCACTTGAATGAAGGACACGCCGCATTCTGCCTGCTCGAAGTCTGTCGCCAAGAAATCGAGAAAACGGGTAAATCGTTCTACGACATTGAAAAGCCAGTCCGCGATCGCTGTGTGTTTACGACTCATACGCCTGTTCCTGCAGGTCATGATGTGTTCTCGGCCGATTTGATGGATTCATTCTTTGCAAAATACTGGGGACAGTTGGGACTGTCGCGCGAACAGTTTCTCGCACTCGGCGCACGTCGATTGGGCGATCCCTGGGAACCCTTCGGTATGACGGTGCTGGCATTGCGGCTTTGTCGATCGGCAAACGGTGTCAGCGAACTTCACGGAGAAGTCTCACGCAAAATGTGGACAGTTCTCTATCCCGAAAAGAGTGAAGATAACGTTCCGATCGGCTACATCACCAATGGCGTTCACGCTTCGACCTGGACTTCTGCAATGATGGCGGATCTCTACCGCAAATATCTTGGAGAAGACTGGACAACCAAAGTTCTCGACCCGCAAACCTGGGCAAAAATTGACAATGCACCTGACGAGGAAATCTGGTGGCGGCATCAAATTTTGAAAGAACGTTTGGTCGCGCATACCCGTCAGAAAGTAAAAACTTCGCGGCAAAATCGCGGGGAAGAGTGGGGTACGATCGAAGCTGTTGATCATCTACTCGATTCGAAGATTTTAACGATCGGCTTTGCTCGTCGGTTCAGCCCTTACAAACGCGGTGATTTGTTGCTAAGAAATGTTGAAAAAGCATTGCAAATCTTCAGCAATGATGAGCATCCCGTACAGATTATTTTCTCCGGTAAAGCTCACCCTGCCGACGAAGAAGGCAAGCGAATCATTCAGCGCATCATCGAATGGTGTAAGACGCATCAGAACGTGCGCGATCGCGTTGCATTTATCGAAGATTACGATATGCACACGGCTCGTAAGCTTGTTCAAGGGGTGGATGTGTGGCTGAACAATCCTCGCCGTCCTTTAGAAGCTTCAGGAACCAGCGGTCAGAAAGTTTGCTTCAATGGTGGTCTCAATTGCAGCGTTCTAGATGGCTGGTGGTGCGAAGGCTACTTAACCGATGCCAGCGGCAAAGCGCTCAATGGTTGGGCGATCGGCGAAGATGCTCACACGAGCGATCAGGCACTCCAAGACAAGATCGATTCTGATTCGCTATACGACCTGCTGGAAAACCAAATCATTCCGCTCTACTACGAGCAAGATGAAAATGGCATTCCCCACGGTTGGATTCAGATGATGAAGGCTTCGATTAAGACGAACTGCCCAGCGTTTAACACTCACCGCATGGTCGCGGATTATGTGGCGCAAGTGTATGCTCCAGGCATTAAGTCAGATGTACCGTTGACGTTTGCGAAAGTGCCGCAAAGTTAGTCGATAATTCTGGCTCCGCTCGATGTTAAACCCGTTGGGCGGAGCTGAAACAGTTAGCATCAGGTCAATTGATACTTGATTAATAGAATGCAGAAGCTTTAGTGCTACAGAATATCGAACCGATTAGCGTTAAATAAGTTCATTTACAAGAAATTTTTGTGGTTTGCCACTTAAGACACTATCTATCGATCGAGACTCTTGCTACGATCGTTGTTTCAAAACCTGACTCGGTGCGAGAGAGTGTCTATGGTTAGCCAGCCCAAACGTTCAAAGCCGATCGTTCTCACATCCCATCCCGCTAAATTCTCGAAGTCGATCGCCATTCATTGGGGCGAAGCCGATCCGCTCAAACGCGGCGCAATCATCGGAACGCTCACAACTCTCGCTCACCGCAATGTGATTGGAACGCACTCCGGCTCTTATGCGGTGTATCGTGCTCTTGCAGTGGCTAGCGGCAAACTCGATGCCAATCATCGCGCAGATTTGACGAATACCGCTCCCGCCGCATTGCTTCACACCCATCCCGCCTGGTCTGATCCTGAGAAAATTGTTTCGATCGACCCATTCGGCGCGGTCGTCGGCGAGGTATACCGCGATCTATACGAGCAGGGCTACGACATCAAACCGACGATCGCAATTACGAAAGCTCACATCAATATGCCAGAACTGCAAGATGCAGTCAGCAAAGGGCGATTGGTTGAAGATGGCGAAATTATGAAAAAGGGCGGCGATTTAGTCGTCACGAAAGCCGCGATCGAGCCTGTTTGGTTTCTTCCTGGACTTGCAAAACGGCTGGGGGTCGAAGAAAGTACACTGCGCCACACATTTTTTGAGCAAACAGGTGGAATGTTCCCCGAACTCGTGACCCGTCCGGATCTGAAAGTCTTTCTTCCCCCGATCGGCGGCATTACCGTTTACATCGTAGGCGATCCCGAAGCGATTACCGATCCGAATCGATCGTTAACGGTTCGCGTTCACGATGAATGTAACGGCTCTGATGTGTTCGGGTCTGATATTTGCACCTGTCGTCCTTACTTAGTTCACGGCATCGAAGAGTGTGTCCAAACCGCTCAACAAGGGGGCGCAGGCGTGATCGTCTACCTCCGCAAAGAAGGACGCGCCCTCGGTGAAGTGACGAAATTTCTCGTCTACAATGCCCGCAAACGGCAAGAAGGCGGCGATCGTGCAGATGCTTACTTTGCACGAACCGAATGCGTCGCAGGCGTTCAGGATATGCGTTTCCAAGAACTCATGCCCGATGTGCTGCACTGGTTAGGAATTACCCGCATCGATCGCTTTATTTCCATGAGCGATATGAAACACGATGCGGTCACGCAATCGGGCATCGAAATTGTCACCCGCGTTCCGATTCCAGTAGAACTCATTCCCGCTGATGCAATGGTAGAAATCGAGGCGAAAAAAGCAGCCGGATACTATACTGAAAGCGAAGTTCTGACCGAGGAAGCCTTAGCCGAGATTAAAGGACGGGGACTGAGTGACTAATCTGGTGGACTATCTGCGATCGCCCAAGACAATTCGCGATCGCTGCAATCAACTGTTTGAACTTGCACAAGCGGATAAACTCGCCTATTTTCGCCTCGATCTGACGCAGCTTGATTCAGTTGCCGATTATGTGATTGCTGTGATTCACGAACAGTATCCCGATTTGAATGTTCCGTTTCATAGCCGTTGGCGACATTTTGAAGTGGGCAATATTCCGCGTGTCGAGCAGCTTGAACAAGCTTTAAAGGCGCTATCCCCGATCGATCAAGCAAAAGCAAAATTTGATCTAGTGATTCCTAGCGTTTTATTAGATGCGGGAGCAGGCGATCGCTGGCAATATCACGAAGCCTCAACTGATCAGATCTGGACAAGATCTGAGGGATTAGCGATCGCGTCATTCGACGCGTTTTGCCAAGGAGCTTTCTCTAAGCATTCGTATCAAACTGATGCCGAAGGATTGAAGCAGATTACACCGGAAGCGATCGCAACCTTCTTTCAAGTGACTCCCAACAATCCATTAGTTGGACTGGAAGGACGATCTCACTTACTTCAAAAACTGGGACATACGATCGAACGGTCTCCCGATCTATTTGGTGATGCGCCTCGTCCTGGGAACCTCATCGATCATCTAATTCGTCATGCCGATCAAGGAAAGCTTTCTGCGATCGTCGTTCTGGATGCTGTGCTAAAAGGACTCGGTGAAATCTGGTCGGGAAGATTGTCGATCGACAACATCAACTTGGGAGATGTGTGGCATCATTCTGCATTACCAGGTGATCAGCTTGTCCCGTTTCACAAGCTCTCACAGTGGCTTACCTATTCCCTACTCGAACCCTTGCAAGATTTGGGATTGACTATCACTGATCTCGATCAAATGACCGGACTTCCCGAATATCGTAACGGCGGCTTATGTCTTGACCTCGGACTGCTCCAGCTTAAAGATCCGCAACTCGCAGGGATTCCCCATCCTCCAGATTCAGAACTCATTGTTGAATGGAGATCGCTTACGGTTTGTTTACTCGATCGGATAGCCGCCACAATTCGTACCAAGCTCGATTTAACCTCTGACTCTCTCCCACTCGTCAAAGTTCTTCAAGGCGGAACCTGGACTGCCGGGCGCAAAATCGCCGCCTCTCTCCGCCCAAGTGGAACTCCCCCGATTCAAATTTCTAGCGACGGAACCGTTTTTTAACTATGGCAGCAAACTTAACGCTTATCGAGCATCCCCTAATTCAGCACAAACTCAGCCTAATGCGACGGCAAACTACCAGTACGGCAAAATTTCGATCGCTAATGACCGAAATCAGTATGTTACTCGCCTACGAAGTCACACGGGATTTACCCCTGCGCTCTGAAACCATTCAAACACCAATGGCAGAAATGGAAGCGCCGGTTTTAGCAGCCGACAAAAAACTGGTGGTCGTATCGATCATGAGAGCCGGACAAGGAATTCTGGATGGCATTCTGCAACTGATGCCTTCTGCTAGAGTAGGGCACGTTGGCATTTATCGCGAACCCAATTCCCTTGTGCCGATCGAATATTATTTCAAAGTCCCGGACGACACTGAAGATCGCGATATGCTCGTCGTCGATCCGATGATGGCAACGGGCAATTCTGCGATCGCGGCAGTCGATCGCCTTAAGCAAACGAATCCTCGATCGATTAAGTTCCTCTGCATTTTGGCGGCTCCTGAAGGCATTACTCATTTCCAAGAGCAGCATCCAGATGTGCCAATTTACGCAGCCGCGATCGATCAAGGCTTAGACGAACACGGATATATCATTCCGGGACTTGGAGACGCAGGCGATCGTTTATTCGGCACAAAGTGATACAATGATGTTGATGCAATTCGGCGGCATCGCCAAGTGGTAAGGCAGAGGTCTGCAAAACCTCCACCCCCAGTTCGAATCTGGGTGCCGCCTTGGGTTCCAACACTCTCATTGAAGCTGTGAGCAGGATGTGAGCAAGGAGCCGAAAACCGAATAAAAGAACAGGCTAGCGTTTTGTATCCTACGATACGGTAGTCACAGTTTTTTAATGGGGTTCTAGATCCTTTAAAAAGCCATGACTACGGTATCAAACTATGATACAAAACGCTAGTTCGCCATGTTTTCTAAATCGCTTCCATGTCGATCTCCGCTTGGCTCCTCCTTCTGCCGAGGCTTGGGCTAGTGGCATGGGGACTGTGGGCGGATCTACAGGATGCGAAGAAATAACGATCGACAAATCGAGGGGAGGGCATCAGCGATCGTCCTCGCATAGCGGACACGGTAGAAGGGTACCCCTACTTCTCTTGCCCATGACTTCCCCTAAGACTGAACTGGTATCGGTACGATTTTCGGTAGAGGATCGCGCGTTGCTGAAGTTGATCGCGCGCCAACGTCTAACCGACGAGGCATCGCTAATGCGGCATGGGTTCCGGTTGGTCGTCTTGGAATTGCAGATGCAAAACAAACTCATTCAAGAACTGCACAAACACGGCAAAGCATACCCGCCAGAACCGTAACGCGCGTTAGCCTACCTAAACGCGCTAATCCTAAGCGCCTATCCTTAAACGTGCCTATACGGGCATCCTCAGAGGGGCAATTTCACATAATCATTGGAGAAACGACAAAATGACCACAAAGAAAGCGATCGACCCTAAGAAATTCCCAATGCCCCACGGCTTCGAGACTGATCTATCGAAGCACGATGTCTTCATTCAGTATCGCGGTCAACTGGTCAAGATTCCCGGCGGTCGGATCACCTTCACGGAACCGGAGCAATCGACAGCACCGCAGCCAACCGCGCAGAGTGACTACGAGATTATTGAGGCGTTGGGCAGTTGGTGATTCCATCTCAGGTGTTGCGCGGCAGGGTATCAAAACGATTTAAGCCCGCGATCGTAGGTTGCCGCGTTTGAAACGGAGAAACTGATCTCAGAAGTGCGATCGCACTTCTGACTTCAAATCGGAGGTGATGCCTTCCCTCTTGAAAAAACTGAAACCTGTTAAGCTTCGCCCTTCGTTCTTCTACTGGATGGTAGGAGTGAGTCTCTTCATCTCCCTAAGCCTATGGGTGTCTTCGTGGGTGTTTCAAGTGTCGCGAGATTGGGAAAAGCTGCAACAGCAGCCGACAGAAGCAACAAAAAAACAGTTTGATGCCTCCCTGGATGTTGCCAAAGCGATTGTTGGAGCCGTTGGGACGATCGCTCAATTCCCCCAGTACTCTCCAGGAAGATCCTTTCTTTTAACAGTAACCCTGCCAACTTTCTTACCTGACATTCTCAATAATTCATCACCTGAAAATTCAAAACCAAGCTTTAGTGCTATTTGTGCAACTTCATCTGCTGTTGATGAAGCAAGCACCTCATTTTTAAGTGCAGGTTCAGACTGCATTTTCTTTAAAAATGCCTCGAGTTGATCTAAAGCCATATTTGAAACTCCTATTCTCGCTCTTTGGTGTTGCGAACTTGTGATCAGACTTATATAGCAGTCCTAAATCATTTGTAAAAAATCTAACGACCGAAACCGTTGACCGATAAGCATTCCAGGATTGAAATGGGATCCCAAAATTCATGAATCATTTAGGATTGCTATAATAGATCATCTTAAATGCTCTACGTTGAATATTCATGACCGCAAAATCTTAACCTCCACACTCCCTACTGCATACTGCCCCTTCAAAAGTGCGATCGCAACCAGACAATCTCAACGGACTCAATCGGCGTATCGGTTACGTATAACACCAAGCTCACCCGCCGCCGGAAGCGCAATGAGGAGGAACGACGAACGAAGCTGTAGGCGGTCGGGTGCAGCGCCTTGTTAGGTGGCTGTTTGTTCGTTTCGAGCTATGTAACGGAGCCTCAATTATGAAACCTTTCATAATTGTCCACTACTTCGCCACCGGAAACAAGTGCAATGCCAGCCATGCCGCATAAGTTTTTCCACATCTCCCCTGGGCTAGAGAATTTCCATATCTCATCGTTTTCTTGTGTTCCAGCTTTGAATTTTTCCCACCGTTCAGATTGGACAAGCATCGGTTTGCCCCTCAACTTCTTGTTCTTCCCCTGCCACACTTCAGCTTCGAGTTCCTCAATAGTTGTTTTAATACGAAGCCAAGACTTCATTTCTGTTGTTATCTTTGGCGTCAACCACTTACAGTGCCTTGTTTCACGCATAAAAGAAGTATCGCACATCCGGCAAAACCGCGCGCAGCCACCTAACTATTATTTGGATTGAAAGTTTCTGCCTAAGATCCCCGTTTGAGGCACTTAGCCCGAATCTTTCTGTCTAAGTCCGAATCGAGTGATTTAGCCCAACACAATTTCCGCATAATACCCCTCGACAGGGATCTTAGACGGAAATCTTCAGTATTTCTTCCAAGAGAGAACCTGTAGCTGTGCCTAAGATCCCGAATGACAGACTTACAGCGTTAGGAATCGCCACGATGGAGCTACGACCAAGAAAACTGCTCGAACAAGTCTCTGACTTGCTATGAGTGAAACACTACCCATACCGCACTGAGCAGACCTACATTCAGTGGATTCGTCGTTAAATGGACTCATCACAAATAATAAATTCTGCCTTGTGAAGCATGTCCGTCTCAGCTTGAGTTGGAGCCGAGTTCGGTTGCGATGTTAAGGTTCGTAGTTAAATCGATTGATAAGCTGAACTGATAATCCTAGATAGTGGCAAAGTCTGACTACCTAGGATTCCTTCTTTGAGAGTTTAATCCTTTGTAGTCCAAAGCGTTCAGTTTTAGTCCATGACTTTTGGACTGGACTACGCAACGGCTAAAAGCTATATGCAGCAGGATTTTTATGATTGAGAAAAGTTTTGGACTTCTGCTCGATAGGCAGGATTCCCGATGTGTAGTCCAAGATTTATGGACTAAGGAATCGCCAGAGTCCTTACGTAGATCGGCTTTACAATACCAGTAACAATACGAGGTTGTCCAGCGTAGAGGGGTTTACTGGGCCGCTCATAGTTATTGTCATAACTCTCCAGTCGTCTCAGAGTTCCAGATTGACGACTGGAGCGATCCTTACGGGTTTTCGTTGATTTACCCTTCTCTTCTAACTCAGCAATATTCTTCTCTAAAGTTTGAAGTGATTTAGCAGTGGATTTCTTTTGCTTTTCAATGGCAATTTCGGTTCCCTCTTTACTTAAATACCGGGTTTCTGTGATGCAATGTAAGAATAGCTGATACCGGTTCCAGGGAAATTCTGGGTCATAGAACTCCGGAGCGAGTGAACTATCAGACTCAGTGCTAGCGACCAGTCCTTCGCGCTTTGCTCGCTTCTTTGCAGCTTTTCGGCGGCGTACAATTCTATTTTCGTTTTTCTTGTACTCCCTCCAAATCAACGTTGCCGATCGCACCAAAAATACAGCGGACGTATTTTCGTCTGTATTACCGTCATACTTCTTGTGCTCTCTTAGAGCCTGCCAAACAGCATGAATATGACGGTAATCACCAGCGACTTCAAAAGCATATTTCTCGTCAAAGCTTTTGAATTTGAAACAGACGCAGACTCGCTTTCGAGGTTCGGTGTTGGAACTCTCTTTCTCAGCTTGCAAATTCTTGGCTTTTAACTCCTCAATCTCAGTATCCCTAGAGTTCTCTTCTTCTGCCTGTAAATCTTCTATCTGAAATCTTGCAGGTTCAGCCCAGATGAAGTCATCACTACTTTCAAACAGAATTGGATGGGGCATGAAAGTTTGCTTCTTGAGTAATGCTGATTCTATTGAATTCCACTCAGTTTCATCTTCTATGACACCAATTGATGCAACTTCATCCAGAATGTCCTTGCCCACCCACGGGCGTCCCTTGGGCAGGCAGCTTTGCAATTGTTTCTGGAGGATCTCGATTTCTTTTTTCTTGCTATGAATGCGATCGCTCAGTTTTTTGATATCCTTTTCGGTTTCATCACTTTTGATTTCAAATCTGTTTTTGATCAGGTATGCAACCGCACACTTCTCAAGTAAATCTTCTGTTGTACGGTGTTTGGCATACAGGATTTTATAGATTCCCCCCTCGATCGCTTTCTTACTTTTTTTCTTCTTACTCTCCTTGGAAATTTGGGCATTCACTTCGCTCAAAGCTTCTTTCGCCCTATTACGTATTACATCCAGGTCACAACCACTGATCGCTATCAACTCACCATCTGTTTTCAGAACTTCAACGGAATGAAGGAGTTTATTTAAGTCCTCCTGACGCTTTGCTTGTAGAGCTAGCCAGGATTCATACGTGTTATTTGTAACTAACCGTGTCGAAACAAAAGCACGCTCAGGCATGCCCTCAAACTGAGGTTGTTTCTCAAGCGATCTCCATAGCCGCTTTAGATCATCAGCATTTACTGCGTTATTACTTTGCCAATCAGGAAAGCTGGGATGCTGAGCTACCAAAAGATTTAGCTGATTGATCAGTGGCGTATGCTGCTGAATCATCAGTTCCCAGAAATAGCGTCTCACTTCCTCCCTGGCTTTAGGCGTTTCTCCTAATGCATCCAGACGAAAAGGATATGTAATCGTGCTCATAATGCGTAACCCTGTGATTCCTAGATGTATGTGAGGCAGCTCTCAGGAGTTATTTCTAGACGGAGAATTGTTTATTCTTCCTAACTCAGCGATCGTGAATAGCATGCCAAAGCATCTATGGTACACATTTACTATATTCAGTCAAGAGTTTTTCCAATTTTCTATTTCAAATTCCAGTGCTGTTTAGTTCCGGTAACTAATAACCACAGTGGAAATTGCCAGCTTATAATGATTTTAACTTGTCACTATGGCAAACAGGATGACAATGGCTATTGCTCCACAGACCCCGGCTCGTAGACACTGGACTGCGTTAGAAGCGTACCTCCAGCCAATAGAAGATGACAGCATGGAACTCGATGGGTTTCTGAAACACTGGGATGTGACAAGGGAGGAAGTGGCTTACATCTGCGACTGTTCACTGACGACGGTGAACCACTGGTTCTCGCAGGGAGAGCATCGTAGATTCCCTTCTGAGAAGCACAAGCAGAAGCTTGCGCTTGCTCACCATATCTGGACGACGATCGAAACTGAGCCGGAGTATCTTCAAACCCTCCGTGAAATGTACATCAAAAAACATCGGAAGCAACAAGAAAGACTTGCCAATTGGCAAGTCTTTCTTGTTGCTGTGGATAGATCATTTTACTGTGGTTATTGAGGGAGTAATTACCCCATTTTTTGATCAAAAAATGGGGTAATTAAGCCAGCTTCAGGCAAAAATCTTGCGAATCACTATCACCTGTTATGGAGAGACTTGAAGATTGCTCAAACGACAACCCAGATCAGCAGACAAGGGGTGTTGATTTGCCTGTCTTCAATCTGACTGTGCTGCAATTTTCAGAGTTCAACTCTTGCAAGCTTCCGGCTAAGTTTCCAAAGATGGCTTCTGCATCTAAGTTTAGTTTGGGAAGTCGGTGTCGATGGATACCCAACCCAAATACTGATTGGGGGACGATTATTGGTCACGTTTATATTCCGACCAACGACGATCACTCATCGTCTGAATGGTCATGGTTATACCTGCTGCTGCTTGATGTTGATAGTCCGTCAAGGCAGTGGGTTGCAGTGGATTGGGTCGGTGAGGAGGATTTGGAGTTGATCTCTTCTCCACCTGAACGATCACGAGGAGGCTGATCCATGAGCCATCCTGGAGATCAAAAGCCTTTAGGGGATGTGGAGCGACCGCTCTTCCGTCTCTATGTCAACTGCCAACTGCCGGGCGTTAGCCCAGAGCAGCTTTACCAGGAGTATGACTTCAATTACGAACAACTTGCCATGATTGCGGGGTGTAGTATCCCAACGATGACTCGATGGATGACCCAGAACCGACAACCTCATGCGTTAAAGGAAGTCTACAGTCGTCGATTGGGAGAGTTTTATTTTCTTCTCCACCATTATCAGGAGATTCCGCCTGACATTTGGGATGTGATATGTCCTCTACCTCCACGATTACGAGCGATTCTTTATCCTCCAAAGCAACCTTGATGTGTTTGGTTGTTCCTATCAAATGATAGGAATTTAGGCAGAACGCTTGATCTACTTCAATTCCAGGATCTATTGTTGCCAACATCGAGTTCTACCCATTTCCACATGGCGACCATGAACACACCTATTTCAGCGTTTGATTTATCGAAGGAAGCCTTACCAGATCTGTTGCTGAAGATCCAACAGGGCTTTATTCAACTTCCTGATCTTCAGCGCAGTTTCTGTTGGCACGATGACTTGGTGATTGATTTACTTGCAAGCGTCAGTCAAGGATGGCCGATCGGTGGCATCTTGTTGCAAGAAGTGAGCAATGGTTCCTGGAAGGTTTGTCCTCGGTTGGTTGAAGGAGTGCAGTTGGAGCAAGTTCCAATTCCTACCGAGCTTATTCTGGATGGGCAACAGCGGTGTACCACGCTCTTTATGTGTTTGTTCTCCAATCGTCCTGTAAGAGTGCAGAGCCGCCGGAACGACAAAATGAGCGATCGCTGGTATTACGTTGACATTCAAAAAGCGCTCGATCCCGATGTTGAGCGGGACAGTCTATTCTGGGCTTCAATAACCGTCGGATTCGTCCTGGCTTTGTAGGACATCCTGCCATCAACTGTTCCTCTCCAGAGCAGGAATACGAACTGGGATTATTTCCCCTGGCTCAGGTGTTTAGCTATGCCGCTTGGCGGCAGGGTTATTCCAAATACTGGCAGTACGATCCCGTCAAGCTGGAACTTCTGGATCGTTTTGAGCGGGAGGTGATGAAGCGATTTGAGCATTTTCAGGTGCCAGTGATTCGCCTCAAGCCAGGACTGCCAAAAACTGCAATCTGCCGCGTGTTTGAAAAGGTCAACACTCAATCAGAGCAACTCAACTTCTTTGATTTGGCAACCGCTTGTTTTGCCAGTCAGGACTTTTCGCTCCGAGATGACTGGGCGAAGCGGGAGGAACGTCTCAAGCAGCATCGAGTCTTACAGACCGTAAAAGAGACTGATTACATTGCTTGCGTGGCGCTGGTCGCTACTTACCATCAACGCCAACAGGCGATCGCAGCAGGCACCCCTACCCAACAACTACCCGCAGTCGCTTGTAGCCGGGAGGAAGTGTTAGATCTGTCGCTGGCAGACTACCAGAAGTACGCTGATCAAGTCGTTGTAGGCTACGAGGAAGCAGCACGGTTTTTGTATGGACAAAAAATCCAGACGGCTGAAAATTTGCCATACCAAATTCAGTTGGTTGCTCTTGCGGCAATCCTGGCGGTCGTAGGTTACCCGCAGGATCGGGTGCGGGCAAAGCTGGAGTGGTTCTGGTGCGGGAGTTGCGCGGCTCTATATACCTCCTGGCACGAACGTCGTGCCTCACGGGATATGGTAGAAGTTCCTATCTGGTTAAACGGGGGTGGAGAACTACCAAACACCGTCCAAATGGCGCATTTGCAGGCTGAACGACTCCTGCTTGTGCGGCGGCGGCATGGAGCAGTTTATAAAGCTATCAATGCTTTGCTACGGAAAAATGGGGCGATCGACTTTGCTGCTGGTGAGGCATTAGCCGAGATTAATCTATTCAATGACCCGATCAACAGTCACCACATTTTTCCTGTGGCGTACTGCAAAAAGCAGGGGATTGATAAAGACCGATACAACAGCCTGGTGAACCTGACACCCCTGTCCCGATTATCGAACCAGAAAATTGGTGGAAAGGCTCCAAGCCAGTATTTGCGGGTATTAGAAGCAGAAGGTATCAGTCGGCGGCGGATGGACGAAATCCTCAGATCGCATTTGATTGAACCAGAAACTCTACGAGCAGATGACTTTGAATCCTTCTTGAGCAAACGTGCCTACGCTTTGATGGATTTGGTGAATCGTGCAATGGGCAAGACATCAACGGGCGGGCTGATGGAAATTGCTTCCAACCCAACTTCCAAGCGGGCAAGTGCTTGATTTGTCCTATGACCCATCAGTGGGATAGCCCTTATGTCTCAATCTCTGGAAGATTACCGACTTGCATTAGTGGAACGGGCATTACGGATCAGGGACAGCGACAAACCACCAAACTTCTATAGCGCTACCAAAGCGTATTAGGACGTATATTAGAGGGGTAGTGTTGTGAAGCATGGCTATGGCTGCCCCCTACAGCGAAGATATGCGCTCCAAAGCAATTGCTGCGGTGAAACGTGG
>JAHHHU010000028.1 GCA_019359175.1 Phormidium tanganyikae FI6-MK23
AGTCAAAGCGCGTATATCGTTCCATTCCCAGTCGCTCAGCTTGCTGCTGATGTATCGTTAACTCGCCAATGCAGCTTTTGAGGCTCCGAATCCGACCCCGGACGGTGTGCGTGACCTGCTCGATAAAGAATGCCCGATTTCCGGTGCAACTTCACTCAATACCTGCTGCCGCACCACGCGCTCAATGTCTTCGAGCGTTTGCATCTCCTCTCGCTGCATACAGGAAGGAGGCTGGTTGCTTCTCGGATGCAAGCTTTGAACCGTGCTTGTTGCTCTGGAGTCATGCGCTTTCTGCCTCAATCAGAGTCACTTTACTCTAGGCGATCTCATTCAAACTTGCACATTTGCGATGCTCCCATACGATCGCCCAATCGTTTCCTACTGTTGACAGAGCACGATTAACTCCGAAAGGCAGAGAACATCGATCGTTTTCTTTTTTACAGTAAAAGCGTATTGGAAAACACAGATTTTCTAACGTCATTTACTTTTTGTCTTTTGAGGAAAACTATGAATTCTCACGATCGTATCAACTTTGTGCAACGCTCTCTCGCCGTTTTGAGTGCAACTGGAACTGCGGCATTGATGACGTTACCTGCCTTTGCTCAAGCGCTTCCGACTCAAGGCGTGGTCAATAATGGAGACGTTAATCGCTCAGGTGTATTGAACAATCAAACCCCTTCTAGCACCTCTGATAACTGTGCGCCTTATACAAGCGGCGGTGTAGGTGGCCCGATCGACTCACAATCGAGCAATACGCAAACTTCACCTTCTAGCTACGACACCGCAAGAACTGGAATTGCAGAGCCGAACTCAAACTCGAACGTGAACCAATTCCCCAGTTCAGCGACGCTCGGACAACCTATCGATCAAACAGCGATCGGTTCGACAACCAACAACAACAATCGCAACGTGCAATCTGCAACCCCGAATCGTCAGTTTGATGGGAACAATCGCAACGTGCAATCTGCAACCCCGAATCGCCAGTTTGATGGGAACAATCGCAGTGCAGCCGTTGCCTACCGTAGCAATGGCCCTGCGGGAACATCCGGTCATGAAGTGAAAATGAATCTGGATGCGTTCCAACAGCGCCAGAACTCCTATCCCACAGCCTATAACCTCGGTGCGCCTCAAGCTTCTGCACCCCTGCCTGTCGCTTGTGCGCCTCGCTAATAGCGAATTCGCGGATCGATGTAAGCATTAATTATGTCGATCGCAATACTCGCGATTGCAACAATTGCAGCAAAGAAAATAACAATTCCTTGAACAGTTGGATAGTCCCGTTGTGAAATGGCTCGGTATAAGCGATTTGCAAGTCCGGGCCAAGAGAACGTTACTTCTGTCAGAATTGCTCCCCCTAGCAGTGCAGCTAAAGTGAGTCCCAGAATTGTGATCACTGGAATCATGGCATTTTTCAAAGCGTGATTGATTAGGATCTTCGATTCTGGGATTCCTCTTGCGCGTGCGGCTTCGACATATTCAGCTTGCAAGGTTTGTCTAAGATTGACGCGGACAATTCGTTCAAAGATGCCACTGATCAGGACTCCAAGCGTAATCGACGGTAACGCAAGATAGTAAAGGGTGATAAAGAACTGATTCAAATTGCCGCCAAGCAGGCTATCGATCGTATAAAGTCCAGTTACGTTTTCTGGAGCCGAGATCGTCACTGGAAACCTTGTTCCGAGCGGGAACCATTTCAATCCAACTGCAAACACAAGCTGCAACACCATGCCAAACCAAAACATTGGAATGGAATAAGTAATAATTCCAAACAGTCGTCCGCCCGCATCGATCGCAGTATTGGGACGTGAGGCGGAAATTGCACCGACCGTCACACCCACAACAAGCGCGATCGCTAAACTCACCATTGTAAGTTCGACTGTTGCGGGAAAGAACTTACCAATAATTTCCCACACTGATTGTCCTTGAGTAGTCAAAGACTTACCCAAATCGAATCGCAACAGCGACCCCATGTAATCCAAGTATTGAAAAAACAAAGGTTTACCCAGTCCAAGTTGATTGCGGAGTTCATCTTTTACGGCTTGGGGCGCTCTTGGGCCTAATAGTGCATCAACCGGATCACCTGGAGTTGCCCGGAGTAGGAGAAACACGATCGTGGTAATCAGCCACAGCATCAGTGGAGCCATCAACAATCGGGAGAAGACATAGTAGCGTAACGCACTCGATCGAGACATAGTTTTAGTAGCCGTTTGGGATTAAAACATCAGATGGGAATTCGTCCTCGTGTTCAATTCGATGCGCTAACCTCCCCTAGCTGCGTCAAGAACTGCATCGCCTTCGCCACATAGCTCGCACAGTCATATGGCGAAGTTTCGTAGAACGATCGCCAAGCAGAACTCTTAAACTCATCGTAGCGATCGCGATGTTCTGGATGCTGATCGAGCCATGCTAACCGCACCGCATGACCGACTAACACATCCAGCACAATGTATTCTTCAACTTTGAATTCTGGGTTTCGTTCTGCGATCGCGTTCAATTCCATCAATGCTTCGACATTCACTTGCCGATATTCGGGGGCTTGCATTTTGTTGAGCAGATGCTCAATTTTTAGCGCAAAGTTCTTTTCGCCTGCAGTCATCTCTGTGGTGAGGAATTCACTTTCGAGCCGATTTCGCCGCTCTAATTTGTCACCGATCACTAATCCTTTGCAATGATGTAACAGCTTCCAAACGCTCGGATAGAAGTCTTTCGGAACGCGATTGAGTGCGCCATCTAGCTGACGTTTGCGCCACCAATCTTGTGTCGAAGGTTCGACCTCCGCTTTATCGATCAGAATGACCCAATCAATCTCTTGATTCGGTAGTTTGACCTTCAGCGATTCTTGCTTGAACAATGCTTTATTTAGGTCTGCATATCCCAGAACAATCTCACGAAGTCGCGTTCTAATCTCAAACGGGCTTAGGCTCATCAACTTCTCATAAGCTTCGTCCTGAGTAAGATTCAACTCACGCGCTAAATCAGTTGTGATTAGTAAGATCAAATATCCAACTCGCAACGTTAGCAGTCCTTTGAATAGATCTGGTTCTCCTTTGATCAACGAACTGAGATAGATGATCACTTCCTGAGTAAGAACGCGATCGCGAATATCTTCTCGACAGAACTCCCGAATCTTTTCCAATACTTCGGTGTGTGGTAACGGCTGCATGATGAGAGAATCTTCGCTGTACGCACGCCCGATCGCAATCTGCTTCTGCCTCACTAAGATATCTGTCACCGCATCAGACAAACCGACATCGACTTTATCCAGCAACCCTGCACAACGCCGCAGCAAGCTCCAATAAGGTGATCCAGTCGAGTCCCCGTTAGTTGCTTTTGCGTACAGTTCATTCAGCAAATCTCGAACAGTGGTCGGTGAACTTGCTCCCGATAGTCCGGTTTCAAAGTCTAGTCCCTCAAGTCGAACTAATGTTCCTAAGAGTTCAACTTGCTCATAAAGGTTCTGTGACAATCTTAGATTCTCTAACATCACTTGAATATCTGTTTCATATTCCAGCTTAAATTCCTGTGAAACACTCAGCGGAAGAGTACGATCGGGATCAAACGCCAAATGATAGCGAGAAACACCCGCTTGAGCCACTGATCGAGACTCAAACTTAAAGTCGTGCAGCGAATCGATTCGCTCAGTTCCAGCCGTTCGCACAAACTGTTTAAGCTGTCCCAATTGCACTGGAATTTCTCCGCATCGTCCCGCCTGTAGTTCTTGAACCAAATCTAACAAGGCTTCTCGACCTAGCTCAAACATTTCTTTAGTGAGCATCAACGTCACGATCGGGCGGCCTACTTGCTGCCAATGGCGATGAATGTACGCTAGTTCACTTTTAATGTTAGACACTAAAAAGTGATAGTCCAGCGTCATATAAAACCGTTCGGGTTCAAGAAAAGAAGGCAGAAATACGATCGTATCTCCTTTGATCTTGTAAACCCGCGCAGTCGTCAGACTCCGCATTCTCCGCTGAGATCGTCCAGTCAGCGACAGTTTTTCGTTGTGTCCAACTTGGGTATAAGCGGCAGCGAGTTCTCGCGCGTGACGGACTTGAATCGGTTCAACTTGTTTCAGCGTTTGTGTTGTTACGTTGTTCGCTTCTAGCTTGACCTGTAGCGTTTCGCTTTCTGCTAACAGCGCGATCTGAATTGTTGCTTTTCGGCGTTGTCCTCTGCGTAAATAACGTCCACACGGATCGATATCTCCAACGGAAATTAATCCTTCATGCAGCATCTTCGCAACGATGTACAAACTTTGCGCCCAAACAAGCGGAACGTTTTCGTTTGGAATACGAATTTGGCTATGAGGCTTCGCTTTCTCTGCCTCGATCGAAGATTCTGGAACAATATACAGTTCTGGGAGTAGCTTAACTCCGTCCCGTTCAACTGTGATGGCATCTAAGCGATCGAGATAGTTCTGTGCTTGAGTCCGATCGCCTCTAAAGATGCCATCTAATGCAAGATAGGTGAAGAACAACGGCCATTCACATTCGATATGTTCAAACTGCTTGAGTTCAAACGGCTCATAGTGCAATCGTGTCGTGTCTTCGATCGTAGTTTGATGTCCATCGCGGAGAAATCGCTTACAGCCGTAGCGACCTTGCAGCAAATCGATAATTTTATTGCGAGTTCGATCGACTAGTTCCACATCTTCCACCGCAAAGGCAGGAAACCCGATCGCGCTTAACAATGCAGCATCGACTTCCTTAGAACTTGATTCCCGTGGTAACAATGATTCTAATGTTGTCCGACAGCGAGCAATCTCATCCGGTAGGACGTGAATGACAGAATTCTGCCCGCCTTGCGTCCCAAATAGGTTTAACCCGTTCATCGCTTCCAGTGCAGCCTTTGCCATCCCTACAGAGCTACCATTCAATTCTGGATTACCGTGATTGATCTTATTACCACGTTCCCAAATTCCATAATCAGGAGTACGGTAAGTTCGACCAATGTAGTAAACCAAGTTCTGAACAAAGTTCACCTCATCGCAGGTGTAAACGATCGACAATCCCGAAGCGGTCATCTGCGCCAACATCAACAGAAACACCGAAGTTGCATCTAACTGCAAATGTCCCCATTCGTCATCACCAACCACTGTTGATCCGGTTGCTGTGTCGTATTTTGCGTGCAGTGCTTCTAACGGATTCTGGCTCTCTTTGAATTTCTCAACTTTCTGCGCTTGTTGCATCATCGAAAACAACAATCCGCGCATCAGCTTCACGACGCTATGTTCTAGCTCATAGGTGCGTCCGCGATCGTCATCGAGTTTCCGATACGCTAAAGCTAATCCCCATACCGCCAGAATGCTATATACATTGTCTCGCACCCAAGCATCGGTATAGTCACCGTGAGCATTGACCGCTGTACTTGCGGGAAGTAGTCCAGAAATCGGATTCTGGCGGCTCAGAATAATCGATCGAACTTCTTCGTAATAGCGATCGAGCCGATTCGCGAGATCAATTGCTGGAGTTGGCATAGGAGTTGTAGTGTGGGGACAATGATCCGGGTTGCGGTATAGAGAATCTCAAAATTCGGGACGGGTGGATCAGAATTTTGAGATTCTAAATTTTAGCGCGAAAGTTTCATTAGGATTAATATTAGAGTGCATCAGCCCGTGATTTTCACTGTGATTGAGCAATGACACTTTCTCCACTTCAAGTTCTGACACTTGAGAATTTTTTGTCCCTTCCAGCTTTGGAAGAGTCTCCTGCGTGGGAATTTATCGATGGTGCTGCAATCCAAAAACCCATGCCAAAAACCCGACATTCCATTCTACAAAAGCGATTGCTCTCTGAGATTGATGCTCACAGCAAGGACTACACAGCATTACCAGAGTTGCGCTGTACGTTTGGAGGTCGATCGATTGTTCCTGACATTGCAGTTGTAGAATGGAACCGGATTCCGGTCAACTCAGCAGGCGAACCAGAAGATAATTTCATGCAGCCGCCAGACTGGACGATTGAGATCCTTTCACCCGATCAAAATGCAACTCGTGTTATTGACAACATTCTGCATTGTTTGCGCCACGGAAGTCGATTGGGATGGATGCTTGATCCCGATGATTACTCGGTTCTAAGCTTTATGCCCCAACAAGAACCGGATGTCTACAGAGTCGATCGACAACTTCCGGTAATCGAAGGTGTCGATCTGAACCTGACCACACAGCAACTTTTCTCCTGGCTGAAAATCGCCCGACGGTAAAGGCGATTACGAATAGCCGATTGTTGTTCCTGGAAGTCCCATCACCGATCGATATCGCGCTTCTGTTTCGGCAACTGCGATCGATTTACGTTTCGGAGTCCACTCGCTTCGATCGAATAGTTTCTCCTTCAAATCATCCACGTTCACATTGCAGATTTCATGCTCTGAAATGACTTGCTTCCCGTTCACCCAAGCATGACTTACAACATTGACAGGGCGACCGAGAATCAGTAAACCAATCGGATCAGTTCGCGGCAGCATAGACAACGATTTCAAATCATACATCACCAAATCAGCTTTCTTTCCTACCGTTAAAGAGCCGAACTGATCTGCACGATTCAAACCTGTTGCACCTCCTAGAGATGCCATTTCTACCGACTGTCGCGGCGTGATCCAGTGATGATAATCAAAGTCTGTTACGGAATGCAGAATCGATCCGATCTTAATTGCTTCAAGCAAATCTTGAGAATCATTACTTGCAGACCCATCACAGCCAAATGCAACATTCACACCCGCTTGGCGGTACTTCAAAATCGGAGCAATTCCACTTCCTAACCGCAAGTTACTTAATGGATTGTGAACGACTGTCGATCGTGTTTCCGCCATGATTTGAATGTCGCTGTCATCAAGCCAAACACAATGCGCCAAAGAGGTTTTCTCACTGAGCCATCCAATCTCTTTGAGATGCTGCACTGCACTACAGCCATACTTTTCTTCAGCCAGTAGTTTCTGTGCCTTGGTTTCAAGTAAGTGAGCATGACGATTTAGATTGTATCGATCGCTTAGTTCAATGCAGCCCTCAAACAACGCATCAGAACAAAGCTGAATTCCTGTGGGTGCAACCATGATTTCAACTCTTTCATCTGGGCGATGAAACTGATTTATGGCTTCTTGAAGCAGATCAAGAGTGGCTTGCGTGGGTCGTACATAGTCCCCGTGGTTCACTTCATCGCCGCCTGTCGGAATGCCCGCACTCAAAGCTTCATCCTGAATCAAGGGTGCAAGAAAAGCTCGAATTCCTACATCTCGATATCCGCGATATGCAGCCTCGATCGTCTCAATCTCCTTCCCTGGAATCAATACTAAATGATCAACAACCGTCGTTCCACCTGTGAGCAAGGTTTCGATCGCAGTCCCAACCGCGCTCAAATAAGCTTGCTCTGGATCGAGCGGCGTAAACTCATAGAGTTCTGCAATCCACAATTCAAGCGGCACAGGTGGAATGATCCCGCGCTGCCACATTTCAGAAGAATGTGTATGTGCATTGACGAATCCAGGCAATAACAGCTTGTTTGTGCCATCGATCGCAGTTCCAATCACTTCTAAGTTCGGCGCAATGGCAAGAATGCGATCGTCTTGGATCTGCACATCCACCGTTCTGTACCCTTCACCTTCTGAGATCAAGACATTTTGAATCGTAAAACTCATGAATCAACACCAATAGGCAGACTAAGTTATTAAACTCGATCGCGCAGTTGTTTCATCCAAAATTTTGGATGAAACAACTGCGCGATCTGAAGTCACTGATCATTAATCGAATTAATTCTTGGTAGGCTTAAAAAGTTGGCTCACTTTACGATTGAAATTTCTGCAATCGTAAAGTGAGCATTCGTTAACAAATTAGCTCAACCGTGATGAAAAGATTACATCTATCGAGGTCATTAAGTAAATGCGATAGCGTGATTGAACATCAAAAATCTTGAAGTCTGGCTCTCCTCTCACGCTTTATTCTTCGTCCTTCTTTGGAGTTCTTCCAATGGCTACTGTGAAAATAGGGATCAATGGTTTCGGGCGAATCGGTCGCCTTGTGTTTCGTGCGGCGCTTGATGATTCCAATATTGAAGTTGTCGGCATTAATGATCTCGTTCCGCCTGATAATTTAGCCTATCTGCTCAAATACGATTCAACACACGGTATCTATCCGGGCACGATCGAAGCTAAACCTGATGGCATCGTGATCAATGGTCGATTCATTCCTTGTTTTGCGATGCGGAACCCGGCTGATTTACCCTGGGGCAACCTCGGAGCAGATTACATTGTCGAATCGACCGGATTGTTTACCGACTTTGAAAGCGCTTCAAATCATGTCAAAGCGGGCGCAAAGCGCGTGATCATTTCTGCACCGACTAAAGATCCAGAGCGAGTTAAAACTCTGCTGATGGGCGTGAATCACGATTCGTATGATCCCGAAAAACATACGATCGTATCTAATGCAAGCTGCACCACCAACTGTCTTGCTCCCATCGCGAAAGTGTTGAACGATCATTTCGGTTTAGCTGAAGGTTTGATGACGACCGTTCACGCAATGACTGCAACCCAGCCGACTGTGGACGGCCCAAGCATAAAAGACTGGCGCGGTGGACGCGGAGCGGCTCAGAACATTATTCCTGCTGCAACCGGAGCTGCCAAAGCGGTTACGTTAGTACTTCCAGAACTGAAAGGAAAGCTTACCGGAATGGCATTTCGTGTGCCGACTCCCGATGTCTCAGTCATAGATCTGACCTTCAAAACCGAGAAACCGACGAGCTACAAAGAAATTTGTGCGGCGATGAAAGAAGCTTCAGAAACAACGCTTAAGGGCGTTTTGGGCTACACCGATGAGGAAGTGGTTTCGACTGATTTTCAGGGCGATCGTCGATCGAGTATTTTCGATGCAGGCGCAGGAATCGAACTGAATTCAAATTTCTTTAAGGTCGTGTCTTGGTACGACAATGAATGGGGCTACTCGAATCGAGTCATTGATTTGATGACCACAATGGCGAAAAAGGACGGCATCTTGAACTAAATCGAATCTAGCTAGGTGGGCTGGTTTCAGTCTGCCTAGCTGGAAGAGATCGATCGAAATGTTAGTGTAGAGTTCTGATTTCCTGGTGGCGCTTATGGTTCAGACTCCTGCAAAACCCATCACGCTGGAAGAGTTTCTAAAGCTTCCAGAAACGAAGCCTGCAAGCGAATATGTTGATGGTCAAATTATTCAAAAGCCGATGCCTCAAGGAAAGCGCAGTGTCATTCAAGGAGAACTCACGCCCACAATTAATACGGTATTGAAACTGGAGCGATTGGGTCGCGCCTTCCCAGAGCTACGTTGTACGTTTGGTGGACGATCGACAGTTCCAGATGTGGCTGTGTTTACTTTGGATCGCATTCCTCGTGATGAAAACGGTGAAGTTGCGAACGCCTTCAGAATTGCACCGGATTGGACGATCGAGATTCTCTCTCCAGACCAAAGCCCAACCAAAGTGATCAAAAACATTCTGCACTGTATTGATCATCAAACTCAAATGGGTTGGTTGATTGATCCCGAAGAAGAAGTTGTGTTTATTTATTTTTCCGATCGCACCATTCGATTTTTTGATATTCCAGAGCAATCTTTACCCGTGCCATCGTTTGCAAGCAATGTTCAGCTAACAGTCGGGGAGTTGTTCGGATGGTTGTCGGACTAGCTCAGACATCTCGGCTGACAATCTTCTCTAAAAGTCTACGTCATCATCATCATCTGATTCACCGATTACAGAGAGCGGAAACTGTTGCTTTAAGGCGGGAATCACCGGGCAAGGTTTACGATCGTCTAAATTCTCCGGCTTATTCCAGCTAAACGGAGCCTGTTTTGCAGCAGACATCCACAATAATCGTTTCGCGCGTGTCATTGCAACATACAACAATCGAAACTCTTCTGCGGTTTTCAAATATTCGGCACGTTCCCAAGCTTCTTCGGTGTTCGGGATCGGCTCTTGATGAACTATCGCTCTAATTTGCGATCGCGCTACTTCAGACAAGGTGAAATCGCCGAGAAACTGCATTGCTGGCGGAACGTAGAGCGATCCGGGAATCATGTTTTCGTGCAGGAATGGGATAAAAACATAGTCCCAGTCGAGTCCTTTCGCTTTGTGCATGGTGATGACTGTAATCTGACTGGGACGAATATAGCGATCGTCATCTTCGGCTTCAACAGGTTCAAATCGCTCTGAGCTAACGATCTCATTCAAAACTTCTAACATTGCACTCAGAGAGTTCTCTCTTGTTTGCTGCATGATCCGTTCTGCTAACTTATCGGCTGTTGCAAGCTCTGTTTGCTCGTAGTTCAAGGTGTAAGCCAAGAATGAAATTAATTGATAGAGCGGTAGTTCTAATCTCGCTCTGAGTAAGCTCGTACAAAAACGGCTTGCTTGTTGAACTTGCGGATCTTGTGGTGGATCAAGTGGAGCAGGATAAAGGAACTGTTCTGGGAATGTGATCAGTGC
This sequence comes from Phormidium tanganyikae FI6-MK23, assembly GCA_019359175.1. Classification (GTDB taxonomy): domain Bacteria; phylum Cyanobacteriota; class Cyanobacteriia; order Leptolyngbyales; family Leptolyngbyaceae; genus Leptolyngbya; species Leptolyngbya tanganyikae. The sequence continues at coordinate 10,443 of JAHHHU010000028.1, forward strand.
ATTGAGGTCTTGATTTGGAATGATGCGACGATCGACAAACACAGACAATGCAGCTTTGAGATTATCCGGGGAATGAGGTCGATCGAGAAATTGCAGCAAAGACAGCATCTCGGCTGGAATGTGAGATTGTCGATCGCGCATTCCCACTTCAAACACAGATATCTGCTCATCAAACCATCGTGCTAGTTCACGCGCGACAAATCGCCCTTGCTCATTGGTGCGAACTAACACCGCTGCCGATCGTTCTGGATAGTTCGTGAATAATGCGATCGCTCTTTTTCCAATCCATTCCACAGTTTGATGCACATCTTCGGGTGTGTGAATCTCAAAACCTAATCCTTCTGGACTGGGATTTGCATCGGCTTGAGGATCGTTTGCCGAAACGGGATGAATCATCTGCGATCGGAATGGTGCAGCTTCATCTTTGCTGTAAGTTCGATTCACCCAGTTCAAGACAAAGTTTGCAGCTTCGAGAATGATTCGACTGCTGCGACCTGCTTGGTTCATTTCGGCAAGGCGATCTTCGATCGAACAAATCTGACAAAACTCTCGAAAGAACACCGGATCAGCGGGTGTGAAGGTTGAGTTAATTGCTTGATTCGGATCGCCTACGCGCACTAAGTTCTGATTGTTCGATTCGGAAGGATCAGTGGCTAATAGTTCTAATAGTTTCGTTTGTAGTGGGCTTGAATCTTGTGCTTCGTCTTCAAACACAGCGAACACTTGAGTTTGCCAACGCGATCGAATCGTTGGATGTTCCAACACTCGCAGCGCACCTAAAACCATCTCGTCATAATCAATGAAATTCCGGTTTTGCAATTGCAGTTGATATTGTTCATACAGTCCCGCAGCGATCGACAAAATCGAATACTCATCTGCTGCAATTTGATTTCGCAAATCTTCCGGTAGCAATCCCGAACTTTTTGCTTCTCGAATCACAGTTTCAGCTAGTGCAGGTAACACTTCTGTTCGCAAAACGGCTTGTCTTCGCAGTCGTTCCGTTTCTTCTCCGTCGAACTGTTGCCCTTCTAATAAGCCTTGATATAAGTTCGGATTCTGTCCTAACCATTGTTCTACACTGGTGCGAATCAATCGATTTCCCTGTGTCGGTGTGATCAGAATTGAATCAGGATTAAAGCCCGATCGCTCTGGGGCACTTCGCGCGATCGACCAAGCGAGTCCATGTAGGGTATGAACGACAAAGCCACCTTGCGGTAAGCTCAGTTTTTTCAAATACTCGCGAATTTTCGATTTGATGTTTGCTGCTGCCGATCGCGTAAACGTCACAACGACTAATTGGCGGCGGCTGTGAAGTTGATATCGTGCGATCGCGACTGCTGCCGCGACTGCCATCCCGGTCGATTTTCCCGCTCCCGGAACTGCTGAGACTGCTAATCGTCCTTCTTGCCAATCTGCAATTTCTCGCTGTCCCGGACGCAGCGTACCTCGCAACGTCTGTAATAACTTCTCGCGAATCTCTAACACACTGGAAACAACAGGATCGGCAGTCATAAGCGTTTAGGTAGTTTGTACTACTACTTTAAGCGGTAAACTTGTTCGATCGTAGACCTTAAACCGAAATTCATGACGCGATCGGAAGCTGAAACTATTTTGCGACAATTTATCTGTACCGATCCATCTGCTCAACCGCTCGATTATGCAGCGATTCGAGAAGCAGTTTTGTTGGTAGCGGATTTGTCTGACTATCAGATTGTTGGAATTTGCGCGGAAACCGCTGAGGAAGGACTTCGGGCGCTTTCTAGCTATCTCAAAGCATTGGACTATGAAGCTCCAGAGACGCGATCAATTGCAGGTGTGATCTACATTAAGTTCAATCCGTTGACGGGTCGATCGCACATTGAACCCTACACTGGAGAGCATCGCGGCGTATTAGTGTCCTGCCAATCTGCCTACGATGATGGCGTGAATGAAACATTCGGACATTTGCCGCTTGATCTATTCGAGCAAAACTAAACCCAGATCGAAGACCAACCTGGGTTTTAGCTCTACTTAAAAATCAGATCAAGTCGCCGCTGTGAAGCTTTCAGCGCTTCTTCTGGTGTGGCACGATCGAGCAATGTCGCCTCGATCGCGCGTCCCAAATTATCCGAAATCCGGTTATACCCCGGAAAAATCGGACGCGATCGCCCAAACTTCGCCTGACCTAAAAACACATCGACCGCAGGCTGTTTCGCTCGGAACGCTTTGTAAGCCTGACTTTCTCGTGATTTCAAATTCGTTGGTAAATAGCCTGTCCCGATCGCCCATTCCGTCTGAAATTCCTCGCTCATTACAAATTTTGCAAATTCAAATGCGGCTTGTTCTCGCTCTGGGTTTGATTTGAACAGGAATAAATTCTCACCCCCGATCGCAGTTCCTGGTTGCGTCCCTGTCGGAATCGGCAACACCCCAAAATCAACCTTTGTCGTCTGCAATTGTCCGAGTGTCCAAGGCCCTGAAAGCTGCATCGCAACTTTACCTGCCAGAAATCCATCAAGTTCATATCCGCGTTCTGGTTGAGACAGAATTGCAGAACCATCTTTGATCAGGTCGCGCCAGAGTTGTAAAGCTGCGATCGCTCCCGGATTCAATATATTGACTCCGCTTTGTGCCTCCAACACTCCACCCCCACTAAACATAAACGGGAGCCAAGTAAAGACTGTCCATTCCCCTTTGCCCAACGGTAAAAGCATTCCATGTTGATCTGCTTTTCCATCTCCGTTGGTGTCGCGAGTCAATTGTTTCGCTACTTGCCGAAATTCTGTCCAAGTTTTCGGGAGTTCCGTCACGCCTGCTGCTTTGAACAAACTCGGACGATAGTAGATGCCGACATTGTTCGTCCCAAAGGGAATCGACCACGTTTTACCTTCGTATTGCATCGTATTGAGCAAAGCGGGATCGAGTTCAGATTTAACGGTTGAAGTTGCGAGAAAATCATCGATCGACCTTAGCGCATCCAATTCCACCAGTTGCCCAGTCAGCATCGGAGCGAACCACAACATATCCGGTGCAGCATTTCCGACGACTGCCGCGAGAATTTTCGGCATTTGCTGATCGCCCTGTCCGACGTAGAGCGATTCGACCTGGATGTTAGGATTTTTTTGATTAAAGCGATCGACTAATTTCTGCAAAACATCTCGATTCGGGGGCGGGTTCACGCCTTGCCACAGAGTTAAGCGAATCACGTTTGAGGATTGAGCAGGCTGACACGCAAAGAGCGTGAGACAAAGCGCGATCGTAAAAACAAATTTCAGCAAAGGTGAAAACCGCAGCGGCATGATTAGGATGAAAGAATTATGAATCTCTGATTAGTGTATGAGAAAGTTGATCTCAAGTTCGATCACGATTGGTTTACTCTTCTTCACAGTCAGTTGTCGATCGGGTTCTACAAATCAAGTCGAAATTACTCTAAGCGGTTGGCAAAGCAATCCAAATGAAGGCAAATTACTCGATAAAGTAATTCGAGAATTTGAGGCAAAAAATCCAACGATCAAAGTAAAGCGAGAAGTGATCAACAGTCAATATATGGACGTAATCAGAACTCGCTTGATCGGAGAAGTTGCCCCAGATGTTTTCTATTTAGAAGCATTTGAAGCCCCAACCTTAATCAAATACGGTGTCTTAGAGCCGCTGAATTCTTATATTAAACCAGACTTCAAACTGAATGATTTTGAACCCAGTCTATTGAATGCATTTAAGCAAAATGGAAACGTCTACGGAATTCCAAAAGACTTTTCAACATTGGCATTGTTTTACAATTCAACTGCTTTGAAAAATGCGGGAATCACTCAGCCACCGAAAACATGGGATGAATTGAGGAAAGCGGCGAAGAAATTAACGATCGAGAAAAACGGCAAAGTCGAACAGTATGGAATGGGCGTTGTTCCAGAATTACCGCGCCAAACTTTTATGATCAAAGCCTTTGGCGGGAAGCTTGTCGATCGAAACAACTACGCTTCATTTGCGAGTCCCAATGGGCTTGAAGGATTACAGCTTGTAATTGATCAATATCGACGCGATCGTACTGCGGCTCAAGCTTCCGATGTTGGTGCAAACTCAAACAGTGAATCCTTTGGGCAAGGACGAGTTGCAATGACGCTCGATGGCGCTTGGGCGATTCCCTATCTCAAAGAAACCTTTCCAAACCTGAAATTCCAAACTGCCGAAGTTCCGAAAATTAACGATCGACAAGGCACGATGCTCTATACGGTTGCTTATGTGATGAATTGGCAATCCAAACAAAAAGAAGCATCTTGGAAATTGATTCAATTTCTGACCAATGAATCCGGAATGAAGACTTGGGCAAATCAAGGAGTTGCATTACCTTCGCGTCGATCGGTGTTAGCGGGAATGAAATATGATCGTAATCCAATTTATTCACCATTTGTTTCAGGCGCAAAATATGGAACGATTTGGCAAGCAGGTGAAACTTTACCGACAATTATGACCAGTTTTAACAATCAATTTGTCAGCGCGTTGCTCGGACAGCAGCCCCTACCTGATGCAATGAAACGCGCTCAAGAAACTGCAAATCGAGAAATTTATCTATCGAATTAGCAATGATATTGAAACAGAAATCTAGAGATGCCTTATTCGGTTATGCCTTTATGACACCGACCATTATTATCTTAGGTGTCTTTCTGGTGTTGCCGATCGTTTGTGCGATCGTACTCGCTTTCTATCGTGTTCAACTCCTGGGCGAAGTCGATTTCCGCTTTGCTGGATTGAGAAACTTTATTCGGATTCGAGAGGATGAACGAGTCTGGATCGCACTTACAAATACAATTCAATATGTTCTAATCGTCGTTCCAGCTCAAACGATTCTCGCGCTTGTTCTCGCATTATTATTAAACGCCAAAATTCGTGGTAGAAGCTGGTTTCGAATCGTATTCTTCTTACCGACCGTTACATCATCTGCGGTTCTCACATTGATTTTCATGTGGATTTATAACTCAAATGGATTGTTAAATAACTTTCTAAGTTTCGTCGGGCTACCCACTTACAATTGGCTTGGCGATCCACAAGTTGCACTCAAAGGAATCATGTTGATGAATATCTGGGCAACTGCGCCATTGTTTATGGTGATTTATTTAGCAGCGCTGCAAGATATTCCAGAAAGTTTATACGAAGCCGCTTCAATCGATGGTGCAACCACTTGGGAAAAGTTTTGGTGTATTACGCTGCCATTTCTGAAACCTGTCACATTTTTTGTAATTACTATCGGGATTATGGGCACATTCCAATTGTTCGATCAATCCTACATCTTCTCAAATGGATCGGGCGGGCCTGATAACGCAACATTAACGATCGTACTTTTAATCTATCAGTATGCTTTCAACAGCTTAGATATGGGATACGCTCTTGCTCTAACGCTGATTCTTGCACTTGTAATTATGTTAGCCACTTTGATTCAACGCTATTTCTTTAGAGAAGAGAGCTTAGATTAATTATGCTAAAAGCGAATACATTTCGATGGTGGATTTGGTTGATGTATGGCGGGTTGATTATTTATGCGATCGTCACTTTCATTCCTTTCCTATGGGCACTATCCGCCTCATTCAAACCACTTTCAGAAATTTCAGCGAGCGGAACTAATTTCATTCCAAAAGAATTCACGCTTGAGAACTATAGACAAATCTTCTCACAGGAACCTCTATTTGGAAGATGGTTATTCAACAGTGCGATCGTTGCCATTCTCGTCACGCTATTCAACTTGTTATTTAACTCAATGGCAGGATACGCCCTCGCGAGAATCCGATTTCCTGGAAACCGTTTATTCTTCTTTCTAATTCTGGCTGTTCTTGTTGTTCCGGCTCAAATCACATTACTTCCCAGGTTTTTGATTCTTAAATCTCTAGGTTGGTTAAATTCCTATCAAGGATTGGTCGTTCCAACAATGGTGAACGCAACTTTCATCTTTATGATGCGGCAGTTTTTTATCAACTTCCCAAAAGAACTAGAAGAAGCCGCGCAACTCGATGGACTCAACCGCTTTGAAACCTTTTTTCAAATTGTTTTACCGTTAGCAAAACCTGCTCTTGCCGCACAAACGATTTTTATCTTCATGTCATCCTGGAACGAATTTCTACTGCCGCTTGTCGTAATGTCAAATCCCGAAATGTTTACCTTATCGATCGGCTTAAACGCCTTCAAAGGACAATACGTAACGTTCTGGAATTACATCATGGCAGCTTCGATGGTCTTCACCCTTCCCGCCCTCGTTATCTATGCGTTCTTCAATCGCTATTTCATTCAGGGTGTAACCTTCACCGGAGGCAAATCGTAACTTTTTCGATATCCTATAAATCGCACTTGTTTCGATTTCAGGTATGGCAGGACATAGTAAGTGGGCGAACATTAAGCGCCAAAAAGCCAGAGTAGATGCCAAAAGAGCCAACGTTTTCACCAAAGTTTCGCGTGAAATCATCGTCGCGGCTCGTAATGGTGTTCCCGATCCCACTGGCAACTTTCAACTCAGAACCGCGATCGAAAAAGCCAAAGCCGCAGGCATCCCCAACGAAAACATCGATCGCGCGATCGCCAAAGGTGCTGGCAAACTTGGTGCTGATGCCGCACTCGAATCGATTCAATACGAAGGCTACGGAGCAGGCGGAGTCGCAGTTCTAATCGAAGCCCTTACCGATAACCGCAATCGTACCGCCGCTGACTTACGAGAAGCCTTTAGCAAAAATGGCGGTAATTTAGGCGAAATGGGCTGCGTCGGCTGGATGTTTGAGCAGAAGGGCATCGTTGAATTGTCTTTCGCTCCACAGAAACGTGGGCGCAAAATTGAAGAAATCTCGATCGACGAAGAAAGCCTACTCGAAGCTTGTCTCGAAGGCGGAGCCGACTCCTACGAACTGATTGATACCGAAGACGGACAAGCCGCAGAAATCTTCACCGTAGTCGAAAACTTGGAAGCTCTCAGCCAAAGTTTCAAAGACCAAGGCTATACGGTTACTCAAGTCGAACTGCGCTGGATTCCTCAGAACACGATCGAAGTCACCAACCCTGACCATGTTCGATCGCTTCTCAAACTCATGGACGCACTCGATTCCCTTGATGATGTCCAAAACGCTACCGCAAACTTTGACATTGCCGAAGAATTGATGCTGGCAGCGATCGCGTAAAAAAGCCCCGGCGGGTCACTGGATGCTCCTATCCAGAAACCTTCGGGGTGTCTGTGCTCTATTCAATCTCTAGGATAGAGTCAGATCCTCCTCCCCCACTCATCCAGCACGCTCATTCAATCGGGTGAATTTCAAATCGCTAAAAGGTCGCAGAATCAGCCGATCTGCTGGATTCCACTGAGAAATTTAGCGGGCGTACTATTGAGTTAATTGCTCACATCGGAAATATACGCGACAATAGTTGTAAAGTTTCGTATCACGGGTATGCAGTTCGTTGAGCCGAGAATTTCTGAATACGACATTACGATCGTGGGTGGCGGTGTGGTTGGAACCACGTTCGCCTGCGCATTAAAGGATTCTGGCTTTCGAGTCGCACTGATCGAAGCCGAACTGAAATCACAATCTGTCTCCCGCGCTCAGGCGTATTCGATTTCACTTCTATCGAGCCAAATTTTTGAAGGGATGGGCGTGTGGCAGCAAATCCGCCCCCAAGTTGAAACTTATAAAAAAGTGCGCCTCTCAGATTCGGATTGCCCAACTACCGTTCAGTTTGCACCCCGCGATATTGGAACCGAAACACTCGGCTATGTAGCCGAACATCGAGTCTTAATCACTGCGATTCAAGACCTTCTCCAGACTTGCCCAAATGTTGAGCTATTTTGTCCGGCAAAAGTCGTGAAAACTGAATACCACTCAGACAACGCTATTTTAGATGTGATGCTGAATGGTGAAGTGCAGCAAATCCGATCGCGCTTAGTTGTCGCCGCCGATGGCTCACGATCTCCCTTACGCCAACAAGCCGGAATCAAAACGCTAGGTTGGCAATATTGGCAAGCCTGCGTCGTCGCGACCTTAAAGCTCGAATCTCCGCACGACAACACTGCTTATGAATGGTTCTGGAAAACCGGGCCTTCTGGCATTCTCCCACTACCCAACAATCGCTGCCGAATTGTTTGGACAGCGACCCATACGGAAGCAGAGGAACTATTAGCGTTAGACGATCGAGCTTTTATCTCAGCCTTCAAAGAACGCTACGGCTCTCACTTCGGCACACCAGAAATCGAAGGAAAACGTTATCTATTCCCGATTCAATTGATGCACAGCCGCAAGTATGTCCTGCCGCAGTTAGCCTTAATCGGTGATGCCGCTCATAGTTGCCATCCGTTAGGCGGTCAAGGAATCAACATGGGAATCCGTGATGCGGCTGCTCTAGCTCAAGTTCTACAAGCAGCACGGGAACGGGGCGAAGACATTTCAAGCCTCAAAGTTCTGAAGCGATACGAACGTTGGCGACAATGGGAAAACCTGCTCATCCTCAGCATTACCGACTTATTGAATCGAACATTCTCGAATCAAATTTTCCCGATCGTGCAAATCCGCCGCTTCAGCTTATGGTTTCTGCGAAATATGCAGCCGATTCGCTCGATCGTATTTCGTCTCATGTCAGGCTTAACTGGACGCGCTCCGCAACTTGCTCAGAGATCGTGCAGCTTACCGCATCTGTCTCTAAGGGTTGAGAATTAGACAGCGATAATGCAAAGATCATGATCGGCAAGTTGTGGATGGTGTTATGCCGAAAGCGATCGTATTACTCTCTGGTGGTTTAGATTCCGCAACGACAACGGCACAGGCGATCGTAGATGGTTACGAGCCGATCGCGCTCTCATTTCGTTACGGTCAACGGCACGATCGAGAACTCCAAGCCGCTCAGATTTTGTCGAAACATTTCAATCTGTCGCAGCATTTTGTGATTGATGTGAATTTGGCGCAGTGGGGCGGATCAGCTTTGACCGATACTGCGATTGACGTTCCCACTGAAGGTATCCAACCCGATTTGATTCCGATTACCTATGTTCCAGGGCGGAATACGGTGTTTATCTCAATCGCGCTTTCTCTAGCAGAAGCGCAAAACGCAGAAGCAATCTATCTGGGTATCAATGCGGTAGATTATTCGGGCTACCCAGATTGCCGTCCAGAGTATCTATCAGCGTTTCAAACCCTAGCTCAGTTGTCCTCTAAAGCAGGATTAGAAGGCAAAGCACCGAAATTAGTCGCACCGCTGGTTATGGATTCTAAAACCGATATTGTGAAGCGGGCGCTCGCGCTCGGCGTTCCGATTGACAAAACCTGGTCGTGCTATCAAGGTGGTGAGTTGCCTTGTGGCGTGTGTGATTCTTGTCGAATTCGCGATCGAGCACTGATCGAAGCTGGACATCCAGAACTTGCCACACCCCAAGGGCGAAACTTCTATCAAGAAGCTTAAGGATTGCTTCAAGAAATTGAACAAAAACTTAAATTCAAACAAAAGTAATTCCGCATTTACTGTTGAATAAAGTTGCAATGAAATCTAAAGGAAATCAGTAGTCGATCGCTTTAGCAATTGATTGCATCTTTGCTCAGAAAACTGGTTCAAAACTTCTCAACTTCTTCCAAATTGAAATCGATCAGCTTGCGCTCTTTTCTAATTTAATTATTGGGGAACTGAGCGCTACCTCAATCGGGTTGTATCTTCTATAAGTCTTTACAAATCCAGATAATCGTCATCAAAGACAATCCGCGATCGATTTCAAATCGATCGATATGACTCGATTAAATCTTCAATTTCTAAGGAAGTTAAAGATTTTAGTTAAAAAGTTTACCAAAAGTATTTCTAAAAGCTTAAAAGCTAAGAAATACCAAAGCATGAAAACCAACAATAAACGATTAAAACTCAAGCGTCAAAAGATTTTCAGCCAATTTTATCTCGAAAAGCGCAGATTAAACAGTCGCTATATTGAATTTCAGATTGGTACTTTTGTCATGGTCTTTCCGTCCACTTACATCCTACTTTTAGCTCCACAACTCGAAGAATTGCAGGGATTGGAATCATTGCTCCAGCAAGTCGCACTCGACGTAGAGATCGTAGACACCGCCGATCAAGCTCTTGCGCGGGTGCTGCAAAACCCCCCCTGCCTCATCATTCTGCAAGAACACCTCCGCTCTGAGTCCACAATTCATCAACTCCGCACGATCGCTGATGCCGATCGTATGACGTTGGTCATTGTTACAGAGATAGATTCTCCTAGTTGGTTTCACCAAGATCAGCGCCCCGATGTCGATGGCTTTCTGGTCAAACCTCTTAGTTCAGATGTATTGTTTTCGCTGATTCATTCGGCTTCAGCACGCCAATATTGTCAACGATCGTAAAGCTGTGTTGTCAAATGCTGACATCCCACCCACATCTATCAATAGACAATAGACAGGCTTTTTTAATTCGTTCTTCAGCGTGATAGGGAAAACTAATCATTCAGAAGTTTCAACTTGTGCGCCGCTACTCGCAATAACTATTATTTATCAGTAAGTTAAGGGTTCCAAGTGCTGCTGAACTCCCTAGTTATCAGGATTTGGACGCGAACTGCGAACTAGCATCCTATTAATGAAGCTAATCATCAGTTTGAGTCAGTCCCACAATTTTGGGCTACCGTTATCAACAGAACGACAAAATTATCTATCACTTTTGGGGGTAGCACAGAGATACAAGCGTGGATCACGCCAGAATTTTGCGATAGATTTGAGTCAGATTCGATGCCTCACCTCAAAAGATGATTACTCTGTTGAACTGTAAATCGATATGTAAATTTTATAAGCACGCAATCACTGCGATCGCTTAACCGTAATGGCAACGTGAATGCTAAACACAGTAGATTTGTCCAGTTCGATTCATAAAGAAATCAGAAAAAGGGTGCAACTTTTGTGAGAAAGGCTACAATCGGGGAGACATTCCAATCACTTAGAAATAATGATCTCAGAATTTCAGCTTCTGCCAACCGTATTTCCCCGGAAAGTTAGGGCAGTCGCTAATTTTGTCTGATCATTTTTACGATCGCTCTACTGCACACCAGTTGACGAACGCGAGCCTGTCATGCTTGCAACCGATACCGCCTCTGGGTCAGCAAGACTGCATCGAACCGACCAACACCTGTTTCCAGTGCTGGGACATTTTACTTCATTACTTAAGGAGCATGAGGAACGCGGCATGACCCAAGCCAAAGACTTACTCGTTGTTGAAGAAGCATTCGACCCTTCAGAAGCTCTAGAAGTCGAGATAGATCTCGACGATCTTGAAGATATTGATGATTCGGGAGAGGATGACGAAGAGGGGAAACCCAGTAAGGGGCGTGCGACTCGTCGCCGGACTCAAGCCAAGAAGAAGCACTACACCGAAGATTCAATTCGGTTGTATTTGCAAGAAATCGGTCGAATTCGCCTTCTCCGCGCTGACGAGGAAATTGAACTCGCACGCAAAATTGCAGACTTGCTGGAACTAGAGCGGATTCGGTTCCGTTTAGCCGATAAGCTCGATCGAGAGCCGTCGGATGCAGATTGGGCAGAGGAGGTTAAGATGCCTCTGCAACAGTTCCGCCATCGCTTACATCTGGGTCGTCGCGCCAAGGATAAAATGGTGCAGTCGAACCTCAGATTGGTGGTGTCGATCGCGAAAAAGTATATGAATCGCGGTTTATCATTCCAAGATTTGATTCAAGAAGGTAGCTTGGGCTTGATTCGGGCGGCTGAGAAGTTCGACCACGAAAAAGGCTATAAGTTCTCGACGTATGCAACCTGGTGGATTCGTCAGGCGATTACGAGAGCGATCGCGGATCAGTCCAGAACGATTCGCCTTCCGGTTCACTTGTATGAAACCATTTCGCGCATCAAAAAGACAACGAAACTGTTGTCTCAGGAAATGGGACGCAAGCCAACTGAGGAAGAAATTGCAACTCGGATGGAAATGACGATCGAGAAGCTTCGTTTCATCGCAAAATCTGCTCAGTTGCCGATCTCGTTGGAAACTCCGATCGGGAAAGAGGAAGACTCTCGTCTGGGAGACTTTATCGAGTCTGATGGTGAAACACCAGAAGATCAGGTTTCTAAGAATTTGCTACGTGAAGACCTCGAAGGCGTTTTGGCAACCCTCAGCCCGCGCGAAAAAGATGTGTTGCGGTTGCGCTACGGCTTGGATGACGGTCGGATGAAGACCCTTGAAGAAATCGGTCAAATCTTCAATGTGACTCGTGAACGCATTCGTCAAATCGAAGCGAAAGCACTGAGAAAGTTACGCCACCCGAATCGCAATAGTGTCTTGAAAGAATACATTCGGTAGGGTTCAGCAATTTTCAGATTCGCCCGGTCGTGTTTATCGCGATCGGGTTTTTTAGCGGCAATATGTTTCAAATCGATAGCCGTTTCGCTGTTCTGATTTGACTAATTCAAATTCGCTTAAACAATCGCGCCATTCCAGAAAAAATATGTCCCCTGTGTAATCGCCTTCTACGATCGTTAATTCCATTCGATCAACAAATTCCAACGCTTGTCGATAAATCGATGCGCCCCCAATCACGAACAATTTTTCATCGCTACAATCGAGAACTTCAGAAAGCGATCGCACAAACTCAACATTGGGAAGATTAGATTTGAGGAATTGTGAGGAAACGATAACGTTCTTGCGGTGAGGGAGTGGACGTTTTTGCAGATCAAACTCCCAAGTTTTTCGACCCATAATGACGGTATGATGCAGCGTGAGTTTCCGAAAACGTTGGAGATCTTCTGGAATTGACCAAGGTAGTTTGCCGCGATCGCCAATGACTCCGTTTGTTTGCGCGATTGCAGCGATTAAGATAACTTCGGGCATGAGTCGCGTTTTGTTTTCAGGACAACTTGAGCAGTTCCTCTATTCTGTAATCTCTACAGTTGCAAAAACTTCTTTAGCCACGACTTGCACAATTCATGGCAAAGGCGAACAAATTATTCCAGTGGATGATTACAATTTGTAAATTCCTATCGATACTTAATTCTAAAGCGTGCGCTCACTCTCTTCCTGATGGATGGTAAATGGATACTGAGAATTATTTGAACCACCCAACCTTTGGGCTGTTATTTCGGGTGTGTTTGGTTGAGGAACATCGAGAATTATTCAGTACACTCTACGCTCAACGGTTGTTTTTTGTTGTGTTGCATAACGCTGACGAATTGGAATTTGAACCGATCGGACGTAGCGATGCGAAAGTACTGGTCGAAAATCGCATGAGAATGCTACGTCGATCGGGAATGTACAAAGAGTACGATCAACTTCAGAAGGCTCACAAAAATACATTCCAATGACCGCGACGTTACAGAACCACATTGCCGAATTTTGCGCCAAAGTTCCATCCCACATCCGAGTGATTGCTGTGACTAAAACAGTTTCGGTGGAGGCGATGAGAGCCGCTTATGCTGCCGGAATTCGAGATTTTGGCGAAAACCGAGTTCAAGAAGCGGAGACGAAACGCGCAGAACTGAAAGATTTAACCGATATAACGTGGCACTTTATCGGGCATTTGCAGAGTAACAAGGCAAAAAGCGCGATCGAGATCTTCAATTGGATTCAATCCGTTGACAGTCTGAAACTTGCAGAGCGGCTCGATCGATTGGCAGGAGAACGCGATCGTAAACCGCAAGTCTGTCTACAAGTCAAGCTGATGAATGATCCCAGCAAATCAGGCTTCTCAGTTTCAGAACTTTGGGAAGCGATTCCGCAGCTTGAAAAGATAGAGCATTTGCAGATTAGAGGATTGATGGTAATCCCGCCGTTTGATCTCGAATCTGATGCAACCTTAGCGCTGTTTCACCAAGCGAAAGAACTGGCTGAGAAGATCCGACTAGAGAGCAATCTTCAAATCGATCAGCTTTCGATGGGAATGTCAGATGATTACGCCCTGGCAATTCAGGCGGGTGCAACTATGATCCGACCAGGGCGAATTTTATTCGGTGCAAGATTCTGACAACAATTACAGCAGTTTCAAAAATACTGATACTGTATGTAAGCTGAATATGACAATGGGTCGAAACCTTGAATTCGATCGCGAAATCTTCTCTTTAGCCTTGTAACAAAAAATACATGAATACAGCGTTGAATTACGAGATGTCAGCATCAAATCTGTCTCGGTTCAATGCCAGATGCTCCCATTTCATACTTAGGGAAATGTACGCCGGAATTCTATTGAATTGTGATCGTTGTTTCGGCTGCCAAATTTGCCCTGTGCTTTGGAAACAATCCACTGATTCCAACAATTTAGAGAAGCCAGAACACTCTGCCCCACCGAATTGCAACAAATTTAAGAGAAATTTTCAGATTTTTGATCCAACTTCCGAAAGTGCCGATACAATTGCACGCGGAGGCTAAAAAACTCCAAGAGAAGTATTCAAGTTCAATCGCTGGATGTATACTGATTCTTCAATTCGTTATTTGTGCGGCAGTATAAGAACTTATCTAAGCTGTCAAACCACAAAATGGAATTTGCCCAACCAGCAAAGCAGTTTAGCATTAAACTCCAGCGATCAAAAATATCAGCGGTGGCTCTGCTACTCTCAATGACTTGACCGTGACTTTTCAGCAAACTCGATAGATGTGGATGGAGCGTGAACAGTGAGTATTTTCAGCAAATTGCGGGATTTTGTCGGACTAAATGAACCCGTCGAATACGAATACGAATACGACGAAATGGATGGGCAAGAGTATCAGTCGCTCTATCAAGAAGAGAGCGCTGCGCCTGTTGCTCCGGTAGCTGTGACCGAAGAAGAAAACCGAGCGCGTCGCACCACTCGTTTTCGCGATCGGGCTGTTGGAATTGGAAGTGAAACCGCTGGTGTAGGAGCCGCTATGAATAATGTGATTGGAATGCCAGGCGCAGCAAACGGAATTTCGGAAGTCGTGGTCGTGGAACCCCGCACGTTTGAAGAAATGCCCCAAGTAATTCAAGCATTGCGTGAGCGCAAATCAGTCGTGTTGAATCTGACGATCATGGATCCGGATCAAGCGCAACGGGCTGTAGATTTCGTCGCAGGTGGTACTTATGCGATCGATGGTCATCAAGAGCGGATTGGCGAAAGCATTTTCCTCTTCACCCCAAGCTGTGTCCAAGTCAGCACTCAAGCAGGTGTGTTGAACGAAGTTCCTCAAGCAACCCCAGCTCGTCCTCGCGCTGCGGCTCCGACACCCGCTTGGGGCACAGAACCGAGAGCGGCACAAGGTTAGAAAAGGTTCAAGGGTGGAAGATAGCAGATCTCGAACCCTTTAATCTGTTGAATTCGAGGGCGATAGTTTGTCTAAACAATTTGGCATGATTGGCGGCGGGATGATGGGAGAAGCTCTCTTGTCCCGCCTTGTTGCACAGAAGGTATTTGAGCCATCCGCGATCGTGGTGAGTGAACCGAATCGATCACGGACGGAATTTTTGGCGCAGCAGTATCACGTTCAAGTCACTGATCAGAACCAACAAGCTGCAGAATCGGACGTGATACTGCTGGCAATTAAGCCGCAAGTATTTCCGCTGATTGCTCAAGAATTTGCGGGTCAGAAAGTTTCTGCATTAGTGATCTCGATTCTCGCAGGAACGCCGATCGCTCAATTAGAGAAAGCCTTTCCCGGTGCGCCTGTAATCCGAGCGATGCCGAACACACCAGCAGCGGTTGGAGCGGGTATTACTGCGATCTCATCCGGTCAGCACGTTCAACCGCATCACATCGAACAAGCTAGACAAATTCTTAGCACTGTAGGCGAAGTTGTTGAAGTCCCAGAATCGATGTTGGATGCTGTGACTGGATTATCTGGATCAGGCCCAGGATATATTGCGATCGTCATCGAAGCTTTAGCCGATGGTGGAGTCGCAGCGGGATTACCGAGAGCGATCGCGCTCAAGTTAGCAATCCAAACGGTGCGAGGAACGGCTCAATTATTGCAAGAGTCAGAAATTCATCCTGGGGAACTGAAAGATCGCGTCACTAGTCCGGGCGGAACGACGATCGCGGGAATTGCAGAACTCGAAAAAGCAGGAGTGCGATCGGCATTTATCGAAGCGGTGAAAGCGGCAGTTGTTCGATCGAAAGAACTTGGACAATAGTTTCTGCATCGCTTCTTGCAAGGCAATGTTAGAATTTGGGCGATCTCGTCCGCAGGCGGCTTTTATGCGTTGGTCCACAGTTCTCAAATTTTTTCTTGGCGTGTTGTTAGCGATCGCGCTTCTTGCGGGTGGTGGTGTCGTTGCTGCACGGGTGATGATGGCGCGTCTTGCAGTTCTTCCGCCCAAGCCGACGTTTCCAAATGATACGGCAGCCGGAAAACCTGCGGCAAAACCCGCTGCGAAACCTACGGCAGATAAACCGGATGCTGCTGCGAAACCGCTTCCTCCCGGTGCATTTCCGGGGCGGGTGACTCAATCGATCGGGCTTGTGGTGCGGGATGCTCCCGGCAGCGATGGAGGCTCGATCGGTGGCGTGGATTTTAACGATCGCGTGACAGTGCTGGAAACAAATGCCGATAAGACTTGGCAGAAGATTCGATCGAGCAATGGTCAGGAAGGATGGGTTCGCGCTGGAAACGTTGAGCAAGTAAATCAGTAGTTATTAAAACTCACTATGATTCGATTGACTACGCCTGATGACACAAACGCGTTACTTGATTTGGCAGAAGCAACAGGACTTTTCGAGTCAAACCAAGTCGAAGAACTAGCTCAGATGCTCAGTCAGCATTTCAGTAGTGAAACAGATAGTCAAGATATATGGTTTACCGACTACGAAGATGAGCCAGTAGGTGTCGCTTATGTCGCCCCAGAGCGAATGACCGAGGGAACATGGAATCTTTATCTGATCGCTATTCATCCTAACTGCCAAAAGCAGGGACGTGGAGCCACCTTGTTAGGACATATTGAGCAGATACTAGCTGAACGCGGTGAGCGTGTGCTACTGGTGGAAACATCTGGACTAGAAGACTTTGAATACGTTCGTGCTTTTTATCGAAAGAATGGTTACGACGAGGAAGCGAGAATTCGGGAATTTTACAGAGCAGGAGACGACAAAATCATTTTCCGCAAAGCACTAAAGTAAACGCAAGATAAGTTAGTTGCAGCAGCTCGAAAAGCGAAGCAAGAAATTGCAGAAGGTCAATCGATGCCGATGGACTATGAGCAGCTATGAAGTTTGCTCAGTATTAATAGTTCACTCTAGATTACAGCTCGTCTCTCATCGAGCCATTGCTGAAGGATTAGGGCGGCGGCTTTACGATCGATAACCCCCTTATTTTCCCGCAGTGAAATCCCGTCCGCAATCATCGATTGTTCCGCCTGATAGCTCGTCAATCGTTCGTCTACATATTCGATCGGTAACGATAACGCTTTTGAAATCGTCTCACTAAATTTCTGAATGTGTCGAGCTTGCGTTCCAAGCGAGCCATCCATCGAATAGGGCATTCCAATGATGAGAATTTCGACTCCGCGATCGCAAACAATTTGACGCAGATCTTCGATCGTCTGAGGATAAGATTTGCGCGTAATTGTGGTGAGACCGGTAGCAATTAAACCTGTTCCGTCGCAGCCTGCAACGCCGATGCGTTTCTGCCCCACATCTAGCCCCAGTGCTGCAACTCTCTTCATTAGCAGCAGGGATCTTCGCGATGGGGTTCTTGCGATGCCGCTTTCATTAGCTCCTGAACACTTTTCGGTGTTGGCTTATCCGTGTTGGGTGCTTGAGGCTTCTGCTCCGGTGCGGGTAGCTTAACGGACTTCATCATCGAAATGCGTCCCGGCACGGGTTTACGAGCAGGCTGGAGATTCTGAAGCATTTCTGCGAGTTGAAGCCCTTCAGCGATCGACTTGGTTTCCCGAACTTTGTGCCAAACGGAACGCGACATTAGAAGCGTGTGACCAATGCGATCGGCTCCGATGCTGGCCAAGTATTCCTCGCGTTCAGGCTGATAGTCAGGCGATGCCATCTGTAACGCTTGAGCGGGCAAATCTTGCATAATCCGCGCCATCTGTGCCATCAGTTCGGGATAGAGCCAAGTGTAGGCAGGATTGACCATGAGATGGGCGGTATGAGGCTGTGAACCGTCGCGACATAAGTGGAGTTGAAAATATCCGATCGCGGCTTTGCGCTGTGGCTCAAATACATATCCGCTCACAACTTCAGTTCGGGTGAAGACTTGCTTTGCCCATTCGACTAGGCTACCAAACACGCTGGTTTTGAAATCTTGCACATGACGATCGAAGACTTGACGCACCAAAGGCGGCATCGCCATCGTATCGAGTTGATAAAGCAATTGAGCATCTGCATTGCTCACCGGGAGCAAATTCGGCAGATCCGGTTCGCGTTCTGCAATCTCTTGAAGTTGTTCAGCGGAAATTTCCCAATAGGTCATATTCGCCAAAGGCTGGAAGCCGTTGTGACGGTACAGATCGAGCGCGGCTTTATCGTTCACGTCGATTTCGAGTACCCAGGTACGGGCTTGCCAAATTCGCTCTAGACAAAACCGAATCAGTAGAGAACCGATGTCTACTTTGGTTAAAACTTGCGATTCGGCATCCTCAGATTCAACGATTGCCGGAGCTACCACGACACGATCAACCCGCCAAGTGCTTCGAGTCCGATTAAACGGCGACACCTGGATCATGCCTTTAATCTGCTGGTTTAGTTCTGCAACATGAACGCAGGGTAAGCTTTGCAGCGGATTGGGGAAAAGGCTGAGGAGTTTCAGTACTCCGTACCAGTTGCGGATCGAGACATTCTTTTCGCGAACCGTAGAGCATTGAGGCAATTCACTTTCGGGTGATTGCTGCGTCAGTTGGTCGATCGCGTCGAGATCCCGATATTGAACGGGGCGAAGCACAACGTTGGAGGTCTGAGGAAGTCGAGGCATAAGAGATTAAGAAGGCAGCGGTTCAACCCCAGAGTACGAATTGAGCGACGGCTTTGGTGTCAACCTTAAGGGGTATTCGTTTAAGGTTGATTGACCGATTGCAGCCCAACGGCAGAGCGTTCTGAAAAAGCGTCGGTTGGTCGGATCAGAACCACGGGGGTCTGTTCGTTGGCGTTGCCTGCTGGATTGGTGATCAGTGCTTGTTTTAGCAAAGCCATCGACAAATCAGAAGACGCTGCTAGTATTTTAACTGCTTTCAAGTCGTTGACATCGACAATTGCCGCAGATAGTCCAGTTTCTTGCTGAATTCGATCGACGATCGCTTGAGGATTGTCAGGGCCCAAGACGATAAATTGGTCGTAAGGCGGAATGGTTCCGGTCACATCGTCGATCAGTCGCGCTTGTTCGCCTGCGAGTTGATAAAACACGCCTTTGCGACCAAAGATTTTCGCGATCGAGCCAACGATAAACGCGCCTAGTACCCGCACCGATCCTTCAAGATTAATCAAAGTCTGCAATCCGCAAGCACTCGCCAAACTGGAGGTCGGCAAGAACATATAGCAGAGTCGAGTCGCCAGCCAACCGGGTTTCACTTCGCTCGGATGTTGGAAGCGTCCCTGCATAATTGCGATCGGAGATTCACCGATCGTCACAATGTCGCCAGGTTGCGCGTGGGGCATGACGTAGCGTTTAACCACGCTCACGGGATCATCGAGATGGGTGAGCAAGTGAGTTTTGATTGGCAATACATCTGCGTGGGTTGCGGGTCGCCAGCGTTTCGATTCTTCGACTGACGGGAATTTGAGCGGCACGATCACATGGCGGATACGGGGAATCCAGCCTTGTGAGCCGTATGCAACGTAATTGAGTTGAATCCAGGCAACTTTTAGACCGCTGAGATCTTCGCCTTCGATTTCGATAATGGCTTCGATCGGATCACGCGCTCCACTTTTGACGACGTGCCCTTCCCAGTAGCCATCTTCTCGGACTTCAGCGTTCTTAAATCGGGGAGTCATGCGGGTTTTAATCTTGATGCCTTCAAGACTGCCAGAAGACAGCAGTTTTACCTCTGCACGAACATTGGGAGCCATGACTTCTAATCGGCGGGTGACGTTGTGTAACTCTAGCTGTCCGACTAAAACGTACCGCTGTGGCTCATAGACTGCCAGTTCCCACTTGCCCGAATTGAGTTCTAGCGTATTGGTAGGGCGCTGCCAGTACTGCGCTTCGAGCAGCAAAACCACCAATATAACGAGTCCCACGATGCTGCCGAGAATGGCGATGAGTATGCTCACAAAGTCTCCTTATGTCGTTGCCTGAAAAAAGATATACGGCAGTTGTGCGATCGTCAACTGATTTTCAATTGTTCTCTAGATTAGGACGTTTCGCGAATTTTTGAGCGACGTTCTTCGCGATGGCGATCGTGCCAAAACCAGGCTTCGTCGCTCTGGTGTTCGGCGGCTTCGATTCGCTCGACTGCCCAGGTTAAGTATTCTGAGTGTCGATCGCAACCGAGCCAGTTGCGTCCGAGTTGTTCAGCGACGACAGCAGTGGTTCCAGAACCAAGAAAGGGATCGAGAATGCGATCGCCGCGTTGCGAAGAGGCGAGAACGAACTTTCTGATCAGTTCTTCAGGTTTTTGGGTGGGATGCGGCGTTTTTTCATTCATGCCGTTACAAGTCGTTGGCACTTCAATTACGTCGCGGGGCTTGGCTCCTTTGGGGTGAGGATGCCAGAGTTTTGAATCATTTTTTCCACGATCGCTATATTGACTGGTCGCGGCTTGCGGATGTTCGGGATATTTCAGCGTGTGTTCACTGTAACGAGTGCGAATGTTCTCAACAGAAAGCGCGAATGTTTTGGTTTTACGAAAATGCAGAATGCTTTCATGCGATCGACCCCAATCGTTTGATAAGTTGGCTTTGTTTTTGTAGTGCCAAATCAGCCAGCGGCATCCTTGAAAAAATTGTGAAGCGGGGAGTTTCAGGTCTGCCAAAATTTCGGAAAAACCACAGATGTAAAATGTTCCAGTGGGCTTAAGAATGCGGGCAACTTGTTCGATCCATTGCATTGACCATTCAACATACGATCGCTGTGATTCAAAGGTGTCCCATTCTGCTTTTTTCAAGTTGTAGGGAGGGTCGGAAAACACTAAATCAATTGATTCGGAAGGGAGCGTTTTCAACCATTCCACCGCGTCCCCTAACCAAAGCTGACCGTTATCATGGCAGTAGAAAAGCTGGGATGAAGAAGTTTTTTGATCAGAATCGGTCACGATACGATCGAGCGATTTAAGATGATCAATAGCCGATTCAAACTGCGGCATATCTAACAGAAAAATGGTGCATTAGCACTATATCCGATCGATCCATTCTTTTTGCTAAACGATGCAATATTCTGTCCATCCACCGAGCGAATATATCTGTCAGCATTCTGAGAAGTTATTGCCAGAATGGTCTAATCCAATTCGCTCGATCGTGGTGGTTTTGCAGCCTGCCGATCGAGAATTAACTGAGCGATGTTGGGAAACGGATTTGCAGAAACAAGTCTTGCGATCGCAGTTTCTCGAATTCGGTTTCAAGGTGGCAAAATTGCTGCGGCAACAAGGACATTTAGCCGAATTATTTGATCCCAAAACGGGGTTACCGATTTTGTCGGGGGCGGGATCTTTGCGGCTCGATGATGTGGCAGTCGTGCGATCGACGTTAGGGTATGAGATCGCGCCCGTGGGAAACTGTTTTACGATCGTGCATCCGATTTGGGGCGGAGCGGTTTATCCTTCGATTTTGATGTCCTCGGCGGATTCGATCTTGGTGGAAGCGGCAGTGGCGGGTTTGGTGGAATGCCACCAAGCTTTGAGCGGCTGAGGCAATTTAATCCAGTAGAGCGTGAGGATGATCAGGTCAGGTGCTTCACGCCCGACGATTTCGACGTTGTAGGACGGGCTGTTTCGGGTAGCGAGATCGACAATAAAGCGCCGTCCAATTCTTCGCCAACTAGGTTCCTTACCGTGCCATTCGATGCGGCAGCAGGGATAAGGAAGTTGTTCTCGATCGAATAAGCGGCAGCAGGGCCCAATCACGCGATAGGTGAAGTGACCACCGGGGCTGGAGAAGGTATGCCCATGAGTGAATGGACGTGACAGGGTGGGCGAATTCAGGTCATGGGCAGACATCACAGCTAGTAGCCTTCTTCCTCGTATTCTGGTTGTTTTTGCTTTGGTTTATCGGGGATGTTCAACGGCGGCAAAGGAACTCCAGGATCTTCGGTTTCTTCTGCCTCGTCTAGAATCTCTTCCTCATCTTTCGTTGTGTCTGCCCAAGGATCTTCGTCTAGATTTCCCGGCTCGAAGCTTTCCGGTAGCGCAGACGGCTCTGATTGAACGATCTCATATTCGACAGAGATCGGTTCTTCTTCATCGTCATCGACGTAGTTACCGTTGTCGTCTTCGTACTCATCATCGCGCGTTGCGAGTCCGCCCCAGTTGTCTTCTTCGTCCTCTTCGTAGGCTTCTGGCGTCGGATAAATTTCGGCTTCGCGATATTTTTGACGCGGCGGTTCTGGTTCGCGTTGGAGGGGAATCGGTTCGCGATCGTCTTCCCACTCGTCGGGTTCCCAAGTTTCTTCGATGCGTTCGAGCGGTTGACGTTGTTGCGGAGTTTCGAGGCGCGTCGGCTGTCCTGACGGAAGCTGATTTTCGGGTCGAGCGGGGGCGAGGTACTGATCTTGTTCGCGCTCCCACGGAGCTTTGCCGATACCGA
Organism: Phormidium tanganyikae FI6-MK23; assembly: GCA_019359175.1. Taxonomy (GTDB): domain Bacteria; phylum Cyanobacteriota; class Cyanobacteriia; order Leptolyngbyales; family Leptolyngbyaceae; genus Leptolyngbya; species Leptolyngbya tanganyikae. The sequence goes on from JAHHHU010000028.1 coordinate 33,038, forward strand.
GACGCTCTAGTACACCGACACTAAGCTGGCTCATTCGATCTTCAGAACCTTCGATCACAATTAAGCGATCGGGCCCGCTACTGACAATTTCGGTAATGGGTAATTCGTAGGTGCTGACGATTTGATCGGGAATGAGGGGAAGCCCGATCGATGCGATCACTAGATTATCGAGTTTGCCTGTGTCGATGTTGAATCGGAAGCCGCGCACTTTTCCGAGCAGTTCTCCGGTTTCGGTGATGACTTCGTAACCCACGAGATTGCTGTAGCCTTCGAGATCAACATCTTCGATTACGTCTTCGTCGTCTACTAAGATGACATCTCCGATCTGGCGAATGCTGGCGAGCATCATCGGTTGAGCAGTGCCGTAGAACAGATTCGGGCGCAAACTGAGAGCGACGACTTCTTGAGAATCGATATCGACCCAAAGCTGACTCACCACGCCGAGCCGTTTTCCGGTGCTGCGCGTAATCACCTGAGTTCCAAGTATGTCGGAGCGTTGGCGAAATTCTTCTGTCATTGAGTCCCGAATCCTGTCTTTTACACTTTTTTCTAATTATCAAACCATATCAAGGATCGATCGGTACGGAATGCCGAACGCAATTCGAGCCTAAACACTTTGAGGAAGCTTAATTCCTAGAACCTGGGTGAAGGCTCCTCGCGCTTGTGTCACTCCGATCGTGCGTTGAGCAGATTCGATCATCGGTCGTCGCAAGCTTACTACAATAAATTGCGCTTGTTGGGCTTGCTGCTTGATCATTTTAGCTAATCGCTCCACGTTTGCTCCATCTAGAAACATATCCACCTCGTCAAAGGCGTAAAACGGCGACGGTCGGTAACGTTGCAGCGCAAAAATAAAGCTGAGTGCGGTCAGGGATTTTTCGCCCCCGGACATTGAGGCGAGACGCTGAACGGGTTTTCCTTTTGGGTGAGCGATTAGGTTCAAACCGCCGCCGAATGGATCGTTGGGGTCTTCGAGCTGAAGCCGTCCATCTCCATCGGATAGCGAGGCGAAGATTTTCTGAAAGTTGATGTCTACGGCTTCGTATGCCTCCATAAAAGCGCGTTGTCGTAGGGTGGTGAAGTTTTCGATTCTTAATAAAAGCTCGGTGCGTTCTTCTTGTAGCGTTTCGAGTTTTTCGGTGAGTTCGTCGAGTCTGGCTTGAGTGCGATCGTATTCTTCTAGCGCCAACATATTTACAGGTTCCATTGCCTGTAAGCGTTTTTGCATCGATCGGATTTCGTGCTGGAGTTGTCCGAGGTCGCGGGTCACGGTGTCGGGAATTTCGGGGATCGGATCGGGGAGTTCGGCGTGTTGGGCGGCGAGTTGTTCCTGTTCGGTTAGAAGTTGTTCGCGACGAGCTTGAATGGTTTCGTGAGTTTTATCGCGTTGCCATGCGTGTTGCTGCTGGCGGTTTTGCAGTTCGCGCAGTTGTCGATCGACGGCATCGCGCTTGTTTCTTTCTTCACCCAAGGTTTTCTCAAGTTTAGCGAGTGCGGTTTTCAGTTCGGTTATCTGGGTATTTACTGCAGCTTGTTGCGTCGTGTTTTCAGATTGTTGTTGCAGTTGAATGGTTTGCTGCGATCTCGCTTCTTGAATCCGAATTTGTCCTTGCTCGATTTTTTCTTGCAGAAGTTGATATCGCGTTTCGAGATCTTGCGATCGTTGTTCGATCGCTCTGAGCGCGGTTTCTTTATCGTTGAGAACGGATTCCAGCGATCGAATTCCTGCTTGAATCTGTTGCCATTCGCTGTGTGATTGAGACTGCTCGAGGTCGGCAAGAGAGCTTCTAAGCCGTTCTAACTGCGCTTCTTGGGTGGGAGTTTCCGTATCAAGAATGTGCAATCGAGTTTGAGCGATCGACAGTTCTTGCTGGTTTTTCTCAAACGCGCGGGTGAGTTGAATTTGTTCGGATTCGAGTCGTTTCAGTTCGGTTTGAACTTGTTGTTTTTTTAGTTCCAACTCTCGATAGTGTTGACGCGCTTCGGTTAAGGATTTGGTGCGGTCTTTTTGGGCGATCGTGGCTTTTGCGATCGCGCCTTCGCAATGTCCCAGAATTTGATCAATTTCCTGCAATCGTCGCCGTAATGCTGCGAGTTCGGGTGATTCTGCGGCGTGACCTGTACCGAATTTGAGTGACGATCGATTGCCACTACTGCCTCCGGTCATGGCTCCACTGGCTTCGAGCAGTTCCCCATCGAGCGTCACGATCCGATACTGTCCCAAATGCCGCCGCGCATCGCTCAGGGTTTCAAATACAACTGTTGTACCGAACACATAAGCAAACACATCATGAAATCGGTCTTCAAATTCGACTAAGTTAATCGCGTAACCGATACAGCCTTGCATCGATCGCATGGTTGCGCGGTTGGGAATGTGGGGCGGATTGAGTTTGTTAAGTGGTAAGAATGTGGCACGGCCAGCGCGGCGTTGTTTGAGAATGTCGATCGCTGCTGCTGCGATCGCGTCATCTTCGACCACGATATTTGCCAATCTCGCACCTGCTGCGGTTTCTAAGGCAAGCTGATATCGCGGATCGACTTGTCCTAATTCTGCAACTAAGCCACAAATTCCCGTTAATCCCATTTTGAGAATGACTTGTGATGCTTGTGTTCCTTGTGCTTCCTGAACTGCTTGAGTTTGTGCTTCTAATTTGTCTAATTTGCGTTGTTTATCGCGTTGTTCTTCTAGCAGTCGCGATTGAGTTTGCTGTTGAATCTCTAATTCTCGATCGACTTCTGAAACTGATGTCGCCAATGATTGTATTTGCACCATTGCAGCATTGAATTGCTGTGCTAAATCACCTTCTTCGATCTGTTTCTCATTCAGTTGGGCAGTGATTGTTCTGAGTGAATCAGTTTGGTCTTGGACTTGTCGGTCGAGTTGATTCGTTTTCTCTCTCAGTGCCGCTTGTTCGGTTCGCTGTGGCTCTAATGATTTGGTGAGCGTTTCGATTTGATGGTGTAACTGTGTTTGTTCTTGAACCCACGCTTCTGCATTCGCAGCGGAAGCATTTGCTTCATCGCGTTTACGATCGAGCAATTCTCGCGCCTGATCGCGTTCCCGTTTCGCGTTGACCAACTGCTGTGTTTCGATCAATTGTTTTTCTTGAGTTAAAGCGGCTAGGGCTTGAGTATTTTCTTGCAGATCTCGCTGCGATTTTGCCAAACTCTGGTTCAAATCTTGGCTAGTTTTTTGTAGGTCTTCTTGCTGGCGTTCGAGTTGGCGCAGTTCAGCTTCTCGTGTCGCGACAGTCGATTGTACGGCGAGCAGTTCTTCTTCACCGAGCGATCGCACATGAGCATTGAGCGTTTCTAACTCGGCTGAAGTTTGATTGATTTGAATGTCGATCTCAGCAATTTGCTCGGTTAAATCTGCAACTTCTTTTTCACCCGATTGGATTTGTTCTTGAAGTTTGCGAACGCCTTGAGCTGCTTGCTCATAGCGAATCACGATTTCCCATTGTTCTTTGGCTTGAACTTCAGAACGAAGCTTCTTGTATTTCTCAGCTTTGATTCGATCTTGCGCTAAACGATCGCGCTGTTCGATCAGTTCGCGTTCAACAATGTGGAACTTATCTTCTTGATCTTTGACCGCATCGAGCTTGTCTTTGGCTTGATTAATTTTACGGTCGAATGATGCCACTCCCGCGAGTTCATCAATAATCTCGCGACGTTCTCGACCATTCATCGAAATGATTCGCGTTACGTCCCCCTGAAGTACCACGTTGTATCCTTCAGGATAAATCCTCATTCGGTCTAATTGTTCATGCAAATCTGTTAACGTACAGGGTTCACCATTGATGTAATAGTTTGACGTATACGTCCCCTGCTGAGTCACCCGAAGCTTACGGGTCACGCTCCATTCTGCGTTAATCGCACCGTTTCCATTTCCGTTTCCGTTACCATTCAGCTCATAAACGGTATCCGGTTCACTTACGTGCCCATTCTCGCTATTCGGTTCGTTGAGCGAAATCTCTGCGTTCTCTTCGCTCGGATTGTTCAACGCATTAAATAGATCCAACTCATCGGACAGATCAAACACCGTAGTGACTGCCGCTTCGACCGTCGATCGTCCTTTTGTTGCCTGCGTATGATTCACCAAATCGGGCAATCGTTCTGCCCGCATTCCCTTTGAGCCTGCAAGACCGAGACAAAACAGCAGAGCATCCAACAGATTTGATTTTCCTGACCCATTTGGCCCTGAAATCACAGTAAATCCTGGCAGCAACGGGATCGGCGTTGTGCCGCCAAAAGATTTGAAGTTAGTCAGTTCAACGCGCTTGACGTACACAGGAGTTTGGTAAAAATCAGTGTTTAGTGTAGCCCGGAATCCGACAACCGAACGAGAATCATCCGGTTTCTAACATAGATAGCACACTTAGAACGCTTGATCTACATAATTTTTGAATAATCTCTGCAATTTTGTTGCGATCGAGCGTCTCCGCTTCGATAAATCGCGTTTTTTACGATCGCTTGACCCCATTCTGAAAATCGATTAGTCTCTCAGGCTAAACCTTGCGTGCCCGTTCCGATGCCAGGAACAAATTTATGGATGAGTGTATTGACGAGGCATCGGACTTGAGGATTGGGATTGCTCCATCGAGTTTGAGTATTTTCTTAGAAGATGCTGCTGTGCCTAGTTCTGAAGCTATAATCACGATATTGCAGGCATGATTGGTGCTTCTAGAAGTACTTGAGGGTTGCTGCGGAGATCTGGTAACTTCCAAATGTGTTGGAGCAGTGTGAACTATAGAAAAAGTGCCAACTACCAGGATCATCAGCTTGAAACCTTAAGGTAGGACTGACATGATTGCTCAAACCGAGAAAAAAAGCTACACCGCTAAAGAGTATTTGGAATTAGAGCTTGCGTCTGAAGTCCGTAGTGAGTACCGCGATGGAGAAATTGCCCTAATGACTGGTGGCACACCGAATCACAACGACATTGCCGGAAACTTATATGTTTTGCTGAAAACTGCTTTAAAAGGAAAGAATTATCGGACTTTCTACACTGATCAGCGTCTCTGGATTCCAGTCGTTAGTCTTTATACTTACCTTGACATCATGGTAGTGCCCAAGCCGATCGAGCTTCAAACGGGGCGAACTGATACTGTTATGAATCCCTGCTTTATTGCCGAAGTCCTATCGAAATCAACTCAGAATTACGATCGTGGCGAAAAATTCCTTGCTTATCGATCAATTCCCAGTTTCCAAGAGTATCTCTTAATTGATCAGTACCGAATCCACGTTGAACATCACGTTAAGACTGCTGCTAATCAATGGCTGTTCTCGGAATATAACGACTCAGCGATTACTTTGACGCTTAAAACAGTTGAATCTCAGATTCAAATTGCAGAACTCTACGAAAACATTGACTTCAGTGAAAGTTGATCAAAGGATTTCAAGCAACTTGCACTGAAAAGAGAGCGATCGCACAAATACGATCGCTCCCCCCTCAACTAAGCCGAAACCGCAACCTTTTCTACATCAGGATTAGCTTCAGGCGTATCCTTCTCAGACGGTGGAACAACCTGCCAGAACTTCGGCAAACATTCCGACCAGCTTGCCAAAATCGCCTCCGCTTTCGGGCTACCCGTATGCTCAACGTGCGCCTCAAGCAGTTCTCTTAGCTGTTGTTCACCCGCACGTGCAGTCACTCGCTGAAGTTTGACAATCTCAGCATTCACTTTTGCTTGGAAACTGCCATCTTCATCCAAGAAGTAAGCCAATCCGCCCGTCATGCCTGCACCAACATTTCGACCTGCATGACCAAGAACGACAACAACGCCGCCTGTCATGTATTCGCAACAGTGATCGCCCACACCTTCAACAACGGCTTCCGCGAGTGAGTTTCGGACTGCAAAGCGCTCTCCGGCTTGACCATTGGCGAAGAGTCTTCCGCCTGTCGCACCATAGAGGCAAGTGTTACCGATGATCACGTTTTGAGATGGGTCGTAGGTTGCTTCAGTCGGGGGTTTGATGGCGATCGTACCTCCGTGCATTCCTTTACCTACATAGTCATTCGCTTCACCGACTAGGTTCAGTGTCATACAGGGCAGGTTAAAGGCTCCGAAGCTTTGACCGACACTTCCAGCAAAGTTCAGGGTGATTTGTCCACCGAAACCGGAGTTGCCGTATTGTTTCGCGATCGCGCCTGCAATTCGAGTTCCAACAGTCCGATCGGTGTTGATGACATCGATCGTTTTAGTAATTTCGCCCTGATCTTGGATCGCAGCTTGAACTTCGGAATCACTTAGCACTTGATCATCGAGAACAACGCCATTGCTATGAACGAATTCATGGTTGAGCCAAGAGCGATCGCTACGAGTATCCGGTAGCTGAGTCAAACAATCGAGATTCAACAGTCGAGTCTTAGTCAAACTCACGCCTTCACGCATCTTTAGAAGATCAGCGCGTCCAATGATTTCGTTGAGGGATTTGTAGCCTAAACGAGCTAAGAGCGATCGAACTTCTTCCGCGACAAATAAGAAGAAGTTAACAACGTGCTCCGGTGTTCCAGGGAAGCGTTTGCGGAGTTCTTCCTTCTGGCTTGCGACTCCAACTGGGCAACTGTTGGTGTGGCAGATCCGCGCCATGATGCAGCCTTCCGCAATCATTGCGATCGAGCCAAATCCGAATTCTTCACCACCCATGAGTGCCGCCATTAGCACATCCCACCCGGCTTTGATGCCGCCATCGACGCGGAGAATGACGCGATCGCGCAGTTGATTTTGCATCAGAACGCGATGAACTTCGGTTAGACCGAGTTCCCAAGGACTCCCTGCGTGCTTGATCGAGCTAAGGGGTGAAGCACCTGTACCGCCATCGTGACCGGAGATTTGAATAATATCTGCGTTCGCTTTGGCGACTCCTGCCGCGATCGTGCCGATTCCAACTTCCGCAACTAACTTCACCGAGACTTGAGCCACGGGATTGATTTGATGCAGGTCAAAGATTAGCTGGGCGAGATCTTCGATCGAGTAAATGTCGTGATGCGGAGGCGGAGAAATTAAAGTAACTCCAGGCTTCGATCGACGCAGCAATGCAATGTAAGGACTCACTTTTGGCCCTGGCAATTGTCCGCCTTCACCGGGTTTTGCGCCTTGAGCCATTTTGATTTCGATTTGCTTTGCGCTCATCAGATACTCAGGCGTGACACCAAAGCGACCCGATGCAACCTGTTTGATCGCAGAGTTCGCAGTATCTCCGGTTTTGAGTCCTTTGAGATGAGGTAAGAGCGGCGAAGTTCCGTCTTCAACTTCGTTCAGGACTTTATAGCGCACTGGATCTTCTCCACCTTCACCAGAGTTCGATCGACCACCTAAGCGATTCATTGCGATCGCCAAAACCTCATGCGCTTCTCGTGACAATGCACCAAGCGACATTCCGCCTGTACAGAAGCGTTTCACAATTTCAGTTGCAGATTCAACTTCATTGATCGAGATAGATTCGCGATCGCTCTTGAAGTCGAGCAAGTCGCGTAAAGCTGTGATCGGACGATTTGCTAAATGCTGTTGATACAACTCATAGTGATCAAAGCTCTTTGTTCTCACTGCTTGGTGGAGATGTTTCGCCAGTTCGGGACTGTTCATGTGATACTCGCCACCCGGACGGTATTGCACAAAGCCAAAGTTTTCGAGCTTCTTCGTGGTTAACTCTGGGAAAGCGCGACTGTGGAACGACAGAATTTCTTGAGCAAGTTCTGCGATCGTCAATCCACCTAATCTTGATGCTGTGCCAAAGAAACCTAAGTTCAGCAAGTCGCCACCAATGCCGATCGCTTCAAAGATCTGTGCAGCTTGATAGCTCGATAACAATGAAATGCCCATCTTCGAGAGGATTTTGAGCAATCCCTCTTCGATCGCTTTTCGATAGTTCGCTTGCACCGCAGTCAAGCTTGCCGCTTTGATTTTGCCGCGCTCCATCAAGCTCTGAGTCCTGGAATCCGCCCACCATTGCCGCACCGTTTCCAATGCGAGATAAGGACAAACCGCACTCGCGCCATAGCCAATCAAGCAAGCGAAATGATGTGTACTCCAAGCTTGAGCGGTATCGACAATCAGAGATGCCTTCATCCGTAAGCCTTGGCGGATCAGATGATGGTGGACAGCTCCCACGGCTAACATTGGCGGGATGTAGCTTTGATCGGCGCTTAATCGGGTGACATTACCAGAGTGATTTAAGCGATCGCTTAATACCAAGATCTTTTTCCCCGATCGCACCGCTTCCGCTGCTTGCTCACATAAGTTCTTGACCGCAGCTTTCAGCCCATCAGGCCCAGTAGCAATCTCAAACAGAGTGGAAAGATTTGCAGTTTCAAGACCCGAATTACGAATTTGATCAAGTTCTGGTTCGGTTAGAACAGGCGACTCTAACAAGAACAAATTCGCGCCTTCGGGCTTAGTTTCGAGCAGATTGCCACGCTCACCAAGTTGAATGGTCAGCGACATGACGAGCTTTTCGCGCAGAGGATCGATCGGTGGATTTGTCACCTGAGCAAACCGCTGTTTGAAGTAGTCATACAGCAAGTGAGGACGCTCAGACAGCACCGCCAATGGAATATCATCACCCATGCAGAACGTCGGCTCTTTGCCTTGTGCCGCCATGTCTTGAATGACCATTTCGACATCTTCCAAGGTGTAGCCGAATGCAGTCTGATGAGTCAGAAGTGCTTGCTGATTCAATTCAGCAGCTTCTAAAAATTCCTGAGAATGCAGTGCTTTCCGATTCTGCTTCAGCCATTCTCCATAAGGATGAGCGCTTGCAACCCGTTGTTTAATGTCCCAGTTTTTCAGCACTTCATGAGTTTGCAAGTCAAACGCAATCATTTGACCCGGGCCTAAACGCCCTTTCTCAATCACTTCGGATTCTGGAATATCGACTACGCCTGCTTCCGATGCTACGACCAGATAACCATCGCGAGTAATCGTATATCGGGCTGGGCGCAATCCATTTCGATCGAGCGTTGCTCCCACCCATTTTCCGTCACAGAACGCTAACAAAGCTGGGCCATCCCAAGCTTCCTGAATTCCACTGTGATACTCATAGAAGTCCACAATTTCAGGATGATCCGTCAGTTCCGGCTGATTCTTGTAAGCCTCTGGAACCATCATCATCAACGCTTCAACGGGGCTACGTCCAGAACGAACGAGCAGTTCCATCACGTTATCCAAGTTGGCAGAGTCGCTATTGTTGGAATTTACGGTGGGTTTCAGGGCAGTAATGCGATCGCCCCAAAATTCGTGACTCAAATCCGCTTCCCGTGCTCTCATCCAGTTGACGTTACCAAGCAGTGTATTGATTTCGCCGTTGTGACCCAAAAGCCGCATCGGTTGAGCCAACGGCCATTTCGGCATCGTATTTGTGCTGAAACGACGGTGATACAGCGCAAACGGACTCTTATAGCTCGGATTTTGCAAGTCTAGATAAAACTCGCCCAAGATTGCCGATCGCACCATGCCCTTGTAAACGATCGTGCGAGTCGAGAACGAACAGACATACAGTTCATCAAATCCGGGCTGTGCTTTCTCTGCCAAAATCCGGTGAATCTGTTTACGAGTGAGATAAAGCTTCCGTTCAAGCTCATCGCCGCTCAGTGTGTCGGACTTCACTAACAATTGCTCGATTTGCGGCTGATTTTCCCGCGCTTGAATCCCAAGAATTTCGGGCTTGACTGGAACAATTCGCCAACCCAAAAACGTTAAGCCTTCTTCAGCAATAATTTTCTCGGCAATTTCTTTAACCGATGCAGCGATCGCGCTTTCTTGCGGCAAGAACACCATGCCAACTCCGACATGATTCGGCTCCAGCGTCACACCTTGATCACTCGCCCACTGATTCAAAATCTCCCAAGGAATCGCAGCCATCAGACCCGCGCCATCTCCGGAGTCCTGATCCGCGCTACACCCGCCACGATGCTCCAAGCAAGCCAGTGCAGCCAAAGCTTTCGCCATCAGATCATGGCTGTCTCGACCTTTTTGATCCACAATAAAACCGACACCGCAGGCATCCCGTTCTTCAACTAGCCAGCGCTGACCTTCATATCCATTCGACTGATTCTGATACTCTGACGGAACACTTGCTTGACTCATGGAAGGACTCATTCGATTCATTTCAAGGAAAGTTTGGGGTTAAACCGGAGACGAACTGGGCTAAGGAAAAATTAGCGCTGGAAGATCTGGGAGAAGCTTTTGTGAAGAAAAGAAAATTACGCTCACATAAACTTAACAATCGAGTAAAAATTTCCGCTCGTCAAGCAGTTTTGCGATCATCGTAGGGGATACTCAAGGACAAAACCGCTACCTCTGTTGCGATCTGCTCAAACTTAAGAAGCGATTTGATCGTCTTAAAGTTCAACAGAGTTTTAGACTCCTCTCGGTCGAATGCATTGCAGTAACAAAGTTGCGTTATGTAACAGGGAAATCTAGCTTAACTGAGTTTTTACAAAGACTGGGATAAGAATAGTATAGAAAATTCTGCGCTCTGACAATCTCTGTAAAAATGCGGGGATCCGTAAATTTTGTGTGCAGCTCTAATTCGACCTTAGCAACGGCTTACATTTCTTAATCCTGCCTGAACTTCTTTCAAGCGAACTTTAAACGCTCCAAACTGCAAGAATCAGTAAGTTATGGTTTCCTGATAGTCTGAGACTTCTAATCGGAACTTGTCGATCACAGTAAAATGACCTGCGGCAATTGCGGATTTTTACCCTTCGCTTCGTGAAATCTTGTCAGATGGCTTCTCTAAAATTCGGTTTCTACGTTCTTACATTTCTGTCGATTCTGTCGATCGCACTTCCTGCCCTTGCGGATGCTCCAGCCGCCCTCGATTTTAATCTCGCTCAACAGACCCCACCCCGCAGAACAGCACCCTTGAACTTCAGTTCTCCGATCGCACAAGGAACCCAAATCGTTCTAAATGGACAGACCTTTAGTGGAAATTGGCTACAGTGGCAGGCGGACGGAGCAACCCGGATTGGACTGAGCGATGCGATCGTAGTGCAGCGATTTGGGGCTGACCTGCTCAGTACAACAGATGCGGCTCGCCAGCCGATTCAATGGTTTTCTGGAGCAGTTTTTCCGACTCGATTAGCACCGCCCTTGCGATATCTAGACATAACGGAATTCGCGCAGAAAAACGGTTGGCAAACTCAAATTAATGGAAACGCGCTACAGATTTCGGCTCCGATCGCGAATCTGGTCGCCATTCAGCAAGACCAACCAGGCGCAAATGTCGATCGCATTACGATCTCGCTCGATCGTCCCGCAACTTGGCAAGCTGACCCGCAGCAAAACGAACTTGTTTTAACCCTAGATGCCCAAGCGAATCAGAACCAACTGCAAAAATTCAAGCCGAGTCCTGCAAGTCGAATTCGATCTCTAAAAGTCGAGCCAACTGGAAACCGCACCACGATTACAGTTGGCGTTCCGATTAACTTACGTCCTCGAATTACAACTGCATCAAATCCCGATCGCATCTCGATCGAAGTCGGCTCAAACTCTCTCAGCGATAAAGATATTTTGTGGGCGAATGGCTTATTCTGGCGGCAGAAATCTTTAGCGATCGGAGCGAATCAATTCCCGATCGTTTGGCTCGAAGCCAATCCCCGACAACCCGGACTAAGCATTCGCCCAATTTTGCCAAACGCCGCCACCTTGATCGGAACCTTACCGCTATTTCAAACAGCACAGCAATCTTTAGCGACAGCAGCTATCAATGGCGGATATTTCAATCGCAACAATCAGCTACCGCTTGGAGCAATCAAAATTGACAATCGATTCACATCCAGTCCGATCTTAGGTCGGGGTGTAGTCGGATGGGATGCTGCTGGAAATTGGAAGTTCGATCGCTTAACGCTTCAAGAAACTTTGATTCTCGGCTCCGGTCAGCGGTTCCCCCTAACCACGCTAAATTCTGCTTATGTTCAAGCTGGAATTGCTCGCTATACAGCCGATTGGGGCAGCACTTACACGACGCTCTCTGATAACGAAATCTTGATCAACGTGCAAAACAACCAAATCGGAGTCCAGCAAACAGCCGCAACCGCTGGAACTGTAATCGCTGTCCCTACGACCGGATATTTATTAGTTTTTCGATCGAACCGTACCGCCGCCGCATCTTTCACTCCCTCGACTCCCGTTCAGCTCGAAAGCGTCTTTAACCCTGCCGATCTTGCCGCATTGCCGAATCTCATCGGAGGTGGGCCGCTTCTCATTCGCAACGGTCAAATCGTTCTTGATGGTCGCTTGGAGCAGTTCAGCCCAGCATTTATCCAAGAAAGAGCGGCTCGAAGCGCGATCGGACAAACCGCAGACGGCAGAATTCTCATCGTCACCGCTCAAAACAACGTTTTAGGGTCAGGCGCAACATTGAGCGATATGGCAGAAATCATGCAGCAATTGGGAGCCGTCAATGCCCTAAATCTCGACGGTGGAAGTTCAACCACGCTCTATTTGGGGGGACAAATTCTCGATCGACCATCCCGATCGTCTGCACGAGTTCACAATGGCATCGGCGTTTTTCTCCAGCCCTAGCATTCCGCTGCACTTCTTTATCATTTTCGCAATTCAAATCAAGACTTCGTAAAATCTTTTCAAATTGTCCACTATAAGCGAGCGCCTTCCGGATTGGTTTGTTAGCCTTCTTGGTTGGGAATCAAATCTGCGCGAATTCGCCCACTCGTCCGCGAACTTTTAGTACTTATGAGGAGAGAAACGGTGGCTCAGGCTCAAGAAAAGACTCAAACTCCAGCCCTTGTGCTGTCTCCAAACCCAGTTAAAACCGCTGCAACCGAACTTCGCCCTTGGGGGTCGTTCACGATTCTCGAAGAAGGTCGCGGCTACAAAATCAAGCGCATCGAAGTCAAACCTGGACATCGCCTAAGTTTACAAATGCACCACCACCGCAGCGAACACTGGATCGTCGTATCCGGAACGGCAAAAGTCGAATGCGGCGGCGAAGAAATCACACTCGGCAGTAACCAATCAACCTATGTGCCGCAATGCACAACCCACCGTTTAGAGAATCCTGGCGTAATTCCCCTAATTCTCATCGAAGTCCAAAACGGCGAATATCTTGGAGAAGATGACATCGTAAGATTCCAAGACGATTACTCCCGCGCGAATTAAATATTGAATTTTATTTTGGAGTGAGGCAGTTCTAAGGGATTGCCTCACTTTGTTTTTGGGCTAAACGATCGCGGTACGATTGAAAACGCCAATTTCAACTTCTCCGATTACATGATCGAACTGAGCCAGTCCGCGATCGCAGAAATCCGCCGCCTTCGCACTCGTCACCCCGATCCATCCGCCTTTTTCCGCCTACAAATTGAACCTGGTGGATGTGCGGGACTTTCATACCTAGCCAAATTTGAAACTGAACTGAATTCGAGCGATCGCATTCAACAGTGCCACGGAATTCAAATCGCGATCGACCCTCACAGCGCTCAATATCTGGATAATCTAACGATCGATTTTTCAGAAGACCTGATGGGCGGCAGTTTCCGCTTCCACAATCCAAATGCCAAAAAAAGTTGTGATTGTGGTGTCTCGTTCTCGGTAAACGAGAGCTAGAATAGATAGGCTCTACAGACAGCGATCGACTCAACTTGTCAAAAGTGTTTGACAGGTGTATTGATCCGTTGGTATGTTTAGTGATCGTTGAAAGTCGAAGCAGTTTAAAAGCTGCGTTCTCCAATACATTAAAAATGCCCACCATCCAGCAACTCATCCGTAGTGAGCGCAGTAAGGCTCAGAAGAAAACCAAATCCCCGGCTCTGAAGAGTTGCCCTCAGCGTCGTGGAGTTTGCACACGGGTTTATACAACCACACCGA
>JAHHHU010000029.1 GCA_019359175.1 Phormidium tanganyikae FI6-MK23
CCACCGCACGTTCAGCAAGATGATTTCAGGGAGAAAGTGGTGCCATTTAAACAGGGAATCAATCGTCATTTAGAGCGTGAATAGAGAAAATTCGGCTTCCCCACCCTACCATTTTTGCGACACAACCTCTCCTGATGCCTCCTGGATTAAGTTGGAACGCTAGATGCTTTGACGGACAACTGGTTGCGGGTTTTCTCACTTGAGTGAATTTGTCTGAAGGCTCCTGTTTGCCTGAGTTCTATCGTTTCTGACTAGAATGGCTCAAGCCTTTTTAGTTGAACTCTCGGTCGGAGCAAAAATGCCTGAAACACAACAGTGGCAATGGATTCCCACACATTTGACCTTAGAACAATTTGAAGAATTTGTCTTGCCCCACCTGCACATCGGCAGTCGCGGACCTCAGCCAAAGCTGTCTTTGCACACAATCTTCAACTATATTCTGAAACTGTTGTATCTCTGCTGTCAGTGGCAAGAATTGCCGATTGAGAAGACTCAAGCAGGGCGACCGGAGATTCACTACACCCGGATCTATCGAGCCTTTCGGCGCTATGAAACCCAGGGGTGTTTCGATGCCATTTTCGCAGGTTCGGTTCTGCAACTTCATCAGCAGGAGTTGCTTGACATCAGCGTGATCCACGGTGACGGGACGACGACCGCAGCAAAGAAAGGGGGTGATCAGCTTGGATACAGCGGGCACAAGCATCTCAAAGGCGACAAAGTGGTTGCTTTCTGTGATCGCCATAGCAATGTCATTGCGCCTTTCATTTCAGCACCTGGCAATCGCAATGAATCGCCGCTGTTGAAGACAGCCCTGCCGCAAGTTACCCGCATTGCTCAGCAAGTCGGACTCAACCTGAGCAAAACCATCGTCAGTTTGGATGGGGTTTATGATAGCCGAGCCAACCGCAAAGCCATTTTCAATCGCGGCATGATGCCGAATATTCCTGAAAATCTGCGTAACAGAAAAACTCCGAAGCGGGGACGCAAACCGATCTTCGACCCAGCCATCTTTCAGGAACGGTTTCGCACAATCGAACGAGTCTTTGCTTGGGAGGATAAGTTCAAGCGCTTACTGCTGCGCTTCGAGCGGATCAGCGGATTGCACTATGCTTTGAAAACTCTAGCTTATACGATGATCAATCTCCGACATTTCTGCCAGAGCTAACCCTGCCTCATCCACTTCCTTTGAGGTCTCTGTCGCTGAGACCCTGAATTGTCATGCTTTGAAATCGGAAATCTTGGCAAAAGCGGTAGGAAACCGATCCAATCGATCGTTCTGTTGCTTTGAACGCTCAATTTGACCTTGCGATTCAATATTTCAGATCAACGTCGAAGCAAAACCCGCAACCAGTTGATGCTGAAACAGTCGGCGTGGTACAGCAAATCTCGTCCCACCTTCTCTGATGCCTTAGCGCTTGTCCGCGTCGTCTGTGGGCGTTTCGACTTTTTCAGACATCGGATTCACAGACGACCTGGATGAAAGTTCCGGCTGAGATCTTCGACACCTGGTTTGAGCAGCTTTGCTATGCCGCCTAATGGATAAAGTCGAGCTTAGAATCAATCGGAATGACTCGAACGGGAATCGAAGTCATCAATCAACGCCCACTCATCTACTACGCAATTCAGAATTGATATCGGGAACCTACCTCAAGCCAAAACGCTTAAGTTGTTAACTGTCCACTCGTTCGCAAAATAGCGACCTGTGCCGCGCAAATCTACGGGAGTTCGACGGTGTTTAGAGGTGACTCTGAAGGAAACGCACAAACAGAAGATTTGGAAAAGAAGACTATTCTTTTTGAGTTGATTCTCTAGACACACTAGAGACAATAAAGCCTAACAGGAATGCGAAAAAGACCGGAACAACAATCAGCCAAAACAAGAGTGTTGCTAGCATATTTTTTGCCTGAGAAACAATGGAGTTTACAAACGATCGAGGAGAATTCCTATTTCTGGTCGGTTGACTCTGAGCTAGAAGATTTCCCATTGGTAGATTTGAGCATCGGTAAATATCGTTCTACATATTGTTTTGCCCATTGAATTAATCGATCGATGGGCGATCGCAGTGCATTGAGAACCGCACTGACAAAATCTTCGGGTTGACGTTCTTGTTGGTCAACCCATTTCTGAAGGGCAACACCTAGCGTAAACCCTGTTCCCCAAATCACAATCAGCAGTGCGAACCCAAGGAGAACGATAAAGAAAATGAGCGCGATCGCTTGTCGCAAAATCAGCCATGTTTTATGCAGGGCTTGCTTGTAAACGATCGCAGTTTCTCGTTCCTTGAGCGTGTCCCAAAGTCCGGCTGCGTGGTATTTAATCGGATTCGGATTAACCTGAATCCATTGCAGTTCGCCGTTTGAGTTGAGTTGAACTAGAGCGGATTGCCCTTTTTGAGTATCAGTTGAGGTGGTGTTCATACATTACTTTCCTAGTGTACGCGTTTACAAAGACCAACGTTTTTGACTTAATTTTTGCTCTAGCATCTTGACCTGTTCTTGCAGTTTAATGATTTCTAACTGTTGACGATCGACGAGGTGAGAGAGTACTAGAGTTGTTTGTCGCTGATCTTGAATGGCTTTAGTTAGGATCGCGACTACATCTAACGGATTGATCGCTTTTTGATCTTCCGATGAAACGAGATCAGGAACATCTTCTGAAATAAAGCCAATCCGAACGTTTTTATTCTGATCGGCGGTATAGACGAATTTGACTGGATTAAGTGACTCTAGCAGTTGACCTGCTTCTTGACTGGAAAGATCAGCAATGTCTTCTTTTAGTTTTCTAGATGATAATTGTTGCAGATCTCCTCTGATATCTTTTCCAAACACTCGCCCATTTACATAGAGCTTTGTTTCGGTTAGCGGCGTACTAAATTCTGTTGGCTCTTCTGCATTGATGCCCCCCATCACCGTTAAACCATCCGCTGTAATCACAAGTTGGTCGTTGCCGCTGCTGTCTGTGAAAGTTGCAATCGCAGGTTGATGCTGGAGCGTTGTTGCAGAGGGAACCGGATCAAGCGGTGGCATGATACTGAAGGATGAACCTTCGGCACGGGTGATTAGCCTTGGGAATTGATTGTCGATCGTGATTGTATCTCCCACCTGAAGGGCGGAGGTTGAGCGGATTTTGCCAGGCTGGATGTCGCTGATGTCGCCATCCTGGGTCGGTAATCCCTGAACCGTGAATTTTTCTGGATCGGGCTGCGGAGGATTGATAACTTGGTGTAAGCGATTTTCGACATAGGTTTTGACTGCTTGTTCCGTTGGAACCGCTAGATGGGTGTCCCGTAGCTCGGAACGCGTGGAGAATTCGTTGATTCGTGCGCCTTGGGCAAGAGACAACAACCGAAAGACTGTCAAATTTTGGGCACTGAAATCAATGCCATTAGAACCATTGAGAAAGGCACGGCTCTGAAGAGCTTCAGCAATCGGCTGAAGGTTTCTATCAATATAGGTCTTAATTGCTAACTGAGAGGGCAGGGTTTCATGATTCGATTCTTGAAAGGTACTATCTGTGGAAATTTGCCGAACAGCCTGCCCCTGCCTAAATCTGAGGGATTGATCGATCACTAAAGACCCAAGTTTACTATCGGTTGTCACTTCTAGGCTTTCTGTACTGATTTGACCTTCTACAGTTAATTTTGCTGTAGAGTCTTCCGTCTGAATGACCACATTTGTATCGACGGATAGTAAATCCTTTGTGTGCTTGAGTGTTGTATTTCCAATCGATAGTTCGATCGGCGTTGCAGCATCAGAAGTCGTGAGTCGAACATTGCCATCATGAAAGGCAAAACTAACGTTCTGGGCGCGATTAGCCGTGAATTGAACTTGATTGCTGCCCTCCGTCACGACCTTCCAGGCTCCATAGACTAGCTGTGATTTGTCAGATTGAAGCTTTTGGAGTTGGAATTCTTGTGCTTTGATAATTCCGGCTTCAAAGGTTCCAGTAGGAGGTAGCTTAAGGGCTTCAGCGACGATCGCGCCTTTGACTTCTAGCAGTTCCGTTGGACCTTCGGTTCCAATGCCGACTTTGCCTTCCGAGGTGACAATCACTTGTGTTTTGGCGTTGCTATCTGCAAAACGAACGATCGGTTGCTGATAAGAAAAGGGCTTTGATGAAGTGATGCTAAGAGGTGGGTGAATCTGAAAAATTCCAGGACTGCTAGATTTTCCAGTAATTACAGTCTTTTGATCATCGACCTGAATTGTATCGCCCACATTTAACAGTTTTGGATCTGCCGATATATCAAGTTCGCTCGGATCAGGATGCGGATTTACCGTTCCGCCTGCGACTTCTTTCGCACCTTGAACATGGAGTCTTGCAAGCTGCTGGTTCTCGGCTAAACCAATGTTGCCATTCTTGGTAGCATCTTGTTTCGTCAGCGGCAAAAAGGTGCCCCGCAAATCTGAATTAATATCTGTTTCAAATCTGCCGTTGGTATAGCTGAGTTTCGCAAGGTTACAATAGTGGTGACGAATTCCTTCATAGGATTTTGAGAGATCGCCTGAGTCGCCCACCCATTCTAGGCTTTTCTGGATTGAGCGAGTTGGAAGCAGCCAATAATCTCCCGTTTCATAGAGAGACTCGGCTTCAAACTTAACTTGAATGCCTTCATTGCCTAACTGAATCCAATCTTGGCTCGTCGGAATGCCGCCTGAACTTGTAGAATCTGTGTCTGATGTGTAGTCCCAGCGTCTGACTTTGAGCTTTTGTTGCTTTGCCTCCTGAGGGTTTGTGTCTTTGAGCAGCGATCGTTCAAAACCATCAAATTCTCTCGATTTATCGCAAATTAAGCGATCGCCGAATACTCGTTCTAAGCGAACTAATGTGCCTGGTTGTCCAGCTAACTCTCGTGTTTCATTCGTGATCTCAATCCATTGATCGGGTTGAGAAGCTTGCCATATCTCATTGCTTTTGGCACTGATCGTAATCATGTTTTCTTTGATAGCTTCTATTTCGCTTACCACAATGCCGTTATCTCGCGACCACTTGAAGGTTGATTTGCCAACTTCGCCTCGCTGATGAATTTCAATTCGATATAGATGAGTCTCTAAAATGTTATTGTCGGAGACTTTCTTGGCTTGCATTTTAGCAATCCGCTTTTTCTTGTTTTCGATCACAGATTCGGGCGTATCTGATCCGGTCAGTGGTTGTAGTTTGACCTGCGCGATCGTTTGACTTCGAGTGGCTGTATCGACACCGTTGAGAGCTTCTTCACGAATCGATGGATCTTCGATCGCGCTGATATGACGTTGCCAAACGTCGAGATAAGCCAGATAAGTCGCGTCCTTTAATCCATCGGGCAAATCAATTTGAATTGCTTCTGGATAACTCGCTTGGGCTTGATAAGTTGTCGTTTCTTCTAGTTCGCATAAGATTCCATCTACATAAATTCGCCCAGCGCCAATTTTTAGATCCTTGTGGTCATCTGTGGGCGTGATTTTGAAGCTCTCAGAACTATCGGTCTTGGGAACTCCGCAAATCCCGATCAAATCTTGCGAAAGGGTCTGGAGTAAGTGAGCTTGAATATCTGCTTGTTCATTCCAATCTGCATCGAGTTGCAGCCGCCCTTGTTGCATTCGGACGCTGCTATAGTGTTTCTTGGCTTGAAATGTCGATCGAGTAAAATCGCCTTTCATCGGTGTCTCCCCTAAGTCATGTAAAAGAGTTCTGCTGTTAAGCCAAATCGTAAATATTCCTGAAGTAGTGCTCTCAAGTTTTCTTCCCGTTGGGATTGCTTGAGTGCACTAAAGGCTCCAAGTTCAGCGCCATCCTCAGCACCTTGACGGATTTCTAGAGCACAGGTTTGATTCAGT
Source organism: Phormidium tanganyikae FI6-MK23 (assembly GCA_019359175.1). Classification (GTDB taxonomy): domain Bacteria; phylum Cyanobacteriota; class Cyanobacteriia; order Leptolyngbyales; family Leptolyngbyaceae; genus Leptolyngbya; species Leptolyngbya tanganyikae. Next base: position 5,817 of record JAHHHU010000029.1, read on the forward strand.
TGGCAATAGTCGGGTTGCCCATAGTTCGAAGACTTGTAAATTGGCTGAATCCGGCTGAGTAGGGGGAGCACTTTATCGACCTCGTTTAATCCTTGATTGAGGGGAGTCCAGCGATCACCGTGATCCTGGGAATAAAGAACGTTCCCGATCGCAGTTCCCGCCAAAATTGAAGTTTGATCGGATGCGATTGTCAGTGCTGTAATGTTGAGATCGGAGAGTCGGGGAGCCGAGATCACAGGCTTCCAAAGATTGCCGTGATTCGTGGAGCGATAGATGCCGCTTCCAGCCGTTGCTACAAACAGGAAGTGAGTGGAAAATGTGATTTCACCTGATAGTTCGGGACAGAATTCACGATCGACGATCGCTTCAAATTTTGAGGTTTCAGGCTCAAAATTTACCGTTTGAATCGTGCGCGTATGTCCTTGAATGGTGACAGCACTGCCTTCTTTCAAAACTTGCGTTGCTTCACCTTTAAGAACCAATCCTTCCAGCATTGCGCTTCTGGCGAGAGATTGAACTGCGAGAGCAGTAATTTTAGCTTGAGTGAGATTTTTGCTAGCTAGAATCCAGCGGTTGTCCGAATCACTAGAACGGAAAACCTGTCCTTCATTTGTTGCAGCAAAAATGTGTCCATCGCTATCGATCGCTAGGGCGGTGATAGATTGATCTTCTAGTCCAACTAAACGCCAGAGATCGCGCCGTTTTGACCAGCGGAAAACGCCGCTCTCAGTTCCCACGAAGATCCGGCTTTCAGGATCGATCGCGATCGCAGTGACATTTTGATTGGCTAAACTCTCTGAACCCATTGGTTCCCACTGATTGGGCTGCGAATTGGCTTTGAAGATGCCATTTCCTGCGGTTCCAGCTAAAAGAACTCTGCCTTGTTCGGGATGAGTATGGGCGGCAAATGCGGTCACTTCTACATTAGTGACTACTTGTGCAAGTGTCCACGTATTACCGTCGGTTGATTGAAAAATCTCTCCTATAGATGTTCCAGCTAGAATGTCTTGTGAATCTGCAATCAGAGCAGAGATTGTTCGATCCTTTAATTGTGTTTGTTGCCAGATGGGTTGATCAGGTTGAGACTGAAACACACCTTGTTCTACAGTGCCTAAGAAACGCTGATGATTGGAAGCGATCGCTAAAGCCGTAATTGCGGGTGGCAAAGTTTGCAATTCTTGTAGCGCTAAATCTGGTTGACAGCGATAGCGTGAAGGTGTCTGTGATCCAGGAGGCACAGAACAAAACCGCATACAGCCGACCTGCTGATCGCGCACTCGGACGAGTTCATCAAAAATACTATCGCTGGCTTGAATGCTGCGGGCTTTAGTGGTGCCTAGAATGGTTGTTGTATCGACTTCGAGCATCGCACCTGGAGCCGCGATCGCGCTTTCTCCTCGTTGACGTGAACTATCGGTTCGTTCTGCACCGTGATCAATGATGCTGCTCTCAATTTTGAGGTTTAGAACTGAGTCTGGAAGATGAATGGGACCAGAGATACTGTGAGTGAGTGCGATCGTCAGGCCTCGATTGCCGCCTAAATAAACTTGTATCGGCTCTAAGCACCACCATTTCTCTGTTTCTGTCTGCTGTTGAAATTGGTACAGCTCCTCTTGTAAAGCGCACCAGAGCGTTTCAAACTCCTTGTAAGTAAATCCAATTAGAAGTTGTAGTCTTTGTTGTGGCGAGAGGTCGTGTGAACCAAAACCAAGGCGAATTAGGCGGTTTAGGATCGACACGGCGTAGAGAACGATCGCGATTAAGCTCCAAGGATTTTGTTCCTCTTCTTCTTCGGTGCGATCGCAGGGATCTTCATTGATCGCAAAAGGCTGTAGCAGTTCGGTCGCTTGAACCTCTAATCCCCACTCATGGCGAGGAACTAAAGTGCAATGAGCAATTTCTAGATGCTTCAGTTCGCCTGCTTGTACAATCACTTTGCCTTCAATGAATAAACCATCAATCGTGAGTTCACCGGGTTCAAACAAAGCAGAACGACGGACAAGATAGGGAATGATCCCTTGAATTGAAATTTGCCCTTGGACATGAGGACGATAACCATTTGCTGCAACAATCATTAGCTTGGTTTGCAACTGTTCACTAGACGGAACAACAATGTCTAGATCCCCTTTGTAAGTACGATTGTCCTTGATGAATACAACACCCATCTTATTTGTATCCAGGGTTTGAGGCTCAACGGGAACTGCGCCAAGGTGTTGCCAACTGCTTCCTAGATCATCGGTCTTGATATCCAAGGGTTTCCAACCGGGTTGCCGTGTAGATTCTAGAAAGATGAACAAGTCACGCCCTGGATATTTGCCTAGATCGATTTCACAAGGTTCTTCTAATCGAACGACTTCACCTGTGCTATCAACGACTTGTCCTGCACTGACTTTTACTTTTGCAGGCGTTATCTGCTTTTCAATCAATAGTCCTTGAACAATTCCTGGTTTGAATTTGCGGCGTAAATCAATGGGTAATGCGGTTAGTTTGCCCGTCCAACTGATTTCTAAACGCGCCAACCGCAAATATTGATCAGCGGGGTATTTAGATTCCTCCTCAGTCCGCAAAATCTTGATTTCCCATCTTGGCGCGAACAGTTCAGCCCGGTAAGTGATTGCGATCGTAATTGTTTCTCCTCGATAAACTCCTAACCGCTCAAGCAGATAGTCTTTTTCTAGCTCAATGCGGCGAGCGTTACGATCGAGAGCCTGTCCAGCTTCTATCGTGACAGAGCGTGCCCCTTGTGTCGCTTGCACGGCTAACCCTTGAATGATTCCTGCTCTAAACGCAGGACGGAGTTCCAGACTAGAAGGGGTGGGGGTCTCTTCGACAATTGTGACGGAGGGAACAAATAGTTCCGCGAGTTGAATACACAGATTGTTGGGATAAGTATCTGGGTTGCGATCGAGGTCTTCTTTGAGAATGATGTGAATCTGCCAATTTGCATCAGCGGGACATTCTGAATATGAGATCGCGAGAACGATCGTTTGAGTTTGATAAGCTTTCAAGTCAATTGGAATATTACGATCGAGTTGAATCGAATGTCCCAGATAATCAACCGCGATTCCAGGTGCGACGATTGCTTCTAGCGTTTCTGGTGGCGTGATGATCGTTAATCCTTCAGCAATTCCGGATCGAAACGGTAGCGTTTGCGGATCGAGTTGCTGTTGAATGTTGCCCTGCATATCAACGCTGAGTGCCGTAATCCGAATATAAGTTTCTTCTGGATATTGTTCGATTTGAGAATGTGGAACAAGATTGAGTTGGTAGCGGGGTGAAACGAGATCGCTCCAATACGAAACAATCACCCAAAGCATTTGTTCGGCTAGCAGTTTAGGCTCAAGCTCATTCAGCCGAATCAAAACAGATTCATCAAAGTTGATCGGGCGTCCAGTCTGATCGATCGCACGTCCAGGATTGATCACAAATTCAGGCGCACCGATTGTTGCGATCGTGTTGAAACCGTCTACAATTCCAGCCCGGCAACGAGGACGAGTATGCGATAGACGGCTCGCTTGAGTTCTAGGAATCGCAACACGAGCGATTGGAATCGCTCTCAAATCGTGCAGTGCGCTCCAAGCTTGAACCGTTCCATTCCAGGTTTGAATTGCCTCGGCTAGTGGGTTGTGGTGAGGCGATCGCGCTTGCTCTACTTCCCAGTAAAGCGATGGAAAGTATTGAATCGGCTCCGTTGTTGGAGCGTCATCCACCCAAAATTGGGAGATGGAATCACTGCGATCGTAAGCTCCTCCGCCCACATCATGACTGAATCCATAAGCGTAGGTGACTGCTACTTGAGTTGGGGGTTGAGCATCTAGAAAAGCGAGTCGTCCAACCTCAGGATTGACCGCTACGATTTTAGTTTCCTTAGGAGATTGAGCAATCTCAGCAGGCAGTTGTTGGAAAGATTCTAATGTCGTGTTTTGATCAAGTAGAGAAGTTGTAATCAGAACTTTTTGCGGTGGAATTGGTTGAGTAGATCCATTGATAAAAATTTGTAGCGCAGGCTGCTCACCTTGATATCCGGGATAGTTTGGATCGGCTCGCAGTTTGCCGGGAACATTAATTTCCTCTGCAAGCTGAGTGATTTCTGTTTCTGTTTGAGGCGGATTAAACAGCGGAATATTGCCGAGTGGACTGAAGGTAAAACATCTTTCGCGCAAGGATTCGTGTGTTTCTTGAACCACTTGAGCCGTTCCTTTCGCGACTGGATAGCTTTGCAATCGCCAGAGAAACAAGCCAACATTCGGAATATTATATTTTCCTTGTTCGCGGACTTCAGCAGAGTAAGCAACCTGTTGTTCAAACGGAGAACCGAGCAATAGCAACTGAGTTGGGTTACGCAAGCTAACGGTTGTATTGTTAGAGCGAATATGATTGATGCTTTGAGTAATGGCGAGTCGATCGAAAAATTCGACAACTCTTGCTCTCCATCCTGTTACGTCACGAGCAAGCTGCTCCACAACCGGAGCCGTTCCTTTTCTGCGCCGATAAGCTAGAGTGTTTGCCACAAAAGCGCGTCGTTCCTGTTGCCCATAGGTTGACTCATAGGTTGATTGGCGATTTGGGTTAATGCTGCGAGTGCCCACGCCACTCACGCCTAGTAGATCCCCAATGTAAGGCACAACCCAATCCGAACAAGTCTCAATGAACCAGTCCTCGTATAGATCATCAATATTGTCCTCTAGGAGTTCTAGCTCGTTCTGAATGATGGAGAGCAGCGATCGCAGTTCTCCCCGCTTGTCTTGAGCGCGGTAGATGTCAGGAAGGAGTTGAGATAGACGATCGGTAGGCATGTTCATAACGTTTGAACGGGGGTGAGCGTGATGTTAGCGGCAGGGAGAAGTAATAGCTGAGCAGGTTGAATTTGGCGGGTTTGTTCGTTCCAGAGGGCACTTCTCGCCAGCAGCGTAGCCTGAAGGGTTCGACTCGCATCCCGACGATGTAGCGCTTCTAGATCGACTGCCAGCACTCCCGGAACGGATTGAATCGCTGCAATCACTTCCGATTGAGTCACAGGTTGTGCAAAGGCTCGACGCTCAAAAGCAAATTGTTCTAGCAATTGTTGACGAATCGCGGGTTCTACTCTGTCTACTTGATAGTTCGGTTGAATCACAAATCTGGCATCTAGCTTGAAGAAAATCGGCTCAAACGAATCGACCTGAACTCGCTGGACGGGATCTCGCACAGTTGCGATCGCACTCATCAAACTTTCGTACAACTGAGACTCTTGAGCGACCGTTTCGCCTCCGACTGCTGCAATCGTGATGTGAACAATCTGCTCGCCATTCCAAATTGCGATCGCTTGAGCTTTCCCAATTCCAGCAAAAGCGAGCGTGAAATCCTCAAAATCTTGGAGAGAAACAATGCGATCGAGGATTCGAGTCGTCGCAGGAACTGTACTTCTAGCAGAATCGAGCGTTTCCCTAGGAGCGGCTCCGGTTGCAGGGAGTGGATTCGTTACGCTCAGGAGACTAGCAGGACCTGTCTTTTTCTGGCTAATTCGTCCCACACCGACTTGTCCCGCTAGACCGATTCCGCTGCGATACACTGCCGTAGTATTCTCTTGCCCACTGGGTAGCCGTGCGCCGCGTCGCCCATCGCCAAAGGTCAAAATTATCGTTCCATCTTCTTCAATTTGAACAACGTAGTTTTGATCTTGCTTGTTGAGTGGATAAAGAGAAGGTGCTTCAGTCCATTCAACATCATTGACAAAGACATTCAGCGTACTTTCTCCGCCGCTTGGAGTTGCTGCCGCAGTGTAGGTCAGTGGCGGTTTATTCAACACAAACCTCTGGTTTGGAAGTGCACCATTTCCACTCCCTAAAGTTTCGCGAATGGTTTCTCCATGTGTGGCTTCGACTACGTTGGCGTAAAGACTCACGGATTCAGGGTCATAGCTGTATTGCAACGGTTTCTCTAGAGCCAGAATCGGGCGTTCTTCGTCGTCAGGAGATGCCTGCACAACACAAATTTCACTGACAATCGGATCTTCCTCTGTCGCAGGCTCTAGCTGAATATCTTCAGAAGAAGCGATCGTGAGCTTACCCTTAAAGTTATTTCGATCCAAGACTAGCCAATGTTTTGCATCTTGATTCGTAGCCAAGGAGGTTGGTGCTGCAATGACTCTAAGCAGATCATCAGATTGTAGTTCAACAAAAGTGAGTTGATCGGGCGATGGTAGAATTCCAATTCCACCGATATAAAGATTGCTATTCTCTAGCAGAATGCTCCGAACATCGATGTTGACTAGTTCAGTTTGAAGGTCGTTGAGTTTTGTTCCTAACCGCTCCCAGCGATCGCCTCGATTAATAAAGCGAAACACGCCGCTAGTCGCTGTGCCAACAAAAAGATGATGAGCGACTGGATCAAAGCTCAGACAGCGAATTTCTAGATCATTTGGATTGAAGCCCTCATTCATCGCTTGCCAGTGCTGCCCTTGATCTTGAGAACGAAAAATGCCGCTTCCCGCAGTGCCCACAAAAAGCTCTTGATTCGTGCCGACGAGCGCGATCGCAGTAACATATAAATTCGTTAGTCCCGTATTAATCGTATACCGAGTACCAGCCTTGAGCGCAGGCTTAAAGGCAACGTCAACCACTAAAGTAGTCTGACTGTTGATCTGAACGACCGTTCGAGTTTGACCATTCGCTTCAAACGTGTCTCCAATCCTGATTTCACGCTCGTTTGTAAAATCCGTAGCATCTCCAGTGACGACCGTTCCTTCGCTGGAGATTGTACCTGCTCCAGGTCGAGTATCTAGCAATTGCTTCCAGCTTCTTCCGCTATCTACAGATAAAAAGATACCATTCCCATAGCTCCCGATCGCAAGTTGCTCATGGCTCACCGCGATCGCTCGAATATCTTGTTTTCTCAAGCCAATGGGTATCCAAGTTTGACCCCGATCGCCAGAGCGAAATAGCCCATTTTTAGCGGTTCCAGCAAAGAGAAAATCTCGACTCGCGAGCAGCGTTTGAATATTGGGACGCGCAACGCCGAGTGAGATCGACTCCCAGGTTTTGGCGCGATTGCTAGAGTAAAACAATCCTGCTTGAGTCCCAGCAAAAATCTTGAGATCCTGTACCAGCAATGACTGGATCTCTGTGTTCTGTAGACCTTGATTGACAGGTTCCCAATTTGTGCCCTGATCCTTAGAGCGGAAGACACCTGATTTTGTCCCTGCGAATAGATAAAGCGTATTGTTGAAAGAGAGAGAAGTTAGCGATCGTACACTGTTATAGGTCAGCCCTCGATTTGTGTGTTCCCACTGGATTTCTGTCCAGTTATTGCCGCTGTCTGTTGAGCGGAAAATCCCTGAAGGTGTGCTAGCGATCAGGGATTGCTGCTTTTCGTTAGTTGCAAGGCTTAGAACATTTCGGTTCGTTAGACCTACGCTGATAGGATGCCAAGTTTTGCCTTGATCAACAGAGCGAAAAACACCCGATTTTGCAGTTCCGACAAAAATAGAGCCATTTTTAGAATTCAGCGTCAGACATTGAATCTCTAGAGTCGTTAATCCCGTGTTGATCGCTTTCCAAGTCGCGCCTGTGTCGGTAGAACTAAATACGCCTGCATCGGAAGTTCCAGCAAATAGATAGAGAAGTTCTGAGGTTGCATAGATACTTAATGCGGTGACGTGATTTAACTTAGGCTCTGAAGTGCTGATCCGAGTCCAACTCTTTCGATCTGGCGCTAATTGATGTACTCCGGTTTCTGCTCCCGCGAAAAGTTGTCCTGTTGAGGGATGCACAGCCAGGGTTCGGATGTTCTTTAGGCTATCTGATAGAGTTTGTAATGTTGCGGGTTGGGTTGTTGTGTCAAGCCGATAAACGCCATCCTGTGTTCCAGCAAAGATTGTACTCACTGCATATTCTCTGCGTTGCCATAGATCTCGATTAAAAGAACGATCGACCTCCAGGGTTGTATCGGAAATCTTTCGAGTTACTGTTCTAGCCTGATTGTCTGTAAAAATCACATCGCCAGGCTGTAGCTGCTCTAGAGTACGATCGCTCGTGAATCGGACGATGTTATTTTCATTCGCTGCGATTTCACCAATACCTGCGCGATTGTGAGTGAGCATACAAAGAATTTTCTCAGTTTGATCAAAAAGTTGTGACCAGGTTGCGCTATCGTCTTCTGAGCGAAATAGTGCGGTTTCGGAACTGGCATAGATTGTATTGTCAGGCTCAGTGATGATGAGCGATCGCACAATTTGCCCAAATGGTTGCGTCGAGATTTTCCAATTCTTCGATCGATAGATTCCCCCTGAATTCACTCTAGCTCGAATGTGCTTACCGCTTAGGATCAGAGTTTTTCCAGGATCTAAGCCATGCGTATAGCGGTTTAGAAAAAACTTGTTCTCCCAAATTGGATCTTGGAAAATAAGTTCTTTTTGCACTGGAACGGTGAGACTCTCTTGGGCAAGCGGTAGAGACTCACTTTGAATGAGTGCTGTGGTTGTTCTTAAATTAAAGCGTTTTGGTGACTCGACAAATGGTTCTGGAAGAATGCGCGTAATTTTCGCATCTAGAGTGAAGTCTTGCCGTTGCAGTGTGACTGTCTCAGCAACTTGTACAGCAGCATGAGAATCGCCAGCTTGAGACTGCTCTAGTAGGACAACCCAACTATCTTTTAGGACTTTAGGATAAAGCCCATCGAGAGCAATTTCGTTCTCTTTGATGTTGAAATTCGCCCATTCGGTTTGTTCTTGATTGTTCTGAGCTTCTGGCGTTGTGAATCCTGAAAAGCGTGCGCCTGCATAAACGGTCAAATCTGGAGCGATCGCAATTGAAGTTAATTCCGTAGTCGTGAGTCCCTGGTTGATCGATTTCCAATCCCAGGTTTCATCTAGTGTCTGAAATACACCCTGCTCCGTTACCGCGAACGCTAGCTGCTGACTTCCTTGCGTGGCAGTACTGATCGCAAAAATAGTATTCTCAGATAGAGTTTGAGTGTTCCAATCTTCAGCTTCCTCTAATTTATACCAAAGCCCTTGATTCGTTCCCGCTAGAATATAGCGATTACTGCCAACGCTGTAGTGCGTTAAAGCATAAACTATCCTGTCTGGAAGGGCGGCTGAACTCCAATTGACACCGTGATTCGTGGAATTATAAATTCCTCGATCGGTAGCTGCAAAGATTGTTAGATAGATTGCCTCGAACGCTTTATCAGTAAAAGAGGCATCAAATTTCTGATCAAGCGTCAGAATATTATTGTTCGTTGTCTCGATCGCGCTCACAACTCTAGTTTGGCCATTCACAATCACGGTGCTGCCAACTCGAATGGTTGAAGTCGTGTCCTTGACTGTAATCTTTTTACTAGCTGCATCGACTGATTGAATCTTCCCTGAAATACCTTCAGGAATGTGGAGCAAGGCATAGACGACTCGATTCGGTAGTCCTGGCAAGCGACGATAAGGACTAGAATCGGGTACCTCTGCTGGAATTTTATCCGAAACCCAGTCTTGCCCTTGATTGGTCGTGCGATAAACACTATCATCCGTTCCCGCAAAGGTGTATGATGTTTGCCCAATCTCATAAGCTAGTAGGGAACGAACGACGACATTCGGTATTCCAGTGTTGATCGCTTTAACTTGCTCTCCGATTTTTTCAACCCGAACATTGCCCGTATTAATCGCGCTCCAGTTGTCTCCATTGTCTCTCGATCGAAACACGCCTCCATTTGGAGTACCAATGAGAAAAGAACCTTGTTGATTCTCAATTCCGAGAATGGTTTGTACATTCAGAGTGGTAAGTCCTGCATTGATTGCTTCCCAGGTACCAGAAATCGTTCTACGGAAGATTCCTGCTCCTGCTGCACCCGCAAATAGAAAACCTGATTTGGCAAGCAAACATAGGATGTCTTGATTGGGCAATCCTGCACTAAATTCTGTCCAGCTTGCATTTCCAGCAGTAATCGCACTCGTAAAAACTCCGCCTTTTAGAGCAATTCCTTTAGCATTGCGTTTGATTTCGTTGGGAACACTTTCCCAGCGAGGTGCATTGTTGCCAAATAAGCCTGCTCGCTGTCGAAAAGCAATCACCTGAGGATTGCGTAACAAGGTTTTGGCAGAAAGTTCTAGTGGCTCATCCCAAGTGATTAGAGTTCTGCTGAGAGGCACGATCGCTTCAACCGTCACCAAAGAAAGTAAAAATAATCGCTTCTCTTGATCCTCATCCCCAAGCAACAAGATGAGATCGCCCGCGCTCAGTTGTGTATTGATGCTTGATAGATAGAGGTGGTGAGTATCACGAGTGATTTCTTGAGGTTTACCTATGCGAGGTTTCAGAGCATTCCAAGCTGGATGCGCTAGAATCTCCTTGCTGGTTTCAAAGATTTGCGGCACTTCTCCTTCATTGGGAATGCTCATGACCTGCGTTTCCAGCGGAATCACAACAGGCGCACTTCCGCCCGGTTTATCTTCGATCGCAAAGGCTAGATGAGTACTTGCCGCAACGCCAGGTTTCAGTTCATAGCCGATCAACCGAGCGAGTTCAATGATCGATTGTCGCTCTGTTGCCGTGTTCAAAAAGCCTTCGTTGGCAATTCGTTCTTGATAGAAAGTTAGCACATCCGAAACGATCGCCCAAGCATCGAGGAGCGCGATCGCAGGATCATCCGGATCGCGGGTTTTCAGTCCTGGTAGTTCCTGAGATAATTGCGCTAATAGATATTTCCGAAATGCAGCATAGTCTCCGATTCGATAAGCTAACGAAGAAAGCCCAGGACGATTGGTGATGACGTTGAGATGAGTGCCTGTCATAAGCCGCCCTCCAGTTCAAATTCAATTCGTCCCCGTTCTGGGTTGGATAGATTGTTGTCGAGCTGAGCAATTTCTAGTGGCGCAAATGTAATCTCGCCCGTTTTCAATTCTCCCTGCGATCGTCTTCCTGAGCGTTGAAATCGGATGATCTCAACTGATCGCACTCCTTCCACTTGCACAGCAGCTTGAATGACTTGGCTGAGATATACAGACTGTCCAAACGTCAATCGATCAGGTGCAAAAAAACCAAGCTGTTGATTGGACAAGACTCGATTACTAAAGACTTCTAGCAATGCTTGCTTTACCGCAGTCCGAAAGTAACCCGCCTCCACTTGAACTTTCATCGCAATGTCAAGCGGAACAAAACGCGATTCCTCGATCTCAATATCATGTCCTGCCATGCGAAATTGTTCTAGAAACGATCGCAGATTCGCTCTAAAGGCATCGTCTAGCAATCTGCCACCCTGACGATCAACCGTCAGAAAAATAGTGTGCCAACTGCCCGTCCACCGTCGAGTTGCTTTAACGCGCTGTACTTCAGGATGGCGCTGTGCAACTTCTTCATAGTCTTTCTCGGTGACTGCCCGTTGAGGAACTCGAAAGGCTTGGGGCGCATATAAACGGACTTGTTCGATCGATTCGGGATCGCTGCCACCTTGAGCAGGTAAAGGGTTCCGCACTTTTTTAATGCCGTCGATTTCTGTGGCGATATGCGCGATCGCTTCTGCACCCACATTCCCAATGCTGCCATTGCCAACTCGATAGGTAACTTCAAAGTAGGTACCTGCTTCCGGCTTTTTCCCTAGCGCATCATCCCCAAATCTTAGATAAGTGCGTTCATCATCCTCTGTTTCTACAACAAAGTCTCGCGCAAATCGCTCACTATTCAGTAAGTCGGGTTCATCGTTCCACTCAAATTCTTGAGCGTTGTATTCTCTGAGTGTGATGCTTGGGCGAACCCGCCGTACCTTGCGATCGAGATCCTCACGGGTTGCCTCTTGTGGCTTGTGTTCCTTCTGAGAAAAACTAGGATTCACATCGCGAGTTTGCCATTCTATTGCCTGTCGCGCAGGTTGATCGGGATCGACCAAGACCCATTCATTACTTCGATTCAAGATGTAAGACTGTTGAGTGAGCGAACCAAATTTTAGGCGAGGACGATAGCGGTCTTGATTGCCCACTCGATTCAGTTGCTTTTCCTCTAGAATCGTTTGATTTCGATTCGCGTTAGCTTTGGCAATTTCGAGGGATTGTGGTGCGAGAATAGAAGATTCAGGACGGGTGCGCCCGTGGTCAACTAGAGCGACATTGCCACGCGCTATGCTGATGTTCGGATACAATTTTCCATCAATCCGTTTGGAAATGCAGAGATCAAACGGTAGCGCATCTTCTTCAAACCATTCGATTTCAACAACTCGCTGAGGCTGGTTAGATTCGGCAGTTTCCGCCAAGAGTAAATCTTCTTTGGGCTGCACAGTTTTTAGACGAACAGCATGGCGACGAGTCAGATCAATGCCAAACGGTTCTCCAGTTTCAGGATTCAGAAATTCCTCGAAGAGCAGCACTTTGCCTGATGTGAGACATTGCTGAAGTTTTCCTCCAGTATCCAACAAAGTTGCTCTAGTTGCGCCTGCTTTGAGAGAATAGATTTCTTCTCCCCACGGATGAAACCAGATTTCATTACAAATTTGATAAAGCGTAATCTCACGATCGAGAATCTCGAAAATCTGTGTTTCTGAATTTAAGACTTTCGCAATTAGTTTTTCATTGTTTAAAACAGTAGGAAGACCATCAACTTTCGTGAATAGACAAGTTCCGGCGCGCCGATCCTTGGCTGAATACCCCAGTAGCTTAATTCCGTCAATTTTAGGATTGAATCGCTGTGGATCTGCTTGCTGCTTTTCTACGTCAAATACAACCCAGGCACGAGCGTTACAACCCTCTTGCATGAAGTAGTCCAGCAATCGAGCATGACGACGCACCGAGACTCGCTTTCGGGCTGTTCCCAGATATGCTTCTGTCGAGACTGCATCCTGGTGGTAGCTCAGATGATCGGCAGCATAAGCCAGAATCTCGACGAGCATCACGCCAATATCGGCTGGACTGCGTTCTTTCCAGCTCGGCACAGTGACGGTTAAGCGATCAAGCATCAACTGCCGAAAGCTTGCATAGTCTTTTGCTAGATAATCGATCTCAGGAGGCAAAATAGCGGGTTCAGCGGCAGGACGCTCTGGCTGACAATCAATCTCGTTCGTGGATTGCGAAGCTCCGAACGATCGCACCGAAAATCGAATTTCAGCCAGGTGGGGATCAAATCCTTGCGGTGACTCACTCGGATTGAATTTCCCCAGTTGCAGTAGTTTAACTGGCGATTCAACCAGACGTAACGTGTAGGAAGGCGTTGAAACTGGAACGTCTCGCAGTCGAATCGTGATCAGCTTGCCAAATGAACTTGCAGCTTCCAGTGGAATCGTGGCTTGATTCTCATCAAGAACTTTGAGATTGTCCGGGGTCAAGCGATCGCTGTTTGCCAAATCATGCAGCAAGTAGACCTTCAAGGTTTTTTGATCAGAGGCAACCTCTAGATAGTCAATGCCATTCAAAAATTCTCCATTGACACCCTGTTGAGTCCGAGCAGTTTGGAGGCGGCGCTGATTCTGGCAACGATACTGACTCACCATTTCACACCTCTCGCGAAAAACGGCTAACTTGACGCTGTTGTGTAAGACGAACAATGTACTGAATCGTGACCACAAGCCGCGAGTCATCGTTCTCGATCTGAACGCCTTCTAGCGAAATGACATCGTTCAACCAAGTATTCAACGCGCCTTCAATCAAAAACTGGGTCGCAGTCACTAATTCATCACTATTGGGTGCAAAGACTAGCTGCATGATGCCGCACCCAAAATCAGGACGATTTACCCGTTCTCCTGGATTGGTGAACAGCACTTGCTCGATCATTTGACGCACATGCGTTTCATAAGGCGACTGCGCGACTCGTCCTCGACCATCTAACTCAAATGGATAAGCAATCTCAAGCATTATATTACATCCCCTTAACGCGCATCTGTGTCAAAACGATCGTGAGCGGTGTTCCGGTGGGGGCGCAAATCGCTTGGCTGTCCTGTAACAATACAGGCATTCCCATTGCTTTGACTCGCAGCGATGCCAGAACCCAAATTCCGGTGATGCAAGGTCCAACATTCGCAGGCGGAGGCGGATTGGCGCAGCCTGCGACTACATAAGGGGGCGGCTGGACGGTCACAGGTAAGCCCATCACCCGCACATGCGGCACAGGCGCAGTTGGTTTTGCTTGCCCTCCATGAGCGCAAATCACAGTACTTCCAAGATTAAGCAGAAATCCGGGCATTGCTATTCCTCCTTATATGATTTCGAGCGCACCATTGTTGATGTTGACTGCGATCGGGAGCAGCTTAATATTGGCTCCTCCATTGCTTAGTTCAATCTGTGCAGGGGTGATCTTAGTGCTGGCGGCAGTAGCACTAAGTTCAACTCCAGTACTATTAAACTTCGCACTAGAAGGGGCGTTATTTAGTTCGATTCCAGATGAAGTAGAAAGCTTGAGCGTTGCGGGATTGCAAGTTAAATCGATCGTACTCGCTGTGAGTTTTGTCTCGACACCGCTCTCTTTAAGATCAATGGTATCGGCGGTAATCGTCACAGTTGAGTTCGCTCGATTCTTAAGTTCGATCATATCAGCCGTAATCTTGATCGTTGTTTCGTCTTTATTGTTGATTTCAATGCCATTGGCATCGAAAATCATTTTTAGCTTCCTCTCCACAGTGGGACGTTCCACCACGATCGTGATTCCTTTGTTTTCTCCTTGATTGTTAAAAGTAACGGTCATGCCCTCCGTTCTAAACATTTGAATCTTATCGCGTTCCTCCACTTTCAAAGCTTGAGGCAGTTCACCTTGTCCCCAAAAACAACCACTCCAAATCGGGTAATCTACGTCTCCGCCTTCAAACTCTACCCATATATTTGATCCCACAGGCGGCACGGTGAATAAACCTACATCTTTTCCGGCATAAGGAACACAAGGCATTGCCCACGATAGCCTTCCTTCTCCGAAGATAGAAGCGACTTCAACCTGAATCCGCCCTAAATTGAAAGGGTCTTTCACACCCGCTACTTTTCCGCGATATTTCCCAAAGAATTTTCTCATCGCTTTTTCTCAAACAGGTAATCGTTCGACGGTCGTATCTACTCCCTCTCGTGTGATGGTGAAGCTCTGTTTGTACTCTCCCTTGTGTAGTTTGTGGGTCACTTGTTTAACGTAGTAGAGACCGTCATAGCTATGTCCAATGCCGCGCAATCCGACGAGCTGCCGAATTTGCAGTAATGCACCATAGCGGATCGTATCAACTTCCCCCGTAGCTGTGACAATGCTATCGACAGAACGGTTTGTCGTAGCTTGCGATCGCGATCTTGCTTCCGCAAAAGTATGTCCCGTATCTTGAAAGGTCATTCGTCGTACACAGGTTTGATTGTTGATCGACGGTGACGCTGAGAGATGAGGGCGATCGCTGTCGGGAATGCTCAGATTTTCAATGCGATTTGTTCTGCGATCCTGCACTCGTCCAGAAACGGTAGTGGGCGATAGGGCATTGTGTTGGAAGTTGATGGATTCTAAGTTAGTAAAGGCTCCCATATTGGCGGTGAGTGCCCGCTGGGGCGTTTCCCTTGGCTTTTTGGGTGGTCCCCAGTAGGCGGTATTTTGTTCAACTCTGGGTCCCGGTGTTACATAAAACACGAATCCATTGCGGCGAGCTAGGGCTTGAATTTGTTCTAGATCAGTACCTTGTTTGACTGGAATGCGATCGCTGCGAGACGGTGCCCCGATCGGGGGATTTTCTACGTTAACTCGGAGTCCATATTGGCTATAGTTACCAAGTAATTGTTCAACGATCACTTTTTCATCTTGTTCTGGATGCTCAACTGGACCTTCCTGGCGATCCATCATGACGCTGATATCTTCCCCTGTAATCGTAAACGTTGAAGCTCCAGGCTCCATGCTGGGAGAGAATTGTTGATGCGTAATGATGCCATCCATCAGAAGATACGCTTTAGCCGTTAGCGCTACACTCAGAATGACTCGATTCCCTGGGATGATCAGCGGATCTTTGATCAGCGCATAGTTCTTTAGGTCACTAGCGCCCAGTCGTCCGACTTGAAACACGATCTGAAAGCCCGACCGTCCTTCATCGCGATGGGTGACTTCTATCGATTGAATCGCTTCAATCAACCGTCGAGAGGCGAGACTCGTTTTTTGCCTACCAAGGCGAACGGTCAAAGTAATACCTTTGGGGAACATAGTGTCTTCCTCAAACTTGAGGCAGCGGAATCCGCAATCGCTGACCGCTCTCGGCAGTCAGGTCAACGGCATTCATCGCATTGTTAGCATCCGCAATTTGCCAGAACTGTTCGGGTTCTCCTAGTGTAGTCGTCGTGAGTTGATCCAAGCGATCGCTCTCTTGAATCACCACTTCTCCTAGTGCGGGTAAGTCCTTCCCCTGAGGCAAAAATCGCCTTCGGACATAAGCGATCGTCCGTCCATCGAGCGAAGTGAATTTTGTCGTTTGGAGGGTATAGTAACGGCTTGTAGAGTCAAACATTGTTCAGTATTGTTATTTGTGAATTTATTGCAGATTCACACCTGTACGTTGGGCGGAGTAGCCCAAGTCTCCTTGGGTTGCTAATCGTTCTTTCGCTTTGTGATGCGACAAAAACAGTCGCGCTCCCCGCTGTTTCCAGGGCAAATCGTCGTAGTTCAGCACGCGCAAATTTAGCGAGACTTTTGCGCGAATGGGATTCAAATTCACATCGTAAGATTCTTCTGTGATCGTGAAAGCGTTTAGCCGAACAGGTAACACGCGCTGGGTACCCCAAATCAGCAGCGTCATTGGAGCTTCCATCGGAATAATTTCAAGTACGCCTTGTCCCGCCTGCTCCATTGTGTCGTTGATTCGTTCGCTCGTTGGATAAATCAACGTTTCTAGGGCAGACAGTTGAGGATAAATCCCCAAACTCAGGGCATTGTTCTGCTCGGTTTGGGAAAGAGGTCCCGTAGAATCAAATTCGACATCTAGTTTGATCGTTTCGATCGGGGCACCCTTCAAGCGCATTGCTTCAGTGCGATCGCCTCCTTCTCTTCCACTCACTTGCGCTCTGACAGCGCGCGTTAGAGTTTCTGGATTGTATTGAAAGTAGATGGTGCTGAGAATGGAATTTGCCGTGGGTGCCAGAACGACAATGGCACCTTTTAGCAACTTAGGAAAATTGCTAGGAAATTGAGTCGGGGGCTGAATGGTGGACATAAAGCGGGAGAACCATAGGCAATGGAACGGCAATCATAGGTGGTTGCACCAACGAGCGATTCATCGGAGACTCTCGCAAATCGCGTTCGTGGTATAGGTTAGCCGAGCGAGCAGAGGCTAAAGCAAGAAAGTCCTATTGCGCGAGGTGTAGCAACAGAAGCTCTAGAAGTTGTAAAATTGCGAGGCTAGTTGCAGGACGAGCAGGTTGCTTCAAAGCGTCAAACAAACAATGAGATGGGAGCTATAGGTAATATTAATTACTCAAGATGTTAGATTTCCCCCTCAGCTAGAAGTTAACCTTTCTACGATGCGATTAGTGTTATTTGAAGGTTTTTTTATTAAAGATTTACAGTTTTTCATCATCGTGATTTCTTTATTGAATATTTATTGCTCTGCCTCTGTATCTATTGTTGTATCTTTTTATTGCAGTCATGTCTGTTCTAAGACAAATCTGTTTTAGTAAAGGCAGGCTAAGACAGTCTCTAAAGTTGTATTTTGCGCTCCTTCAGAGCTTCGCGAAGCGAGTCGCGCTTGCTCGAACTGCTTGTTGCACTTAACCCTTTGAGTTTTTGTTTGGATGATAGATGCTTGATGCTTACGCTCGTGATTGCATCAGCGATCGTCATATCAAAAATCTTTCGTGTTGAATTCTAGTCGGCGAAGACTAGCTTCGGTTTATTTGTAGTAAAGCCCATGTAATACTTCTCTGGTGCTAAGGAATTGAGAATTTATTAACTTGCAGTGATTCAACATTGCAGGTGATTGAATTCACGATCCTAAACACTTCTCGATCGCTCAATAAAAGCCTCCGAAGATAGCGCCTCTTCTTGCGCTGGAGTTGGCTTCTCATGATTGAAATCAAACGAGGATGTCCCCATGCCTGTTACTCCCACTTATCCTGGCGTTTATATTGAGGAAATTCCTAGCGGTATTCGTACTATCGTTGGAGTTGCCACATCCATCACTGCATTTATTGGACAAACCCTAAAAGGACGAGACAATGAACCCGTTCGGATTCAGAGCTATGCCGACTTCGATCGCGCGTTCGGCGGACTTTGGGTGAAGAGCGCATTGACTTATGCCGTGCAGCAGTATTTTCAGAATGGCGGACAGGATGCCATTATTGTGCGCGTTCATAAAGGTGCAGCAGCAGCGACTGTCAGTGTTTCTGGCTTGGAGTTGAAAGCTTCTAGTCCAGGTGTCTGGGGAAATCACTTGCGCGTCAGTGTTAACTTAGCAACTCGCGATCCGAATGATGGAAATCTGTTTAATCTCGTCATAGAAGAACTAGAAAACCCGGCTGCTTCTGCCGATCCAGGAGACGTGGTGGCAACTGAAACGCTGCGTAATTTGTCGATCGCATCCGAATCTCCGCGCTTCTATCAAACCGTGATCCGCGAAGAGGCAGAATTGATCGATCTCGCCAACAATACGGTGATTACCACTCGACCTGAAGCAGTTTCAGGAAACGCTGATGGAGGCACGGATGGAGACAATATTACGGTTGATGAGGTCACAAACGATAACTTAGCGGACAATCGCCAAGGACTCTACGCGCTAGACAAAGCCGACTTATTTAACTTGCTTTGTATTCCCCCCCTGATTCGTGGAGAAGACGTACCCGTAGATACGGTCTATGCAAAAGCGGCGGAATATTGTAAGAAGCGCCGGGCGTTGTTGATTGTCGATCCCCCTTCGACTTGGACTACGATCGCAGATGCTGTCGCAGGCATCAATAACATTCGGGATCAGATCGGGACTAAGCTCGCGACGAACGTTGCTGTCTATTTCCCGCGCTTGAAGATGGCAGATGCGCTGAAGGAGAACTTAACGGAAGAGTTTGTTCCCTCTGGCGTGATTGCAGGAATCTGTGCGCGAACGGATACAGATCGGGGCGTTTGGAAAGCACCTGCTGGAATTGATGCTTCGCTTTCTGGGGTGCGTGAACTGACGTATAAGATGACTGATCCACAAAATGGGCAGTTGAACCCGTTGGGATTGAACTGCATTCGATCGTTTCCGGTTTATGGCACGATTCTCTGGGGTGCGCGAACGCTAGCAGGGGCAGATCAACTTGCTTCCGAGTGGAAGTATGTTCCAGTGCGGCGATTTGCGCTGTTTTTGCAGGAGAGCTTGTATCGAGGAACGCAATGGGTTGTATTTGAGCCGAATGATGAACCCTTATGGGCGCAAATCCGCCTCAATATCGGAGTCTTTATGCAAGATCTTTTCCGTCAAGGCGCGTTCCAAGGTAAGACACCTGCTGAGGCTTACTTCGTCAAGTGCGACAAGGAAACGACGACGCAAAGCGACATTAATCGCGGCATTGTCAATATTGTGGTTGGATTTGCACCTCTGAAACCTGCGGAGTTTGTCATCTTGAAGTTTCAGCAAATTGCAGGGCAACTTGCGACCTAGATTGAGGATCGCGGATTAAATCAGTCTAGAATTGCCCTCACCAACTAGAGGTCTTGCTCCATTCTCGCTAGGAATAAGGGTTGGGAATGAGAGCGATCTAGCAAATGAGATTTCCGAAGTGGTTTGATTCACGATCCTTAGAACGATTTTGAACTGTAGATAGGATAAATTAAAAGGAGAGTTTGAGTATGCCTGCTCCGCAATTTCCGGTGAATACGCATCGGTATGATCCCTACAAGAATTTTAAGTTTCGAGTCAGGTGGGATGGTCGATATGTCGCGGGTATCAGTAAAGTGGGTGCCCTGAAGCGAACGACCGAGATGGTGGAACATCGCGAAGGAGGAGATCCTAGCATGTCGCGGAAGTCACCAGGGAGAACGAAGTACGATCCCATTCTGTTAGAACGCGGCGTGACGCATGATAAGGACTTCGAGCAATGGGCAAATATGGCGTGGAACTATGGTTCTGGACTAGGAACGGAAGTCTCGCTGAAAGATTTTCGCAAAGATCTCATCATTGAGTTGATGAACGAAGCGGGTCAAGTTGCGATCGCATACAAAATCTTCCGCTGTTGGGTGTCAGAATTCACGGCACTCCCGCAACTAGATGCAAATGCGAATGCGATCGCAATTCAAAGCATTCAACTTCAGAACGAAGGGTGGGAGCGCGACTATAGTGTGACTGAACCGACGGAGCCAGAACGACTGATTGAACCTGCATAATTCGGTGAATGATTCATGCGTTCTCTATCGACCAGTGAGATTGTCTATATCTGGGAGACGGGTCAGAATCAGCATTGGGTTGATCGGGCGCTAACTATGTTGAGCATTGCTTATCCAGATCAGTTAGTTTCCGATCTCGCCCTGCTGAGCGTTGGACAACGAGATGCCTATCTTTTGACCTTGAGAGAACTCACCTTTGGGTCAAAGCTAAATGGGTTTGCTGAATGTCCAAAGTGTGGGGAGAAGCTAGAGTTTGATCTGAATGTGTCAGACATTCGATTGCACGATCTGACTCAACCGATGCCGCTGAACTATACGCTGGAGACGGATGGGTTTCAGCTACAGTTTCGGTTGCCCAATAACCAAGATCTCGCTGCGATCGCAGGCTGTCAAACTGTAGAGGTTGCGACTACGATGCTGACTCAACGATGCGTGTTGAAATGCGATCGCAACAATCAACCAATCTCTTCTGATCAGTTACCTGCGATCGTGCTATCTCAATTGAGCGAACAGATGTTGGAGTATGACCCCCAAGCCGAGATTCAACTTGCTTTGAGTTGTCCTGCTTGTGGTCATGCTTGGTCAGCATTGTTTGATATTGTAGATTTCTTCTGGACGGAACTGAGTGTGCAAGCAAAACTGCTGTTACAGGATGTGCATCTACTCGCTCGGTTCTATGGTTGGCGAGAAGTCGATATTTTGTCGATGAGCGAGGTTCGACGGCAATTCTATCTAGGATTGATCAGCTAATGCCTAACTTTCTCACTAGACTTGCCAAACGCACGTTGGGACTGATACCAACGGTGAAGCCGCTGATTGCGTTTGCGATCGCGCCTAGACAGATAGGCGAAGTAGATCGACACTCTGTAAGTTGGCACTCTACGGTATCGGAAGTCGATGCGTTAAATCCAGAGCCGCGCCCCTTGTCTTCTACTCCATTGGGCGTTCGAGATACCCAGAACTCCGATTCGCCCAATGTGCAGTCTCAGCGATCGCAGGAGAGTATTCAACGATCCTTCGGAGCTTCGCAAAGCGAATTGTTAGAAAAATCTCGTTTAGCTCAACCTTTACAGGATGGAAAACTTCAAAGGCAAACGGATTCAACAATCAGACAGGAAACTCTCATTCAGCAAAGTTTTGATGGAGATGAAAAGACTGCTACTTCAGTAGAAACGGCATCAACTCAAAACCAATTGAAATCAACTGATCCAAATTCTATTCAACCCCAAATTCAAATACCGTTTAGTGATCAAATAGACTCAAGAATCAATCTTCAATCAGAACAAACGTTTCTAGTTCAACCTCAATCTACAGGTAACGGTTTGAATGTTGTTATTACAGATGAGACAACGCCTGCTCAAATTAATAGAACTGAAAGAACATCTGAGATTTACCTCCCTAAATCCCTGAATACTCCACTCGAATCAGTATCACCTTTTACTCAAATCAGCTTGCAATCAAATCGCGAAAGCTTGATCCAAAGCCGAATTCAATCACCACAAACTCAATTGCCCAGAACAACTTCGTCAACTAGCAATGAGCGTCGAGGTGTCCAGTACTCAGATTCTGCATCCGCTTTCATTCCCAATCAATTAGGAAGTGATCTGACAACTCAACATGACAATGAGTCAGAATCGCTAACTCAAACCTTTGAAGCGCCGAGATCGCTTCCATTAATCCCCGAAGAATCGCGCTCCACTCCAGCAGCACAATTACCAAATTTCGTTTCAACGCCAAATCCAGCGCTTCTTTCTGATCAGAGCTTTAAACAAGTAGATGAACAAGCTTCCAGCTCGTCTTATCGCTCCTTTTATCTTCGAGCTAATGCCGCTACTTCAGCCGTTCTGCCGGACGTAAAACCCCGATTAGAAGAACGAGTTCCTAGCACTCAATCAGAGCCACACTTTTCCCCGTCACCTAATCTTGCCAGTCGAACTCCTTCTGAAGGTCGCCGTTCTATGCAAACAACCCCGCCTCAGTCTGAAAGCACTCCTGAATCTACAGTTCAAGTGGTGATTGGTCGAGTCGTGGTTCGGGGCGCGAGTCCTTCCTCTGCAGATTCTCAGCCACAGGCACGATCGCTTCAGCAAGAGTCCCGTCTTTCCTTGGAAGATTACCTGAGACAGCGGGAAGGAGAATCACCATGAGTAATGCTTTAGCGATCGCAACCGTCACCGCTGCGCTCAAGAAGTTTCTACAAGAAAAAGCAATCTGGACGGTTCCGGGAGCCGAAGTCGTGACCTTGCGACCGCAAGCAATGTCAAACCGTTCTTCGGATAGTGCCACAATTAATCTTTATCTCTATCAGATTGTTCCTAACGGGGCATTTCGGACGGCAGATTTACCGACTCGTCGCTCAGATGGCAGCGTGATTCAGCGCCCCCAATCTGCCTGGGATTTGCACTATCTATTTAGCTTCTATGGCAATGAAACGACTTGGGAAGAACAGCGCCTTCTCGGTAGCACGGTCGATCTTCTCCATGCCCAGCCTTTTCTAAATCGTCAGAAAATTCGAGAAGCGATCGGAGATAGTACATTCTTAACGACTTCTACCTTATCTGAACAAGTTGAATCAATCAAATTTACGCCCCTCTTACTCAATCTCGAAGAACTCTCCAAAATTTGGTCAATCTTTTTTCAAACGCCCTATGCCTTGTCGATCGCCTATCAGGCATCTGTTGTTTTAATCGAATCCGAAGAGATTCCTCGACCTGTGTTACCTGTGCGATCTCACAATCTGTACATTGTTCCATTCCGGCAACCCACGATTGAACGAGTGCGATCGCAAACTGCTGAAGGACAACCGATTTTAGAAAATCAGCCAATTCTACCAGGGCATCGTCTATTTCTGGAAGGGAAACAACTGCGAGGAGAGGATACTCAAGTCAAGATCGATCGCTCCAATGTTTCTTTAGATCCTAACAATGTGGGTGATTCTCGAATGAGTTTTGTGATTCCTCCGACTCTAAAAGCGGGTGTGAAAGGATTACAGGTGGTGCAGATGATGCAGATTGGAACGCCCCCTCGATCTTATCGTGCGGTTGAGTCGAATATTGTAGCGTTTGTGTTGCGCCCAATTATTACTGGAGAGATTACGCGCGTTCAGAGCAACGGACGAGCTGCGATCGCGATTCCGGTCACACCTGCGATCGCTCCTAAACAGCGCGTTGTGCTTCTACTGAACGAATTTTCGAGCGACCCTTCCCGAACGGATTTAGCAACGTATACCCTTACGGCTTCTACTAGAACTGAGGAAACGAGTTCGATTATTATTCCCATTCCCAATATCAATGCAGGGCGATACTTAGTGCGCCTTCAGATTGATGGTGCTGAAAGTCTGCTGACGGTTGATTCTGATTCTACAAGCCCGACTTTTGATCAATACATCGCTCCTTCAGTGGTGATCCCATGACTTCTTCTCGCGATCGCTGGCTAGCACTCAATCAACAGTACTTGATGGCAGCCTTGGCAGAAATCCATCAAGTACTGGAACAACGCTTGGGACAATCAAGCACAGGTTCATCCCTGGAATTATCTACGATCGCGTCAGAAATGCAAGATCCGCCAGCGATCGAAGCTCTCTGCACATCCTTTGGACTGACTTCTTTCGAGCGGCAACTCTTGTTACTTTGTGCAGGTGTAGAACTCGATGCGAGTATTGCATCTACTTGCGCTGCCCTACAAGGCGATCCGCGCCATCCTTATGTCACGTTTAGTTTAGCTCTAAGTTGTCTTCCAGACTCGCATTGGAGTGCGCTCTATCCCGCACGTCCTTTGCGTCAATGGCATTTCATCGAGGTTGCAAGTAGTGGCAGTCTCACCCGTAATCCCTTACAGATTAGCGAACGAGTTTTGCACTATCTTACAGGCGGACAAGATCTAGATATGCGGCTATCAAGTTTAGTAGAGCGGGTGCCGATTCCTCAATCATTAGTGCCTTCTCATCAAGCTCTAGCAGAACGCTTAACCGCAAGTTGGATCACTACATCCGCTAGAGAGCGATTGCCTGTGGTGCAATTGTGCGGCGATGATAGTGGAAATCAGTGGGCGATCGCGGCTCGTGCTTGTGCATCACTTGGACTCAATCTGCACGTTATGCCTGCTCATGTGCTTCCTTCAGCCCCGCAGGATTTAGAAACTTTGGCGCGATTGTGGGAACGAGAAGCTGCGCTGAGTCAAAGTGCATTGGTATTAGATTGTCGATCGCGCTCAGACTCTAGTAACGCGATCACGCAATTCATTGAAAAACTCAACAGTGGTTTGATCATTGCTAATCCCGATCGCAGACATCTAGACAATAGAACGCTGGTGACTTTGGATGTGCATTCGCCCACCACTCAAGAGCAAGAATATGTCTGGCGTGATGCACTCAATGCGATGAATGCTGATCTCAATGGCACCATTACAGCATTAGTCTCGCAATTTAACTTTAGTTCACCCACGATCCGCGCAATTTGTACAGAAACACAACTAGAAAATGAATCTGAAATTGCGTCCGCGCTTTGGAACAATTGCCGATTGCGATCGCGTCCTCGACTAGAAGATTTAGCCCAACGAATTCGACCTGCTGCTACCTGGGAAGAGCTAGTCTTACCTGATCCCGAAAAGCAACTCCTGCAAGAAATGGCGATGCACGTCCGCCAGCGCATGACCGTATACGAGACTTGGGAATTCGCATCCAAAGGATCGCGCGGTTTAGGAATTAGCGCCTTGTTTGCAGGCTTGAGCGGCACTGGAAAAACAATGGCAGCCGAAGTTCTCGCCCACGAGCTACACCTCGACCTCTATCGAATTGATCTATCTGCTGTTGTCAGTAAATACATCGGCGAAACGGAAAAGAATTTGCGGCGCGTGTTTGATACTGCCGAGCAAGGCGGAGCGATTCTCTTATTTGACGAAGCAGATGCCCTGTTCGGAAAACGCAGCGAAGTCAAAGATAGCCACGATCGTCACGCCAACATCGAAGTCAGCTATCTCCTTCAACGCATGGAAGCTTACCGAGGACTGGCAATTCTGACTACGAATTTGAAAAATGCCTTAGATACTGCCTTTCTCCGTCGCATTCGCTTTATTGTGCAGTTCCCATTCCCAGATGCGACTCAACGCGCTGATATTTGGCAACACATTTTCCCCACAGCTACCCCAACGCAAAACCTTGATGTTCATAAATTAGCGCGGCTGAGTGCGTCGGGCGGAAATATTCGCAACATGGCGGTCTATGCGGCATTTCTAGCAGCAGAGGAGCGAGAAGCTGTCCAAATGAAGCATCTTTTACGGGCAGCGCGAGTTGAATTCGCCAAGTTCGAGAAATCGCCAACGGAAGCGGAAACGCAAGGGTGGATAGCATAAGCGAGGAAAGACTCATGGGTGATAGTCGAGTTCATACCGAAGCAAAAAGTACAGTACTCCCGTCATCTTCATCGACGTTGGAGCGATCGAGCTTCCTGCAACGAAATCCCGATGAGAACGAACTCGAAACGATTCAAGAAAAATCGTTAAATAGTTCAGAACAATTCAGCGCTTCACCGCCACTTGATCCCCCTTTTGGCGGTCATAGTTTTGGGCAAGTTTCGGCATATACTTTTGCGGCTCCTCGGATTCAACCTAAGTTGACGATCGGGCAACCGGATGATCAATATGAGCAAGAAGCCGATCAAGTTGCGGATCGAGTCGTGCGATCGCAAGAATACCCTCCCGATCGCTCACCTCGCTTGCAATTTTCCTTACTTCAACGTGCACCTTTACCAGAACATGAGGAAGATACAGAAGAACCGATTCAAACTCAAGCAGAACCCGGACAACTACCAGAAGTCACACCTGCTCTAGAAACTCAGCTAGCAGCTAGTAAGGGACAAGGACAGCCTCTATCCGATCAAGTGCGATCGCACTTTGAGCCTCGGATGGGAGTTGACTTTAGCCAAGTCAGAGTTCATACCGATAGTAACGCCTTGGTGATGAATCAAGCTCTCAACGCTCAAGCATTCACCCACGGTCAAGATATTTACTTCGGAATCGGGAAATACGATCCCACATCAGAAACAGGCAAGCGATTGTTAGCACATGAATTAACGCATGTTGTGCAACAGAGCGGCACCATTCAGCGCCAACCTTCCTCAACGGCTGAACTACCAGTATCAGCGCCTGAAGCTTCTGAAGAACCAGCAGTAGAGGAAACCCAAACTTTACAAGAGCCATCATCAGACGAAACTTCCATTCGCTCAACTGAACAATACACTAGCGAACAGAGTGAGGAAAATCAGCCTAGTGCAAAAATAGCTGAGTTTAATCCTAGTTCATTAGAAAGCAGCTTTGAATCTGCTGCAAATCCTGGCTCTGAGACTGGTGCGATCGCTCCACAAATTGCAAGTCCTGTTCCTGCAAATCAGCCTGAGATTGCACCTGAAACCGAGCAGCCTGATGAATCTCAAGTTGAGCTAACAGAAGCGACTCAGCCGCTGCCCGCTTTATCTGCGTCGGCTCCAAATTCCCCCGCTCTGCCGTTTGATCCTCCAACGATCCAGCGTCAGGAAGAAGAGGAGGATAGTGGATTACTGGGCGGAATTCGTCGTCGCATCAATAGCATTGTAGATGGGCTACGCTCTGGGTGGGATCGACTAAGCCAGATGGCACAGAGCGCATTCGAGGGAATTCGCGATCAGTTCGGGAGTGTTGTCGAAGAATTGGGTGGTTTTGTGTCTTCTGCGCTCTCTGGCATCCAGACGGGTTGGTCTACCCTCAGCCAAATGGCAACGACTTTAACCGAGGGCATCAAACAACAGATGCAGGGTGCGATCGCATCCGTTACAGGTGCCGCACGAGCAATGGCGGATGCAGTGATGCGCCTTGATGTGAACGGAATTCGAGCCGCCTGGGGACAACTGACCGGAATGATCGGCGGCATTTGGCAACGTCTCCAACAGATGGGACAAGCCGTTTTTCAGCGCATCGCTCAGTTTTGGACAGGACTCCAATCTCAATTGACTGGAATCTTAACGAACCTTGCAAACCGAGTACGCGACATGTTGAATCGATTGCAGTCCGTGGTTCAAGGCATTCGCCAACGGCTTGCTTCGGCTTGGGATGCGATCCGAAATCGCGCCTCACAGATGTCCGGTGTTCTAGGCGGAATTTTAGACCGACTGCGATCGCTCGTGGAAAGCCTGCTTTCTTGGGGACAGCGGATCTGGAATAGCATTCAACAACAATGGTCAAGTTTGCGCGATCGTGTCGGCACCTTCCTGCAACAAATTTGGCAGCGCATCACCATGGCGGCTCAAGGACTACGGCAACGCGCAACAGCACTATGGCAGCGCATTACAAGCTTATGGACTCGCCTGCAACAATGGGTACAGCAACAAGTCCAGCGTCTTGTGAGTGGCGTTCGCTCGATCTGGGATCGCTTCCGTAACTTCTCGATCGGCAAGTTGATCGACAAAATCGCCAAGTACGCGCCCTTTATCCGATCGGTTCAACAAGCAGTCGAAGATCCAGATTCAGCTATGACTCCGATTGTAGATGCGATCGCAGGTAAACTCGATGCCGAAATGCCAGCTAGATCGATCGACATTGGAAGCCAACATCTGCAAGAGCAAGCAGGCCCCTCATTGGCTGGAGGAATGGTGCTACCAGCCGTGAATCAACAGCAATCTAATGGAGGTGTCATCCAACGCCAACCCACAACCGCATCCCCTGTTCTGGAAAGAAGGACTGCCTCTCTCTCAGAAATTTGGGAGGGCTTTAGCACTGCCATCACCTTGAAGTGGAGACAGGTTGATATCTGGAAGATGGTTAAGGAGATGCTATGGAGCCTGATTTGGCCCTGGCCAGGAGTTGGACGCGAACTCAGCGAACTCTGGAATGAAGACCTCAAGAGTGCAGTTCAGAGTTTGTTCTCCATTCAGAGCATCTCTCAAGATCCGTTAGGTGCATTACATGATTTATGGAGCAATTTCCGTCACTTACTCGACATTCCGCTAGCGATTTGGCGTCGCATTAACAATATTCTGCTCCTGCTCTCCGGTTGGATCACGCTCTTTCTAGTCGTGCTGGGGGCGATCGGAGGAACGTTTGCGGGTGGAGTCATTGGCGGTATTCTTTCAGGTCTGGTATCCCTTGGCGTCGCGACACCTGCGGGAGCAGCAGCAGGCGCGGGAGCAGGAGGACTGACAGGCGCGGGAGCGGGCTTTGCTGCTGCGATGGGACTTGGGTATGTATTCCTGGTGTCTTTTGCAGCAGGCGAAACAGTAACGTTTCTTAAAACACTCGGCGATTTACTCACAGGCAGACAGACTGAGGAAGAAAGAAGGCGTGATTATAGCCAACTTGCAGATAGCTTAATTGCATTAGGAATTACTGTGGTCTTGGTGGTGCTTTCCTACATTGCAGCGAGACTAGCATCCGCTGTTTTAGGTCTGGTGAAGCGAATCTTGCCGCCTCGAATACAGGCAGTGATTGAACGCCTAGAAACTCGGCTGCGGGGACTACCTGACGAAGACCCAGCCCGCAAACTAGAGACCGGAGCGAGGGATGGACTAGAAGCGTCTCCCGAAACGGTGCGGGATGGCTCAGTGCGGATGGAAGAGCATCCTAGCTATCGGAGCACTCTAGATGAAATCAGACGATTGGGATTTGAAGTTAAAAAGACTGCGGGCGATCCCTATGTTTCTGTTAGAGAGGTCTTGAGTCCGGAAGGACAAGTCATTCGAGTGGAAAAAAGCGTGTTTGTCCGTGATGGAATGAGATTTCTAGATCTCGAACATGAGTTGGGGCATATCCGGCAACTTACAGAACGGTTTGGTGAAAATCCATTACCGACAGAGCGCGTCATTGAATCTCCCGATGGTCGAACGAAGCAGGCACGGGATCAACAAGGTGTCTTAACCAACTGGCAAAATACCATCACGGAATACCACAATCGTCTTGTGGAATTTTTGCGGCTGCATGAGCGTGGAGCTAGTCCTGAATTACTAAGGGAACATGCTGGAGGTGTGAGAGAGTGGAGAAGTCTTTATCTTGACAAAGGACTCAAAGGAGGAAGAAGCCCAAGCCGTCAGTCCTGGGTACAGGAGCATTTTCCTGATTTACCTCAACTCGTCGATCGCTACAATCAGGCAGGCGGACGAGGACTAGAGCCAAGATAATGATTGCGGCTGAATCAAACAGTAGCCGACACCACTACCCTTTAAGAATCAACTTAGTATTGCTATGAAACCCTCTCCACAATACGATTTTCCAATTTCGGTGAGAAATCAAATTTGGGAAGAAGAAGCTGAGGTTGCCCCGTTATATGACGGGATTTTTGAAGTCCAGCTAAACTTCACGATTTCTGTTATGTTTATCCCAGCGTTCGAGATCCCTGATCGAGACTGGGTTCAACAAGTACCAGAAGACGTAGATAAAATCAGTACGGAATTGGAAGCGAGACTAATTACAATCGCATTCTCTAAGTACAGCGTAATTCCAAATGACGCACAAGCAGGAACAGAGTCTCTGTTTCAGCGATCGACACTTGGGATTCCTGAACCTGGACTAATTTTTTACGTGACTTCTGAAGCGTTCGCAACCTTTAGTCTAGAATTGTCTGATTTCGCTGAAGCACTACCAGCCGTTCATAGCTCACGCAGGGTATCTGAAGTTGCAGATCTTGAGTTTGTGCAATTTCTAGTGTCACGAATTGTTGAATCGAAACATTTCTCACCAGTAGATCTTCCTATTTTAGGAAGAGGGTCTTAAGCAAGGTAAAAATCGCCCCAATAAAAAGATTATGCGTACACGTGCTTATTCTAAAAGATCAAAGATCTCTCGATCGCTTAACTCCTCAGTTCAAATGAAGGTTTCTCAGGTACCTTCAATTCAGAGGCTCTGTTCTCAGTGTGAAAACGAAGTCCAACGGCAACCTAAAAAACCAGAAGACGAAGAAACGCTACAGATGAAATCTGAGTTAGAAGGAACTCCAGAACTCACTTCTGAGTTACAAGATCGGATTTCTAGCATTCAACAAACTGGAGGGCAACCCTTAGATGCAGACGTTCGGGATTTCTTTGAACCTCGATTTGGTCATAGCTTCTCACAGGTGAAAGTGCATCACGATGAGCAGGCAGCCGAAGTTGCTGACGGAATCAACGCTCGTGCTTTTACGATCGGGCAAAATATTGTTTTTAACACAGGACAGTACGAGCCGCGATCGACAACCGGAAAACATCTCCTCGCGCACGAATTAACCCACGTCATCCAGCAGGGAAAAGCAAGCAAACAGCCCACGCAATCTCAACCGTCCCCCATTCAGAGAACGTTAGGCAACGGGCATGATCTGGCTTCACCACGCTTCTCTAAACTGCTAGATCTAGAAGCAGCTTACGACGATGAAACGATTATTCGCGAAGGTAGTACCGGACGAAGCGTACAAGCAATTCAACAATCCCTCTACGACATTGGGATTCGTCTTCCTAACTTTGGTGCCGATGGGGACTTTGGTAGAGAGACGAAAGCGGCAGTCAAAACCTTTCAAAGACGCAATCCGCCTCTAGTAGATGATGGCGAAGTTGGACCCCTGACAATGGCAGTCCTCGATGCCCGATTCCCAACTCCCACCCTGCCTCCAGCCGCCGATCTTGCCGCACCGTGGAGTAAAGCCTGCATTCGCTCAGTCCTCTGTCCTTGGAGTCCGCACACGATCAATGTGCTGAGAACTCGCATTACGCTCAAGTCCTTTGACAATATTTTCTGGACAGATGAGCGATGGGATGGGGCGGCTTGGGTACCCGATATCTTCCCTGGTGGAGGCTACAATACGGGAAGCGAGATTGGCGTATTGAACTCCTCCTGTGAAGCGATGTCTGAAACGCTTTATCATGAAGTCCTTCATGCTGAACAGCCGAGAACACACCGAACCACGCAGGCAAGAGAATCCTATGCTTATCGGATTGGAGAAGAGTTCAGTATTGCAATGGGCTTGGGAGGACGCTCTGACTTGCGAACTACAGATGCAGCAGGACGAGAGTTTGCCGATCGCACGAAAGTGGATGCGTTCGTTGCTTCGGAGTACCCTTCGGTTGCAGCAGGGGGCGGGGGCGATGAAATCATTGGCAAGGCGGCAACGCACGGACATGTAATTGTGCAGCGACCGAATGGAAGCACTTACACTCGACCTGCGGTAGTCGGTGAAAAAGTTCCAGGTCCGATCACGCTGGTCAATGAAGTTGTCCATCCTCGCATAGGCTGGACTTGCCCGTGAGAAACATCGTTTATGAGAAGAACCATTCTAGTCGCTGGGCTGTTCGCGTTGGGATTTTTTATGTTGGGAGGTCGTGGAAAAATGACGATCGCAGACCACTCAAATGTTCGTCTGATTGGAGAAACGGTCACAATCAGCTACGTGGCTGATCCGGGGATAAGTCGTGGACAGTTTCGGTTGGAAAATCACGGAACTACGGCGATCTCTGCAAAGGTGGAAGCCGTTTGGCTAGAACGAGAAGAACAGGAACCTTTAACTGAAATCTCAATCTTCGATCTAGCTCAAGAACAAACGGTAAGTTCAGAGCATCTCGTCGTTCAGGCAGGGGCTGCGATGACATTTCTAGCGGGTTTTCCGAGAATTGCCTATGAGCCGCAGTTTGGAGAGACAGTAGCGGTCGGACTCCGATTAATCGTTGATGGAGTTGCGCTAGAGGCATTGTCACCGATCGAATTTGTTCGTCGGATTCCTCGCCGTTCTTGAGCCATGAACATTCAAATTCAAATTGAACAGCTTATTTTAGAAGAGATGGATCTTTCTCCTGGGCAGCGATCGCAAGTCCAAGTAGCGGTTGAAGCAGAGTTATATCATTTAGTTGCGGGAGGATTGCCCAGCGGACTACAAGGGGGCGGCTTTATCTCAAGTTTGCCCGTTACAGTGAATCCGGTAGCGTCAACGAATCCAGAGATGCTGGGTGTCTCCATTGCGCGATCGATTTATGCCCAACTACGGAAGTGAGAAATTCGGGTTGTTGTGATCAGCGTTGAACCAGTGCGCTTATTCTACATTCGGATTAAGCTGGCAATACCGATGAAGCTGGGCAGAATCAGCGAGGCTTCAATGTTGTCGCGTTCCGCGCTTTTTGTCGTGTAGTTCAATCGGCTGTAAAGCTTGCTGTACCTAGTTTTGAGCGATGTATATGACATTTTTGCGCGTTCCAGGCGTTGGTCAATTGCGAGATGAATTAGGCAGGAACAGGAACGTTATGGAGCTTGAGATAGTGGATTAACAATCGGATGGAATGTTTCAGCATCAACTGGTTGCGGGTTTTGCTTCGACGTTGATCTGAAATATTGAATCGCAAGGTCAAATTGAGCGTTCAAAGCAACAGAACGATCGATTGGATCGGTTTCCTACCGCTTTTGCCAAGATTTCCGATTTCAAAGCATGACAATTCAGGGTCTCAGCGACAGAGACCTCAAAGGAAGTGGATGAGGCGGTTGTGTCGCAAATACTTTAAAGTGACAAACGAACTGGTCTCGTTCGTATTGCCTTAAGCACTCACTCCGAAGATTTTATTGATGAATTCCACTTGAGATACACTGTCCCCGCGATCAACTCCTT
>JAHHHU010000030.1 GCA_019359175.1 Phormidium tanganyikae FI6-MK23
AGTGCATCAACGGGTCGCCATCAAATCCCCCATCGACCCAAATCGTATGTAATCGAGACACGGCGTTTCCCATGCGGTGAACTCTTTGAAGGACTTGTCTGCCGCCCTCACGTTCTGGGACACTCGCTGCCATGACTTTTTTGCACTCCACTGAAGGTGGCAACACAACATATCCACCGGAAGATTATCAATTTGCTTGCGCGGGAACTCAACTAGAATGCAACTTGAGCGTCAGTAGAGTTTGCCCTAGCAGCATAACTCAGCCCGCCGCAAGCTTGGATCATCGTTGCAATTTCAGATGGCTCAATTCTAGAAAGCCTCGCAAATAATGGTTCAGCCGTTAATCCACCACGAGTTAAGATGCTGAGGTGATCCGTGTCCAAAACATCTCACCCTTAATCTATCTGGGTTTGGCTTGCAGGACGTAGAGATTCTTGATACTCTCGTCCAAGCCGCATCACTTCGTCAAACCCCTCGCTTTCTGCAAAAGTTCCAGCAACTTTCTCCCATCAAGGCGTTGTTTGAGATGGCTTTACTGGAAGTTCGGCTTTGAGCCGCTGAACCTCTAGCTCTAACGCTGCTACTCTGTCTTCGATTTTAGGCTGTGACATTCTAACTTCGCTCCGATCGAACTTCTCCACTGTATTAAAGCGATCGACGTTTAAAACTTCTATCCAACTTCAGAACGCGCCTGCAATCAGAAAAGGCAATAAAAAAGGTAGGCAAAATAAAATGCCTACCTGAAGAATCAAGCGATCGCACTCAATTCTTATTCTTCGTCCAACGCTTCCTCATCGTCGGTGTCGTGTTCATCCACTTGACCAACCGAGTTCGCTGAAACCTGTGCACCCATTTCCAGCTTCTCGCGCACTAGCACTTCAAGCTCCTTCGCGAGTTCTGGACGCTCTTCTACATACTTGATCGCATTATCGCGACCTTGGCTGATATTTTCGCCCTTGTAGCTGTACCAAGCACCTTTGCGAACGATCACATTCGTTTCTTCTGCCAGGTCAACCAGACATCCAAGCGTCGAGATTCCCTTACCGAAAATGATGTCGAATTCTGCGATTCGGAATGGAGGCGCAACTTTGTTCTTCGCAACCTTCACCTTCGCGCGAGTTCCAAACTCTTCGGTTCCCTTCTTCAGCGTTTGAATCCGGCGAATGTCGAGTCGCACTGAAGCGTAATACTTCAGCGCTTGTCCGCCTGTCGTCGTTTCTGGGCTACCGTAAGTCACGCCGATCTTCTGCCGCAACTGGTTGATGAAGACTACAGTACAGCCGGATTTGCCGATGTTTCCGGTGATCTTCCGGAGTGCTTGGCTCATCAGTCGAGCTTGCAGACCCATGTGCGAGTCGCCCATTTCCCCTTCGATTTCTGCGCGGGGAACGAGTGCGGCTACAGAGTCAATGACTACGATATCAACGGCAGTCGATCTCACTAATTGATCCACGATTTCCAGCGCCGATTCTCCGGTATCCGGTTGCGAAATCAGCAAATTCGCAATGTCTACACCCAAAGCAGCCGAGTAGCTCGGATCGAGTGCGTGTTCTGCATCGACATAAGCCGCAATCCCGCCGCTCTTTTGCACTTCTGCGACCGCATGAAGCGCCAAAGTCGTCTTACCCGAACTTTCAGGACCGTAGATTTCGATGACTCGACCTTTCGGCAATCCGCCACCTAACGCCAAATCCAGCGTCAAGGCTCCAGTCGAAATCGTCTCGACCTTCATTCGGGTGGCATCGCCCAGGCGCATGATGCTGCCTTTCCCGAAATTGCGCTCGATCTGAGTCAGAACGAGATTTAGGGCTTTTTGCTTATCAGTCGTTTCTGTTGTTTTAGTTGCCATTAGCGCCTCAGAAAGTTGTGTAAAAAAGAGAGTGGAGGGCAGAACGGGATGCGATCGTGCAGAACGGCATTGTAGCCGAGGTGCGATCAAACCTAACACCTACATTGCCAATCTTTGTAGCATGGAGAGGATACTGCTCTCAGCACGGGTTGTATTTCTTCTTCTAGGGTAACGAGAATGACCTCGAAACTGCCGAATTTGTTGGTGCCGGATACCGCCCTGACCGTGGCGGGTCTTACGGCTTACATTCAGTCGCTGATCGAGCAGGATGATCAACTGCGCCAAGTTTGGCTCACCGGAGAAGTGTCGAGTGCAACGCGATATCGCAGCGGGCTGTTTTTCACGCTGCAAGATCCCGCTGCCAAGGCTGCAATCCAATGTGTGGTCTGGAATAGTCAGTTGCATAAGTTGACGACGTTACCCGCTCCAGGTGAACAGTTGATTTTGCTCGGTCGTGTCCATGTACAGCCGCATCGAGGCAGCTATCAGTTGATTGTCTGGCAAGCGCTTCCAGCGGGGGAAGGCTTACGCGCTTTGCGATCGCGTCAGTTAAAAGATCGCCTCGAAGCCGAGGGACTGTTTGACCCAGATCGCAAACGCGCTCTACCGACTCATCCGCAAACCGTGGCGGTCGTAACTTCGCCGCAAGCCGCCGCTTGGGGGGACATTCAAAGAACGCTGAAGCGACGTTATCCGGGTTTGTGGGTGCTGTTTTCGCCTGCATTGGTGCAGGGTGATCAAGCACCTGCGTCGATCGTGGCTGCGATCGAACGAGTCGAGCAGGATGGCAGAGCGGATGTACTAATTCTATCACGCGGAGGCGGTGCGATCGAAGATATGGTCTGTTTTAATGATGAAATTGTCGTCAGAGCGATCGCGAATTGCTCAATTCCGATTATTGCGGGGATTGGGCACCAGCGAGATGAGTCGCTTTCTGATTTGGCGGCGGATGTGGTGGCGCATACTCCGACGGCAGCGGCAGAACAGGCGGTTCCATGTTTAGCGGATTTGTATGAGCTTCATGTCGATCGCGTTCAGTCGCTCAATTTAGCGGTGTTGCAGTATATGACAGTTGAACACGATCGTTTAGCGGGATTGCGCGATCGTATCTCTCGGCTAAAGCTCGATCGAGCTTTAAAACAAGAAGCACAGGTCGTTTCTTGGCTGAGACAGCGGTTGATTCAATCGACTCAAAGGCGCTTTCAGACGGCAATGCAGCACTGTCAAATGCTTCAGGAGAAATTGACCACGCTTGATCCGCAAGCTGTTCTGCAACGTGGGTATGCAGTAGTCCGGGCAGAGTCGGGAATTGTACGATCGGCTGAGAATATCACCGTTGGCGAAGATTTAACAATTCGGCTGGCACAAGGGCAGATCGGCGTTACAGTGACCAACGTATCGAGCGTATCAGCCCAGGCTGAGAATTAGACACTATAACTAAGTTATCGATCGACATACTGCCGATGAATCCCTCCTCTCAAACGAAGTCTGAAAAATTGCCTCGTCTTTCTGCTGAATCCTGGAATTACGAGGACACAGTGGCTCGTGTCGAGAGAATTTTGACGCGAATTGAATCGGGCGAATTGGAATTAGCGGATGTTTTTGAGGAGTTTTCTGCTGCGGTTGAGCATTTGCGCCAGTGTGAAGCGTTTTTAGCAGAGCGACAAAAGCAGGTTGATTTGTTGATTGAAACCCTGATAGATGAATCAGAATTTTAGCGATCGAGCCATATAAACTAAAATTCCTAAAATCTGATTGATATCTGAAATGTAATGTTCGCTTAGGTCAATCGAGATTGTTTTCCCATCTAGCTCTAGAAATCTCCAGATCGTCCCAATCGTGACAACACCGTAAATTTTCTCGATCGGGTTATTTTCTTGTTTGTTAAAAATTTGAGCCGCAACCATTTCTGCAATACATTGGGCAAAACCTGATTTCAGGTTCTCGTTTTTTGCTTCTACGATCGTAATCACAGGTGCAAGAATCAGAAGTTGTTCTGACGATTGACTAATCACAAAATCACAAATTCCGTTTAGTCCTCTGTCGCTATCTACGGTGAAATCAACACCAGAAAATAGGCTGATTTGATTTTGTAGAATTCGTCTAACTTCAAGCAAAATTGGCGCAATAATCAATTCCGATCGCGCTTTTTCAGTATTAATCGCAACCGCTAATTCAACATTTTGATCAAGCGTAAATTCTAAATACTCACTGCAAGTTGAGCTTGAAACAGATGCAAAGATATCTGATTTCTCACGAAGCGTTAGATTAAATGTTTTAAGTAGCTCGTTGAGCTTGAAATCGCTATATGCCATATTCTATTCAAAACTGGATAAATCGGCTTCTAAAACTTCAGCGATCGAGTAAGGACATTCTTTAGGAAACTCTCCGATCGGTAATTCTGTCTCAGCGCTTGCTTGCTGAACTGCACTTTCGTAACACTCTTCAAGAACCTCTTCAAGATATCGCTTGAGGCTGGGCGAGTCTCTTAGTGCTTTTCTGATCCGTCTGCGATGTTCAATAATGCTGCCTGACCAACTTCCTGAGCGCTGGCTAAACTGATATTGCCACTTCAAAAGATGCAGTAGAACAACAACTAAATTGCTTTCTAAACTACGGCGCTCGCGTTTTGGCATATCCTCAATTTCATCGAGCAAATTTTCCCAATCGACCTGCTCATAATTCTGATGTTTTAGCTTCTCGATCGTGTCTTGAAGCCACAAGTAATAATCAGCTTCATACAGATCGAATTGGCTGATTTTAAGTTCCGTATTCATTTGAACCTCCAGCAATCTGATAATGAATCGCAAATTTTAACGATTAAAGGCTGACAAATCACTCTCTAACACTTCAGCGATCGAGTAAGGACATTCGCTCGGAAACTCTCCAATCGGTAGTCCGGTTTCTGCACTTGCAAGTCGAGCAGATTTTCGATACTGCTTCTCAAGATTTTCTGCCAAAAATCCTTTAAGACTTGGAGAATCTTCTAGCGCTTCTTCGATTCGTATCTGATGCTTGACAATGCTTAATCTCCAACTCTCCGAACGACGATCGCGTTGATATTGCCACTTCAATAAATGCAATAAAATGATCACTAAATTACTCGATAGGCTTCTACGTTCGCTTTTTCCCATGTCCTCGATCTCGTCAAGCAAATTCTTCCAATCGACCTGTTCATAATTTTGATGTTTTAGCTTTTCAAGGGTTTCTTGAATCCATAAGTAATAATCAGCTTCATACAGATCCGGTTGGCTGATTTTAAGTTCTGTATTCATGTGAACCTCTCAGCGTTGTGATTCTCTTAATTCTAGGCAATGCTGCCGCGTTTTCGAGCTTCTTTGTAAGATGTCCCGACATTTCGTAAGCCTGCTTTGATCATCTGTTGTTCGAGCAGAGCAAAAAACCGAGCGCGATCGCCTCCTCTCACTACTGCCTGATTGTGCGCCTCTGCTAACGCAACTGGATACCCGTATCCTTTCTGTACCTGAGCCAGTACCAAACTCAATGCAGAATTCAACATTGCTGGATTCTTCGCAACCCAAGCCGGGACTTCAACTCGTGCGATCTCGCTTCCTACATTTACATAGCAAAAATGAATTGCATGATCGCCATAAAACTCTTGAATCCGTGCCGAACTCCGCCACAACGGACTGCGCTGACCCGGCTCTAACAACATTCCCCAGATCGCCGCATCTTTGAGCGGATCTAATACTTGGCAAGGCGCTCGATCGACAACTTCACTACAATGTGTCGCACAATCGGGAGCGAGATAAGCACAACTCTGGAGCCGTAAGAAGTTCATTGCCTCCCCGCTTCTCGATGCGCTGATATAGCCGACTAACGGAACCTCGATCGCTTTTAATTGATCCCAAGCGGCAAGAATTGGTGTAAGAATGCGATCGCGGGCTTCAGTTGGCAATTGTTCCAAAAACCAATAAATCAATGATCCATCGACCATCGCGATCGTCGGCGCGTTCATTTTATCGCTCAACGCCTGACCCAGTTCTGCAAGCATCTGAACTTCTAACGCTGTTCTCTGATAGCCCATCCATTCCTCAGTCCGAATGCCCCACTGCCGCGAAACATACAAATCTTCAGGACGATAGAACACTTCCGGCAAGCTATCCAACAACGGCAATTTGCTTTGTCCGTAGTGCAGAATGATTCGACCGACGTTGATCAAATAGCAATAGGCAATTTCGTGATGGCTCGGTGCGATTTGAGATCCATCCGTTGCAATCACTGTATGAGCGGCGGGAGCAGCATCGATCTCGATTCGAGTGTCTAAAGGTTCGATCGGGATCGCTGCGGTAAAACTTAGACGATCGCGCCACAATTCCTGCATCTCGACGAGATCGGTTTGTCGATCGTGTGCTTGTGCCATGAGCAATCTTGCTCGATCGAGTCGCTGTCGGGTTGCCGTTGCTTCTAATGTCAACTGTTGGCTAATACCCTGCATCTGTTGAGCAAGTTTCGTCAGATCTAGCATGAGAAAGCAGTAATTGTGAACTACCCCTAATCCTAGAGCGAATTCGCAATTAAGTAGAAAGTTTCAGCACATTTAAGCTAAAAGTGATCAGCGTGAGGAAAGTAATAAAGCCGATCGTATCTAGCAATGTTGTCACTAACGGGCCGCTAATCAGCGCGGGATCGAGCTTTAATCGCTTCAAACCCATTGGAAGCAATGTTCCTAGCGTGACTGCAACAATGCTATTCGATGCCATCACCAGTCCAGCCACGACTCCAACCCAGCGTTCTTCTGGCTTTGTCCAAATCAGCGACAAAATAAACATCGTCAATCCTAATGCCAAAGCAGTTCCGAGTCCTGCTAGAAGTTCTTTTTTCAAGATCCTCATCGTGTCCTGGGAGGTCACTTCTCCAATACCGAGAGATCGAATCGTCACCGTCAGCGATTGAATACCCACAGTTCCACCAGTGT
This sequence comes from Phormidium tanganyikae FI6-MK23, assembly GCA_019359175.1. Lineage (GTDB taxonomy): Bacteria > Cyanobacteriota > Cyanobacteriia > Leptolyngbyales > Leptolyngbyaceae > Leptolyngbya > Leptolyngbya tanganyikae. The sequence goes on from JAHHHU010000030.1 coordinate 6,789, forward strand.
TAGAGAACAAGGGCATGATCACAGCCAATACGGGAATGGCTGAAATCGTCGATTGAAAGGGTGAAATCGCGCTAGAGGCTCCGATATAAAGCGCCATAATTCCTAGTAACCACGGCAAGCGATTTCGGATTTTCTCGATCGGGGTTGAAAGCGCTGATTCGTCACCACCGCCACCCGCTAGTTTTTGAATGTCTTCGGTCGCTTCTTGTTCGAGAATATCGACCACATCATCGACGGTAATAATTCCAACGAGGCGATCTTCTCGATCGACAACCGGAACCGCGAGTAGGTCATAGCGCTTCATCAGTTGCGCCACTTCTTCTTGCTGCATTTCAGTTCGCGCTCTGATCACCCGATCGCTCCCGATATCCTCAATTTTGGCATCGGGAATCGAAAAGACTAACTGCCGCAAAGACACAACCTGCTTAAGTTTGCGGTTGTTGTCCGTGACATAAGCGTAGTAAACCGTTTCTTTGTCGCGGTCAGCTAGTCGAATCTTACTCAGTGCTTCACCGACCGTTAATCCTTCTCGCAGTCGAACATACTCGGTCGTCATCACCCGACCTGCGGTTCCTTCTGCGTAACCGAGAATTGTCGCGGTCGCTTGCCGCTCTTCAGGGCTGAGTTGTTGAACTAAGCGCTTAACGATTCCGGCTGGCAATTCATCAAACAGTTCTGCTCGATCGTCCGGGCGCATCGATTCAACGATGTGACAAACTTGAATATTGTGCAGCGAACCTAGTAGCGACTCTCTAACTTCGGGCGGCAAATACTCAAAGACATCCGTTGCTTGCGTTTTGTTGAGTAACCGGAAGGTGAGTGCCCGCTGTTCGGGTTCAAGTCCGGTAATGTAGTCGCCTACATCGATCGCAGGCAGTTCATTAAGTTCTAGCTTCAGGCGGTTTAGGTCCGAGATACCCGCGAGCGTTGCTCGACTGTCTTGAGTCAGCATTTAACTTTTTCCTCATCGATCTTCCTCGCTCTGGAAGACCAAGGGCAACCAGGCTAGGAAATGTTTGCTGTGTTGGATAAATGGACTTCGTCCATGAACTTTCAAGAAATCAACATCAATACCCCCTACGGGCATCGCTATGTTTATGCTACCCCTGAAACTGTATTTCTACAATGGTTGGGTGAACACCGAGAGCAAAATCCCGTCTCTAGGTGCAAGCTAACACGATCGATGGTCTACCCTAGTTGGTATAGTTCCTCTTTCTATGTACGGATATCAAAAACAGGATAAGTTGCAACACAAATGATTCGAGGGTTTATTGTTTTCAATTTGGTACTTTTTATACTGAGCGGATGTCGATCGTCAGAATCGCCCTCGATCGCAGTTTCACCCTCTGCGATCGCATCGATTTCGCCGTCTCCTAAACCCAGTGGTAAGACGATCTCAGTGAATATTTTTCAATTAGATAATCAGTGCAATAAATTCGTTGCGACAAAAGAAGCGATCGCGGCAAATCAGCCTGTGACGCAAGCGATCGCGAAAACGCTAGAGAAAGCAAATAGTGAAAGCTTAGATGTAGCGGGTTATCGAGTGAAAGTTAAATCTGGAGTGGCAACGATCGACTTTCGTCCGATTCCGAATGCACGTCGATCTCTGACAACCCTAGCAAATTGTGAACAGTTGGCCCTGTTTGGAAGTGTGCGGCGGACGTTGACCCAGAATACAGCGTTGAAAATTAAATCGGTGCGATTTACTGATCGAGGACAACTGATCAAACCTCAATGAGATATGACCCAGGGGATTGTTCAGCGACAAAAAGCAGCGATTTCTACCTCTGGGAGAATCTAAGATCAATCTGTGATTTCTTAAGATGGTAGCGATCGCGCCTTAGGATTACTCAAGATTCAATTCCAAGAATCTTGTTCTTGTACACTTGATAAAAAGGATTTAAAGGTTTCAGCGATATGGACGTAAAACTCGTCTTACTGGTACTTTCTGGCTTTTTCACCGTCGCCTGTCTCTTCTTTGGAACGCGCAACGGCTATTATGATACAGATAACTACCATGGAAATGGTTCAGCACATTAGAGCAGAACATCGAAAACGGAAGGCGGAGTAATAGAATCCATCTCCAAATTCCGAATTCTAGAGGTATGAATTCTGAGTTTCTCTAGGGTGGATTCGTGACGCAATTGGACTGTTTTCCCTACGGTGCGGGGCATGGCGAAGAAGGAGTCTGTCTTCTCGTTCGCATGGGTCCTTATCGAATTTTGCTAGACTGCGGGCTGGCAGATATCTCTGCGCTTGCTGATTCAACCGCGATCGAACATTTAAGCGATCGCGCTCCCGCTGATGTGGTGTTGTGCAGTCACGCCCACTCGGATCATGCTCAAGGATTGCTTAGTCTGCATCGCGCTTTTCCCCAGTTGCCAATCTATGCGAGTGAAGCAACGACGCAGCTTTTACCGCTGAATTGGCTGGATGAACCGGGGCGCGTTCCTCAATTTGTTCATGCGCTTCCTTGGCGATCGCCTGTTGAGTTTCAGGATGGATTGACCGCCGAACTTTTTCCCGCTGGACACCTTCCAGGAGCAGCGGCAATCTTGCTGACTTATACACCTCCTGATGGTCGATCGCATTCGATCTTATATACAGGCGATTTCTTTTTATCAAATTCTCGATTGGTGGAAGGCTTGCGCTTAGAGGAATTGCGGGGACTGCGCCCGGATGTCGTGATTGTTGAAGGAACGTATGGAACGGCACGATTTCCACATCGACGACAACAAGAGAATCTGATTGCAGAAAGAATTAGTCAAGCGTTGAACGATCGACATTCTGTTCTCTTGCCACTGCCGATGGTCGGACTCGGACAGGAATTGTTGATGCTGCTGAGAAGTCATCACTTATTCACTGGACGGGATTTAGATATTTGGGTCGATGGTACGGTGGCATCTGGGTGCGATGCGTATTTGGAACTGTTACTGCACTTGCCCGCATCGGTTCAGAATTTCGCCAAACATCAGTCGCTTTTTTGGGACGATCGAGTCCGTCCACGGGTTCGGAGATTGCACCCAGAACAGCGATCGTTAGTTAGTGAATCGCCTTGTATTGTACTGACGGATTTCTCGATCGATTGGCAAGAGTTCTGCGAAGACACGCCGGAACGCTGGTTAATTTTACAGCCGCATCATTTAGAGGGAGAATCGATCGATGTCCCGCCAGAATATGCGATCGAAACTTATTTACTGGCTCAACATTGCGACGGAGCCAGCACTACACAGTTTATTCACAACTTGCGCCCACAGCACGTCATCTTCGTCCACGGTGATCCGAACTATCTATCGGACTTGACCGGACTCGATGAATTGCACAATCGCTATCATCTGCATTCTCCAGCATCGGGAAGTTTAGTAGAGTTACCGATCGGGGAAACGTTCCTCCAGCCTGCACCCCCGGAGACGACTTACGAAGGGGAGCTTGCAGAGTTTGGAACGGTTGTGACGATTACCCTGCCCGATGCGATTACGAATGATTCGAGATGGCGATCGCTGTCTGATACGGGACTCGTCGAAGCGCGTTGGCAAGGTCAAGACCTGATTTTACGGGGCTTGACTCAGCGCGAATTAATGACTCAGAACAATGAGCGATCGTCTTCTTGGGACAGCGCAGAAAAAAACTGTTGTTTTCGTTGTCGGCACTATCGTGGACAACGCTGCTGGAATCCAGCTTCTCCGTTATTTAACTTCAAAGTGACATCGGATGGGTACTGTCCAGCGTTTGAGTCGGCTCAGAGCGAGGTCGAGCCGACTCGTGAAGATGTGGATCAAGCTCCGGGATAGCAGACTTTCGTGCCGCCTAAACCACAGTAGCCATTCAGATTTTTAGCAAGATACTGCTGGTGGTAGTCTTCAGCATAGTAGAACTCAGGCGCGTCTAGGATTTCGGTCGAAATCTCTTTGTAGCCTGCTTTCGCAAGTTCTTCTTGGTAGGTCTTCAAGGATGCTTCGGCGGCTTTGTGCTGCTCATCGTTGTAGACATAAATGCCCGATCGATACTGCGTTCCGACATCGTTTCCTTGTCGCATTCCTTGAGTCGGATTGTGGCTTTCCCAAAATACTTTCAAGAGTTGCTCATAGCTGACCACTTTTGGATCGTAAGCAACGAGAACGACTTCATTGTGTCCGGTCATGCCAGAGCAAACTTCTTGGTAAGTCGGATTTGGGGTGCTGCCTGCGGCATATCCAACGGCGGTTGTGTACACGCCTTCTTGCTGCCAAAATTTACGCTCTGCGCCCCAGAAGCAACCCAGACCAAACACCGCAGTTTCGATTCCAGCAGGAAATGGAGGTTGCAGGGGATGACCATTGACGAAATGCTTCGCGGGAACAGGCATTTTTGTCGATCGACCTTTCAGCGCTTCATCCGATGAAGGAACGGTGAGCTTTTTGCCAAATCCAAATAACACCATTTGCTTTTACTCTCATGTTCATACTTCTTAATTTTAGCGTGAACTTCGATCGAGCTTGGTAGGGGTATCCGGTGTGAGGTTCTTGCAGTTGTGTTTTGGGCAGATCGCCCGAACGATTACTTACACTTCAGTTTGGCTGAGTTGATCTGAAATTGAATTGTAGAGATTCGACTTTTTCCTGATAATTCTTGTGCGCCAAATAGGTAGCCATCTTCTTTCAATTCATCTACTGTGCGCCAGAAGATCTGATTATTTCGGGAAGAGTTGCTGCCGAATAGATCGAGGTTTTTGAATAAGTATTGCTTCGAGACAGAGATGAATTGTCCATCGGTTAGATTGTCCCATTTCAGCCGACTAGCTAAGTAGATCAAGAGCTTCGTTTTATAATCGCATTTTGCATTACTTCCAAGTCGCTGAGTAATGTCGAACTGATTTGGAAAAAGAACATAATCTCCATTTCGAGAACTGTCGAAAAATTCTAGAGAAATTGTATAAGAATCAGCCAATTCGTAAGTGTAATCTGCGGCTTTTGTAATATCGAAATCTCTCGGAGCGCTATCTACTTCGTAATCTTTGATCCGTAGAATGCTTTTAATCATGACCTTTGCGCCACGATTTTGATTCATTTTCTTGAACGATTGAGCTAACACTAATTCAGTTCGATGAAGCGCGACTAAATCTCGATTGAGTTGCGATCGCAGTTTCGACGCAAATCCCCCATCTTTCGTCCGCGTATAGCCCAAGGTCTCTAATAAATCATTCGATCGAAACGTTACTGTCCCACCATTTTGCTGTTGTGCAGCGAGTTTATAAAGGTAAAGCACGATCGAGATTTGGCGCGGATTGAGAAACGTCATCAACGCCATGAACATTCTTTGAATACGTCGATCGTGGACTTTTTCTAATCCATTGCTCACCCCTTTCTGCACACAAGCCGCCCAATCGAGCTTGGCATATTCGGTTTTCAATTCTGCTAATTCTTCTTCGGTCAAATTCTCTAGCGGCACTCGTCGAATCACAGAAAATTCGCTTTCGTCGCGAACATCCGCTTCGACCCGCATTTCCAAGTAATACCCATCCACATCCGATCTCAAAATCGGCAATCGCACATCTGGATTTCGTACCGATGCCCCAGCTCTGGGCAATACCATCAAGAGTTGGCTATCGACTGGAAAGGCTGCTTCTAGTTGTTTCATCGCTGGTGAGATTGTGAACCCCACATATAGTGCCCTACCCTCGGAGATTTGTCTAGAGGTAAAACGCTATATCTGGGGGCCTAGTGTCTGAGCGATTCGATCTGACCCTATTGGTAGTAGTAAGTTTACGGAGTCCTGTAACGCTTGCGTCTGAATTCGATCGCGTTTTCTGTAACTTTCGCGTCGATGATCCAGGTGATTTGCGCTCCTTATTTTATGCGATCGATCCACCCGAAAATCCTAAACTTTGCGCCGCTTTGCCTATTCCTCCGCCGTTCTGTTTTCCTGCTAACACGCCCGTATAAATCGCCTGTAACTCTAGCGGATCCCTGATCCACTCCCTCTTGAGCCTTTGATGGATCGGTGTTAATCTGCTTCTCACGTCGGAGATGTCTACCACCATTGTCTGACGGAACCTTGTTTGTCTCGAATCAGATTAGTGCGATTTTGGGCGACTACCACCGCTACAAGTCCGCCAATCAGATTTTTTTCAAATCCAAAAGCAAAACCCCTCAAGCTTCCCTACCACAGTCAGCCAAAGGGGTTGATAACCTTGTTTGCCCAAAAAAGATTGGGCTTGATTTCTATGTTGAAACATTGTATCAGGTGCAGCAATTCTGCGCTAGGTTTGCGTGCGAATTTATTGATTCAGAAGGAGCAGGGCTGATGGTAACTTCCCTCAGAGTTGCTTCTTCTGGAGCGGCAAAACCGATCGAGGGCGATCTCGCTCCCGATCACGAACAGGAATGGTTGATGAGCGGAGTCGATCCGGAGATTATTCGCCGGAATGTACGATCGCTGCAAGATACCGACTTTGATCCGTTTACACACGAAGCGAATTATCCGATCGCGGAGTTGCTGAATTGGAAAGTGACGCGATTTGGACAACAGGCGCGGGAATCGGTTCGAGGCTGGTGGGTGAGCGGAGTCGATCCGCTGAACAATTGGCAGCGAATGGATTGGGGACGGTTTAAGCCGGATACGCCGATCGTCGATCGTCAGAAAAACAGGTCTGCAAAATATCTGAGTCCCAGTCTCGGTAAAGGGTCTAGCCGATTCATTCTGCTCGATGTGCCGATGCGGATTTGGATGAAAGTTTCCGCACGATTTGAGGTCGAAATTGCTGGAGCGACGAACTTTTGGGAATGGGCTTGGCGAAATAATTTGCCGATCGTACTTACCGAAGGAGAGAAGAAAGCGGGCTGTTTGTTGAGTTTGGGCTATCCAGCGATCGCGCTTCCGGGAATCTTCAGCGGTTACCGACGCGAGACTCGGCAACTGATCGCAGAATTGGCGCATTTCGCGACGGCACAGCGATCGATTCACATCTGTTTCGATTATGAAACGAAGCCGAGAACCTTACAAAATATCTTTCTTGCTACTTCTCGTTTAGGGCAACTGTTAAACCATGCTGGCTGTCAAGTTAAAGTTATTGCATTGCCGGGTGCTGAAAAGGGCGTTGATGATTTCGTTGTCGCTCGTGGTCATGATGCGTTTACACGACTATATGAATCAGCGGTCGAGCTTGAGTTCTGGCAAGCATCACAATTATGGTCATTAACCTATACACCTTCACTTACACTAAATCAGCCGTATTTGGAAAATCTTCCTTATCCGGAGTCTGGATTGGCTTGTATTAAAAGTGCCAAAGGAACTGGAAAAACAACGGCATTGCAAGGATTGATCAAGAACTCCGTTGCCCCTGGCACAGCGGAAGCTGACCGAAAAGTTCTTGTGATTACACATCGAATTCAACTCGGTAAAGCGATTTGCCATAGTATCGGAATTGATTGGATCACCGATGCGCTGAATTCTGAAAATTCGAATAGCTATGGCTTGTGTGTCGATTCGCTGCATCCAAACTCGAAAGCGCGTTTTAATCCAGCGGAATGGGAAGGCGCGATCGTCATTCTCGATGAAGTGGAGCAAGTGTTGTGGCACGCGCTCAATAGTGCAACTTGCTATCATCAGCGCGTCAGAATCTTAGAAACATTGCGCGAACTGATCGAAATTGTTCTCGAAACGGGTGGATTAGTTGTTGCACAAGACGCGGATTTATCTGATGTCAGCATCGACTATCTGCGCGGATTAGCGGAAACTCCCGTTACACCTTGGGTTGTGGTGAATCAGTGGAAGCCCGAAATTGCTTGGGATGTCTCGATGTACGACACGAAAAATCCTGCACCGTTAATCGATCGGATGGAAACCGTTCTGAAAACTGGAGCCGTTTTCGTCTGCGTCGATTCTCAGAAAGTTCGCGGTCGTTGGAGTTCCAAGAACTTAGAAACGTATCTGCGATTGCAATTTCCTGAAAAGCGGATTCTCCGAATCGATAGTGAAAGCGTTTCTGATCCTGATCACGCGGCTTATCACATTGCTGAACGCATTAACGATGTAGTTGGCGATTACGATATTGTTTTGGCGACACCGACGATCGGAACTGGAGTCTCGATCGACATTCGCAATCATTTCAAAGGCGTATTCGGAATTTTCCAAGGTGTCACACCAGATTCTGAATCGCGGCAAGCATTAGCGAGAGTTCGCGAACCAATTCCCCGATATGTTTGGGCGGCGCATTTTGGCCCTGGAAAAGTGGGGAATGGAAGCTGTAACTATCGAGATGTCGCGCAATCGATCACGAAATCGGTTCGATATAACATTGCATTGCTCAAAGATATCGATTTTGATTTGGATGAGCAGAGTAACCCGATTGCGCTTCGGACTTGGGCAAAGATGGCGGCGCGGGTAAATGCGTCTCTATGGCGTTACCGTCGCGAGTTTCGGAATGGTTTATTGCTCGAAGGTCATACCGTGACACTGGTTACAGACGATCTCACTAAGATCTTCGGACAGTTACCGATTACTGATCAAATGCACCATGAACTGAAAACGGGCGTTTTGAACATTCCAGGATTTGAATTTTTGGAAGTGCAGCACGATTTGAAAGTGTGCGATCGCATTGCTCAAGTGATTTCTGCGATTCGTACCCGCAATCAAACCGCAGAAGCGATCGCAGTTTCCGATTCTCCAGAAATCACACCTGAAGAATATTACGAACTCAAAGAACAAGCGAATCAAACCATTCAGAAACGCCACAGCAAACACAAACACGAACTGAAGCGGAAATACAACGTCGAAACCATCACGCCAGAGATCAAACTCAAAGATGATGATGGTTGGTATACACAACTGCGATTGTATTACTATCTCACTCGCAATCCAGAATATGTTCGCCTTCATGATATGCAAGAGCTTGAAGACCATCTAGAGCGCGGAGATGGAAAGATTTCTGTTCAAGATGTCAAGCTGTTAACAGCGCAAGTTGAGGCATTACGATCACTAAAAATTCTAGAGTTTCTTAAACCCGGAGAAAAAATTCTCGCCACCGATGATCTCGTTCAATTCGTTGCCACCACTGCGCTAGAGTGTCGCGACGATATGAAAGCATTGTTTAGCTTCACCGTAACCGAGAAACTTGCGCCGATCGCGATCGTTCAAACATTGCTCGGCAAAATCGGAGTGAAACTTACTTGTACAGGTCGTGCGGTTGCGCCCGATGGACGACGCGGCGGATTGCGAATCTATAAGTACTTTCCACCAGAAGACGATCGAACAACCATCTTGGCGGAATGGGAAAAGCAGGATCTCGCCATGCTGCAAACGCTGATGGAAGTGACGGGCTGTAATGATTTCTCGGAAATGGATGAATGGATTGAGCGATCGGCTTAAGAGGGTGGTTTAGAGGTCGATCATTCATTGCATTACCCGCCCCGGATTGAAATCGGGGCGGGACTGAATCGGAGTGGAGAGACTTTTCGTACTTCCTATCGACTAAATTCAAAATTTTCAGCAATCTTACGAGCGACAACATAATAAATAAGTTCCTCATGCCAAACACCCCGATCTCTTTCCAAAGCCGCGATCGCATCATCGTAACTCGCTTTGATCTGCCGAATTTTTTCCGGCTCTAACTCCAACAGCGGATTATTTTGATGCAGCCAGAACTGTCCATTCCAGCGGCTTGTAGCTTCCTCTAACGTGAGGTAAGTTCCCAACTGGCGTGGATGAATCTCGATTTGACTGAAGTTAGCCTGAGTTAATAAATGCTGAATTCGAGTTGGCGTTCCTAATGGTTCGTGCAAATTGGGAAGTGTGATCCCGTGTTTCGCGCAGGCTTCTACGATCGACAATGCAAAATAAGAGTTCTCAGACGAGCAGGTAAATGCAACGAATCCATCCGGTTTGAGAAAGCGATACCACTTGTGCAAAATTGCGGAAATGTCGGGGAAAAGCACGATCGCATAAGAACAATAAATCGCATCAAACTGATTTGAAGCTTCATACACTTCTGCACCTACTTCAATCAACTGAACATTCGATAAGTTTTCGTTTTGGATTTTCTGCTGAGCAATCTTGAGTAGTTCTGTTGCGATGTCGATTCCAATCACAAAACCATTTGCGCCAACTCTTTTTGCGGCTCCGATCGCTATATTTCCGGTTCCCGCCGCAACATCTAAAACGGATTGTCCAGGCTGTGCACTCGTGTAATCAAAAAGTGCGATCGCTCGGTTCCGAGTCACATCATTATCATAATTCGTTCTAGCATTGTAAAAATCAATAACTTGCTGTTTATAGTTCATTCAGGTGGCAGCACGTAAAGATCAACACCAATTTCTGCATTCAGTTGTAAAACAGCCTTGAGAATGTCTCGATCGAAGTGAATTGCAGGACGATCTCCTGACGTATAAATTACACCGCAAAATTCAGCTTCGTAGATCGAACAAAGTTCTATTAGAGGTTGCCAACCTTGTTTCAGTTGCTCCAAGACAACCTGAAAATGCTCTCCCAAATCATCTGAGGCTTCTAAGCGCGATCGTAATTTCCAACCATTCTGCTGATAACGAATCCGCGCTTTAGGAGAAATCAATTCATCTTTGAACCATGTTTTTGTCGGCTGAACTCCCACTTTCGATGTGACATCTTCGGGGTTCAAGTCGATTCCCGTTAAACTAAATTCTGCATAAACTTCAGAGTTCATCTTGTTTGCTCCAAACGAAAGCAATCAGAAATCATTAATATTCAGTCCTGTTGGCTCACCTGCACCGTTTCCACCTTTAGGTTTGATGTAGATATTACCAACTTCATCTTTGTAGAGGTCAAGCCTACTTGCACCTTGTCCACCTTTGAGACTATGAACATCGATTCCTGACTGCTTTAGTTTAGCAATCTCGCCACCGCTCAACAGCTTATCCTGCTGCCAGTCGCGCTCGGTTTCCACTACATCAACTCACGCACGTCCGTCACTTTCCCAGTGATTGCCGCTGCAACGACCATCGCCGGACTCATCAACAACGTGCGTCCCGATGACGATCCCTGCCGTCCTTTAAAGTTTCGATTCGACGAAGACGCGCTGATTTGCCGTCCCTGCAACTTATCCGGATTCATCGCCAAACACATCGAGCAACCCGGTTCGCGCCACTCAAATCCCGCTTCTACGAAAATACGATCGAGTCCTTCTTGTTCGGCTTGGTACTTTACCCGCTCCGATCCCGGCACAACAAACGCTTTTACACCTTCTGCAACCTGCCGCCCTTGAGCCACTCGCGCCGCTTCCCGCAGATCAGAAATTCGCCCATTCGTACAACTTCCGATAAAGCAGACATCGATCCGCGTACCCTTCAAGGGTTTTCCGGGCTGCAAATCCATGTATTGATACGCTTCGAGTGCGATCGCTCTTTCATCTTCTGGCATCACATCCGGAGTTGGAACCATTTCGGTTACACCAATTCCCTGCCCTGGGGTAATACCCCAAGTCACAGTCGGAGTAATATCCGCCGCATCATAAACGATCACATCATCGTAAACGGCATCAGCATCACTGCGGAGATTATTCCACCATGCGATCGCTTTTTCCCATTCTTCGCCTTTCGGTGCGAAATCTCGCCCTTTCAGATAGTCGTAAGTGATCTGATCGGGATTAACATATCCGCAGCGTGCGCCACCTTCGATCGACATATTACAAACGGTCATGCGTTCTTCCATGCTCATTTGTTCAAACGTTGTTCCGGCAAACTCGTAAGCGTACCCGACTCCACCTTTGACACCGAGTTTCCGAATGATGTGGAGAATGACATCTTTCGCGTACACGCCAGTGTTTAACTTTCCGTTAACTTCAACTTTTCTGACTTTTAATTTTGAGAGTGCTAAAGTCTGAGAAGCGAGAACATCGCGGACTTGACTGGTTCCGATGCCAAATGCGATCGCGCCGAATGCGCCATGAGTTGAAGTGTGGCTATCTCCGCAAGCGATCGTCATTCCGGGCTGTGTCAGTCCTTGTTCGGGTGCAATCACATGGACAATTCCCTGACTGCCAGAGCCGACCGGATAAAAGCGAATATTGTTCGACTCGGTGTTTTTCTCAAGTTCTTGCAGCATTTCTTCTGCCATCGAATCGACAAAGGGACGGGCTTGATTGTCGGTCGGAATGATGTGATCAACGGTTGCAACAGTGCGATCGGGAAATAAAACACTGAGTCCGCGTTCTCGCAGCATCGAAAAAGCCTGTGGACTCGTGACTTCATGGATGAGATGGAGTCCGATGAATAGTTGAGTCTGTCCCGATGGCAGAATTCCGACGGTGTGCAAGTCCCAAACTTTATCGAACAGTGTCCCGGTACTCATGGCTGTGTTGTGGTGGCGTATACAAGCAAAGAATCATCTTATCGTACAGAGGTGGAGACGAACGCGATCGCGCCTTGTGCAAAATGATCAAAATTTGAATGATCAAAATTTGATAGTACAAAAACTCACTCCGCTGTAGAATGCGTGTGAATGAGCGGAGGAGAGTTCATGCGGTTAGGAAAAGTGGTGAAATCGAATTCTCACTGTGATTATGTGGTGCAAGTCGATGACGTGATGGATTTCGCTGAGGCTCCATTGCCTGATGATTATGGCTTCGGAACTTTTGTGAAGCTCGAAGACAATCGCCATTGGGCAGTGGGGATTGTTTACAATTCGCAGCTACTTAATCCGCTGTTTCTCAATTCTGGGATTCGGTTAACCAGTGAACCTGACCCGTTATTTACTCCAGATCAGGTTCAAGAAGTTCGCACATTGCTTTGGACAGTGTTAGTCGGAGAGCTAGACACGCACAATGGTAAGCCTTACGGCGTTCAGGGAATTCCGCGCGTGGTGGTTCCGGTGAATACTCCTGTACAGAGAATGACTTGGGAAGAGATCTATCATTTTCATCTTAATAAAATGGGTCGATCGCAGTTTTGCTATTACAGTCATTTGCTGCACTGTGGCGGGACATTTTCGGTACAGTTAACCCATCAAGTTCTAGAGGAACTGATTGAGTCGAAACTATTCCAGGGAGCCGAAGAACGGGCTTTGATTGTGTTGTGCAAAGAGCTTGCTTGGAAGAACACAATGGGCGCGATGAAATAGTTCAATAAACGACAACTGGAACGCGCTTGTAAGCTGGAGTTCCCGATCGAGGATCAACCTTCGCTTTAAAAATCGCATTCACTTCGGGGTAAAACATCATCGCAGCACCGGATCGAATCGTGCCATAGATGATCTCGACTTGTTCGAGCTTGCCTGCATCGCCTTGAACTGTAACGCGCTGATGTTCTTGGAATCCTGCCCGTTCCGCATCTTCTGAATTCATCCAAATACAATGTCGATGCGGCATAGCTCGATACTTATCTCCAGGTTTGTACACTACAGTATTGTGCTGTGCATAGCTCCGTCCTGTGCCTAGGATTAGTACAATTCCGGGTGTTGAATCAGATAGCCCAAAGTCTTGTTTGGTGGGCGTTGTTAGTTCCGGTAAAGGTGTGACGAACATTGCAGCCTTTCCGGTTGAAGTTGGAAACTTGGGCGTTGTGAAAACGCGATCTGCGATCGTAAATTCTTCTTCTGTTTCGTCGATCGAGCTAATCTTTTCGTAACCTGGAATTGTTTGAGCGATCAACTGCCGCACATACTTTGTATCTTGGAGTTTGCGCCACTGGACTGGAGAATTTTCTAGAATGCGATCGGCAATTTCAGTCAAAAACTCAACCTCAGAAATTAGCTCTGCGTTTTTCAAATGGGTTTGACCTTCATCATTGAGTCGCACAAAGTTATTGCCGGATTCAGCCGTGGTTTTGTGCGGATTCTCGAATCGGGCTAACACTGGAATAACGATCGTATTTTGACTAGCAAGCCCGTGGAAATGTCCTAAGTTTGGCTTGGTTGCAACATAAAAGATAGTTTCGATGTTACCCAATGCGCGTTTTGCTTGAGTGAGATCAGGATTTGCTGCATAGAGATTGCCACCTAAGCAAATCAAAGTATCGACTTGATTTGTATCCGCTGCTTCGATCAATGCGCGAGTATCATAGCCTGGAACACGACTTAAAGGCTTTTGTAATAGTTGTTCTAAAGCTTGTTGAATCTCTTTTTTCAAGCGAATGGTAACGCCCATCGAACCAAAGCCTTGCACGTTCGAGTGCCCCCGAATCGGCATTGTTCCGGCTCCTTCTTTCCCAACGTTGCCACTGAGCAAAGCTGTATTTGCAATGCTATAGATGTTATCCACACCATTCTCTTGCTGAGTCACACCCATCGCCCAAGCAAACACGACTCCATTTGAAGTTCCAATCAGATTCGCAGCAACATCAATTTCAGGCTTGGAAACCCCGCAAGTTTCTGTGATCACTTCCCACGATGTTGCTTTGGCATGATCAATCACTGCTTGCGATTGTTCGGTATGCGCTTCGAGAAAGTCTTGCTGAACTAAATTCTGCTCAATCAATGATTTCTGCAATCCGACGAACAATGCAACATCGCTTCCTGGAATGGGTTGTAGATACAGTGAAGAAATGTCAGAACCGCCACTCAGCATTGATTTAATCGGAAATGCAGGCGAACCGAATTTGACTAATCCAACCTCGATCGCTGGATTAACTACAATTACTTTGCCGCCTCGATCGCGCAACTGAATCAATTCGTTCATCAATCGCGGATGGTTTGCAGGCGCATTCGATCCGATCAGCACCACACAATCCGCTTGTTTCAGGCTCTCTAAGCTCACCATTGATGTTCCTGAACCGAACATATCTTTCAGCCCAACAGTCGAAGCCGAATGGCACAAATCCGAGCAGTCCGCTAAATTATTCGATCCCAATGCCCGCATCATCAACTGTAATAAATACGCCGCTTCATTCGACGAACGCCCCGAACTATAAGATGCCACTCGTTCCGGTACTTTCTGAAATGCTGTTTCTGCAATCTGATACACTTCATTCCAACTGATTCGCTCATAGCGGTTACTACCTTTTCTCAAAATCAGCGGATGACTTAAACGCCCTAGATTGTTGGCTTCTTGAGAAGTCAAGGCTTGCAATTGAGCGATCGTATATTCTTGCTCAAACGTCGTTGCGGGTTGAAGCTCCGATGCGATCGCTTCGACACTTTTCGCGCATCGCTGCAACACTTCCCCATCTTCGTTAACAAAGCCGCCTTTCTGTCCGCCAGTTCCCCAGGCACAGGACAAACACGCGCTTTTGTGAAACAGGGTTTGCCAAATTTTGACTCCATCAGGCGACAAGGTTTGTTCCGCCCAGTATTGCACCACTGCTACTCCACCGCCTGACTGAGGAAGTTTATCTTGCGCCATGATGTATAGTTTCATCAAAATTGAATTGTGTACTGTCGATCGTAGCGCGGTCACGCTCACGTGTGCTAGCCGTTCTAAAGCAAGTATGATGAAGAATACCTGCGCTTAGGATGCTATGGTTCTCCAAACTCCTCCACAACCGATTGTTACCTGGGAGCCGCTTCCCGACGATTATCCGCTCCCCGATGACCCCGTGGAAAACCTTCAACAACCCTCTCTTGCTGCCGCCTTGACCGATGCGTTAGGAGCCAACGATCGCATTCGATCAGAAATGCTAATCGGCTCTAATTTTGGTATTGTTGCTACGGTTCGTAAAAGGATTGTGGTCAAAGCGCCCGACTGGTTTTACGTCCCACAAGTTCAGCCTGTTGCAGAAGATGTGATCCGACGCAGCTACACGCCGAATGCAGAGGGTGCGCCTGTTGCGATCGTCATGGAGTTTCTTTCAAATGAAGACGGCGGCGAATTATCGATTCGATCGACTCCTCCTTACGGCAAACTGCATTACTACGAACAAATTCTCCAAGTCCCGACCTATGTGACTTACGACCCGTATGAGTTGAGTTTAGAGGTGCGCTGTCTTCAAGATCAGCATTATCAAATTCAATCCGCGAATTCAGATGGACGATTCTGGATTCCAGAACTTCAGCTATTTCTAGGAATGTGGTACGGGGAGCGGTTGTGTCAGCGATCGTACTGGCTGCGCTGGTGGGATAGTGAGGGAAATTTGCTGTTGTGGAGTTTGGAACAGGCGGAAAGAGAGCGGCAACGAGCAGATCAGGAGCGCCAGCGGGCAGATCAGGAACGTCAACGAGCAGACCAGGAACGTCAACGATCGCAAATTCTCGCCGCGAAGTTGAGAGAACTTGGAATCGGTCCAGAAACCCTTACGGAAGAGTCTTAGAGAAATCTTCCCTTTAAGAAAAACCAAGTCAGCCAGCCAACGAGATGAGCAGTGACGATCGCGAAAAACTCACGTTGGTAGGAAGTCTTGCTGCTTTTGTGGCGCAAAAGACGTTGAGCGACATAAGCTCCTAACCATCCACCGCACAGTTCGCACAGATGCAGCGTGTTTTCTGGAATGCGCCACCTACGACCCTGTGCGCGAGACTTGTCATCGTGATAGAGAACAAAAGTAATTCCACTCATCGCTGGATACAGAAACAATGGGGTCGGATTGGCTTGAGTGAATGCGAAATGAATCGAACCGAGGATTGGTAAAAGCGCCAATAATCCAACTTCTAAAACTAATGTTGCCGAAACTGACTCAAATCGCAGTGAACAGCTTTCAGCTTTCAGTGCTGTTGCTCCTTGAATCATGGCAGAACAGGCACGAGATTTCCCGTTCTTACGAGTGATTGTTCGGTAGTGAATGATGTCACCCACTCGCGGTCGGCGGATTGGGCGAGCGATACCTGAAATGTGCAGAAAAACTTCTTGACTCTGATCGTTCGGTTGGATGAATCCAAATCCTCGATCGTCGTTCCATTTCACCAGTTTTCCACGTTGCAAAACAGGCTTCATCCCAGCACCTTCGCTCTTAAGTCTGCTTTAGGGTGCCCAAGCGATGAAACTACGATCGCTTTTTCAATACCTCTAACAATGTTGTGAAATAAGGGGGAACAGGCGCGATCGCTTCGATCCATTCTTCAGTTACGGGATGAATTAATCGCAGTCGCCAAGCATGAAGCGCTTGTCCTGGAAGATTCACACCAATAGATCGACCGGAACTATAAACCGGATCTCCGACGACGGGATGACCGATAAAGGCGCTGTGAACTCGAATTTGATGTGTTCTTCCGGTTTCTAGCTCGAATTGCAATAGCGTGTAATTTCCCAATCGCTCTTTGATTTGCCAATGGGTGATTGCTCGTCTGCCGCCTTTTTCTTCGAGTACGATCGCTTGTTTTTGTCGATCGACAGGATGCCGTCCAATCGGTTGATCGATCGTGCCGTTCTCTTGTTTTGGTGCACCGTAAACGATCGCGTAATAATCCCGCCTTGCTGTTTTGGTGCGGAATTGTTCTTGCAAATGGTGAAAGGCTTGCTCGGTTTTTGCAGCTACGATCGCGCCTGTTGTATCTTTGTCCAATCGGTGAACAATTCCAGGACGCTGTACACCGTTGATTCCCGGCAGTGTTTCACAATGTGCTAACAAGGCATTCACTAAAGTTCCTGATTCGTGTCCGGCGGAGGGATGTACGACCATTCCAGCAGACTTATTGACGATAATCAGCGATTCATCTTCGTAGAGAATGTCTAACGGAATTGCTTCGGGTTTCAGTTCAAGCGGTTGGGCTTCTGGCAGTTCTATTTGGATGAGATCGCCATCTTCGACTTCTGCTTTTTTCGATTTGCACAGTTCGCCATTAACTTGAACGTGACCGAGTTCGATTAATTTTTGAATGCGCGATCGAGACAAATCAGGAAGCTGATCCGCGAGATATCGATCGATGCGAACATCCTCGCTTTCCTCTACATATAACTCAAGCAACTTGAACTCTCTTTCGACTTGTTTTGACTGACTTTATATCTTAGCAAGTCCCTAGCAGCTACAGTTGGCGGATGATTCAGCTATCACTCTTCACCACATTCGGGCATTGTGGGCGGCACTGGGACAAAATCTCATGTAAGTTCACCACGTTACCGATGACTGCGATCGCTGGCGCACCGAAATTCGCAGCTTCCATTTGAGCGGGCATCGTTGCAAGCGTTCCAACCAGTTCTTCTTGCTCTGGACGAGTTCCCCAGCGCACCATCGCGATCGGGGTTTCTAAACTCATCCCTGCTTCGTGTAGCTTCTCGATAATCACAGGCAAGCTGTGAACACCCATGTAAATCACGATCGTTTCTGAGCCATGTGCGATCGCGCCCCAGTTCACTGCAGGACGATACTTTCCAGCTTCTTCGTGTCCGGTGACAAACGTGACGGATGAACTATACGATCGATGCGTCAAAGGAATGCCCGCATACGCTGGAGCCGCAATCCCAGAGGTAATTCCCGGAACCATTTCTACAGAAACACCTGCTGCAATCAAATCCATCATTTCCTCACCACCGCGCCCGAAGATGAAGGGATCGCCGCCCTTGAGTCGAACCACGATCGCGGCTTCGTGTGCTTTCTCAATCAATAGCTGTGTAATTTCATCTTGTGCCATCGAATGCCGTCCGCGTCGTTTTCCCGCATCGATCTTTTGTGCGATCGGGTTAATCATCGCCAAAATTGGTTCACTCACCAAGGCATCGTAAACCACGACATCGGCACATTCGAGCAAAGCTTTTCCTTTGAGAGTCATCAAACCGGGATCACCAGGGCCCGCACCTACTAAATAGACTTTACCGATGCAAGCTGTCTCTGCTGTATTCATCATGAAGGGAGGAATGAGGGAAACGGGTAAAAACTGAGTATCTCAGGGTAATCAGTCTTACCGCTCGGTTTTGCTAATTTTGATACATGACGGTTGAAAAAAGAGTGAAATCAGTCATATTTGGCTTCAAGATATGCGTTTATTTGCTCGATCGCGTTAGCAATTCGGCTGAAGTTTGGACTGTAATAAAGTCAATAATCAAGCGCACTAAATCTTCGCAAAGATCAAATGGGGTTAACCAGCGCAACGCGAGGTTTGAATGTTGCTCAGAAAGCTCTTGAATCGATTGTGCGATCGCGTCGGTAATTCCGCCTGAGAAGAGAAAGTATGGCAAAATCACGATCGTTTGATGTCCCTGTTGTTTCAATTCTAGGATGCGGCTGGGCAACTTTGGCTCAACTGACCAATATGCAGAAACAGCATCAATCTGGGTCGCGATTTTCTCGATCGCAGCATTTCCGCCCGATCGACGACTGCCATGAGACATCAGAATTCGGGACTCTGCGGGAACTTGAGCAATTCTTGAAGCGAGAACTTCCACCATTCCAAGATGGCTACCCAGATGCGGTAGAACTGTGAGCTTGGTACCGATGTGGGACTGCGCGATCTCGATTTGCTCTGGGATGTCCTCCATTACATGAACACCTGGAAGCAAAAATAGCGGCACGATGTAGATTTGCGAAAGGTTTGGATGCTGACGGCTAAACTCCTCGATCTGTTCGTGCAGCGGAGTTGGAGCGCATTCTAAAACGGCTGCTCCGACTGGAATAGACAACCGCTGCTCAATGCGATCGCGTAGCTGATCGATCGCGATCTGCGGACGAATATCCCGACTTCCATGCGTGACGAGGAGGTAAGCAGTACGCAAAACGTAAACCTCAAATGAATAATTGTGAAGATAGGTAACATTCTAACGGAACTGCTGCAAACCTAACCGCCGATCGAAAAGATTTTCGGAGATCGAACCGACTGTTTTCTTGAAGAAGTGATCGCATTCGCTGATGTATTGACAGTGCGGAGCTATTGGATTTCAGCGGGCTGGCATCCACCCGAACTTTAAGAGTAATTGACCAGTTTCCAGGTTCGGATTTCAGCTAACGTGAGCAGCGATCGCTGCGCCAAAGGCAACGCAGCCTCTTCAGTGACGCTTGGTAATCGCTTCGTAACGTATTTTTCATCTAAACCTGTGACTTGGCTAAATTCTTCCTTGATGCCATCGAGAAGCTGAGGCGCGACCCTTGCGGTATCTGCGAAGCAGCGCGTATAATCCGCCAGTCTCGCTCCCGGAAAATGCGATCGGCGAGATCTTCGATAATTTCTTCCCGTAAATCGAACTTGGTGGAGTAATCGCTAAAATCTGCCTCTTCAACCGGAGGCTCCCAACGTGAACGCACAAACGCTTCAAAAGCTTGTATCGAAAATATCTAATAAAAATCTTTTGTTTCCGTGAATGCCCAAGCTGACAGCATTATTGTAGTTGATGCCCTCAACTAGAGGAAACCTTGTCATGCTCCAAACCTTCGCCCACGGTTACGCTCTCCTTATCGGGGTTGGACAATGCGCTGATCCCCGCTTATCATTACCCGTAACGGTCAGAGATATTCAAGTTCTGCGACAAGCCTTGGTTAACCCTAAGTTGTGTGGCTATCTAGATGCAAATCTGCGATCGCTCCACGACCAAAACGCTACAAAGCAACAAGTTCTGAATGGATTAGACTGGCTAAAAGCCCAAGCTACGGCTGATCCAGAAGCCACCGTTATCGTCTATTACTCTGGGCATGGCTGGCTAGACACCGCTAATCAAAGCTACAGTACAGAAGAATTACCAAGCGATCGATCATAATCAAATTGCAAACATAATCATCGAGATTGAGCCATGACTGAAGCGAATTCTGATCAAATTTTCGGCACAATTACGATCGCAGTTCACTCGCAAGACAACGGGCAGTATGTTTGTCAGATTTCACCGTCGCTCAATGACCAATGTAGGGATGAGATTCGTTGCTATGGTCAAACGAAAGAACACGCTCTGGTGATCGCGTTAGAACAGTTAGCTGACGATTATCGCCGGATCGCTGAGGAGTGTCAAAATTTAGATTGGGATGCGGTAGAGCGATCGGAAACTGGATCGCCAATTCAGAAGCATTACCACGTAGTTTTGCATTACGAACGACTTGCTGAAGCAGAGTCTAAGTTTGAGGCAATGCACGACACGATCATGGGCAACACTGTGGTTGAAAATTCCAAAATTACAGTCATTGAAATTGCAAGCGATCTACAAATTAAGCCGTTAGCGCAATAGTTTTGTTACACGGTTACGTGTTCGTGGAGCTAATGGTACAGTCGCAATTGGCTGCGTTAAGCCGTAAGTAGAAAATTTCACAGGCTGCTTCGCTGTGTCGATCGACGAATTGTCCTAGCTTTAATTACGAGTGTTGCTTATTCTCGCTCCAGCCGCATCGCTGCAAAATGCTCCTGCAACAAACGATGAATAAATCGGTAACGTCCACAATCCTAATCCTAAACCGATCGCCATCCCAAAACTGATGCCAACAATCAAGTTTGGAATAACGCCATCCAGTGAATGAAGTCGTAATACTGGAATTAATCCCAAAAAAAGTCCAACAGTAGCTCCCCAAATTGACATAAAGGTAAATAAGTTAGTTGCAGTTCTACGAATCCCCTGGTTCGGCACTAATTTTTCCTCAATGTCTGAACTTTCCACAATTCCATTCATTAAGCCACACCAGATTCCGCTTCCAGTCCCAAAAAATAGCCCTAAAATTAGAAAGATTATTCCCAGCACTCCTTTTTCATTAAGAAGGTATTGAATCCTATAGCCAACTCTTCCAGAGTTAGAAGAGTAGCAATTGAAGCTACGAATTTGTGCAAGATATTCTGCAAATGCTAATCCAGAAAGCATTCCTTCTCTGAATCCTTTGCCAAACGATCGCCAAGACCATTTAAGAGTTTCAACAGTTTTAATCTTTGTGTTAGATTTTGTCGCTATTCCTAAGCACAATCCTATTAAAGCAGTAATAATCGAAGCTAAAGTTCCAAAAGTTAAATATAGAGGTATTGCAGAGCTCAATGCTAAAGCTATTCCAATCAACAGACGGTTGAAAACTTTGTAAATGAAATACCAAAATGGGCGATTTGTTAGCCAAGATGGTTGTATTGCTTCAATTAAAAACTCGGTTTCGGACTCACTTTGCATCTGCTGTGACAAGCGAACTAGATACGAAATAGTTTGCTTGTCAGTTGGTAATGACGTTTGCTTATAGATGTTGCGCGGTAGTTCTCGCTTTAGCATCCGACGAATATAGGCATTTAACAGAGCATGAAACCGCGCCTCGGTTGTAAGATGTCGCCAATCTAAAATCTTTAGTTCCTGCTCTGCCAAGATAACAATGCTGAGCCAAAATGGAGTTCTCACTAATTCCAGCAGAATCGAATCTCCCTGAAAAATTTTCCACAGATCCTGGCGCTGCAATCGTATTAGGTGATTTTGAATCTGCTGATCTTTGAGAGGCTTAACATAGATCGCTCCATTCAGTTGAAATTGGGTTTTGCGACTGCGGTACTCCTCATCTCGGCTGCATACTACTAAATCTTGCGGACGGTATTCGCTTTCTAGTAATTGATTAATTGTTTGGATACAAGACCCTTGAAGCGAACTTTTCGAAAGTGTCAGAATTAAGACTTAGATGTCGAGCGAAATTCACTGTCTCTGATGCTTTATGGACTGACCTAAAACTGAATCCCCATTCTGCTTTGATGAACTGCCCCCATTGTCATTTCTCGCTCACCACTCAACTGAAACGCACCACCAGCCTCGGCTATCAGACCTTCTACTGTCGAGAGTGTCTATCAAGCTTCAATGAACGTACCGGCAAGCGGTTCAACTTTCTAGAAGTGCCAACCGATATCGTATTTCAGGTGTTGATCTGTCGGTTGCGCTACAAGATGAGTTTGCGGGACGTGGCGGAATTCTTTCTGCTGCGCGGATTTGAGTTCACGCATGAAACGGTGCGGCATTGGGAAGAACGGTTTGCGCCTCTGGTCGCCGAGCAACTGCGGACAAAGCGTGCGGGGACGATGGGGAGAACCTGGCACGTGGACGAAACTTACATCCGAGTCAAGGGGAGGTGGTGTTACCGGTATCGGGCGATGGATGAAGACGGCAATTTAGTGGACTCGCTGCTGCGGGAAAAGCGAGACATGGCATCAGCACAAGCGTTTTTCGAGCAAGCGTTAGAGGTGGCGCAAACGCCGCCGAATCGAGTGGTAACGGATGGATTGGCATCCTACCCCCGCGCCGTTTCAGAGGTTCTGGGTGAAGCGGTCATTCATGAACCGGGGAGTTGTTTGGACAACCCCATTGAGCAAGACCATCGCGGGATCAAGCACCGTTACTATCCGATGCTGGGGTTTGGGGCGTTTGATTCAGCAAAACGATTCTGCGCGGCATTTGAGGAAGTGCGACAGTATTTGCGACCCCGTTCACAAATGAGAGAATTCGTGTCCCTATCTGTGCGACGAACTTTGTTTGTTGAGCGACTACAGGCGTTAGAAGTGATGTTTCAATCTGCTTAATCGAAATACTGTAGAAAGCATTCCTTTTCTCGTCAACATAGCCTTGGTTTTAGACCTTTTGAAGCTTCAATTCTGACACTTTCGAACAGATTACTCGATTGGTTCAGCCGTCTATTCCAGTTATTTTGCGATTCTGATGAGTGTGGATCGTTGAAGCGCTCGCTCTCAAAGCAAGATCTATAGCAATAGAAGTTTAGTGACTTAAATCTCAGACTCAAATAGATCTTCGCTATCATACCATAGCTCCTTATGCGAATCAGCAGATTCTCTCTCCATAACAGTTGATTCTGGCTGCAAACTGCCTGAACTGATCGTCAATCCAGATGAAATTGCAGAAGATTGAACCAAACCGTCCACCTCTGCTGATTGATGAGAAGCAAGCAGAGAAAAGAATTGTTGGGCAAGCTGTGGTGAAAGCGCTTCCTCTGTTGATGAAGGTTGCTCAATGCCAAACGTCGATCGCAAGTAGGCAATCTGCTGTCGTAATTGATAAATCGCATCTTGAGCCATTCGCTTCAGTTGTGCCTCAGTCAGTGATTGCTCCCCTTGTTCGCGACGAAGCTGATATGCGATCGGCATCCAATATGCTCGCAGTGCCCACAACAGCATCTCTTTATGCGAGTACGATCGATGGCGTTCGTTCTTGAGAAAATCGAGCAGAATTCCATCTGGGCTTTCTGCTGCAACTTGAACTCTGACGCGGTAATCAAACTTTCTTGTCATTTACCCAACCCTCAACGTGTGGTAGTCCCGCTCCACGAAGCGTTTGCAAGCCCTTCCGCCAGTCTACTGACTTTGCCACCCAATAGCTTGAAGACACCAAACGCATCTGAAACTCGGCAAGCAAGAACCGGATCGATCGTAGTCGTTAGAGATCGATGAATTTGATCTTGTAAATTCATCGCCCACGATACTTCTAAGTCATATTGAGCGAAAAAGTCTTCTAATTCATCTTTGAAATACAGTGCTGTGCCTCCAGAAGCAATCACTTCGTCAAACTCATAGAGGTCTTGCCCTAGCATTGATTTCATCCAGTCAAATAGGTCGCGGAGATATCGATTTCGGGACTGCGCGATCGCGTCTTGAAGCTGGTCCACTTTACGATCGACTTCTGCTTCGGTCACAACCATTCGAGCAATGCGGTCTAATCGTTTGGAATTCTGTTGTGCCTCAAAAATGTACTCGGTTAATCGTCCAGCATCTTTCGCATCGAGATTTAGAGAAGCACGAGCGACGATCGCATCAATCAATTGCTCAAATCCTAATCGAATGCCGTGACCACTCTGTGGTGTGCCTTGTTTGAATGGCAACAATGACGCATCCCGCTGACCAATCATCGTGACCAGAATATTTTTCTGATTGAACGACTGAGGTGCATCGTTACGACGACTTTGGGCAAGTCCAGCTCCTTCAGGCTTCACTTCTAGCACCAGCGGCGAAACAAAGTAGCGCCGACCTCGAAAATTAAAGCCAGCAAGATTATGCTCCAACAGATCATGGAAAGCTTTGCGGTCTTGATATTCCTTGTAAGGCAACAGAGCCGAAAGTGCGATCGTGAATTGTTCGGGTAAGTTCGCGGTTTCTGCGATCGCGCCGATAATTGCCAAAGCTTTGTAAGCCGCAAATTCGTACTTACTCAATCCGGGGGGCACTTTCCCGCGCATTTGCTGTGCCTTCATGCCCAAAACATAAATCCTGCCGTTGAAAAGCTCAATGAAGGCATCGTTTTCTGGTCTGCCTCCAGAAAGTCCGGTATCGATCAAATCGTCGGGAGAAATTTCTAGAAACTCTGAACCCATCAATAGAAGCTCAGTGTTGCCCTGCGACCAGCGTTTCCAGAACACTTTACTTTGAGAGGTTCCGGTGTCGATCGTCAAAATGATATCTGGCTGTGAATCAATCATCGTCTTTTCCTTAGATTAAATCTGCTATGGTAGATAGCTCAATTTTCCTTCTCAATGATGAGTGAGATGAATCGTCGGTTGTAGATTGGTGGATTGAAGTTAAATGTTGCTCTCTAGAAGGTGAAACGAAGGTAGTAGATGCCTTGTAAAAGGGTGCAATCGCCAAATTGCTACTGATTCAGAATCTATCGATTGCACTTCCAAAGGTACTTAGTAGGTCATTGAAGGCAAAAAGTAGGCAACTAAAGAGCAAAGAAAGGTACTGCACGGTTAATCTGGAGAGATCGAATCGCTAGAACTACTTCTGCATCTTCTTTCTGCTGATCAACGAAAACAAGCATAGGTACTTAATCTGACGAGGATATGGCGAGACTCCGATCGCTTATGACGCTTCATAGGTTTCGCTTTGCCATAAAAGTCGATCGCTTTGCAATATCCCTGTCAGATTTACTGTGTAGGTTGCGAACACACCCGCGAGAACAGCATTTCAGAACGCCGCATCCGGCATTGTCCTCTTCGTCCAACCACAACGACGGGTGGGCTGTTCCCTGTCGGCAACACAAACCACAAGCCCTCGCGTCACACCTAACGCCAAGTGTGGAAACCACACAAGCCACACAGCCCGCAAATTGCTCACACCCTCCACAAACTGCCCACAATCGATCCATCAATTCTATGCCCAGCAACGGTTCCAAAAAATTCCACATCACGCTCCCATTTGTGGAGGGCAATGCGATCGAGGAAATCGCAACCGAACGGGGAGTTTCTGCTGCCCAAATCATTCGAGAGCGATTGAGCGAATGGCAACCACAAGCATCCACAAAGGAGGAACCCGCCCACACAATTCCACAATCTGACCTATCCGAGTTCACCACCCAATTGCAACGGTTAGTTGAGCAGATGAATTTGATGGAGCAAGCAGTTCAACAATTGGCAGAGCGATCGACAAGTTCCAATCAACCTGATCCACAAATTCGTGCCGCGCTTCAACCCGTTCACACTCGCTTGCAACAACTAGAAACACAAGTCGGAGTGATGGGGAATTTAATTCAACAGATTGTGCAGCAAATCGGCAAAGATCAATTGCGGCTAGAAGCTTGGTTAGAAGCGGTCTACGTGATCGTGCAACCGTTACTCATAGACAACCAACCGGAAGATATCCAGAAAAGGCGGCAGGAGTGGATCAAAGAACTTCAGCAACGCTTAGAACACCATTTAGAAACCTACAAATAACGATGATTCTCTCGATCTCAAATATTTCTCCCACACATGGCAGCTACTACTACACGAAGGAAGGAAATTACCTAGATTTGTACGATTGCTCGAACTGGCATGGCAAGTTGATACAAACTCTGGATCTACCGGAATCTGTAGAATCGCACCCTCTTGCTTGTTTGTTGCGTGGGCGATCGCCAACAGGAGAAACGCTGATTGATAAGTCGCGGTTGCATTCTCGATCGACTCAGGATCAAATTAAAGAACGAGCAGGAATTGACCTAACGACCAGTGCGCCCAAATCTGTCTCGATTCAGGCGCTAGTCTTTGGCGATCGCAAACTAGAAGATGCTCACCAAACCGCCACAATCCGAATGCTGAATGTTTTAGAAGAACGGTATGCAATTACACGCCAGATGCAGAATGGTAAACGACAGAAAGTAATCACAGGGCAACTTGCGATCGCACAATTTCACCACGACACCAGCCGCGAACTCGATCCACAACTCCATACTCACAACATCATCCTTAACCTTCAACGACTCCCAAGTGGACAGTGGCGCAGTTTAGATAATGCCGCGATTTATCAGACCAAGATGCTGTTAGGGCAAATCTACCGAAATGAACTGGCGCAAGAAGTTCAGCGACTAGGCTATGAGATTCAGGTCACGAACTACCGTCTAGGATTGTGGGAATTGAAAGGATACTCCAGCCAACAACTCAAAGCATTCAGCAAACGGAGTCAGCAGATTCAGCAACAAGCTGGAGACGATGCAAGTAGCGAACACAAAGCCTGGATTGCCATTTCATCAGGACGAAAGACAAAACAGCAAGTGACTAGGCAGGAACTAGAAGCACTGTGGAAGGAGGATGCGATCTCAGTCGGGCTGCATCCTATCGTTGCTCAAGCACCTAGAGAAACAGCGAGATCGGGACTAACTCAAGCCATCACCTACGCCACGATCGATTACTTGTCTCAACACTCCACAGTTTTTCCACGAGAAGAAATTGAACGAATCGCACTGACTCAAATTGGGCAAATCAGTTTTGCTGCATTGCGAACCGCGATCGACCAGCACCCAAATCTAACGATTCATCTGAACGAGAAAGGGCAGCAACAATGTACCTATCAGAATCTAGAAATCTCTCATGACTCAACCTCGCATGATATTTGGGGACTTGCCCAGCAAGATTGTGCCGACTCGACTCCAAGGGTACGCTCAGACCGTTCCGAGTCAGCCGAAGCCCTCGAACAATTCCGCCAAGACCTCCGCACCCTTGCCGCCACCTGCCCAGGTATCTCAACTGAACGAAGCCGATTGGCAGGGGTGGAACCATTCGATTCCAGCGACTGCCGAGCAACTGGAGCGCCTGCAACAATGGCTGAAACCGCTTCCGATGACGCTGATTCAACTGAAACAACTGCTAGAAAATCATCAGAGGTCGATCAGTCATGTAAACATGGTGGTCAGCAATCTGACGACGCTATACCAGGAGGAATTGACCGCGCCACTGGCAACGGGAATGAACAGCCCAACCCAAAGACGGAGGAGCCTGAATTGGAGCGCGATCGCCATCATTAGTAGTTCAGCTCTGCTTACAATTGCTCTGATAGCTGGATTAATCCCCCTAAATGCCAAAGTGGATAATTTGCTTGCTCGGACTTCTCGACTAGAGCAATTAGTGAGAAGAAAACAGTAATGACAGACGTTGACCCTTGGCAGGAGCAGGAACGTCGTGCCGCAGAAATTCTTCCCATCTTGGAACAAACCTTGGTCATTGCCCAAAACCAGAATCTGCTTGAGCAAATGAACCAAGGCTGGTGCTATGAAGGCAATGAACACGCTCTCATTTATGATCCTGAGTCTGAGCAGTTATCAATCGCAGCAAACGATCATTCCTGGCAACTAAATTGGCACGAAGGCTTGTTTGTCCGGTCGGCAGAAACTCACATTACCGACGAGCATCTGACCGAATTTCGAGAACTTGCAAAGTGGCTCGAAATGCTAGACGACGATCGCTCCCATGAGTCACAAACTGAGCTATCTGAACCACAGGCAGAAACCCTACTTTCCAATGCGGCTGGCTTGTTTGAGTACTATGCAAGCCAGGGAGACACTGCTTTCAAGTTCTCGCCCAACAGTACCGAACACTTCTACCGTGTGCTAATTGATAATGAGGTTTATCTGATTAGTCGAGATGACGAGATTGGGGTTTATTCTCTGCAACGTGAGAATGGAGATCCCTTGAGCGTCACTGATAGCGAATCCTGGAAACAGATGGAAAGTTGGCTCCAGCATTTGGCAGAACAACCCTCAATGCAAGCGCCTCATGCTGCCGCTCCTTATTGGGAACAGCAAACCATTCAGGCAAATGCACTGTTGCTCGATGCTCAAGCTCTGTTTACCTTCCATCAACAAATGGGAACAATCGAGTACGATCCGGTACGGAAGAGTCATACTGCCACGATCGAGAATTACACGATCGGATACAGCCCACAATCTGATGTGTTTTGGTTGGAGCGAAACGATGAACGTCTTGCGTCTGCAACTCACTATCAGCAACACCGGAATAGTTCGCAGTCTCATTGGCATCTCAATGAGCTACATGACCTGGGCAACATTTCTCATGAAGACGTGCGGCGATTAAGAGAATGGCGTAGCTGGCTGATGGTTCAAAGCAATTTAGATCAGAATCAGGCACAGCAGCCGACTCCTGATGTATCTCATGAACAATTAAGCTCTTCTAGCGAGAGACGATCGGACTACGACCTCGATCGCTAACAGAAAATATTTGTCCACTGCCATACGACTGTCAGATCCGAAATTTACGCTGTGCCTGTCAATTCTGATGGAGAACCAATATGACCCATTCCCCCTCGATCGAGGATTTATTAAATGCTTTACTAGTTGAGGCATCGTTTGCTCAAGATCTCACAGACGACGACAAAGCAACGATTCGCACAATGGTTCAAGCTATGACAGGAGATTTACAGGAAGAACTGCATACCGCCTTTCAATCTCCGAATGGAGGAACTTTGCAAAATGCTTCTACCGTAGAAGGTCTGACAGCAGAACTTGATTCCTTTCTGTCCGAACTAGGTGATATGCCATTGACACAAGCGACAGTAGAGCCACTCAACAAACAAACCGATTCAGCGTTAGTTGAAGTGCTGGGTAGTCACGTTGAGAGTGCAGGGGGTGTGGTCGAAGTGCTATCAACGCGAACGGTGTCGCAACAGGCTTTGAACGCACTGCGTTGTGTGGAACTACAGTTAACGGCACTTACGATCGGAGTCAGTGATTTACGCCAAGCCCTAGAGCAAAATCTTCGCCCGCAGTCTCGTCGCTTCTGGAGACGATCGATCACGGCATTGCTCCGCCGAATTCAATTTCGTCAACACTCTAATGCGGCAATCGTGAAGCCTCAGCACATCGCCCTGTTTGCGCTGATGATTTGCATTCCTCTGGGATTGAAGTTAGGTGTTCCGACATTACTTCATCAAGCAGAACGAGCTAGATGGTTTGAACAATTGCGATCGCAGAATTCATCCTTCAACACTGTCGAATCGATTCAAAATGGTATCTTGCTCATTAAAACGCCTGCTGGAGAAACGTTGCGCGTGAAATTAGCAGGGCTAGATTTGGATACACAGTGGCAAGCTCAGGCAGAAGGAATCATGGCAATGCTGTTACAGCCAGCACAAACAAAGGTAATGCTAAGTCACACGCAGATGACCCAAAACGGCGTTACAACCTCGATCGTATCCTTGCCAAATGGAACCTCTCTGCAAGAAATTCTCCTATCTGACGGACTGGCAAAGCTGAATTTGGGCGACCTCAATCCGCTGCCTGAACCTCTGGTACTCAAGCTGAAGCAGGCAGAAACAAAAGCTAAACTCCAACACAAAAATGTCTGGGGTGATTCTCACAATGCCTCGCCTCACTGATCAAGACCTAAAAGCGATTCAGGATGTTCTCGCATGGATGATGACAGGGATTTTGCTACCGATCGGTTTATCTGGTCTCGGCGACGATTGGCTGACTGGACTGAGCTACATCGTCATCGCTGTCATTCTTTGTCCGCTGACTGTGGGAGCGCGTTGGCTCAAAATCACGATCTCATTCATTATTTTCTTCATCGTTCAACTCTGAATCATGACAACCTTGGAACCTACAACCCGCAGAAATGAATGGTGGGAAGCAACAAAAACAGCCATTTGTGGATTAGCGATCGCAGCAGGCTTCCATGCCTTCGTCGCTGAAGTCCGTTACATCCCTTCTGAATCGATGACCCCGACGCTTCAGGTGGGCGATCGCATCGTCATCGAAAAACTGAGTTATCGATTGCGATCACCTCAGCGTGGAGATATTGTCGTTTTCAGAGCAACACCAGAATTGCGATCGCAAAATTTGAACGATGACCTGATTAAACGGATCATCGGGCTGCCAGGGGATATGATCGCGGTTCAGTCTGGCAAGTTATCGATCAATGACAAGCAAGTGGCTGAATCTTATCTTCAAGCTGCGCCCGACTACAACTATGGACCCGTAACAGTTCCTCAAAATCAGTATTTCGTGTTAGGAGACAATCGGAACCACAGTTATGACAGTCATTTATGGGGATTTCTGCCCAAACAAAACATCATGGGTCACATGGCTTTTCGCTTTCATCCTTTGAGCCGCGTCAATATGTTTTCTCTCGATTAATGGCTGAATCGTCCTATCTTGCATAGGGTAACTCTGGCTTAGAGTGGCTGAGGTAATTTCTTGCAGCAGTATAAGAAAACTATAGTAATGTTGGAGTAGTTCCTCATACCAAATTGAAGAAAGGGAGTGACAAATGAGATACTGAGTTCTACCGTGTGGAGAAAAACAGCAATGGTCGGTGTCACCCGGATCAAAATTGAAGAAACAGCATCAGAACTGGAAGCGCTGA
>JAHHHU010000031.1 GCA_019359175.1 Phormidium tanganyikae FI6-MK23
CGTTCACCACGTTTCACCGCAGCAATTGCTTTGGAGCGCATATCTTCGCTGTAGGGGGCAGCCATAGCCATGCTTCACAACACTACCCCTCTAATATACGTCCTAATACGCTTTGGTAACGCTATAACGCCCCGGAACTGAGTAAAAACGTCGATCGAGTGTTGGCATTGATTTGCTCCATGAAATCCGCTTCTGGAACAGTCACCAGCATCAGCCAATCAATGCCGCGTGGATCAGCGATCGGAATGACTTGTAGAAAATAGTTCGATCGATCAAATTGAGTGTTAAATTGCTGCGGTCGAGTAATGTTCTCAAATCCGCCATAGTTCTGCTGTACATGAGCTGCACTTGATTTGAGGAGCGGTGCATCTGTCTCAAGCACAGAACGGCGTTTGGGCTGTCCATCGCTATCCGCAACAAACGGCTCTTTTACGGTAGAGGATGCGACAAATAAACCATTACGCTCAATAATGAACACCTGTCCCAATCGACCAATTTTCAGCGTTTTTGGATATTTACTAATGTCTGAAAGGACAAGTGAGGTTCCCAGCACGTAGCGGAGGTTCCCGCCCGCATCATACACAGGTAGAGCTGCATTTGTTCCGATCACAGGCGATGCTTTCCAAGCAAAAATCGGACTCCAGACCGCTTGTTTTTGTCGAATTGCACTTTGATACCAAGGCCGATCGCGCGGATCAAAGCGACCTGGAGCGGCTAAAGGTTGACCCCGACGACATTGCTGATCGAGTGCAACGGCTCGAACTGAGTCATCGATCGAGACCTTGCGTTCGTGAATTGCCAACTGTCCGTTTGCAGCCCGAACAATCCCGATAAAATTACCTTGAGGATCGCTCAAGTGAGTTGCGCTTACGGTCGGATAGATTTGAAGCTGGCGGCAAAGATACTGTTCTAACGTTGCAGAATTTAGGGAATTAAGTTCGATCGCGTTTGCGTTGTTCGCATTGGCTAGATGTGCGGTTTCGAGATAGGAACGAATATGATCTTCAGTCCGATGTTCGACTTCTTGAATGAATTGATTGGCAAGACGACTCACCGATCGCTGTCCGTTCTGCCAAGAGAGATAGCCAACCAGTCCACTCGTACCGACCGTGAGCAACACAAAAGGAACCGTTAAAACGAGACGTAGCGGAACTTTTAGGCTGTGATGTCGCTGTCTGCGAAGAAACATCATAGTTTGATCGGTTGCTTAAAGATTTCAGTCTGAAGGCGCGATCGATCAATCCGGCTGATCACTCGTGGAACTAGCTCCGATTGAATCAGCGATTTGCTAATAAAATCATCAGCTCCTGCTGCGAATACCTGTTGAATGGATGCTGCATCTGTGTGAGCTGTCACGACTAGAATCGGCAAATGGCTCCACTGAGCATCTTGGCGCACGATGCGACACAGATCAATGCCGCTCAAGGTTGGCATTTCTAAATCAATGATTAATAGATCGGGTTGGGTTGTGCAGAGCGTCTGCCAGAATTGCTCTGGGTCCTGCAAGCTTGTGACCTGAAGCCCCCACGGGTGAAGCAGATCAGACAACGTTGAGAGCATGACAGAATCATCATCCACAAGCAGCACTTTTGCGATCGCAGTTGCTTTCTGTAAGTGTTGGGCTTTTGGTAATACCTGCTGGATTACCTCAAAGACTTTGGCAAGTTCGATCGGTTGAGTGAGAAACTTCTGAACGCCTAACCGAGATGCTGTAATCCGCGCCCTTAAGCTTTCATGCTCGGTAATTACAACGATCGGAACTGCTGGAAACTGTGATTTTAGCTCGGTCAGTAGCGCTAGACCTGTTGCCTCTAAGCTGCGTTTAGCTTGCACATCTAGATTGAATAGAATTGCTTGAGGATTCGTTTGGGCGATAGTTTGTTTCGCACTAGTCGCCATCTGTCACAGTTTCAATGCAAAGCCCCCAATTTGCGGCATCGGCTCGAAGTTGTGCTGTGAATGAGTCTCGATCGTCAATCACTAGCACGCGAGGAAGTTCGGCTAAATTTGCTCGAAGCGTTGGAGGTTTAGCGAGTTCTTGCTTTAGATGCGTAATTAAGGTTAAAATCTGCGATCGTTCAGTTTGGTTGAGCGACTTTTCTTGAATGAGTAAATGTTCGATCGAGCTAGTTTTGAACCCACCTCATACCCAAATGAACCTAGTGCCCCCGTGAGTTTGTGAGCTTCCTTTACTGCGTTGTGCTGCTCTTGTGGACTTAGGTTTTCAGCTTGTGTCGCTTGCTCTAACACCTCGATTCGGGCTGCAAAGGTGTCTTGATATCGCGCTAAGCGAATTCTTTCTTCTGGAATCGGTTCTTGGCAGCGCTAGATTGCTGAACCCGATCTACTTGACGAGACGGCTTACTGGATGTCGCTCTAAGTCGATAGCCCATTCCGTAAACCGTTTCTAGCAAATCTGCCTGCATTTCAACTGCTTTTAGCTTGCGGCGTACGTCTTTGATCAGATTTGTGACTGTGCTTTCACCCGGACAAGCATCGATCGACCATAAGCGATCGATAATCTCACTCCGACTAAACGCCCGCTGCGGATTTCTCAAAAAAAGTAGCAGCACACTATATTCTTTTGGTGATAAAGAGAGCGGTTGTTCAATGTATAAGACTTCTGCTGAAACCGGATTCACGCTCAGATCTCCCCATGTCAGCACTGTCGGAGCTAATTTCGTTTCTCCGCGCCGCAGTAAGGCACGAATTCGCGCTAACAATTCAGATAAGTCATACGGCTTTGTAAGATAGTCATCCGCCCCTGCATCCAGTCCGCGCACAATATCTGCACTCGAATCTTTTGCAGTCAGGAGCAAAATGGGCTTTTGGAAATCCTGCGATCGAAGCTGACGACAAAGGCTAATTCCATCAATTTTAGGAATCAGCAGATCTAGCAAAACTAGCTCATACTCCCATTCGATCGCTAGAGATAGCCCAGTTTGTCCATCGGTTGCGACATCCACTGTGTAATGTTGAGCAGTAAGCGCCTCTACAAGTAAATCTGCGATCGCTGAGTCATCTTCAATTAATAAAATTTTCATAACTCATGTATTTGGAGATGCTTCCCTTTGGCGCGACCTATCGAGATACCCAGTAATCTCCTATTCCTCAATGAGTGTTTAACATCTATATCTTGTAGGATTTTGTACCCCATGAGCATCTACCAATCGATAGATGACGAATCGCTTTATCGATTCGCTTTAACATAGCTGTAAAAGCGGAATAGCCAGAAATACTTTCATTAATCTCAATGGAAGAGAAGGTTGCATAAATTGAATTAGGACTAAATTGCGACTATCACGACTATCAAAAGAAAGGCTTGAGGCAAGCGAAGGGCAACCGCAGATAGAGGTTCACAAAAGTTAAGCTGCTTAGAATTAAAGAGAAGTTTTAGCAGCAAGATCATGAGCGACAAATTAAAAAAGGGCGACCACGTTGAATGGAATACATCCGGCGGTAAAACTGAAGGTGACATTAAAGAAGTCATCACAGAACCAACCGATTTTAAGAATCATCATTTTGAAGCATCAAAAGAAAATCCTGAGTATTTAGTTGAAAGTTCAAAAAGTGGAAAAGATGCCATTCATAAAGAGGAACAACTGAAGAAAACGAAGGAGAAAAAGTAATAGTTCAACATACTGCAACTCACAATCAGGAGACTCTAAAAGAGTTTCAAGAAGCGATTAATATGTCAGCTAAAGAATTAGAAGCTTGACTAAAAACGGAAGAGTCTCTATCCGTTGGAATGAAAAGCAGCGAAGATGCGGAACCGACTGGACATCTACCTATTCTCTAAAAAATTGGGGACATGAGCCACTAAAAGACAAGTGATTTAATAAAGCGATCGCGCAATCTAACCTTATACACAAACGATTATGACCCCTGAGCTTGGATTAGTTTGTATTTCCGCATCAAAAACGGTGCGATTTAAGACGATCACGCGCAAGCGATTATTGCAATTCGATTTAGTCGAACAGGAACGATTGCTGCGCGAATTGTATGCGGAAAATTTGCGACGATTGGGAATTGCGATCGAGTTTTGTGCCAGCAATGATATTCGACTTTATCGATTAAGTTCAGGACTATTTCCGTTTGCCGATGATCCGATGGGTGCGGCAGTTTTAGACGAGTTTACCGAAGGAATGGGGTTAGTTGGAGAACAGGCGACGCGGCTTGGAGTTCGGTTAGTTTTGCATCCGGATCAGTTCGTCGTGTTAAGTTCCGATCGACCTGAAGTAATCGAAAATAGCATCAAAATTTTATCAATGCACGCGCGGACGTTTGATCTGTTGGGACTACCGCGATCGACTTGGGCATTGATGAACATTCACGGGGGGAAAGGAGATCGAGCAGAGCGGTTGATCGATTCGATTCGCAATCTCCCGGATAACATTCGCTTACGGATCACGCTCGAAAATGATGAGTACACTTACGGCGCAGAGCAAATGGTTTCGATCTGCAAAGCGGCAGGTGTTCCGCAGTTGTTTGACGCGCATCATCATGTGATTCACGAGAAAGTGGAGAGCTATGAGGATGAAAGTGTGATTTGGGCGCTTGAAGAAGCTCGATCGACTTGGGAGAATCCGGATTGGCAAGTGGTTCACATTTCAAACGGTGCAGAGTCATTCTTGGATCAGAAGCATAGTGATTACATTACGGTGATGCCAAGTTGCTATCGTCAAGCACCTTGGATTGAGATTGAAGCTAAACAAAAGGAGTTTGCGATTCAGAAGCTACAGGAAGAGTGGTTGTATTCGGATTTGAATGTGTTGCCACCTGTGGTGGTTGAGACTGAGGAGAAGAAAGAGGACATTCAGATTGAGGCGGTGACTCCATCGACTCAGGATGATGAGCCTTCTGAGTTGGTAGAGCAAGTGGTTTCGGTGTAGTTGGGAGTTATTGGTTTCGTTGCTTGTTTGTTTTGGTGTAGTTGGAAGTTGTTGGTTTCGTTGCTTGTTCGTTTTGGATTGAAAATCTACCGTGTACGCACAAGTCGTTTATCGCTCCGTTTCGGTCGGCTTCTGCCCCCTAAGTCCCCCAAATTTGGGGGACTTTGAAGCTCAAAAAAGTCTTGGCGTTCTGGAAATTCCTTCTCAAAGTCCCCCATTCTGGGGGACTTAGGGGGCGAGAGGTCTAGGCGATCACAGATCAATCGACTTGTGTGTACACAGTATGAAAATCGGAGCTAACGATGCAAAGTTTGCGCCCCGGATTAAAATACTCTAATTTTAGGATTGGTTATGACTTTTACAGTTGATGCTACAGTCGGAACTCCGAATCAAGAAGTTGCAATTCAAGCTTTTAGGCAGTTTGTTGATCAAATCTCGCATTCTTCTAGAATTGTTGCTGTTCATGATTCGGATGCGGATGGAGTCACGGCTGGAGTCGTGTGGCAGCGGGCATTTGAAAGAGCAGGATTTGCTTCAGTTCATCGAGTGATTCCCGATCGAGAACGCAACGCCTGGACACCGAACAATCGAGCGATCGTACAATCCGCAAATCCCGCTCATCTATTCGTAATGGATTTGGGAAGCCGTTCTGAGCCTGTGATTTCTGGCGTTCCGACTTGTTTTATTGATCATCACCATCCTGAAGGTGTGCCCGATGGTGATACCTTGATCACCGCTTACACTTGGGAACCAATTCCAAATACTTCGCTGATCATTTGGGAACTGTGTCAAACGATCACAGATATTTCCGATCTCGATTGGATTGCTGCGATCGGAACATTGAGCGATTTAGGCGAGCGCGCTCCCTTTGAGCTACTAGCCACCGCAAAACGCAAGTACACTGCAAAGTATCTCAAAGAAGCAACCGCGCTGGTTAATGCCTCTCGGCGTGCTTCTCACTACGATCCTGAAGTGGCTGCTCGATCGCTGTTGAATCACTCAAGTCCAAAAGCGTTAGTAAATTCGGATAGTGCAGACGTGCAACAACTGAGATCGGCGCGTGAAGAAGTCAAACGCGAACTTGAGAAAGCACGAAAAGCAGCTCCAATTTTTTCGGGAAATGTCGCTCTGATTCGGATGAACTCTCCCTGTCAAATTCATCCGCTGATTGCTCAGAGTTGGTGTGGACGATTGTCTAAACTAATCGTGATTGCAGCAAATGAGGGTTATATGCCGGGACGAGTGAACTTTGCGGCTCGATCGAACAGTGCCAACGTTCTCGAATTTCTTCGGAGTCAGAAGCTTTCGGCTGGAGAAGGAAGCTACGCACACGGACACGATCAGGCATCGGGGGGCACTTTGAGCATCGAACTTTGGAATGAATTGTTAGCAAAACTTGGATTTCCAGAAACCACTTTTGCGAAATCGTAAAACTACCTCTCAAGACTGAGCGATTTCTCTCTAAGGTAGATGCCACTTCAAGTTTGAATAAACGAGCATAGAAATGAAAATCGAGTTATTCAAAAGATAAATGCACGGTAGCTTAGTCACGCCCCTGCCAGATCAATTAATGCCAGCGGCAATTGAATCCATTGTTAAGAGCAATCCCTACTACAAAGCTGAACAAACGTTCAGCAAACTCATCGAAGCTGAGGACTTAGATCAGCGACTGAGCCAATTTGAGACTCAAATTCGATACTTTGAAACTGCGCTAACCTTTGCACTCAAGGAAGCTTACGATCAAGCGCAAGGTTCCGATGCCGCTCATCTATTCTTGCAGCGTGTCCTCTACCGCATCAATCGCTTAAACCTATTTTGGTATGATGACCTAAATCACTATACCAATGAGCGATCGACGTATTTACAAAAAGTTCGCAACGAGATCGAAGCGGCTTGGCAGGCTTGGGAACTCAAGCAGATTGATGTTGACTCTTATCATTCAGTCGATATCAAGCAAGCATTGCTCGATCGATATCAAGCGGATCTTGATCCTGAGCTATCCGCCGACGCGCTCTATCTGCGTAAAGAGATGCCGTTTGAAGGCTACCGCTATCTTTTAGCGATTACCTCATTTGATGGTTTAGTGGAAGCGAGTCGTTTATCTCGGATTCTTGGTGGTGCTGCGAACGAAGTCCAAGCTACATTAACTAAAGTATTGCTTGAGGAATACGGGAATGGTCGGTTGTCACGAAAACATTCCACGTTTTTCGCGAAAATGATGACCGAATTAAGTCTCAGCACTCAGCCCGAAGCTTATTTCGATCTTGTTCCCTGGCAAGCTTTAGCCACAACGAACCATAACTTCTTACTGACTGAATGTAAGCGTCATTTTCTGCGCTACAACGGCGGACTCGCTTACTTTGAAGTAGCAGGCCCTTCTGCCTATCGGAACTATCTTGCAGCAGCACAGCGGCTAGAACTCTCCGAAGGTGCAATGGGATATTGGGATCTGCACATCAAAGAAGACGAAAGACATGGGCGATGGATGATCGAAAACGTGACGTTGCCTCTCGTCGATATGTATCCGCAGCAAGCCTGGCAGCTTTTGTTGGGATATGACCAAGAGAAACTCATGGGCGATCGAGCAGGTGCAGCGATCGTAGAAATGATTCGCCATGGTGTAGAGACTGAATCTCTTCCCGCGATCGGACTTGCGTAATCGATCTTTGTTGTGATTTGAATTGATGAGGGTATTACCTTGACTGGGACACTAACTAGACCAACGCAAACCGTCACTGAAACTGAAGTATTTTCCTGCCCTGAAGAGTCGCATTTTTATTCACATTGTTTAGAGCGATTAGTATTTTCGCAATGTACTGATGCGCGTTTGATTGTTGAATTCGGTTCGGGTGATGGCAGTCCAGTGATTAATTCACTGATGCGCGCTGCTTCGCAGATCCCGGAGGGATCGCGCTGTAAGGATGTGATTCACGGTTTTGAACTAAATCCATCCGCTTATGATGTCGCAAAATCGAGAGTTGATCAGTGTGAATTGCACGATCGATATGTTTTGCACAATAAGTCATTCTTTGATGCAGCTCCGAAAGATGCTCACTGTTTGATTGCAAATCCGCCTTATATTCCTGCTCCAGATAATCAAATTCGGATGCCACTCTTACATGGTGGATTTGATGGAGCAACGCTTACCAATCGGCTGTTAACGCTGAACTATCCGAGCGTGATGGTCTTGGTGTCGAGCTACTCGAATCCGTTAGGTACATTAGAATGTGCAGCGGAACAAGGATATGTAGTTACAGATTTTATGGTGACACCATTGCAGTTTGGTTACTATAGTTCTGAACCAAAGGTTAGAAACTGGATTGAAAAGCTGCGGGAAAATGGCCAGGCGTTCTATTCGGACAATATCTATTTCCTAGCAGGTGTTCTGTTCCAGCATTCCAGCATTGCATCTGTTGATCTGACAGATGAATTAGTTCAAGTGATGACTGCACTGTAAAACTTAGTGTTGAGGGTGTGATTGATTTGCACCCTTTTGATTGATATGTCTAAAGTTGATGTCTTAATTCCAACCTATAATCGTTCTTCAGCATTAGCGGTCACATTAACCAGCCTGATCGCACAGACCTTTAAAGATTTCAATATCATCATCTCTGATCAAACGGATGATTCAACAACGATCGCATCAAATCTAGTTCAAACTCCGATTCGAGTTTTACGATCGCATAATCATAAAGTTCAAATCCATCACCATTTACCTCGTCGCGGGATGGCAGAACAAAGACAGTTTTTGCTCGATCAGGCAACTGCCCCTTATGTTCTATTCATTGATGATGATCTGGTTCTAGAACCGTTTGTGATTGAGCAATTCGTTAATGCGATCGAGCAAGAAAACTGCGGATTTGTGGGCAGTGGATTGATCGGATTGAGTTTTGCTCAAGATATTCGACCGCACGAACAAGCGATCGAGTTTTGGGATACTCCCGTGCAGCCCGAAAAGCTCCAGCCTGGAATGCCCGAATGGGAGCGCTGGAAATTGCACAATGCTGCGAATTTGTATCACATTCAGCGATCGCTCAATATCACCCCAGATCAGCCCCGCAAGTATCGGATCGCTTGGATCGGTGGCTGCGTGATGTACAACGCTCAAAAGCTTCGGGATGTTGGCGGGTTTAGCTTCTGGACAAAGCTACCTGAGAATCACTGTGGCGAAGATGTATTCGTTCAACAGCAAGTAATGGCAAAATATGGTGGATGTGGTGTGCTTCCGTCTGGGGCATATCACCAGGAATTGCCGACTACGGTTGTCGATCGTAGTTTTAATGCTCCTGTTTTGCTCTCGATCGACGAGTCATTTTGTGAAAAAGCATCTACGATCGAAGAAGATGAATTGAGCCTAACGTATGATTCCTGAGTTCTTTGATCGTGCTTCCGTCGGTTCTGTTTGGCGTGTTCCGTATCAACAGCGGGCGATTGAAGCAGAGCAATGGGCAAAACAGCATGGAATTCCGCCTGCAAACGTCGATCAAGTCCGGGTGTGTCTTTTAGCGATCGATGTTCAGAACACTTTCTGTATTCCCGATTTTGAGTTATTTGTAGGAGGTCGATCGGGAACTGGAGCCGTTGAAGATAACATACGACTGTGTGAGTTCATCTATCGCAATTTGGGATTGATTACCGAAATTGCTCCCACCATGGATACCCACACTGCAATGCAAATCTTTCATCCGGTCTTTTGGATCAATGAAGCTGGAGAACATCCCGTTCCGGCAGCAGCGTTAATTCCATTTGAAGATGTGCAAAAAGGAGTGTGGCGGGTCAATCCAGCGGTTGCAGCAAGCCTGAGAACAGACTATGACACCTTAAATCGTCATGCACTGCACTACACTAAGCAGCTAACCGATGAAGGAAAGTATCCGCTGACGGTGTGGCCCTATCATTCAATGTTAGGTGGAATTGGTCATGCGTTGGTTTCTGCGATCGAAGAAGCAGCATTTTTTCACTGCATTGCCCGCAAGAGTCAGACGAACTTTGAAATCAAAGGAAATCACCCGCTGACTGAGAATTACTCGGTGCTGCGTCCTGAAGTTCTGACCACAGTTGGGGGTGAACTTCTCGCACAGAAAAACAGTCAATTGATTGATAAATTACTCCAGTTTGATGCTGTGATCATTGCAGGTCAGGCAAAGAGTCACTGTGTTGCTTGGACGATCGATGATTTGCTCACCGAAATCCAAGCTTATGACTCCAGCCTGACCCAGAAAGTGTATCTGCTCGAAGATTGCACTTCTCCGGTTGTCGTTCCGGGCGTGGTCGATTACACCGAGCAAGCGAATCAAGCTTATGAGCGCTTTGCTGACGCAGGAATGCACTTGGTGAAATCGACCGATACGATCTCCGATTGGTTTTAGCGAGACGATCGACGACGGAGACGATCGATGGTAACTGCCACAATAATCACTAAACCTTTGACGACTAGCTGCCAGAAATAAGACATATTCAGCAGCGTCAAACCATTGTTGAGCACCGCAATGATCAATGCACCGAGTAAGGTTCCAGGCATCGTTCCGATCCCACCCGTGAAGCTCGTACCACCGAGAATTACAGCTGCGATCGCATCCAATTCGTACCCGTTCCCTAACAGTCCCGTCGCACTGTAGAGGCGGCTCGAACTCATAATGCCTGCCAATCCTGCTAATAACCCACTGACACCGTACACAAACAGGAGCACACGATTGACCTTAATCCCAGTCAGTCTTGCTGCGCGTTGGTTTCCTCCAACCGCATAGATTTGCACACCGAGGACAGTTCGACGCAGTACAAACCAGCTTGCAAGTACTGTTAGTAGTGCAATTACAACCAGCCACGGGAACGGACCTAGATAGCTATTTCCTACCCAAGCAAAGTTGAGATCCCGGTTCAGCACAGTTGTACCGTTTGCAACCAGGTATGCAGCCCCCCGCAAAGCAGTCAAACCACCCAGCGTCACAATGAATGGCGGCAAATCCAGGAAGGCGATCAACGAACCATTAATCAACCCGATCGCCAATCCGGTTAACAATGCGGCTGGAATCGCTAACCACCCTAAAGCACTCGAAAGCGACACTAATACACCAACAACGGCAGAAACGCCCAGAATCGAACCAACAGAGAGGTCAATCCCTCCAGTCAGAATTACGAAGGTCATCCCCGTTGCTAGCACGATGTTGATTGATGCTTGGCGTAGAATGTTCACCGCATTTCCAGGAGTCGGAAAGTTAGGCGTGAGAACCGAGAATAGAATGCAGATTAGAATCAGAATCGGTAGAATGCCAGCTACTTGAAGCCAGTTATTTGCAGGTTTGCGTTGACCCGCAGGACTATTAGAGGGTTCTCTTAATGGGCGCAGTTCAGTTTGACTCATAGTGCGGCGACCTCCGATGCGCCAGTAGCGTAAGCCATAATGTTTTCTTGGGCAATTCGCTGTCGTGAACCGTCAATTTCACCGACGATTCTGCCTTGACGCATCACTAACACTCGATCGCTAAGTCCAATCACTTCCGGTAGTTCGCTCGATACCATCAGTACCGCAACGCCTGTTTTCGCCAAATTGCTGATGATTCGGTAGATTTCGCTCTTTGCACCGATGTCTACGCCGCGTGTTGGTTCATCGAGAAGTAACACTCGCGGTTTGATCGCCAGCCATCGAGCGAGTAGCAGTTTTTGCTGATTCCCCCCAGACAGATCCATTGCGCGAATCTCTAGGTTTGCGAGTCGAATATTGAAGTCTTCAACAGCACTATTGGCAATTCTGCCGAGTGTTCCCCAGTTGATCACGCCTGCTTTAGAGTCTTGCTTCAGCATATTGAGCGTGATGTTTTTACCAGAACTCATTTCGAGAAATAAGCCCTGATCTTTTCGGTCTTCGGGGACATAACCGATTCCTGCTGCGATCGCATCTCCAGGAGAGCGAATCTCGACCTTCTGACCGTTGAGAAACACTTCACCGCTCGTTTTCGGATCGGCTCCAAAAATCAGCCGCGATAGTTCCGTTCGTCCCGCTCCGACCAGTCCCGCCAAACCAACAATTTCGCCTGCTCGAAGCACCAAATCTGTCGGTTGAACTTTGTGCCCGTCGCTGATCTGTCGAACTTCTAGAACAACATTGCCAGGATTTGTCTGGTGTTCGTGTTCATAAAAGCCCTGCATCGATCGACCCACCATCATTTGCACCAGTCGTTCTGGAGAAATTTCAGATCGATCCAGCGTTCCAATATACTGACCATCTCGCAGGACACTCACTCGATCCGCCAGCGCGTACACCTCTTCCATTCGGTGACTGATGTACACGATCGCAATTCCATCGCGTCTCAGTCGGTGAATCACCTCAAAGAGACGTTCGGTTTCTCGATCGGACAGTGCCGCCGTTGGTTCATCCATCACCAGAATGCGGCTATTGTCTTTGAGGGCGCGGGCGATTTCGACTTGTTGCTGTTCAGCGATCGACAAACTCGACACCACATCATCCGGCGAAAAACTTGCGCCCAAACTTTGTAGTACCCTAGCCGCTTCTCGTTGCATTCCTTCACGATCCAACAGTTGCCCACGGCTCAACTCGTTGCCCATGTAGATATTCTCAACAACCGTGAGATTCGGAGCTACATTCAGTTCTTGATAAATCAAGTTAATGCCAGCTCGTCTCGCAATA
Organism: Phormidium tanganyikae FI6-MK23; assembly: GCA_019359175.1. Taxonomy (GTDB): domain Bacteria; phylum Cyanobacteriota; class Cyanobacteriia; order Leptolyngbyales; family Leptolyngbyaceae; genus Leptolyngbya; species Leptolyngbya tanganyikae. The sequence continues at coordinate 12,538 of JAHHHU010000031.1, forward strand.
CCTGGATCAGTAATATTGAGCCGTTGACCATTGACCCAGATTTCGCCTTCATCGGCAATGTAAGCTCCCGCTAAAATCTTCATCAGCGTGCTTTTTCCGGCTCCGTTTTCACCCATCAGGGCATGAACTTCACCGGGATAAAGCGTGAGATTGACGTTTTGCAGTGCGGGAACACCATTGAACCGTTTGGTAATGCCCTTCATTTCGAGAACCGGAGTCGCAGTTGGGGCATGGTGCGACACGGATTGTTCATTCATTGTCATTACTGCCACCCTTTGTATTGGCTCACGTTGTCTCGCGTAATTAGCCGCACCGGAATCTGAATGTTGGGATTCGCAGGTTTCTGACCGTTCAGGATGTCATTTCCGACTTGTACGGCTCTTTGAGTCATGCCTAATGGATTTTGAGCAGCAGTAGCGACAAAGATACTGCTTTTATCTTCGATCGCTGCTTTTGCTTCTGGTGCGCCATCCACTCCCACAATGAAAAAATCACTGCGTTTTGCTTGACGCGCTGCTAGTTCCGCACCAACTCCACACGGATCGTTAATCGCAAAGACAGCATCGATTTTCGGAAACGAGGTGAGCAAGTCACTCATCACGCGCAATCCACCATCTCGGCTGCCTTCTGCATTCTGGTCTTTGGAAAGAACCTTGATTCCTGGATATTTCGCGAATACTTTTTCACAGCCTTCGACGCGATCGAATACCGACTGCACCGGAGGACCGTTCACAATCACGATATTGCCTTTGCCTTTTAAGCGATCGGCAATGTACTGACAGCTAAGTTCTCCCGCTTGCACATTGTTCGAGGTAATGGTGGCATCGACTCCACCCCCAGCCCCCGTATCGACTGCAATCACAACCGTTCCAGATTGTTTTGCTTTTTCAACCGCAGGCGCGATTCCTTTACTATCCGCAGCGTTGAGAATAATCAAACTGGTGTTGGCTGCAATAAAGTTTTCGATCTGATTGAATTGCTGGTTCAAGTCATATCCTGTCGAAACAACGGTTGTGCGAACTGCATTGCCGCCGATCTTTTTCGCTTCGGACTGTGCGCCTCTGCCCATCAGCACAAAGAAAGGATTACTCAAATCGCCAACTGTTACAGCGACCGATCGTAGTTTTGAATTGTTATGGTTGGCTTGCTGTGTCGATGAACAACCAACCATAACACCACTGATTAGACCCAAAACGCTCACCGCACTTACACCACGGTGTAACGCTTGAAATTTACTCACGTCCGTTTTTCCCCCAACAAGTGATTGAATGAGAGCCAACAGAATCTAAATCTGCACGTCGATCGACCTGTCTTCGATCAGAACTTCATGCCTGAATGGTGGCGAGATATTTGAGCAGAGGACGATCCAAACTCGCGCTGCTACAAAGAATCATGTTTAAATCAAGTGTTGAAGTGAATCTGAAAACAGTTTTTCTATAAAGCAAAGAGATGAGAGTTGCAGAGCTATATTCAAATTGAATCTCTGTTATTCATCGTGCAATTATTCAGAAATTCCATACATCCACCGAAAAGAGTACGTCTAGAGATAGAGAAAACAAGTTCGCAGGCGAAACTAGCTCTGGCTGATAATTTACGGCTTTATTGCCTTTGATAATCGCTAGAGCATTTCACAAAATGTAACCTAGAATACTAAGCTTTCTTTACCCAAAGCGATCGCGGCATCAGGTTATGAATCGTTTTAGCACCGGATTCGACTCGCCCAATTCGCGCATCCATCGCCAAACTCGCTAAAGCATAACTGTCTAATAGCGAAAGCTTCTTGAGTTGAGCAATCCGCTCGATCATTTGCATCGCAGAAAGATTCATCGCAGTCATCACATCCGCATCGGTGGCAGTCGTGACATAACTATCGCGCGTGTCTTTCACTGAATTTGGCGAAAATTTTGGACTCGCTTTCTTTGGCAACATACAGTAAACGCCTTTCACCTGATTGACAACTTCAGCCACTCGACAATCGCCATAGTCGCTCATATACTGCTGTGCTTCTTTGCTCGATAACCGTTTCCACTCTGAGACGAATTTGACGGTTTCTTCGTTCAGCTTGTCGATCGCTTTATTCAAATCGCGATCGTATCCCAAGGTAATCCAGTGCGTCGGCGTTTCGATTCGAGGAAACGAGAGCGGCATTTTTTTCATCACTTCGATCGTCAGATTCAACTCACTGAAAGCACTCTCGATCGCGGTTAGATTAATCTCTCCATTTCCTTGTGCCGCATGAGAATCGCCCGACCACAACAACGCCCCATCCACAAACACAGGCAAATAGATCGTTGTTCCCTGCACCAATTCACGACAGTCCAAATTCCCGCCATAAGCTCCGGGTGGAACAGTGCTGTATTGACCGCTTTCTGCTCTCGCAACGCCAATAATTCCAGGAAACGGACGCACAGGAATTTCGATTCCAGGTAGGAATTCTGTCACGCCACGACCCAGATCCAGATAGAAATGCTTCACTTGCGCTTGAGTGAACTTATCTGGGAATTGCCCTAATTTCAGATTGCCAGGTAAGTTCCAATTCGCGCCATAGCTGCGAGGGACAATGCGATTGATCCGAACCTTCAGCACATCACCAGGCATTGCACCTTCAACAAAGATCGGGCCTGTGACGGAATGAGGACCTCGACCGGGATAATCAACGCGGAGCTTAGTAATTTGCTCGATCGACATTCCCGGCAGAATCTGATTCAGCGATGCCATCATCGTTTCCATCACGACGGTATCACCGGATTTAATCCGAGCGCGAGGCGGCTCTGCATTGTTAAACCAACCCCACTGTGCCGTTTCATTGTTTGCAGGCAAGAGATATACGCCGCCTTGATATTGACCGAGATAGCCCTGTCTCAGCGCATTGATTTCGGGACGCTTCGAGGGTTGGTTTTCTTGGGCATTGACTTTAGAAAGCATAGATACGGCGGCAGCACTCGCGGCACTCCCAATCAGAAAATCGCGACGGTTAGACATAAGGGTAACTGCAATAAGGATTCGGTCGGAATCCATTATTTCCTACGAACTCGTTGGAAATTGTGATAAACAATACCCTTACTGCTTTTGAGGTTGGCAGATTGGGCAGAAGTGAGCCGATCGACCCGCTAATCTCACCCGCTCGATCGGACTTTCACAAGTCCGACAAAGAGCGCCATCTCGCCCATACACCCAAGCAATCCCGCCATAGTTACCATTCACCCCCGACACATCCCGAAAATCACTAAAACTCGTGCCTCTCGCTGCAATGCTATCTTTCAGCACTCGAATCACATTGGCTCTAAGTCGGGTCGTTTGTTCGATCGACAATTCTGTACACAACGTCTCAGGATGAATCCCACTCAAAAACAAAGCTTCATCCGCATAGATATTTCCAACACCTGCAACTAAAGCTTGATCGAGCAGCGCATTTTTAATCGGACGTTTTCGGTTCTTTAGCTGTTCGTAGAAATAGAGATCCGAAAAGTCATCTGAAAACGGCTCATGTCCCAATCGCTGAAGTCCAGTAATAATCGACTTCGGATCAACATCGCCGACAACGTGCCACATTTGCCCAAAAGTCCGCTGATCCACAAACCGAAGCTCTCGATCGTCATCAAAAAACAATCGCACTCTCGTATGTTTGTGCAATGGTTCCGATTGTTTCATCCACAAAAGCTGTCCGGTCATTCGCAAATGCACACCGAGCCAGCCGATCGGTTCAAGTTTTGCTAAAAGGTACTTTCCGTAGCGATGCCATTGCGCGATCGACAAGCCTTGCAAACTTGAGACGAACTGATCAGAGATCGGATAAGCGATCGTGCGATCTAGTAACACTTCGCCACCAACGATCGGCTGATTCAGCGTGACTTGATTTAAACCGATCCGAACAGTTTCAACTTCAGGCAGTTCTGGCACAACGAATCCACTCGTAAAATCCCATTCTAAAAAAATCGAGCCAGTACCAACAGAAGAAAGGTACTGGCTCAACTGTAATTATGACAGAGATTCTACTCTGCGGGCTTTTTCGCTGCGGGTTTTGCAGCAGATTTTGCACCAGCAGCAGCAGGGGCAGCCGCTTTCTTCGCGGGAGCCTCAACCTCTTCGAGTTCGCTCAGGGCGAAGTTATTCGTGTTGACACCGCCAGCTTGACCGCTGTAACCAGTGTAGTTAACCTTCTCAAACCGCACAATCACCGGATATTTGATGCCGCTTTGGTCGATCGAGGCAACTGTACCGACATCGCGATACCAGTACGACTCTCTACGCAGGATGCGGACTTTAGAACCACGTTGAACCATGACTGTTCTCTTCCTTTTATTTTGAAAATTAACGAACTCGGATCGGTGCAAAAAACAGATGATGCCGCGTCAATTTTCCCCAATTTACTACGGGAGTTGAACCGAAGCGCGATCGCTGTTACAGGTTGAAACAATCCGAAATAAATCAGCCTAAAGTCACGTCCAAAAACATCATCAGCACAAATCCGATCATCACGCCCAGAGTCGCTTGCTTCTCGGTTCCCAAACTATGTGACTCCGGAATAATCTCATCGCTGATTACAAACAGCATCGCTCCTGCCGCAAATGCCATTCCCCACGGCAGCACGATCGACGCAATTGACACTACTCCCGCCCCGATTACGCCCCCGATCGGCTCCGCCAATCCCGTCAGTAACGCCACTCCGAACACATTGCGTTTACGATATCCTTCGGCTAAAAGCGCGATCGCGACAACCAAGCCTTCTGGAAGGTTCTGCAACCCGATTCCGAGCGTGAGTGCGATCCCATTGGCTACATCACCCCCACCGAATCCAACCCCAACCGCCAAGCCTTCCGGGAAGTTGTGCAGCGTAATCGCAATCACAAACAGCCACACTTGCCGCAATCGATTAGAGTTCGATCCTTCTGCGCCTTTGATAAAGTGTTCGTGCGGAAAGTAGCGATTCGCCAACCAGAGAAACGCACCACCGAGCAGAATTCCGACAACCACGATCGAAGCCGCTACCGATCGATTTTGAGTCAGCTTCTCTGCCGCTTCGATTCCTGGAATGACTAACGAGAACGAAGTTGCCGCCAACATCACACCCGCCCCAAATCCCAACAGCGCCCCTTGAGTTTGAGGTGTAATCTCTTTGATGAAGAAAATCGGCAACGCACCGACTCCCGTAGCAAGTCCTGCAACTAAACTTCCAGTCAAGCCGAAAAGCGTGACGTTATCCGCCATAAGTACGTCCTCGCCAGCTTTTCGGCTTTCGAGTAGAAGAAAGGAAAATTCGGAAGACTGCCGCCGGATCAGCGATCGGGGAAAGCCAAAACAGCCAAGCGCCTTTTGCAGAAGATCGATCGTAAGACTGTAAGACCGCCGCATTCAACCCAATCCGCATCGCCATCAATGCTCCATTCAATCCCAATGCGATCAGGGCAGGTAACGTGGGATTTCCAGAACCGACAATCCAAGCGCTAAAAATCAGCAACGGTAACGGTAACGCCTGAACCAAAATCAAAAAGGCTAAATCGCCCCAAACTTGCGCCGGAGTCGCCGCATCTTTGAGATCCAACGATCGACCCCATTCGCTCCAAGTTTCCGCCATGCCTTCATACATTCGGACTTTGAGAATGTTCGCGCCATCGAGAAACCCGACTTTCGCACCCGTCGCGGCAATGTTGCGAACCAAAGTCACATCATCGCAGAATGAGCCTTTCGCGCTCGTATAGCCGCCGACTTGAGTTAAAAGCGATCGACGACAAAAGAAACACTGCCCATTCGCCATCACTCGTTCCGCTGAACTGCCAATTTCTCCAGCCGCCCCGAAACGATACACCAACGTCATCAACAAAGCAGGCTGAAGCCAAAATTCACCCGGATATTTGAGAATAAACCTCGGTGACAGCGTGATCAAATCGTAGCCTTCAGTAGTCGCCGTTTCGAGCAGACTACAAACCAAACTCGGATGCGGAATCGTATCTGCATCAATCCCCAAAATCCACTCGCTGTCTGGGGAACTCGCCAAATATCCGTTATGCAATGCCCACGGACGACCCACCCAATCCGAGGGAAGCGGATCATCATTCATTAATCGAAATCTCGGATCGCTCGTTTGTGCAGCTTTGACCAAATCTTGAGTCTTATCCGTCGATCGACTATCCACGATCGTAATTTCTCGCACCTCATACGTTTGGCGCGTCAGTCCTTCCAGACACGGCGAAATGCGATCGGCTTCATTCAACGTTGGCACAACCACACTCACCGCCCCGAAAAACGCAGGTTTCGGCAACTGAGGCTGAAGGGGAGGACGACGCACCGCACCTTTGAGCAACCGGGATAGTAAAATCGCTGCCGCCGGAATCTGAATAAGCAACAACCCGAAGAAAAACACATCCTGAAACGCAAAAGCCTGGGAATTGACTAACCCCAGGCAAATAATTCCGGCTTGTCCGATGAAATTCGCCAATCCTCTAACCCTTTATCTATGTAAAAAACGTACTGAATCAGGCAGAGAAGATCAAACCTCTCTGCCCACTGTATTTATTTTTGAGAAATGCCCACCGAAACCGCTGGAACATCACGCGCAATGGCACCGGAGAGCGAGGATTCGATTCCCTGAGCAGGTTTCGTCATCCACCAAAGCGCGATCGCAGGTACAACACCCAGCACAACGCTCATCAAAGTCGGAATCAGATAGCGCGAATCCAGTTCCGCCACCGTAATGATCGCCCCAAACGCAAAGTTAATCAAATACACCACCAAAGGCACGGTTAACTGAGCGCGAGTCAAGTTCAGCGGGGCTTTTCCCCAAAACAGAGCAGCGACAAACATAAAAACCGCCCCTGTTCCGAGCCAGCCCGACACATTCCGATAGGGCATTCCAAAGAACTCTCCAACCTCACCAAACTCCCAAAACGGATAAGAAGCCTGACTCATCGCTGGATCAAGCACAAAATCCCAAGCGGTGAGCAACACCGAACCGAGCGCGATCGCTCCAGTCAGTTTTGCCCACATCGGTAATTTCAAACTTTCCAAGCCCGATCGCGCCAGCACATAGCAGCACAACCCGACATAAAACCACGACAGCGGAATCGTAAACGGTACAAGACCCGCGATCTTATAGCCCAATCCGCTCAAATACCCATACGCGCCAAACGGAAATCCCGTACTCGTTCCGAGCAGTTCACTTCCAAGCGAGAGAATAATCGAAGGCAACATAAAAGTGAGCCAGTGCCGAATTCCGAGCGTCCGGTAAGCATAAATTGCTACCGTAATCGCGCCCAACAGGATATATCCTACACCTCCATTTGCCATGCTCCAGCCGAAGGCAGATTGCCCGATCGTAGGAAGAGCAGCGATAAATTCTGGATTGGGCAGCACCAGCAATAATCCTGCTAATCCAAAAGCCAGCGCCATCGAATGTCCTATTAAACACAGGCGCTCCACAGTAACCAGATGCTTCATACCGTTTCCTCAGAAAATATGGCACTTTTTTGCCTGTCATACAGTTTACAAATCTTCAGGCTCATTCTGGCGTTTCTCAGGATGCTTTTTTAAGATTTGGGCGAAAATTGACGCTCTCGCTGCGTTTAGAATCTAGCAGGTCTGATTAAATCCGTCATGCCAATTCCGAACGCCGAAAACGCGATCGTCGAGATTCGCAAACTTCGAGACTACTGCTTGAATCCAAATCACGACAACGGAAAGCACAAAGCGCGGCTTTCCCTAGCGAGTCTCGGCATGACGGCTGAATCTGCTGAAGAACTCCGCGAAATCCTGAAACGCTCTCCTCGGTTGTGAAAAGAGATGCAGTTTCAATTTTTCTTTTTGTACCTTTTTTCATCGCTTCCAGTTCCCTGCTATGATCCCCTCAATCTCATCACGTTCGGACTGAATGGCTCAGATTAATAGTGCGTTCACCCTCTTCTTGAGTTTGATGGTCGAGGCAATGCCCTTTTTGCTGCTTGGGGTGTTGTTCTCTGGACTGCTTCAGTTTTTTGTGAATGAACAGAAACTTGTGGCGATCTTGCCAAAAAATGCGTTTTTGGGTGCCTTCGTCGGTAGCTGTATTGGGTTTCTGTTTCCGGTGTGTGAATGCGGAAATATCCCTGTGGCGCGACGTTTGATGCTGCAAGGTGCGCCGATATCGGTCGCGATCGGCTTTTTGCTTGCAGCTCCAACGATTAACCCGATCGTATTTTGGGCAACCTGGACAGCCTTTCGCGATCAGCCGGAAATTGTCTTTTTCCGAATCGGATTTTCGCTGGTCATTGCCACGACCATCGGATGGGTGTTCAGTGTTCAGAAAGATGTGCGTCCGCTCCTCCAGTCGAGTGTTGCCGCGTATCTGACTCGCAAACTGGATGCGCCAACTGGATCGGCTTCGCCTCTACTTCAGCCTGGGACTTACTTTCTTGGACAGTCGGCAAAACCGCTGATTACCGATCCGTATGAGCTTCAAGTGGCAATGGGAGGCGCGAACACTGCGTGGAGCGGAGCTACCGCGAAGCCCGTTGATTATCGTTTGAGATTGCTGCTCGATAATACGATTCAGGAAATGCGGGAATTGGGCGGAGTTTTGGTTTTGGGAAGTGCGATCGCGGCGACGCTTCAAGTGTTTGTGCCGCGCGAAATTATTCTGGGCTTGGGTCAGGATAATGTGACTTCGATTCTGGCGATGCTAATTCTTGCGGCGGTCGTTTCGATTTGCTCTACGGTTGACTCATTTTTTGCTTTGTCATTCGCATCGACGTTTACTAGCGGATCGCTGATTGCGTTTCTGGTATTTGGCCCGATGATCGATCTCAAGGGTGTGGGATTGATGTTGTCGGTGTTTAAGCCGAGAGCGATTTTCTATATTTTTGGATTGGCGGGTCTGTTGACGTTTCTATTCTGTTTGTTTGTGAATTTGTATATCAGTTGATGATGTCTAAAATTCCTTGGCGTATTTTAACCCCGTGGTTAGATTTGGTCGCGATCGCGGCTTGGGGCTTGGCGATTCTGAAGTTCTGGCTGACGAATGAGCTATTTTTGCTGATTCATCCGAATTACAAGATTTTGACGATCGCAGCCGGATTTTCGCTGCTAGCGGTCAGCGGCGTGAAAGGGTTTTTTGTTTGGAAAGCGAGTCGGAATGCGCGACCGATTCAGAGCGATTTGCCGCATATCACGCTATTTCCACCGGGAGTTAGTAGTGCATTGTTGTTGCTGGTTGCGATCGCAGGATTGCTGATCACGCCGCGACCTTTTGCAAGTCAAACGGCTATCGATCGGGGTGTGAATGACTCGATCACGCTGACGCGAGTTAGACCGCAAACCTTTCGCGCTTCTGCCCGTACCGAAGATAAGAGCTTGATCGATTGGATTCGGACGCTTCAGGTGTATCCGGAACCGGATGCCTACACGGGACAAAAAGCGAAATTGCAAGGGTTTGTAGTCGCGACACCAGAGATACCCGAACAGTATTTCTTGCTGACTCGATTTGTAATTACGTGCTGTGCGGCGGATGTGTATCCGGTGAGATTGCCTGTGAAACTGACTACGGGAACGCGATCAAATTACAAGGTCGATTCCTGGCTGGAAGTCGAAGGGCAAATGATCACGGAGACTTTGGCGGGCAAAAGACAGCTCGTGGTTCAGGCGAATTCATTAAAACCGATCCCAGAGCCGAAGAATCCCTACGATTACTAGAAAACTTCACAAATAAGCGTTTGTTGCGAAAATTCGCCACTTTTGTCTGAGTGAGACATTGGGCGTTGAAGAGTATTTTTAGAACTGAAATCAGTGCGTCTTACTCCAACGCTTTCAACATGATGCGATTCAATCCACGGATTTTCTTCGATCAACAAACCCTGCGCAGATTTCGTGCGGTTCTCAATCGCAACAAAACCTTTTATTCGATTTTCCTGCTCTCCGTTTTTGCAATTCTTCTCAGCGCTGCTACTCTTGCTCAACTGCCTGCTCAGACGATGGGAGAAATTCAGCCGCCGCTTTCGACTCGTGGGGCTGAGATTGTGGATGCGAGAAAGCGATCGGTATTGCTCAGGGGTGTGAATTGGTTTGGGATGGAGACGGAGACACAAGCGCCGCACGGACTTTGGGCACGCGACTATAAAGAAATGCTGTCGCAGATTAAAAGCCTGGGATACAACGTGATTCGGTTTCCGTATTCGGTTCAGGGATTGCGGGCGAACGAAATTAGCGGGGTGAATTTCGAGATTGGAAGCAATCGGGACTTGCAGGGGAAAAAGCCGATCGAGGTGATGGACGCAGTGATCCAAGAGGCGGGACGGCAAGGATTAATGGTGCTGCTCGATAGCCATCGACTGAATAATCAGCGGATTCCTGAACTTTGGTATGGCGATGGTTTTACTGAGGAGGATTGGATCGGAACTTGGACGCTGCTGGCACAACGGTACAAAAATCAGCCGAATGTGATCGGGGCGGATTTGAAGAATGAGCCACACGGGAAAGCAAGTTGGGGAACGAGCGATCGCACAACCGATTGGAGACTGGCGGCGGAACGGGCAGGGGAAGCGATTCTAAAAGTGAATCCAAACTGGCTGATTGTGGTTGAGGGCGTTGAAAATAATGTGCCAGGGCAGCAACTCAAACAGCACTGGATGGGCGGAAATCTTGAAGGAGTAAGGCGTTTTCCGGTGAGATTGTTGGTCAAAAATCGCGTCGTTTATTCGCCTCATGAATATGGTGCAGGCGTATTTAATCAGCCTTGGTTTTCTGCGATCGACTTTCCCAGAAATCTCTCAACTCGCTGGGAAAAAGCCTTCTTCTACATCGCACGACAAAAAATCGCCCCAATCCTCATCGGTGAATTTGGAGGGCGGCAAGTGGATCAAACTTCCAAAGAAGGACTTTGGCAGCGTCAGTTTGTCGAGTATCTCAAACAAAATCAGCTGGGATTTGCCTACTGGAGTTGGAATCCCAACAGTCAAGATACGGGGGGAATCCTGCGCGACGATTGGAGCGCGATCAACCAACCGAAGCAGGAGCTATTAAATCAATTGCTGCCCGTTCAAACGATGCAGGCGCAAAAATAAACAGGGCGGGGAGATGTTCAGTTTCCTCGCCTATGTTTAAAAATTCGGTTCAACTATTCGATTTCACCGGGTTCTAAGATGCGTTGGAATAGATAGCCCGTTCCGCGTGCCGTTAGAATCAGTTCAGGATTGCTTGGATCGTCTTCGAGCTTGGCACGCAGTCGAGAAATGTGGACATCCACAACGCGCGTATCGACGTGACGTTCGGGTGTGTAACCCCAAACTTCCTGGAGAATCTCCGATCGCGAAAATGGCTCTCCCGATCGACTCACCAAAAGTTCGAGCAGGCTGAATTCCATTCCGGTTAACCGGATGCGTTCGTCGCCTTTGTAAACTTGGCGCTTGTTTGTATCGATGCGGATGCTGTTGATGTGAATCACACCCGAACTGGGAATTCCCGTGACCCCCGTTTTGTCCACGCGACGCAGAACTGATCGAATTCGGGCTTCGAGTTCTTTCGGAGAGAACGGCTTGACGACATAATCATCTGCACCGAGTTCAAGACCAGTGATACGATCGGCAACATCACCGAGCGCAGTTAGCATGATGATCGGCACGTCGGATTCTTTGCGGAGTTCTTGGCAAACCCCGTAACCGTCGAGCTTTGGCATCATCACATCGAGAACCACGAGATCAGGTTCAGCGTTGCGGAAAGTGTCGAGCGCTTCTTCACCGTCTGCGGCTGTCACCACGTCGTACCCAATCATTGAGAGACGGGTTTCGAGAATGCGGCGGATGCTGGCTTCATCGTCTACAACCAGAATCTTTTCTTTATGACTTTCCACGATTTGTAACACTCCTTAAGTCAAATCTGTAGTCGTTAATTTTTTCAACTTTTATTATGGAGATAGTAGCTCACTTTTTAATCTTCAGGCTAGCAAATCCTGATTATGTCTGAGCTTCAGGCTTTCTTAAGCTTTACGAAAGTTCACAAGCAAACTTATCATTAATTTTTGCGAATGCCCAAAGTACGATCGACGTTTGTTTGTAATGAGTGCGGGGCGGAGTTTCCTCAACATTTCGGTCGCTGTCCGTCCTGTTCGACCTGGAATTCTCTCGAAGAACAGGCGGCGCGTCCGGCCGCGACTCCCGCAATGGCGCAGGTGACACGGATACGCGGATCGAATGGGAAGGGCAAGACTTCAAATACTCCCGCACACGCGATCGCGTCTCTAAAACTGGACGAGATTTCTGAACAGTCGCAGAATCGGCTTGCTTCGGGATATGTGGAACTCGATCGCGTTTTGGGTGGCGGGATCGTGCCGGGATCGCTCGTTTTGATTGGTGGTGATCCAGGAATCGGGAAATCAACGCTATTGCTTCAGACCGCGAATCGATTGGCGACTCGATATCGCACGCTGTATGTGTGCGCGGAAGAATCGGCGCAGCAGGTAAAATTGCGGGCGCATCGATTGGGTGTGGGGAAACAGGCAACCAATGAAGAAACGGAATTATTAGAGCAATCCGAGGGCAGTCTTCACCTGTTGCCGGAGATTGATCTGGATACGATTTTGGCTGAGTTGGAGTCGTTAAAGCCGCGCGTGGCGATTATCGATAGTATTCAGGCGTTGTATTACAGTGCGCTGACTTCGGCTCCCGGATCAGTGTCGCAGGTGCGCGAATGTACATCAATCCTGATGCAAGTTGCGAAACGTCAGAATATTACGCTGTTTATCGTCGGGCACGTCACGAAAGAAGGCGCGATCGCAGGGCCGAAAGTCCTCGAACACTTGGTTGATACAGTGTTGTATTTTGAGGGCGATCGATTTGCGAGCCATCGATTATTGCGATCAGTGAAAAATCGATTCGGCGCAACGCATGAGATCGGCGTGTTTGAAATGGTCGATCAGGGTTTGCAAGAAGTTCTGAACCCGTCGGAGTTGTTCCTAGGAAGTCGCGATGAGGCAGCTTCGGGAACGGCGACGATCGTCGCGTGTGAGGGAACTCGTCCGATCGTGGTGGAACTGCAAGCGTTGGTGAGTGCGACGAGTTATAGTTCGCCACGTCGATCGACCACTGGAATTGAGTACAACCGACTCTTACAAATTCTGGCAGTGCTAGAGAAACGAGTAGGCATTCCGTTATCAAAACTCGATGCCTATGTCGCGTCGTCGGGTGGATTGAATGTCGGTGAGCCTGCGGCGGATTTGGGGGTTGCGGTTGCAGTTGCGGCGAGTTTTCGCGATCGTATCGTTGATCCGTATACCGTTTTGATCGGGGAAGTCGGTTTAGGCGGACAAGTGCGCCCAGTTTCTCAGACGGAATTGCGACTCAAAGAAGCGGCGAAACTGGGATTTAAGAAAGCGATCGTGCCAAAAGGTGCAACTTATGGGGATGTGGGGATGGAAGTGATTCCGGTGGCACGAGTGCTAGATGCGATTAGTGTGGCGCTGGCGGGAAGTCGGGCCCGACAACCGGAAGAGCATGAGGAGGAATAAGGGATTCTGTTTAACGTAAGTTCGACGGAAGTAGCTGGCTCCGATTAGAAATTCGGGAAGCTCCCTAAATCCCCCATTCTGGGGGACTTTGAACCAGAAATCTTGTCTTGAAGTCCCCCAGAATGGGGGATTTAGGGGGCAGTTATCCGCTTGCAACGAAGCGAAAGAGCGTGTCGAACAGACGTTTATTTAATTCCAGATTCATAAATTGAAAGGGGGACAGTTTGAGACTCACTCAGACTGCCCCTCTTTCAACAGATACTAAGCATTCAAAGAGTATGGTAGGCTCTCGATCGATTTAATAAAATAATGAGATAAGCTCATGAAGGGACACGATATCGTCGTGATCGGAGCTTCAGCAGGCGGAGTAGAAACTCTCACAAACCTGGTGCAAAAACTTCCCCCGGATTTAAATGCCGCCATTTTTGCCGTTCTACATTTCCCCCCTCACGCTGTCAGCGTCCTACCTAATATTCTCAACCGCCTCAGAACGTTACCTGCGTGTCATGCCGAACATGGCACCGAGATCGAACCCCGACGAATCTACCTCGCACCGCCCGATTATCACTTACTCATCGGACACGATCGTATTTCGCTCAGTCACGGCCCACGCGAAAACGGGTTTCGGCCTGCGGTCGATACGCTATTCCGATCAGCCGCTCATTATTATCGTCAGCGGGTGATTGGTATCGTTTTATCTGGCACACTCGACGATGGCACAGCAGGACTGTTCTCGATCAAAGAACACGGCGGCATTGCGATCGCTCAAGATCCAGAAGAAGCGCTCTTTGCTGGAATGCCGCGCAATGCGATCACAGGGGTCAAAGTCGATTACATCTGGAAAGTGCCAGAAATCGCTGCCCAATTGCCTGAGCTAACTGAAAACCCGATTCAAGAGAAAAAGCTGATGTCTGAAGAAATTGTGCACGAAGGCGAATGGGTGCAGCAAGAAAAAACCGCGATCGAACGAGGTGAACGCTCTGGTCTGGCATCGGCGTTTACTTGTCCTGACTGTGGTGGAGTGCTGTGGGAATTGCGCGATCGAAATTTGATGCGGTATCGCTGTCATGTCGGTCACGCTTATTCGCCGGAAAGTTTGCTGGCGGCAAAAGACGATAGTTTGGAGCGGGCGTTGTGGGCAGCAAATCGGGCACTTGAAGAGAAAGCAGCTTTAGCTCGACGGATGGCAACGCGGGCAAAGGAATCAAATCATTGGATGTCAGAGGCTCAGTTTTCAGAACGGGCTCAAGAGGCGGAAGCTCAAGCAGGTATCCTTCGACGGGTCTTGTCTGAGCAAATTGGATTGAAATTAAGTCAGGAGGACTTCGAGTAGAGTTTGGTGAAGTTTGCTAGGGGTAGCGCTTAAGACGAAGCAGTACAGCAAGTCGTTTGCATACGGTAAATTAGAAAACTAGGGCGATTTGATGATTACGCTAAACGAATAGGGACTATCCCAAGTGACAGATTCTTCACCTGATACAAACATTGAAGCACTGCTAGAGTACGCGAGGCGGACGCGCGGATTTGACTTTACGGGCTACAAGCGACCGAGCCTGATTCGACGCATCAATAAACGCATGCAAACCCTCGGCGTGGAAGGATATGACAAATATCTAGGCTATCTCGAAGCCAATCCTGAAGAATTTAATTTGTTATTCAACACGCTATTAATTAACGTCACGTCTTTTTTTCGCGATCGACCCTCTTGGGATTTGATCCAGCAAGAAGTGCTGCCCAAAATTGTTGCTCAGAAAGACTCTACTGAGTCGATTCGAGTTTGGTGTGCGGGCTGTGCATCGGGGGAAGAAGCTTACACGATCGCCATTACGATCGCAGAAGTGGTCGGGATCGAAGCCTTTCGCGATCGCGTCAAAATCTATGCAACTGATGTCGATGAAGAGGCGCTAACTCAAGCTCGTCAAGCTACCTACTCCGAGGAAGATTTATCCAACTTAACGCCCGAACAGCTCGAACTATTCTTTACGGAATCCGACAACGGCTATACCTTTCGCAAAGATCTCCGACGCGCGATGATCTTTGGGCGACACGATCTGATTCAAGATGCTCCGATTTCTAAAATCGATCTGCTGACCTGCCGCAATACGCTGATGTACTTCAATGCCGAAACGCAGGCACGGATCTTAGCTCGATTTCATTTTGCCTTGCGCGAAGGCGGCCATTTATTCCTGGGCAAAGCGGAAATGTTGCTCACCCATTCCAGTCTATTTGCCCCGCTTCATCTCAAGTGCCGCCTCTTTACCAAGGTGTCAAAAATAACGTCGAGCGATAGCTTGCTGATCTTGGCGCAAACAGGAAGGGAAAGCGCGATCGCAGTCTCCTCCGAACACGTCCGACTGCACGAAGCGGCGTTTGATGCTGCGCCCTCGGCTCATTTGGTGATCGATAGCGATGGAAGCCTGGCGCTAGTCAATGGAAAAGCTCGATCAACGTTCAATCTTTCCCTGCAAGATGTCGGTCGTCCACTGCAAGATTTAGAGATTTCTTATCGTCCTGTGGAACTGCGATCGTGCATCGAGCAAGTGTATCGAGATCGTCGCATGGTCTATTTGCGCGATGTGGAATGGATGCGATTTCAGGACTTGATTTATCTCGATGTCCAGATTTTGCCGCTTATAGATCTCGTCGATCGCATTCTCGGTATCAGTATCAGCTTTATCGATGTCACTCGCGCCAAACACTTGAACGAGGAATTAGAACATTCCAATCAAGAGCTAGAAATGGCTTACGAAGAACTGCAATCAGCCAACGAAGAACTCGAAACCACGAACGAAGAACTGCAATCCAGTAACGAGGAATTAGAAACCACGAACGAAGAACTGCAATCGACCAACGAAGAACTAGAAACGATGAACGAGGAACTGCAATCGACCAACGAAGAACTGCAAACGGTGAATGAAGAACTAGAACGACGCGGCTCAGAACTGAATCGAAGCAATGCGTTCTTAGAATCGATCTTAGCGAGCTTAAAAGGCGGGGTAGTGGTTGTCGATCGTGATCTTCGAGTCCAGATCTGGAACTTCAAATCAGAGGATCTGTGGGGCTTGCGCCCAGAAGAAGCCGTTGAGCAAAATTTTCTCAATCTCGATATTGGGCTTCCGGTCGAGCAGTTGCGGCAGTCGATTCGGAGTTGTCTTTCAGGTTCGTTGGATAGTGATACAGAGATTGTTCTACCTGCGATCAATCGTCGCGGACGAAGTATTCAATGCCGCGTAACTTGTACGGCTTTGATTGGAACTGAACGAGAAGCCGAAGGGGTGATTTTGCTGATGGAAGAATGCGCGATCGAGTAAGGATTCGATGAGATGGACTAAAGCTCTCGTCATTTCACGATCTTGCCAGCAATCCGATCGCTAATTTCGCCGCCCCAACCATTCCCGCTCGATTCCCCAATTCCGCTGGAATGATTTGCAATCCCTCGCGCGAGGTTGGCATCACTCGTTGTTCAATTTCTGCGATCGCACTCGGTAAAAAAAACTCAGCACTCGCACTCACCCCACCCCCAATCACGATCGCTTCTGGTGTCAGCACATAAATCAAGCTAGTTAATCCAACGCCCAGATCGCGCCCATACGATCGCCAAAACTCCAGGGCTTCTGGATCATTCGATCGAGCGAGCCGCCCTAATTCATCTGGTTCCTTTCCGGTGCGTCGTCGAATTGCCTGAATCGAAGCGTGCTGCTCTAGCGATCCACGATTGCCGCTGTTACAGGGCGCACCTTCTGCATCAAGACTGATTAAACCTAATTCTCCCGCTGCGCCGCTGTGCCCGATGAATAGCTCACGGTTGAGAATAATCGCGCCACCAACACCCGTTCCCAACGTCAGCAAAATAAAATTGCGAAACGATCGACCCGCTCCGAGCCAAGCTTCTCCCAGTCCCGCGCAGTTCGCATCATTCGATGCGATCGTCGGTCGTTCCGTTTTTGCTTCTAGCCAATCTGCTAGCGGGACATCGATCCAATCGGGTAAATTAATCGCAATTCGGGCAATTCGTCCAGCGGCATCCGTTGGCCCCGGCATTCCAATCCCGATCGCACAAGCTTCTCGATTTGGGTCAAGTTCCTCGATCGCAGTTACGATCGTACTCAGCACAGATTCTGGAATGGCGGGCTGCGGTGTCGGAACGAAACACGATCGAAGACAGCTTCCATCGCTCCAAAACCGTCCTACCTTAATCGTCGTGCCGCCCAGATCAATCCCTAGAACCTGCTTCATGCTTTGCGACTTCCCACGCCTGCGCCACCGCCTCACTCAGCCAATATCGCTGCTGAACATCTAGCAGACTATCATCTTCCATCACTTCTGCTTTGATTTCTTCGAGCGATCGACCCTGCGATCGCGCATTTGTAATCACACCCGCGATCGCGCTCAAGATTAACTCCTCAATCACGGGAGATTGTGGCAGTAAGGTAGATTCGGAAACTGGTGGCGAAATAGGATAATTCATAGGGCTGATCTAATGTCGCGTCTGCAATCAGGAATAATGAGAAAGATGTGAAGTTTTTTAAGTTGGTATCAGGAGTAGCTCGTTTCCCAGTGATTTGTCAACCCGCTTTAGTTCTTGATTCGGAGTTTAGATCCCACGCATGAAAGAAATCCTTTACCTCGAAGTCCCTACCCCTGATACTGAGGCTGTGATTCAGTGGTTGCATACGGGCTACCGTCCCACATCGGGTCAGAAAACGCTGACTCCTGCGGGAATTCGGTTAACGCTTGGGGGCGAACTCTCGATGTTTGTCTGGTCACTTCAGCGATCGACGTATCTCAAAGTCTTTCGCACAAGCGCGATCGCATGCGAGAAGCAGCTCTTAAACAACTTAGTCACCGACATTAGAACACAGTTTCCGCAAGTCTACCCAGAGCCGCCAAAAATTGATTTATCGCAACAATCGATCTTTGAAGCCTTAGGTGCGTACTATCCCAAAACGGTTGAGTTCTTTAAGAAGATTCCGAATGGGGAATATGATCTCAATCGGGTGTACTGGTGGGAACAGCGGTGGCGCGAGGGTGTTCGGACACCGCAAACGCCGCGCCAGGTTGTATTTATGACTGATGATGGCAATATAGCCCCCGCAAAACCTGCATTCGATCTGATCTATGTTGGGGGTGCGTTAGGGATTGTTCATGCGGCAGTGATGGCAAAATTGGGCTACCGCGTTTTACTCATCGAGCGGATGCCGTTTGGACGGATGAATCGAGAGTGGAATATTTCGCGTAGTGAATTTCAGAGCTTGATTGATTTGGGACTGTTCACAGTGGCAGAGTTCGATCGCGTGATTGCGAATGAATATGTGGACGGGTTTCATAAATTCTTTGATGCGAACAATCCACCGCAAGCAAAAGCGAAAATTCTCCATACGCCGACTGTTTTGAATATTGCGATCGATGCCGAAAGGTTTCTCAAACTCTGTGGTGAAAAACTGCGCGAATCAGGCGGCGAAGTGTGGGACGAAACGGAATTTCAACGCGCGGATATCAATCCTGATAAAGTCACGATCTATGCGAAACATCTACCCACCCAGAGCGATCGAGAAATTACGGGACGATTGTTAGTGGATGCGATGGGAACAGCTTCCCCGATCGCGTGGCAGTTAAACGGCGGACGAGCGTTTGATAGTGTTTGTCCGACAGTTGGAGCGGTGATTTCTGAAGGCTTTGAGCCGGAGGTTTGGGATACGCACTATGGCGATGTGCTGAACAGTCACGGAGACATTTCGCGCGGTAGACAACTGATTTGGGAACTGTTTCCAGCCGAAGGAAAAGAACTAACGTTCTATCTATTTCATTATCATCAAGTGCATCCCGAAAACCCTGGATCGCTGTTAGAAATGTACGAAGATTTCTTCGCGATTTTGCCGGAGTATCGTCGCTGCGACATGGAAAAATTAGTCTGGAAAAAGGCGACGTTCGGATATATTCCAGGGCATTTCAGCACCAATAGTCGCGATCGCACAATCGCTTTCGATCGATTAATTGCGATTGGAGATGCCGCCTCGCTTCAATCGCCGCTAGTCTTTACCGGATTCGGTTCACTGGTGCGAAATCTTTCTCGTCTGACTCACTTATTAGATACCGCGCTTAAACATGACTTACTTAGTAAACAAGCGCTAAATGCAATTCGGGCGTATCAGAGCAATGTTTCTGTCACCTGGATGTTTTCAAAAGGCATGATGGTTCCGACTGGCAAATCGTTGCCGCCGCAGCAAGTGAATTCGATGCTGAATACTTTCTTCGATGTGTTGGCGACTCAGCCGCCTGCGATCGCGGATGCGTTTATCAAAGATCGGGTGACATGGACGCGATTTAATGCGATGGCGATCGTGGCAGCGTTGAAAAATCCGGCTCTTTTGCTGTGGATTTGGCAGATGGCAGGCGCGAAAGATTTGCTGCGCTGGACAGGCAACTATCTCAATTTTGGGCTGAATGCGTTTATCAGTTGGATTGTGAGTGGTTGGTTTCCGAAACTGCTGTTTCAGGTTCAGCCCTGGTTAGAAGCTAAATTTCCGGCGATTTGGCTCTGGGGATTGTCGCAGAGTTACGCGCTGACGTATGGAATGGGCAAGCCTGATATCATGCCGAAATTCAAGTTATCGAGACTGAGAACGCCGATCGGAATCAATCGATCTCGTTTGGAAAATCGAGAGCCAGAAACCGGAAATCGTCAGGTTGGGTAATCCATTACAAAATCCTGCGGAGATGTGAACGATCTCATCTCCACAGCAACGAAATTATTGCAGTTGGCGAGGGAGTTCGACGCGGAAAGTAGTTCCTTGACCGATTTTGCTCTCGATCGAGATTGTTCCTCCCATCAATTCCACCAGAGCATGAACGATCGCGAGTCCTAATCCTGTCCCGCCGCTGTTTCGGGTTGAAGATTGGTTGACTTGCCAAAACTCGTGGAAGACTCGATCGTGATCGCTGGGATCGATGCCGATTCCGGTATCTTGAACCGCGAGAAGAATCCGTCCTTCTGGAAGTTCCCAAATTCCGAGCGTCACTTGCCCAACTTCGGTGAACTTAATTGCATTTGAAAGCAAATTCGTGATGATCTGCCGCACTCGAACCGGATCATTGACGATCGATAATGTTTCTTGAGCGATATCAACGTTCAAAGCGATGCCTTTTTGGTCGGCAAGACAGCGAAGCTCTTGGGCAGTATCCGTCGCAATTTTAGTCAAATCGAATCCGGTGGGGCGCAGTTGTAGCCTTCTGCTTTTAAGCTTTGAGAAGTCTAGGAGTTCTTCGATCAGTTCGAGAAGATGTTGGCTATTGCGAAGAATGCGATCAACCATATGCGCCAAGTTCTGATCTTCGAGTGAAGCAACGCGCTTCAAGAGCAGATGAGAAAAGCCCAAAATAGCATTCATGGGCGTGCGTAGCTCGTGCGAGATCGTCGCCATGAACTGATCTTTTAAGCGATCGCTTTCGGCCAGTTCGAGGTTTTGCAATTTGGCTTCGTGCAGTTGGGCTTCGCTGCGCTTGCGGTTGCTAATATCGCGAATTAACCATCGGAGCGCGATCGCGATGCCAGAGGCATCGCGAACAGTTTCCACTGTGATGGCACTATCTATTGGATCAGAACGTCGTCTGCACAGACACACTTCCCACTCTTGCACTCGATGAATTGCGGGAAGCTGATTTAGAACCACCCGAAAGGCAGAGCGCTGATCTTCGTGGATAAAAGTGATCAGAGGCTTTTGCATCAAGTGCCGATGAGAGAGATTGAGCAATTCTGTCGCCGCTCGGTTTGCTTCGCGCACGGTGCCATACAAATCTGTAACGAGGTAGGCATCGGGGGCAAATTCAAATAATTCTTGATATCGTTGTCGTTCGGCTTCGATCGTTGTTTGAGCCATCAACAAGGATTCATTTTGCAATCTCAGTTCTTCTTCGGCGACGTGCAATTCTTCTAGGGCTGCTCGTAGCTCCTCCAGGCAAGCCATCATTAAGTGAGGACTTTCGTTTGATGCGTCTCTCGCATTTTCGTACAGCGACTGGGTTCGCTGCTGTACGGTCTGAATGTACTCACTTAGTAAGTCCGTTTCCATGTTTATTAAAGGTGGCTATACAGCGTTTCAATCAAGGTATAAAAATGAAAGCAAGTCTATAGTCCAAGATTTTGGACAAATATGTATCTAACTAAGTTAAGAGTTTATAGTTAAGAACAGAGACATTAAGAAGCGATCGAGAAATTAAACTTCCTAGACTTTAAGCGAAATGCGATCGTTTTTCAATGCAAAAAAATTGAGCAATTAAAAAACTCTGATTTTGAGAAAAATCAGAGTTTTGGGATTTATTCGATCGTTTTTCAACATGGGTTCGATAGAGATAATTCAATTCGATTTGAATCTCGGAAGCCCCCCAAATCCCCCATTTTGGCGGGGTGGTTTCATTGTGGGAGTAAGAAAATGAGGATGGACTGAAATCACTAACATAAGCTGATGCCATCGTTCTCCACGTTTCGACGCATCTTGCAACAAGTTGATGCCCAGGGTTGGGTCGATAGCTTTAACGTCTGGGTGTTGACTCATGCGCCCGACCTGGCGGGGCAACTGTTGTCGTTGCCTTCGGCTCACGCGAAGCGTGCAGGATGGCAACGACAACAGTTGCATTGGCGCGACGCTTGAACCATCGCACCCTGCCTGATTGCATCCGCGACCTCGCCAATCAAGTTGAGCAGGTTTTTGCTTGGCTCACCTAGTGCCGCATCTCTCTTCCCTGCTCACAATGAAACCACCCTGCCCAGAATGGGAGATTTAGGGGCGAAGGGTTTGAGCGATGACAGATCAAAAAATTTGTGTGTACACGGTAGGTTTAATAGCCTCGGCTTTACATCGCTTCAGTTCTTTAATCTCAACCAAAAGTTTGCCCTTCTAGTCGGGCATTTCCTCGATGCTGCGCGGTTCGACTTTCGGCTGCTGATTCATCTCATGGCGATAACGACTCGAAGCTTCATAAACCTGCATCCGAACTCGCTGAATTGAGCCAAGCGGTTGATGTTCGGCAATACAGTGCCAAGCGTTGAACGATAGCACTTCATCGACATAGACACGACGGGCTGGACTGTACGCCTCCTGTGCCGGAATGGTGAGTTTAGCGATCGCTTGGTAGGGACTTTCTTGCTCTGACCACTGAATCGAAGCATCTTCGATCGGCATCGTCTCTAGATTGGTGCAAAGTTGGACGCGCAGTTCATACTCGGCGCTCTGTTCGCGAAAGAACTCAACCACTAGGTCACGTAGAGCAGAAGGATCGTCGGTTTTAACTGTTTTACCCATCAATGGCTGGAGATTGTCTGATAGAGGAATCGCGCTAATTTTAGCAATATAGTCTCCATAGCGCAGCGCGGCAGAGGTGTAGTAGGTGTCTCCCAGAATGTGCGTTTCTGGCAGAGTAATGCCTAATGCCGTCGGATATAGGTCGATTCCTACCTTTTCAGTCACCGCGCTCACAGTTCGTAGCGCAGTTGTTAGAAGTTGCTGTGCTTCTTCGGGGGCACTAACTACAACCTTTTCTTGAAGTAGCTGTTCATTCAGGTAGCGAGTGACATTGCCTGCCGGAAAAACTGGACGATTGATCATCAAAAAATCTTGAGTCAGGGCATCGGGTTCAGCGCTCAATAGTTTAGAACCTTCCACCCCAATCACCTTGATCGCCATGCCGCGAAATGCAGACATTCCATCTGGCATGATGTCGCCGGGAGCGGTCGAGAAGCGAATCATCACTGGGTAGGTTCGGGGTTCGCGGAACAATCCTTGCGCTAGTGGTTCAGGCAGGTTGTCGTAAATCTTCAGTTCTCCCTTGAGTCCTCCGTGCCCCTTGGCATGAGCGCCGCGCATGGCATGACGATGCTTATCAAACACCTTTTGTCCCATCCGACTCACCGAGTCAAGCGTTTCGCGGATGAGCCTATCTTCGTCGGGTTGTTTTACTTCAACGGCATCCGAATAGCGAATGTACTGTTCTAGCGAGTCTGACATAAGATTCCTGAAGAGCTTGATTCTAGACCGTCGTAGTTTAACAATTTGGTATCGAGTTTGCCGGATGAAGCTAGCGATCGCATGAGAAAACTGTACAAGAGTGATAGAGTTTGATTTTAAGTTCTTCTTTCACTCTTCCTATGACTTCTCCGATCCTTGAAGTTCAAAACGTTCACGCGGGTTACGTTAAAGATCTTGATATTTTGCAAGGCGCAAATATGAAGGTTTATCCGGGTGAGTTAGTGGCGATCATTGGGCCGAATGGAGCCGGAAAATCAACGCTTGCAAAGACCGTATTCGGGTTGCTGAAGCCGCACATCGGGAACATTCGCTTCAATGGAAATGAAATTGCAGGACTACGATCGGATCAAATTGTTCAGCGAGGAATGTCCTACGTTCCACAGCTTGCGAATGTGTTTCCCTCTTTGACGATCGAAGAAAATCTCGAAATGGGGGCATTTGTGCGAGACGTGCCGCTTCAGCCGCTCAAAGATGAAGTCTATCAGCGGTTTCCTAGACTAGCAGAACGGCGAAAGCAGCGAGCAGGAACGCTTTCGGGCGGAGAACGGCAAATGCTAGCAATGGGAAAAGCATTAATGCTGAAACCAAATTTGTTGCTACTGGATGAACCTTCAGCAGCATTGTCTCCCATCTTAGTAAATAGTGTTTTTGAGCAGATTCGGGAGATTAATCGCGATGGAACTGCGATCGTCTTAGTTGAACAAAATGCCCGTAAAGCTTTGGAAATGGCAGATCGAGGTTATGTCTTAGAATCGGGACGCGATCGCTTTGAAGGCATCGGTTCAGAGTTGCTCAACAATCCGAGAGTGGCAGAACTCTATTTGGGTGCGGGTAAAGCTCACGGGTAGAATACGATCGGGAGCATCCCAAATGTGCAAAAGACTCAAGCTGCTCAGGTTGCATTGAGATAAACACAGCGCAACTTGAGCATCTGATTGACATTCTCCCGCTTCCCCTGTGCTCCCGACCGTTTCAATCACCGGTCGATCTGC
>JAHHHU010000032.1 GCA_019359175.1 Phormidium tanganyikae FI6-MK23
CGGTCGGGAGCACAGGGGAAGCGGGAGAATGTCAATCAGATGCTCAAGTTGCGCTGTGTTTATCTCAATGCAACCTGAGCAGCTTGAGTCTTTTGCACATTTGGGTTGCTCCCCTTTCCAAGCTTGAAGTTTGGCACGAACAGCTTCTTGATCCGATTTGGGAGGCATCGCAGCAAGACGGGCAAAGTGTTCTCGATTGCGTTCTTCCCAATAGTGTCGATCGCTTTCTGCAATCTGCAAAACTTGTTGATACTCAGCTTCTATTTCAGCTTGATGAGTTTTGATGTAAGTTGAGCGCGAATCGACTCGATCCGTTGCCGATTCACACCAAGATCCGATTCCCCAAGTCGCGATGCCGATCGGACTTGAATCACATTCGCTGCTTTGTCCAGATAAAACTCAACATCATCCACAAAGCCCATCAGTTTGCTGGTGAACTCTGCATAGACATAGTTGTCAGAGGCTTGAACAATCTTGGTTCGAGGTAAAGACTCGATCGTTTGTTTCAAGTTTGCGATCGCTTTGTCAGGCGCAACCGAATAGCGAATCGGCTCGATCGCATGAGTCGGATCAGTGCTGAAACTGCTAACACAATTCGGAGTACTGGGACAATCTGCAAAGAGATCGTTTGTTAAGCCCAAATTTGACGGGCGAGTGCCTGAGAAAGAAAACAAAGTTGCGATCGCCGGATTGAATGGAAGTGCGATCGCATTTGGAACAACACCGAACCAGCAAAGTGATCCAATCAAGAACAATGTGACAATACGCTTCAGCATGAATCTCTGCGGTAAACTTCACTTTTAGTGTAAAGGAGCGGCGTGTAAAATGAAGGGAACGATCGCTCGTGGGCTAGTGTGATGACTTTATTGGAAACTCAAATCTCGATCGACACTTGGATTTCTGCTTCATGAGATGAGTTCGTCCAGATTGCGGACGCTCCTGCCTTTAGCAAGCTCAAAGGCTACTACCATCAAAAAAGGATGAGATTTGAGCTATGTCTACTGGCGCTGACCATTCCGAAGATCACACCACATTACGATGAGTGTTGCACTCTATGCAGCGCTTAAAGGCATCCGAATCAAGGGACGCGATGGCTGTTCATACCGCAAGGCTGGATCAAATGAATTTCAGCCAGATTTGTCGTAGTACATTGTGGTTTTAGGCGTTGCTAGTCCCTTCCTCTGTCACTTAAAAATTCTTTGCGATAAAACCTCTTACTTTAGGTCGATGAAGTTATAGATTCGATTGATATAAGGTTTCCTGTAATTAACAGATGTCTTGAATAACAACAGTCTAGACAGTTTTTTGAACGATTTCAAAAAGCTCTTAGAGGTTACATTCTAGAATTGAGCTATTTTTCAAGGTTGGCTCTATTCCTGACTTTAATAAGATCCTGTCCAACAGGCGAATCAGGGTTTGAGCCTGAAAATCTGCTCAAAATCTGTCCGAAGTATTGGAATAGATTAGCTTTGATCATTGCGCCCCGAAATTAACTTCTTTATGAGCTATGTATTAGCGATGTTCACTGCCACGAGTCAATGCCTACCCAATGTCGTTGCGGAGACGCAACGAAGCCTGCTCAGAGCCTAATTGAATAGTGTAATTCTTTGAAGCTTCGCATCGTATTAGAGTCAACTTAAGTCATCACAGAACTTTATGAAAGCATTGTTGCTCTATCCTCAATTTCCCCAGTCTTTCTGGTCTTACGATCGCTTCATGGAAATTGCTGGACTGAAAGCAGTGATTCCACCTTTAGGAATTATTACGGTTGCTGCACTACTACCGTCAGACTGGGATATCCGGTTTTACGATCGCAATGTTGCTTGCGAAAGCCAAGCAGACTGGGAATGGTGTGATCTAGTCATTCTTTCCGCCATGATTGCTCAGAAATTGGAGTTTCAGGCGCTAATTCAAAAAGCCGTTCAGTTAGGTAAGAAAGTAGCTGTCGGTGGACCTTATCCGACCTCGGTTCCTCAAGATGCCTTAGACGCTGATGCTCATTTCCTGATCTTGGATGAAGGGGAGATGACCGTTCCCAAATTCCTGGAAGCAATTGAGCGGGGCGATACACAGGGGATATTTCGATCATCTGAGAAACCAGACGTGACTCAAAGCCCTATGCCACGCTTTGATTTGCTTAAACGGGATGCCTACTTGATGATGGCAATTCAGTTTTCGCGTGGGTGTCCGTTCAACTGCGAGTTTTGTGACATCATTTCGCTCTATGGGCGTAAACCCCGAACTAAAGAACCGAGCCAAGCTTTAGCTGAGCTGCAGACTCTTTATGATCTAGGTTGGCGTGGTTCGCTTTTTGTCGTAGACGATAATTTTATTGGTAATCAGAGGAACGTTAAACGCTTCCTCAGAGAACTGATTCCCTGGATGCAGCAGCGCGATTATCCATTCACCTTCATTACAGAAGCCTCAGTCAACCTGGCGGAAGATGATGAATTACTTCAACTCATGGGTGAAGCAGGCTTTTTTGCCGTTTTCTTAGGCATTGAAACGCCTGACCAGGAGAGTTTACATGTTACCCGTAAATTGCAAAATACCCGCAATCCTTTGGTGGAAGCTTGTGACAAGATCAATAAGGCAGGGTTACTAATCTATGCAGGATTTATTCTTGGATTTGATGGAGAGAAAGCAGGAGCAGGCGATCGAATTCAAGAGTTTGTTGAACAAACTAGTATCCCTCAACCCATGTTAGGCATTCTTCAGGCTCTACCTAACACAGCACTATGGGAGCGACTGAAAAAAGAGCAGCGTCTCATTGAAAGCAACAGCCATCTGACAGGCGACCAGAATACTCTGATGAATTTCATTCCAACTCGGCCGATCGCAGAGATTGCCAGCGAATATGTCGAAGGCTTCTGGGAGTTGTATGACCCTCAGCGTTATCTCAAACGCTGCTTTCAGCAATGTCTTCAAATCCGTACTCTGACGAGTCGAAAGCAAACAAGACTATTCCCCTTAAGCACAGGTGTACGATTGGTTACCCAACTTATTTGGCATCAAGGAATCCGCCGACCCGAAATTCGAGGACAATTTTGGTATCAGCTCTGGGTTCTTCTGCTCAAGAAACCACAGAGTCTCAGTCTGTACTTAGGGTTGTGTGCGGCTGGGGAGCATTTCTGGCAGTACCGTGCATTGGCAAGAGAGAAGATTAGTCAACAGCTTGGTTATGATCCGCTCGAGATTTCTGTAACTTCTGATCGAGAGCCAATATTAGTACAGTAATATTTCTCAAAAAGTTCTTTAGCTCGACTTTATCCATTAGGCAGCATAGCAAAGTGCCTCCAGCTAACAGCTAAACACCTGGCTTGGGACTTTAATCAGGTCACGCTCACACCCCGACCTCTCAAAAAGTCGCGGTACCCATAAATAGGATCGTACTAACGCCAACGCATCAACGACAACTGTAATAAAAGGCAATTCCTCGCGGAACACGAGTTGTGATTTGAATGTCTACCCTTTGCCAGACTTAGTGATTGAGATTTCAGATACTTCACTTTCTGATAATCTGGGGAAAAGCGCCTGCAATACGAAGACCTGGGTATTCCTGAGCATTGGAGCATTAATGTCCAGAAAAAGCAGATTCTTGCATTCCCACTTGCACCGGATGGCACAATTCGCCGCATTCCCACTTGCACCGGATGGCACAATTCGCCGCATTCGAGAATCGGTCATTCTTCCCGGTTTGAAGCTAGACATCTTAGAGCAAGCCTTATAGCTTAGTGATCAGGAAGATCAATCTGCAATGACTACATGGCTAATGACACAGTTTCAAAATCAGTAAATTAAGCTTGTTCCTTGAGATTCGATCGCTAAATTTTTCACCTGCACCCCAACGCCTAAATCCATCCAAGCCTTTTCCATTGCCGCATTTACTGATTCAGCCTTTTCCTGATGCGCTAACGCCAACACAGTCGATCCGGCTCCACTAATCACCATGCCGTAAGCTCCAGAGACGATCGCTGCTGTTCTCACCATTTCATATCCCTTGATCAGATTCTCCCGATAAGGTTGATGAATGCGATCGTGCAGTGCTGCCTTTAACCAATCTGCGTTTCCGGTTTCTAATCCTCGGATTAACAGTCCTAAATGAGCCGTATTGAAAATCGCATCCGCACGGCTATAGGTTGCAGGTAGAACACTCCGAGCTTCAGCGGTTGATAGTTCAAAATCAGGAATTGCCACGATCGGAACAATGCTCGAATGCCAAGATAAATCGCAGATTTCCCAAGCTCGATCGACACCCGATGCGGCTAACCGACAACCCCCAATCAGCGCAGGCACGACATTATCGGGATGTCCTTCAATTTCCGTTGCGAATTCTGCAATCTCAAGCTGAGTGAGCGGCGATCCTGCTAGTTGATTCGCTCCGACTAATCCACCAACGATCGCGGTTGCCGAACTCCCTAAACCTCGCGCAAGTGGCACATCCATTTTGATATCGAGTTGAATCGCTGGAAGTGGTTGACCAATACGATCGTAGAATTTCACAAACGCTTGATAGACCAAATTACTCGAACCGAGTGAAACGCGATCGGCTTCTGCTCCCGTTGCGGTAATTTTCAATCCAGAATCGACTAAGGAAAATTGGAACTCGTTGTAGAGAGTTAGTGCGGCTCCGAGGCAATCGAATCCAGCACCGAGATTGGCAGTAGTAGCGGGAACGCGGACGGTAACAGTAGACATGAGCAGCGATCGCAGTGAACAGTCATCTATTGTAGAGTTAAGCGATCGCAATTTTCGGGTATGGCAAATTTGGAAACGATTGAGAAAATAGAGGCGCTGCTTCAGTCTTATGAGCGTTTTGGGGTTCATCTCGGTTTAGAAGCGAGTTTGAAGCTACTCACAGACTTGGGAAATCCACAAGACCGTGTTCCCGTGATTCATGTCGCAGGGAGCAATGGGAAAGGGTCGGTTTGTGCTTACCTTTCGACAATTTTGACTGAAGCAGGCTATAAAACTGGACGCTATACTTCACCGCATTTAATCGATTGGACAGAGCGGATTTGCATCAACAATCAATCGATCGATGCTGAGAGCCTTTATCAAACCTTGCTCAAAGTTCATTCAAAAGTTGATCCGACTTGTTCACCAACTCAGTTTGAAGTGCTAACGGCTGCGATGTGGCTTTACTTTGCAGAACAAAATGTCGAGGTTGCTGTGATCGAAGTCGGGTTAGGCGGACGATTAGATGCAACGAATGCGATCGAGCATCCGTTAGTGAGTGTGATTGTTTCAATCAGTCGAGAACATTGGCAACGGTTAGGATTTACGTTGTCGAGTATTGCGGGTGAAAAGGCTGGAATTCTCAAATCTGGTTGTCCTGCGGTGATCGGACAGTTGCCGAGTGAAGCAAAAACGGTAATCGATCGACGAATTGCCGATCTCAACTGTCCTGCCGTTTACCCCGAACCTTCTCAACTGATTAAAGGTTGGGCACACCAAGGATCACTGAAATATCAACTCCCGCTCCAAGGCGCTATTCAATTACACAATTCTGCATTAGCGATCGCAGCAATTCAATTTCTTCGCCAACAAAACTGGGACATTCCTGATAACGCAATTATCAATGGAATTAGAAACACAACCTGGGCAGGAAGATTACAGTGGTATAATTGGAAAAATCATAAAATCCTAATCGATGGCGCACACAATCCCGCAAGCGCCGAAGCATTGAGACAGTACATCGCTCAAATTGGAAAATCTCCGATTCAATGGGTGATGGGAATGTTATCTACGAAAGATCATGCCGATATTTTCAAGGCATTATTACGATCGCAAGATTCGCTATTTCTCGTTCCCGTTCCCGACCACAGTTCGGCTGATCCAACTGAACTCGCAATTCTCGCTCAGGAAATCTGTCCGAGCTTAAGAACTTGTCAAACTTATCCCGATGTCTCGACCGCATTACAAAGCGCGATCGGGCAATCTAAACTCACAGTACTGTGCGGCTCACTCTATCTAATTGGAGACTTTTTCAAGCAACAAAGACACTCTTGAAGATTTGTCTCCACCTTTTGGTAGAAGTCCCTCCCTATCCAAAGCGTTAGTCTAATTAGAATTCCCCTGTGGGTACGCCTTACATTTCTGCTGATCATGGAAGATTCTCGATCTCAAACTGGTGATTCTTACGAGATCTATTTGCAACCCTATTCTGAGGAACAGAGCAGCATAGAGGCTTCTGTGCCAAAGCTGACCTACTCTCAAGCGTTAGAGCGTCTCCAACAAGCAGAAGCTGCCCTACAAAACAGTGAGGCACGATTTGAACGATTTGTTCAGGGCAGCCAAGACGGGTTTTGGGATTGGGACATTGCTGCAAATCACTGGTACGTTTCCGATCGCTGGAAAGAATTACGCGGAATTGCAATAGATCAAAGGATCCCAGACTCCGTTGCGGTTTGGTGCGAAGCGACTCATCCAGAAGATCGAGATCGCGTTCTTGCAGGATTTCATCGATACATCGCGCAAGGTTCGGGACAGTACAGCGATGAATATCGGATTTTGCGCCCGGACGGGACGGTGCTTTGGGTACTCGATCGAGGGCAAGCCATTTGGGACGAAACCGGACGCGCGATGCGGATCACCGGATCGCAAACTGATATCACAAAACTAAAGCGCACAGAAACCGCATTAGAAGAAAGTCAGTTGATTTATAAAACGCTAGCGGACGCAATGCCGCAAATATTCTGGATCACACGATCCGACGGCTATTATGATTACTTCAATCAACGCTGGTACGATTACACCGGCACAAAACTCGGTGACACTGACGGCGAAGGCTGGCAAAACTGCTTTTACCGCGAAGATGCCGAAAAAGCCGATGTAGTCTGGCAACGCTGTCTGAAAACGGGTGAGCCTTACAACGTCGAATATCGCCTCCGAAATGCCAAAACAGGCGAATACCGCTGGCACATCGGACGAGCGCTGCCATTGCGCGATCAAGACGGCAAGATCCTAAGATGGTTTGGATCTTGTACCGATATTCATGATCAAAAGCTGCTAATCGAAGAGCGAGACAATGCGCTAGAACGAGAACGCGCTGCCCGACAGGAGCAAGAAAAAGCTAACCGAATTAAAGATGAATTTCTTGCAGTCGTCTCGCACGAACTGCGATCTCCGCTCAATCCGATTCTCGGCTGGGTTAGACTGCTCAGAACCCGCAAGATGGGCGAAACTCAAACCCAACAAGCCCTTGAAACGATCGAGCGCAACGCCAAACTACAATCGCAACTGATCGAAGATCTCCTTGATGTGTCCCGAATGCTGCGCGGCAAATTGGCTTTGACGATCGCGCCCGTGAACTTAATCACCGTAATCGAAGCCGCGATCGAAACCGTCCGCCTCTCCGCCCAAGCCAAAAATATCCAGATTCAAACTCGGTTAAATTCGACTTTCACAAGCGTTTCCGGCGACTTTAACCGACTCCAGCAAGTCGTCTGGAATCTTTTATCGAATGCCGTGAAATTCACGCCTGAGAACGGCACAATCAAGATCGAGCTTTCTAGCCACGATTCCACGATCGAACTGAAAGTTCAAGACACCGGAAAAGGCATCGCCCCCGAATTCTTACCCCACGTTTTCGAGCAGTTTCGCCAAGCCGACAGCAGCATCACCCGACAATTTGGCGGATTGGGACTCGGTTTAGCGATCGTGCGTCACATCGTCGAGCGCCATAACGGTCGAGTCCGAGTCGATAGCCCCGGCGAAAATCAAGGCGCAACTTTCACAGTCGAACTCCCGTTACTTTCTACCCCAGTGCAAGGCGCGATCGCGCCTCTCAATCGCACTTCCGATGATCAATTAACCGGGATTTCGATTCTAATTGTCGATGACGAAGCAGACGCGCGGGAACTCCTCGCCTTTTTGCTTGAACAACAAGGCGCGATCGTCACCGTTGCGAATTCTGCTAAAGATGCACGATCGAAGCTTGCAGACACACAAGACATTCTGATCAGCGATCTCGGAATGCCCGAAGAAGACGGCTTTCAACTGATTCGCAAACTGCGATCGGAAGGTCGATCGATTCATGCGATCGCATTAACTGCCTACGCGCGTGAAGAAGATCGTCAAGCCGCTCTTGCCGCCGGATTTCAGGCGCACATCACAAAACCGATCGAGCCAGCGGAACTCTTCAAAGCGATCCGAGCAGCCGTACAGAAGTAGCCGATACGGTTTTACTCCCAATATTCGATACAATCTGATCTGCACTGTCTGTGTTCAGACGACTTGCATTCAGACCTATCCTCGATTAACCGCCATGATCCACGAAATTTTCATGCCCGCTCTCAGCTCCACGATGACCGAAGGAAAAATCGTGTCCTGGGTCAAATCTCCGGGCGACAAAGTTGAAAAAGGGGAAACCGTCGTGGTGGTGGAATCGGACAAAGCCGATATGGATGTCGAGTCTTTTTACGAAGGCTATCTCGCCACGATCGTGACTCCAGCAGGCGAATCCGCTCCCGTCGGCAGTGCGATCGCGCTTCTTGCTGAAACCGAAGCCGAAATCGAAATCGCCAAACAGCAAGCAACCTCGGCTCCCGCTGCCGAACCTGTTGCCGTCCCTACCCCCGAACCCGTCGCTGTCGCCGCTTCAACGAATGGAACTAGCGCCCCCGCCCAAAACGGTAGAACGATCGCATCTCCCCGCGCCCGCAAACTTGCCAAAGACCTCAAAGTCGAACTCTCTACCCTCGTCGGTAGCGGGCCTCACGGTCGAATTGTGGCAGAAGATGTCGAAACTGCCGCTGGAAAAACACCGGCCCTTTCAAAACCTCCTGCTTCGATTCCTGTGCCTCCCGCTCCTGTTGCGGTCGTCGCTCCAACACCCCGCCCCGCTCCCGCCCCGATTCCCGCGCAACCGGGTCAAGTCAAACCGATGACCACACTACAAACAGCGGTCGTCCGAAACATGACGGCGAGTTTGGATGTTCCGGTCTTCCGCGTGGGCTATACGATCACAACCGATGCCCTCGACAAGCTCTACAAGCAAGTGAAATCGAAAGGCGTAACCATGACCGCGCTATTAGCAAAAGCGGTAGCAGTCACGTTACAAAAACATCCTTTGCTGTATGCCAGCTACGTTGAAAACGGCATTCGTTTTAATGCTTCGATCAATGTTGCGGTTGCGGTCGCAATGGAAGATGGCGGATTGATCACCCCTGTATTGCAGAACGCGGAACAGCAAGATCTCTACTCACTGTCTCGCAGTTGGAAAGATTTAGTCGATCGAGCAAGATCCAAACAGCTTCAACCCGACGAATACAGTTCTGGAACCTTCACGATTTCAAACTTGGGAATGTTTGGAGTCGATACGTTTGACGCGATTTTGCCGCCCGGACAGGGATCGATCTTAGCGATAGGTGCTTCTCGCGCTAACGTGGTCGCAACCGATGATGGAATGCTAGGAGTGCGCCGCCAAATGCAGGTGAACATTACTTGCGATCACCGAATTATTTACGGAGCGGATGCTGCTGCATTCCTGCGTGATTTGGCTAAACTGATCGAAACTGATTCGCAGTCGTTGACACTGTAAAGCATGACTATTAGCACCCTGAAATGGACGATCGATCTTTATCACCAAGCGGTAGAAGCGGGCGTATTTAATGCTGTGCCCGTTGAATTATTGAATGGAGAATTAGTCGAAATGTCCCCTGAAGGCGTGCCTCATGCTGGTTTAAGCGACAGTTCATCTCGGTATTTGCAACGGCTTTTAGGAGAACGGGCAATCGTGCGTGTTGGACACCCAATCACGCTGCGAAATCACTCTGAACCGGAACCCGATTTAGCGATCGTTCAACCGCTTGAAGAGGTCTACAAAAATGAACATCACCCCTACCTAGAAAACATTTTCTGGGTGATCGAGTACTCGAATTCAAGCTTGCAGAAAGATCTAGAAATCAAATCCAAAATCTACGCAGAAGCAAAGATTGCTAAATACTGGGTGATTAACTTGAAAACGAGAGAATTGATTGTCTTTCGCGATCCGATGAATGGGGAGTATCGATCGCAAGTCACGTTAACCAGCGGTGTAATTTGTCCTCTCTCTTTCCCAGAGGTCGAAATCGAAGTTGCGCGCCTCATTCGATAAGGAATGATTCCTATCAAAAATCCCTCAGGCTAATTTAGTTTTAGTCGAGGGATTTTTTGATGAACTTATTCATAGCGCGATCGAGAACAGCCTGTAACGCTACCGATCAAACTTACACATCAGCCGCGCCTTCAGACACCCGGTTTTCACCTTGATCGCCTTCGTTCTCATCGCGGTTGCCGTCAAATCGTCTGCCACGATTGCCAAAACGACCTGTATTCGTGCGCTTACGGAATTTGCGTGCATAAGCTTGGTTACGCAGAGCTTTTTCTTTCTTTTGGTTGCGGCGTTTAGCCATTGTTTACCCCTTACTTGTCACAGTCTTTGATAAATTAGACACAGTTAGCGATTATATTCCATAACTGAAGGTTTTATCTAGTCCCTTGCAGCGATTCAGACAGATCGAAAACGTAATCCAGACTACAGCTTAACTTGAAAGCCCGATCGCGAAGTTTAAATTTCACGTCAGTGATCGCGCAAGTTCTACGGCTTCCTCGCGAGTCGAAATCCTTCCTTCTGCTCGTGCTAACTGCAACGCGGCGAGGAGTTTCCCGATCTGAGGACTCGGCGGAATCTGTAAAAGGCTGATCAAATCCTGCCCCGATAAAATCGGACTCGGATGCGCTACGGGATCAGCGAGATCAAGAAATCGATCGACTAACATCGCTACGCTTTCCACCGGAAGTTTGATTGCAAAACCGAGCAGTGCGATCGCAGGAAATACTGCGCCCACGGATTGAAAGAATCGATATTGTTCAGCTAGTGACCAATGCGTGATCGCATGATCTGATCTCAGTTCCGGCAGCGCTTTCACAACGGTACTCACCGCTTGAATTTCTGCCCGACTATATTTCAATCGCCACAACTGCGCTTCAGCAATTTGGGGATCGTCAGGTAAAAGACTGGCAAGTTTCGCGATCGTCACCCAAGTTCGGACTGATCCCTTCGCCTCAGATGCTTTCGGAGTACCGCGCACCGTTCGGCTGAGTTCTGACCAAAACTCTGTCCAGGTTTCTTGTAAATGCACAGTGACATGATCGATCGCGGCAACTTGCAACAATCGATCGAGCGTTGCACTCGGAAACCAATCGCGCAGTAACCCATCTTCCCAAGCGATTCTGATCCAGTTCGTGCCGCGTGCGGTTCCCAAGAGATAGTTCAACTCAGATTGCACCCGTTCGGCAGCGATTTTGCTGAGATTAGGCGCGAGTTGGCGAATCGCTTGTTGCGTCTCGGATTCCAGGGAGAATCCAAGTTGAGCAGCTTGGCGATATGCCCGCAACAATCGCAGCGGATCTTCTGCCAGATTCTCGGCAGAGACCATTCTGAGTCGTTTTCGCTGTAAATCCTCGTATCCGTGGAGCGGATCGAGTAAGTCCTTCTTGTGGGGATTGTACGCGATCGCATTTACCGTAAAATCGCGTCGTCGTAAATCATCTTCGAGCGTTTCGCCCACCTGAAGCGCAAAATCCGCTGTGCCCTGTTCAAACACGACACGGGCAATCTGTCGCTCTGCATCGAGGACGACGAATCCAGCCCGATAATGACGCGCGATTACTTGCGCCGTTTCCACTGCATTTGAGGGCAAAACGAAATCGAGGTCGAGATATTCAGAATGTCGATCGAGCAACGCATCTCGCACTGTGCCGCCGACTAGACACGCGGACTTGGGCAACCACTTTAAATCAAAGGGCCACGTTTCCGGGGATAGAGCGGACGAAACCAATGCCACGTTGCGATAATGTTCTAACTGCAAATTCACGCGTTTAGCTAACCTAGATCGAAGTCGTAATGTAACAAAAAAATCGAGTCGGAGAAAAGTTTTCCGCCGTTCGAGCGCAACATAAATCAACCTAATTTGAGATGATAAATTGAATGCGCCTGAGCTAGAGTAACAGAAAAGCAAGCTCGATCACGCCTACTCCCTCTATTGTGATGCAGAGGAACTAGAAACCATGTGTATTTGCGTAAATTGCCACTATGTCGATCGCTGCACTACCTACAATGCGGTCGAAGCTCAACATGAACAAGCTCATTTAACCGAAACGCCCGATTTTGAGGCGACCGAACCTACGATCAATGTAAATATTCGCGATCGTAGTGACTACATTGAAATGGAATGGGATGTGGTCGGCTGTCTTAGCTTTAAGGAAGAAAAAGGTAAGTGGGCAAAGCTCAGACCCGGAGAGTTAATCCCAACTTAACAAAAAGATCTGTAGATTCCGGATTGCACGATAGTCATTTGAAACCTGATTCGAGGGAATGTTAAGGGCAAAGAAAACCTTACTTCGCGCGAACCAGGTTTCAAGCTATGCGTTTTATTCGTCGTTCTTCGTGTCATGTCACCGCTGCAATTGCCGCATTTGGGCTTGCTGCTTTTCCCGCATTTGCTCAAGATGCCAAACCTGATGCGCCAAAACCCACCCTTGAAGTGTCCAACCGCCTTCAGGAAGCTCAGAATTTTTTCAATCAGGGTGAAAATCGGGTACGAGATGCCAAATATCGCGAGGCGCTAGAAGCCTACAATCAAGCGATTCAGCTCAATCCGACGTGGGGGCGTCCTTACATCAGTCGGGGATCTGTTCGATCGAAGCTTGGAGATCACCAAGGCGCAATTCAAGATCTCGATCAAGCCGCGCAAATGAATCCCACTGATGCCATGATCTACGCTCATCGGGGCAGTGCGCGTTTTGGTTTGGGAGATACCGCCGCTGCGTTAACCGATCTGAATCAAGCGATCGTACTGAATCCAAATTTGGCAGCCGCCTATGTGAATCGTGGGTACATTCGGACTCAATCGCAAAGTTGGGATGAAGCGATCGCAGATTTTGATCAAGCCTTACGAGTCGAGCCGAAATTTGCGCCTGCTCTAGTGAATCGTGGGTTTGTGAAGTTACAGAAAGGCGATCGTCAAGCGGCACTGAATGACTTAAACGAAGCGATTAAACTGCAACCGAATTCCGCTGAGGCTTTTGTGGCTCGCGGCACAATTCAGCACGAAATCGGAGAATCGGAAACTGCGATCGCGGACTTTTCCCAAGCGATTCGCCTCAAGCCGACGCTAGCCGATGCGTATTACAATCGCGCTCAAGTGAATGCGAAACTCGGCTATCTAGAAGCGGCTGAAACGGATTTAACCAAGCTGGCAATGCTCACTCCGGATCGCGCGATCGTCTTTCACCAACGCGGCATGGTACGCGCAGCATTAGAGAATTCTGAAGGCGCGATCGCGGATTACAACCAAGCGTTGAAGCTCAATCCGAACTTTGCACCTGCGATTAAGAGTCGAGGAGATTTACGAGCGGCATCCGGTGACAAAGAAGGCGCGATCGCGGATTATTCGCAAGCGGTACAGATTCAACCGAATTTTGCAGCGGCACTGAGTGAACGGGCGGAATTGCGAGCGAAATTAGGCGATCGATTTGGTGCGACGCAGGATTTTAGTGCAGCCGTAGACGCAGATAGCAACAACCCAAATGCGTTCGAGAATCGAGGTGAAGCGAGAATGAACACTGGGGATCTGCAAGGCGCGATCGACGATTTCAGCAAAGCGATCAGTCTCGATTCGAGCCGACCGAAAGCGTTTTATCACCGAGGAATCTTGCTCAAGCGCATAGGGAATCAGCAAAGTGCGATCGTTGATCTTCAGAGAGCCGCCGATTTGTATTTGCAAAAAGGCGATGCAGAAGGATACCGAAACACCCTCGCTCAAATGAATTAGCGCTGGGTCAATCTAAAATCGTGAATTGAGTCACTTCGGTAATTTGATTCACGATTTTTTACGATCGAGCAATTTCGCTCTCATAACTTCAATTATCGAATTTTCTCCTTGTTGCTCCAACTCATCTAGTAGTGAAAGCAAGTCCACAGTAGGCGGTACTCCAAGTTGCAGCGCTTCGAGGGTTTCTTTCTGGGCGAACACGGTTTCGGGTGTGCCTTCGAGTGCTAAGGTTCCGCGATCGAGAACAATTACCCAATCTGCCCAACGATACACCCACTCTAGATCGTGGGTTGCCATAACGATCGTGGTTCCAGTCGCGTGAATCGTTTCTAACGTTTGAGCAAGAGCGCGAGTGTGGAGTGGATCGAGATAAGCAGTCGGTTCATCGAGTAGCAGTAATTCAGGTTTCAGAACCATGACACCCGCAAGAGAAACGCGCTTTTTTTGCCCCAGACTTAGCTGGTGAATTGGACGATTTGCGAATTCAGTTAAGCTAAATTCGTTCAGTACTGGGTCGATCGCGACTTCAATTTGCGATTCTTCCCAACCCAAATTGCATAAACCGTAGGAAATATCTTCGATTACAGTCGAGGCGATCACTTGCTGTTCGGGATTTTGGAAGACCAATCCGACTTTTTGCCGCAGTTCGATTAGCGATCGTCGATTGTACTTCAGCCGTTCTCCTTTCCAATAGATTTTGCCCTGCTGAGGTTCATACAATCCATTCGCAAGTAGAAACAAAGTTGTTTTACCGCAACCGTTTTGACCGATTAGAGCAATGCGTTTCTGATGTGGAATGTTCAGCGTTAAGCCTCGAATCACAGATTCGGATGTGCCTGGATAGGTGTAGTGGATCGAGCGAAATTCTAGAAGCATAGACTTAGAAGAAGCAGGAAACAGCCGAAACTTGCTTCGATCGTATAGCGTCGAGGAGTTTGATATCGCTGCGGCGACCAGACTCGAAACGTTCCATTAAAGCCCCTTGCAGCCGTTGATAATACGAACTGCTGATAGTTTTCCATTGTCTTACGAAAAAGCTGACTGACCAAAAGACTCAAACTATAAAACCAACGTCGATAAGTTCGATAACCGTTGCGAGAATGCTGTGCCGTCCAGAGTTCACTAGCAGTAGACAACAAGATGAAAATAAATCTGTACATTAACAGTAGTAGTTCTGTTAATATCTCTGGACATCTTAGCCGTCTCATCACTTGTAATATTTCTGTGAATGGAGTTGTTAACAACAAGAAATACAGACAAGAAACAGTTGCGATCGTGCGCGTAAAAATCAATCCTGCTTGCAACACTCCCTGCTGACTCAGATACAAGTAATACGAGCCGAGCGATAATCCAGATACAATATCTGCTTGAACTCGCGATTGCTCAGAGAGCGCGACTCCAGCAATTAACAAAGCTGGAATACTTGTAAACCAAAAGCCGATCGCAACACTCAACATTCGCCCGTAAATCTTGCCAGGAATTCCGGCATAGCTCACAATCCAAACACCCATCCAGATCGCGATCGCAATTTGCACGATCGGACGAGTGATCAAAGCGAAGATCAGAACGATTCCCGCAAACAGTACTTTATGTTGAGGCGGCAATTGTCGCAGTCGATTTTGATAAGAAAATGTATCAATCCATAAGTGCATCGACTAACACGCTTGAGCAATCAAAGTACGATGGCGCGGAGAGTTACAAGTTAAGGTTGGTTGAGCAAAACCTGCTTGTACGATCGCATTTTCCAAATCCAACGCGAAATATTGATCCAAATACGGCTCTGTACTCTTAAGCAGAGTCAGAATGTAAGGCGGCATTTTGGCGTGAACTTCAGACTGTGGATTCATATCCATAATTGCCAGATGACCACCCGAACGAAGTAATCTTCGTGCTTCTTGGAGAATTGCGATCGCAGCTTCCTGTGGCAGCTCATGAAACAGCAAACAAGTCGAAACCAAATCATACGAAGCCGTAGGTAAACCCGTCGATTCTGCTGCAGTGTGTAACCAGTGAATATTTTTACGGTCTTCGGTTTGATACTCTGCAACTGCTAGAAAATGGGGTGAAAGATCAACACCCGTTACCGTTGAATTTGGGAAAGTATCTTGCAGCGAAAATGTACTCATTCCCACGCTGCAACCGAAATCGATGATCTCTTTCGGCGCGGTTGAAATTTGCGACTTTAGGACATCGTGATAACTCTGGCGCAACCGTCGATCGCCATCTTTTCCCGCATCTTCCCAAATCCGGGCATGAACCGCATACGCTGCCACTTCCACCTCAGTTGCAGGTTCCCAAGCCAAATTCCCCGCTTCATACGCATGGAATGGACGTAAGTAATATTCGGGATATTCTAAATTCGGATTGTTGACTTTTTCAAATTCTCCTGACCAATCTCGCGCCTGCAAATCGGCAACAATTTTTTTCCAAGGAACCCCGATCGACTCAGCGCGCTTGATCATCATGTTGCGAGCGCGAACCCTTGCCAGATTAAATACAGGCGGAATCGATAAAATGCCGCTGACAATTTGAGAAGTCAGTCTAGGCTTGGTTTCGCGAGTTACTGTCATGGTTAAATTTTGGCTCTAATCAACATCCTTAATTCTACAATCAGCGATCGCTAGACAAATGTTGAAATTGGCGATACAAATGTTCTGAGAAAGATAAACAAATTTACTAGACGAGTGTGTGAATTCGTGATACAAGTGTTCTAAAATCCCTTAGTTATTTGTAATCCTCTCAGGAATTTATGGAACCCCTTACCGAAGCCCAACAACAACTCTACGACTGGCTGGTCGAATACATCCGCGAGCGCCAACACGCTCCGTCGATTCGGCAAATGATGACTGCGATGAATCTCAAGTCCCCGGCTCCTGTCCAAAGCCGCTTGGAGCATCTCCGCAACAAAGGCTACATCGGTTGGACAGAGGGGCAAGCCCGCACGATTCGGATTCTCAATCCGTTTCCGCAAGGTGTACCGATTCGAGGCGCAATCGCGGCAACGAGTTTGGTCGAAACTTTCCCAGATGTGGAAGTCGAATATCTCGATTTGTCGAATTTGCTCTTGAAGCCGAATCATTTTGCGCTGAAAGTGCGCGGTCACAGCATGATCGATGCCCTGATCGATGATGGCGATATTGTGATTTTGCATCCCGTGAACGATGCGAGAACGATTAAGAACGACACGATCGTTGCCGCACATCATCAAGGTAAAGCAACGCTAAAGTACTTTGAGCGCAAAGGCAGCAAGGTAATCCTCAAACCGGGCAACCCGAATCGCGACCTGTATCCGATCACTGAAGTTCCGGCTTCGGAAGTGGAAATTCAAGGCGTTTTAGTCGGCGTTTGGCGCGGCTACGGAAAAATCTAAGGTGAATCCTGGGACAGTCTTACAGGGTGTTCGATCGAGAAACTCAATTCGCGCTCGCTGTGCGATGATGGCTAACGTTCTCGATCGACGCTTCATCCCGTGAATATTCAACCCTATCTTCGAGTGTTTCAGAGTCGGAAAATGGCGGCTCTGATTCTACTGGGCTTCTCATCTGGTTTGCCATTCTATTTAACTGGAAAAGATCCGCTTCAGGCTTGGCTCACGAAAGAAGGGGTCGATTTGAAAGTGATTGCAGCCTTTAGCGTTGCGGCAATTCCGTATTCGCTCAAATTTCTGTGGTCGCCGTTTCTCGATCGCTTTGTGCCCCCGCTGCTCGGACGCAGACGCGGCTGGCTGATTGTGAGTCAGATTATTTTGCTGTTAGCGATCGGTTGGATGGCATTTCAAGACACCAGCCAGTTACAGCAAG
Source organism: Phormidium tanganyikae FI6-MK23 (assembly GCA_019359175.1). GTDB lineage: Bacteria > Cyanobacteriota > Cyanobacteriia > Leptolyngbyales > Leptolyngbyaceae > Leptolyngbya > Leptolyngbya tanganyikae. The sequence continues at coordinate 17,621 of JAHHHU010000032.1, forward strand.
TCGCCGTGAATTCAGTGGAAGTATGTCGGAATGAAACCGCATTCAGAGGCTTCTGTGAGTTTTGGAATACCCTCAAGGCGCTTTCGATTAGCCCGTTTTTCTTAGCAGCTTTGGTGGTTGCATTCTTTAGCGCGAGTCAGGATATTGTCGCGGATGCCTATCGAACAGAGGTTTTGCAGGAATACGAACGGGGTGCAGGCGCTTCGGTCTTTTTGCTCGGCTATCGGTTGGCGATTCTGGTCGCTGGAGCAGTCACCTTTTATTTAGCGGGCGTGATGCCTTGGCGATGGGTGTATGTGATCATGGCGTTACTGATGTCGATCGGGATTATCAGTTCACTCATTGCACCAGAACCGACAAGGCAAATTCGACCGCCCGAAACCCTGAGAGAATCGGTTGTGTTACCGTTTCAGGATTTCATTGGGCGAAATGGAGCCGGAAGGTCGATCGCAATTCTCGTGTTTATCGTGGTTTATCGACTCGGAGATTCCTTGCTGCGAAATGTGGCAACGCCGTTTTTGTTAGATAAAGGCTTGAAGTTTAGCCCCGAAGATTTAGCGACACCAAGAGCGTTAAGTATTGTAGCCGTGATTGTCGGGACGCTGGCGGGTGGGGCGATTATGACGCGGATTGGGGTGAATCGATCGCTGTGGTTTTTCGCTGTATTACAAGCAAGTGGGAATCTACTTTACGTTTTACTTGCAGAAGTTGGAAAGAATTTTCCAGTGATGATTTTGGCGATTAATTTAGAAAACTTCTGCGCGGGATTAGAATCAGCGGCGTTTGTGGCGTTTTTGATGGGATTGTGCAATCCGGGACTGTCTGCAACTCAGTACGCATTGTTATCGAGTTTGGCGGCATTTAGTCGTGATATTTTGGTTGCACCTTCGGGACAGTGGGCACAGTCGATGGGTTGGACAGCGTTCTTTTTGCTGACTGCGATTCTGGCGTTACCGGGATTATTGCTTCTGCCTCTTTTTGCACCTTGGAATGAGCGCAAGGCAGGTTAACTCTCTGATTCAAACGTTACGCCTTCGTAGAGATCTGCGATCGCCCATTCAATTTCGAGCGGTAGCTCCGCTTCCCGTAGGGTTCGCAGTTGGATCGATTGTGCATCGGCTCCATAATCTCGCAGTAGCCAGCCTTCGGATGTCTTCGTATGGTGTTCGATTTCAACCTGATATTGATTGATCAAGACATACTCTTGGAATTGAGGAACCGATCGATACATTTTGAATTTATCAGAGCAATCGTATCCTTGCGTGGACTTCGATAGCACTTCAACAATCAGACAGGGATTCGTGACTGTATCTCTTTGATCGTCGAGAAAGATCGGTGTTCCCTGAATTACCATCACATCTGGATAGGTATAAAGCTGATAGTCAGGAATCCATAACCGTAGATCGCCGAAAAAAGGTTCTGCCCCTTTTCCTCTTAGCGCATATTTCAGGAAAGCATATACATTTCCAGCAATCCGGTTGTGATCGATCGTTCCTCCGGTCATTTCGACAATTTCTCCGTTGCGATATTCACTGCGAAAGTCGGCTTTGCGTTCAAGCTCCAGATATTCTTCTGGGGTCACTTGCTTCACTTGCGTTTGCATGGTGCGCTCCTATGGGTGCGATCGGATCTTCAACTTATCATCTGTCTGATTTTTCGTGCGGCTGAACCTTTTAGAATAAAGGAGTGAATAAAATCAGCCAGCCATAGGATTATTTCATGGATATTGTCGAGTTTTTTCAACAGAGTGCGGGTAAATGGTCGTCGATGCGAACCAGTCACCATCTCGCGTTTAAGCAACAAGAAGGTGGAAAATCTACGATCGAGATCGAACTTTTAGATAAATCTCATCCAGCAGTGATTCAGCTTTGTGCGATGTACGAAGCTGACCCTGAAACAGCGTTGTGTGGAGCGCGTGTAACTTGGGACGGCACGATGGAATGGGATGAGGAAAAGCACGCCGGATCGACCGTGTTAGTGCCGATCGCTGATCCAGAAAATCCAATGCAAGGTAAATTGCTGCGAGAAATGGGTTACGCGGAGAAAGCTCCGGTGGCGGGTCGGTATGAGATGGCGGAGAATAATGAACTCACGCTGACAACGGAATATGACACGATGTATTCCAAAGAGCGGCTGTGGTTTGAAAGCCCGAATGTGCGGTTGCGCCACAGCATTTTGAAGCGGTTTGGCGGGTTTAGTATGGCATCGTTCTGTTCTGAAGTGAGAATGGGGGGCGCGAAGCCTGATGTCCAAGCGGCGGATACCGCAGCGGCGAATGGCTAGAGACGGTTAATGTTTGTAAATTGGCAAGCCCTCGAAATCTCTCTGATTCCGAGGGCGATTTTTTAATATTCTGCAAGTTTTCTTTGAGATTGGAGATCGCTTGCTTTCTGACTCAAAATATTCTGAGCAATTCGATGCCATTCGCTCCGGAGTCTTTCATCCGTTTGACCTTGACTTAAGGGTTTGCCACGTCGATCGGGATATTTTCGATAGAATTCGTTATTCACTTGAGCAATAAAATCGTTGTAGTTAATCCCAAGCTTTTGACATTCCGCTTCGTAGTCGAGCGCTTGAACCGCTTTAGGTTTCGGCAGCATTTTATCGACACTCGGAACTGATTTCGCCACATACGGAAAGACTTGCGGCACAAGCCAAATCAGACTGACGATCGCAAGAATCCAGAACAGCAGTTTGAGAATAAATTTGAAGATCCCAAAGACCGTGAATCGCACAATTCCAAACATTAAGCGAAATACAGCTTTTAGCGCCTTGTAAGTCCCTTTCATCAGCGCTAACGGGAGATCAAACGCGGCTTCAAACCAAGGACGCGGATAAGATCCGGTAGTCATCATGCTTGATCGATGATTCCGTTTACCTGCAAGCGCGACGGTTCCTGAATGCGTTGGAGGGGCAAGTTGGGGTTGCTTTGACGGAACGATCGCAGAGCGCGCGGAAGGCATCGCCACGGGAGCAACCATCGTGAGCGCATCTAACACTTCACGCGCGGAATGATAGCGATCGCTGGGTCGATTGCTCAACATTCGATCGATGACTTGGGCGAAGAGCGTCGAAGTATTGGTGTACTGTTTCCATTGGCAAGTGAGATCGCGTGGATTAAATAAAGACTGCGCCTCTCGTCCGGTGAGCAGAACGACGATCGTGACCGCTAACGCATAAAGATCGCTGCTTGGTTCTGCCTTGCCTTTGTGGAGTTGTTCGATCGGGGCATACCCCGGTTTGCCAACCAAGGTTTGAGCGGAATGAACCGCTTGAGTAGCAGCCGCTTTTACGACTCCAAAATCAATCAGAACAGGCTTTTGATCCCACTCTCGCAAGATAATATTGTCGGGTGAAATGTCGCGATGCACAATGCCCGATCGGTGAATATATTCCAAGACAGGCAAAAGCTGTTGAAGCAGTTGAACGGCTTCTAATTCGCTAAATGTGAGGTGTTGATTTCGCCGATCGTTGAGTAGTTCCTCATAAGTCTTACCTTCCACATAGTCCTGCACCAAGAACAGCAGGTCATGATTCTGCGTTTTGACCTGAAACAGTTCGCGAAATTGTGGAATCTGAGGATGTTGGAGTTGATGGAGAACTTTCGCTTCGCGCGTAAAGAGTTCTTCGGCTTTTTGGGCGTGTTTTGAACCTTGGGACTGCGGATCGAACTCCTTGAGGACGCAGACTTCGTTGAATCGATTGGTGTCTTGTGCCAAATAGGTACGTCCAAAGCCGCCTTGTCCCAAGACTCGTTGAATCCGGTAGCGATTTTGTACGATCGTGCCATCAGGAAGCGGTAAACCCATAACGCAGTGGAGGTAATGACGCTGATCAACTGTATCACTGGATCTCAGATTGAGCAGATTTACTAAGACGCTTTTTTGAGCGTCAACAGAGACTAGAATAATCTCACTGTTGATCGCCAAAATTCCGTGAACCGTCGAGAACTTCTGAAACTATTGGGTCAAGCATCGGGCGGCTTGATTGCAGCAAGCGTTTTGGGTGGCTGTCAAGCGAAGGCAATGGATCTCTTATTCTCGCTTGATCTGAATGCGCCGCTTCCCGATCACTTGATTACGCCGATCGACGAGTTTTATATACAGTCGTATGCCCTGGCATCTCAGGTCAATGCGGAAAAATGGAAACTAAGGATTGGCGGGGAAGTGAATCAGCCGATCGTGCTAACGATGCAAGATATTCTGAGCGCACCGCAGGAAGAGTTTTACTTGACGATGGAATGTATCGGCAATCCAGCGGGCGGGAATTTGATCGGAAATGCACGTTGGACAGGAACTTCGCTTTTACCGTTTTTGAAACGAGCAGGCGTGAAATCAAGCGCGATTGAGTTTGCGATGAAGGGCGCAGATTGGTACGAAACGACGCTTCCTGTGGCAGAAATCATGCGTCCGGATGTGCGACTGGTGCATCGGATGAATGATGAACCGTTGACGGCTGAACACGGCTATCCGGTGAGGATTTTGATCCCTGGACATTTTGGGCAGAAGCAGCCGAAATGGATCGTCGGGATTGATGCGATCGCGAAAACGAAAACCGGATTTTGGGAAAATCAAGGCTGGTCGAATACGGCTGAGATTCCAACCCATTCGCTGATGAAGCAAGTGCAAGATTCGCGAGTCTGGAATAAGCAAAATCAAGTGACACTGACGCGGGATAAATGGGGTCAAGGCGTTTTGTTGGCAGGTGTTGCGTTGGATCGATCGGCTCCAATTAAGACGATTCAGATCAGCACTGATAACGGTTCTACTTGGGAAACTGCGGAACAAAATCGCCCAGAATCGCCGCACGAGTGGACACTATGGCGCTATCCCTGGAGGCCGAATCAAGCTGGAAAATATACCTTGTTAGCGCGTGCAACTTCGGAGCGGCAGCAACAAGCGATCGACGATAAGGATGGCAAAGACGGCAGTTCTGGAATTTTGCGAATCCAAACCACGCTAGAAGCTTAGGACTTGTTCGCCATACGATTCGTTCTGAATGTCACATTTGACCCTTCTTGCGTTTGTTCTAAGACCAATAATGGGGTCGGTTTTGCATTCTGATCCCATCGCATATTGGCGATTCTGCCTTGGATCGCAGGTTGCCAAGTATCGTTTTCGTGGGTGGGACTGAGAAAGGTTTCAAAGCAATCGATGATTTGATTAATCGTTACTGATGTGGGCTGAGTCGGGAGCTTGAGAATCTTGATTTGAATTCGGAATAGAACTCTAGTCGATTGTGCTGCTTCGCCTGTCTTGTGCAGCACATCGAAGATTTCATCGACTTGGCGACCTGTGCTGGCAATCCCGATTTCGCCTTGATTTGCTTGAGTTGGGCGCAATGCCATTGTGATTTTGTCTTTGACTCTAATTTTGATTTGATTGACGATCGCGAAGTGAAACACTTCTTCCGCCATTCGCATCCGCAAATAGTCTAAGTTGAATTCGCGCGAGTGAATCAAATCGGGATTGCGTTCCATTTTCCCGATCGTTTCGACTGCATACTTCAGCTTCTTCTGGTATTCACGATTTTTGAGAACCTCAAATTTCACTTGCTTCTTCAGCTTGTTGGCTTGGAGTGTGGAGAGGATTCCTAAGACAATCAGCAGCAAAAAAAGCCCACCCGAAGTCATCATCCAAACATTTGTCCCAGTTTGAGCTGATGGATTGGATGCGGGCTGGGTTTTGACGGGTTTAGCAGCTTGAGCAAGCAGCGGGGAGGAGACTATTTGAAGCGACATAGGGCATTTTCAGGGCAAGATCGTTCGTTTTCAGAGTTCCCAGATGAAACAATGAATGTTTACGTGAATTTTGCAAAATGAGGAAATTAGAAATGAAATTGCTCGCTAGCTTCGCTGCACGGAGTGTTCGCGCTTCTGATTTAAAGTCGATTCGATTAATCGCGACTGATATGGATGGCACATTGACGATCGATCAAAAATTCACGCCTCAGTTATTGCAAGCGTTCGATCGATTGAATCAAGCAGGAATTGCAGTGCTAATTGTCACGGGGCGATCGGCGGGATGGGTGAGCGGATTGGCGCATTATTTACCGATTGTTGGTGCGATCGCAGAAAATGGTGGACTGTTTTATCAGGGTGAAACTCAAGAATTGCTGATGTCGATCGCGGATTTAAAATTGCATCGTCAGAAGTTAGCGGAAGTATTTTTGGAACTGCGATCGTATTTTCCTCAAATTCAAGAATCAAGCGACAACATTTTTCGTCTAACCGATTGGACATTTGATGTCGCTGGATTGAACACTTCAGATCTCAAACAGTTAGATGTGCTGTGTCAGAAGAACGGTTTTGGGTTCACTTATAGCAATATTCAATGTCACATCAAGTTAGCACAGCAAGATAAAGCACAAGGACTAATAAAGACCTTAAACAATCACTTCTCGCAGTACGAGTTAGAACAAATTGCAACGATTGGCGATAGTCCGAACGATGAAAGCTTATTTGATTCGGCTCGATTTCCGATGTCGATCGGTGTTGCTAACATTCAGCATTATCAAACTCAACTGAAATATCTACCGACTTACATCACTGCTCAACCCGAAGGCATGGGATTCTGTGAATTCGTCGATGCGGTGCTGGCGGTACACTAAAAGAGGCAAGACAGGAAATTAGGCAACTATGGAATCTTCAACTCCGATCGCAACTCGTGTCCGCAACTTTTTGATCGTGATCGCCGCGATCTCGCTTTCGATCGCGATGGTTTTGGGACTCCGAACCCAGACGACAGGCGTTTCGCTGAATGAAATGTCCGCCGCTTCTACGCCCTTAGAAGTCGCCCTAACCAACGGCAAACCGACGCTAATGGAGTTTTACGCGAATTGGTGTACAAGCTGTCAGGCAATGGCTCCAGAGTTGAAATCGCTCAAGGATAGTTACGGAGATCGTATTAATTTCGTTATGCTCAACGTCGATAACGAAAAGTGGCTTCCCGAAATTCTGCACTATCGCGTCGATGGCATTCCCCACTTCGTTTACATGGATCAGAAGGGAACTGCGATCGCTCAAGCAATCGGGGAACAACCTCGATCGATTGTGGAAGAGAATCTTTTAGCTTTGTCTGCTGGTACAGACTTGCCGCACGGACAAACTATTGGGCAAACCTCAGCGTTTTCGTCTCCGGTTGAAACCAAACCGAGCGATCCGCGTGGTCATGGTAGCCAAGTTGTTGAAAAATCTTAGTTGCGCCACTTGATCGAGCAACCAACCGGATCAGTAGAAACAGGCGAGATCGGTTGCCGATTGAGTAAAGCCGCGATCGCATTTCTCAAGTACGGAACTTTCACCGCGCTGGAATTTTGAGCATTGTCATCGATCGCGCCTGCATACTGCACAATTCCTTTTTGATCGAGCAGAAACACATGAAGCGTTTTGGATGCCTTGAATGCGTGCGCTACATCCTGATTCATGTCACGCAAATACAAAAAATTCAATTGATGCTCTGCTGCAAACGTCTGCATCTTTTCGTAACCATCTTCAGGAAATTGCTGCTCATCATTTGGATTGATGCCGATTAATATCACGCCTTGGGATTGCACTTCAGTCTGAAGCTGCTTTAAGCGATCGAGATAAAGTTTGACATACGGGCAGTGGTTACACATGAAAACAACTGCGATCGCGCTCTGGCGATCGAGATACCGCGCTAAATGGTGAATGGCTCCATCTGTACCGGGAAGCTCAAAATCAGGTGCGTATTGACCGATCAGTGGACTGTCCATAAGGATTGAGAGTGTAACAACTGAAACGCTTTGTCTCTCCAGTTATAGACCAGCTTGCCCAAAAAGCTAACATTTTGGATTGCAAAAAACCACCGAAATTCGTTCAGCCTGCTTAATGGCAGTTCGACAAAGCTTTGCGCTTCGTTTTAATCGGCTTCTGCCCCCTAAATCCCCCATTCTGGGGGACTTTAAGCCAAGAATCCAGTTCAAAGTCCCCCAGAATGGGGGACTTAGGGGGCTTCCCGGATTCAGCATCGAAGCAAATAATTTTTGTTGGGCTGACATCAAATTAATCATTCACCGTCGCAGTGCAATCAATCTCGACCAACAAATCTTTAGGCAATCGTGCGACTTCCACACATATCCGAGCAGGCGCACTTTCTTCCTCAAAGTACTTCGCATAGACCGCATTCATTGCGGCAAAGTCATTGATATCTTTTAGAAACACAGTCGTCTTCACCACATTCGCCATCGACGAACCCGCCGCTTCTAAAATCGCCTTCATGCTGGTTAGAGCGCGCTCGGTTTGCGCCACGACATCTCCCGCCCCTACAATCTCCCCCGTCTTCGGATCGAGCGAAATCTGCCCTGCGACAAATACTAATCCTTGAGCAACGATCGCTTGATTGTAAGGGCCTACCGGAGCCGGAGCCGCATCAGTCCGAATAATTTTCTTCATAGCTTTGGACGCATTCCATAATTTCTGTACTGTAAATAATCGTGCAAAATGAGATCGTGATCAAAACATAAATTCTTCGGAATCTCCCAGACATTGATCACTCGCACATTTTTCGCATCGTCTCCGGCTTTCGGATCGCCTGTTGCAGCAGCGATGTAGGTAATACTCATCGTGTGTTGTCGCTCGTCGCGATTCGGATCAGAATAAACTCCGAGCAGATCCACGATTTCGATTTCGAGTCCGGTTTCTTCGATCGCTTCATTGTGCGCTGTCGTTTCGGCTGAATTCCCGTAGTCGATAAATCCGCCAGGAATCGCCCAGCCATGCGGCGGATTTAGGCGTTCGATTAATACGATCGGGCGATTAGGTCGATCGATGAGTTCAATGATGATATCGACCGTGGGAGCGGGATTGCGATGAGCCATAAATAATTACGATTTCCGAACTAATCTTGATTCTTCTTTCGACAGATTTTGTCGTTTTCGCTCTATGGTACAGTGCGTTCAATCTTCTCCTCCCGTTTATTCTATGTCTTTGAAACGATCGAGCGGCGTTTTGCTGCATCCCACCTGTTTTCCCGGTCGATTTGGGATTGGTGAACTCGGAGCCGAGGCACATCGGTTTATCGAGTTCTTGGTGCAAAGTGGTCAGCAATATTGGCAAGTGTTGCCATTGGGCCCAACTGGGTATGGAAATTCGCCGTATGCGTCATATTCGTCAATGGCGGGGAATCCGTTGTTGATTAGCTTAGATGCGTTACGCGATCGTGGATTGCTAGAAGAATCAGACTTTGCCAATCTGCCGGAATTCTGGGTGAATGGCGTGGATTATGATCGGGTTTATGCGTTCAAGGCTCCCTTGTGGCGAAAAGCTTCTGAAGCATTCAAACACCATGCCTCTGAGCAGCGAGAATTTGCTGAGTTTTGTACCAAGAAAGCATTCTGGCTAGAAGACTATGCGCTGTTCATGGCATTGAAAGAAGAGAATGGCGGCAAAAGCTGGTATGAGTGGGAACCAGAACTCATGCAGTTTAAACCGGACGCGATCAAAGATGCCCAAGTTCGCCTAAGAAACGAAATCTACTACCAAAAATATCTCCAGTTCGAGTTCTTCCGCCAGTGGATGAAGCTCAAACAGCACGCGAATGAAAACGGCATTCAGATCATTGGCGACATTCCCATCTACGTCGCTCACGATAGTGCCGATGTCTGGGCAAACTCAGAGAACTTTCGGCTTGATCCTGAAACGGGCCATCCTGAACTGATGGCAGGGGTTCCACCAGATTACTTTAGTGAAACTGGACAGCTTTGGGGCAACCCTATCTATGATTGGGACTATCTCGAAAAGACTGACTTCAAATGGTGGATACAGCGCTTTGAAGCCATGTTAGATCTGGTCGATTGGATTCGGATTGATCATTTCCGAGGTTTCCAAGCTTACTGGGCAGTGCCACAAGGCGAAGAAACAGCAATCAATGGCAACTGGGTCGAAGCACCGGGAGATTTGTTTTTCGAGATGCTCGATCGTAAACTCGGCAAGCTCCCAATCCTAGCCGAAGACTTAGGCGTAATTACTCCCGAAGTCGAAGAACTTAGAGATAAGTTTGAATTCCCTGGTATGAAGATTGTTCATTTCGCTTTTGGTTCTGATTCGGGTAATCCCTATCTCCCGTTTAACTATTCGCGCAACTGTATCGTTTACACCGGAACACACGATAACGATACAAGCATCGGCTGGTATGAAAAACTCTCGGACTATGAGCGCAATACCTTAGAAAGCTATCTCGGCTGTATTAGTCATCAAGGCATCCATTGGGATTTAATCCGCTTGGCGATGAGTTCGGTTGCAGTGTTATCGCTCATTCCGCTTCAAGATCTGATGGGTTTAGGCACAGAAGCGCGAATGAATGCACCGGGTCAAGCAGAAGGGAATTGGGGCTGGCGTTATCGATCAGAGATGCTGAGTGATGAAATTCGCGATCGATTCGCAAGCCTAACGCATCTATTTGGACGTGCCCCGCAAGGAAAGCATTCAGATTAATGCAAAATCCCTACATCTCGCAGTTTCGGTAGTGGTCTAGACCTGTGGGTATCCTCGCTGCAATCCTCACTGCTGATAGGTTCTGTAAACCTGATCCACAGGTCTAGCGCATCACCGATTATGATGTATCAGGTTGGGAATCGACGATCGCCAAAATCTTCAAATCCCCGCCGTCCAAATATATCAATGCTCAAAGTAGCTCTCGATTTTTGGATTTGACTCGATCGTAAACTTCCTCCATCACAGCAATGAACGATTGATCCTTGTTCCAGAACGGCGGAAAATCTCCCTGCTTCTTCACTAAAATGCCCGACACGCTGCTTTGAGGAGGACGTTCAATCTCTTTCGGTAACGATTTGCTGCCTTGCCAAAATTCTTTCAGCGTTGTTTGGGTTGGGACAGGTTGAATCCCAGGGCGAGTGTAGAACGACTCAACAGAATGCGGTGAAGTGGATTGGCGATCGAGTTCGCTGGCAAGGGCTTTCCCAAGCGGTGTTTTTGCTAGTTCAGCCTGTAAAGTTGTACGAGAAATTCCTCGCAGTTCAAACAGCAAAAAGGGATCTTGATCTAGCTCAGCGGCAATCCGATAGTATACGCCTGCAATGTGTTTACAAGGGTTACTGTAGTCAGGGCAAGAGCATTCCGTGTGAAAGTCTTTTTTCGATTTGGGCAATAGATTCAGATTCAGTTGTGCGAAGGCATCTTCGATGTTGTCGGGCATCTCATTCAACAATAGTTTAGAGATGAAACTAGCTTTTGAGGCAATGTATGCGATCGCGGCTGTCCATTGCGCCTGACTGATCGGATGGATCACAATTTCTGTTTCGTAAATGGGTTCTGTGTGGACACCAAAATAGGGATTCACGTTGCCGCGAACTTCAGCCACGATCGTGCCATCGGTGATCGTCAGTTTGCGAATACGATCGTTGTTTCGATAGGATCTCCCTCGACTCAAACGCCCCGCATCTGTGAACCGCTCCAGTGCTTCGATAAATTTATTGCCCCACCATGTTTTAGAAAGTTGTGCCATGAGTGTTAGTCCAAAATCGTACTGCGATTGAGCGTGATTAATTGTTTGAACGCTTCGTTATTCAGTTCGGTCAGCCAAGATTCATCAGAACCGACGATCGCGCTTGCGAGTTTCTTTTTATCTTCGATCATTTGATCAATTCGTTCTTCGAGTGTTCCGAGTGCAACGAATTTATGCACGAATACATTCTTTTTCTGTCCGATGCGAAAAGCGCGATCGGTGGCTTGATCTTCAACGGCTGGATTCCACCAGCGATCGAAGTGAAAGACGTGATTCGCTTTGGTTAGCGTAATTCCGACTCCACCTGCTTTAATAGATAGGATGAAGATTGAAGGTTCTGTGTCTGGATCTTGGAACTCTGCAATCATCTTTTCGCGTTTCGATCGAGCAGTGCCACCATGCAGATAATAGGTTCGATAGTGTTGATGTTTCAGGTACTTTTCGAGTGCGGCTCCGATTTCTGTAAATTGCGTAAAGACGAGGATGCTTTCTCCTTCCTCGATCGCTTCTTGAATCATTTCGCTGAGGCGTTGCAATTTGTGCGATCGCTCTGGGGAGAATTCACTGTCATCTTGAAGAAATTGCATTGGATGATTGCAAATCTGTTTCAACTTCAGCAGTGTTGCTAACATCATTCCCTTGCGCTGAATCCCTTCTACTTCGTTTAACTGCTTCAGAATATCTTTTACAACCGCTTCGTAGAGTGAGGCTTGTTCTTTGGTGAGATTGCAGTAGAGTTTTTGCTCCACCTTGTCGGGTAAATCCTGAATGATGGCAGGATCAGTCTTCACGCGCCGTAGGATGAAGGGTTCGACGAGTTGCTTTAAGGTTGCAGATTTAGTGCGATCGTTGTTCTTCTGAATTGGAATTTCAAATGATTTACGAAACTGTGCTTCTTTGCCTAAATAGCCAGGATTGAGAAAGTTGAAAATCGACCACAAATCCAAAAGACGATTCTCGACAGGTGTTCCGGTCAGTGCGAGACGATGCTGGGCAGGAAGTTTAAGAACCGCTTTTGTCTGTGCTGCGGACGGGTTTTTGATGTTCTGGGCTTCATCAATGACGATCCGTTGCCAAGTGACAGCGGTGAGGAATGTGATATCTTTGCGAATTAGAGTGTAAGAGGTGATCACGACATCACAATCTGCGATCGCTTTTTGAAAAGCTTCAAACGTTTGAGCGCGATCGCTGCCGTGATGGAGATGCGATCGTAACTGTGGTGCAAACTTCTCGATTTCTTTCTGCCAATTTCCCAGTACAGAAGTCGGAGCAATTAATAACGTGGGTGGAATCTGAGCGGTCTTTTTTCGAGTTTTGGGCAAGGCTTCGCGCTCTTGAACAAATCGAGCAATTACCTGAAACGACTTTCCCATGCCCATATCGTCTGCAAGACAGCCATTCAAACCTAAGCTTTCAAGATAATGCAGCCAAGAAACTCCTCGCTTTTGATAAGCTCTCAATGTTCCATTTAATTGCTTTGGATCAGGCAGAACTTCAAGTTGGCTCTTATCATTCAACTGATTCAGCATCATTGATAAGGTTGAATCCTGCACGACTTCTAGTTCAATCCCATTGCTTCCTTCTGCGGATAGCTTGATCAGATCCATTAAGCTCAGTTCTGGGTTTTCACTCCGATGTTTTTTCCAAAACTCCAGCATTTGCTGCATTTTACTGCGATCGAGTTGAATCCATTGCCCTCGAAATTGCACTAAATCCGCTTTCGACTGGACAAGTTGTTCCCATTCTTTTGGACTGACTGTTTCACCGTTAATGGATAGCTCATACTGATAGTCAATCAAAGTCTCAGCTGAGAAGTAGCTTTTACTTTTACCACTGCCACCCAATTTACGACCTTTTGCCTGCATTCGGACTTTTGCCCGTCGCCACCCTTGCGGAGTCCACCAAGCCGGAACAATCACTTTATAACCTGCATCTTCTAGCACCCAAGCCGTTTCTTGCAAAAAAGTAGTGGCATCTTCCACACTCAGCAAGATTTGAATCGGCTGATCGGTTTCGAGTCCTGCCCAAAGTTTCGGATAGATGCGAGCCGCATATCCCAATTGCATTAATAGCTGTTGCTCAAAGTCTTGCCCGAATTGTTTCAGCAAAGTTTTACGTTTCGCAGTTCGAGCGTTCCAATAGTCCTCTAACGGCACTCGAACCGATGGATCTTGTCGAGAAGCCGCTTGAAATTCAAGTATCCAAGGGTCTTTCGCGTCTTGAGGAGATTGAAGCGCAAAACAAAGATGAAAGAGATATTCAGTTTGACTTTGAGCAATCCGATTTCGCCAGTTCTGCCAGTGTTGATATTGTTCTAAGCTATAGTTTGCTGGAGCAATTGACGACTTGAAACAATCATTGATTAAAGTATTTGCAATCTGTTTCTCGAATGTGGCAGGAATCGGAGTGCGTGTGATGATTTCGTGGAGCAGGACTTCTGAGAAGTGGCGGAGAAGTGTCATACGATCGCGCATTTGATTCTGAGCCGGACGAGCCTGAAATCCAACTGCACACAGTAACGGCATTCGCTCCACACAGTGCCCTAATTCAGATTCATAGTCTGTTGAGAGGATCTCCCACCCTGGATAAACTTCAAACGTTGGAGTTGCCTTGCTCTTTCGCTTTGGGACAGAGAGCGATCGATACTTCAAGGCAGGAATATAACGATCGTTGAGTATCGTATGCTTAAAAAACTGTGTGTAGTGATACCAGAACAATAAATCTGCTCCAATCTGCACTTCTACTAAATTGTGCAGCGCTAAGAAATGCAACTCATTTAGCAGTTTAATCACCTGGGAAAGCGGACAGCAGTAGCCATGAACGATCCAATACTGCCAATCCCAAGTTTCAGGCTGGTCAACTTCGAGATAACGAGCGAGTTCAGGCGAAGGGCAAGGCTTCTCGGTGCTAGGTAGCAGAAAGAAGACAGGAGAGATCGAGTGAGATGTGATGGATAGTCCGAATTCTTGTGATAAAAATGTCGCTAAAGGCTTCTCTGCTAAATGATGAGGGTGCAGCCAAGGCTGGGATTTTAGTGGTTTGAGCTTCTCGATCGTTTCTACCCACAGGTAAAAATTGCCACCCTGCACAAAGTCAGTCGAGTCATCTGGAATCCAAGCACCATGTAGAATGTGCATTATCTTCACACCAATCGCTGATTTGACTTTACCAAAGCCTCGCAGAATCGCCCGTTTTTTTCAAGCGATCCGATTTCTAGAGCAGAAAGTAAGCCTGCTTCCATCTCTAAAAATTAATAAAAACCGCAAAATTGCTCGAATGTGAAAGGGTGCGATATTTTGAAAACGATAAGTCTTTCAAAATAAACTGTGACTCCGACTTTTATCCGTCGAACTTCCGCCCATTCTTCGCCCGATTACATTCTGTCGCTAACGGCTGAAGAAAGATCTCGATCGCGCTTTCTTTTCCAAGCCGATGACGGACGAGAAATTTACCTGAACCTACCCAGAGGCACAACGCTACGAGATGGCGACTGGTTAGAGTCAGACGAAGGCGAATTTCTCAAGATTCAAGCCAAACCCGAACCTGTTCTAACCGTGACTACTTCAGCATTGTTAGATCTATTACAAGCAGCGTACCATTTAGGAAATCGCCACGTTCCACTAGAAATTACAGATACGTATCTCAGACTGTTACCTGATTCTGTTCTACAAGATCTACTAGAGCATCGTGGACTAGAAATCAAATCCGAAACGGTTCCATTTCAACCCGAATCCGGTGCATATGGACACGCTCACTAATTCAGCACTGTTACGACTGTTGCAGTTAGCAAGCCCGGCTTTACCCGTCGGTGCATATAGCTATTCAGAAGGATTAGAAACGCTGGTTCATACGGGCGTGATCCAAACCGTGAATGATCTAGAACATTGGATCATGCAAGAATTGCAGTATGGAGCGGCTCGATTAGAAGCGGCGATGTTAGTGAGATCGCATCGCGCCACGATCGCACAAAATTTCGATCAAGTCCTCTACTGGAATCAGTGGTTTACCGCTGCACGAGAAACCGAAGAACTACGATCGCAAAGTCTCCAAATGGGCGGATCGCTTTTACGATTATTCCGATCGCTCTACCCCGAACCGATTCCAACTTTCGAGGACGGGTGTAATTTCGCGATCGCGTTCGGGCTCGTCGCCGCACTTTGGCAAATCGATGAATCTACAGCACTTTTAGCGCATCTCCACAGTTGGGCGACGAATTTAGTGAGTGCAGGCGTGAAGCTGATTCCGCTCGGACAAACCGCAGGGCAGCAGCTTTTATTGAAATTGGGCGAAGCGATTGGGGAAAGTACGATCGCTGATCTGGCGGATTCTGAGATTGAGAGTTGTGGATGGGGATTGTCGATCGCCAGCATGGCTCATGAAACTCTTTATAGCCGTTTATTTCGGAGCTAAACTGAATGAATTGAAATCGTACTGGGCTGGGAGACAGAAAAATGACGATCGCAGAACAGATCTACACCATTGCCAAGAACCTCCCCCCAGATCAAGCAAGCGAGATTCTAGCTTTTGCTGAGTCCATTCGCTCTAAGCACTCGACTAGCATCGACTCTGAATTACCGAACGAGCAAGTGATCTCGTCGCAAACTTGGGCAGACCTTGTTCGCTCCTTGGCTGGAACTTGGGCGGAAGACTTTCCAACTTTAGAGGAAATTCGTGCTGAAGAAGGACAAGATGTTTTACGGGAGAGCCTTTGAATGTATGTTCTGGATACAAATACGTTGATCTATTACTTCAAAGGTCAAGGACAGGTTGCTCAAACTCTTGGGAATATTTCCCCTCAAGAAATTGCGATTTCTACGATCGTCTTTTATGAGTTGCAGGTTGGAATTATAAAATCGACATCACCTGCAAAGCGCCAAGCTGCAAGTCCTTACGGTTGCAGCGTTTTCACCGTGAGAACTTGCGGCGGTGTTGCATCAGGCGGATAGAGAAAATCAAACTGCACTAAACGTCGTTCTTGGGGTTTCATCTGTAAGGTAATCAGCGGATCGCCTTGTTGACCGCGCTGTTGCACCAAATGAGCATAGTAAGTTTGGGGCAACCCTCGATCGTCGTTGTATCTCAGTCGCACTGTTCCGCGAAAGTTCATCTGTGTTCCTGGAGGCTGCAAAAAGCGCAATCCTGATTGAGTATCGTCACGCTTCAGAGGTGTCTCAACCGTAACAACAACGGTTTGATCTTGATCAGTCGTGTTCTGCAAAGGCATTGTTAGACTGTACTGAATTGCATAGTTTCCATGTGCTTGATAAGCAGTGTCAGGATAGCGACGAATCAGCTTTGCGCTTTGATTTTGGTTTGTGCCTAATGTGCCGCGATTCAAGGTGGCTAAACCGTATGAGAAGCCTTTTCCCGGCTCAGGAGTTGCGAGAGAATCGCGATCGCGATCGACAATCCGCCCATTCCATTGAGAACCAACTGCAACGCCCGCTACTCGTCCATAGATTAAATTCCCTTCGGTTTGCTCGATCGGCGTTGGCGTTTTGTCACGAGGCTCTGAAACATTCGCTGTATTTAACAACGTTTGCCATTCTTCTACAGTCGGTTCGCGCTCGGTTCCATCTGGATTTTGCTTTGCAAACATTCCCAAGCTTGCAAGATAGACCTTTCCAGTGCTGCGGAGTCTCATCAAGCTCGATCGACCATTGAGCGGCGGTGTTAATGGCTTCACGGGAATCGGCAAATTTAGCAACATCCGACTTTCTCCAGGCGGAATCACAACCTGAGCCGGAAAGATATCTTGCCGTAGTCCGCGCAACACTTCACCTACTGCACGACTTCCGGGGCCTGAGAACGTTTTGCCATCATCGTTTTCCACAACAGCAGGCAGGGGAATAAAGGGTGCATCCGGTTGGCTGAGATAACTGGCGGCTTGAAGAATGTCGATCGTTACGGGTTCTTTGCCTGGATTGTTCGCAATCACTCCAATGTAAAGCGTTCTTAAATCTGTCGGCGTAAGTGCTTTGGCAATGTGATGTGCGAAGATGTCAAAGCGTCCTGAAAAGAGTTGATTGAGGTGAGCGGTGGGAACTTGCTTTCCAGCAGGTGGAAAGGTTGAAAGTAAAACTCCCTCAGTTTGCACCACTTCGGGACTGTTGCTATTGAAAACTAACACTGAATCTAACTCACCCGGAAGAACGCGCATTTCTTGAGGCTGCACGATCGTTTGTGGCTGAGGTTTGGGAGCTGGCGAGGGAGTTGCTTGTGACAAGATCAAACTGGAGAGAAGCGACAACATAGAGAAAGGCAAAATCGGGAGCGGTGACAATCATACCGAAAAAGGGCAGTGCAAATCTTATCGAAATCTTGCTGAACCTCGTGACCCTATAAACAAACTGGTATGGATTCGATAAGAAAATTTTGTAGCAAAAACTACAGTTTTTAGTTCTTGGGCTTGTCAGTTACGGTAATCTGGCATTAGTTCAAATTGAGCCTGATATGAGAAAGTTTTACCGAGTGAGGAGATATAAGGTTCCGCTGTATCATCGATTCCAGTCTTTCTTTGCTCGATCGACAAGCATTACTCAACCTCATTTTTCCTATTATCAAATCTTTTGTTGCTGGCTCGGCAGCTTTCTCAGCATTGCAGCGCTAGCTTATCTCTCTGTACACACAAACTATCCTTTGATTGCGGCTCCATTTGGAGCAACGGCGGTGATTCTGTACACGCTTCCAGATAGCCCACTGGCTCAACCCCACAATGTGATTTTGGGCAACTGCATCGGTGCGATCGTGTGTGTCACCTTTGTCCAATGCTTCGGAACGGCTCCTTGGGTGATCGCTCTGTCTGTTGCGACCGCAATCAAGTTAATGCAGTTGACCAAAACTTTGCATCCTCCAGGTGGCGCAGTCGCGTTGGTGGGTGCGATGACGGGTGCGTCTTGGTCTTATCTCTTTGTCCCTGTGTTCGCTGGATCAGTAGTAATGGTGCTTTGTGCTGCTGCATTTAACCATGTCGGAAAAACATATCCAAAACGTTGATTTGGCGAGTCAAACTATTTCTGTCGCAACAGCTTTTGATAGAACTCTGATTTGAACGAATCAATTTCACGCTGCATTTCCTCATCACCGATCAATCCTTTCTGATGCGATCGCAGTAAGTTGAACAGCGTCAAAACAGCATTACCCTCGACAATCCCGCGAAATACGAGAAAGTCAACCTCATCTACAAAATCCATGTTTTTCACCTCAGCTCAGTGCTGCTAATGATTTGATACGTTTTCTGAGGGATGCAACGGTGGAATGAAGTAGGGATAGAAGCGCGGTTGTCGAGGATTGCGGTAATTTTTGCGATCGCGCTCCACTCCCTGCCGATTGAAAATTACCAGTTCACAGCGCTGATTGATGGCGAGATTCCGCCCGTACTCAATTGCTTCTTCCTGGGTGTCAAAGATGGCAGTCGCGCGATTGCTCCCTTCTTTCTTGACTGCCCACCCTTCAGGATGAGGAACAATAGGCTTGTTGGGAAATAGGTAATAATAGACAAGATCAGCATTACGCCGCCAGATGCTTAACCTCGAACGCGCACTGAACCAGGATCGCCTGCTACGAGCATTAACCGGGCTGAATCGAAAAGCT
>JAHHHU010000033.1 GCA_019359175.1 Phormidium tanganyikae FI6-MK23
CGTTCACCACGTTTCACCGCAGCAATTGCTTTGGAGCGCATATCTTCGCTGTAGGGGGCAGCCATAGCCATGCTTCACAACACTACCCCTCTAATATACGTCCTAATACGCTTTGGTAGCGCTATATTGGCAAAAGCGGCAGGGATTAAAAGCGCTATAAATTATTGGTTCAGCCGCTATTCAATCACCCAAGAGCATCTGAGCAAGCCTTTAAGTTAACGGACTTCTTGTCCAGTTAGTTCATGTTATGGTTAAGCTCATTTAACGCCTTGGCAACAACGTTCTTCCGAAAATTCTTCCTTTATTTCATAACATCACTATCCAAGTCATGTAGCCCATACTCATTAGGATTAAGCCCGAATTCTCTTAAGAAATCTTCTGTAATCATTTGAGACGCTAGTGCAGTTTTCTCTAAAGCTTTTAGTTTATTGTAAGCTGCACTATCCTGCATTTCAGGACTATGATTTTTCAAGGTAGCTAGAGACTTACTTTCTGCATCTGTCATCCCTTGCCGTTCAAAATAATCTGTTGCAGAACTTCTCACACCATGAGGATTAGCTCTAATTCTTAACTGGCTCCAGATAATATTCTCATAGAGTTCCCGCAGGGACTTTCCGCTAAATGGATTACCATCAGTTTGAGTGAAAACGTAATCGTGGTTGGGTTGAAATATATCCCGAAAACCCGACACTTGCTTTGTTTCCGGCACCACAAAACCACACCAGTTGAATTGTTCTAAACGATAACGGCTCTTCTGTTTTGTTCCGCTCCTCGAAGGCCAGTTATGCCACGTTTCCGAATAATCCTCCCGTCCATAAAGCCATGCTTGTAATTCAGGATTGTAGATTTTTGGTATTCTGTAGCTGCTCTCGCGATCTGTCTTGGTTTGTGTTGGGTCCAAATTAACAACCCATTCAAAGGGTTTTCCTATTGGGTGATGAAGTACATTTCCTGTTTCGTCTTTTGCATCAGCAGGGTCTAGATAATAAAGCTTTGTGTAAGTGTTGTAATAAACTTTATAACGCTTAGACTTTGAGTCCCAAGGCGCTTCCTCATGCTGATTGATTTCCCAATTGAGATGATAGAGCCTCAAAGTATCATGAACTCTCAGCTCTCGCACAACATGTTGACGATCGGGAGCAATTGTACGGAAAAACATCAAAATTAGGTACCGTTGAAAATCTTGTGCAACAGCTCCTTGTGATCTCAATCTCCCCAACTTTATACGCCACTTCTCATCAACTTTGAGACGTGGAGAACACGATTCCAACAATTTCTTGAGCAAACGCCCAAGCTCTTGCCATGTAGGATTACGTTTGACAGGGTTAATATTATTAGGTTGGCTAGGAGCATTTTCTTCCTCACTTCGCATCTTGCGAAGCTCCATAATTACAGCAATATCCCGATAATCTGGGTACATTGTTGAATCTGTAATATTGCGATAGAGAAACTTTGCCCAGTTCATACTGCCATGGTAAAACTTCAGAATATAGTTAGAGCTAATTCGATAGCCATCCGCTTTATGAAATGGATTGTGTTGGTATTTAAGCCATTTAATGTAGTTATTCAAGAAGCTACGAACCAATTGGACAGCCTCTTGAGCGGCTAATTTTGCTCGTTCCCCGGCTTGCTCTCGTTGAACGATACTTCTTAACGCCTTAATCTCCTCGAACTTCTGATTTTGCTGTAATGCTTGCCCCAATTTAGCTACTAAGCTAAAACTAAGCGATACATTTTTGGCAGATAGTTCTGCTTGAATTTCGTCTAATAGTTCTTGATTGCTAATATCAGATGAATCTTGCTGAGAAGTATCATCAACGATCCAAGCATCTAGATTACTGGAACGAATATCGATAATTGGAATCAAATCTTCGAGGATTATTTGATCAGGATTTTTTGGAGGATATTTTTTATTTAATTCCTCAATCCAGACGGGAGGACGAGGATCTACTGATAGCCAATCAGACTCATATCTTGGATTTCTCCCCTGCATAGAGTGAGCATGTTGGCGCATCTGGTGATAGTAGTCGACCTTGTCAAGAACTAGCCAGCCCAGGAGTTGCAATATAAATCGCAAGCAAATCTCATAAGTCATTTCCTCGACAGCACCCGAAATGGGGCGATAGTCGCTGTAATGAGGATCCATCCAAAAGGACTCAAACTCTCGGAACTGCTGTTGCATACATTCCGAAAGTTGCTCAAGCTTTAACCTATAGGGTACTAATACACGCCGATTTGTAATAGGATGAGCTGTTTTATTACCGTAGCTTTGTGTCCGCTTAAAACTTGGATAACAGACTGGAATTGCCCACTCCTCTTCGCGTTGAGGTCTTAAAAAACCCTGATCCTGACACCAAGTCAAAAAATGTTTGAGATGTGATTTATAGACACCACGAACATTAGGTTTTACATCAAGGGTGATAAAAACTTTCTCTTGCCAGCTTAAAACACGGTCTAGATCGCTCAACTCTTCAACGTTGATAGTCGAAGCTAGCTCAAGACCTCTAGCCGCTTGTTGCCGCGTTAGGCGCTGGTCCGCAGCCACATTAAAATTAAGCTTAAATCCGGGGTGAGGCAGCAGATACCGGACGATAGCCGTTTTCATTGTCCTCGTCCTTGTAGGGAAGACTTCTATATAGCATTTATACACCTCACCGAGACTTGTACCGTTTTTGACAACCATCAGGCGCTAATTAAATACAGTTGTATTAGTATACGACACATGTATTTAAACAGAAGTGTTTCCATCACTCCTCTGAAAATTCTTATTTTTCTGAAACGTCGGAGCGGTGAAGTCCTTTTACAACAGTAGTTTTGCGATTTTTATCGTATAAGGTTGTGTAAGGTCTTCTTACACAACCTTATACGATAAAAATCGAGTCATAGCAGGGCTTAGGAAGACTAGACTAATTCTGACAGTAGAAAAATTAGCGCTTGAATAGTACTGATAAGCTTGTAGCAGATGCGACAAACTTAATGAATATAAACTCCGTAATTTCCGAGCTTCAATTGGTTAAAGCCTGCATAGCAGATTCCAAATGAACCATCAATGGCTAAACTGTAATGTATAGAACACAAATGAAAAAGCTGAAAGTATTACTAAAAAAGGTTTTCAGCATTTCAAAATGGCAATGCCAAGCCGAATTCTTTATAGAGTTCTCTCCTGGAGTTTCTCTCGGAGCCCCCAAATAAAACGCTATGTACCTCAAAAATTTTAGACACTGAAATCTTTTCTGAAGAGACTTTTGAGGCAATAACACAATTCACTAGTCCGATAAAGCATCCGATAAATTAATGCATCCTAGGCGGCTGGATTTTGACGAAACCGTGTAACGCTCGCCACGCTTGAGAAAAAGTCTCCAATGACGACCTAGTTTCAAAATATAAATTTCTATAACAGCTGGCTAAAGTTTAATTCTACTGCTTTACAGATACATTCTCAAAAATAGAATGTAGGAAAAGTTTCTCCTGCATTCCTACAAACTGCTCCAGTCGAACAGCCTTTCCGTCGAAAGGAAAATATTTATGGATCAATTACTATCGATTAAGTTTCTTCCTGAATACATCAATTATGAAAAACACTTCCCCGCAAGCCCTCTCTAATGGCTTGTCGATCAATTGATCTTTTACGCAATCCAGATTTCCTATTCAAGAACCACTCTAGAAGAAACGGTATTGTCAAGTTAACGCTAACGTAGAATAATCGTACTGATTCCACCTCGTTCGCGGCTTCCGGTTCATGTACTCTCGTCATCGCTTTCCCGGCGAAATCATGAGCTATTGTGTCTGGCTGTATTACACCTTTCCCTTGAGCGGCCGAGACATCGAGAAAATGATGCTGTACCGAGGGGTCGAGGTCACTTACGAATCAATCCGAGAATGGTGCCAGAAATTCGGGCAGCAATATGCGAATCAGCTGCGGCGCAAACGCGCTTATATTGCGGATAAATGGCATCTCGATGAAGTGGTCGTCACTCTCAAAGGGCAGCAATGTTATCTGTGGCGAGCAGTCGATGCAGAAGGGAACGTGCTGGAGGTGTTGCTCCAACGGCATCGAGATACGGATGCAGCGAAGCGCTTTTTTCGTAAGCTGCTGAAGAACCTTAGATTTGCACAAAAATCTGCCGAAACGAGACAGGTTCAGTAAAGTTTGAGACCTTCAGAACTCATTAATATACAAACGCTCTGAGGGATTGATACTGAGATGGGTTTAGAGAGACTAGAAGCCCTATTCTGTCGTTGAGGTTCGAGCGACCCTCTGACCCTCTCAAAATCGGAGGTTTTAGAAAGATGTGGCGTGTGACTTCAGCCTAGCTAAATAGCAAATTCTATTCGGCTGTGGACGCATACATGATTTCCGCTTACTCAGTCAGCACCAGATTCCGATGTTACCCGAACAGTTATGCTTAGCTGACAAAGGTTAAAGGGATTGCGAATCGTATCCGTGCAGTTGTATCCTGACCAAAAAACCGCAAAAGCGACGATTGACACCATCGAGCGTGACTGTAATCAGATGTTGGCAAGTCTACGAATTGCGGCAGAACATGCCAACAGTCAATTAAAGGTGTGGCACATCCTAGCTGAGCATTACAGGATTGCAGACGGAGATTTGGGCTATGCTTCAGCTCAATGCTGCACTTGTCAGTCTTGAACTAGCGCCCACTTCTTGATGCACTGAAAGCCTCCTTAGAGCACTCGCAGCAGTTGCAGCAGTACTCACTCTGTTGCTGGGGAGAAGCAAGAGTAGAATGTGCTTTCAGTACTCAAGCCAGTTTTCTTAGGCAACTCAGAGCTGCTCGCTAGCATTTGCCTTGAGTCGTTGCTCTAAAGTAATTGCTAGAAGGTAAAAGTTGTCCGCAGCGTGCCAATCACAACATTGTCGTTTCTATTGTCTTGTCCAGGGTTGACAATATAGATGATGCCAGGAGTAATCGAAAGGTTGTCGTTCAGTTGGTATCTGTAGAAGCCCTCGAAATGAAGTGGTATGCTATTGAGCAAAGCATTGCCCAGATAAGGTTCAGCCCCTGCAACAAATCCCAAAAGATTACCCTTTTTGCCAAAGTCAGGAAGCGCAACCCCGACACCGTAAGTCCAAATCTCTTGTGAACTTCGACCATCACCTACAAAATTCGCGTCAATATACGAAGCAAAGCCATTGAGAACGAGTCCTGGGTTCAACTTAAATGCAACTTCTGCACCATAAGCGTTCACTCTTGCTGGAGCAAGATTACCATTTATATTGACACCTTGATTCGCAAGCAAAGTCCCTAAAAAGCCACTTCCACCGCTTCCAGCATCAAAAATAGCGGCACGACGGTAGGCATTCACATAGGTCAGACCAATGCTCAGCGCTTCACTTGCTTTGAATGTCACCTGAGCTAGAGCAGAATAGCTGCCATTGAACAAACCATTCTTACTTGCAGGATTGTTAGCACCAGGCGCGATAGTACTTGTAGTGGTATCGGAGTTATCTGCCAAGTAACCTCCACTGATGGTAAATGCAGGGGTTAGCTGAAAGTTAACACCAATCCCGGAGCCACCTCCAATGAAGTAGATAGGGTTGCGTTCAGCAAAGAGCGAGAGCGGACCCGTAGCACCAGTCCCTGAATCTAACGCAGGATTACTGGTCGGAGCATAGTCCGGGTGAAGCCCTCCCACTGCTGCAACATAAACCCGCGCTTTGTTAGTCAGGTTAAACGAGTAAGAAACTCGATCGAGACTAACTTGGTTTCCACCTGTACTCCGAAAGTTAAAGGTCTGAAGTCCCTCAGCGTTTGTTCCACCCGGTTGGTTAGGATTCGTTAGCGTAAAAGCATTTGCGTTTCCAGCCGTCAGGCGAGTCACTAAAAGATCTGAACCCGTAAAGCTGGTATTGAGCGCTAAACGAATCCTGTCTTGAAAAACAGTATTATTCCCACCTGTGTTTCTGACCCCGAATTCATCAGTAAGGGCAAAGACTGCTTCGCCCGCTAATTTGGTGGTTGTCGAAAACTGTTGTTTCTCCAGCGTCGAAGTTCGAGCTTCCAAAGCATCCACGCGCCCGCGCAGGGTCGCTAGCTCAACCGCAAACTGTTCTTGGAGTTTTTGCAATGTCGCTAGGTCTTCCTTCTTCACCAAGCCCGCTGTTGAGGCTGCAATCAGTTCATTCACGCGATCTAAGCAAGCATTTAATCCCGCCGCAAATTCGTAGCGAGTGAGCGCACGATTTCCTCGGTAAGTTCGATCGGGATACCCCGCAATACAACCATAGCGTTCGACCAACGATTGCAGCGCTTGGAAGGCCCAATCCGTTGGTCGAACGTCAGAAAGCTGAGAGACAGACGTGACTTGACCAACCGAAATCGCATCATTGCTGGGCTGACCTTCGGGGTTGTAGCGATCAACGACATCAATCGAGGTCGGAGAGGACTGGGTAGTAGATGCAGCGCTAGGAGTCTGAGCAAGCTTGATAGTAACGGGTGAGGGAGAGGCTATTTCAGCCTGGGATTTGGCGCTCAGTGCTAACAGTTGAGCATCGGTTTGCGGCTCAATGGTTTTCGCAGGACTTGCGATCGCGCTGGAACAAACAGCTAGGAATGTACCCAAAACGGCTGGGCTAACAAAAGCTTGATTCAGTAGAAATTTCAACATTTTGGTTCTCCTCACACTTAAAAAACAATTAAGAAAAATCGGTTAAGGCACTGCTTAATCTAACCATTAAATAACAGTTGGCTCAACATATTAAACAACACATTTTCTATTAGTTCAAGACACCTTGAAAATCATACATTTACCTTAGAGGATGTCTGAGAAGCAGGAAAGCTCTCAAAACGATAGTCTGTCAATAACAAATAGAATTCGACAGTGCTTGAGAGCCATGCCACCATCGTATCCGAGTAACCTAACCCAAGACCAGTGGGAACTGCTATCGAGCCTACTGCCAGCAGCAAAACTAGGAGGTCGTCCCCGCAGTGTAGATTTGCAAGCGGTGATGAATGCAATTCTGTATGTGCTGCGTGCAGGTTGCGCTTGGCGAATGCTACCGAGCGACTTTCCCAAGTGGAAAACGGTGTATCACTATTTTCGAGTGTGGCGACTCGATGGCACTTGGGAGCAGGTGAATTATCAATTGCATCAATGGGTGCGAGTTAGTGAAGACCGAGCGAGTTCGCCGAGTGCCGCGATTCTGGATAGTCAATCGGTGAAGACCGCCACACCTGCGGCAATTGCGGTCGGCTACGATACTGCCAAACAAGTCAAAGGTCGCAAGCGACATCTGCTGGTCGATACCCTCGGCTTCGTGTTGATGGTCGTCACTGCTGCCAGCGTCCCAGAACGAGCAGGCGCAAAACTGGTGTTAGGAAGACCGCAACAAGTGCGACATCGCGTCAGTCGTTTGGTGCTGATTTGGGTCGATGGCGGCTACTCAGGCAGGGAGTTTAGCCATTGGGTGATGGATACGTACCGCTGGGTGCTGGAAACCGTTTTACGCACCGATGCAGTCAAGGGCTTTGTTCCCATTCGGCAGCGATGGAAAGTGGAGCGGACATTTGGCTGGTTTAACTGGTGTCGCCGCTTGAGCAAGGACTATGAGATTTTGCCAGAAACGGCAGAAGCTTTTATCTACATCGCCAACATTCGATTGATGCTGCGACGACTGGCTTATAGTCTTCTCAGACATCCTCTTAGAGTTTTTGAGATCGCGAATATTTTAGAAAAATGCTAGAACTACATACCAAGATTATGCCAGAACAGCCTTGCAGTATAAGCAGTGCTAATTTCAAAAGAGGCTATAGTACACAAAGCAGTGATAAGAAAAATTAAGCCAAATCGTTTCATGAATTTCTCCAAACTGTGAGCTATCAAGATTTTTATGCTGAAGGGGTAGCAGAGCTAGTTATAGCGTGTGAGTCAACAGCACTTTTGTCGTAATGCCTAGCCCCACTAATGTCATCACCAAGGCACTTGCGGCTGGCAACAATTTGCTTCTGGGAGACTGGAGCGGCAGCCGCTCAAATAGCTCTCTAGCGTAAACTAGCATGAGTCCAATTCCGGTCAATACTCCTGCCAACCCTAAACTAAAAGCAGACACCAATGCCAACCCAAAACCAACCCGACCCATTGAGATTGCGCTGAGCAGCACGACTAACGCTGAAGGACACGGCAGCAGACCGCCCGAAATTCCTAACCCTAGAATGCTAGACCAGGTAATCGGAGAGCTATCAGAACCCGGTGGTAAGTGGGAATGGGTTGTGTGTTCGTGACTATGGGTGTGATCATGGCTATGATTATGATTGTGAATGTGAATGTGATCATGGCTATGATTATGATCGTGATCCTGTTTCCCGTGATGATGGCTATGAAGACTACGATCGCGCTGTTGCGAGCGCCAATCTTGCCAGACCCGAGATCCACGCACTCGGCTGATGAACAGGTTCAATCCAATTCCTGCCATTAATAAACCAGAAAGCCCGCTCAACCAAGGATAGACTTGCTCAGTCAGAACAAGCTGCGAAGTGCCCAGCATCACTAACCCCAGCGCAAAAATGCCTGCGGTATGAGTCAGCGTTACGGTTATCCCCAGAAAAAGAGCATGTTGAGCTTTGCCACGAGAACCCACCAGATAAGCGCCGACAACAGTTTTGCCGTGCCCTGGAGACAAAGCGTGTAACCCACCCCATAAGAAGGCAATCAGTAAAGCAAACAAAGTTGTGGGAGCATCGAGTTTTTCTATTGTGATTAGGCTGGTGAAAGCATCATTGCTTCTACCTTCTAAAGCCTGATCTAAACGATTCGGTGGCGTGGGAATCTGTGCTGTCTGCTGAGCGAGTAAGGACGAATTGACCTCGAAGGCGATCGCACGTTGATCCAGAGGGCTACTGAGCAGGTCAGTAGGATAGTCTGTCAGTCGTTTCGTGATGCTAGAAGCCGTAAAATTGCCCTGGATCTGGCTGTCTGCTGTTACCGTAATCTCGCGCCAGCCTAGTCTTTGGGGGTAAAGTTTGTCCTCAAACTCAATCAGTTGACTTGTGTTGCCTAACTCAGTGCTACCGAGCGCAGCGTGAATCGAGCCGTGAAAATCACAGGTTAAACGCAGTGTTGATAATCCACCCACACCAGGAGGAAAGTCAACTGTTGCCGTATTTAATGAGATCAGTAACGGCTGGTGATTGACCTGCAACTCTAGCTCAGACTTGACCTCACGACATTTATCAATCGGATAATTCGCTATCTCAGCAGGATCGGCTTTACGATTGTGATTCGTATCAAATTGGTGAATCTCTTGAAAAGCCGGAATTTCAGCTAAGTCTAGAACATAGTCAATGCCTATCTGATCCCGCTCTACTTGCAGTCCCGCATAGTGATTGATCGTGAAATTTCCCAGGGGATGGGCATTCGCGAGAGGCATCCAGAGTAAGAATACCGCCGCGATCGTTGTAAGAAAGGTGAAGCGATGCACCAAGATTCTCATAAGGGGTTTTCTATCAGAATTCAGGAGACCAAGTGTGATTGGGAGCTATAACTAGGAACGCTCGTAGGAGAGAGAGCAGCCAAAACGCGACGGGCTTCGTCAGCATATTTGTGATGAAATCGGGGGTTAAGCTTCAGTGCTTGAGCTAGTCGATCAATCGCTTCTTCACGATCCCCGCAGTGCATCGCAATCATCCCGTGATGAAATTGCAGTAGAGCGTCCTCTGTTCCATAGCGAGTCGCCTGTCGTGCTGCTTGTTGTGCTTCTTGCCAGTAACCGTTGGCAGCCGCAGCCCAAGCTAAGGTATCTTCAGCATAGATATCATCCCGTACTGCCACTTCACGTCGAGCAATCTCTAATGCCTCTAGCAAATGAATGCCATGTTCGACGTAGTAGACCGCCAAAGCTCGATCGTAGATTCCTTTGACCTTACTAAGATGTGCCACCACTTCAATCAACGCTTCAGTTGCAGTTGCGCCTTCTTGGTCTCCTAATGCTCGTTGAGCATCTGCCTGATATGCCAGTGTTTCCACCAGAGGGATTCGTTCCGTCCCCTTGTTTGCTATCTCTAAAGCCTCTTGCCAACGATGTTGTGCTGCATAGAGACGAGCCAGCCCGGTAAAGGCAGCGACATCCTGTGGAAAAAGGTCGAGGGCTTCTCGATACCGCTGCTCAGATAAGGTAAAATCGCCAGCAGTAAACGCCAAATCTCCAGCCCGGACATGAAACCAGGCGCGAGTTTCCGCCGGATTTGTGTAGAATTCGTCCATCTGCTGCATTGCTGAATCCATCACTTGCCGCGCTGAAGTCAAGTGGTGCGTCAACTCCAAATAGCGGGCTGTAACCGCATGATGACCCGAATCCGATTCGTTCACTAGGGTTTGTAAGAGTTGATTAGAGGCTTCATAGTCACCAAGTTCCATTAGAATCGATGCCTTCAGTGTGGCAATGCTGACATTATTAGGATCAGTCACTTGGGCAGCCGTTGCAACCTGTAACGCTTCCTGAAATCGATGCTGAGACAGTAGAGTTGAGGCTAGAAGCATCGAAGAGACTCCGTTTTGAGCAGGTTGAACTGCGAGCGATCGCCGCGCCGCCTGCTCCGATCGCAACAAATCCTCTACATCTGCCGTTTCACGAAAGCGCCTGAGATATTGAGCCGCCAGCAAACGTAAGAACAAAAAGGAATCAGGAGACTGGCGCACCAACTCCTCATAATTGCCGATAATTTTAGAGCGCTCCAAATAATCGGGAAAGACCAGTGAGATTTTGTCCATCTGTGACTGATTATCAGTTTGTGCCTTGCTAACACCCAACGCCAGCGCGGAAGACTGTCCTAGCGAATAGAGCAAGATGACCAACATCAGTAGCAGTCCTAGCGATCTGCGAGCCATAGTGACTAACGGGGATTACCAAGATAGGGAAAGGTCGGGAGAAAGTTAGCAGGATTAGCTCCAACATTGTCGCTGGTCAATCCTGGAATTGCACCCTGAGTAATTCCAGTCACAGCGCTGCCAAAGACGACAGAAGCCGTGACATCAATTACGTCGTCTGTCGGTCGTCTGCCGCCAAAGTTTTGACCTAATTGAGTGCCAAAATAGCTTCCGGTTGGTTTGGAAAGGTCAGCCTGGATCACATCCGGAATTGCCACCGAGATCACGGCATTCGCGATGCCTTCTGGTCGTCCGATCGAAGCAACAAACTTGCGAATAAAGTTCGCCTGATTTGGAGCATCATCGGTTGGAGTTTTGATGTTGCTGTCGTTGTGAGCGCTGAAATCCATAAACAGTTCATTTAAAGCTGGAACTGCTAATCGCTCAATCTGGGCGAAATTGCCGACTCTGCGACTTGGATCTGAAACACTGGTGGTCATCCAAACTCCAATCTTCCCGGTTCCAAGCTCTGCCCTAGGTAGCTCAATGACGATCGAGTGAACATTAAAGGGAGCAAGTGTATCTTGTGCTTGACCAGCAGGGCGAAAGGATGTGGCTGTGGGTGGATTCGGATTCGGTTGGACTTGATAATTACGGTCTGGGATCACTTTGAAGAACTGTTCAAGGTCGAAGAAGAACGGATCTTTGCGCGTCCCGACAAAAACGGTTGAGTTCCCGGGTCCAGCAAAGGGCTGGTTAAGTCTACCTTGCTGTCTAGTACCGAGTAAAGTTGAGATGGTTCCGACTCTTTGGGGTTGATCAGGTCCAAAAACTGAGACGGTCTGATCTACTCCTCTACCATTCACGTTGATTTGAATCACCCGATCTTCAACGCCATCGCCCGTGTTATCAATTTTGAACTGATAAAGCACGCTGGGGTCGAAAGGTCTGTTTTCACCTGACGTGATTAATGGGTCAAAATCCATTGCCAAAACGACTTTGCTTGGATCGGTTGGACTCTCAAACACGAACAGGTCTGTCAAATCCGCAGAGGTGCGCTGAGTCGCTAGAAAGGTCGTATCCTGGTGGTCTGACGCGAGCGCAGGAAGCGTTGTACAAGAAAGAAATGTCAGGAATCCTGCAACACAGACTCCAGCCATCCGAATCCAGATTTTAATGAGCCGATTGATTAACTGTTTATCAGGGAAAAGCACTCTGATCCTCATAATTGCACTCCTCAAGATACTTCATCTCTATTGTGAAGCTGATGGTCTTTGCTCCAATCTGCTGAACTTGATTGGTACTAACCGAGTTCGACAGAGCGGATGCCCATCGTATGTAGATAACACGTGACGGGATCCAAATTTGAATGCCTAAAATCGAAAAATACTAAGAGTCTGAGTAACGGGTCTGGCACGCTCGATGGAACTGCTGAAAATCACGAGCAAGCCGCACTGCCCTCATCACATGGCGAACACTGATGCATTTCGACCACTGAATTGTACGAGGTAGTTAAACTGATTGAAAATTAGTCTTTAGGCATAGAATTAAGACAAGAGAGTAAACGAATGCTAGCTGAGTTCTGCCTGAAGGGATATCCGTAGACAAGTAAATAAATGGATTTAAATTCGCTCCAAAAGTATAGAAAAAGATTTCAAGTTTCAATAGACCGTAATGGCAGTCGCAAACAAAGTGGGAAATAAATACCCAACTCTGGCACTTCCAATCAAGCTGCTACAATTTGTCAGAAAGTTAGAGCGTAATCACCGATCATTGAGCTGCAGACCACAAAGAGCAGTTTGCAATGCTTACTGCTTGTAATGAGGGCGGTCAAGCATTAGCTAGGAATAAGATTTATAAACAGAGTTGCAGAAAAATGTATCGTTCAATTAGTCATGGATTGATGGGAGTTAGTGCTTTCGTATGGCTGACGCAGGTTGCTGTGGCAGCGGAAACGAGAACAGCGATTACAGGGATTCAGATTCGAGCCGTTCAATCGGCGCTGGAAATTACCTTTGAGGTTCAAGGCGATCCTCAGTTTCAGCGCTCAAGTGTGAGCCGTGGGAATACCCTCACGATGAATTTTATGAATACGCAGCTTCATCTGCCTCAAGGGGTTGCACTGCGCCAAGAGAACCCTACGCCTGACATTACTTCAATATTGGTAGCTCAGTTTGAGCCAAATCGTGTTTCCGTTATCGTGAATGGAACCCGTTCTCTACCCGTCGAACAAGTCGTTCGGCAGGATAGCAAAAGCATTACTTTACGCTTAGCAACCCCATTACAGCCTGCTGCTGTGACAAGCCCTACTGCTCTGGTCTCAAGTTCTCCTGATCAATCGGCAGTTTCTGCCACCCCCGACTCCCTTCAACCATCCCGTGTCGGACTCTTAACGTCTTCTGTCTCACCTTCCAGTCCTACCCCTCCTGCACCCTCCGCCTCTCAGACGACTCCGGGAGTAGATGCTACTTTTTCAGATGTTTACCTGGATGATGCACAAACTCAGCTTATGAGAACATACCAGCTGAATCAGGTAAAAGCGACTTCTGATGCAGTTGTAACTCAGAACTTGACGAGCTTAGCAGAAACTGGAGGAACGGTGAGCGGCTCTGGCACAGGCAGTAGTGTTGGTGCTAATTCAGGCATCTTCAACGGGTTTGATGTCAGAGCCTCAACCGCTACCGCCCAAACCTCGATTAAGCGGGCAACGACAACCGCAGAGAACGTTCACTACCAAGGCGCAAAAGAATTCTTAGAGCTGCTTGGAGCCAATGGCGGTGTAATGGGCAAGCCAGGAAATACATTCAACCCTTCTCCTACCAGTATTTTTAATACTACTCCTAACCAGGTCTCAAGTTCTCAGCCTTCAAGTTCTACTGCTCTTCAATCAGCGTTGCCGCCTGACCTTTCTAAGGTATCCTCTAGTCGGTTCAGTTCTGGACTGCTCAATGGGTTAGAAGTTATTGCTGAACCTCGCACAAACACGCTAACACTCATTGGTTCTCGACGTTTAGTCGAAATTGCCACGCTCAAGCTCAAGCAGTTAGATGTGCTAACTAAGCAAGTGGCAGTCAACATCAAGATTATTGATGTTGATCTAACAAAAAGTAGTAGATCTAATGCCGATTTGCAGTATCAAGCCAGCAAGACAATTGGTCTAGGGTTTGATACAACCGGCTCATTTTTTGGCAGTTTCGGCAGAACAGTAACAGATGCTGGCGTTGCTGTGCCTCTAGCCCGTAGCTTTTTGCTGAACTTACTGGCTTCAATTCAAAATCAGTCTGCTAAGATTATGACTAATTCAACCTTAGTTGTCCAAGAAGGAAGTTCAGCGCAAGTTAACCTAACTCAAGAAATTTTTTCAGGTTTTGAAACCATTGAAGATACTCGATTTCTTAATACCAGCAGTGCGGTTCCCCCACTTAGGCGCCGTCCTATCATTCGACCGGCGGGGGTAATTGTAAATGTCACTGTCGATCGTATTGATGCACAGGGCTATGTGACCCTCAATATTTCGCCTGAAATTAGTGCTCCTTCGGGCGCTGTCTTTGAAGATCAAGGCTCTCAGGCTCGGTTGCTGCTACAACGTCGTTTAGAGACCGGTCGAATCCGGCTGCAGAATGGTCAAACCTTAATTCTGACTGGCATCATTCAAGACCAAATTCAGTCCAACGTCACAAAGGTGCCAATTCTAGGAGACATTCCTCTACTGGGTCGATTATTTCAACGTCGAACCCAAACGACTGAGCGCCGAGAGGTTGTGATCCTAGTTACGCCGGAAATTTTAGTCGATAGTAATCGCTCACCATTTGGTATTAACTACAAACCTGGTTCAGATATTCAGCAGCTTCTGAGGTAGTAAGGTTTGAGGTGATACTAAACGGATAAAGATAGATATAACTTCGTGTATACAAGCTTTTCAGAGCATGTAGCTAACTGACGATCGCGCTCAAGAATTAGAGAGGTCGTCGATTTACCATAACGCTCGAACTTTGGAACCAGTTCGGGCAAAATTAGATGAAGGGAGTGCTGAATGAGAAAGCGTTTCTAGGCTTCTCAAAAACGGTGATTAAAGATTCTCAAAAAGCGGCATTTCTCAAAGCCTGGAAGCTCCATACAGCGCGACTTGTAGCCTCTTGATGAACAAACGCAGGATGAGTTTTGAGAAACTCAGTTTTTCAAAGTTCCAGTTCATAAATTTGAGCGATCTCATCCGACTGAATCCCCAAATACGCCAACGTCTGACGCTGAGTTGCGTGTCCAAATGCCTCCATCAGCAGCGGAATTGCAGTGCCACGCTCCGTTCGTTGCCAGTAGCCCCAAGTCTTCCGCAGCGTGTGACTCCCATAATTCCCCTTCAGCCCCACGTCTTGGCACCAAGTCTTCACCATTGTGCTCACCGTCGTCACCGTCAAACAACCCCGCTGCCCCGTGAAGAGATTGTCTTCGTCCTGAAGTTGACTGTTCTCCAGCCAATGCTGAATCGCCGAGATCGCAGTGCCGTTCAGCGTCACCGGACGATACTTGTGCGTCTTGCTCTGCTTCAGTTCCAACACATCGCCGACATTGAGCGATCGCACCTGCCGCACCTTGAGCGATAACAGTTCATTTGCCCGATATGCAGTATTAATCCCCAACGTGAACAAACACAAATCACGCGGGTGGTCTGCCAACACTTTTTTGATCCGCGAGATCGCTTTCTTGTCTCGAATCGGCTCCACCTTGATCGTTGATCCGGCAGCGGGATGATTCGGATTCTGCCCTTTTTGAAACGGCATACGGCTCTTTTCGCACCTTACTAACTTTTAGTTATTTTACTTTTAAACTTAGCGAGTTTGAAACTCCTCAATTTTAGCCCTGTCTAGCATCATCACGCTGAAAGCCAAGCTAGAAAGCAAGTTCAGCCCCTTCTCTATCTCACTAACTTCTCGCCAGAAGTTAGTGAGCTGTATCAGATTCTATTGGTCGTTTATGATCCAGAAAAGGAGGTGGTCAGCGAATGGAAAGACTAGAGAAATATCGCCAAGTAGTGCCCCAGCTTTTGACGGTTCAAGCCGAGTCTGACCAGGAGCAGATCCCGGTTGAGTGTCAACTGCTCTTTGATTCAGAGCATGATCACTATCAACTTCTGGATGTGGGATGGGACAGGCTGAAGCGGGTCTACCACTGCTACATTCACTTAGATATTAAAGATGGCAAAGTGTGGATTCAGCGCAATATGACGGAGATGGACATCGCTGCGGAACTGGTCAAAAAAGGTGTGGCGAAAGAAGATATTGTGCTGGGATTGCATCCGCCCTACAAGCGCCCCTACACGGGCTATGGAGTTGCATGAGCAAATTACCGCTGGTTTGAGTGAAGGCGATTTGAAGCGGGGCTTAATTTCCTGAACTTCTGCGGGGTGCGGCAGCTAACCAAGATTTGGAAAAGCAAATTCAATGATAACGGTTCGGGTCAGCGGTTGCCGGAGTCTTTGCATCCTACACAAGCGGCTTCGGTCAATCCGCTGCACCCGAATTGTTATGCTGTGGAATTGACTTCTGCAACGTTAGAAACCATGATCACGTTGACGTAATCCCTGCGGTATTGCTACCTACGAGCAATTGCACGATTAAGTAACTTACTAGCACGGCGAGGAAGGCTCCATGAAGGGCTAGGAGCAGGTTCACTGTCTAGATATTCCAAAAGATAGAGCATTCCTGAACACCAATCTGTATCTTCCTTGTTCTTAATAGAGGTATCATAAACTATTCCAAAATACTCGTTATACCAAAATCGAAGGTATGGAGCTATGGACGATCTAAATAGTCGCTCTTCTAAAAACTTTTCTTGGTGCAGTATTGCGATTTGCTCGAAATAGTGAACTATTCGGGAAACGTAAAGCCAGTTTTCATCATGATTTGCATAAGTCTCATGATAAATCTCAGTGTAGCTTAAAGGTTTTAGCTGCTGACGATTTTCGTATAAAACTCTCTCAGCCTTGATTCTAGCCAATAACATTTCTGAACTTTGATACTTTTCATACATTTGAATCGTTGTCTGCACTCTGGCATGATGCTGTTGTTGAATATTTGTGAAAACATATGTGAGAACTGCGCTAGAAATTGAGCCAATAATCCCACCTACGAGCGCAGATATGAGTTCATTCATTTTGCATTACTGCCTCTGCAATACATTTCGATTCTATACAGTTATTCAACACAAGCAAAAAAAACTTCAAACTACGTCTCAATTAAGGACTAAGCAGCATAACGCCTCAAATCAGCGGCGGCAGG
Organism: Phormidium tanganyikae FI6-MK23; assembly: GCA_019359175.1. GTDB lineage: Bacteria > Cyanobacteriota > Cyanobacteriia > Leptolyngbyales > Leptolyngbyaceae > Leptolyngbya > Leptolyngbya tanganyikae. The sequence goes on from JAHHHU010000033.1 coordinate 17,100, forward strand.
TAGACTCGAACTCAGCACCAGCAGCTTTCAACCGTCCGTCTGCATTTGAATTGTTGGGCGGATCGCTACCCACCTACCATTTCTAGATTACAATTCACGTCGCATCACAAGTTCGCCGTCCTCGTCTTTTCCGGTGTAAACAAAACCCATCTTCTCGTAGAACGGTCTGGGACCACCTTCGGTTGGCACACAACTTGTTTCGACTGCATTCGCTCCAGGGCGCGTCTTGACGTGTGCGAAGAACAACTCCAGTGCCTTTCGCCCGTACCCACGCCCCTGGTATAGCTCACCTATCATAAAGCGCCACAGAAAGTACGCTTGCTGAGCTACGTCGTCTTCCAACATCAAAAACCCGACTGGCACATCACCAGCGTAGATCGCGCGGAACCAAGCAACCTCTGGACTAAAATGCGCTTCTGCAATAGACACGGCATTGGATGCCACGAACTGCTCTTGGTGCGGGGCTACTTTCAAGCGAAGGACTGCCCTCAGGTTTTCCTTAGTGATCTCGCGCAGCGTTACTTCGAGGTCGAACTCAGACATACACAGCGTTCTCCCTTAACCATGCCTTGTAAGATATAGTCTCTTACCCAGTAACGTATGTGATACCACAACTGCTGCCCAACTATTTATTAGACTGACTCTTTCCGCCTAATCACCCATATCTGGACGTTAGACCGAACGTGGTCGGCATAACACCCTAAACTGGGGAATTAGATCGACTTTTTCTGCCTAATGCCGGGATTTGAAACATTAGATCGACTCACATTCCGCATATTACCCCTCGACAGGGGCATTAGACCGAAAATTTCCGTATTTCTTCTCAGCGAAAGCTTGTACTATTCTGCCTAAGATCTCGTTTAACCAGATTGACAAGATTGACGTTGAGCGAAATGACCTCACCACCCAAAAAGCTGTGAGATCAAGTGCGTGATGCGATTCGAGTACGGCACTATTCGTATCGGGCTGAAGAAGCCTATGTGCAATGGATTCGCCGCTTCATCCTGTTTCACAACAAGCAGCATCCGAAGGACATGGGGGCGGCTGAGGTCGAAGCCTTTCTCACCCATTTAGCCGTTCACGAACGAGTGGCAGCCTCGACACAGAATCAGGCATTCAGTGCCTTGCTGTTTCTGTACCGGGAGGTCTTGCGCTTAGACATGGATGAGTCGATTAACGCCATTCGCGCTAAACAACCCAGACAGTTGCCGACGGTACTGACGAAAGCGGAAGTTGGCGCAGTCATCCAGCACCTTTGGGGTGTACCACAATTGGTGATTCAAGTGCTGTATGGCAGTGGGGTGCGGCTGAATGAAGGGTTAACTCTGCGCGTCAAGGATATTGATTTTGCCCAGCATCAAATGATTGTGCAGAATCCGAAAGGCTACGAAAGCCGAGTAATCATGCTGCCGACGAGTTTGGTCGAGCCATTAAAACTGCATTTGGAGCGCGTGCGACGTGCCCATCAGCAAGACCTTGATCGTGGTTATGGTTCGGTCCATCTGCCGTTTGCTCTAGAGCGGAAGTACCCTCATGCAGACAAGGAATGGATTTGGCAGTTCGTGTTTCCAGCGATTGGGATGACACGAGATCCGCGCACGAATCTAGTGCGACGGTATCATCTGCATGAGAGCGGCGTGCAAAAAGCGCTCAAGCAAGCGGTGCGCTCAGCAGGAATCATGAAACGAGTCGGATGTCACACCTTTCGACACTGCTTTGCAACTCACCTGCCTGAAGCTGGGTATGACATTCGCACGGTTCAAGAACTGCTGGGTCATAAGGATGTCAAGACGACGATGATTTACACGCACGTCTTGAATCGTGGTGGTAGAGGGGTGCGAAGCCCGCTTGATTCGTAGCGATCGCGCTTCTGCGTGTTCCGCAGAAGTCCCGATGTGAAGAGAACAGCTCAAGCACTCTTCATCGTTGAGTTTGAGCGATTTCATCTTGGACTTCATCCCGTCCACCGCAGAAACGAGAGAATGCGGGTTTGAGTGGGGTTGTAGTACGGTCGCTAGTCCAATTTTAAGCCAGAGTGTGTAACACGGCTGTATTATGTGCAGACTGAATGAATAAAGGTGCGAGCAACCACTGCATCTGCAAATTTCAATAGCTCACCTGCGCTCTCTCAGACGCTGACAAAAGAAAGGGTTCTCACACAGGTGTGAGAACCCCGTCCCTCAGTTATTAGCTCAGACCATAACTTTGTTTGCTCGATACGCGCTTAGAACTCTAGTCCTACACCCGCTTGCAGACTCAGCGCACCCGCATCACTGCCTCGATACGCATTGATGCCATACTTGGCATCGCTATACACTACGACACCTTTCGCCACTTGGGATTCCACTCCCACCGTCAGCACTGGTGCATTTTGATTGCCGATCGGCGAGGTCACCCCGCCATTCTGCACAAACGAGTAGCCCGCTCCTGCATACACGTTCGATTTGTTGTTCAACCGCACATCGTAGGTCACGGTTGGAACGATCGCACTATTGTCGCCTGTAAACAAGACCGAACCGCGTGCAGACACAGGAGCATTCGGAATCGCAAAGCGACCTTGAACATTGCCACCAAAAGACGTGTCATCATTGCCGCGTCCACCGCTAAGGACACCGCCAGAAATGCCAGCACCGACATAACTGCGATCGTAACGAGGAGCCGTTTGAGCCGAAGCCGCGCTAGCACCGAGGAACAGCGGCGAAACAACTAAGGCAGCGAGACCCGAAAGCATTGCCACAGATTGAAGAGATCTCATAGTCACCTGAAGGATTGTGAAAGTTAAAGAGAGTTTCTGCCTTGTTCAGCAGCGAGAAGAAACATCGAGCCACTCACCGCTTCTTGGGTATCACCAGCAGACTGAGGTAGAGGTGCGAACTGCTCCAGCGTGCTGGGAAGCGAGTGAGTGCGAAGAGAACCCGGATGAGCGTGGAGGTGGAAGACTCTTAGCTCTGGTTCCATACTTCTGTTATAGAGCGAGGGAGCGGGTGTTAAGGAGGAGAAGGGTCACTTTACTAAGCGTCCTAAGTAATTTCGGAATAGTGCTTGACCGTTGTGAGGAGAGAAGACCTAGCTGATCTGCTCCTTCTATTTCATTAACTATTACCTAGAACTTAGTGAATCAAGATGCGGCTGTATTCCTTGTCCTGTCTGGCGTTGAGCGCTGTTCCCTGTCCTCACCTGTTTTTTGCGCTGCCTTTTTTCACTAACTTAATGGCAAGAAGCTATGGTGACTTAGTGAAAAAATTGAGGCCGCTATGGCGTTCCAAAAAGGCGAAAATCCTCATCACCCACTTCCGGGATCTGTCCTCACGGTTGAACCGGTTCGAGATAAGAAGGCGATCGAGCGCATCAAGAAATTGCTCCGTGACCAGCCGCGTGGCCTGTGCCTGTTCGTGCTGGGCATTAATACTGCTTTTCGGGCGAATGAACTCCTTTCACTCACTGTTGGTCAGGTGCGATCTCTGCAACCCGGCGATGTGCTCCGAGTCAAGCAAAGCAAAACGGGAAAGTTCCGGAGCGTGACCGTAAATGGGGCGGTGGTGAAGGCGATCTCTCAATACCTCGCAGCCTGTCCCCTCCCCGATGAGGTGTTCCTGTTCCAGGGCAAGCGTGGCTGCCTGACTGTGCCTACCGTCAGCACGATGGTGAAAACGTGGTGTCAGCATGTGAGATTGAAGGGCAAATATGGCAGCCACTCCCTCCGCAAGACGTGGGGCTACTGGCAGCGGATGGAGCGCGGAACGGCGGTGCCGTTGCTGATGGAAGCCTTCGGACACGCGACCCAGCAGCAGACGTTGGGGTATCTAGGGATTCAGGCGGAGGAGATTGCTCAGATTTATGAATTGGAATTATAAAAAATCTTCTTTACTCCAATCTCAATCATTCTCTGTCCACTTTATTGAGCTATTGGTGCTGATAGCTATCAGCCCATAAGAACGTTTTGCCAAAATGCGTTTGTTAAATTCAGTAATCCTGTACTATGTATTAAGCGAGATAAAACTTTCTAAAAAGCTTACTTAGCATGGATCAGGACAACCCACATCAAGGATTGATAGAAATCGCTCAAGATACTGTCACTAATTTAATGACAGGTTCATCTATTCCAGCTCCAGTCAGAAGAAATGCCTTTAAAGCCTTTGGACAGCTTTGTACCGCAGCCATTGATATCCCGGTTTCCCATCTTGAGGGCATCGCTGCGGAGAAGCGTGCTGAAACCCAGGCGCGAGTAAAACTCATCGATATAGGTGCTGATCAAATCGCTCAGCAGATGGAAATGCCTGCTGAATATGCGCGTGCTGCTGTAAAAAAATATGGTCAGAAAATCATACGCGAGCAAGCGAACCTTGACATGGTTTCTGAAATTGCAGCTCGCCAGATTCAACAACAAGCAGTTCTTCCTAAGCCAGAGTTTGATGCAACAGCGGAAGTTCCTCCAATCAATGAGGACTGGTTAAATAACTTTGAGAAACAGGCGAGTCAGAAAAGTACCGAAGAAATGCAGATTCTGTTCGGTCGTATCCTGGCTGGCGAGATTCAAAAACCTTCCTCATTCTCGATCAAAACAGTCAATTTGCTGGGTGAGCTTGATAGCGGAGTTGCTGCTCTCTTTATGCAGCTTTGTTCTCTATGCGTATGTCTAAAAGCTGAAGATCATTATGTAGACGCACGTGTTATGTCACTTGCTGGTAATGCCGCATCCAATGCGCTTCGGAACTATGGTCTTAACTTTGACCAACTAAATATCTTACAGGAACATGATCTGATCATTTCTGATTACAACTCATATTTTGATTACCGAATGTGCGTTGCTCGTAAAGCTGGAGGCGTAAGTAATTTAGTAGCATTTCCTTTTCACTATCAAAATAAAGATTACGCGTTCCTTCCGATAGGTGAACGATCAGAAGATCAAGCACTCCAACTATACGGAGTCGCACTCTCAAAATCTGGAAAGGAACTTCTGAGAATTATTGAGATTCAACCTTCTGAAGATTACACAAGAGCACTCACTGACTATTTTGTAAGGCAAAACCTACAAATGATCGAAATTGGCAAGCCTATCAAAAATTATTAGTTTCTTATGCCCTAATTGGGAAGCAAATGAGGGGATGTGAATGAAATTAGATGGCTCTACTTGTCAAGAGAGGGGTTCGATTAAGCTGGTTTCGCAAAAGCGGTTGTTCTGGTACAGTGTCATATCCTGAAGAAAGAAACTGAGATCGCGTTGTTGTCCGGAGGGAATATGTCAGAATTGATGTTTGAAGACTATCAGCAGCGGGTGAGTGAGCGGGTAGAGTCTTTAGAAGAGCAGAACCGCGAGGACTTGGAGACGGTGACGACGCTCCTGTCAAAAATTACACCCCTTCCCTCCGCACAGATCAAGCCGCAGTTACATACGCTGATGGAAAACCTGATCGAATTGCAGGAGCCTCCCTTTCACGCTACAGCGACCCCAGAAGAATGGGGGCAACGGTTCTCCGAATGGGTGGAGTCTCGTCGCGGGCTGGGGTTCCCTACCCTCTCTGATGAGTCCATCAGCCGCGAGAGTATCTATGGAGATAACCGCTAGATGCCGTTTCTGGTCGATACGAATGTGCTACTGCGGAGTGTTGATCCGACACATCCGATGAATGCGAGCGTGGCTCAGACCTTGAGAACGCTGCGCGGACAAGGCGAGCAGCTTTGCATTGTGCCGCAAAACCTGATCGAGTTCTGGAATGTGTATACCCGCCCCCTAGAGCGTAACGGGCTGGGACGCACCCCCGAAGAAGCCGAGGGCGAAGTGAATCAGCTTAAAGCCTTTTTCTCCCTACTACTGGACACCTCTGCGATTTATCCAGCTTGGGAACAGCTGGTAAGTACCTATGCAGTTCGGGGAGAGTGAATGTCCATGATGCAAGGCTGGTCGCTGCGATGCTAGTGCATGAGCTGACCCACATTGTGACGTTTAACGATCGCGACTTTGCACGGTATGCAGAAATTACGGTGATCGTCCCATCTGCAATCTGATCGCTCATTTGCGTGACAAAGAGATCGCACCGACAACCGCTTCCGAGTTCTGTTACTTATCTCACTTATCTCGTCAATGAATGCAAAGCAAACCCCTTAAGTTTTGAATAAGGGACACAGGGATGAAAGGTGGCAGTTCTTGTGTACTTCGCCAAAAATCGACCCTTTCTTGATAGGGCTTTTTGTCACCTTGTTCTCTTCCTTAGCAGGATCTGAAAGCTAGAAAAATAAAGGTTCTTCCTTAAACGCTGAAATTGATGAAAAGATATCCCTTTTTTGATAAGGCTATATGCCCTGATTTATTGAAGCTTAAAAAGTATAACCTGCGATTATCGATCGTCAGATTTATACAAGATGGTGCCAACTGAAGAGCGTGCGCCAAGTTTTTATCTACTCAGCTATTCTGTAAAAAGTACGACACGTGTCGTACTTTTTATTTTCGCTTGTACTTGATAAGGCTAAAATAATCGGCATGATTATTACTGTTGCATCTTTCAAAGGTGGGGTCGGCAAAAGTACTACTGCTATTCATATTGCTACTTACCTCGCCAGCAAACGCGGCAAAACTGTGCTTGCGGACGGAGACTTAAACCGTTCTGTCATTCAGTGGGCTGAACGTGGTGGCAAAAGTGTTCCTTTTCTCGTTTGTGATGGTGAATCTATTCGCACTGATTATGATCACCTTGTGATTGATACCGCTGCGCGCCCCACTGATTATGACCTCGCTGCCCTTGCCGAAACCTCGAATCTCCTTGTTATTCCTTGCACCCCAACAACGTTTGCCCTTGAAGCTACGATTGGAACGCTTACAACTTTACCGACAGATCGATATCGTATTCTGCTTACTGTTGTCCCCCCTAAGCCTAGTCGAGAAGGCGAGAAGGCTCAACAAGCTCTTAAGAAAGCAGGACTTCCTGTTTTCAAATCTATGATTCGACGATTTTCCGCTTATCTTAAAGCAGAGAATGCAGGTGTTCCCGTCAACCAAATTCGTGACCCAAAAGCGAGTGAAGCTTGGCTTGAGTACGAAGCCGTTGGCAAAGAATTGTGGAAGGTAGCTAAGAAATGACCGATCTAGACAAAATTATTGCAGCTGCACGAGCTAAGCAGCCCCTATCCTCCTCTCCAGCACAAGCCAATTCATTTTCCCAAGGCAGTACACTACTACTTGACGAGATTCAGCCGAGAGCACAAAATACTCGCACTCTTAATCCTGATCATGTGGAAACTCTTGCCGAATCTATTTCTGTTCTAGGTCTCATCGAACCCCTGGTTGTAGACAAACAGAAACGGCTCTTAGCTGGTGGACATAGGCTTGCTGCAATCATACATCTCAAAACGCATCAGCCTACTGCTTACCACCGACACTTCCCAAATGAGCAAATTCCGATTCGTTCTCTAGCGATTGACGCCGATCGGGAACCTGACCTGGCACTACAAATTGAGGTCGCTGAAAATGAGCAGCGCCGCGACTATACCCCTACTGAAGTTAAGGAGATCGCATCTCGCTTAAAAGCATCAGGCTATGTTGAGGTTCAAGGTCGCCCTAAAAAGGGACAAAAGCCACTGATGCCTGCTCTGGCTGTCGTTATAGGAAAGAACCTTCGCACAATTCAGCGATATTTGTCAGAAGACACCACATCCATAAGAAGTGCATCTTCAAAAAGTACGACACGTGTCGTACTTTTGAAGCAGACTCTTGCCAAACTTAAGCAAATTCAATCTGATCCACCTGCAACTCAGGAAGGAAAACAGCTCCTAAATATTCTGCCAGAAGTTATGACCCTAATAGAGCAGTGTATTGAGGAAGGTTAGAAACCAAGATTCAGAAAGACATGAACAAGTTGGAGATGTTGTCTAGTGCGCCGTGATTCAATTTTCTATAAATTATTCCAACAGGCTCCAACGCTACTGTTTGAGTTGTTAGAAGAGTCTCCCTCGAATGCTGGACAGTATCGCTTCGACTCGGTTGCTGTGAAAGAACCCAGATTTGAGATTGATGGCGTATTTTTGCCACCCGATACTGAGCCTGGAGTTGTCTATTTTTGCGAAGTTCAGTTTCAGCGTGATGAGGTGCTGTATGAGCGACTATTTGGTGAGTCGTTCTTGTATTTCTACAGAAACCGGAGCCGTTTCACAGACTGGCAGACTGTAATTATTTACCCATCTCGTTCGACTGAGCAAACAGAAACACACCCTTATCGGTCGCAATTAAATAGCGATCAGGTGCATCGAGTGTTCTTAGATGAGTTGGGGGAGATTGAACAGTTGCCGCTAGGGGTGGCGCTGATGGCTTTGACAACGGTTGATGAAGCGAGTACTCCGGAAGTAGCGAGGGTTCTGCTAGAGCGATCACGAGGAGAGGTATCTCAAGAGGCAATTCGCGCCATAATTGAAATGATTACGACGATTCTGGTTTACAAATTCACAAATCTAAATCGGCAGGAGGCGGAAGCAATGCTAGGAATTACAACCCTTCAAGAAACACGATTCTATCAGGAAGCGAAGGAAGATGGACGCGAGGAAGAAGGAAGAGGGTTGGTTCTACGTCTATTAAATCGTCGTTTTGGAGTATTACCTGAACCCTTGTCATCGCAGATTGCCAACTTATCACTGGCTCAAATCGAATCTCTGGCAGAAGCACTACTGGATTTTCAAACCCTCTCTGATTTAGAGGCATGGCTACAGCATTTGCAAACGAATTGACAGTTTTAGTCTGCTATGGCTTAACTGGCACAATTCTAGATGCAATCGCGCTTGGACTAATCTTGGACTAAATCGCTGTTCGGTTATGTTCTCAAACCTGCATTCACTCGTCGGATAACTGTCACAACATCAACGACAAAGCGAGCTTTCAAGGATGAACATCTGAGATCGGCTTACAGAAGTTCTGAAGTACAAGAACTCCTAAGACGGCTGACCGAGCAGAACTTCTCGGCTAGAGGGCTGCAACTGCATCGACTCAGGTTTGAGCCGCAGAAAATCTACCAATTATCACGGTTTCATCTGGACATCTTTCTCTTATGCTATGCGAAGCAACCGGTTGCTCCGCTCAACGTGAGTAACCCTCAAGATGAAAAGTTTTGTTCATGCTCACCCACCCCAACGCCGTCACCGCCTTTCGTCAACTCCTCAAAACTGAAGGAGTGCGTGCTGCCCTGTGCTTTCTCAACTCCATCAGCGCGCACCGCTTCACAGCCTTGTTTCGCTTCGAGGGCAGCACCCTGCGAAACCTGCATTTGATTGACCGAGAAAACCCGCAGGTCGAGCGCTGTCCAGATTTACCGGTGCTTGAATCCTACTGCGTCTATGTGCGGGACAGTGCCAAGCCCTTTTTGGTTGACGACTCGCTGCACGACGAACGGGTCGAGGGGCATCCCAAGCGCCAGGTTGTGCAGTCCTATTGTGGGGTGCCTCTAATTGATGTTGATGGCACTCTCTTTGGCACGATTTGTCACTTTGATTTCAAACCCATCCCGTTTACCCGAGACGAGACATTTCTACTCGATGAGGTGGCGCCGTTGCTGATTGAGGCGATTCAAGCGACCGAATGGTACCCGGAGCTCGGATGAACGGATCATCGCAGGAGTGCGAGACTCGTTTCGCGATGTGGATCGCAGTCATCTCGATGCTACTGAACAGCCTGCTCAAGCTTGCATCCGCATCGGCAGATGAAGAATGAATTCTGCTCCCTGTCCAAGTCTTGAGACGCACTGTAGTCTCCCACCCTGCTTTTCAACGACAATCTGATAGCTGAGCGCCAAACCCATACCCGTTCCTTTGCCCAGCGGCTTTGTCGTGAAGAACGGATCAAAAATCCGCTGGCAGGTCGCTTCGCTCAGTCCGGGTCCGTTATCGATAAACCGCAGGGCAACTCCCGCCGCATCGACCACTTCCGTCTCAATCGTTAGGGTCGGAGCGAAATCGACCCTGCCTTGGCTGGAGCAGGCAGACCAATGCTCCTCCAAAGCATCGATGGCATTGCTCAACAGGTTCATAAATACTTGGTTGAGCGGTCCGGCATAGCACTCCACCAGCGGCAGGTCTCCGTATGCTTTCAGGACTGTAATCGCTGGACGCTCAGCGGTCGCTTTCAGCCGATGCTGCAAAATCATTAACGTGCTGTCAATGCCCTTATGCAGGTTCACAGCTTTTCGTTCGGCTTCATCGAGGCGCGAGAAGTTACGCAGCGACAGCACAATCTCTTGAATCCGGTCTGTCCCCACCTGCATCGAGGTGAGAATTTTGGGCAGGTCTTCACGGATAAAGTCCAAATCTAGGTCTTCTGCTTGCGCTAAGACGGCTTCTCCCGGTTGAGGACAGGCTTGCTGATATAGCTCAATCAGCTGCATCAGGGCAGCAACATGCTCGTGGACATAGGTTAGATTGCCATGAATAAAATTGACCGGATTGTTGATTTCATGAGCAACTCCCGCAACCAGTTGCCCTAAGCTCGACAGCTTCTCCGCTTGGATCAAGTGCATCTGCGTCTGGCTCAGGGTCTGTAGCGTCTGCGCGAGTTGTTCGGCTTGCTGTTGCGTTTGTTGCAGCAACTCGGCTTGTTGGAGGGAGATCGCCAGTTGGACACTCAGTTGCTGGAGTAGTTCGACTTCCCAGTCCTGCCAAGCGCGAGTTCCACAACAGTGGTGTGCGATCAGCAAGCCCCACAGATGCTCGTGGTGCAGGACAGGGATGACCAGATTTGCTCGCACTTGGCAGCGTTGCAGCAGTTCGATATGGCAAGAGGCGAGGTCTGCGATGTGAATGTCCTCAATTGCTCGCACTCGACCGGTGCGGTAGAGCGGAGCAAAGGTGTGCTGGAAGCAGGTGTCTTGAATCTCTTGGTTCAGCAGCGACTGCCACCCCGACTCCACCGACTCGACCACAACTGCACCGCTCCAGTCCTCGTTAAATCGATACAGGAGCACCCGGTCCGTTTGCAGCAGTTGTCGTACTTCGGTGACGGCGGTTTGCAGCACGTCTTCGAGCTGGAGCGATTGGCGGATGCGCTGCGCCATTGCGTTGAGCAGTTTTTCGCGTTGTAGCAGTTGAACAAGCGCTTCTGGATGTGGCTCCGAAAGGGTTGCTGCCTTCAGGTCAATCGGGGAAGAGCCGAGCGATCTTGAAGTCGAAGTCGGGGAATGAACCATAAATGATAGGACTGGGAGTGAAGGGAGGGAAATTGCAGCTTCGATCTAAGCTCAACATGCCCTTCTCAGGAATCGATGAGGCAACTTCATAAATTCCTCGTAGAAAATTGCCGATTGTTAAGTTTAGGGCAAATTCAAATGTCGAAACCGGTGTAGGTGTCTAAACATTCGACTCACCAAGGTCGACTGACACCACGAACTAGCTTGGTTCACTGCCGTACCCGCAGAAGTTCCGAGGCTTATAACTTGTTCAGATACTCGACAGAACAATGCCAAGTCGTTGCTTCCCTCATTTCAGGGGAGTTATTCAGCTTAGCTCTCCAACGTCTTCTTCTCTTTGAGCTGCTGCTAGAGACCACCTAAGTGAAAGTAGGAATAGATTGGGTAAGTTCCCCCTAGCCCTAGAGAACGGATCCGTTCATGATAGAAACATATTCAAAACCGCCAGTCCCTTTATTCACACTGGTATTTATATTTATCAAGAGAGCCCTAGGCAATTGCCTAGGGCTTATTAGTTGGGATGTCGAGACCCGCTGCTTGTCTTTGAGGAGCGCCGCATCTCACAGGAGATCGATCGAGCAGGGTGTCTTAAAGCCATTTAGGAGAGTTGAAGATTCAGCCGGCTCGAAATCGACACGACAATGTCCTTCTTTCGCAAATCGCCTAACGCTTTGTACAGATCCCCCTCCTCTAGCTCCCAGCGCTCGCAAAAAGCAACCACATCGATGGCAGGGTTCAACTTGCCCGGATAGTCCACCTGCAAGGCAAAAAACACATAGTCGCGAGCGCTGGTGAGAAGTTTAAGACCGCGGATCCGTAATAGCTCATCTCGGTCAAGTAAGTAATGGGCATCAGAGGCAGGCTGAGTCATAAGCTTATAGTACGTTAGTACGAATAGCCTACATGATGTATTTTCTGATGGCAATGCAAAAGCAGCTAGATTTGGCTTGTACTTGTGCAAATCCAAATTGAGTAGATTACAAAGCTCTTACAGTGGTGGTTGCGGCAATCCAAGCCGCCCTCTCGCTTCTTTGATCAATATTGGATCGCCGGACTTTAACCATTGCGTCAATTGGATCTGATACTGTACTTCGGCACGTTGTTGGCGTTTCGCCTCAAGCGAAGTCACACTGGATTGGGTTTCTGCTTGCTGTCGCCGCCCTTGCTCAATCCTAGATAAAAGCTTTTGCTTTGATTCTGGTGGTATAAAATCCCCCCCACACCCCCCAACTCGATCAGTGGAGATGCCCGCTTGCTCTGGAGGAGCAGCGGGTGCATCTGAAAGCTTATTTGAGGTTAGGGTCTGTACTTCCTGATTTGATAGGGCTTCTGGCACTTTTTTGACAGGGGTATTTTCTGCTTGCTTTTTAAGGGTGTGATCTAGTTCGATGGGATGCCAGAGCGATCGATATTTGTTCAGCGTCGTCGGACTGATGCCGTAGCGCTCGATTGCTTTTCGTCGGGCAGTGATGGCGCTAGGCAGTTCGTTTTTAGCGGTTAGGTCAGCGACAGCTTCACGAATTCGCCGCTGGGCGTCCTCGGCTTTGAGAACGTTTTGGTTCAGTGGCTTGGATGGCGGACTAGAGTTACCCATGAGTTTCGCTTTCGTTCCACCATAATGATATCGATGTTTTTCTACGCATCGCGCCCAGTCTCGTACCCGTTCCTCAATGTCCTGCTGGTGACGGCAGAATTCTTTGTAGCCAGGGAGGGCGGTGACAACGTGAAGAATGGCGGCGACGAGAGTTTCTCCTTCAAGGGGTGCTCCACCTGAGAGCACATGCCGGAAGATAAACTCGCGATCGGCAACTTTGCTCAGAATCCAATTAGTTTGACCATATCCGGTCCAACCCGGTTCGATCTCTGCATCTAAGTCATTGAGGAATTTCGCGGCGTTCTTGGTGATGGCTCGTTCCTGTCGTTGCGCGATTTTCCAAGTTTGGCCGATCGTTTCCATGCTGACTTCATTTCGCGCTTGGGCAAATGTCCATTGCCGTACAAATTCTGCTTCGGTGGTGAAGAGGGGCTCAAAGTTCTGATTGAGCAGGTAAGAGCCCAGTTGGAGTGGAAGGCGATGTCCTGCGTAAAGGCTGAGTTTTTCTTGATAGGGGCGAGCGTTCGGAAAGATTTCCAGATGCCCCGGCTTGACCTTGAAACCCGCGTTCTGAGCGATCGCTTGAACGACTCTACCGATTTGGTAGGATTTCTGCGCGATCGGATAGGGAAAGTAGAGGTGTAAACCGCCGCTTTGGCTAGAGGTGACGGCGACATAAGCAACAATGCCAATCTGCTCGAAGGCAGCAGTCAGCCGCTGGATTGCCAAGGGATCGCGGCTGGGATGGTAGGCGCTGTGTTGGTCAATATCGAGCAGGAAGTAATTGGTCTGAGTGCCGAAGCGAACGCCGTAGAGAAAGGCTCCTTGCTGAATCAGGCGATCCGTCAGCGGATGTTTACTTTGCGTCTGCCACTGCGGGCGTTCTCCGGGAGCGGGGTGTTCTGCCCACAAGTAATCGTATCGGTGCGGAAAGAGGGCACAAAGATGAGATTCGGAACCTTGAACAAAATTGGATTGAGGGGTGGGAAGTGGCATCGTGACTCCTTTTCGGAGCCGAACCTCACATGAAGATGCAACTTTCTTGCGTCACCCCTCGACGGATGCGATACAATCCTGTCAAGATAGAATGGTATCGATCAGCGTCAAGCTGACCGCGAAAGTCGAGTCTCCAGTTCAGGGCTTAAAAGTTTCTCAGGCTTAGGTTCCCTTTGTGTGGCTCGGCTTTTGCCGTTTTAAATTTAGTTTTCTAGACTACTTCAAAAAATAATCTGCCTAGCATCATACAACTGATCTAGGAATTTACGATGAAATCCTTGCAGAGGTTAGATTAGCCGCAATTTGCGAGGTTCCAATTGTTTTAACAATTCTCGAATCTGTGGAAGCTCATCAACTGTCACACTGGACACCAGAATTGGTTGTGTCGCAAAGACTTTCAGGTAACAAACAATCTGGCCTCATTCGTATTGCTTTAAGCCATCACCCCAAGGGTTTCATTGATAAACTTCGCTTGAGATACACTGTTCCCTCGGTTGATTCCTTTCACTTGTCCTTTGCGAATCATACTCATTGCTTCAATCCCACTCAGGGTTCGCCTTGCCGTATTGAATGAGTCGAATCCCATCATCGGTCTGGTCAGTCGCTTAATGTTTCGCTGATCCTGCTCGATCACATTGTTCATGTATTTGCTTTGCCGCAATTCTGTCGTTTCTTCTAGCGTTTTATCCGCTTTCAGTGCTTCAATCGCCACGGGATAGGCAGCATTTTTATCGACCGTGCTCACCCGTGGCGTTTGAGTATGACTCGCCTTCAGCACTTTGCGGAAAAATCGTGCGGCTGCTTTCCCGTCTCGCTTTGCACTCAGCATGAAGTCCAACGTGTTGCCTTCCGAATCCATCGCTTGGTACAGGTATTCCCAGCAGAGAAATTTGAGCTTTCCTACCCTACCATTTTTGCGACACAACCCAAGAGCGCGGAGTCGCCGTGGATCGTTCGACCATCAATCGCTGGGTATTGAAATCTACCCCAGAAATAGACCAGCGGATTCGGGTATTGTTGCAATTTAGTGGTAAGGTTATACGCACTGGTTGGATTCAAATCGAACAACGCATCTCCGTATTCTCACTGTGGTTGCCCATTACTTCGGCACTAAGTAGTCTGGACACTATTGATTGATGACAGTGCCAATAACATGCTCGATATCAATTCAATGATGACTGCGACGGATAACTATATCCAGAATTGCATCAGTGGGTATTCAAGCCTTGGCGGCGGGTAAGGTGAATTGGAATGATGGGCATGAGTGCACCATACTATCCGGCATCGACAGCCACTCTCGCTAATTCCACCGACGATTTAACAATTATTAGGGTTTGCATCGTGAAATTATTTTCAAAACGTCAGTGGGCTTCTGCAAGCGTCATTGCCAGCGTTCTGCTGGTCAGGGCATTTTGTTCTACCGCTACCGCCAGCCAACCTCCTATCGCCACGGTTCAACGCCTCATCCCTGGTGATCGAGCCTGTTATGTTGAGCTAACAGACGATAGTGGCCAAACCTCAACCGAACGTGCCAGCCTCAAGATTTGTGAACAGCAGCTCGTGGGCAAACGGGTACGTCTCACCTACGAATCGGGGAATATCCTAGCAGAAGCCTGCCAAGGAAATCCCGACTGCGGGAAAAGTGAGACGGTCATGTTAATTAGCCGAGCAGACGTTTTAGCACTAGCCAAACCGACAACAACCATTCAAGCTCTAGCTGACGGCAATTATCGCTATTGGAGTGGAACGACCAATCAGAGCATCGTTTCCGACACCCTCAAGGCTGGCATCGTGTTCAACTTCCGCAAGCAGGGGAATAACGTATCTGGAGTTTTTGGCCCTGTGGATGGCGAAGCGATTTGCGTCCAGGGAAAGGTCAACGGCAACACCATTAGTGGCTTTGCAGTCCAAAACCTCCTGGGCGCTTCTGTGCTGAGTGCAGGAGAATTATTCAAAAATTTTGGTCCCAGTGGAGCTTTATCCGTCCGACGAGGGTACAAAGTTGACCGCCAGAGGGTTCGCTATGATAGCGCGCTCCTGAATGTGGCTGGGTTGAATCGGATTAATGCAGGCTCCCAGACACCACCTAGGGGGTGCGTTTAAAGCACAAAAAGCTGAGCAGGAAGGCGATCTCGTGATGTTCTTGTAAATGGTAGGGCAATTCTTCGCTCTTTCTTGCAGTAGCTACCACCATAGTTGCTTGAATGCAGTTCCTCTAAAATCTTTCTGGAGTTTCAGTTTTATATGTATACGCAAATTTTGGCTTTTGTTTTGGCTTCTGCGGCGACCACCAACTTCACGGTCGGATCAACGCCCATTTCTGTCGCAGCGGGAGACTTCACCGGCGATGGCAAAGCCGACAGCGCGACGGCAAACTATTACTCTAACAACGTGCCGGTGCTGCTAAGTACGTCGTTCCCAGCCCGCCCACTGCAGGCAGAAGATGACTACCCCCGTATTACAGGCAGGCTCGACATCCCCGTCTCGAGCCTGCTTGCCAACGACACAGACCCCGATGGCGGTTCTTTACGTGTCACCTCGGTGAGCAACCGCTCTCGATATGGAAGCGTCAGCCTCAATGATAACCGCACTCCCACCGACTACAGCGATGACTACGTGGCCTTCACCCCCACGAAAGGCACTGCATCCTACCTCATCGTACTAGGGAAGTTCGATTACACGATCACCAATCGTAAGGGCGGCACTGCATCCGCCACAGTGGTGATATTGAATAGTTCTCGTAACGTGTCGTTCTAACGTACGGGGTGAATAAAACAGAGGATGACTAGTGCAGCGTCAAGATCAAAAATTAGGGTCAGCGATCTCTGGAATCTTAGCATAGCCGAGTTTTCTGAAGATAACAACCCTAATTCCTATTCGTGACGCTGCACTAGGTTGTGTCGGTCGCGTTCTAGACATGTTGATGCTCTACTCAGCGAACATTGCTAGAGTTGGTCTCCGAGATTCAAATCCATATATCTAGCGCACTACCGACCGTTTATCACTCTAAAAACTTTGCGACAGAATCGCTTCTGATAGGTGCTTTCCCCCGTCCTCTGCTCTCTCAATCTTTTCTATTGCTATTTCTACTTCATTCATCAGGGAGAATCATTATGTTTCGTATCAGACCTTTAATGCTTCAACAATTTGCGGTTCTTGCAAAGTTACGCGTGGCGCTGATCACGGTCTTGGTCACTGGAATAGCAATGAATGCATATGGTTGCCAGTCGCCGCAACAATCGAATCAAGCGACGCCAGGAAGTTCTGCTGGTACTCCAGCGGCTACGGCATCTCCAGTGGCTCAGGCTGCTGAATCTGGCAATGCTGCACCTGCCAGTCCCGCCGTACAAAATAATCAAGCGAAAGATCGACCCACGATCGGCACCGTAGAGGAGCTGCAAAATGGCGATTTGGCATGCTATGTCACCTTAGTCGATGACAACAACGTCAAGCATAGAGGACTGCCTGCAAACTTCGAGGTTTGTTCCCAAGAGAAGGCATATTTGCGTCAGCGGGTGCGAGCAACCTATGAACAAGGCAATCTAGCTGATTGTCGAAGTAACGAACCGTGTGGCAAAACCCGGCGGGCATGGATTATTACAAAGCTAGAGGTACTCAACTCTTCGGCACCTGCATCCTCAACACCCACAAGCGATAGCGAAACCTACACCAACGGGGAATGGACGATCACCATCAGCAATCTCAGGTCATGGTCGGGCGTCAATAACACCGGAAATTTAAACTATCGGGGGTGTGATTCTAGGGGAGAATGTCTAAGCCTGAGCAACGGAAAATTCACCAGCCGCAATGGTAAGCACTCGATGGGTTGGCGCAATGGCGAGTACTTTTATATTGTGGAAATGCCGATTGATAGTCCGGATAATCCTACCCCACCGGGTACAGGCACTCAGCTAACGGTTCGCAAAGGGGATAAGGTCATCCTCAACGAAACTGGCTTCAAGGCCGTTTCCCGTTGAGATGTTAGAGGCCACTAAGAAATTGGTCTCTCTTTTGATACTCTGAAGGGCATTGTCAACTTAACCATTCAAAGGCTTGCTTATTGAGAAACTATCTGATTTTAAAAGGTTGAAGGGTTCATTTCTTCATGACTACAGCTGACCGCGAAAGTCGAGTCTTCAATCCAGGGCGTCAAAGTTTCTCAGGCTTGTCCCTTTGCGTGGCTCGGCTTTTGCCGTTTTAAATTTAGTTTTCTAGATTACTTCAAAAAATAATCTGCCTAGCATCATACAACCGATCTAGGAATTTACGATGAAATCCTTGCAGAGGTTAGATTAGCCGCAATTTGCAAGGTTCCAATTTTTTTAACAATTCTCGAATCTGGGGAAGCCTATCAACTGTCATACCAACTCCCAAGATTTGCCCTTGGACTAAAAATGGCATAAATCGCTTTTCGGTTATATCCCTCATTCGTCACTCTCGGTGAAGCGAATTCCGGAACCCAGCCACAGTGCCTGTTTCCTATTTTGACGGCTCGAAAATGACAAAAGAGTAAAACGTAGATACAGCAAAGCTTTCAGCTTTTGCTCTTGCCAAAGTGACAAATGAGGGATGAGTCTGCCCCTCCGACTCCAACCGCTGCCCGTGAGCAGATCGAAGTCTTTATCTAGACGAACTCTACATTCACCTGGCAAACCTTACCTGCCAAGGCAAGATTAAGCCCTGGCAAGACCGAGAGATCGAGGCAGGCACCGAATGGGATGCGGAAATTAAGGCGCGGCTGGAGTCGGCTGGTGTGATTCTGCTGCTGATTACGCCCCGCTTTATCGCCTCAGAATACTGTTTTGACAAAGAGATGCAACGGTCGCTGGAGCGCCATGCGACAGGAACCGCACGGGTCATTCCAATCATCATGAAACCGTGCGATTGGCAGGATACGCCTTTCAGCAAACTCCAGGTGTTACCGAAGGATGCCAAACCCGTCACTTCTTGGAGCGACCAAGATGAAGCGTTACTAAATGTGGTGCAGGGCATTTGGAAAGCTGTGGATTTCTTGGAAAAACAGTAGCCCGTTCTCAGCTGAACGATCTCACTAGCCTGAAGGACGCGCATCCATCGGTACGATCGTCCCATTGATCTTCCAATGAATGAGAGTTTTTATAGCGCTACTCAAGCACGTTAGGACAATGTTTGAAGGCAGCATCGACACAATCCCGGAAGCTGTCAAACTCATCCCACCGTTGCCGCATCCAATTCTTCAGCACCCACCACCAATGCTCAATTT
>JAHHHU010000034.1 GCA_019359175.1 Phormidium tanganyikae FI6-MK23
CACCCGAACTTTGCCGTCATCTAAGCTAATTTCCTTAACCTCCTCCTGCACCTCGGTATCCGCAAGCGTCGTTTCCTGCACCAAGCGATGGAAGGGGTTGTGTCCGACTTGGATGCCAGTCAAAGCGGCAAGGTCAGTTTCGGCTTGCGGATACGATTACGGTCGCGCTTAGACGCAAGCAGCAGTGCACCAACATCGGACTCAGGCGCGTATATCGTTCCACTTCAGAATCACTTTACTCTAGGCGATCTCATTCAAACTTGCACATTTGCGATGCTCCCTTTCTTCCCAACTGATTCAGCAATGCTTAAAACCATAATTCTATCTATGACCCATACTGACCAAATTATCTACGATGAAAACCAAAAGTCCATCCCGTGCCCTCGAAATTGCACAAAAACGCCTGTCTGGCTTGCAATCTAGTGACATCAACGCCTTCTCTGATCTGGGTTACGGCATTACGATCCAAAACTTTGCCGATGCTGTTGAAGTTGCAAACCAACAATTAGACAACTACAACAAACTGCTCTCTAGCTTAGAAGCTGCCAAAATCACCCTCGCAGACACTGACAAAGATTTGGCAAAACAGTCAGAACAAATGTTGATGGCAGTGGCGCTGAAATATGGCAAAGATAGCCAGTACTATCATCTTGCAGGTGGAGTCAGACTCAGCGATCGCAAACGCAGCAAACGCGCCACCCGTCAAACACTCGAAACCAGTCCTGCTTGATCCAAAGAGTAGATTCCCCAAAGAGACCGATCACGGAGAGTGGGAGATTTGGGCAAAATCTCCCACTTCTTTTTTAGCCAACAGAAAAAACCACATCGTATTTCGCCACAAGAGAGGGAAAACTAAATACTGATACCAGCTTGATCATAAGAATTCTCTGAACTGTATGAGCGCTGAACGAGAAATCTCTGCCATGAACTTTTCTTCTCAATTAGAACAAGAAATTCAGTCCGCACAACGCCGATTAGAGCATCTGCTCAAACAGAACAACGAGCCTACTCCAGAGCTTCTCCGCCAGACGATCGAAGAACTTAGCTATTCTTATGAAGAACTCAATGTTGCGATCGAAGAACTACACAGCCGCGATCGTCGCCTAGTTGATTCTGAAGAACAAATCCTTAGAGAACGCCGCCAGTACCAAGACTGGTTTGACTTCGCTCCCGATGCCTACTTGATCACCGACTCGCTCGGAAGAATTGAACTCGCAAATCAAACTGCGTACCGATTTTTCAATGTCAGCACCGGATCACTAATTGGTAAACCTTTGAGCCTTTATATTGCTTCCTCATCGCGATCGGCATTTCGCGCTCAGTTAAATCACGCGAATCCTAGCACCGAGATTCAGGAATGGGAACTCGATCTACAGCCGCGCGATCAAGAAGCTTTCCCAGCGTCGATCGCAATCTCAGCCCAATATGATGAAGGACAGCAAAAGATAAGTTTGCGCTGGCGAATTCGCAATATCACGGCTCGCAAACAGCTAGAAGCCTCACTTGCGATCGCGAATGCTGAACTTGAAGAGCGAGTGATCGATCGAACTGTTGAGCTAGAGCGAACCATTGCACAACTCGAACTAACGCTTCAAGCCCGCGACCAGGAAATACTCGAACGCCAGCGGCTATGGGCAGAACTTGAACAAGCCCGTCAAGCGATTGCAGCCTGCCCCGTTGGAATTGTGATTGCAGATGCTCAACAGCCAGACTGTCCAGCCGTGTATGTGAATTCTGCATTCGAGCAGCAAACGGGTTACGCTGCTTCAGAAGTCATTGGACAAAACTTTCGCTTTCTACAAGGCAGCGATCGCAATCAACCTAGCTTAGAGCAACTGCGAACTGCGCTGAGAGCAGGAGAAAGCTGCACGATCATCCTCCGAAACTATCACAAGAATGGAACTCAGGTTTGGGTTGAATTAACCGTTGCGCCGATTGTTGATCCGAATGGCAGGATTACAAGCTTTGTGGGTGTGCAGCAAGACGTTAGCGATCGCATTCGACGCACATCAGAGTTAGAAGCTACGTTGAATCAATTACAGCAAGCTCAGCTCCAACTGATTCAAAGCGAGAAGATGTCCTCGTTGGGACAAATGGTTGCAGGAGTCGCGCACGAAATCAATAATCCCGTTGGTTTTATCTATGGCAATCTTACGCCTGCTGAAGCCTATGCAAAGGATTTGGTTGAACTCATTCGACTTTATCAATCGCACTATCCCACTCCACCTGCTGAAATTGTTCAAGCCATCGAAGAGATCGACCTTAATTTTCTCGTAGCGGATCTGTTCAAATTGCTTCAATCCATGCAGACTGGAGCCGAACGCATTCGAGAGATTGTGGTGTCTTTGCGAAACTTTTCTCGCCTAGACGAAGCCGAAATCAAACTCGCTGATATTCATGATGGAATTGATAGCACGTTGATGATTTTGGACCATCGCACGAAGGCGATCAAACGTCGTCCTGCGATCGAGATTGTGCGGCAGTACGGTACTTCACCTTTAGTCAAATGCTATGCTGGACAACTGAATCAAGTCTTTATGAATCTTCTCAGTAATGCGATCGATTCAGTGGAAGAAGCCGTTGAGAAGCTGGGACGATCTACGCCGTTGATTTTGATTTGTACTCAAGTTGTCGATCGGACGCACATCAAAATTACGATTAGCGATAACGGCATGGGCATCGACCAAACAACGCTGCAAAAGATCTTTGATCCCTTCTTTACCACTAAACCGATTGGTTCAGGGACTGGACTAGGGTTAGCCATTAGCTACAAAATCATTGTTGAGCAACATCAAGGTTCATTAGAGTGTCGCTCGATCGTCAATCAAGGTGCAGAGTTCATCATTCAAATTCCTTTAAACCTTCTAGCACAGTTATCACAGTGACCACAAGCAAAATTAGCTGCTTCTTGGTCAAACCCAAACGATCGTAAAACAAACCTCCATCGACAGTCTTTAGTGTTGAGGTAGGTTCTCATCGATTGCGTGGAATTAAGCAATGAAGGGGGTAGCTTTTGTTTAGATTGAATCTCATAGTGAAAGGGATCAGTCCAGATCAGTTGCTTCGCATTATGCAGTAGAGAAAGCGCGATCGAGGCTCCTTTAAACTCTCTTGAAACCGTATCAATGTTGCCTTGCTGCGGTAATTTCTGAATCAATTTCTGTGCTTTAGTGGTTTGATTGTGTTCTTGAGTTTCAAAGAACCGCCAGCGTTGACGGTCTTCTGAGTCAAGCCAGCTACTTTTTAGGAGAACCGCGATCGCATTTTTTCCATCTCGCCCAGCGCGTCCAATTTCCTGCACATATTCACTCATCAAAAACGGAGCGTGATAATGGACGACCCAGCGAGTTGCAGCTTTATTTACTCCCATGCCAAACGCACAAGTCGCAACTACAAACTGTAATCGATCGTTGATCCAGTGTTGCTCGATTTGCCGCCTATCAATCGATTTCAAACCTGCATGATAAGCCGCAGTTCGATAGCCTTGCTGAGTTAACCATTCTGCAAGTTCTTCACCTTCTCGACGCGATCGCACATACACTAAGCCTGAACCAAACTGAGATCGAATTACTTCTAATAGCTTTTGTCTACGCTGTCTCGGAGTTGAGACAGATTGAACCTGCAACGTTAAATTTGATCGATAAGGACTCAGCCGAAAGGATTGTGGTGTTTCAAGCTGTAGAATGCGTTGGATTGTTTCTTGGGTGAGTGGGTTTGCAGTTGCGGTGAATGCAGCGATCGCAATTCGTTCGCGATTGTTTGATAATGTCGATCGGACTGCTCCCAATCGGTAGTAAACAGGTCGGAAGGTTTCGCCCCATTGCGTTAGACAATGAGCCTCATCAATAATTAGCGAATTAATCTTTAGCTTTGGATCTAACAATCGCTGCCAAACTGATGCACTTAACAGTGTTTCAGGCGAAAGATAAAGTAAGCGATAGTTCGCGATCGAACTTAGTATCTGTTTTCGGTGTGATGCAGAAAGTTCACTATGTAGCATCGCTGCCGGAACCCTTCGCTGCTGTAGTTCTTGAACTTGGTTTTCCATCAATGCAACCAGCGGAGAAACCACGATCGTTAATCCCGATCGCATCACTGCCGGAAGCTGGAAACATAGCGATTTGCCGCCACCTGTTGGTAAAACAATCAGCGCATCCCGTCGATCTAAGATTGCTTGAACAATTTCACCTTGAGGCGGACGAAACTCTGAATAACCCCAAATTTGCTTTAAGCGATCGTGCAAAATGGTCATCGTGCTGCAATCCGGTTTGCTTCCCGTTCACCCGAAAGAAATGCACCATGAACCGTTGCAGGATGCTGATCTGAAGTCGCCTCACCCGCAAAAAAGATGCGATCGTCAATCGGTTCTGCTAAAGTTTGATGATCCACCAAGCTAGAACCAATCGCAAGATAAGAATACGATCCATGTGCGAGTGGATCAGAGTTCCAACGTGTCATCATGGCTGCAACTGGATTTGGAATCTTGTTACCATACATCGATCGTAGAACTGTCATCAATTCGTCCACTAATGCGATTGTGCCTTTCCAAAACCAACACTTCAGCCCCAATGATTTCAGTCGCCGCGCGGCTGCCAAACCCGAAATCCCCACACTGGTCATAATCACCTTGGCTTTTTGCTCCGACGATCGCGCCGCGCTGCAACCCAGCCAAGGCATCAAACCCGCTGCGAGAAGAGACAAGTCCAAATACTGGCGGCGACTAATCTTTGCCATCACGATCGTATAAATAGCAACCTCTACTTTATACAGATCGGTGCAAGCAATCTCTTAGACAAAAGTAGAATCAACTTGCTGACAGCATACTTGCCAATTCTGCATGAATGAACGCAATATCTGGATCACGCTGAATCGCCTGATAATAGTTCTGCTCTAGCGCTGATCCCGTTTCTGACGGGTGCATCAACTGGCGGGCCTGAGTTAAAAGCTCACTCGCTTGATCCATCGTAATCGGCTCCTTCGCGCTCAAAGCTTCATCAATCTGCACAATAAACTGTGAAATCGGACGCAACCACGCAAACCACTGATTCTCTAGCACCAACTGGAAAAACTCAGTATTCGATCGAATTCGTCCATGCTTCTGCTCATACCTCACCCGCTCCCCATCGAGAAGCGCTTTATGCAAACGCAACAAGGCAAAACGAACTTGCCCCAACCGCTGCAACGTCGAATCAAACTCAGTCAAAGACATCCGCAAGATCTGGTAAACACTATCTTCATCTTGTCATATCAATCGCCAGCAGATAGCCCTATTGCCGAATCGATTCTAGTGGAAATTACCCAACACCAAAGTCAAACCTCAAGGTTTGATGAAACTGTCGCACCAGCAGATGACTTTTCCAAAGGGTGAAAGATACGATGATGACGACAACTTACCCGGTTCAAGGTCTATGCGCGTTTCAACAAACGTTCTCTCAGCTTCCCTCGGTTTTTTCACCCTTGTGAGCAGTCTTGCATTCGTCCCCGCACACAAAGCGATCGCTGAAAATACAACTCCCTATCCAGCTGAAGCCGTCGATATTTTCACCAAAACCTGTGTTGCTCAAGGCGATTCCAAAAAGGTTCCGACCGAAGTGATGGAACAGATCTGCACCTGCAACATTCGGGAAATCGAAAAGACCTATTCTTTTGAGGAATTTACCACGATTGGGACTGACTTGGGAGAAGGAAAACCCGCGCCCGCAGGATTTAAAGAAATGGTCGAAGGCTGTGTCGCTGAAGTCTTGAAAAAGTAAAGACCAAATCAAGCGCAGCATTCAATTTATGAAGTTGGGGCGGGAAAACTAGAAGCGTTATCTAGCCATACGCCCCAAATGTTTAACGCCACAGAACTCTTAATCGATGATTTTGTTCAGAAATTAAAGGAAGGCTACCATCGCACCTATGGCGGCTGGAAGTCCGATTATGAGGACATCATCGGCTGGGTAGGGTCGATGGCAATGGAAAATATCGCCAATAGCGACGCGCTCTACCACAACGTTGAGCATTCAATCTTGGTTACGCTCGTGGGTCAAGAGATCTTACGCGGACGACATATTCGCGACGGGGGCGTTTCGTGTGAAGACTGGCTGCATTTCGTGATTTCGCTGGTTTGCCACGATATTGGCTACGTTCGGGGAGTCTGTCGGCAAGATAAAAACAATCTCTATGCGACCGGACGCGATGGCGCGATGGTTTCAGTCCAGCCCGGATCTTCGGATGCTGCCATGACTCCCTATCACGTCGATCGAGCCAAATTATTTGTCGATGAGCGATTCGGCGGACACAAACTCATCGATGCTGAAATCGTCAAGCGCAATATCGAACTAACTCGCTTCCCAGTTCCTGCTGCCGAAGACCACCAAGACACGATGAATTATCCGGGCTTGATTCGCGCCTCGGATTTGATCGGGCAGTTGAGCGATCCCCGCTACCTGAAAAAGATTAGCGCTCTATACTACGAATTCGAGGAAACGGGTGTCAACAAAGCGCTCGGATATCGTCATCCTGGCGATCTGCGGAAAAACTATCCGAAATTCTATTGGCATGGCGTTTATCCCTACATCAAACACGCGCTCTACTATTTGTCACTGACTCAGCAAGGAAAGCAAATCGTTGCTAATCTTTACTCAAATGTTTTTGTGGTTGAACATGAGCCTTGCGACGATTATTGCGTCTAGATTCCAGTCGAAAAGCGTCATCTGAACAGCGCATTCAGGAGATCAAGCGGCAGAATTGAGAAGTACTCGATCGCGCTTTGGCTGTCATGGATCGTTTTTTCTCTCCGATTCAACAATTTCTTCTCACCTGGTTGTTGATTCTAGTTTCCGGTTGGTTAACGCTAAACGCGCTGACTTATTTTGGTGAATTAATCAGCGTTCTAGTCACAGCAAGCCTGATTGCTTTCTTGCTTAACTATCCGGTTTCACGTCTGAGTAAAGTAATGTCTAGAGGAATCGCCGCCGCGATCGTCTATTTACTCGCAGGCGTGATCTTGGGAGTTGTGGCAGTGACGATCGCGCCGCCGATTCTCCAACAAGCGCAACAGCTCGCGACGAATCTCCCAAATCTGATCGCGTCAGGACAAGATCAAATTTCGGAATTTCAAGCCTGGAGCCAGTCGCGGCGTTTGGGCTTCGATTTGTCGTTTCTAGAGCAACAGTTATCCGCACAACTGCAAGGTCAGGCACAATCGATCGCTTCAACCGGAATCGGCTTAGTGCTTGGAACCTTTAACTGGGTGCTGGATTTTATTTTGATCTTGGTAATCTCATTTTACTTAGTGCTGGACGGGGCGAAGATTTGGAACGGCATTACGGGAATTTTTTCGCAGCCGATTCGCGAGAGTTTAACGAGTTCGATGCGTGATAGTTTGCAGCGGTTTGCATCCGGGCAATTGCTGTTAGGGCTATTTATGGCGGTGATGCTGTCGATCGCGTTTTGGTGGATTAGAGTACCGTTCTTTCTCGTGTTTGCGGTGTTTATTGGCGCGATGGAGGTGATTCCATTCATCGGCGCATCTTTAGGAATTGCAACCGTTTGTATCGTTGTGGCGTTTATCGATTGGTGGTTAGCGATCGAGACTTTGGGCGTTGCGGTGGCGATTCAGCAAGTGAAAGACAATGCGATCGCGCCCCGGATTTTGGGCGAACTCACTGGATTTAGTCCGGTAATTATTCTCACGTCGCTTCTCGTGGGTGCTAGAGTAGCGGGATTATTGGGCGTGATTTTGGCGATTCCGCTAACCAGCGTGGTTAAAACGATCGTCGAAATTCTGCTCAATCCTGATCTGCCGCCGCAGCGAGGATCGATCTTCTCGGAAACTGTGGAAAATAGTATCCTAGAACCCATTCTCTCGGTTGATCCCGACGATGAACCCAAAGTGACGGTGGTCGTTAACGATTCGCATTAACCTTTTATCTTCTCTGACCTATGGACTGGTGGCTGAAACTCAAAAGAAATCCGTTAGCCAAGTTTGGAGGGCTGTTGCTGTTGGTGTTTTACCTATCGGTGATCGCTGCCGAATTTGTAGCACCGTATAGCCCGTGTGACACGATTTCGATCACGAGCGGTTCTTGCAAACCTCAAACGGATGGCGCACTCTTGCCACCGACTCAAATCTATTGGACAGACCAAAATAACAGCTTTATTGGCCCTCATGTCTATCCGACGACTCAAGGCCCGGTCGATGTGGAGACAGGCGATCGAGAATTGCGGGTAGATCGATCGAAACCTTCGCCATTGAGACTATTTGCACAGGGCGAACCTTACCGTTTTTTACAAATCCGCTTGCCTTTACCCACACAGTTCTCGTTCAGCGATCCTAAGTTTGAAGAAATCGAACTGTTTCCCGGCATTCCTGGCAATCTGCATTTATTTGGAACGACGGGCGAAGGAAAATTCAATCTGCTCGGAACCGATGAGCAAGCGCGGGATCTGTTTAGCCGCTTGGTGTATGGCGGTCGAATCAGTCTCAGTATTGGATTGGTGGGGATTGCATTGTCTTTCCCGATCGGGATGTTGATCGGCGGCATTTCTGGCTATATCGGCGGTTGGGTCGATGCCGTTTTGATGCGAATCGTGGAAGTATTGATGACGATTCCTAGCATTTACCTACTGGTGGCGCTGGCTGCGGTATTGCCGCCTGGATTGTCGAGCGCTCAACGGTTTTTGCTGATTATTTTCATCACGTCGTTTATTAGCTGGGCGGGACTGGCGCGGGTGATTCGGGGGCAGGTGCTTTCGATCAAAGAGCGCGAGTTTGTGCAGGCATCGCGGGCAATGGGCGGAAAGCCGCTATACATTATCATTCGGCACGTTCTACCGCAAACCGCGACGTATGTGATCATTTCGGCAACGCTGCAAGTACCGAGTTTCATCATTGCAGAATCGGTTTTGAGCTTGATCGGGCTGGGAATTCAGCAGCCTGATCCATCTTGGGGAAATATGCTGTCGCTGGCGACGAACGCATCAATTTTGGTGCTGCAACCCTGGTTGGTCTGGCCTCCGGCAATTTTGATTGTGTTGACGGTGCTGGCGTTTAATTTGCTCGGAGATGGGTTACGGGATGCGCTCGATCCTCGAAGTTTGCAGCGCTAGAAATCCGCGATCGACGGTCGCATCTCTGCCCAAGGTTGCACCTGTTCGATCTGCGCTGCTAAGGCTAAAATCGTCGCTTCGTCTGCGGGTCGCCCCACAACCTGAACCCCGATCGGCAAGCCATTGGGATCAAATCCGGCCGGAATACTAATCCCTGGTTGCCCTGTGACATTGAACGCTGGACAAGGTGCAATCCACTGAATGATTTGCCCGATCGTACTTACAGGGCTGAGTTTCGCCCATTCCCCGACTCGGATCGTTGGATGTAAATAGGTGGGAGTCAACAGCACATCAAAGCGATCAAACAGTCCTACGACTTGCCGCGCGAAGGTTTGCAGTTGCTGCTTTGCCTTGACATATCGCGTTGCAGAAGTGAACTTTGCCCGCCACCACAGCCAGCGATTCACTTTTTCAAGCAGAAACGGCGGAACTCCTACCTCCGTTTGGGCACGCCAAAGCACCGTAAACGGCTCAACCATTGCGCCAAAATTCGGAGTGATTGGCTCGATCGCATGTCCCATCGATTCGAGCAGATGCGCGATTTTTTCCACCGCTTCGGCGCAAATCGGATCAGCTTTGCCGATCGGATCAATTCCAGTCACCAACCCAATTCGTAACGGCTCTAACGATCGTTTCGCAGCCTCTAGAAAAGAAGTTTCTGGATCAGGAAGCCAGTACGGATCGCCCGTAACATAGCCTGCGGTCACATCCAAGAATGCCGCTGCGTCCGCGACCGTGTGAGACAGTACACCATTCACCGCGAACCCTGATAACGCCTCCCCGTTCGGAGCCATCGAAATTCGACCGCGCGAAGGTTTCAGTCCCACCAATCCACAACACGCGGCTGGGCCTCGAACCGATCCCCCGCCATCACCGCCTTGCGCGATCGCACAAAGTCCCGCTGCGACTGCCGCAGATGATCCGCCGCTCGATCCGCCCGGCGTGTACTCCAAATTCCAAGGGTTGCGGGCGGGCGGAAATCCGGGCGGCTCTGTGTAGGGAAATGAAGCGAGTTGAGAGGTCGCAGTTTTGCCGAGAATGATGAATCCTGCTTGTTTAAGCTTCGCGACAATGTGATCGTCATGCGTGGCGATGCGATCGCGTGCTGCTTTCAGTCCATACGAGCAAGGCACGCCTTCGACCGGATTGAGATCTTTAATCGCGATCGGCACTCCAAAAAAAGGCGGCAACTCTGATTCTGAAAGGCGTTCAGTTTTCAATTTTGCATCCGCGATCGCGCGTTCTGTCATCACGGTAAAGAAGCTGCCTAACTGCGGATTCAGCCGCTCAATGCGATCGAGATAAAGCTGCGTCAGTTCGACCGGGGAAACTTCCTTAGTGCGAATCAAACGCGCTTGATCGAGCGCCGAAGTGAAGGCTAAATCTACAGAATTCGTCATAAATGTGATTCCAGAGACAGAGTACTTTTGGGCGCGATGTAACAAATATTAAACAAAGATTCGATGCGATCGCTGCTGATTATTGTGCCGCGATCGGTTGAACATTAGGTGACATGATAGTCGAAATAGACTTTTGTGATACCCCGACGCAGGTATGGATTGTACGAGGTCAGCAGTGGATTTAGCGCCAATTACGCCTTCACAAATTATCGAGTCCCCAGAGCCAATAACGGGCAGTGAGCCTGTTTTTTCCTTATCGGCTCCACCTGAATCAAGATTTTCCAAATCCGAAATTCGATCGAGTCTCCACGCCTCCACGCTTGATGCGATTTTTGCAACCGTCTTCTCGAATATTGCGGGCGGCGTTTTGTTGAGCAATTTTCTCGTCGAACTTCATGCAAGTCCAGTTGAGATTGGACTCTCGGCGTCGATTCCGATGATGGCAAATTTGATTCAGCCGATCGGGGCGATTTTGGGCGATCGCGCTCGTAGCCGACACAATTACTGCCTTGCAATCTACACGCCATCCCGGTTAATCTGGCTACTTCTCCTTGCGGGCATCGCTGCCTTTAGTTGGGGAAAAATTACCGACCATACGATGGTGATCTGGACACTTGCGATCGTCTTTTTCACTCATGTTTTAGGAGCGTTGGGCGGTGCATCTTGGTTGTCGTGGCTAGCGGCATTAGTGCCAAGACGGTTACGCGGACGGTATTTCAGCATTCGCAATAGTGCCGCGAATTTAACTTGCTTGATCAGTGTACCGCTGGCGGGGCTTGTGGTGTCGCGCTATGGAGGCGGCTCGATCGAGGGGTATGGCATTGTTTTGCTGATTGGAATTGTGGCGGGGATCGTGAGCCTTGGGTTTCAGTGGTTTATGTCGGATGTGAATCCACAAGAGCAGCAGCAAGCTTTGCCTGCGACGGAGACAATGCCGATCGTTGCGGTGCTTCAAGATGCAAACTTCGTTCGATTCTTGATTTACTTCAGCGTTTGGATGTTTGCGGTGAATCTCAGTGCGCCGTTCTTTAATCTCTATTTGCTAGATAACTTAGGGCTAGATGTCAGTTGGGTAACGATTTATAGCAGTCTCACTTCTGCCGCAAATTTATTGATGTTGATTTTTTGGGGAAAACTTGCCGATCGAGTTGGCAATCGATTTTTGCTGCTAACGGTTGGGGTTTTGGTCGCACTGACTCCCATTTTTTGGCTTGGAACCGGAACGGATACCTTATCGCTTTGGGTGTGGTTGCCGCTTCTGCACATATTGGCGGGCGGAACTTGGGCAGCGATCGACTTATGCAATAACAATATTCAACTCGGAATTACACCCGTTCAAAATCAATCGACTTACTTTGCAATTGCAGCCGCGATCGCAGGGGTGAGCGGTGCATTAGGCACGACCGCAGGAGGATTTTTGGCGCAGTTGGTTCAATACGGCGGATTGCCGGGACTGTTTGCGCTCTCTACGATCGTGCGATTTGTTGCGCTGATTCCGCTGCTTTGGGTGCAGGAATCTGGAGGTCGATCGGTGCGTCAAGTCTTACGATCGCTCTTTTCGCCAAAACCCTCGATCGACCTTCAGCTTTCAGAGGAGAAATAGGAATCACCTACCCTTGCCATCAGATTCGCTTGCAGCTTGAGGCAGTTGCGACCGTTCACCTGTAGCTGATATTCCACTCGATCCATTAATCGATTCAAAATCAGCCAGCCGTATCCATGTTCCTGCATGGCTTCGGGTGATGGCGCAAGATAGGTCGAAAGATCAAATCCTTGACCGTGATCCCAAATCTCGATCGCCAAATCGCGCCCTCTCAACTCCAACCGCAAAATCACGGGTAGATCCGGCTGATTGCGATGCGCGTGTCTCACGACATTTGAGTACGCCTCGACCAAAGCAAGGCGCAATCGACTCGACTGACGCGACCAATCGACCTGATCGCCAATCTCGATCTCCAGACTATCTAATAGCCACCTCTCAACAATGCCTAAAAACCTTAAATCGCTGGGGATATGAAGCTCACTTCGCATGGGTTAAAAAACCTCCAGAGAGAGAATCGTCTGGTCATCTTCTTGAATCGCGTTATGGGCTTGAATTTGAGCCAGAAGCTGTTTGAGATCCAAGCACTCCCCCGCTTGCCGGAGTAGTTTCCAAAGTCCGGTTTGTCGGAGCATTGCACCTGCCGAATCGATCGATTTACTTAATCCGCCCTCGCGAACGGTCGCTTCGGTAATGCCATCACTGGTCAGCAGGAAGATCTCGCCGCCGTTTAGGGTGAGATTTCCAGCGATCGCTTTCCAGTCTGGCAAAATTCCGAGCGGTACGCCACGCACTTTGAGATAAGTCGGTTCGTCGTTTGCTGCGATCGTTTGTTTTGACCACACTAGCGGATAAATATGCCCCGCATTGGCGTAAACAAGCTGATTGGTTGCGGGCGTATATCGCGCTAAAACCATTGTGATAAAACAGTTGGTTCCCATCAGATCCTCGGAAAGAATACTGTTCAGGTTCCGCATCACCTGATCCGGTTCGGGCGGCATTTCCTGAGAAAGTTCGCGCCGCAACACCGAAATTGTACTCGTCATAAACAGCGCCGCCGGAACGCCCTTTCCAGAAACATCTCCAACCGCTAACCACAAATCTCCCTGCGGATGATGGTAGACCTCAAAGAAATCACCACCGACCTCACGCGCAGGATGGCAACACGCTTGAACTTTGAGATTTTCTAGGCTGGGTAGCGTTTGCCGGAGTAAGTTCGTTTGGATCTGGCGCGCTACCGCTAACTCTGCTCGAATTTGTTCGGCTTGCTGTTGAGTGCGACGGTAGAGTCTCGCTTGAGAAATCGCCAAAGCCGCTTGTTCTGCGACGACACTGATCAACTCGGTATCTTCTGCCGACCAAATCGGTTTATCGATTGTGCGATGCAATGACAAAATCGCCAACAGTTCCTGCTGATAAGTCAGCGGTAACACCAGATGCGGCGGATTCTCTTTTTTCAGCCGAGTCGAACGATCGAGCAACACACTCTGCACCAGTTCCGAATCGCGATCGCTTTCACAATCTCCGATCGGGGCATCTTCTGCACAGTACATCGCAGAGTGAGATCGGATGCGATCGCTCTCAACTGGATGCAACATACAGCAACTCGCTTCAAACGTTAAGCCGATCGTGGAAACGATCGTGTGCAGCATATTTTGATAGTCGAGCGATTCGCGGATGGCAGTCGTAATCGCGTTGAACGAAGATTCCCGCCGCAAGGCGCGTCGAAGATCTGCGGTTCGCTGTTTCAGAACGCCATAAGTTTCCGCGGCTTGC
This sequence comes from Phormidium tanganyikae FI6-MK23, assembly GCA_019359175.1. Lineage (GTDB taxonomy): Bacteria > Cyanobacteriota > Cyanobacteriia > Leptolyngbyales > Leptolyngbyaceae > Leptolyngbya > Leptolyngbya tanganyikae. The sequence goes on from JAHHHU010000034.1 coordinate 13,813, forward strand.
TCAACGACCACCTGAAACTGTTGCGGTTTCCAAGGCTTCGTAATGTACTTGAATACTTTGCCCGAATTGATCGCATCGACGAGATCTTCGACATCCGTGTATCCGGTTAAGACAATCCGGATCGTGTCAGGAAAGAGATCGGCAGTGCGGCTGAGAAATTCGGTTCCCAGCATTTCGGGCATTCGCTGATCTGAAATAATAATTGCCACTTCGCCCTGTTCGTCTAGAACTTTGAGCGCCTCGATCGCGCTTTCCGCCCGAATCACGTCGAAGTCTCGCCGGAAGGTACGGTAAAGCAAGTCGAGATTGTCTGGCTCATCGTCCACGATCAACAGTTTGAGCTTGGGCTTTGATTCCCGCCTCATGCAATTCCTCGGATACCGTGTAAAGTCTTTATAAAACGTACCCGTGGTATCCGAGCAGCTAACAGAAAATCAGTGCGTGAATCTACCGCAGTGAGTTCCAGGCTTGAATAATTGTTTTGAGCGATCGGGGTAATTTTTCTTGTTCGATATCTGCATACTCAACGCTTCCGGTCGGACTCGTGAGCCTTACCATAAAGAAGTCGGCGGCTCCTGGAGTTGCAGGATAGTTCTTTTGGTCGAAAGTCTGAAACTGTTCGCGATCGAGGATTTCCCGAAACTGCTGCACTTTGTCAGAAGAAACGTGCCAAGAACGAACCGGGGCATCCTTTCCACCCATAAAGGAAATCTTCTGCTGCACCCTGCCATCGGTGAAGAGAACGGTTTCATAATTTTGTCCCGCAAATCCTCCGGAGGATTGAGATCGAAACACGACGTTTCGCGGCAAAGTTACAGCACGATCGGCAGATTCGAGTCGCAGCGATCGACCCTGAGCATCGGTGTGATACACCCAATTTTGCCGTCCATGCGCCACGACAATTCGCCAACCTTCTACTAACTGCTGAGTACACATCTCATCGGATGCGGCCAGTTCTAGACAGCCATCCTTCCAAGTTTGGCGCTGGGCTTCGGTGACGCGCAGATTGTTAGCGGGGATGTTGATCCGCCGAGCTAAATCGCGCCGAACTCGCCAGGACAAAGATTTGGGATAGGCATAATCGAGCAGTTCCCCTGATGTTCGTGTTGGAGCGGCAGAGGCTTGTAAGAGCGGAATGCCACTCATCAGGGACAAAGCACCGATTAGGGCGATCGAGGAAATCAGCTTTAGGGGCAGGTGAGAACGCATAAGGGAACCGACAGTTTTTTCTATACTAGCGACGACGGGAAAGCGCGATCGGAGGTTTCCAAGCTATTGCTGATCGTGTGTTTGCTGTGGATTCAAAGTCAGCATCGATTGTGCCATCTGCCAACCCAAAGCCAGCCCACCGAGAATGATCAGAACCGGAATCAACCGATCGCGCCATGATTTCGGATACATCGGAGCGGGGAGCGACTTCGGAGATTCGATCGTCGAAATTTGACTGCGAGAACGCCCCGCACCAAGCAACTGTAAGGAATGAGTTTGCATTGATCGTAAATGTTGCAGCACGATCGGGGGTTGTCTTTTGGTGCGGCTCCAAGTCAGCAGCGTACTCACTGGAATTCCCGTGAGATTTTCTAGATGCAGGGCTTGGACTTGTTGAACTAGAGCGCGATCGTTCGACACCACTACGACCAATCGCCCAATGCTCGATCGAGCCAAATCTTCAGCGCAATTACGAACGTCGATCGCGAGTCGGGCGCGTCGGCTAAACGGTCGAGCGATTTCAGTAGAAATGAGCGATCGCATCAGTTTCCAATCGCTTTCGAGCATGAAACGTCGAAATTCTCGTGCAATTCGAGCTTCGAGCGATTCACTCCGACTCGATGCCCAAGAATCGAGTTCTTCGTACACCACTTGCGGCACAAAGCAGTGCCCGACTCGGCTAAATTCTAGCCACTCGTAAGGCTTACAGGCGTATAAGCTATTGAGATCGATCAGCAAAAAAATCTGAGGATGGTCAAGCATAACAGGGGGCAAGAAGGAGAATTAGCCACCGATTCCCAAACGTCCGGCGAGGCTTGGAGTCAGCGGTAGAAGAATTGTCACCATGAGAAATAAAACCACCAAACCGATCGCAGCACGAGCATCATCCGGTTCAGTCAGTTCGTTCAAGCTCGGACGTTCGGGATTTCGTTGCAGCACGACAATCACGATCGCCCAGTAGAGCGCCAGCGGATTCACAAACGAAGCCAGACCGAGAATGACGATCGTGGCGACCGTTGCTCGACTTGCGATTTTGCGTCCATAGATCGCCTGTACGATTCGACCCCCATCAAGCTGTCCCGCAGGCATCACATTGATCGCAGTCACCACCAAACCGATCCAACCCAAAACCACAAGCGGACTCACTTCCACAATCGATCGCTGAATCTGCGTTCCCATCACCACTCGTGCCAAGGTTCCGACCAGAATCGAACCTTCAAAGAATTGGGTCGGAACCTTGAAGCCGCTGCCTTCGTGTGAAAGCAGCAAACCTGTGATCAACATTCCAAACGACACCAATCCCCCTGCGATCGGGCCTGCTACCGCGATATCAAACAAAGCCGTTCGATTCGAGAGCAGCGAAGCAAATCGCGTAATCGCGCCGAACGACCCAATCTGCCAAGTCGGAATAAAAAATGGCAAATTCAATCGAACTTGATAGCGCTTCGCCACGATCCAGTGTCCCAATTCATGCGTCAGCAAAACACTAAGAATTCCTAAACTAAACGGCAACACTTCTGCATATCGCTCCGGCGAACCGTAGAAATCGAATCCGAGTAAAATGCCTCCTGTTTCCAAACTTGCAGCGATCGTCGCGACAAACAGCACGATCGATAACAAAGTTTGCGTGACGTTCAGCGGCTTCGGATCGTTTTTGCTCGGCAGAATGATGACAACAGGCTTTTCGTCTTGGTTTTCGATCAAAAACAGCCGATAGCGATCGCCTAACTGTGCGGTTAAACTCTCGGTCAATTTCGCCAAGGTCAGTTCCGGGTCTCCGCGCAAATTGCCCCGAAAAACGGCTCCATCTTGATAAGGAATCGTTTCCGTAAGGAAAAACGTATCAACGCCAAAAATGCCTTTAATCGTTTGCAGATCCTCACCGGGAATTGAAACAGAATCAGGCTGTGGAATCGCGCTAGACGGAGCCTGCAAGGTCTCAGCAGGACTTTCGGAAAGCGCAGACTCGATCGCGACTTTTGCCGCTGCCCGTTTTGCCAAAAAATCCTGTCCTTCGGCTCGAAGCTGTCGTCCGATCCAGATATAAAACCCAGTCGAAATCACAAACAGCAGCAGCATCCCTGCCAAATTGAGGTAAATTCCTGCGGCAAATAAGCCAAAGAACAACAGCCACGGAGCCATCAGCACCACCGACTGTAACCAAGCCAGAATGCCAAGTTTGCCGTAGGGACGAGCGCGATTAAAGCCCCATCCCAAAATTCCTAAAGCGACAAAAATTGTGAGCGCAGTAAACATCTCAACCCCCAAGCGATCGTGCCAAAAATTTGCACAATCCGGAACGCGGTACAAGATCTACTCTATTAGATCTGGCTACATCAGGGGTTTGCAGATTTTCGATTCTCAGAACTAGAACCGCTACTCCACTCATTTCGTACTCGTTTTAATTAAAGAGAACAAAAATGAAAAATCGTGTCGGATGCCGTAACAATCCGCCTGAGCTTGAAAAATCGCGGTAAAACCTAGAGATAGTCTTGAGTTTGTCTAGGATGTGATCGAACGCAAGGTGTAGCCTACTCACATTCTCCTACAGGGTGAGTTTACGGCGAGATCGCCAAACTAACTTGTGTTTGAATTCTGATTGGTGTTCTATCCGGAGACTAGCAAGCCCTATTAAACTCACCAATACCACTTAATTTCTTATGCAATTTCTACCCCGTCCACAACGGCGGGCATCTTCAATCATTGATGAAGATGTTTACGCCAACCGCGATCGACATTCCCTCGCCTCAGATCGCTCCTCTGATCCGTCTGATTTGCTGCGAGAATCAACTAGCGATCGAGTTGGAATTTTCATTGATGGCTCAAACTTGTTCTATGCGGCAATGCAGCTTGGACTAGAGATTGACTACTCGAAACTATTAGGTTATTTAGCACGTGGTCGGCGGCTCCTGCGGGCATATTTCTACACGGGCGTTGATCCGCAAAACGAGAAGCAGCAAGGATTTCTTCTTTGGATGCGTCGTCATGGATATCGAGTGGTGACAAAAGACTTGATTCACAACGCGGATGGCTCGAAGCACGCCAACTTAGATGTAGAAATTGCAGTCGATATGCTGGAACTTGCACAGTACTGCAACACAATGGTTCTACTCAGTGGTGATGGTGATCTGACTTATGCGGTCAATACGGTCGCTTATCGCGGGGTGCAAGTCGAAGTAGTCAGTTTACAGTCTATGACGAGCGATAGTTTGGTGAACATTGCCGATCGCTATGTTGATCTCGCAAGGATCAAGGAACTCATTCAGCGCGATGATAGCGAGAGCCGCGCTCATGCCGTTTCTTGAAACAGAAAAGGGTGTCACAGTGCAACACCCCCGATTACTGACCCATATTGTTCTTTTACACTGTATGGAAAGCGAGAGAGCGGCGCATTAGTCCAAAGGGAGATTAAGCGCATCGTTTTTCTAAGTATTGTAAAGAGGAGTTTCTGAGCGATCGGAAACTCCTCTTTTTTCAAAGTCTGTCTCTAGAGATTGACCCGTGTTTCGTGAGTAGAAATGAAGCGAATCTTTCGACTTCCAAAAAGAACAATATTTTTCATTGCTGCATTAGTGATTGCAGCGATCGCAATTATGATTTCTCCTCAGTTACGACAGTCACAGCAAACGATTCAACCGATTAATCAACTTTATGTGTTTGGGGATAGTCTTTCTGATGTCGGAAATGTGTTTCGTGCAACGGGTGGACAAGTTCCAGCACCTCCTTATTTTGAAGGACGGTACTCGAATGGAAAGGTTTGGGTGGAAGAACTTGCCGCAAAATTGAATCTACCGATCGATCGCGTTCAAAATTTTGCTTGGGGTGGCGCAACGACCGGAAGAAATGGACTGAATCGCGTTCCGGGCGTTCTGGCCCAAGTTGAAACCTTCATTCAAAATCAACCAAAAATCAATCCGCAAGCCCTTTTTGTGATTTGGGCAGGTGCAAACGATTACCTATTCAGCACCGAAACGCCAGCGACCTCGATCGAGAATCTCAATCGGTCGCTTCAATCTCTCCTACAATCAGGTGCGAAACGGCTTCTAGTGGCAAACTTGCCCGATTTAGGAAAGTTGCCTTCAACCCGCACCACTGAGGTCTCGCAGAAATTAACCAACATCGCGCTTGCTTACAATCAATCCTTAAAAACAACCCTCGATCAATTGCAAAAACCCGATGTAGCGATCGCAGAACTCGATATATTTGACATCTACCAAACTGCAATTAACAATTCCCAACAGTTCGGCTTTACAAATGTGACTACCGCTTGTCTTAGCTCATCTGCAAACTGCGATCGCTTTCTATTTTGGGACGGAATCCATCCCACTACAGCCGCTCACAAAATCTTGGGTGATTTCGCATTCGAGCAAATCAAAACTGCGATGGGATCACGTTAAGCATGATTGGACTGTGGGCTGTACTCGCTTGCTTTGCCATACTCTCCCAACATCGAAAATGCTGCCTTAAGATTGCTGAGAACATACAGTTCCAGTCGCTCATCTTGATGTTGCCGCGCGAGCTGCAATCGGTCTTGGTAACACTCGATCGCAGCTTGCGTTTGCCCGATTGCTTCGTATGCCACACACAAACTCCCCAAAGATTGTTCCTGGGTTCGATCATCTTGCAGCGCTCTAGCAATTTCTAACCGTCTGCGATTGTAAACGATCGAGTTTTCATGTTCTCCCATCACATTGCAAGCATTTCCTAAGTTTCTCAAAACCTGCATTTCGAGCCGCTGATCACCCAACTTACGCGCCAAGGCTAAACGCTGCTCATAGTATGCGATCGCTTGCTCAACATCTCCCAGCGCATAGTAAGCATTGCCTAGATTCTTCAAAATCTGACCTGTCGCAACATAGTCTTGCAACTCTTGTGCAATCTCAAGTGCTTGCCGCTCACATTGAATTGCTGCTTGTGGATCATTTGCAGCTTTGTATGCCAATCCTAGATTGTTTAATGCTGCCATTTCGCTGCGCTGATCCCGAAGTCCCTGCGCCAGCGTTAAACTTTGCCGCTGACAATCGATCGCTTTTTCATGATCCGCGAGATGTCGATAAGCGTTGCCCAATGTGCCGAGAATTTTGACGCTGCTGAGATATTGCCGAATCCGCTGCGCCAACACTAAACTGCGCTGCAAATAGTCGACCGCTTTCGCGTATTCGCCCATTGTGTAACAGATCAGCCCCAACCCTTCCAGAGCTTGCTTTGTTCCTTGCTGATCTCCCATCTCCCAATACAGAAGATGCGCTTTCTGCAATACCACGATCGCAGCTTGCCATTCGCCTCGTTTGTTGAGTTCCATTCCTTGTTGCAAAAGCCGATTCGCTTCGGTGAAGTCGGGATTAGGCGAATCGTTTGTAACGATCGATTCCTCGATCGGAATCATTGTATCGCGCTCCGTGGATTTCAGTTCTAGCTGATCTGGCTTGAGATTTGCATCTAGGTTCATAGCACCCCCACGGTTCTAAGATAGAGTTTCAGAAATTTCACTCTAGAGCCTAACCTGTTAAACCAATGGGGGCGTTCCGTGAAACTGCCCGTTTTCGCTCCCTCACCCAAATTAGTGAGAACGAATTCGATCGAGCCACTGAATCATCAATTCGTTTACGACCTCCGGGCGCTCATCATGCGGACAGTGACCTGTATTTGGAATCGAGGTAAATTCAACAGCCTGAGTTTCGACCAGCGATTGATAAATCTGCGAACCCGCGATCGGTGTCCACGGATCAGCCTCTCCCCAAATTACCAACAGTGGAACCTGAATTTTTGGTAATAATTCAGTCGGTTTTGGCCCAGGAGGAGCCATCAGTACCGAGGCGAAAACTTGCTGTGCGCCTGGATGACAAGACGGCTCATGCAGCAGATCGATGAGTTCATCGGTAATCGCTTCCGAATCGCGATACACCTGTTTCAAACTGTTGCGAATCCGGTGTTTCTGCCGCACTTGATTAAACATCCATCCACCCAACTGTTTTGATCCAACCAGTTTGGCAAACGTGCCCATCACAAAGCGCAGCGGCGGATTCAATTCTTCTGGACGATGATTCAACCCTCCCGCTGGATTGAGCAGCACTCCCCCCGCTGCAATTTCAGGATGTTCCGCTAGCACCATCAAGCAGAGCAACCCCCCGATCGAGTTCCCCGCGAAAACGGTTGGACGCTGAATGTTCGCTGCCCAGAAATCCCGCAGCAATTCAACCCAAAGCTCGACCGTGTAATCCAATGCAGGTTTTGCAGAGCCACCGAATCCTAAAAGGTCGATCGCAAAAACTTGATATCCTGCTTGCGCGAGAACCGGGATGTTTTTTCTCCAATGCCCGATCGAGGCTCCAAATCCATGCACCAGCACCAACGGCTGACCCGTGCCCATTACAGTGTATCGAATCGAATGTCCTTGCCAATCCCAAGTCAGCTTTTCTAGCGTTGGGAGCGATTGTGTTTGCTCGGTAGTCGCCATTTTTGTAAAGATTTCTTAATTCACTCTCATCATAATATGAGTGACCAAAAGAATTCTAGAGCGCGATCGTTCGGATATTGCGATTCCTATTTCTTTTTCGCTTCGGGTTCGGACGATTGCAAAGCGCGATCAAGAACGGCACGGGCATCTTCAGCCTGCGATCGCGCGTCCCGATATCTCAAATTCGTCTGTGCGTAATTCTTTAGCACTTTGAAACCTTCTTTCAGTCCGTTGATTTCCTCTTCGGTCACAGGCTCATCGGTGAACAAAACATCAATTTGCTTGCGAACTTGGAGGGCTTCCGATCGCGATTCCTGTGCTTTTAGTTTTAGCGTTGCAAGACTACTGAGTGTCTGAACGGCTTGATTGATCGCATCTTCATCGCTTGCAGGTTGAGTGCCTGGATCTTTGATCTCGATGAAATTTTGCGGGCCAAAACCATCGGCTAAGTCGGTTGGCAGTTTGCCCTCATCCATCAATTCCATGAGTTGATCCATCGCCTTATCGCGTGCTTTAGGCGAGTCTTTACCGGAAACTGTGAGAATGATTTCGGGGCTTTGAGCAAGGGTGTACTGAACCATTGAATATAGCGCTGACCAACAATAAGAATATGTATACTAATCTTATCTCTGATGATGCGAATTCGACGGGAGCTATTTAATCGATCGGTTTTCTGAGTTTTTTATCAACTGGTCTTGACAACTCCATAACCCTCTGCAATACTAATAAAGTGCTAAATGCGGGTATAGCTCAGTGGTAGAGCGTCACCTTGCCAAGGTGAATGTCGCGCGTTCGAATCGCGTTACCCGCTTTCTAACAGAAGAATCAACTCGCTTATGGGGACAGCAATCGTCCTAAAAGTGTCCTAAAGCTATACGCCTATATCCTAGCTTAGGTGATTCTCTAGCGAGAAGTTTTTTACGGCAATTTTAACTACTTGTAAAAAGTATTTCCTGCAAGATTCTTAGCAATTGGCTTGAAGTGCAAACTTTTCGTTACTTTGCATCTGGTTGCTAAAGATGTTCAAGATGTAATTGCTCCCTGAAGATATTTTCCTGTCGCTCTCTACAAATAGTCTGATCACTAACAGTTCTAATTCAAACTAGTTCTGTTCTAAACGACTCAAGCACTATGCTGCTTTTCTCCCCTATATCGAAGGTCGTTCTACCAAGGCGATAAGACAATCTCATCAGTCTCACTTTGATCTCACTCCCTTTCAGGTTGAATGCGTCTACACTTCAACAGGTCAGTACTCGAAGCAGAGTGCGTTAGAAAACAGGGTTTACAGAACTTGAATGCAGTAAGGCTGAGATGTACTACGGAAGCCCTATTCCCCTTGCTGTAATTTCCGCTTCATTTCTAAATACTGCTGAAACTTGGGATCGGAAACGCATCGATCGATAAACTGCTCCAGTTCATCCTTCATCGTGCTATCGATAAACTGACAATATTCCCGAAACAGATCCCGCTTGCCAGAAGGCAAATAAAAGCCTAGATATTCTTATCTAGGTCGCTTCTCACATGTTTGAAACACCTTGCTCTTCCATCGAGATTTGATAAGGACTCACATCGCTTGAAAAAAAATTACCTTGATCACTTCCCAAGACTTCTTGCAGTTCTCGATCAGGGTTCAACTCTGGTTCTTGAACCGACTCAATTTTTCTAAGTAAGTTGAAAGTCCTAGCATGTGCCTGACGGAGAACGGTATTGTAAGTTCTTGGATGAATGATTGTTTCCCCATCAGTTGCTACTCCCTCGTCTAAAGAATTAATGTTTGTCCCAAGCACATAGCAAACTATTTTGGTGTTTTTGTTGACTTTTCCGCTTCTCCTTAATTCTCTTGCGTATTTTGCAGCCTGATTTTTCTCTTCGTCAGTGATTGTAAAACCTCCCCTCTTAAGCTCAACTATAACTATTGACTTGAAACCACTAACTTCATGATTTTCATTAAAATCATCGCAAGCATATAAACCGATAGAACTGTCAGGCAGAACAACAAAATCTGGACGCTTGCTAGGGTGTTCTAGATTAGCCTCCCCAAAAAACTTCTTTACAACAGTTGCTAATGTGCGATTCGAGGTGAAGCTTATAGATTCAAATTCTGGTCCAAATATCCAAAGCCCACGTTCAAAGAGTGGCTGAAGATCATGTAATTCATCAGCAGCGTGACTCTCAACTAAACTGTCAAGCTGTTTGATTAAATCAAGACGATAACGAAGTTCATCAAGAACTTTTTTCGCATCAGTTACACTCCATTCATGCAGTATCCTTTCCAACTGCTCTAGATCATAAGGTTCCAATCCAGACAGTTTTTCTACAAGAGCATAACCGGAGCGTACCTTCTCCAATTTCGCAAGCACTTGGACAGAATTATCTAAGTCCCGTAACTGCATCGTTGGACACAGAATTTGGATTTCTTCGAGAAATTCAGAAATTTGCTTCTGGGATAACAGAGGTAATCTCCTTATCTTATCCTTATTGGCTTGAAGTGCCTCGCGCTTGCGATCGCTCCTAATGTCGCTCATTAGTAAACGTAAATCATTTTTGACAAAATCAGATACATTCCTATGGATCTTGTGAACATTTGGTGACGAGTAGAAGCCTGACCAATCAGGTTTTATGTCTCCAAGTAATTGATCAGCTTCAATAACATAAGTAAATCTTTTACCAGTAGTGGTTCGAGCGTCTAATAAAGATCCATCATGTCCTTCCCATGAGGGTTCACCGACAAGACGACGATTCACCCACCATGCTATACCGCTTTGTTTACTAGTTCGTCCTGTTTTCTTACTATCAAATCTATGTACTTTCACTTCTCCAAGTTCTGGAATTGAAACAGAATAAATCTCACAAAGATGGGAGATATCTTCTAGTGAAATGTGATTTTGATTTACATATATGTTGAAATCCGGGTCTGCTACAAATCGTGAACCTATCAATTCTGATATTTGTGTTGGGCTGAGTTCGGAAGCATTTCTTTCAGCTTCAGTATAGATTTTTGTCCCATTTTCGTTTGTATTTCCTTTGTCCTCAAGAATTAAATTAAAAGGTCTATCTTGAAAGCTTCTTTCGACTCTAAATACGTGGTATTGTCCGCCTTTCTTTGTTTCTACAAAGTACTTGTTTGCAAAGCAGAACATTGCATGTCTCCCTACACCATTGCGTCCAAAAGCAATTCTTTTGCGCTTTGGTGATTCAGGAGGAAACTCCACATTAACTCCTTGGTGTTTCAAACGGTTATAGTTGAGCTGAGTCCAGCGTTGAATAAACTCCTCATATGTCATCCCACTACCATTATCCTCAACTGCAAGATAATTGCTGCCATCTTTCAACCACTCGATGTTGACTCTATCTGCTCCTGCATCCCAGCAATTAGCTACAAGCTCAACCAAAGCATAATGCGAATCAGCGATAATGCTCCCAGCATGATGCTCTAGAAAACAATCCCCAAAAGTTACTGGCAAATCGAGTTGCTCAAAGTTCATCTAATAAGGTTTCCTGTTTAGTGAAATTTAGAGAAGACAGCGTTCCTTCATTGATAATTATGGCATTAGTTAAGATTTACTATCAAGCAAAATCTTAGCTTCTTCATAAAACACTTGACAATCTATTTATTTCTATCAGGCAAGAAAGTAAATGTTTTAATAAAAAACAACGATTCTTCTTGGACTGTTTGGTCTATTTATGTCCGCAAAGTACTCTCAACATTACTTAAAAAATTATGGGGTAACTGCATCCGTCAGAAATCGCATCGCTGAACTTTGTCCAGAGGCACAACTATTGGAAATTGAGCATAAAGCACTCGATAAAATCGCAGGTCGTTATCCATTTTTGAGCAAAGTTCCTACGTTATATCTTTGGGTTGCATTACACAGTTCAATCTGTGTAATAGGAGCGTTATGTATACTGCTTGCAGTATTTCAATAAGTAGCACAATGATCAACAAAAGTATTTTCTAACAATTTTATGTGTCTTAATTTCCAGAAGTTCATTGTCCCAGCACGCTAGTTGAAACTACCCACTTTAGTGGGAGACTTTAGTTGCTACACAGTTCGCGATGGCTGCAAAAGGGGAGCGTGGTAGGTTTGAGAGAAAACCATCATGAGCGACCAACGACGAGGCAACCCTACCGTAACCCGATTGACTGTGCATCTTGTCTGGGTGACGAAGTATCGATACCTGGTGCTGAAAGGAGAGATCCAGAAGCGGTGTCGAGAGTTGATCGTCCAAATCTGTGATGCCGAAGACGTGAAGATCCTCAAGGGGTTGGTCAGTAAAGACCCTGTGCATATGCACATTGAGTATCCACCGTCAAAATCTATTAGTGATCTCGTGAGGCGGATCAAGGGTCGCACGTCGCGATTGCTACAACAAGAATATCCAGAGTTGGAGAAGCGGTATTGGGGCAAGCACTTCTGGGCAATCGGGTATGGAGCTTGGAGCGCTGGAAATCTCACGGAAGAGCTAGTGCAAGAGTATGTCGAACATCATCGAAACCCATCGAATCAGGATCACGACAATTTCTTGCTGGAATGAGTTCACTTGGGCTTTCAGCCCTGTAAGGAACCTATGTACTTTCGGTGCATAGTGGTTTAGTTTCTAGCGTTGCTCCAGTTCTCTATGAAACCAATTGAGTTGAATTGGGAAGCGTTAGAAAAGCAGAGATTGTTCCTAGGGATATCATTCACAAATTTGAAAGCTTTTTTCTCCAGTTAAAGTTCTAGTCATTCAATTGTCATCAATCTATGATGGATAGAAATATTTTGTAAAGCAATCGGTATTCCCTAGTTTAGTTACTATGTCCTCTTCATGTGATTCTGAAGTGTCACTTTTATAAAGAAGTGGAATCATTCATAAAGTTTCTTGGATTCATTACTCTTTCCAGAACTTAGCAGTTGACATTTATAAGTAAATCGCTGAATCTAAAAATAAATGTACCTAAAATCTGAATCTCTCAGGAAATGGTACATTTGATCTTTGTCAGTTTTTTACTTAGAGCGATATTAAAGAATGAATTCGCTCATACAGTTTTTGTAGCTTAGATTAGTATGGAAAGTCTTCTATCCGCATTAATAACTTCATTGATAACTGCAGTTATTGGTACGCTTTTTAGTGCTATAGTAGCCGCCTCAGCTAGTATTATAACAGCGCTAATTCAAAAAGATAAATATCAAGATGTTGCGGATTTTTTTAGAAAAATCCGTAAGTTCCTGAAGTCAATTCTTGAGAAAATCTTTTGGATATCTCTAGGTATATTTCTCACAACATTTCTATTGTTAATTCTTGGCGGATCATTACCTTTCATAGCAGATTCATCTATTCCTGTAGAAAACCGTAACCTTACCATTAAGGATAAGGAGAATTCCCTTCCTCCTTCAACATCTTTTTCAGCTTTAGGAGATAGCTCGATTGAGGTAGAAATCATAAAGAAACCTGAAAACGGTGATGTGAGTGTTGATCAGGATCATAAAATTACTTACAAGCCCAAAAAATTTTCAGAAGAAGATGCTTTCACCTACAGAGTGAAAGTTGGTAAATTGTTCTCAAAACCAGCCATTGTCAGTGTTAATGGTGTCTCGCTAACCGAGCAAGGTTACGAAAATCTTAGAAGACTCCTTGGAACAAAAAACTGGAAAGAAGCTGATCAGACTACTAAGAAGATTATCCTCGGAGAATTAAATCGTTATGATAAATACGGCTCAAATGATATTTCCCTATCTCAGATAGAAGTTGAACAGGTATGTAAGCATATTAAGCAGCTTGATCAACTTTGGAGAGACAACAGTAATGGAAACTTCGGCTTTACTGCTCAAGCTGAAATTGGACGAAAAATCTTCAGTCAATTGAACATGACAGATCAGAGTAAGCTTTCAACTTTTGTCAAGAAAGTTGGATGGCAATCACTGGAGAAAGATTACAACGAGCTTGACTTCAACTTTAATTCACCAACAAGTAAGCCAAGGGGTTATCTACCAGCATTTCTTGGTATGCGTGCAAATGAGTGGAGAGATTTCTTTCAATCAATTCAGTCTTGCTCTTTAAAGAGGTTTGGTGGAGAAATAAAAGTAGATGAGTAGCGTAAAAACTGTTCTTTTACCCGCCTTAACTTCTTCAGGGGAGGATAATTAACAGAATATCTATGTTCAAAGATAGTTAAATATATGAGCTAAGGATTGATCAAGCTCTTAGCGGTCATCGGTTTTTCCTACTAAATACTGATTCCTAACCTGAATTGATGGAACATGATTCCTAGTTGAGGAACGGGACTCCAGCCCCGAATATAGCTGTTAGAAAATCTGAGTGTATAGTACAGCAAGATTTCAATTTGCATAATTAATTACCAGCAGATGGAGCAGGATCATTTCGTCTCTGAAGCGCGTTAAGCTTTCTCTGTTTCAATTTCTTTTCATCTTCATTGATACAAGCTTGAGGATGAGGAAGGTTACTCAGCAGCCTGATCGAAACCTGACATCGAAGTGGTCTTGCTCTGCCGATCGCTTGTTCCTGTTCTGACTCCAAGAAGAATAATTGTATATTTCTCAAACCTTCATGAGTGTAGGTAATGAAGGGGAATCTAATTCCGTGTCTTTCAATCGCTTGTCTTTGCATCCTTGTATCTTCTGGCATGAACTCAATTCCCAGCGCAACAGCAGACAACAGGTAGACGACTGGATTTCTATGAAATGCACCGATGATCGCAATGTCTTGTCCCTTTAAGTGATCAAACCCTGAGAGTTTTCCGAAATGCATCTCTTTCATAGCATTAGGGAACAAGTCCTTACGTGTCTTATAAGTCAAAGTTGGTAGATTCTCTACCTGTTTCTGTGCATAAGCAACAGCTTTTTCGCTCTGTAATGAAGTCCGACTGAGGGTATAGGTGCTATCCTGCTCAATCACACCCATCATCTCGACGTTCGAGAGATCGTAGAATTTAACTCGATCACCGTAAAGCTGTTTATAAATCTGCTCGTCTACTGTTGCAGACAGAATGATGACTTTCCGATCTACGGGTAAGGGGTTGATCCTGATGAAATGAATCTTAGCGGGTTCACGTAGATCAGCCATGTACCAATCGCTCTGGAAAAAAGCGAGTACATTTCCCGCACATTTATAACTGTTATCCAGTACTTCAGCTTGAATTGCTTCAAAGCTTCTGGGTTCTATCTCCCTTGCTTTTAGCGGACAATTCTTCTCAGCAGTCGTGAGCGACTGTAGATAATTCTCGATCAGCTGCTTGTCTGCTTCATCTGTTAATCGTCCCTGTAAATCGCGCAAATCGTTCACAGAAATACTCCCAATGCTGAGCAGACTGAGTAAAGGATCTTCATCGAAGATGATCGTATCAAACTGATTAAACTCAATGAACAATGCTTTCGGGTGAGTAGTCAGTACTGTTTCACCGGCAGCATAAGCGGAATTGAGTGCTTTGAGATAGTCTGCTAATTCCTGATTGTTCTTCGCTTCTTCAGCAATGAACCGATTTGCTTC
This sequence comes from Phormidium tanganyikae FI6-MK23, assembly GCA_019359175.1. GTDB lineage: Bacteria > Cyanobacteriota > Cyanobacteriia > Leptolyngbyales > Leptolyngbyaceae > Leptolyngbya > Leptolyngbya tanganyikae. The sequence goes on from JAHHHU010000034.1 coordinate 28,967, forward strand.
CTTGATTGCTCCGATAGAAAAGTAGTAGTCAATTGTATCCTCGACAGTAGATGGTAGATTCTGGGGTAGTCTGGGAGTAACCTTTACAGGAACTTTCATTTTTTCAGCTACTTCATCCTTGAGATCATGGTTTGGGAATGCAATGAGCACTCCTTGCAGATCTTTTAGCCGTGTAGTTTTGCCTAAACCAGTCGAGACCTTAAAAATATAAACGTTCGTATCCTGCGATTGGATCGCAGCATTAAAATCAGCGTCAAATTTCTGCTCAGCTTCAGCAAGTGAGATCGTGTCATATTGTCGAAATCGAACCATCTCAGATTTTCGTCCAGCATGACGCAAGTTCGAGTAGATCCAATCTTCCTCGTAAGGACTATAGTTTTCTAGCGTCTCAGAGGGATAGCCATAAAACTTAAGCACTGAGGGGAGATTGTATAACTTGTTTAGGAACTCAGGTTGCGCTTTGAGCAATTCCGAAAACTCAGGTTGTTGTTGATTTAACTCAATCATTTTGTTGAGCGACTTCTTATACAGAGCGACTCCACCATTCAAGTGGAGTAGATTAGAAGCTAAACCAAAGTATTGAAGGTAAGTTAATTGCTGACCTGACTCGAAATCTTTCAGAACTCGGATCTCTTGTGTTAGAGCTTCCCAATCAACTTTAGCAAGTTCTTTCTTGTGTGCAGTTTTGGATGAAATCTGGTCTTGCCTATAATAATTCTTATAAGCATTTCCATTTTTCATCCCAGTTGTATTAATGAGTTTCTTTTCTAATCTTTTCAGATCACGACTAATGTTTTGGGCGTTACTACGCCCAACAGTAAGAATTCCCAATTCTACGAATAGTCGAGGGAGATTTAGACAGTAATCATAGTTCTCATAGATCAGTTCTTGACCCCCGTAAAACACCTGATCAGGTGAGACAGCTTGTGAGTTATGCTCTGGAAGGATTTCTTTCAAAGCATACATAATTCGATACTGCTCAGCAGTATCTTTAACCTCGTGATCTAATTTCCAAACAAAGCGATATCTCAGAAAATCTGGAGCGCTAGAAAATGAAGTATAAGCAAAAGTACAATCTAATCCTTGATCTTTCAATCTTCCTAAAAGGACTTCAGGGAGAATTCCACACTCGAAATCTAAAGCAAAGATCGATTGACTGATCCAGCTATCACTGTCGTGATTACCTTCAAAAAGTGCACAAGTCCAAGTTTGTCCGATACATGCGAACTTTGCAAGTTCTTCTACCGAGATTTCTACAGTTTGCTGAGTGATCCGCTTTGAGATCATTCCTGCTTCGGCAGAATTTGGTTTACTCTTATATTGAGTGCGATCGATGTGAAGTTTGTGGCGAAAATGAATCGCATGATTTGCGATCATAGTATCATTGAGCATAATGGTAATTAGATAATAAGACGCAATAATTTCTCCACTCTGAGAGTGGATTGAATAGTCATTAAGTGAGGAATAGTTGGTTCCTTACTAATTCCTAAAGTCATGTGGACGAGACTAAGAGCTATGACTCTAATAGCTCTTTCCAAAATTCAAAAATAAGCAATTGTATCTTCCGCTAGTTTCTAGAAAACTAGCGCAGAGCAATTAAATCAAACAGCAAAGATTAAGAAGAAACCAAAGAGGAGAAAATCTCACATTCTCAGATCTAGGTTTGGTTCATTCTTCTTGAAGGTATCAGCTTGAGAAAATACCTATGTCAGCAAATTTAGCTCTAGTCTTCAATTCCTCCGTTTAGCATTCTCGTTGCGGCGATTCGTAAACAAGTTCATTTGTACTTCCACGCTTACTATCATTACACCTACATCTTTGATAGAAAACCGTAAATATACCGGAATACCAAGACAGCGGAATTCGTAGCCTACAAGCTGCTGAGTATTTTCTAACGCTCTTCAGACTCTTCCATCCCTTACCCATGTAAAAGTTTTGAGCGTAGTCTACCTAACTAAGTTGCAAAGGTAGACACGCTCAGCTTATTTTCTAACGCAATCCATTAAAGTTCCGACAGCCTTTCAGGCTTGTTAATCACATGAATGTAATTCCTGATGGTCGTCTCGATATTGGAATGTCTCATCATCTAACTGGCAAATTGTTAGCTGTGACCCCTTTCTAGCGCTCCAGAGCAAGCTATGTCTAAGCAACATACAAATCGCTGCCTTCTAGCCTCATAGCCTTGATAACAGCTTCCAAAACTCTTTTTTAGAGCGCTCTTGCTGCAAGCTTCAAATTAGCTTTTCTAGCCCCTAATCTCTCTAGATATCAATTTTGGGTAGTTCAGGACGATTGATCATGTGTCCGTAAGTTTCCATAACCATTCTCGTGTCAGAATGTCCAGCGATATAGGCTACGCCCGTAATCGGAATACCGGATTCAATTGCATGACTTAGGAGAGTATGCCGCATAGTATGTGGTCTGCGATATTCTATGCCTAAGTGCGAGAGTACTTGCCTCCAATCCTCCCTAAAATTGTCAGCACTAATCCGACATTTCCTTGCACTCGTAAACACAAGTTTCTCTGAAGGTTTTGATCCCAAGCTTTGTAGTAAATCACGTACTTGGGGTGTCATAGTCAGATAGCGAATACTTCCTGTCTTTGTACATTTTCTAACGGTTTCATACCCATTACCTGTTCTTTTCCTTGATAGAGTTTCGCAAACTGTTATCTCATTCCGCTCAAAATTGATGTGTTTCCATTGCAGTCCGATCGCTTCTCCGAGACGCACCCCTGTCATCAGCAAGAAAGCGACAAATGGAACGTAGTGTGGATACTGATATTCAAACCTGCTAATGATAGATTTCATCTCATTCTGATTGAATGGTTTGATTCGAGATTTGATAACTTTCCGAGATTTAACTTCACTAAATGGATCGTGCAGCACTATCGCTTTGGATACAGCCCATTTGAAGCATGATTTAAGGTAACTGAGACGTTTATTGAACGTAGATGGAGAAAGCTTAGCAGTTATCAACCAATCAACATCTGAGACTGACGGATTAGCTTTTTCAAGCATTCTACGTATGCACTTGTAATGATTTGCTTTTGTCTCTAGTGCTAGATCTAAACTTTTCACCCAAGTGTCCCATACGCTAAGCAATTTTGTATCCTTACTTGACTTCTTGCGCGATTCCTGTATGAGCGTTGCTTCTGGTGTGGAATTGTACCGATATCGATTCAGCGTTGGATCGAAAACACTTGCGAGAATGTCGTTTTGAATCTTTGTAGCGATAGATCGCGCGATCGCAAGATCTCGTTTATTTGCGTAATCTCCCCCTTTAATAGGATTGAAGCTGTATCGTTTCCCGTTAACTGTGAACTTAAGCTGAATACTGCCGTTGTTGTTGACAGGGATGATTTCGCGCATTGTCCTAAATTTGTCCTAAACGAGTGCTTCGGATTTAGGACAACTGCTGTAAGACTTCAAAAGCGTGTGAAATCAGGGCTGTGAGAGACTTCTGTTAGAAATGCGGGTATAGCTCAGTGGTAGAGCGTCACCTTGCCAAGGTGAATGTCGCGCGTTCGAATCGCGTTACCCGCTTTCTAACAGAAGTCTCTCAGAGTCCTGATTTCACGGGCTTTCGATCGCTCTTTGCAATATTTTCTTGGCAAAAAGGTTAGTGCGATAGTACTAGCGTTTGGGTGTTTTTCAGGCGATTCCGGTCGTTTATTGGGGTAAAATTGGGGTAAAGCTAAAACCCCTTGCCCCAGGAGATTTTTATGTACTCAAACACTCCAGGGAAAGCGTTCAAGGGCACAGTAAAAGTTAAGAGTTCTAATGGGCGGTTACAGCTTGTTTTTAGCTACGGCGGCAAGCGCCATTATTTGTCCACGGGTTTAGTCGATACGGCAACGAATCAGCGTCTTGCTCAATTGAAAGCGGGCGAGATCGAGAAAGATATTCTCTACGAGCGGTTCGATCCAACGTTGGAAAAGTACAAGCCGCAATCTGCGCTGAGTACAGCGACTAAAGTTACTTCGATCGCTCCACCGAAAACCTCGCTGGCGGATTTGTGGGAGAAATTCATCGAGTTCAAGCGACCCCAGTGCAGTCCGAACACGATGAAGCTGAAGTATTCGGTTTACACCAACTATCTCAAGCGTCTTCCGACCCATGACTTGGAAAAAGCGGGCGAGATTCGGAACTTCGTGGTGAAAAATATTCCCCTGAGTTCCGGGAAGGATTTTCTGACTCGGCTTTCAGCTTGCTGTAATTGGGCGATTTCGTCAGGACTGATCACGTCCAATCCATTTAAGGGGATGCCTGCCGAAATTAAAGTTCCGAAATCTCAAAGCGACGATGAAGATATCGAGCCGTTTACACCCGAAGAACGGGATTTGATTCTTGCAGCGTTTGAGAGCGATCGCTTCTGTCCCCAATGCTCTGCCTACAAACACAGCTATTACACGTCTCTGATGAAGTTCCTCTTCTACACAGGTTGTAGACCGTCCGAAGCAGTGGTGTTGCAGTGGAAGAATATCAGCAGCGACTTGCGCTTAATTTCATTCGAGCAGGCGTTGATCGAGAGCGAAGACGGCAGAATGATCCGGGAGGGATTAAAGACGCAGGAACGGCGGAAGTTTCCGTGCAACGATCGCTTGCAAGCTCTCTTGGCATCGGTCAAGCCGCAGGAATGTAAGCCAGAAACTCTGGTTTTTCCCAGCATCAAAGGTAAGTACATCAACACCAACAATCTGAGAAATCGGATTTACAAGCCAATTCTAGAGGGGCTGGGCATTGAGTATCGCAAGTTGTACCAAACGCGGCACACTTTCATTACACTGGCTCTAGAAAATGGGCTGGATGCGAAGGATGTGGCTCGACTGGTGGGGAATTCTCCAGAAGTGATTTATCGGCATTATGCTGGGAACAAACGCGACCTGTTTCTGCCAGAGTTCTAACTTGAGTTGAGAACTGAAGTAGGACTGTGAGCGATCGCAGTCCTATTTTTTGTGATTGTCGTCGAGCTTCCAGTTGCGAATTTCAGCGAGAGCAGTTGCGCTTTCCTCGGCACTCACCTTTGGCAATCGATTGGTGAAGTAGTCTTCTAAACCCAGCGGCTCACTAATCTCGTCCTCGATGCCATCCAAGACTCGTGGACTCGTCCACGTCACCATCCAATCGCGATCCCAAAAGATGCGATCGATCAGTTCTTCGATGACTTCATCCCACAATTCGAGATTGTTGGAACGATCGTTGAATGCCGCCTCGTCCTCATCGACTCCATACTCCTCTTCTGTAGCTTTCCAGTTAGGCAGGACATATTCTTCAAACGCTTTCCAAACCAATCGACGGTAAAAGTAACCCAGCTCCTCATCGTCCTCTTCATCGAGCCAGTCGCCTTGACTTAGCTCGATTTCTTCAGCGATACGACGGCGGAGAAAGGCGAAGGGAAAATAGGCAGCCGCCTCTAACACGTTCGAGAGTTCTAAGATTTTAACGTCGGGTTTCAGCAAAGCTGAGAGACAAGTGTGGAGCAAAAGAATCTTTTGATCGAAGCTGGCAAGGTCGAATATACGATCGTAGGTCTTCACGTCAAAGTCGTCGTCATATTCGATGGCATCTTCCAGGTAATCGATCGCGTGCTGCATCGCTATGAGGTACACTTCTGCTTCGATGCCCGTGAGAATGCGATCGCCAATGTGGGTATGCCAGGTCATAACGTCAAATCACAACAGCCAAGAATAAATTGCTGTCATAACGTTAGCAAGGGAAGCGTGAGATCTCTCCAATTAAATCATTTAGCGTTATGTCTGGCATAATTCCTGATATTCAAAAAGCCCACAGCCTGATTCTTGCTAATGCTGAATCTGTGCTGATAAACGCGATGCAGGTTTGAATAGTTTTCGTCCATGACGGTTTCAGTGTTGGCACAAGAAAACCACTCTGAAATGTCTAGACAGAGTGATTTTTGCGTCCAGAATTGATTGCAGCAATCAGGAGTTCTTTTTGCTTGTCTTCTTCTGGTTGCTCAGAAGACTCGATTGATATCGCTCGATCGCTCGTTGATGAGAAATTGGATCGTGGCGATTGCAGAGCCAGTCTTGAATAAGTTCTAAGTTATACCGAATACAACGGCTGTTGATCCGTACCCAATGAATTCCTTCTAACCAATCTCCCTGTTTCCGATATCTTTTTAGGGTATCACCGCTCAGGGTGAGATATTGTGCGATGCGTCGCTTGTTAACAAATGCAACCATTAGCTCATACCAAATCAAAAAATACCAGCGACAGATAGTGCATCTACGATAAAGCTAAAGCCAGTTACAGAAGCAACGGTTTCTGCGGTTAAATCGGCAATCAGCGTGTCCACTTTCGTTTGCAGTTGAG
>JAHHHU010000035.1 GCA_019359175.1 Phormidium tanganyikae FI6-MK23
GCCAACGATTTGAGGATTGGCGAGAGGTTGCTTGCCTAAACTCTGCCGCGTAAATTAGACAAATCGTGATCGTAGCGGAACGATTGTACTTAATTCTGGGTTTTTCTCATTAAGTTGACAGTACCTTTTGATGTCATCATTGTCGGTGGCGGCCCAGCAGGTTTGACTGCTGCTTTGATGCTCGGACGAGCCTGCAAACGGGTCTTGGTTTGTGATGCTGGAAAGCCACGCAATCAAGTTGCTCATGCTGCCCATGGTTTCTTTTCTAGAGATGGAATTTCACCTGCACAACTGCTGCAAATTGGACGAGAGCAATTGCGTTCTTATGAGGGTGTTGAAATTTAGATGGGTGAAGTGGTCGACGCTCAAAAATTGGGCGATCGCTTTCAAGTGGCTCTGAGTGATGGCAACCAATTTGTCGGTCGCAAACTACTGTTAGCCACGGGTATGAAAGATTCACTTCCGGCAATTGATGGATTCGTAGAACTCTGGGGTAGCAGCATTTTTCACTGTCCTTACTGCCGTGGTTGGGAAGTGCGAGATCAACCTTTAGCAATTTATGGCAAAGGTGAGATAGGGCTTGAAATGACATTCATGCTGACCGGCTGGAGCCGCAATTTAGTGCTCTGTTCAGATGGTTCTGCCGAATTAACTCATGAGCAATGACAGCAGTTATCAAATTGGGGAGTTCAGCTACGCGAAGAAAAAATTGCCCGACTCGAATATCAAGACGACAAACTAACAGGGATCGTCTTTACGAACAATAAAGTGCTGCCCCGTTGCGGTATATTGCTGCGCCCTCCATCGTATCAGCACAGCCATCTAGCCACAAAGTTAGGTTGTAAGCTTGGCAGCGATGACATGTACAAGTGGATGAGAGTAAGCAAACCTCGCTTCCTGGACTCTATGCGGTGGGCAACGTGTCTAGCCCTTATTCACAGATTGCCGTAGCAGTCGCGAGTGGGACGCTCGCTGCTGTTTCCATCAATCACACTTTGACTGAAGAAAATCTGGCTCAGCTTAGGTAAATCAGCAATAAGGAGCTATGAATCATGTTAAAGTCAGAGACTTTTGCATCAAATCAAGAATTTATTAATGCTTGGAGTTACTTTGCTAGGGCATGTCCTAAAAGAGAAGTTTTAGAAGTGAATGAATTAGCCATCACCTAGAGCGGGACAGACAGTTTCTTTATCAATGCTGTCTTTCTTACTAAATTTGTTCGTGACGAGGCTGAGCTAGAAACAAAAATAGAAGTGGCTTGTGATTATGCTAAAAAGCGCAATCAGCCCTGGTGGATAATAGTTTCTGAAGACTCGGTACCAGAGTTCCTTAGTCCTCAGCTCGATGAAGTCTTTGCTCGACAGGGGCTTGTTCCCTTACTCAGGATGGCTGGTATGGCTACTGAGCAACTGCTTCTTTCGACAAGACATAACTCGAAATTAAACTGTGTTAGCGTGAATAACTTGGAGATGAGACGAGCTGTCGCTAACATTAATGCGATTAGTTCTAATCTTCCTCCTGCACCTTTTCGCGAAGTTTTAGAACTTGATAGATTTTGGCAAGAGACGGTGTTCAGTACACTGGGTTTTGTGAAAAATCAACCCGTATCAACGGCGATAACGTTTCTGATAAACGATGAATTTCATCTAGGATTGGTTGCAACGTTACCGGATTACAGAAATCAGGGTTATGCTGAAGCCGTTATTCGGCACTCTCTAGAACAAGCAACGCAACGCTATGGCAAAAAACGTACTGCTTTGCATGTAACTCCTGCTGGCTTTCCGGTGTATTAAGGAATGGGCTATCAACCAACTGCTTATTTTAGGACTTATACCTGTTGAAGTGAAAGGTTGATAATTGCCTTGATTTCACCCCGATTACGACAATTAGGAGCTTTACACAAGGCAGAAGTCAATCAGTGACATCAAGATGAGTTCTGAAAGGCATTTTTGGCAAGCTGTTTGACAAGATTCTACTGGGAAAGCGCTCGAACATTGAGTCAGTGAATGACCAACTGAAGAACATTTGCCAGATTGAGCATTCGCGGCATCGCAGTTGCTGGAATTTCCTCGTCAATCTGATGGCAGGGCTGATTGCTTACACCTATCAGCCCAAGTTCCCTTCGCTCGGCTTGCAACCGAAAGGTCTGCCTGCCCTGCCTCCTGCGATTTTTTAATCTGTCGAACTCACGTTAAGCTGAAGACTTAGTCAAGGTTTTCCAGAATGCGATCGCGAAATTCCACGATTCATCAAACTTCACTGATTGTTAAATAGACGATCGCGTTTTTGTGCCCGCCATTCGTTTGTAACCTCGATTGGATCGCCCTTTTCAGTTTACCGCTTCTAGTTCAGTCGGCTTACGGCTCGTTAACGTAATCACAGTGACTTCAGGCGGACAGAACAATCGACCTGGAAAATAAGTTCCTAACCCGCGATTTACATAAAGTCGATTGTTTCCGACTTGATGAAATCCTTTCACCCATTCCCAATGTTTCATCACTCGATAACAGGCTGCTAACACTGGAATTTTGTACTTAATCTTTCCAGGTAAAGTTCGATAGAGATAAGCACAAGTCGCAGAGACATTCAAAATTCTTGGAATAAGCATCTGTCCTCCGTGGCTATGCCCCGAAAGCTGTAAATCAACGCGATACTGTTGTAGCGGTTCAGCACAGTCGGGATTATGTGCAAGAACAATGCGCGGCAGATCAGCAGGAAGTTGCTCGATCAATGCACCGGATTGTTTGTACGCCGATGACCAAAAATCTGCTAAACCGACCAGTGCAAGCCCTTCCCCGACTGGATAAACAATCTCGTTCCACAAGACTTGGATATCGACTTGTGAGAGTGCATCAATGATGATTTGTTTGCTATCTCGACGACACAGATCATGATTGCCCAGAATTCCATAAATCCCTGCTTTGCATTCCACCTGTTTCAATCGCTTTGCTAACTCATAGATCGGCTTTGGATTGTCGGTGACAAAATCGCCTGTAATCACGACGAAATCCGCTTCGGCTTGATTGGTTGCCTCGATCGCTTGATTCAAAACTTCTTCAGATAAAAGCTCTCCGTCATAATGCAAATCGGAAAGTTGAACAATCTTTGTGCCATTCAAGTGAGCGGGGAGATTGTCGATCGCTAAATTGAGAGTTTCGACCTTCAGGGATTGATTGAATAGGGGCTGCATATCGTCTTGCTGTAACGCGCTCTCAGCTTAACAAAACCCAGCCAAACTCGACGGTGAAAGCTTGGTGAATCTATTACGAAAATTTGGTCAATACTCCTAGAAGTTTCCGGCTTGTTGGAGTAAGCAGAGTTTTTCGATAGGTATCCGCTGCTTTTCTAATCGCTTCGGCTTGAGTCGGATAAGGATGAATCACACTGGATAAGGTATTTAAGCCGCCTTTCCCCACGATCGCTAATGTAATTTCGCTGATCATTTCGCCTGCATGACTCGCGACGATCGTAGCTCCAAGGATTTGACTTTTTTTGTGCAGAATTTTGACGAATCCGTTAGTTTCTCCATCCGCGATCGCGCGATCGATTTTTTCAAGCGGAATTTTGATCGTTTCCGCATCCAAAGCGTTATGCTGTCCAACTTGGGCGATTTCTGGATCGGTGTAAATTGCAGAAGGCATGACTAAACTACTGAGCTTCGATCGACCGAATCCAAACGGCGAAAAGAGCGCATTCTTGATCACGATTCTTGCTGCTGCGTCCGCTGCATGAGTGTATTTCCAATTCATGCAAATATCGCCTGCTGCAAAAATTTTGGGATTTGAGGTCTGTAAGTGATCGTTGATTTTCACGCCTTTTTTATCGTATTCAACGCCAGCCGCTTCGAGATTTAATCGTTCTACATTGGGTGATCGACCTGCTCCGACTAGAATTTTATCGACTGTGATTTGTTGTGAATTGAAGTGAATCTCCTTACCGTTGTTAGTTTGTTCCACTTTGTCGATCGGACTATTGAAAATTAGTTGAATTCCTTCTTTCAGAAAGACCTGTTTCAGAATTTCAGCGGCTTCTGGATCTTCTCGATCGAGCAATCGCTTTTTGTTGTGAAATAGCGTCACTTCACAGCCTAATCGTCGAAACGTTTGCGCCATCTCACAGCCGATCGAACCGCCTCCGATCACTGCCAATCGATTCGGTCGCTCAGTTAATGAAAAAACGGTTTCATTGGTTAAAAATCCGGCTTCTGCGAGTCCTGGAATCTCTGGACGACTGGCACGCGCTCCGGTTGCGATCGCGGCTTTTTTGAACTTCAAAACCTGATCGCCCACTGCAATACGATCGCGATCCAAAAACTTCCCTTCTCCCAAAAACACATCGATTCCAAGCGCCTGAAACCGTTGAGCCGAATCATTTTCGCTGATTCCTGCTCGCACTCGTCGCATCCGTTCCATTACCGCTGGAAAATCGACTTCGATCTGATCAGGGGGAATCACTCCAAACGATCGAGCTTGCTGCATCTCTCCTACAACGCGCGACGATCGAATCATTGTTTTTGAAGGAACACATCCCACATTAAGACAATCGCCGCCCATTAAATGCTTTTCAATAATCGCAACTTTCAAGCCAATTCCCAGTCCCGCCGCTCCCGCTGCCACAACTAATCCTGCCGTTCCCGCACCGATTACAACCAAGTCATATTGCTCTCGCGGTTGCGGATTGACCCAATCGATCGGATGAACGTGAGAAATTAGTAACTCATTGTGAACATCAAGCGGAGAAATCAGAGAATCTTTCATTTTTGTTCTAAACCATTATCTTGAAGAGCTTGTTTAGCAATTCGAGTTACATACACCGTTACGATCACTGTAGCGACTAATCCAACGATGCGAATTCCCCATTGTGCGTATTGTGCTTCTCGATTCAATTCCGTTGTTCCAATCGTTGCCAAATTTCCCGCCAACGAACCGATATACACATACATTACGATTCCAGGAATCATGCCGACACAGCCGAGCGCATAATCTTTCAACGCTACCTGTGTCACTCCAAACGCATAATTTAAGAACGTGAACGGAAATACAGGCGACAACCGAGTCAAAATCACAACCTTCAATCCTTCTTTCGACACAGCTTCGTCGATCGCTTTAAATTTGTCGTTTCCCTCAATCCGTTTCTCCACCCAATCCCGCGCTAAGTACCGCCCGACTAGGAAAGCTGCGATCGCACCCAATGTTGCGCCCACAAACACATAAACTGATCCGAGAACGATACCAAACACTGCTCCCGCGCCTAAAGTCAAAATCGATCCGGGAATGAAAAGAATGGCAGCAAAAATATAAAGAGCGATGAATGCGATCGCGCCCAACGAACCGAGATTCTGAATCCAACTAAGAACTTCTTGCATGAGCTAGAGAAAAAAGAAACGAGTTGGACATCCACCGCACGTAAGAATTTGTAATAAAAACGCTCATCAAATCGGAATACCTTAATAAATAGCGCAACAAGGTGATTCTGACATTTGCGGTACGATTCCGGGTTCAAAGCCTCCATTTGAGCCGAAATTAGGGATTTAATCTAGAATTTGGGATCGAAGCGCGGAAGTTACACGCCAGCGAACCACTTAATTTACAGTGTTGGGAAGTTTAGAATGAGCAGCAATTTAGCAACAAAACTTCGCGAAGGAACCAAGAAAGCTCACACGATGGCTGAGAACACAGGCTTCATCGCGTGTTTTCTAAAAGGTACGGTTGAAAAAGAATCTTACCGTAAGCTCGTTGCAAACTTTTACTTTGTCTATTCGGCAATGGAAGAGGAAATGCGCCGCCTCAAAGATCATCCGATCTTGTCGCAGGTGTATTTTCCAGAACTCGAACGCAAAGAAACGCTAGAGCAAGATCTAGCCTATTATTTCGGCAAAAACTGGCGGGATCAAATCGCTCCCTCTGATGCAACTCAGGCTTACGTCGCCCGCATTCACCAAGTCGCGAACAGCAATCCCGAACTCTTGATTGCTCATTCCTACACGCGCTACATCGGTGACTTGTCCGGTGGTCAAATCCTCAAAAAAATTGCCCAAAACGGCATGAATCTCAGCGAAGGCGAAGGCACAAGCTTCTATGAGTTCAAGCACATTTCTGATGAGAAAGCCTTCAAAAAAGAGTACCGCGCCCGCTTGGATGCGCTACCGATCGATGATGCCACCGCCGATCGCATTGTAGAAGAAGCAAACGATGCGTTTGGCATGAATATGTATGTGTTCAAAGAACTCGAAGGTAATCTGATCAAAGCGATCGGGATGGCAGTGTTCAACGCGCTCACCCGCAGACGCGGACGGGGCAGCACGGAACTGGCAACCGCGGAATAAAACCCAATCAATTCTTGAATCCTGGGAACTTGGTGAAGAAAATCATCGAGTTTTCAGGATTCATCGTTTGGACTTGGTATGATTAGCCTCGGTTCGACGGTTTTTTACTTCGTTTTGGGCGGATAGCTGCCCCCTAAATCCCCCATTCTGGGGGACTTTGAAAGAATTAAACTTCCTTGGTTTGAAGTCCCCAGAATGGGGGATTTAGGGGGCGAACCGAATATCCAATCGAAGCGAACCCCTCGATCGGACTGACGTTGTGATTAACGCGATCGCTTTAACAAAAACTTATGGCTGCAAAGATTCCGGTTACTGTCATTACTGGCTTTTTAGGAAGTGGAAAAACGACGCTCGTTCGTCACCTGCTGCAAAATAATCAGGGTCGGCGGATTGCGGTGCTGGTGAATGAGTTCGGGGAGTTGGGGATTGATGGAGAATTACTTCGATCGTGTCAAGTTTGCCCCGAAGACGAAACCAGTAATATCGTTGAACTCACAAACGGCTGTCTCTGCTGCACTGTGCAAGAGGAATTCCTGCCGACGATGTTGGAATTGCTCAAGCGTCGGGATAGCTTGGATTGCATCGTGATCGAAACTTCTGGTTTAGCATTGCCAAAACCATTGATCAAAGCATTTCGCTGGCATGAGATTCGCAATGCGGCGACCGTTGATGGAGTGATTACCGTTGTCGATTGCGAAGCCGTTTCGACCGGAACTTTAGCCGCGGATCTCCAAGCCGTTGAAACTCAAAGACAAGCCGATCCGAATCTCGATCACGAAACTCCGCTACAAGAGCTTTTTGAGGATCAGCTTGCCTGCGCGGATCTCGTGATTTTGAATAAAACTGATCTTGTCGATTTGGAAACTCAGGAAAAAGTTCGATCGCTGGTTGAACAAGAACTTCCCAGAGCCGTCAAAATTGTCGAAAATGGACGCAACGATCGAGAAATTGATCCGAACTTGCTGCTTGGTTTCAATGCTGCGGTTGAGGATAACTTAGCTTCTCGCCCAAGTCATCACGACGATGAAGAAGAACATGATCACGATGATGACATTCAATCGACGCATTTGATCTTGGACAAATCGTTTGATCCAAATCAACTGCGATCGCGCTTAGAAAAACTCGTTCAAGAGCAGGAAATTTACCGTGTGAAGGGATTTGTGGCGGTTCCTGATAAACCAATGCGGTTAGTTGTTCAAGGCGTAGGTTCGCGATTTGAGCATTTCTACGATCGACCTTGGCGCTCGGATGAATTGCGGCAGACTCGATTGGTCTTCATCGGCAAAGATCTTGACTCGACCCAGTTAGCAGCAAAATTCGCTTAAGCGACCATCTCGCCACATTCATCGACCAAATAGCACAAGGCGCGGAACCGCAACCCGACAAACTGATCGTAGAGCGGATTCAGCTTGCACATCGGTGGAATGTGAACGATCGTGCGTCCAAACATCTTGATCTCGCGCTCGAACGGGCATTGTGCTGGGATCAGCTTGCAGACAAGATGAGCGGACTTACGATCGCGGACATCGATCGAATCTAACCAATTGCGAATCGGCTTAAACAAGTCAAATTTGGAGCGAGATTGACCAGAAGAAAGCGGGAAATCAAACGTAAATTGTGACTCAGACATGACGACCTTCCCAAAGAGATAAGAGAGAGTTTTGCTCTGTTTCAAGGCTGAGGAATTGTTTCTTTTCTCACTACAAGATACACAATGAATTTTGAATTTCCGTAAGTTTCAGAAGAGAGAAAGAACAAGCCTTGATTAAGGTTGAGTGAAACAATTTGGGCGAATTGGTAACTTAGATTTCAGGCTCAACATACCCATGTCTACGTCGCAACCCTTCAACTTATGCAGAAATATCGCTTGAATTGTTCCTATTTTTTCCCAGAGTTATTTCCATTAAAGTGATCCCCAAAATCAGTGCCCAGCATCCTAAAGAGTAACTTTTTCTTTACGATTCGATAAATCTACCTCTGCCGATATTCGTCTCTAGACATAAAGATAAATCCTGGAGCCAATTTCGCAGAACTGTAGTTTTTATTACCTTGTTAACTTCTGATTATCAAAAGCTTTTCTTAATCCTCGATCGCTCGTATTTTCTGAGAGCGATTTGATAAATTAAATACACTTTGCAAGCGAGCTTATCTATGACTTCAACGCTGTCTGAGCAAATCCAGCAATTTTACGATGCGTCTTCTGGGCTGTGGGAGCAAGTTTGGGGCGAACATATGCACCATGGCTACTACGGCGCAGATGGAAAAATCCGAAAAGACCGACGACAAGCGCAAATCGACTTGATCGAAGAATTGCTGAAATGGGCAAACGTGACCGAGGCGCAGCAAATTCTCGATGTCGGGTGCGGGATCGGTGGAAGTTCGCTTTATTTGGCTGAGAAATTTGGCGCAGCGGCAACGGGGATCACGCTCAGTCCGGTACAAGCCAATCGAGCCACAGAACGGGCACGAACACTACGTGCAGCAAAGCTAGCGAGCAATATCAACGCCCAGTTTCAAGTTGCAGACGCGCTAAATATGCCATTCCCTGACAACTCCTTTGATCTCGTATGGTCGCTCGAAAGCGGCGAACATATGCCCGACAAAGTGAAGTTTTTACAAGAATGCGATCGTGTTCTGAAACCGGGCGGTACTTTTCTCATGGCAACTTGGTGTCACCGACCAACCGATAAAGTGCCGCTGACGGTAGACGATCGCAAACGCCTTGCTGAAATTTATCGAGTGTACTGTTTGCCGTATGTGATCTCGCTGCCGGAATATGAAGCGATCGCGCGAAATCTTGGACTACAAGACATTCAGACCGCAGATTGGTCAACCTCAGTCGCGCCGTTTTGGGATGTCGTGATCGATTCTGCTTTTACTCCGAGCGCGATTTTCGGCTTGCTCACGTCGGGTTGGACAACAATCCAAGCAGCGCTGTCACTCGGAACTATGCAGCAGGGTTACAAGCGCGGATTAATTAAATTTGGATTACTCTGCGGCAAGAAAGCCTAGAACCACGGTAGGGTGAGAAAGTCAGGACTCCAGAACGCACATGAACCGAATTTCGCCGCGACATTCCAATCCCATTCAACGCTATGCCCCTTGGCTCTATGCTTTCTGGAAGTTCTCCCGCCCACACACGATTATCGGAACGACGTTGAGCGTTCTGGGGCTTTATCTCATCGTTCTCGGCAGCAATCGCCAGCTTTTACCGCATCCCACTTTATTAATCGCGCCTTGGATCGCTTGTATCTGCGGCAATATCTACATCGTTGGCTTAAATCAACTTGAAGATATCGCGATCGACAAAATTAATAAGCCTCATCTGCCTCTCGCTTCTGGCGAATTCTCGATCTGGCAAGGACGCACGATCGTCTTTCTTACCGGAATGATTGCGATCGCCGTTGCGATTTCACAAAGTCCTTATCTGTTTGCAATGGTGGGATTGAGTTTAGCGATCGGGACGCTCTATTCTCTGCCGCCTGTGCGGTTGAAGCGATTTCCGTTTTGGGCATCGCTGTGCATCTTTACGGTGAGAGGCGCGATCGTCAATCTAGGACTCTTCCTGCATTTCAATCAAGGCTTTCCGATTCCTGCAAAAGTTTGGGCATTAACCATCTTTATTCTGGTGTTTACGTTTGCGATCGCGATCTTCAAAGATATGCCGGATACCGAAGGCGATCGACAGTACAACATTCGGACATTGACGCTCAAATTGGGGCAACGTCCGGTGTTCAACTTGGCTCGTGCGGTTTTGACCGTGTGTTATTTGTCGATCGTTGCGATCGCGTTCTTTCTACCTGGAGTGAATGCACCTTTTTTGGTACTCAGTCACCTTATGGCGCTAAGTTCTATGTGGCTCCGCAGCTACAAAATTGATTTAAAAGACAAATCAGAAGTTACGCGATTTTATCAATTTATTTGGAAACTGTTTTTCTTAGAGTATTTAATTTTTCCGGCAGCGTGTTTCTTAGGTTAACCGTCGAGATTTGCGGACTCTTGCTAACTCCGATTCGTACTCTGAAGCAACCCACACCGAAACACCTAAAACGATAAAGTAGCTAATTGCAGCAATGGGATTAAATATTTTATTTAAACCGATCAGGTGATTTATACTCGCGAGCATAAACCGCCGTATATTACATCGTTTCTCTGGGATCGCTTGGAATCTCTGGATAGACCTTAAATACGATCGCAATCTTCCTGATAACCTTGTCTCGTCGCCTGTCCTCGATACAATAGTTACAACCCATCGGACAGAAAGCCAGAATCCATGACTGCTCCCTCGGAACTCGAAACCTCTTCTATCCCAACCCTCGCGGACGATTCCCCTAGCGAATTGGCTCCCGCAGAACCCGCAACGCTTGAAGATGACGGCAATGTTATCGATGATGTTGAAATGTCGCTGTTCGACCATTTAGAGGAATTGCGACAGCGAATTTTTTATTCGTTAATCGCGATCGTCCTTTGCATTGTGGGGTGCTTTGTTTATGTCAGACCGCTGGTGCAATTTCTTGAAGTGCCTGCGGTGGGCGTGAAGTTTCTTCAGCTTGCACCTGGAGAGTATTTCTTTGTTTCGATGAAGGTTGCAGGCTACAGTGGCTTAATCTTAGCTGCGCCGTTTATTTTGTATCAGATTGTAGCGTTTGTGCTGCCCGGATTGACGCGGCGAGAAAAACGATTTCTAGCACCTGTTGTTTTAGGATCGAGCGTTTTGTTTCTGGGAGGATTGGCGTTTTCGTATGCGTTGTTGATTCCCGCTGCGTTGAACTTCTTTATCTCTTACGGTGCGGAAGTTGTTGAGCAAGCTTGGTCAATCGACCGTTATTTTGAGTTTGTTTTACTGTTGATGTTTAGCACCGGATTGGCGTTTCAAATTCCGATCGTTCAAGCCTTGTTAGGATTTTTGGGGATTGTTTCATCGAAAACAATGCTCTCAGGCTGGAAATATGTGCTGTTAGGTTCTGCAATTCTGGGAGCAGTGATCACTCCGTCTACCGATCCGTTGACGCAAAGCCTTTTAGGGGGTGCAGTGCTAGGACTCTACTTTGCTGGAGTGGGGATTGTGAAACTGTTAGGGAAGTAGAGCGCGATCGCCAAACACGACGATCGCAAAATCTTAGTTAGAACGTCTTCATCGGAGATGTAGAGCAATTAATTATGCGCTCACTTCTGTTGCTGAAGTGGCTAGCTGTTCTTTGGCTAACCGTCGCTTACGGGCATAAAGCTGAATGAATGCTGCCATGGCGATCGACATTCCAAAAATTCCCCAAGCGGTTGCACTGGTTGGAATATCATTCTTGAACACAGCTAACATCACGATAATTACAAACAAAACCGTCGGGAATTCATTAAACCAGCGGAATTGCTGACCTGTCATCTTACAAGTATCAGCGGCAAGGCTTTTCATAATCCTCAAGCACGCATGATCATAGATGATCAACAGTGCAACACACGCCAGTTTGACATGGAGCCAAGGCTGTTTGAGAACATCAGGTTCCGTATAGACAAGCCCGATCGCCATTGCGATCGTCAACACTAATGCAGGAGTCATGATGATGCGATACAGCCGCTTCTCCATGATTTGATATTGGTTTCTAAGAATGCTGCGGGCGGGTTCTGCTTGCTCATTTGCTTCCGCGTGATAAACAAACAAGCGAGGCAGGTAAAACAACCCCGCAAACCAGCAGACAATTCCCACGATATGAAATGCCTTAAACCACTGATATGCCATAAGAATCGTTATGCAGAATGTTTCAAAAGCGTATCGAGACAAACCGAAGTCGTTTGTCGATCGCATTCTCCATTCTGCAATAAAAACAGGCTCAATGCGGCAGTCAAAACCTGATCTTGATCCCAGTCGGGATGTTGTTCAAGATAGTGCGCTAGAGAAATGTGAAGGGCTTCGGGAAGTTCGGTCAAGATGCTGACGATTGGGTACATAGAATTAACGTCTCAAACTGAATTTCGAGGATATGAACAGTCGAGCCTAGTTTTTCAACAGGCTGTGGAAAACGTCAACTTTTACAGAAAGATTTAATCTGCCGACTCAGGTGCAAACTCGCACCATCGAGACGGCTAGGATGTAGCATTTGTAGTTGTTTCAGCCGTTTTTTTGCATAGGCTGTTTGAACCGTTTTATTGTCAATGAAAAGAGTAATTTCTGTCAATGCCAAAAAATGTATCGCGGGGGATCAGTTTGAGGGCGATCCAACGGTGGAATGCGGGTTTCAGCGATTTCACTTTCTATATTCTGAACACTGATGACGCAGACGATACATATTCTGATGAATCTTTCAGTGGTTACACGGTTTATCCACAGGTTTAACTTTTTTGCTGTGGAAAAGCAGGCGAGTCTGTGGAAAACTCGCGCAAAACTGGGGAAAACGAGGGCGAATTCGTTTCCTTAATCTTGTTTTTGGTTTTGGTGCCAAGTTTTAGCGTGCGATCGAATCTCGGTGAGTTCTTGCGGGGTCATTTTGTCGAGATTTGCCAAAATAAAGCTCATGCGCCCCTGACTCGTCAGCTTTTCGCGATGTCGATCGAGAAAGTCCCAGTAGAAAAAATTAAACGGACACGCCTTATCGCCGATTCGAGTCTTCGGATTGTAGCAGCACTTCGTACAGTAGTCACTCATTTTGTTGACATAGTTTGCAGAGGAAGCGTAAGGCTTCGATGCGAGGATACCACCGTCCGCAAACTGTCCCATTCCAATCACATTCGTTTGCATCACCCAGTCGTAAGCATCAATGAATGCTGCATGAAACCAGTTCTCGATTGCTTGCGGCGAAATGCCCGAAATCAGCGCGAAGTTACTCAGAATCATTAATCGCTGGATGTGATGCCCGTAGCCTGTGCGCTCGACTTGTGAGAGGCTTTGGCGAAGACAGTTCATTTCGGTCTGAGTAGAGTCCCAGAAGAAGGCGGGAAGGGGCTGAGTGTGGTTAAACCAATTGCGCGTAGGGTAGTCGTCTTCAGTAGAGAGGTAGATGCCGCGCATATATTCCCGCCATCCGAGAACTTGCCGGATAAAACCTTCGACGCTGTTAAGGCTGAGATTTTCAAGGTGATAGGCGCGTTCTGCCCATCGCACAATTTCCAGTGGATTCAATAGTCCGATGTTCAGATAAGGCGAAATCAGCGCGTGCCACATTGTTTCTTCGCCTGTAACCATTGCATCTTGATAAGGGCCAAAGGTTGGAAGTCGCGTTTTGATAAATGTTTCCAAGACTTGTAAAGCTTGATCGCGAGTCACTGCCCAAAGAAACGGCGTTGCACTTCCATAGGTAGGAAAGTTGATCGATTCAACTTTTTTGATTACAGCCGTTGTCATTTCGTCGGGTTCAAACCAGAGCGGCTCTGGGGTGATGAACTCTTTTCTTGGCGGCTTGCGGTTTTCTTGATCAAAATTCCAGCGATCGCCAATCGGTTTATCTCCGTTCATCAAAATGCCAAACCGTTTGCGCCCTTCTCGATAGAAATCCTCCATCAGCATTCGCTTTCGAGGTTTTGCCCAGTTGAGAAAATCTGTCTCAGTCCAAAGAAAATGATTGTTCGGAACGATCGTAATGTCACACGGTAAGTTCAATGATTCGATCAACTTCGCGAAAGGTCGATCGATCGGTGACATCACTCGTAGTTCTGTGATGCTGTTGGCTTGAATCCAATCTATCAGCGGGGCTTCAAACGTTTCGGATTCGATGTAAGTAACGGATCTTTTCGTCGATCGTAGTTCTTGAGCAAAGTGCCGCATCGCAGACCAAATGAGAATCAGCTTTTGTTTGTGATACTGACGTTCATGTACGTGATTCAGCGATTCGATCAAGATAACGGGCGCATTGTCGATCGCCTTTAGCGCAGCTTGATCCTGTGAAAGCTGATCGCCTAACACCCAAATTCCGACAGTCATAGAGAAAAGCTTTACTGAGAGGCTCTGTATCTTACCGCAAAACCGAAATAGGATAGTGAAATATCTAGGTAGACATAAAGATGATTCCAATTCACGAGGCTCAGCAACAGTTGCAGGATTTAATTGATTCAGTGAATCAGTCTCACCAACCCGTTGTGATTGCGGGAGAGGGCAGCAATGCAGTATTACTGTCCGAAGCAGACTGGGCATCTGTGCAGGAAACGCTCTATCTTTTGTCAATGCCGGGAATGCGAGAATCGATTCGAGAAGGACTCGCAACACCGATCGAGGAATGCGATCGCGAATTAGAGTGGTGAGTTGGAATCTGGTCTATACCAAACAAGCTCAGAAAGATGCGAAGAAGCTATCTTCTAGCAATTTGTGAGAGAAAGCCCAAGCTTTACTTGACATTCTTCAAACTGATCCATTTCAGAATCCTCCACCCTATGAAAAGTTGGTAGGAGATTTAGAAGGTGCCTATTCGCGCCGCATCAGCATTCAGCATCGTCTCGTGTACGAAGTGATTGAGTCCGAGAATACCGTAAAAATTTTGCGGATGTGGACACATTACGAGTAGCAGTATTCAATCTGAAGAACTTTGCTCTTTTTCAGGCTTACGAAATAGCAATTGAATTCCTAAGCCAGCTAATCCAAATGTTGCAAGCCCAAAAATCCCGGTTCCCATTGCGCTCATGCCGATCACCAAAGTTCTCACAGCTGAAGAGATGCGCCGAACGGTGAAACTATCCGTAGAAATTGGTTTTGTTGCAAACGAAAGCCCAATCGCACTGGTCATGTTGTAAAGTGCATAAGCGAGTAAACCCGCCAAGATCGCACCAATAAAACAGCGTAAAGGACTCGGCATCTGAGGCGTTTCGGGCTTCGGTGAATTTGTCATAGTTTTCCTTCTAATGGTTTGCTAAATGAACGCCGCACTGACTTAATTTTGTCACCCAAAGTTCGAGATCAGCATCGGGGATGTTCGATCGCATTGTGGTTCTAATTTCCTCAGCCTGCGATCGCGATTCTGCTAATGCAAATACGGTCGATCCTGAGCCTGACATCATTGTGCCGATTGGATTGAGTCGCGCAAACTGATCGCGTAGCTGTTGCACCTTTTCAAATTCAGGTAAAACAACTTGTTCTAAATCGTTGTGCAACTGTTGCCCGATTTGTTTAAAGTCATGGTGTGCGATCGCAGTTAGAATCTCTTTCGATCTGGCTTTTTTTGCTTCAATTTCTTGTGTCGTTTTCGGATAAGCTTGACCAAATTTCTGTCGATAAGTCTTGTAAGCCCAAGGGGTTGAAACAGGCAGATCTCGATACTTCGCTAACACTACAAACAGACTATCCAAACCCGCTAGAGGTGCAAGTTTTTCACCCCGTCCGGTTGCAAGTGCGGTTCCTCCCGAAATGCAAAAAGGAATGTCTGATCCAAGCTCCGCGCCCAAGTCTTGTAGCTCTGAATGAGTTAATCCTAAATTCCACATCAAATCAATTCCAACGAGAACCGCAGCGGCATTACTCGAACCGCCTGCTAATCCTGCACCCATTGGAATTCGTTTTTGCAAATCAATTTCGATGCCGCCAAACTTCGCATACGTTTCGGGAAATTCGCGCATCATCAGTTCTGCGGCACGGTATGCCAAATTCGTCTGATCGACCGGAACCGCAGGATTATCACAATGCACGCGAACACCTTCAACACTGCGCGATCTCACAATCACACGATCAGCAAGTTCGATACTTTGCAGCACCATGATCAGTTCATGGAAGCCATCAGGACGATCACCCACGATTTGTAGATAGAGATTGATTTTGGCAGGCGCAATTAAAGAATACGATCGCATAACTCAGCCTATTTCGACCTCTTCCATTATCAGGGACGGCTGAGACAAATTTTTCTATAATTTTTTGAGAAAGTTGCGTGATGTGGGGAACTTCAAGTGAAGAAAAATGAATCGGATTGAAATAGCACGTCCGCTTGATTCACCTCGACAAGAACAATGAAAACGACAGCGCTCAAGAAAATTTTAAGCTTAATCGGATTGACGATCATTTCGCTAATGGTTGCAGTCACGACAGGGCACGCACAAGAGATACCGCTTGTCGGATTTCTTCTAGGAGGACGGGCTGTGGGAGATTCCACGCAGACACCAGTTTCTCTGGTCGGAATTCGGTTTACGGGCGAGTGTCCAGGCGAACAAGTTGCATCCACAAGAGCGCGATTTTTCTCGAAGTCTACTCGTCCTGCACCAGAGCTACGCGCGATCGTCAAAAATGTAACGTTTGGGTTTGCAGGTGAACAGAAACCCTTTACTGATCGCGAATACTTCGGCGGTGATGTTTCTGAAAGATTTGAGGTGCGATTTGGCGATCGACATCAAGGAAAATTTCTTGCAGTTCAACCCGGTGAAAATCAGTTTGAATATGAAATTAAGCGCGGAAATCAATCGATCGAAACTGGCAAGTTTTCCGCATCTTTTGAGGAACAAACTCTTGAGCGAGACCGAGGCTCAAAATTAGTTTGGCGCGAAACAAAGCGCTGCCGAAGATACAAAGAGAAGCGCTGTGTCGATGAAGAAGTTAGTGGATATTATGAGCGGGTGTGTCAGGGTTAAAGGCATTACTGAGGGCGATCCATTCTTTTACGCTCAAATCTTCAGCCCTTGCTTGCGGATTGATATTTAATGATTCGAGTAAAGCGTTTAAGGGTTCAAGCTCGATCGCGCTTTTCAAATTATTTCTCAGCATTTTCCGCCGACTCGAAAAGCCAAGCTTGATCAAAGTTTCCAATTTCCTCGGATCGTTGGCAGGATGTTCGATCGCTCTTGGTTTCAACCGAATGATTGCAGAATCGACTTTCGGAGGCGGCGAAAATGCTTTTGCTGCAACATCACTGATAAATTCTGCATCTGCTAAATACTGAACTCGAATCGACAATGCACCGTAATGGGATGAATTGGAATTCGCGCAGATTCGCAATGCTACTTCTTTCTGTAACAGCAGTACGATCGAGTCAAGTGGCTTCGGGTTTGGATCAGAGATCGTGCCCAGCAGCTTCTCTAAAATTGGACCTGTAATGTTGTAGGGAATATTCGCCACAACTTTTCGAGGATTTTGAAACGCTGGAAAAGGTGCCAATAAATCATCGAGTTCTATTGTCAGAAAATCACCTTGAAGTAATAGAAAATTCTCGTATTTCCCAAACTTTTGAACCAAAATTGGGCACAAATCTCGATCGATTTCTACTGCTACAACTGCTTGAGCTTGCGAAATCAATTGTCGCGTTAAAATTCCCGTCCCTGCACCAATTTCTAAAACACGATCGCTTTCTGTCAATTCCGCAGAACTGACAATCCTGTTCAAAGCTTTCTCGCTTTTTAACCAATGCTGACCAAACTGTTTTCTTGCTTTTGGCACTTATTCAGGCAATCCTAATAATTCACCAGATCCTGGAATCACGGTTCCAATTTGAGAAGCCTTTAGCCCTTCAGAATTGAAAAATTCCAAAGTTCGATCGACGCTCTCACCCGGAACGATCACAACAAATCCAACTCCCATATTAAAGGTATTAAACATCGCATTCGGCTCGACTTTCCCTTCGCTAGCCAACCAATGGAAAATCGGTAAAATTTCCCAGCCGTTCGGATCAATTTCGATCGTTTGATTCGCACCTAAACATCGGGGCAAATTCTCCGGCAAGCCGCCACCCGTAATATGAGCCATTCCGTGGATTTCGATTCCGGCTTTCAGCGCTGCAAGAATCGGCTTTACATAAATCTGAGTCGGTGTAAGTAAAACTTCTCCGAGCGTTGCGCCACCCAGTCCAGTCGGTCGATCGCTCCAATCAAATCCTCGATCGATCACAATCTTCCGCACCAAGCTAAATCCATTGCTGTGAACACCCGAACTTGCAAGCGCGATCGCGACATCGCCAACCTTGACCTGCGATCCGTTCAGAATTCGGCTCTTCTCAACAATTCCAACGCAAAAACCCGCCAAATCATACTCATTCTGCTGATAGAATCCCGGCATTTCCGCCGTTTCGCCACCAAGCAGCGCACACCCCGAAGCCTCACATCCTTCCGCAATTCCTTCAACAACAGAAGCAAGCTGTCCCGGTAACAATTTTCCCGTGGCTACATAGTCCAGGAAAAACAGCGGCTCCGCGCCACAAGTCAAAACATCATTCACACACATCGCCACCAAATCGATTCCGACCGTATTGTGAATGTCTAATTGATGTGCCAATTTTAACTTTGTCCCAACCCCATCGGTTCCCGACACCAATACAGGTTCTTGATACCCAGATGGCAACTGAAACAAACCACTGAATCCACCTAACCCACCCAAAACCTCAGAACGATGTGTACGCTTGACAGAATCGCGAATGCGATCGACAAACGCCCGTCCCGCTTCAACATCAACTCCCGCTTCCCGATAATCCATGCCCGCAAATTGAATCTGCAAAACATCAGCATACCTCACAAGATGTATGAAGCTAATGCAAAGTTCTGATGAAGCTGAAAAAAGTGCATTTTGAGAATTCCCTGGAGAAAGTGCCTGATAGAGACCGTTTCAGCCCATGTCTAAATTTGAAGATACTGTGAAGTTTTATTTCGCACAGGCACTACCCTGATCCCCTGGGTAAAAACTTCATGCTAGTCTGTTGCAGTTCTGAACTCAGGAGTGAACACGGAGCGAGTACGAGTTAGCACAGCTTAAGTTGTGTCAGTTGGCAGACCGCCACATCTCGGACTCAAAGTTGGAAATGAATCTCACAAAGGACGTATGAACCAGAAATTGATTAGCGGTTTGACTGCCGCTCTACTGTGTACCAGTACCATCGGTGCGACTTCTGCCCTCGCAGAGTCCACCCCGGCAGCCAGCCAAGGATCTACGGAGTCCGAAACTCCCCGATCGTCTTCCCCGCAGTCTCGTGACGTGGTAAAGCTCGGTCAACAGCAAACCCCCGAAACAGAAGACTCGATCGCGAAAATCCATTCGCACGAGATCTCTGGGCGCAAAGCCGCCACCCTTTATGTCCGCAATATCCCGGTTGTTACATTTCTCGGTCAATCTCGCAACTCATCCACCGAAGTGAAAGTCGGTGAAGTGCAAGTAACCTCTTCTCAAGCCGCGAAGCTCAAATACGGTGCCACTACCCCGGTCGAATCTCGCACCCAGCCGCGCCAGAATTCTTCAAACTCCGCTGACCCGATCGCTAGAGCAACCGCGATCGCAGCCCGACTAAATCAACTCGATCGTAATGGACTCGATGCCAGCCAAATCACGGTGAGATGGAACCAAACGAAGTCCGGCGATCAATTCTTGATCGAGGCAAACAAAAAGACGATCGTTGCAGTCGATCCAGAGACGATGCTTCCCGGTAGCACCCGTGATCCTGAACAAGATGCGCTGCAAGTCGCAAACCGTCTGCGTCGCTTACTCGGTAACGCTCAACCCCTGCGCGAAGTCGCGAATCGCCCGAAACGTGCCCCTCAGCAGATTGCTTTAGGCCCAATTCGATTTCGGGCGAGCGGTATGGCATCCTGGTACGGTCCTGGATTCCACGGCAACATGAGCGCCAGCGGTGAACGTTTTAATCAAAATGCGCTTACTGCGGCTCACAGAACGTTGCCGTTTGGCACGATCGTACAAGTGACTAATCTCGATAACGGTCGCACAGTTTCAGTTCGGATTAACGATCGTGGCCCTTTTTCGGGCGATCGCCTGATTGACTTATCCGCAGGTGCAGCGAGTGTTCTCGGTTTGATTCAAAGCGGCGTTGCTCCCGTTCGCCTTGAAATCCGAGACCGAAGACAAGCGGCAACCGGAAACTAGCAACAGATTGGTGAATGATGCAGCGATCGTTTAAATTGTTCACTCCTTTTTAAATCAAATCCGCTGCGTCATTCCCTTTAATTGAATGTCTTGACTCAAGTTTTTACTTTGAATCAGAACACCAAAACCACCTAGCCCCATCGGGTTCATCAACTGATGCAATGCGTCGCGGCGTTGCAATCGGTTTTGTAAATCCTGGGTGCTGGTGGTTTCCGTTTGCGTAATCTGCGTGAGTCGATCGCCCAATCCCAACGACATTAAAAATAGTCCCTGCTGCGTGAATCCCACGGTTTGCAGTCCAGACTGTTCTCCCTGTAATTGCAGTGCGGTGAAATCGACGTGAGCGGTGATATCTTGTTCACCCACATATATATAAGGATCGTTGTGATGACTGTGCTGGTAGTAGCACTGCAATGTGCCTCCAGATCGCATCGGATTGTAGTATCGCGTTGCTGGATAGCCATAGTCGATCGTTAAAACAAATCCTCGATCTAACTTTGATGCGATCGTACTCATCCAGTCCAACGCAGCTAGATTCACCTCAGTCCGATAGCCATCAGCGTAATGAGAAATATCAACGCCAACGAACTTAAAATAATCCACCAATTTCTCGGTTGAAAGATCGCCAATCGTTTCAGCAAAGCGATTTTCTTCAAGGCAAACGTAAACTTCTTTGAGAACGTTCTCTTGAATCGTGACTAAATGCACTGGAAACGCATCGATCAACTCATTTGAGAAGATACAGCCTGCGATCGAATAATCAGGAATTTCCTCGATCGATGTCCATTCAATCCGCACCCCTGCCTCAGTCCAACGCCGCAATCGATAACGCTGTTCGACAATATGCGCGGCAGCCTTTTCAACAATCAAATAAGTTAGGCAATTAAAACAATCGGCATGATGTCGATCGAGATACCGCAACACATCCGCAGCGAGTAGTCCCTGCCCCGCACCCAGTTCGACAACTGTAAACGGCTCAGGCTGTCCGAGAACCTGCCACATCTCCGCCAACTGTTCTGCTATCAATTCACCAAAATCAAACGATAAATGGGGCGAGGTGAAAAAATCACCCTGCGCCCCAATTTTCTCGCGGGGTCTAGCGTAGTAGCCCAACTGGGGACAATACAACGCTAAATCCATAAATTCTGCAAACGTGATCCGCGATCGTTCGCGAATCTGCTGAGATATGAAATTGTAGAGTGGACCCGAAGCATCCACAAACTGATTTTCTTGAGCAAACACAGAACTCACCTGAACACTAGAAACGATCGTTTCTAATCTATTGCATTTTTCAGTTAGTCAGAATAGAGTATCTGTACTAAACTGAAACTTAGCTGGAGAGAATAAACCGAAATCAAGTCATTTCACCGAAGCGCACTTCACAAACCGTTGGCGAACTCTGGGGTCGCGGTTAGTCTAGTGTTCAGGAAACAAAGCAATGCGTAAACTGAAATCGTACTTCGATCAACCGTATGTCGATCGCACACCACTGTCCACCTAACCGCTCAGATTAGACAAGTGCTGCTGGTTGAGCCGCGACCGGAGGTGCATCAAAGGCAACGACAAACTGGGCACTCGGACGAGTCTGAGTCAACACTTTCAGATAAGAATCTGCATCGTTGCGGCGGCGAAACCGAATCACAACTTGGCGTTGCAAGTCTGAGGTGATTTGATAGACAACCCAGGGAGTTAGCTGCTCTTGGTATTTCATAATTCAACCGTGGAGGATAGTGGAGTGACACGAAATGGATAAGCACTCAAACCGTTTTGAGGGTGAAACGCTACAGCTAGAGCCCGCGCTTCAGTTCACCTACTATTGATAGCGTCTAACTTAGAAAAAGTCAATCTTTTTCTGCAAGAGTGTTTGTTCGTGCATTCACTCAGTGTTTTTGCTGAAACTTCAGCGTCAGAGCGCAAATAAGCCAAAACTGACTCACGCCCGCACCTTCTCCAGTCGGAAATCCTACTTTAGGCGGATAGTCATCCACCGCCACAGAAGCTTAGATTGTTAAGTCAGACACCATCAATAACCCGGAACCGCCTCAAGCAAATTTCAGCGCTTAATGTCGTCGTGATTCAGGTCGCATCGCCCGGGAGATTCACACCTGAAGGCTCTCATCGCCTATACAGCTGAGTGGCACATCAGCAGGAATATCCGTAAGCTGACGATAACAAAAATCACGTCGATGAATGAGACTCAGTTCTACTTTTCGTTGGAACCGAGCCTAAATCTGCTCTGCATTAACTCTGCATTAACGATGGAGCCAGATTAAAAAAAGTTTATTGAATGCTTAAATTTGACCGCAATTCATACTAACGCAAAATGTGTCGATCGCGTGTCACCGTCTTGTAATTTATCGAACCCGTTACACTTGAAACAAACTTGCATATAAAAAAGGCAGGCTCGTTACACCTGCCCGATTGTGAGGAGTGAAGGAAAGAAATTTAGCGATCGACTGATCCCATAATGATGTCGATACTACCGAGGATCGTCACAATGTCTGCTACTTTCATTCCCTTGACTAAATAAGGGAGAATTTGAACATTATTGAAGTCCGCTGCTCGAACTTTGAAGCGCCAAGGGAAAACATTATCATCTCCGATGATATAAACTCCCAATTCGCCTTTACCGCTTTCTAGACGAACGTAATGTTCACCTTTGGGGATTTTGAAGGTTGGCGCAATCTTCTTGCCGATGAACTGATAATCAAAGCTGTTCCATTCAGATTTCGGCCCTTCTGCCATCCGTTTTGCTTCGAGATTCTCAAACGGGCCGCCCGGCAGTCCTTTGATCGCCTGCCTGATAATCTTGACTGATTCTCGCATTTCACGGATTCGCACCACGTAACGTGCGTAGCAATCGCCCGCCGTTTCCCACTGCACATCCCAATCGAAATCGTCGTAGCTTTCGTAGTGGTCAACCTTACGTAAATCCCAGTTCACGCCCGATGCCCGCAACATTGGGCCAGATAAGCCCCAATTGATAGCATCATCGCGAGTGATCACACCAATACCATCGACACGACGACGGAAAATCGGATTGTCAGTGATCAACCGCTCATATTCATCGACTTTCGGCAAGAAATAATCGCAGAAGTCTAAGCACTTATCGATCCAGCCGTAGGGCAAATCAGCAGCGACTCCGCCAATGCGGAAATAGTTGTGATTGATCATGCGGTAGCCAGCGACGGCTTCCCACAGGTCGTAGATCAATTCGCGTTCGCGGAAGATGTAGAAGAAAGGTGTTTGTGCGCCGACATCCGCCATGAATGGGCCAAGCCACAGGAGATGATTGGCGATGCGGTTAAGTTCCAGCATGATCACGCGGATATAGCTGGCGCGTTTCGGAACTGCGATCCCCGCTAATTTTTCGGGAGCATTCACCGTGATTGCTTCGTTGAACATTCCTGCTGCGTAGTCCCAACGGCTGACGTAGGGAACGAACATAATGTTGGTGCGGTTTTCGGCGATTTTCTCCATGCCTCGGTGGAGATAGCCAATCACAGGTTCACAATCGACCACGTTCTCGCCGTCGAGCGTGACGATTAGGCGCATCACCCCGTGCATCGAGGGATGGTGCGGACCCATGTTGAGTACCATGGGTTCTGTCTTGGTTTCGATCATTGCCATCGGTGTTGGTGCCTCTCGATTCACGATTTGCGGGCAAGCTCTGTGGAATAAGGCTTTGTGGGCACTTGTTGCACTTTTTTAATTATAGAGAATCATGCCTGATCACGCGGGTTGGAATCAATTTGGTCAGGATTCAATTTACACTTAGACGCGAATAGAATTAAGTCAATAGTGTTACTAGGCACGATCGCGAAATCATCATGAGTTCTGAGTTTTTCCACATTCCTGTTTTGAGTCGCGAAGTCGTTGAAGGATTGGCGATTCGCAGCGGCGGAGAGTATCTCGATGCGACGGTGGGCGGTGGCGGTCACAGTGAGCTAATTCTAGCAGCGGCTCCTGATGTGATGTTGACCGCGATCGATCAAGATGAATTCGCGCTCTCTGCGGCACGAGAGAAGTTAGGCGATCGAGTCACATTCCATCACACCAATTTTGCTGAGTTTGATCCAGGGGAGACAAAATTCGACGGAATTCTGGCGGATTTGGGCGTGAGTTCGGCTCAGTTTGATATTGCCGATCGAGGGTTTAGTTTCCGGCAAGAAGCAGCGTTAGATATGCGAATGGATCAGCGGCAAGAGCTGACCGCTGCCGAGATGATTAATCACTGGGAAGAGCCGAAGCTAGCAGATATTTTTTACACCTACGGGGAAGAACGATTATCGCGCCGAATTGCAAGACGGATTGTGGAGCGGCGACCGTTTAAGACCACGACAGAATTAGCAGATGCGATCGCGGGATCAGTACCCAAACAATATCGCTACGGTCGAATTCATCCGGCAACGCGCGTGTTTCAAGGTTTAAGAATTGCAGTAAATCGCGAACTTGAGGTTTTAGAGCAATTTATCGAAAAAGCACCGACTTGGCTAAAACCGGGCGGACGGATCGTGATTATCAGTTTTCATAGTTTGGAAGATCGAATCGTGAAACATCGACTGAAAGAATCTGAGATTTTGACGGTGATTACAAAAAAGCCGATCGTGGCTCAAGAAGATGAGATTCAAGAAAATGTAAGATCGCGATCGGCAAAATTGCGAATTGCAGAACGGAAATAAGAAGCGATCTACTTTACTCGATCGCTTCTTGCTCTACTACGGCTTTTAACTTGGTGTGAAATTCCGATCCCGTTGGAGCTGGCATAAATTGATGAATTGGCGGATGCACATCTTCAGAAAGGTCTGGAGATAAATCTGAGGAAACATCGATGCTGACATCGCGCTCCGTGTTCACTTCGGATGAAGCTTCTTTGTTTTCTTCTGCTTGTAACTTCGTTTTCATCGCCTCAGTAGAGGCATTCAAACTTGAAGTCGCTTGTTCGATCAAGGCTTCTACTCCGGCTTGAAGTCGCGCTACTCGATCAAGCAAAATTTCCGGCGGCTCTAAATGGCTCACATTCAATGGCGCGATCGCAGCATTCTGATTCAGTTCAGCGAGTTCATTTTCTTGCTGGATCTGTTCTGCGAGGGCAACCCAGGGCGGCGGTTCTGCAACGGAAGGAACGATTGATCGACTTGGTGCAGGAAGATCGGGGAGAATAGTGGTGTCAGGTGGAGATTTCGATCGTGGAGTCTGCGCTAGATTGCGGGGAAACTTGTGGCAAACAAGCCGCTCAAACTCGTAGTTAAAGTGATAGCAAGGCTGTTGCCGTCGTTGCCAAAGCTGCAAAATCTGCTCAACCGAAACCGCTTTATACCGTCCTTGGTACAGCGCTTCGATCACTGCCCATCGCACCCAGCTTTCAGAATACTTAGACTGCCAGCGATCGATTAACTGCCGCGCATTATTTCCGCCCAAATCAAAGCCGTAGTGAGTTAATAAATCCACTACGTGAGTTGTCGCCTCATGCCACAGAGACGCACTGGAATCACCAGAAGAACCTTTTGCCGGATCTGTCATCATAACCCGCTATTCTAGGGCAAAACAGGAATTCATTTCCTTTACCCAAAACCATTCTTTCTAGAATAGACATACGATCGCTCGTAATTCGAGTCTAACCGCATTTGCACGATCGACTTTGCTCAGTTTACTTCCGTTCGGGATGTGCCGACACTTCAGGCGGCGGATTACCTAACATATTAATCGCTGCAATCAGTTGATACAGCTTACCTAAATCGCGCTGATTAAAATTCAGCATCAAGCGAGGTAATTGATACGTTTCGTCGTGCGCTTCTTGAGGAAGTGGTTTCGTTTTCTCGATTCTGCCTGTGACGATGATTTCTTTAAAGCGATCGTTCAATTCATGGACTGCCGCATCGCTCAATTCAGTTTTCAACCGCAGGACTAACTGACTGCCGACATAGCGACTAGAGTGATACACCTGATAGAAGTTAGAAATCGCAGCGCACGCGACATCAATATCATCTGTAATTGTGTACAAACTCGGATCGTCTGGGCTGATCAAACCGCGTTTCATCAACTGTTTATCGATGTACTCCGCCCAGTCATCCCAGTATCTTCCACCGGGTTTGTCGATGAGTACCAACGGCACCGGAGCCGATTTTCCGGTTTGCGTCAGCGTCAAGCATTCAAACGCTTCGTCCTGAGTGCCAAATCCGCCGGGAAAAAGCGCTAACGCATCGCTTTCTCTTAAGAAAAATACTTTTCGAGTGAAAAAGTACTTAAACGGAATCAGCTTCGGATCGCCTTCGATAAAGGGATTCGCGCCCTGCTCAAACGGCAATTGAATATTCAGCCCAAATGACTTTTCCGCCCCTGCGCCCTCGTTCCCCGCCTCCATGATGCCGCCACCCGCACCCGTGATCACCATGTAGCCCTGCTGCGTTACACATTGTGCAAACTCTTTGGCGATCTGATACTCTTCGGTATTCGCCTTGATTCGAGCAGAGCCGAAAATTGCGATCTTCCGCACATGGCGATAGGGATAAAACACGGTAAACGCTCGCTCCATATCTTGCAGCGACGCATTGAGAATTTTCCAATCTAAGCGATCGATTTCACTCCCAGACATTCCTACGATCAGATTCAGCGCTTGAGCAATCAGCGCCCCGTGTTGCAGATTCGGCAACTGATCGAGGAGATCATTCAGCGTCGATCGTAAGGGTTCGACATTCAACACTGATCGAGTGGATTGGGGAAATTCGGACGGAGACGGGTCTGCAGACATGAACGCTTCCTCACAAGGGCATTCTATTGTAACGAGATTGGGCAGGATGCGAAGCCCGCATCGATGCTGAAAAACGCCCCAGCAGTAAACTCTGGAGCGTCATCAGCAGTGTGAAAAATAAATTTAGCAAATGAGACGAATCCAGGGGGGGTAATCTTAAAGATGCTTGTCGAGCGTATTGGAAAGCGTAGATTTGGGGACAGCACCGACCACCATATCGACGCGCTGACCGCCTTTGAAAATCATCAGCGTGGGAATACTGCGAATTCCAAACTTGCTGGCGACACCAGGATTTTCATCGGTGTTGAGTTTGACCACTTTGATTTTGCCTTCGTATTGCGCTGCAATCTCATCGACAACAGGCGCAACCATCCGACACGGCCCACACCAAGGTGCCCAGAAATCCACAAGAACTGGGACTTCACTCTGAAGCACTTCCTGATCAAACGAAGAATCCGTAACTTGTGCGGTTGCTGACATTCCTGAAAATCCTTGCCTTTGTTTCATTTGACGAAATTCTAACATAGCAAAAATGGCAGGATTCATTCTCAGCCCAGACATAATTAGATACAAACTCGCGGGCCAAAGCAGTTTAAAAATAAGGAACCGCCTAAACCGAAGTCCAGGCGGAGTGTGGTGTGAGGAGTGAACGGAAACATACGTCTCCGCTTTCTCTATTCTAGACGACGGATTTCGTTTTACCAGGCAATCTTGCAAGTCCTGCAAAACTCTTAACCATTCGATGAAAAGATTATTTCGCGATCGCAATCTGTAAAAGAAAGAGAATGCGATCGCAGAATATAGAGCGATCGAGAACTATTTACCCATGCCTAGCTGCTGCGCTTTTTGATAGACTTTGCCTTCTGTCAACAAGGACGGAGCAATCACGACATCGACTCGCTGCATTTCTTTGATGTCTTTTGCACCGAGCGTTCCCATGCTCGTTTGCAGGGCACCCAGTAAGTTATGCGTTCCATCGTCTAATTGAGCCGGCCCGCGTAAGATTTGTTCCAGCGTTCCTGTTGTTCCGACTCGAATTCGGGTTCCTCTCGGTAGGACTGGGCTAGGGGTTGCCATGCCCCAATGAAATCCACGACCCGGTGCTTCTTTGGCGCGGGCAAACGGCGATCCGATCATGACTGCATCAGCACCACAGGCAATACATTTACAGATATCGCCGCCTGTGATCAGTCCGCCATCTGCAATCACGGGAACATACCGCCCTGTTTCACGCTGGTAGTCGTCGCGGGCAGCGGCACAGTCGGCAACGGCTGTCGCTTGCGGAACTCCTACGCCCAGAACGCCTCTGGAAGTACAAGCTGCACCCGGCCCGATTCCAACGAGAACAGCAGCGGCTCCAGCTTTCATTAGATTGAGGGTGACTTCGTAAGTAACGCAGTTTCCGAGAATCACGGGAATCGGCATTTCTTCGCAGAATTTCGCTAAATCTAAAGGTGCGATCGATTCCGGCGATAAGTGCGCGGTCGAAACAACCGTTGCTTGAATAAAGAACAAATCGGCTCCAGCTTTTGCGGCAATCTGTCCAAATTGACTTGCACCCGCCGGAGTCGCACTCACTGCCGCGATTCCACCTTGGGATTTGATTTCTCGAATGCGCTTTTCGACCAGTTCAGGTTTAATCGGCTGCGCGTAAAGTTCTTGCATCAACGGCACGTATTCCGTTGTTCCGACTTCGGCAATGCGATCGAGAATCGGATTTGGATCTTCGTAACGAGTTTGAATCCCTTCGATATTCAGCACGCCTAATGCTCCCAACTGTGAGAGCTTCACCGCCATGCCAACATCCACCACGCCATCCATTGCGGAGGCGATGATTGGAATTTCGCGATCGATGCCGCCGATCGTCCAGCGCGTATCTGCCAGTTTCGGATCGAGTGTCCGCTGTCCTGGAGAAAGCGCAATTTCATCGAAACCATATGCTCTTCGAGCCGTTTTGCCCCTGCCGATTTGAATATCCACGCCAATGTTCCCCAAGAACTAATTGGATAAGAGTATCAAATTTCAATCCAACTTGTGTGAGAAAACCAAGGGGTTTCATCTGAGGTCTGATGATTTTGACCCAGTGTTAGGCAGACAACAACACAGGCAATTTATAGGGGTCAGCTTTGTTATGATGTGGTGAGCAAGTATCGCAATAAATTCTAGAGTTGCTTGCTTGGGATGTATCATATCGGACAAGAGAATTGGAGCCGGAACGATGACGCTGGATCAGTCTCTCATTGCCCAACACTTTTATTGATGAAGTGATCGCTTCTTCGGATCGGTTTCGCCCATTTTTGAATACAGTTTCGTCACTGCAAATACAAGCAGAAATAAACAAAATTGAACGAGAACAATACTTGGGCCTGACGGAAAGTTGAACACGCCAGAAACAAGCATTCCAGCAATGCTACTCAGTCCCCCGATCGCAACTGACCAGCTTAGATACGGTTTAAATTGGTGACTCAAGAGTTTCGCTGTTGCAGCAGGAATTACCAGAAACGCATTGACTAAAAGAATGCCGATCGCTTTAATTGCTACTGCGACCGTTAGCGATAAAAGCACCACAAACAAATAACGATGAAACTGAATCGAAACGCCTTGAACTTTCGCAACGGCTTGATTGAGAGTCAGCAGAATTTGCTGGCGCAACGTTGCAAGCAGAATCGAAACGCTCACGATTAACAGCAATGCGGTAAGCGAAATATCTGTCCAAGTGACAGCGAGAATGTCACCAAACAGAATATTCATCAAATTGCCGCGATAGCCTTGAATGAATGTGGTGAGAATCACCCCGATCGCTAATGCGCCCGACAACACAATATTGAGGACGCTATCGCTCCACAAATCGGTTTGATCAATTAAATAGAGAACCGCAACTCCAAACAGCAGCGTGAATGGGAGCAGCGTCCAGGTCGGATCGACTTGAATCAGAACGCCGATCGCAATTCCCACGAGTGCCGCGTGTCCGACCGCATGAGAGAAGAACGACAACTGCCGCAACGCCACGAAGCTGCCCAAAAAACCGCACAGCAATCCCATCAGAACGCCTGCCACGATCGCACGTTGCATAAAAGGATATTGCAGCAGATTGATTAAATTAGTGCTGATGTCGGTAACGGCTAAAACCAGATCCATAAGTTTGAAGCAGATTATCGCGGGATAAAGCAATCTCCGGTTTGCCTGTGCAAATCAGCGATCGATTAAGGCACAAGACGTAATTGCAGTGTCGATTGACCATATCAAGATCGTGAGAAACCTGCAAGACTGTCCAGCTTTCTTCGCGCTGTAGTTCGTTGAGCAAGCTGAAAAATTCTGCTTCACCTTGAACATCGACTTCTGCAAAGGCTTCATCGAGAACGAGTAATTTCCGAGGTGTGACCAGACAATATGCCAACAGAACGCGCTTGAGTTCACCACCGCTCAACGTGCCGATCGCTTGATCGCGCAGATGCAGCGCGTTCACTCGCTGTAAGGCTTGCACGATCGCGGCTTTTTTATGCCCGTCGCTCTGACCCAGCGCAACTAATTCACCGACCGAAATCGGGAAACTGCGATCGAAGATGAAATTTTGCGGCATATAGCCGATTTGCGATCGCAGATTTCCTAAGCGGCGAATTGGGCGACCGAAAAGCTCGATCGAACCAGAAGCTTTCGGGAGAAGATCTAAAACGGCTTGAACGAGCGTACTTTTTCCAGAACCGTTTGGGCCTACGATCGCAGCGGAACTGCCAGCGGGAAGTTCAAATGAGACATTTTCGAGTGCGGTGTACCGTCCCCGCAGAACGGTCAACCCTTCGACTTTGAGAATTGGGCTAATCACTTGAACGCGGCTTCTAAAGTTTGCAAATTCGATCTCATTGCTGTGAAGTAATGCTGTGGATCAGTTTGTCCGGCTTCTAGGGAGTCTAGAGGGCGCAGTTTGAGGTTGAGATCTTTAGAAAGACCGTCGAGGAGTTTGTTATCGACTCCAGGTTCGCTAAAGAGCGCTTTTGCCTGAAATTGTTTTACGGTATCGATCGTTTCTTTTACATCTGCTGGAGAGAGTTGATCTTCGGGAAGTTCGACGACTGCAACTTGTTTAAGTTGATATCGCTTTGCAAGATAAGGAAAAGCATCATGGAACGTGATGAATGTACGATCGCGAAATTTGCCTAATCCTTGCTCAAACTCGGTGTTTAAGGCTGTTAGTTGTTGGAGATACGCGATCGCGTTTGCTTCGTATTTCGCTTTGTTCGGTGGATCAGCAGCGATCAATCCATCACGAATATTTTCAACTTGTTGCTTTGCCAAAACGGGGTCAAGCCAAACGTGAGGATTTCCAGCGGCGTGATCGTGACCCTGTTCTTTTCCGGTGTGAACGACTTGCGAGAGTTGATCGATCGCTTGAATTCCTTGGCTCGCATCGACGACCTTGAGTTTTGAGTTTTGTGCGCTTTTGAGGGTGCTGTCTAAAAATTCTTCGATTCCTAGTCCGTTTTTGACCACGACATCGCTCTGCGCTAGGGTCTGCACGTCCGCAGGCGTGGATTGATATTCATGCACCTCCGTTCCGGGCTTGATCAACATATCAACTTGGGCAGCATCTCCCGCAACGGCTTTGGTGAAGAGATAAACCGGGAGAAAGGTCGCGACAACGCGCAGTTTTTTCTCTGTGTTGGCAGCGGGAGAAGTTTGTGCTGTTCCGCTGGCTTGCGGAGGGGCGGATTGACTACAGCTTACAAGCAGTCCGGAGGCAGTCCCCGACAGCAAAAGCGAAGTGATGAGGAGTTTAGCAAGCGGGGGGCGACTTAGAATCCTTTTCATCTGAAAAATGTGCCTACTGGGAAGACCCTTTTCATCCTACATTGAGAATGAGTCTCATTTTAATTATTCATGATATTGTAACCTCAGTCCGATGAGCTTGTCGCTTCGATTGTGTCTCGCCCGTGAATGGAATTCCGGGCTAACTGAACAAAGTCCCCTTCAGTGGACTGCAACCCTCAAACCCGCTCTTAGTCCTCGAAGGAGGACTTCGCACCGTTAGCCCCGAATTCTATTCCGGGGCGGATGAGCAACGAAGCGCAAAGACTTGTCGAATCGGCGTTATTTCAACGTTGTCGATCGAGTATTAATTCTCACAATATTTACGCAGCTTATCGAACCGTTCACGAGTTCTATCTGTTCTGCACTCGATCAAACGAATTTCTGCCTGTTCGATAAACTACAATTCTTCTTATCAAATACTGATAAAAATAAAGAGCCAACTTGTAGAAAAGCTGGCTCAAGATCAACCTGTTGTCGTTTCACATTGGAGAAAACCCATTCTGCGCGTTTCCCAACTTGCAGCGGGCTTCATAGAGTAATAATCCCTATCTGCTGAACATTGTAACAACAAACACAAAAAATTCGTGACGAAACTTCATGGTTTCCGGACATATCTCCCCCTGATGGTAGATTCGGTCAGGCAGAAGTTTAACTGATGGGTTTAGCTTCGATTGCGATTTCTTTCCCTTGCTGCGGTTGTCCCCAAATCACCCGCTCTTGTTTGTAGATAACGGTCCCAGGCTTTGCGCCCTTGGGCTTGTAAACGTGCTTCGGCTCTGTGTAAATCACTGGAACTTGCTCACTTTGCCGTGCGCGACTGTGATAAGCCGCTAAATTTGCCGTGAATTGCAGATCTTTTTCGTCTGCGATCGCTCCCGGTTCGAGGCGTAACAGAACGTGGCTCCCCGGAATTTCCTGAGTGTGGAACCACAAATCGTATTCGGTGGCGGTTCGGAAGGTGAGCTGATCGTTTTGGCGATTGTTGCGACCGATGAGGAGTTCAAACCCGCTCGGCGTTTTGTAGCGGTGGGGCTGAATTGCAGAATCCTGCTGAGTGACTGCTTTGCGATATTCGGAGCCTTCGAGGTAGCCTTCTTGCACCAGTTCGTCTCGGATTTCTTCGAGTCCTTTGAGATCGTCGGGCGTTTCGTACTTCTCGAATTGAGCGATCGCGGTTTCGATCTCTTCTAAATAGGAAATTTCCGTTTGCACCGCTTCGAGTAAGGGTTCGATCGCGGCACGAGTTCGTTTTAATTTCTGATGTTGCTTGTAAAGGGCTTGAGCGTTTGAGACTGCATTTTTTTCAGGATCGAGCGGGATTTTTACAGGCTCCTCGGTTTCAAAGTCGAGAAGCTCGATCGATTTCATTCCCGGTTCCCACTGGTGCAGATTCGCCATTAATAAATCGGCTTGCTGTTTGGCTTGGTCGGCACGATCCGACCGATCTAATCGACTTTCAAAACCTGCCGCTTTGACCCGCAGTTTGTTGAGAACATTGTTGAGCTTTTGAGTAATTTGATGACGAAGCTGCGTGAATTCTTGCTGATTGAGTTGGTCGCGATAATAGCGATCGATCATTTGCTGGACGCTGATCGAATCACTTCCCCAAATCACCGTATATCCTTGCGGAGTGAATCCAGGGTGAAATCGATTGTTGTCGATCGCATTGAGCCAAAAATGCCAGCACTCAAATAAGCGTTGCCATTCTGTATCGGTCAGTGTTTCCGTCGATCGATCTGGATCAAGTTCTGCTGCTTGCAACATCGATAAAACGAGCGCAGAACTTAGACCGCGATAAGCTTTGACTAGATTTTTGCGAATTGCACCCGGAACAAGACTGATGCGCGATCGCCATCGATCGATTCCCTCTGCCAAACTGGGAGCCGGATCGAGTCGAGCGGGGGGAAGCTCATACGGCTGACCTGTTTGAATCGGGCGCACGCTCGATTGATTAGAACTCACTTGATGGGCTGCAGTGACGATCGCATTGTCTTGATTCACCAGAATCGCATTGCTATATTGACCCATAACCTCAACATAGAGATGTGCCGATGCGGGTTCGCCTGGACGTTGAGCAAACTGTAGATCGATCGCTCTTTCCCAAGGTGACACAGGCTCGATCGCAACGAGCGCCAATCCGCTCAATTGATGCCGCAACTGCTGACTAAACGTAAAGGTATCAGGATCACGAGATGGCGGATCGCTGATATGAATTCGGGCGGCTTGGGGATGCCAAGAAAGCGTCAACCATCCACGTTTTTTCAACGTCCGCAACGCGACTAAAACGGTAAAGCGATCGCGTTGATACGCCTGTTCAAATCGGGCGGGAAGCCACTGCGATCGTAGTTCCGCACAAC
The DNA here is from genome assembly GCA_019359175.1 of Phormidium tanganyikae FI6-MK23. Classification (GTDB taxonomy): domain Bacteria; phylum Cyanobacteriota; class Cyanobacteriia; order Leptolyngbyales; family Leptolyngbyaceae; genus Leptolyngbya; species Leptolyngbya tanganyikae. The sequence continues at coordinate 33,996 of JAHHHU010000035.1, forward strand.
TTGCCATCAGCGCTGTGAAATCAACTGGTTGCATACCTTCACTCCCTTGTTATTCGCAATTTTGCGGTCGAGTGCAGGCCCAAACCGAATGTCACTATAGCAATTCTAATGAACTTGTGAGACGCATGAATTCTGCCCTCACCCTAAATCTCTCTCCCCAAGGGAGCTAGCGTGTACACACAAGTTGCTTGTCACTTCGTTTCAGTCGGCTTCTGTCCCCCAAATTTGGGGGACTTTGAAACTGAGAAATTCCTCAGTGTTCTAGAAATTCCTTTTGCTCAAAGTCCCCCAGAATGGGGGATTTAGGGGGCGAGAGGTCTAGGCAATAACAGACCAATCGACTTTGTGTGTACACAGTAGCCCCAAGGAAGAGGGACTTTGAATCTGTTCTTACCATACAAGGAGGTGGAAATAAGGGCAGACATCTTTGGGCTAGTCAATTCGGAGAGTTTTGATTCCAAGCTCGATCGAACAATTGATAAGTCATTCACTCTGAGCAATACCAAAGGACTTTATAAATCTCGGATTGCTCAGAGAATTCTTTTAATCGATCGATGACTTCTGGTAATTGTTCTTCCAATAAAACGTCTCTCAGGTTCTCACTAACTCGTTTGTGCAATGTAGGTAGGGGTTTGAGTAGTAAAGAGAAAAGGACTCCGATCGCGATTGGGTGTCCAGGTGAAAGGGTTGCCAATCGGTACGCAAGGCGACGCTGATTGATCGGATCAGTCGCTTCAGCTAATCGATTCTCTAAAGTTGCGATCGTACGTTCAAGCTGCAATGCCCCGGACTTTGAGGGTTTGGTGCTGGTGGGCTTAGTTTTCGTGGGTAGAGCAGTGAGAACTGAAAGCGCGATCGTATTCGTTGGATCAAGTGCGCTTAGATTTTCTGCGACTTGTAGTCGTAGTGTTAAATTTTCTGTTGAATTGATCAATCGCTCTAGCGTTGAGATTGCTTGTTTCGTATCGAGTTTATTTTTTCCTAGAATGTACGCCGCTTGCGCTGAAATGTTTCTGATTCGGTTGTGATTAAGATTGATTGTATAGCGCTACCAAAGCGTATTAGGACGTATATTAGAGGGGTAGTGTTGTGAAGCATGGCTATGGCTGCCCCCTACAGCGAAGATATGCGCTCCAAAGCAATTGCTGCGGTGAAACGTGGTGAAC
>JAHHHU010000036.1 GCA_019359175.1 Phormidium tanganyikae FI6-MK23
GCTCGACGCGCTGACCCTTCCAGGTAATCTTCGGCAACTTTTGCCATGAAGTCCCGTTTCCGGTTGCCTGTCAACTTTTGCGCTGCGTCTTTGAATGTCGCTTTTACCGCTTCGCTCAACATCTAGGTTGTCATCCTATTGTCAATTGTCACAGAGCAGGAGCGCAATTATTGAGATTCTTCATTGGCTCCTTTCTAGAATGACCGGGATTCTATTGGTTTGCAAGCCCCTAGGCAGCATAAGCAATGTCAGGATGCTGGAAGTAGCTTCTCACTCTTGCAGGCAACTTTTGCAGTTTGTGAAGATGACTCCGCAGCGGATGACGCAGTGGTTCAAAGCTACGACTCGGAGGCTTCGAGTGAACGCCTTGCTTGACATCCCCATGGAGATACTCAACCGGATTCAACTGCGGTGAGTACGAGGGCAAAAACACCCACTCAATCTCAGATTGATGCTGAGATAACCACTGCTTAACCGCTTGGGCATGATGCACGGGATGGTTGTCCACAATCTAATACAACTTGCGCGGTTGTGCTTCAACAAGCGCTCTAGAAACGTGATGAACACCAAAGTATTGAGTTTACCTGCATACAGCATGAAGCGCACCAAGCCCTGATTGCTCACGCTGGCGATAAAGTTGATCCGATCGGGAGTTTCTCCCTTCGGGGCATAGCCTTGCCCGACTTGAGCACCACTTCGCAAACCCGACTCATCGCCCCAAGCAATCTCTGCTGCTTCAGGTTCAGCACGGGCAACGACCGCAGGATAGGTTGCATCGAGCCAGTGCTGCACGACTTTCGGGTCTTGCTCGTAAGCGCGCTTCAGCGGTTTTTGTGGCTATAGCCCCAGCGTTTGAGATACTCGCCTACCGTCCGAATCGGCATCGCAATGCCAAATTCCTGCTCAATCAAGCTTTGTACCGCTCGCTCTGTCCATAAAGCGCTATCAATCCCCAACTCGGCAGGAAAATGCTTCAGCAGCTTCGCTTGCACTTGCCCTTCTTGCTCAACCGACAACCTGCGACCTTCTCCATACTTCGCTCCGCGCTGCTGTTGCTCAAGTCCTGCTTCGCCTCGCGTCTGATCGTCTTTCCCCCAGTCGGTAATCGTGTTGCGATGCACGCCTAGATAAGCCGCAATGTCGATGACCCGCTTGCCTTGTTGTCTCAGGCGTATCGCTTGTGGTCGCAAGTAGTTCTGTGCTGCTGGATTCAGCAATCGAGCATCAGGGTTCTTCATCGCTCAATTCTAGCAATCCGTTCACATTTCCTGCCTCCTCTTCAATTGCCAGGTTAATAGGTGGCAGCGAAGAGATTGAACAGCTTATGGACAATGTAAAGGTCATGATCAAGAGAATGTTAAAGTCGAAGCTATCTCTTATTTCGATAGAACAAGAGCAAGTTAACTGCTACTTCCACCTCAGTACGAAGCGCAACACGATCAGGGCAAAGTTGTAAAAACCTTAAAGCGTCAATGGTAAAGTAGAAAGTATCCCTGCAACGCAAGTCCAAACCGAAAAACCGCTCAAGTCTTCATCTTCTAAAGAAACCTTCATCTCATTCATTGAGAATACAAGTGAGATGAGTACCAGCAGCAAGAACATGGTGTCACTCAAATCAGGCATTACAAATAAATCCTCTACGATTCGTTCTACTTATACTGCTGTCCTGAAAGTGGCGCTTACTCCCCCTATCTGTTGAACCTGGCTCAGACTTTAGAGGCATCAATTGATCTCACTCTTTAGTTGCATCAGCAAGCTTTAACTATTGGAGGAGAACAAAGCTCAAATCTCTGAATAGGATGGGAAGCATCTTCAATAGTTTTAGGACATTAAAAATGCAAGCTCCCACAAAAGAAACTCGCCCTAGCACCGATCGTCCTCCCGTTTCAGCTGCATATAACGGTGCAGACCGTAATGCTTTTCTGTTTGGTTGGAATCCTCAAGCTGAACTATGGAATGGTCGCTTTGCCATGATTGGGTTTACAGCTTACCTACTCTGGGATTTAGCAGGTTATAGTGTGCTACGCAACGTGCTGCACTTGATTGGCTAAACCGTCTGTCAACGTTTCACGATTGTGGTTAGAGTTCAGACGTTCATTTGTATTTAATAAGCTCTTAATAAAGTCCCTAGCTTCATCTAGAAGCCGGGGACTTTATTGGTGTCAACCCGTTTACTGGATTGGCGCTCCATCGCTTCAAGACTTCTCGTTTATCTCTGCTCGTCCGGTTAGATGAGCAACGGACGCAATAACCTTATCCGGCAAAATCGGCTTTGTAATGTATTGCTGAAATTCTGCCGCAAAAACACGATCGCGAATTCCATCTCTACTCGATCCGATGATGACGATCACGGGAATTGAGTCTTGACCTTGTTCGCGCTCAAACTTTCTCATTTGCTCAATCAGCAGACAGCCACCTCATCAGGCAGTGAAAGATTGCCCAGAAAAATGTGTGGATTAAATTGCCCTACAGCCTTTAGCCCTGCACCCACTGAAGCACATGCTTTAACTTCTGAACCTACTGGCTCTAAAATGCAGGTCACCAAATCAGCAGAATCAAGTTCGTCTTCAACCAGTAACACTCGCAGCCCGCGCAAAACTAACGCTTCTTGGGAATCCATGATTGAAATAGGACGAATTACCACTTGCAGTTCGCTATGTACAGCGAACTGCAAGTGGTATTGCTTCTGTCTACGGTCGTAATGAAGGTGAATTGCTCATCAGAACTTTACCGCTGCGTAGATTACAGGTTACGTTCCTCTGGTAGGATGGCGCGGATACGGTCGAGCAGAATGTCAAAGTCGATCGGTTTGCGAATAAAATCATCCGCTCCAAACTCAAATCCTTCTGCTGGGCTGAATTGGTCATAGCCTGTGACTAACAAAATGGGAATAAACGGCAGGCGATCGTTCTGGCGAATCTGTTGCGTCACTTCAAACCCATTCATTTCGGGCATCATCACATCGAGTAACACCAAATCGGGGTGCTGCTCCTCAATCCTGTTTAAGGCTTCTCGTCCACTGCTGGCAAGCTCAACTTCATACCCTTCTTGCTCTAAGACGGCTTGAAGTAAAAAACAGTTATCAGCAATGTCATCGACAACCAGGATTCGATCAGCCACGGGGATTGTTAGAGGGGTTAAATGGTTCACTTTGTAACTCAATCAATCGTTACGTTTCAGTATGTTCCACACATGATCGTAATCGCCTCACGCGGTAGAGAGATCTATCCTAAGATGGCTTGCCTTCTGTGAGGTTTATTGCATTGAATCAGCAGCCAACCGAAGTCTATTGAGGGAATGTAAATAATCCTTTAAAATCTTCTCTACCAAGCGATAGAGTTGTCAACAATTCCTGATAGCAACAAGTTTACGCAATGAATCGTTCTCGAATGCGAACCTTGAGACAAATACAGCTGCGTACATCAAGGCAATTAGAAATGCCCAAAGTTTTAGCAAGTGATTTAGTTCTGTAACGACTACGGTTTATTGTTGTAGCAGTCCGATTACGGCTGTGACTAAATATTCTGGATCGATCGGCTTCGATAAACGTTGCTGAAAGCCGGCTGAGATCGCCCTTTTTTGATCAATTTCGCCTGCATACGCAGTGAGCGCGATCGCAGGAATTGAATTGCTTTGAGAAGATTGGCGAATCTGCCGAATCAGTATATAGCCATCGAGATCTGGCATTCCAATATCACTGAGAAGAATACTTGGTGCAAACTGAGGTAATACATCAAGTGCCTCAATTCCAGAGGCAACGGTTTTAACTTCTGCCCCGGCTTGTTCTAACACAAACGTTACAAATTTGCGCGAATCGGGTTCATCATCGACCACTAACGCTCGAATTCCTTGCAATGGCAGATCAGGCAGCGCTTTAGTATCGATTGAAGTTGAATCATCGGTTTGGTGTTCACTCACGTTGAGCGGCAGTTGAACTGTAAATGTAGATCCTTGTCCTTCACCCAAACTATCGACGCTGACCGTACCGCCGTGGAGGTCAACAATTTGACGTACGATCGCTAAACCCAATCCTAAACCGCCAAACTTGCGCGTTGTTTTGCTATCTTCCTGGCGGAAATACTCGAACACATGCGGTAGAAATTCAGAATCGATGCCTTTTCCCGTATCGATGACTTGAATTCGAGCATGATTGTGATCTGGTTCGAGCTGCACCTAGATCTGTCCACCATTCGGGGTAAATTTCACCGCGTTTGAGAGTAAGTTCCAAACCACTTGCTGCCATCGAGTCGCATTCCCTAGAACTTGCAAACTCGCGGGAGGTCGATCGAACTGAATCCCGATCGATTTCGCATTTGCCGCCAGCCGTACCGTATCGATCGCGGCGCTGGCTACCGCACCCAAATCGATCGTGTTCGCATTTAGTGTTAATTTGCCTTGCAGAATGCGCGACACATCGAGCAAGTCTTCGACCAGTTGGGTTTGCAGTTGGGCGTTGCGTTCGATAATGTCGATCGCTTGGCGAGTTCGATCAGCATCAACGCGACCCGCTTTCAGTAATTTCGTCCAGCCGAGAATCAGATTCAGCGGCGTTCTCAGTTCATGCGCCAAAACCGCGAGAAATTCATCTTTGATGCGATTCGCTTTCTCAAGTTCGTCGGCTTGCTGTCTGAGGGCTGCTTGTGCCTGACGCTGATAAGCGAGATGCCGCCACTGCGCTCCAGCACAGCGTATTTATCTCCCAATCAGTGTAATGGTTCCTTCAGAATGTGCAAAGCACTAACCGCCTTGACTAACGCTTCTGGTTCTACAGGCTTGGTCATGTGAGCCTGGAACCCTGCTTGAATTGCTCTTTGCTGGTCAACTTCTGTGGCATAGGCAGTGAGTGCGATCGCTGGAATCTGTCCACCTTTGTCAAGAGGGCGCGATCGGATCTGCTGAATCAGCATATAGCCGTTCATTTCCGCCATTCCAACATCGCTCACTAACACATCGGGAATGAACTGGTCTAAGACTTGCAGTGCTTCTAAACCAGAAGCAACGGCTGTTACCTTTGCACCACCTTGTTCCAGCACAAATGCTTGAAACTCGCGGGTGTCATTGTCGTCATCCACGACCAGAATTTGCAAGTTGCTTAATGGATTTTCGATGTTTACGCTAGTTTGGTCTAGTTCAAAAGTCGCCGGGCTTGCCTGTTGAATCACGGGTAACTGTACGGTAAAGATTGCGCCTTGATTTTCCCCCTGGCTTTCTGCCTTGACGGTGCCGCCGTGCATTTCCACGATTTGCCGCACGATCGCCAATCCCAACCCTAACCCGCCAAATTTGCGTGTCGTCGAGCCGTCTTCTTGCCGGAAATACTCAAACACATGAGGTAAGAACTGTGAATTGATACCCTTGCCCGTGTCGATCACCCGAATTTGAGCTAATTGATCGAGTTGCCGCAGTTCAACGGTGACTCGTCCACCGTTTGGACTGAACTTGATAGCATTAGTAAGCAAATTCCACACAATTTGCTGGAGTCGAGTCGCATCACCAAAGACCGGAGCAATTTCCTCACTAAGGTCAAGCGTAATCCCAACGTTCCTTGCTTCTGCTGCCAAACGCACGGTTTCAAGGGCAGCAGAAATCACAAATGCCAAACTAACCGGAGCCGCTGTTAAGGTTAGCTTGCCCTGCATGACACGGGAGATGTCGAGCAGATCTTCAACCAGTTGAGCCTGTAGTTTGGCATTGCGCTCGATCGTCTTCAAGGCTTCTGCTTGACGGGCAGCATCGAGCTTGCCATTTTGCAGCAGTCGCGTCCAGCCCAAAATCGGATTCAGGGGCGATCGCAACTCATGGGACAGCACGGCTAGAAACTCATCTTTAATTCGATTGGCACGTTCGGCTGCTTCACGGGCGGCTTGTTCTTGTTGCAGAAGGCGTTTGAGATCAGTGATGTCTCTCGACACGCCTGCGACGGCTTCTACTACGCCGTTCGCATCGAAAAGCGGCACGAAAACATATTCATACACATGATTACCAAAGGCGCTGGTGAATGACGTTTCATCCTTGAGCGGTTGGCGCGTCTCGATCACTTGTTGAATCTGATTCTGCAGCCGGGTTGCTAAATCAGTTGGGTACTCCAGGTCAAAGAAGTTTTTGCCCAGCACCTCAGCCGACGTTTTCTGTAAAAGGTTGAGCAACTGCTGATTAGTGTAGGTGAATCGTCCTGATCGATCGAAGGTGTAAATGAAATCAGGCACGGAAGTGGCGATCGCGTCAAACCTTTGCAGTTGTCGTTCGAGTTCGACAGAGGTTTGACGCAAGGCTACTTCAGCTTGAATTTGATCGGTGACATTTCTGAAATACATGGTGACACCGTTCACGGCTGGGTAGGAGCGGACTTCATACCAGCGATCGTGGTCGGAATAAAACTCAATCAATGACTCAGCCACACGATCGCGCATGACGCGGCGGTGCATCTGTTCAAACGCGCTGTCATTCATTCCTGGAAATTCTTCCCAAAATACTTTTCCAACTAAGTCGTCTGAAGTGCGATTGACCAGTGTTTCGGCAGTTTGATTCACATAGGTAAACCGCCAGTTCTCATCTATGGCAAAGAAGGCATCCATAATGCTCTCCAGAATGTTCCGGCTCTGCTCCTCGCTTTCCTGCAAGACGGCTTCGGCTTGTTTGCGATCGGTAATATCAACAGCAGTTCCCAAAAACTCAACGGCTTGCCGCAACGCTCCCTTACCCGCAAAAGTTGCCTGCCCGTTCGCGGATATCCACCGCTCGGTGCCGTCCTTCCAGACAATCCGGTAATCAATCTCGTACTCTCCTGCTGACATTGGATCAAGGGCAGCACCGATCGCACTCGTGACTTGGGCACGATCGTCTGGGTGAATCCGCTCTATCACATGGGAGAGCGGCAGCACGGTATCCTCCTCATCCCAAATTTCCCGCATCCGCTCATCTAACTCAACCAGATTCGTCGCTAAGACGTAGCGCCATGTTCCTAGTTGCGCGATCTGAATAGCAAGCTGCGATCGTTCCTCGCTTTCGCGCAGTGCTTGTTCCGCCCGTTTGCGATCGCTAATGTTGGTAAATAAAATGGCGAATTGGTTGCTTTGCGGCTCACCAATGCAAAAGGCGTTGACATCAAACCAACGGTTTATCGCGATCGATTGCTGCTCAAACCGAACTGATTCGCCTGTCAGCACCATTCTTCCATACGTCTCAAGCCATTCCACTTCGAGATTGGGAACCAGTTCCCGTGCTGTTTTGCCCGTCGCTTGCTCCAGTCCTGTCATCGCTTCAAATATCGGATTGACTTCGAGGAACCGATAATCAATCGGAGTACCGTTTTCGTCCAACAGTAGTTCGCAGATGCAGAAGCCTTCGTCGATCGACTCGAACAGTGTGCGGTATTTTTCTTCCGATTCGCGCAGGGCAAGGCTGGAGCGATCGCGCTCAAACGCAAGACTAGCAACTTGAACGCCAAAGGCTGCCAGTTGATATTCCCAATTTGTCGGCAACCGCGCTTCGTCAAACGCCAGCATCAATGCTCCGAGAGGCTGACCGTCTGCGTCCAGCACGGGTGTAGAATGACACGCCAAAACGCCGTGAGCAACACATAAATCTCGCCAATCTTGCGACCAGCGATCGTCATTGGCAATATCAGCACAGGTGACGGAATGACCGCGATACACCGCCTCGCCGCACGTCCCGATACATAGATCGTTGATCTGAGCATCTTTGAGTCCCTGCCCAAACGAGGGCGGAAAATCCGGCGTAATGGTGCGCCCTTGGGAATCGGTTAGCAGGAAGGAGGCACGGACGCGCGGATTGAGTTGGGCGATCGCACCACACACCGCTGAGAGGAAGTCATCCAGCGTTTGTCCTGAAGCAATTCCCTCCAGCAATTGCTTCTGCTCGATCAGCATCCGTTCTGCCCGTTGCCGATCGCGGCGTTCGTGTGCCTCCCGTAATGCCCGTTCGACACAAGGAACTAGCCGCCCTAACCGTTGCTTGAGGACGTAATCTGTGGCTCCTTGTTTGAGCGCTTCGATCGCTAATTCTTCGCCTAAACTGGCAGAGACAAAAATAAAGGGCGCGTCAGGACAGCGATCGCAGGCAATTTTCAGGGCAGCGATGCCATCTAAATCAGGCATTGAATAAGCTGCCAAGATCAAGTCAAACCTATCGGTTTCGAGTGCCGTCACAAAGCCAGCGCGAGTGTTTACCTGTCGCAGTTCATAGTCAATCCTGCCCTCTGTCAGCGTGGCTTGGATTGCCTCTGCATCCTGTAACTTATCTTCAAGCAGGAGAAACCGAAATGTTGCCATTAGACTGCCTTTTAAGCGTTCAAAGAATGAAAAGTTTGGGTCTGGTTGGGCTGATTCAGTCAAGACTTTTCCTCCTGATCAAATCTGCAATATTGGTGACTAACTCATTGGGTTCGATCGGTTTGCTCAGATGCCGTTGAAATCCGGCTTGCAATGCCTGTTGCTGGTTGAAGTCTCCAGCGTAGGCAGTCAAAGCGATCGCCTTGACCTGTCCCCCTTGCTCTGAAGGTAATGCTCGCACCTGACGCATCAACATATAGCCATCCATGTCGGGCATTCCAATGTCGCTGAGGAGAACATCCGGCGGGGATTGCGTTAACGCCAAAAATCCCTCCGTTGCAGTTGCGGCGGTGGTGACGATCGCGCCTGCCTGTTCCAGCACAAATGCCACAAATTCACGGGAATCGGGTTCGTCGTCAATTACTAATGCTTGCACCCCAATTAAGTTGAATGATAATTCATCAGCTAATTGATCAAGATCGATTGGGGTTTGGATGGGCATCAACGGCAATTTGATGGTAAACATCGCTCCCAGTCCTTCTCCAGCACTCTCGACTTCAACAGTGCCACCATGTAGCTCAACCAAATGACGCACGATCGCTAGCCCCAATCCCAACCCGCCAAATTTACGAGTCGTAGCACCATCCTCTTGTCGAAAATAATCAAACACATGCGGCAGAAAATTCGCTGGAATGCCTTTACCATTATCGCTGACAGTGATTTGCGCTTGATCGTCAACCTGCTCTAATCGCACCTCTACTCGACCACCTGTGGGCGTGAACTTCACGGCATTCGAGAGCAAGTTCCACACCACTTGCTGTAAGCGGGTTGCATCGCCAGCAACTTGTCCCGTTTCAGCATCCAGGTTGGCTTCTACCGTAATGGATTTGGCTTCAGCGGCGAGTCGCACGGTTTCGATCGCCCCTCGAATTGTTGATGTTAACTGGATGGGACTGACATTCAGGCTCAGTTTCCCTTGCAGAATGCGAGAAACATCCAGCAAGTCCTCAATCAGTTCGGATTGTAATTTGGCGTTTCGTTCGATCGTGGTGAGGGCTTGGGCAGTTTTGGTCGCGTCTAGATTGCCAGATTTTAGCAGCTTTGCCCAACCGAGAATCGGGTTGAGGGGCGACCTCAACTCATGCGACAGGACGGCTAAAAATTCGTCTTTAATCCGGTTCGCTTGCTCGGCTTGTTCTCGTGCGGCTTGCTCACGCGCTAGAAGCTGTTCCCGTTCTGCTTCAGCTTGTTTGAGATCGGTAATATCGATCGCTGAACCGAGTATTTGCGTCGGTTTACCTTGAGCATCGCGGACAAAAATCGTATCGCGGCTTGATAGCCAAAGCCATTTGCCGCTTGAGTGTTTCATCCGATATTCAAGGGTAAAAATATCATCTTCCTGTGCAACTCGAATCCTGTCATGATGCTGCTCAATGCGTTCAAGGTCATCGGGATGGAATAATTCAGCAAGAACCTGTGAATCAAGCACTTGCACATCTGCGGGCAAAACGCCCAACATTGGAAAAATTTGCGGACTGATGTACACATTTCGTCGTTCATTCAAATCGAAAATGTAAAGTAGATTCGGCGCGGTTTCGTTGATTCCCTTCAAAAATCTTTCCGATTCACGTAAAGCTGATTCGGCACGAGCGCGGTCAACAGATGCCCAAATGCGATCGGCGACTTCTTCCACTAGTGCGACTTCATCGAGTGTCCAATCTCGCGGTTTCGACGAGTGGACTGCTAAACCCGCGACGAACTCGCCGTCCTTGACTAACGGGATGCCGATATAAGCCCTAATTTGGATCGCAGCGTAGGCAGACCGTTGCTCCGGGGACAGGTTGGGATCGGTTTCCACGTTAGATGCGGACACAGAGCGACCCGTGCGGTATGCCGCGAGTAGCTTCGGCCCGAATGAATCAATCGGGTAGCCACCCGCGAGGGCTTCAGCGCCGTTAACGTAATCGCGCTCCACAACGTAATCAGTCCCGCGAACCTCGAAATACGCCACGCGGTTTGCGCCGAGATATTCGCCAAGCATTCGGCTGGTCGTAGCCTGAATCTCTACCGGATCGGCAAGCGGGCGGAGCGCGTCGGCAAGCGTGACGCGAAAGGCATCGCGATCTGCACTGTGGCGGAGCAATTCTTCGGTCTGCTTGCGATCGCTGATGTCAACGGCAGTCACATAAATCAGACGTTCTTCTGAATATGGCCGTACGTTCCAAAGAAACCAGCAATACGAGCCGTCTTTGTGCTGATAGCGGTTTTCAAATACAAAGGTTTCATTGTCGCTGATTCCCTCATCGCCTCTCTGTTTAAATCCGTCAATATCGTCCGGATGGGCAAGGTTGAACCAAGGCTGCCCAATCATTTCGGTTGCTGTCCAGCCGAGTGACTGCTCAAACGTTGGGCTGACCCATTTCAGATTGTGGTCAAAGCCAATAACCATTTGCAAATCCGCAGCGACCGCGAGAAACCGCTCCCGTTCCTGTTCAGCTTGCTGACGCTCTAGCTCGGTAGCAATTCGATCGGCGAAGAGCATCAGCAACGATTCCGCCAAATGCACATTCTCCAGAGGTTTACCATCCATTACCCCTAACAATCCCAATGGTTTGCCGTTCGAGTCAAGGAAGGGAGCCGCGACATAGCTTTCGACGGACAGCGGTTTGAGCCGAGGCGCACGGGGAAAGTGAGCCTGCACGTTGCGCGGGTAGCAGCAAATTCTGCCCTGCTGAAGCACTTCCCAGCACGGGGTTTCTTGCAGCGGATATTCCAGGTTCTCAACGATTTGACCCTGAGCGCAGGTGGCGATCGTTCTCAGCCTTCTGAGGTCATCCCCTTCAACTAAGCCAATGTAGACATACTCTACGTCTAGAATGCTGGCAAAGTGCTGTACCATCGCCTCGAAAAATGCTCCACCCGTAGCCGATGCTACCCCTCGCGTAATCTTCAGCAGCGCGGCATCCACCTGAGCAATTTTGCAAGCCGCCAATCTCAGTTCCAGTTCATCCACCACCATTGCGGCTAAGTCAACAAGAGTCGCCTGCTGCTCTGGAGTTAATGGGTCGCGAGGCTGAGTGTCGAGCAAACACAGTGTTCCCAGATTGAAGCCATCCTGACTGAGTAGGGGCGCGCCCGCATAAAAGCGCACCCCTGATTCCTGTTGCACAAAGGGATTGCAGGCAAAGAGATCGTCTTTGCGAGCATCGGGAATAATCAGCGGCTCATCCGTCAACACGGCAAAGCTACAAAGCGTGTCATCACGCGACACTTCACGCGCACCAAAGCCAATGCAGGACTTAAACCAGGCTCTCGATTCATCCACCAGCGAAATCAGCGCGATCGGCACCTGAAATAACCGCGCTGCCAAAGTGGTAATGCGATCGAATGCCGCTTCGGGAGGCGTGTCGAGAATCTTGTAGCGATGCAGAGCTGCCAACCGCTCATTCTCATTCGTAGAAATAGGTGTGGTGAATCGCTTTTGCGGCAGTGCGTCAGGCATATCTTAACTAGGACGTTGAATTAAGGGCGGAGTTGGAATAAGCCTTCATCTGTCCATCTCATTGAACGGATGCTTTCCTGGGAAAGGGTTTCATTTTGCCAATTCAAAAAGGCAAAATGCAGGTAACTTAAGAATGCTTATCATGTTTCTCCAGCCAGTAAAAGTTTCTCTAGACTGAAATTCTATTCTTTAGTCACATTTTTCCTAACAACCTCCGAGGATTAGCCACTGCCTAAAAACTTTGCTGTGTGGTACTTCCAGCGCTCGTCCGATCTTTCCCTTTCAGTATTCAATTAAATTTAACGAATCGGTGGCTGATCGAGTGGTACCCCTACACCCTGAAGAGTGGTTGCCGCGTCGAGCATCTGCAACTAGAAACTTTTGAACGGCTGCAACGCGCCATTGCAACTTATGTGAACGCTGCGTGGAGCGAAGCTTGCGTGGCATGAGACCCAGGGATGAAAAGATTTGGCGGGGATTGCGGCGGTTACGTGGGTAGTGTTCTAGACCTGTGGACTAGCTTTCACACCGCTCGACCAAATTCATAGCGGTTGATGAACAATCCAATCACTACGTCGTGCAACCAAGTGGACTTGGAGAAGCAAATCGTTTTTCTGGCTAATCGTTTGATTCGGGTTCGCAGCGTTTGCTTTTTTCGATCGTCAATTATTTTGGGCTAAGTCCCAGCTTTGCTGAGTTGAACTAAGTCTTAGAATCGCCACTTCCGAATATTGTCTAGCTGCAATTAAACATGCTGCAAGGAACATGCTAAAGTCTTGCAGCATGTTTAATTACTGCTGTGCGATTGTACCCACTTGATCTTGAAACAGTGAGTACGATCCCAATTTTTGATGCTTTTTAAACAGATTCCGAGGAGAACCTCATGACTCAGGCAGGAATTCAGCCGTCTCGTGACCAGATTGCTAAAGTAGACAATGCAGTTAAAGATGCAGACGCTAAATTCAAAGACCCGAAACTGCGCCAGAAACTCACACCCGACGAAATCAAGCTGCTCCACGAGTACTATCGTAAAGAGTATGGTGAGAAAATTTTCGATTTCCAGACTAAGAAAGGATGCGAGAAGGAGATCAAGAAACAAAAAGATTGGCATACGCTGGTTGACAACTACGCCAGACGGTATCAATGGGCAATGTACTGCTTGATTCTGTGTCGAACTGAGGTCGTCAATATCGTTTTGAAAGAATGTGCTTTAGCGCTGAAGTCTCCCTTGGTAGCGAAGTCTGTTGGCAGTACCGACCTCTCATCAGATTATGATGTGACGATCGCGGCTCCCGATGGCAATGATGTTAAGATTCTGAGAGCTTTCAATGAAGCCATCAAGAAAGAGTTTCAAGCGCAGCCTGGTACACTCTTTGACACGAACATCTACGTCAAAGACTACACAAAAGTAGAGAAGAACATTGAGTTTAGCGATGTAGAAGACTATAAAGACTCCGACTTAGCTGATGGCACAAAAGCAATGAGTGATGGCGATCAAGATATTGCAGCTTTAGTGAAGCAGCGACGGTTCAGCACAAGCGATGAATGGAAAAGCTATGTCACGAGTGTTTGCAAGGGGTTTGATCTTGAGTTGCAGATCAAAGTGAGAAAGCAATATGACATTGCAGATGCTTTGTTCAATCTTGCGGTTCGAGATTTGTTAACCGCTTTAGAAGATCAGTTCCAAAAGAAAAAGTATTTTGGACTGCAAATGCCGTTGATTGATGTAGATAAAGACGGTCAGCAAATCGACGACGCAAAAGCAGCAAACACTTTGTATCGAACACTGAGCGATCGCTTAGGAACAATCGCAATTCTCTACAAGCGGTTTGAGTCGGCAAAGAACGGGATCAAATTGAAATCGCTTCAGAAGCTCTGGGAGCCTGCTCAATCACCGGAGCAGTGGCAGAAAGTTTCAAAAAACTTGTTAGTTGAGCTTGCAACAGAAGCGCAAGCGAACAATTCAGAGCTATTGCATCTGATTCAAGATTACTCTGATACTACAAAAAGCTCAGAGTTGCAGAAGAATCCAGAGTTATTTAGAGATCTCGTCTTGAAAACAAGCAACCGACTCTATGCGGACGTGATGGAGCGAGTTCGTAAAGCACAGAAAAATCCAGAAGTTGCGAAATATGAGACTGGAAGAGCAATCTTCTTTGCAAGCGAAGCTTATGTTTCTGAAGGGGCTGTTTTTGATGTGGTTCTGGGTAATCAGGGCAGCGAGGAAGAAAAGCGGAAAGCGAGAGCCATGATTCGTCCTGTGCATCTTCTAGAATCTTTTAATGAGCAATATGCAGATTTCCTCAAAGATATTAAGCACTATGCTCACGGCAAAGCTTTGCAGGATTTGAAAGCGGACGAAGCAGGAAGGCTGTACTATCGCTCTTCTAAGTATCTCGATCGATTCTTTAAAGCAGGCGAAGGATTGCTAGAAAAGACAGGGGGTTCAACCACAATGGAGAAACTCGCCATGAAGCCATTGCAGCTTCAGTCAGAAAAAGCAGTGGGTGAGTTCAAAAATGCAGTTGGCGTTCTGGTGCAAATTCGCAAAGGGAACTATCAGTTCACCGAACAAGAGAAAGGTTTGAGTGTTGAGGCGAAAGCTTTTAGTTTGATGACAACTCAAAACATTAAGAATGCTCAAGAATTTGTCGATCGTATTACGGCTCTTGCTCAAACTTTTAACATTGAAGCCCGGAAACTGATTGAGTTGAAGAATAACATCTATGACGATGAAAAGACAACGATCTCATTTGTCAAAGCTTATGCAGAATTGCTAGGAAAGTAGACGTTCTCTCAGCAAATTTGTGTGATAGAATCACGGCGCTATTGCTTTGAGATGCAGCGGTAAATGCTTTCTTAAAGCAACCGTCGATCATTGGGTGCAAAAGTCCTCTGGTTTTTTATCAGAGGATATTCATGAATCAAGAGGTCACATGGTAGAAGCCATTTTGCCCGGAACTTACGTTACAGTTCGGGACGAAGGATTGATCAGTGTGGGTGGAGTTGCTTCGGGCAACATTGGAATTGTTGGAACTGCGGCGCGAGGCGATGTAGATACGGTCAAGCTGATCGGCAGTTTTGAAGAGGCGAAGGAGATCTTTGGGGACAGTAATGCTTGGCAAGGTGGGCAGGCGAATGAACTGACTTTAATCCGATCGTTAGAGCTAATCTATAATAATGGTGGGCGAACGGTCTATGCGGTGAGAGTGGCTGCAAAGAAGACATTGAAAAAAGCAATTTTTTCAGTCAAGACTGGAGATGTTGAATGGTGTAAGTTAGAGGCTAAAACTCCCGGAACTTGGGGTAATAGCATTCAAATCAAGATCTTGACCGAAGAAGCAACGAATTTGAAACGACTAGAGCTAATTTGCAACAATGTGCGTGAAGCGTATAGTCTTCAAAATGATTTTAGTAGCGCGATCTCTGGATCAAAGCTGGTCAATGTAATCTCTCCTACAAAAGGTCTTTTAGCGACGATGCCGGAGAATCTAGAAGGCTCGTTTCAAGAGGGAAATGATGGAGCCGAAGCCGCTGGAGAGGAATACAAATCAGGTCTGGCATTACTAGAAAATGAAGCTGTGAACATTGCGCTACTGGCAGGGCAAACGCAGCCTTGGGCAGCAGAAGCATTGGTCGGACATTTGCGAAAAACCGCAGAAATTAAGCATGAGCGAATGGGCTTAGTGGGAGGCGCGTTTGTTCAGGGCAAAGATGATCTGGATACGATCGCGAATCATCAATTAAACAGCGATCGCTTAATCTATGTTGCGCCTGGAATTCAGGTGAGTAGTAGAACAGCGATCGATCAACTTCCTGGCGCTTATACCGCTGCCGCAGTCGCAGGATTGATTGCCTCTTTTCCTGTTCAAGCGAGTCCGACGAATAAAGTGCTAACGATCGGAGGATTAACCAGTGTTTTCAATGCGTCTCAGTTAGAGACGCTAGTTGAAAAGCGGGTTTTAGCGATCGAGCGGCGGGATGGGTTCAGAATCGTCAAAGGCATTACGACAAACGATGGCGCATGGCGGCAAATTACGACGAGACGGATTGTAGACTATGCGATTTATGGTGTGCGATCGGGATGTGATCCTTATATTGGTAAGCTGAACAATGAGCGAGTTCGGGGAGCCATGAAGGCGACTTTGGATGCTTTCTTGACGCGCATGGTCAACGATGAGGCTTTGGTGAGATATACGCTGAGTGTTACCGCGACTCGCGATCAGGAAAAAGCGGGGGAAACGATGGTAGCCCTTACCTTGCAGCCTACGTTTAGTATTGACTACATCAAAGTGACGATGTATCTGAGCTAAGGAGATTTCTCATGCCGAATGTTAATGTATTTCAAGGCTCGGATGCCTCATTGGTCTTAGCCGTCGATGATAAAGCGACTGTCGAGGGAAGGCTTGCCAGTGATTTGATCACCGCTTACGATTTTTCTAGTGTGGTGGGACGGCTGCAAAATGTGAAAGTGCAGGTCGAGAATGTTCTCAAGCCTTATCACGAACTTGGAAAACGATTTGCAACCGAACTTCGACCTGGTAATATCAATGTCTCAGGATTTGTAGAGCGGGCGCATGTCAATGGTGCTTTGATTCGATTGCTATTGGGAGAAGGGGCAAAGAGTCCACCTCCAATCGGTGCGATCGCACAACCAACCTTTAACATTGTGATTCGCCTTGGCAATCCTGCTTATCCAACAAATAGCAGTACCTTGACTGTGTTTGGGGTGAAGTTTGAAAGCTGGAATTTTAGCCTTCCAGAAGATGACTTTGTGATGGAAGCACTTACGTTTCGCGCTTTGCGGATTAGTAGTGAAGAGACAGACGGTTGATTCGATCAGACCTTAATAAATTGAGCGATTATGATAAACTCTGTCACCATTAGCCCCGAAGATCTCTTTCTTGGAAGTTCCAATACTTTTGAAGTCGAGATTCCGCCAGAGGTTCTTAATCCGATCTCAGGTCGTACTTCGGAGAATTCTAACTCGATCGTGCGGCTGCGTCCTTTGACGATCGGAACTTTTCAATTAATCATGAAAGCGGCGCGTCAGGATGCAGGCTTGGTTCCTTTGCTGATGATTAAAGAGGCTTTGGTAGAGCCTGCTTTGTCGTTAGAACAAGTGAAGCAACTGCATTTAGGATTGGTCAATTTTCTGATTGATCAAATTCGGCAAGTTAGTGGACTGACTGGAAAAAAAAACTAATGTTGGATTTGAAGGCTTCTCCTTTAGTCCAAGCCTCGTTTCGTTTAGCTCGTGCATTTGGGTGGACACCTCAACAGGTTCAAAGTCTAACGATGGCGCAAATTAGTTTATATCTGGAACTACTCGATCAGGAGGTGCAGGAGCGGGATGGAGTCTAATTCTCTACAAGATTTGGGGTTAGCATTGCAGCTAGATTTCGATCGATGGCGCAATGGTTTGATTGATCCTTTACGATCGCTGATGCAGCTAGAAGAAATCAGCTTTCAAGGGTTGGAGGCTGATGTGGAGCATTTTTATGAGCTAGAAGCGGATCTATTTGAGTTCTATGATGCACTCACGCAAGATTTCTTACCGGGTGCTAAACTTTCTAGTTCAGTAAGTTCGTTTGGCGCAGATTCTAGCTTTCCAGGTTCCACAGAGCGCTCCTATGAATCGTTAGATTCTCAAGGCTCTCGTCTGTTGCATTCACCCGGCCCAGATTGGACGAGGGTGACAGAACAAAGTTCACTAAAGAGGACTGAAAGCCGGATCAAACCTCTTCAGTCAGTTGAAACTGACTTCGCACGATTATCCCCGATTTCTAATCCAGGGCGAGAAAGTGCGATCGACGAAAAGCCAGAACCGATGACAACTCGTGCAAAATCTGAGTCTCATCCGTTGCTTGAGAGTTCGTCTCGTCCTGAGTATTTAAGAAATTCATCCGCGATCGAGCCAGTTCGGACAACTGTGCGAAGTGTTTCAGATCATTCATCTGGGCAGAGTTTCAGGGATTTCTCTAGAAGAGAAGTTGAACATTCATCGGAGTCCGAGATTGAGCATTCATCTCGGCAGGAAGAGATAAAAGCATCATCAAGCAAATTTGTTAGACCTAGAGTTGAGCAGGGATCGGCGATTGAGTTCGATCTCCCTGTGGTTGAGAAAGGATCGGTGAGCCAATCTACTCGTCCCGTAGTTAAGATGTCGTCGATCAAAGTTACTCGTCCCGTAGTTGAGAAGAGATTGGTGAGCGAAGTCAATCGTCCTGTAGTTGAGAAGGGATCGGTGAGCGAAGTTACCCGCCCCGGATTGGAAATCGGGGTTAATAGCGCGAAGTCCGTTCAAAACGGACTGAATGAGCCATTCTTGCGTTATGAAAGTAGAAATTTCGATCCTAGTTTTTCAGAAGCACCAAGAACATTACGAGACTTGGCAACGCTTGTAACTGCTTCGCCGGAAGCGATCGAGCAAAACAATGCGATCGCAACTCACAAAATACAGAGCGACATAGTATTTCAGCCGACTTCGATCGAGGTAGTCAGTGAAGCAGATCAGTACTTACGGAGTGATCCAAACCTTGATTTAGACACAATTTTAAAGGCAGTAAGACAAGAGATTAATCAAGAATATCGTCGATTTTATGGGAGTTAACTATGGCAGTTGAAATTGCAGGCATCGCACTCGATCGCATCCATCGAATTCGCACCTTAGAGCAAAATCACTGTGTTCATCAGAATGTTCCTGGAATGCAGGGGAATGTCATTCAAACAATGGGACGCGAATCAATTCGGCTCCAGCTTGAAGGAATTTTTTATGGTGCGAAGGCAAGAGACGAACTTGAAAAACTGCGGAAAGTTTATAGCCAACAAGAACCCGTTGACTTCTTAGCTGATATTGTTGGACAGGCATATTTTAGCCAAGTGATTTTAGAACGATTTGAAGTTCAACAATCGGCAGAAGACCCTGATCAGTTTAGCTATGTTTTGACGATCGCGGAATCAGTCAACGACCCAGCAATGACAACAACGAATGTAGATGCAGGCGTTGAAGTCAATGCAAAAGAACTCATGACAGCGATGACACTGCCAGATGTTTTGAACATGGGAACAATCCCAGAGATTTCTAATCCGGTCATTTCTCTAAAAACAGCTTTAGAGCCAATCAAAGAAACGATGCAGACTCTAGATGAAGCTTTAGGTCAATTCAAAACACTGTTCCGCGCATAACTTCCAATCCACCTTAGCCCTCTTTTTCCGATGTCTCTAGCCATTCTTGACAAGCTTCAAAGTACTGAACTCGATCCCGGTGCAATTTTCGCAGAACCTTCATCAATTCTGAAACAGTCAAAAAACTCTGCAAGTCAGCTTAACCCAAGTACGTCTATCTTAGGCGACGAGTCTACCGCGATTACTAGCCAAATCGATCAAGCAATCTCATCGCT
This sequence comes from Phormidium tanganyikae FI6-MK23, assembly GCA_019359175.1. Taxonomy (GTDB): domain Bacteria; phylum Cyanobacteriota; class Cyanobacteriia; order Leptolyngbyales; family Leptolyngbyaceae; genus Leptolyngbya; species Leptolyngbya tanganyikae. The sequence goes on from JAHHHU010000036.1 coordinate 19,197, forward strand.
TAGTAACACTCAGAGTAGCGCGGCTGTGCTACAAGCTCCCTTCTCGACCGTAGAACTGCATCATCAACTGGGCGGACAGATGGGAGGCATTGCAGCTTTGACCCCTGAAACGCTGACTCAAGCCATTTCTAAAAATCCGGGAGCCGACAGCTTCAAATCGGGTGCGGGTGACGTGAATGATTCTGTGAGTGATTTAGTGACTGAGCTAACGAAAGGCAAAGACGGAAAGCCGCTGATTCCAGCTCTCTCAGTCACATCGGAATCTAGCCCTTTTGCTGAGTTCCAGCAATTTCTCGTCAATGCGGGCGCACTCCCGTCTAAGGTGCTAGATACGATCGTGAAAGTTTTCAGAAAGTTCTTAGATAAGCTCTCGAACCCTCAAGACTGGATTCAAGACCTGAGTTCTAATGCTTTAACTGACCTTTTCATTGCTCAAGTCAAGGCTCTCAGTAATCAACTTCCAGATCAAGCAATCCAGCAAATCGGAATTCGCGTCCACCAGCAATCTAAGCTGATTAATAGCTATACACAATTCCTCACAACAACAGATTTCGACCCGGAAAAGCTCGATCGTACAACCTTAAAAGAATTACGTCAGACCGTGACGGGCTGGACAGTTGAAGTTCAAGTTTCAGCGCAAGCGATCGAACAAGCTTTGGCAACGCTAACTGCCTTCGATGCTAAGACGTTTGAAACAACCTTAAAGAGCCTCTCACAAGTCAGTGTGAGCGATCCAGAGGGCGGACTGGCGAAGCTTTTCAAAGGAATTCAAGATTTTGTCGATCGATTAAAAGCGAACATTCTAGCTGTAACTAAAAAGCTCGGAGACTTTATCGACAAAATTGGCAAGCTAATCAGTGATGCGATCAAGAAAGTTTCAGAAATTGCAACCAAGATTGTGAAGACGATTTCTGCAAAAATTGATGATGCGAAGAAAGTTTTAGAGAAAGTTCAGGTCTATTTGAAAGAAGCGATCGATAAGCTTAAAAAGTTTGTAGAAGAAGCTTGTCAGCAGTCCAGCGAGAAGATCGTAAAGCCTCTGAAAGAAACCTGCAATAGCCTAATTACAACGGTTGACGGTGGCATTAGCAAAATTGGGAACAACATCAAGCAAGCGACTGACAAAATCAATGGTTCTCTAGGACAATTTAAGCAGACTTTAGAGACGAATTTGAATCGGGAGCAGCTTCAGAAAAAGATTGAGGAACTCCTTGGAAAGATTCTAAGCTTTCTTCAGAGCAAGGAAATTCAAAGCGCGATCGACACTGCAAAAGGCGGGATTGATAAAGCAGTCAAAGCTTTAGAGCAAGTTAGTTTAGAGCCTGCCTTCAAATCCGTTGTTGCTAAAACTACTTCTCTCGAAGGAAAGCTCAAAGAGATCAAAGTTGCGGAACTTAGCACCCCGAAAAAAGTTGCGTTGCAAGTTGGAACCGGAATCATCAAACAGGTCAATGTTCCGGGTATTGTTAATCCTGAACTGAAAGAAACCTTTGCCTCGATCGTTGACCCGCTAGAAAAAATGGTTGGCTCGGTGAACACAGAGTTTAATCAAATTAGCGATCGTGTTGAGCAGTTTGAACCTGGAAAGCTAGTAGAAAACTGGCTCAGTCCCCACATTGTTGATTTGGTTACGGAATTAAAGCGCTATCAGCCTTCTAAGCTGTTAGCCGATGTAGAGAATTACTATCACAGCTTGATCGATAAGCTCAATGTGCTTGATCCTGATCAGCTGATCCAATTGCTGAACACCCTCTATGATAAATTGTTCAGCGTCGTCAGCGCTTTGAATCCAGAGAATTTAATCCAGTTCTTGCGGCAGCAGAAAAGAACGATCGTGCGGGTTTTAGATGATTTAAGCACGACTGGAATTGATAGCGTTGTTCAGGCAGTAAGCAGCGCACTTGGAAGTGCTGAGAAGCTTCTGGGTGGATTGGGATTAGATAGCTTGATGCAAGGTGACTTTTGGACAACATTAAGAGAGATTTTGTCGCTAAGTCTTCAGCAGCAGATTAATCAGGTGAATACATTTCAAGCTAAATGTGTGAGCTACATCAATGCAATCACGCCGGAACAAGATGACAAGATTTTGGCGGAATTAACAGCGCTGAATCAAGCGATCATAGATTACACGAAGAATCCTGCTGATCGGGTGAGGAGCGTTTATGATGCTAGTGTATCGGAACTGACGCTACACAAAACTGCCAAAACTCAACTCAATACACAATGGACAGAAACAAGTTCGATGCTAGAAAGCTTTTCTCAGCGCATCAAAAACGCCGTTGAACCGTTTCGATATGAGTTTGAGTACGAGGACTTGCGCCAGCGCTTAGAAGCCTTGAAAAAGGCGATGAGTGATGCACTCGTTTCGATGAACATTGAGAGTAGCTTAGAGGTCGTTAGCAGAAGCCCGAATTCCGAGAAACTAGCAAACCTGAAAAAGGCAGATTATCCGAAGATCCTCAGCGCTTTCAAGTCAGAAATTCCTAATGCGATCGAACAACAATTAACTGCTCCAATTCGGAAAATTCTCACTTCTCTAGATGAGATTTTGGCTGAACCTAAAAAGCTTTTAACTAAGATCGAGATTGTCTTCAAAGCTTTGCAAGACGCTCCGACTCAGATCAAAGAAATTCTAGACGGGGCAGCAACAGCATTAGCAACCATTCTGAGAAGCGCGATCGCATCCCTGAAGGATCTCGTCGTCTGTTTTGGCATTGATGAGGCAGATATCGAGAGCGAACGCAATCTTTACAAAAACAGCGGGGCAGCTTCAACATCTGCCAGTGATTCTCGATCGTTCAAGTTCATTGCAGATATCTACAAAGAAATTGAGACAACATTGCGATCGCTACGACCTGTGATCATTTTGAATTCGTTTAGCGGCGCGAGTGATTTCAAGAATGCTCCACAAGCCTTGATCGATAGATTGAAGGACAGTAGTAATCCTGTTTCAGCTTACATTTGGGCTAAGTTAGACGAAGCACAACAAACTCGCCTAAATGCGCCCGGTGAAGGAGCAGTTACCGTTCTGGTGAAAGCGTTTAATGCGTTGTTAACTGATGCACAGTTCTATCTAGAGAGTCGATTTGAGGTGTATAAAGATAAGTTCACTACTGTGACAAAAGAATTGATTCAGAAACGCGATCGATTGAAAGAGGAAGAACTTGTCCGGTTGAATCGATTGTTGTTAGAAGCGGTTTATGGCTCTGAAATTACGTTGAGCTTACAATCTGTCTTCCCCAAGCTGATTAGAATGTTGCATAACCTTTACCCGAAGGAAACGATCCAGAAATTGGATGAGTTTCATGCAACAATCATCACAAACCTTGAGGAAATTCCTCAAGCGATCGGAAAGGCTCTGTATACAACCTATCAGAAGCTGATCAAGGTCTATAGAGAGAACATTAAAGAACCGATTCAGAAGGCTTTTAGAGCATTACAAGCAAAACTCTATGCGCTGCAAGGTCAACTGAATATCGGTTTAGATGATGTTGGGGATGCGTTTAATCATCTTCTCTCGGTGATTCCGGTGTAGAGAGGGTTCGGGTATTGTTCCACATCAACCTAAAAGGCAATGGTTCAGATTAACTACAGCATCACGCTAGGCAACACCACTTACACACCCACTTCCGCCTCTCGATTGTTGCAGATCCAAACTAATGCCGCCCTCCAGATCCCAGCCAATCACTGCATTCTAGTGCTAAGTGCTTCACCAACATTAAGCCTTGCACTAGAAGATCCAATGACGATCGACGTAGGATATGGAGAAACGCGATCGCGGATTTTTAGCGGGAAGATTAGCCACGTCAGATCAGATCTTGAACAAGTGATTGTTACGGGTGAAAGCGAATTTCGATCGCTTGTCTCAACTCGTCTCAATTGTTTGTTTGAGCAATCCAATGCGGGTGAAATCGCGAAGCATCTAATCCAGACTGCATCAAAGCTCAAAATCGGAAAAATCGAGACAGGGCTTCGGTTTCCCACTTATACAGTGGGCGATCGACAAACGGTTTGGGACCATCTGCAACACTTAGCGCAACAATGTGGATTCGATTTCTACGCGAATGTTCAAGATCAAGTGGTTTTCGCTGAATATGCGCCTCAGCAGACCCATGTGGGACGATATGGTCAGGCTCTTTTAGCGATCGAACAGTTTCAGCAACAAAGTTCGATCGTAGGGGTTGAGGTCTATGGAGAGAGTCCGATTAGCCAAGGACAGGGAGAGCAATCTTATGCTTGGTTTGCCAAAAAAGAAGTAAAAGGCAAAGCAGGCAAGACTGCTACTGCACCTTTACGAGTGATTGATCCCACGGCTCGCACCCAAGATATTGCTAGTAAAATCGCGACGACCTACTTAAAACGTCATACTCATATAGCACAAGGACGGGTTAAGCTTTTGGGACTGCCTGCTGCAAAATTAGGCGATGCAATTCAACTTGCTGATCTGCCAAACGGCTCACAAAATGGTACGTTCAAAATCACCGCAGTCACACACTCGCTCAGTTTACGCAGTGGATTTTACACCCAATTGGAATGGGAGAAAAATTGATGGATTCGATCGTTGGCGTGATGAAAAAAGTAGCGCAGCAAGAAGCTCAGAAGATCTACACGACTGAACTTGGCATCGTGACTGCAATCTTTCCTCATGCAGCCGAAGACGACAAAGATAACTATCAATGTTCGATTCAGCTTAAAAATCGCAAACAGTCGGATGGCAGCGATTTTGAACTCCGCAAAGTCCCGATCGCAACTTCTCATCTCGGTTGGACAAATATTCCGAGTGTGAATGATTTAGTGTTAGTGACATTTATCGGCGGAGATTTAAATGCACCTGTAATTATTGGTAGGCTATACAATGACAGCGATCGACCTCCCGTTAATAAAGAGAAAGAAATCTTATTGCAGCATAATCTTAAAGAAGGCGGAAGCTTAAAGCTAGATGCAGAGGGAATTATCACTCTTACAAGCAAAGATAAAAAAAGCGTACTAACCGTTAAAGATCAGGAAATTAAAGCTCAAGTTGATGAGAATTGCCATCTTACACTAAAGGAAAAAGAGATAAAACTACAAGCTGAAGAATGCACTGTTTCGCTTCAAGATAGTAATATTTTGATTGACAACGGAACATGTAAGATTACCATCTCTAGCAGCGGGATCGAGATCGATGCTGCGAGTCAGAACATCACATTAAATAGCAAAGGAGGAACCATTCAGATTGGAGATGCTACCACGAGCAGCGTGAAAGTTGGCGGGATCAAACTGGGAAAAGCGATCGCAGATGGGGATAGTTTGACACTTTCAAGTCATACCCATCTTGGTAATATGGGCGCACCCTGCCCGATTTTGATTCCGAATGAGACGTTGAATTCGATACAGGCGAAAGCGAGAAATACTCAGGTGGGGTAGCTCAATGGTCAGGATTAAGGGCGTTAATAGCGACTATCAATTTGATGCAAAAGAAAAAGGAGTTCGAGAGGTAAAGCCCCCGCCAGAACAGCTTTATATGAAGTTGTTTATCTGTCCCAATGATGAATTCAGTACGATCGAGAACATTCCGAGTGAGTGCTGTCATGGAGAGAGTAAAACCTGCCCAGGGCGCAGTAAATCGGGTCATGCCATGATCCAACTGCATCAGAAAGAGGGAATCTCACTCGTTACCGATCGAGAGAGCAAGATTGTGATCGATCAAGCTGGAAACATTCGCCTCGCCAGTCAGAAAAGCTTTGAGGTCGAGATCAATGGAGCCAAAATTCGGTTAGATGAGCAAGGTAACATCGAACTCACCCCCGCATCTTCCAAGCAAGTCAAAGTCACAGGAGATTTGTCGATCGCTGGAGATTTAACTGTAACAGGCACCTTAGATGGCAAGCTATCAAACTCAATCCTACAGCAGCTAGAACAACGATTTCAACTTAAATCAAAATGACAGACTCTATCTTACATTCTTTTGATATTGAACTGACGAGTGGGGCACTCGGACAGACAGGACGAGGGCTTGCAACGGTTCAGGGGAGAGATAATTTAGCACAAGCGATTCTGAATCGGCTCAATACTCGTCGAGGTGAACTTAAAACCTTGGGACATTCAGAGTATGGCTCTCGGCTCTATTTGCTCATGGGTGAGATCAACAACGATCGAACTCGTAAACTAGCTGAATTCTACCTGCGAGAAAGCCTAGCGCAAGAGTCTCGTATTGCTCAGATTCAATCGATCTCGATCGAGCCTCCTTCTCGTAGCGCAGATAAGCGCGATAAGTTGATCATGACGCTCGTAATCCAGCCGATCGACGATCGAGCAATGACTTTGAGCTTAGAGGTAGAACTATGAGTTTTGAACCGAAAAAGTTCGATCAGGTCTATGCTGAAATGGAGCAGCAGACCCGCGATCAGTTACCTGGAATGGCTGATTTTCAGGTCGGCAGCGTCATGCGAACGATGTATGAGTCTTTTGCTTATGAAATTGCGCTGCTCTATGAACAGATGCACCAAGTTTATAAGGCAGCATATATTGACCATGCAGAAGGCGTTCACTTAGATATGCTGGTTGCAATCTTGGGAATTAAGCGCAACCTGCCCGATTATGCAGAAGGCGAAGTGACCTTTAAGCGCGATCCTGGTAAAGAAGATATCGTGATCCCCGCAGGAACATTAGTCACAACTGAAGATCGCAAAGATGCACCCAAAAAATCTTATAAAACCCTTGAAGATCAGTCCTTTGTAGCAACGGCAACAGAACAGTCCGTTAAAGTTCTAGCTGTAGAACGAGGCGAATCAAAAGTCGTCGCAGCCGAAGCCATTCACATTATTCCGCTGCCGATTCCAGGCATTAAATCGGTGATTAATCCTGCTGCGACTCGCTTTACAGGCAAGCAAGCAGAAACCGATGATGACCTTCGCCGCCGTGCCAAAAATGCTCTGATTACTTCTGGAAAAGCTTCGCTAATTGCGATCGAGAACACATTACTCAGCTTACCCGGCATCAAAGAAGTGAAATTAATCGAGCATTTTGACAATGAAAAATATGGCGTAGTCGATGTATTTGTCGACGGGACGGATCTCGATCGGGAAACGCGCAGACAGTTTTTACAAGGACAGATCGACCAAGTTCGAGCCGCTGGAGTCTATATCAAGCTACAACCTGCGGTCAAGATTCCGCTCGATGGGGTGTTTGTAATTGAGGCGAATCCTCAACGGGCTTGGTCAGAGAGCGATCGACAAGTTTTAGAAAAAACAGTTCAAGAAGCAATCATTCACTTTTTAGATCAGATGCGAATGGGGCAAACACTTCAGCTTAATCAACTCATTCGTCAGATTCTGTCAGTTCCTGATGTCAGCAATCTCGATCGAGTTCAATTGTCTGTTGGAAATCCTGCTCAGAACTATACGATCGAGACTCGGCAAATTCCTAGAGCGCCTTCTGAGAAGTTTTATGCAAATAAAATTACTGTAACTGCTTCACCTGAATAGATTCACCCCATAGCTTGCCTTTCTTATGTCATTCAGCGGGCGCACGACTAGCATCACAAATCGCTTTCCAAAGTTCTATCTCCCTGAAGATCAGAATGATGACTTCTATCGGTTGATGGGAGTGTTCGCGGCGATCGTCGAGCAAGCAGAAACTGATCTTGAACAGGTGCTGCGATCGCGCTTTGTCTCAACGGCTGAGAATACTGGCTCTCAAGGCTTTACAGCCGTTGAGAAAGGCGATCTCGATCGCATCTTTGTGATGTATTTAGAACGGCTAGGAAGTACTTCTCAACTGAAGCAAGTTAATCCAAACTTACAGGCGAGTGACATTCTTCAGCTAGATAGTATTCTCGAAAGCTGTGCGATCGCACAGTCTCCTTTTCAAGCAGTTTGGGATCAACGATCGACTAAGCTTGAATCTCTGATCCAGCGATACGATGTTAGTAATACAAAGTTCTTACCTAACTTAGAAAGGGCGATTTCTCCCAGCCTGGAAGGCGCAAAGGCTTGGTTACTCAAGTTATTAGTCGCAACTGATCCCTTGACTGCCTATCTACGATCGCAGTTCTCGGATCAGACGCTACAGGGTTTAAATGCTTATGATGGTTCAACGCCTGACGAATCGCTGATTGCTAACCTTGCTGAAACGCTGAATCAGAAAATCCTTCCTGATCGAACTTTAGCAATTTACTTCCAAGATCGGACAGAATGGCTCAACATCGAAATCCAACTCTGGTATCACTTAAACGAACTTGATCCGTTAGCTTTACCAGGTGTCGCTCAGTACCTCTATGGCTGGCTCTCTCCTTCGGTTCAGAGATCGCTCTATGATCTTGATGATCAGCTTTCTTATCCAATTCAGTCCCAACTCCTATCAGAATTTCGCTCCTTCGTTTCAGATCTGCGATTTCTTCGACAGCTCGATCGCTACGCAAGTATAGAAATCACCAGCCCTTGTAATCTCCAACAGACTTGTCAAGCCTTCCTCAAAACGCAATTTCAGCAAATTCTCACAACGAACCTAAGCCAGAATCTAGGCGCATCTCTTCCTTTTTCTATCGCAGCATTGAGCCTACCAGAGGCGACCCAAACCCTACTCAAACAAACTCCAAAGGGCGCAGACCTCTATCGCCTTAATCGCTTGCTCTTAGAAGCCGCTTATCCGCAAGAACTTCCTCAAAGCGAAATTCCAACCGCCCTCGAAGTTTGCCAAGCGATCGCGCAATTTTTTAATCAAAAGATTCAGACCGATCAGAACTTTCGATCACAGCTAGAAGCTGTGTATCCAACTCAAATCGAAAAAAGTGATGCACCTTATCGAGAGCGGCTACAGCGACTGATCACAGTGCTAAAAAACGGAGCTTCGACCTGTGATGGCATTGTAGATGTTGTCGCTGCAAATCTGGGTATGAGTCCCGATCGCGTTACCGGATCTCGACCTTGGGAAACCTTGATCTTTCACCTGCCTCTTATTCAAGAGAGCTTTCTCGACTCACTTAGAGCATCACCCGGTCTACGATCGTCCTTTGTGAAGCAAGCTGGAATTCAACTGTCGTTAAGCACAACTGTGATTGTCAGAATTCCGGGACAAGAATGGCAAATTACAGATGCGATCGCAGGTCGAGTGTTCCGAGTTGAACGCCGAAAAGATAACTTCGCGGTGTATGAACAACTAATTCGGGTGGTCGAGTTTGTTCCAAATGTCTCTCCAAGTAAGCAAACCATTTATCCTGTTCATCTTTTACAGCTATTTAACCCAAACCCGTCTCCAACTGCTCCGAACTTAGCTTGTAGTATCCAAGATCCCTTTCTGAACATTGAAGACGAACTGATATTAAACTTACCGAATTGTGATCTACTCAAGATTCTGAATCACCAAGAATCGCTTCCACCGGAGTTATATTCAGCATTTGGAACCAATCGAAGCAAGATTGCGATCGCAGGAGTCGATACCTGGCAAATCAAGGTTTATCACGTTGATGAATCGATCGAGACTTATCAGGTGAAATATCAAAATCAACAGTTTCGCTTCTTCCGAAATCGCATCTTGCCACCCCTACGCGATTTCAGCCTACGAGACACGAACAATCAGGAGGTGCTGCGCTACACCCATTCCTTACACACTCAAGAACTTTTTGAGTGGTCGCCAGAAGGAAGAGCAACGATTAATAGTGTTCCAGTTCCACCATCCGCGATCGTCGGCGCTCTACCAGAAATCGCATCCGGTGGCTCAGAATGGCAGATCGCAGCAGATGTTACTTCTGAAGTTGCGACACTCGATAGAACACTGCTCGACTTTTGTTGTTTTGAGCAAGAAAAAACTGAACCATTGAACCCAGAACAAGCTGCGCTCTATGCTATTCAGGTTCAATCCACTTTCTACAAGTTCACCCCAGGACAGTTCACCGTCAGAATTCCGTGGGATATTCCGGGCTATAGCGATCGCTTTAACGAAACGCTAGATCATCCCCGTCATCAGATTCATATCTTAATTGAAAAGATTAGGGCAACCGGGATATCCTCTGTTATTGTTTACGAGAAGCACCTTTCTCCTGAAAATCAAAACACCCAAGACCAATTTTCCTATGAAGAGCAAGACATTACACAGACTTCTGATTTCAGCAATACTCACGACATAACTGAATCATTACTCACTTGTGCAGTGTTTGACTACTCTTATTTTGATAGTCTGAACGGGCTAGGCTGAACTTACAAAATTCCCGGTTTCTTGATCATGAACCTAACTGACACATTAGATATTCGAGGTCGATTGAGCATTCAAGTCTACAATTTAGAAGGTGAATTGCTCGAAACAACGATCGCAAATAATAGTATTGTTCAAACAGGTCGGCAGTTAGTAGCTGAACGATTTGTGAGTAGCCAAATGAGCCAGATCAAACCAATTTCTCAGATTGCAGTCGGAACGGGGAGCCAAGACGTACAGCCCATCGATAGAAATTTGCACGCTCAGGTCGGAGATCGCAAAGCGATCAAAGTCGGCAATTTTGAAGACATGATCACCTGGAAAGAAGTAGACGGGATTGCTCGATGTCACTTAAAGATTAGTGCCGATCTAGAACCAACTGAATACAATGCAGACCTCACTGAAGCGGGGCTATTTAACGAAGATGGCGTAATGTATAACCGAGTCGTATTTCCAGCCATTCGCAAAACCCCAGCTTTTAGACTGACACTTCTTTGGCAAATCTTGTTTTAATCGGTTGGAGAAACTATCATGCCCTTTGTTTATCAGAAAAAAGAATCTGGAGATCCGCTCAAATCTCAAGACTGGAATGATGCAACGCAGGAAATTGCGCGATTAGAGACGGATAAAATCGATCGCAAAGGAGATGAAATCAAAGGCGCATTGTCGATCGCTCAAGCCCTGAGCGTCAATGGTAAAACTTTTGCAAAAGCTGGATTAGAAGTGACAACTGATTTAAAAGTCAGTGGAGCCATTACGCCAAGTGCTGGAAGTGCTGCTAACAATGGAATCACTTTCCCTGCTGATCCCTTTGGTGGAGGTGAAGATATAGCTTGGATTCGCTACTATTCTCGCAATCCAGCCTCCACGATCGCAACTGAAAAAGAGCAAGCCACACTAGAAATTGGAGTCGCTAATGATTTTAATGATCATATTGCATTGATGACAGCAGGAAATGTAGGAATTGGCACGAATGCGCCAACTGCAAAACTGGAAGTGAATGGCGGCGACTTAAAAGTCAGTGGTAACATTGCTGCGACTAATGCAACTTTGAGCGGAACTTTAACAACAATAGGCAAGCTGACGGCTTCCGGAGAAGTTGAAGTCTCTGGTAAAGTTAATGCAAAAGCTGGATTAGAGGTCACTGGCGATGTTCGAGCAAGCGGAACACTCTATGCGGGTGGTAATCCTCTAGGATACGAAGACTATGAAATTTACCTACGGGGATCAGCGTTTGACTCTGTGGGAGGAACAATCACTTCGCTGAAAATTGCGAATGTCTCGATCGACATCGATAATATTCGGGGATTAAACTGTGTCATTCTCAACCCCGATGGCATATTCAAGAAAAAAGCGACATTTGATGTTTACAGCTCAGAAGAAGCATGGAATATTTGGGAAGATTGGGTGCGGACGAATGCCAAGCCTGGGGATGTGATCGCAGTGGCTTCCTTTGATGCAGTGAGAGCCACACCGACGACTGGAACTGCTGCAATTTTATTGAGAAGCATTGGTGCTGTCAGAGCATTTAAGCTACTCTCTAGTGCTGGTGAACGCAATCCTTATGCACTATTGTTTGTCTGGGGTCGGAGGGGAGCGATGGAAGTGGTTCAGCCTTATCAAGGCGATAACGCACATATCAAGACGACTTACTACAATCTATTAAATAATGACGCTGCTATTACTTTCGGCATGATTATGATGTGGTCTGGAGCACATGATGAAGTTCCTGGAGGATGGGCACTGTGCGACGGAAGGAATAATACTACGCCTGACTTACGCGATCGCTTTATTGTCGGTGCAGGCAATGAATATTCATTCGGTAATACAGGAGGAGAGAAAGAGGTCACATTAAGGCTAGATCAGATTCCAAGTCATAATCACACGAACGGTGAATGGAATAAGCTATCACGTGCAAGTCCGGGCGGTTCAAATACTGTAACTGGTGCTAACGAAACAATCGGGGAGCCAGACATCCTGGAAGTCAGAGACATTCAATCAAATGGAGGCGGAAACGCTCATGAGAATCGACCTCCCTATTTTGCGCTCGCATTTATTATGAAATTATGAAACCTTCTCTCATGCAACAACGACTTGAACATCGTCTCAATTTGCTTCGGAGCGAATTTGAAGCGGGGCAAACTGCTTTGGCTGAACTAGAAACAAAGAAAGCTAATTTGCGCGATACGCTGCTACGAATTAGCGGCGCAATTCAAGTGTTAGAAGAAGAACTTGCAAACGCTGAAGCTTCAGAAGATTCTGACTCCATCGTTCAACCTGAATTGCATCATGGTCTGCAAGAGTTGCCATGACTTCACAAAATCCCGCTGGTAAAAAGACAGGCGAGATCGCCAATTCTCTCGAAACGAATGCGATCGCTCAACTAACCCAAGCGCTTACCTCAGTGATGGAAGGGCTACCTATCCGCATCACTCTCTTACCTACTGACATCAAACCTCTCGGCATTGGTCAATATCTCAGCATTCGTCCTGCTACTCCAACCCAATCGGCTCAATATGTTCAAGGCATTCGCTTAAGTGCGATCGCCACATTCAGTTCAACTACACCCACAAATGAAACTCCCTCTACCCAAATTGCTCAACGTCTCTTGATTCAGCGGGCAAATTTGCGATCGCAAGGGATTCTATCTGCTCAACCATCTGAATTCGCCAACACCTATCAAATCCTCTACGAATTTATCGGTCAGATTGCGCCCACCGAAGGGATCATTCAATCGATCGTGATTGATACAGCTAACTCATGAACTTTGTAATCCCCTAAGTCCCCAAATACAAGGAATTCAGGGGACGAAAGATTTTAGCGATGAGGGATCAAACAGGATCAATGACGATCGCGACGAGGATAGCATCAAAATCCGGCTGCTTTGCATGACGATCGGATAACTCAGATCTTGCACCATTCCTGATAAGACAGATTCGGCAGTGATTTGAGAACAACCTCAAAGTGATAATGAGCAGCAATCTGAGCAGTTTTTTTGAGATGTCGGAGAAATTGAAACCACAGC
>JAHHHU010000037.1 GCA_019359175.1 Phormidium tanganyikae FI6-MK23
AAATTGAGCATTGGTGGTGGGTGCTGAAGAATTGGATGCGGCAACGGTGGGATGAGTTTGACAGCTTCCGGGATTGTGTCGATGCTGCCTTCAAACATTGTCCTAACGTGCTTGAGTAGCGCTATAATTCAATTGGTAGAGCATATGGTATTTTTCCACTGTTTTCGTGATGGTAAATGCGAGTGGCTCGATGGAGGATTACGGGGTTTTGTAGCTCAGTTTAATGAAGCATTTGGCAAAGATTATGACCTTTCCAAATGTCCTGACATTTACGACAGAACCAGGAAGCAGCCAGAAGTGCTGTTAGAGTCTAAATCTCTGAATTATCAGCCGGTGGTGATTGAGCGCAAGAAGGTCGTTTATCCTGATAAATACTACGAAAAGCATCGCCTCTCTCACGACTTTTTTGCTTGTTTTCGTGCCCTATATGAGAAAGAACTAGAACCTCATTTGCATAAAGGTATGTACGAGCTTCGCATCGGAGAGGATGCCTTGGGCAGCTATACCAAGAGAAAGCTACCTGTGCTTTCAAAATCAATAATCGAGCATATCTCAAATAACCTTAAAACATTTCTCATCAATGATCGGATTTCCTCAAATGCGCCCATTTCCTGGTGTTTTCGGCAAATTCCGCCTGAGCCTGATGCTCTCTATGATTCAGGCTTGGAAATTTGGACAACAACCCAGTTTTCAGCTTCTGCTTTAGCAGAAGCTGAAAAGGGAATTAAAAGCCAGTTGATTAGGCATTTACCAGCCATTGATCAAAAGTTTCAGGAATACGCCCAATGTCTGAAAATCTTAGTTTTGGAGATATGTGGCGATGCGTTCTCTATACCTTCACTCGATGAGATTGTAGAAATGGTTAATAGTGCTGATATCCCATCTAGTATTGATCAAATATGGTTAGCAGAGCCGCAGGATGAGTCAGGAAGCTTAATCACGTATCACAGAATTTTGATTAGCAACGGTGAGTAATAGTAATTGACTTGTCGTTTTATCGGTGACATCGCGCCGAAAAGGATTGAGCGAGGAACTATTTTAGCGCTACAAAGTTTTCTAGAGTGATCGACTCCTCCTACATTAGGGAAAATATCGATACATCTCCTTGCGATGTAGCACTCGAACGAAAGTAATGATATGCTCATTCATCACCAAGCCGATTCGATAGTCGCCAATTCTAATGCGGTATTTGTCTTTCTCTGCTTTCAGCTTTTTGACATTATTGATTTCTGACAAATCGGTTGCACCTTCAACTTCTTCGATGACAGCTTTGATTCTTGTTAATAATTCTTCGTCTCGAATTTTGCTCAGATCTTTCTCAAAGCTTTTTCTAAACTCGACGTTCACGCTTTCGGCTCCAACAAGCGGAAGATTGCTTCGCGGCTGATAAGTTCAGTCGTTTCACCTTCCTCGATCGCTCTTTCCATCGCAACGTCTTCAATGATTTCTGCTAGAAGGTCAGAGACTTCTTGGCGATTTTCATGAAGCAATTCGACGATCGCGCTTTTCAAAACGGCTTTGAGTTGTTCTGAATTAAGAATAATCTCGGACATGGCATTTTTCCCACGATCGCTATTTCAGCAGTCTAGCTTCAAATTTGGAGCGGGATCGGGTTTTCTTGCAAACATATCGAGTATGAAACGGTTTTAGCGCTACAATGATTAACTGGCGCAGATCGCCTACCCTACTGAACCACTGACAACTTGGGAATTTAATTTCAAATGGCAACGATTCAACAGCAAAAAATTCGGATTCGCCTCAAAGCCTTCGATCGACGTTTACTCGATACATCCTGCGAAAAGATCGTCGATACCGCGAATCGCACAAACGCCACTGCGATTGGTCCGATTCCGCTCCCAACTCGACGCAGAATCTATTGTCTTTTGCGCTCTCCCCACGTCGATAAAGACTCGCGCGAGCATTTTGAAACTCGGACGCATCACCGCTTGATTGATATCTATCAACCTTCTTCTAAAACGATCGATGCTCTGATGAAGCTTGACCTTCCCGCAGGTGTTGATATCGAAGTGAAACTTTAGAACTTTGGAAAGGATGTGAGTCGATCGCATCCTTTATTTTTTTCAAATGCTTACATTTCTTAATAACAGATCCGTTAGAGTAGAGTAAGCCACCCTCCATACAAGTTTGCAGAGTAATGACTTCATCGATCGCGGTTCGAGAACTCCCCCTTTTCCCACTCCCTGACCTCGTTTTATTTCCAGGTCGCCCCTTGCCGTTGCACATCTTCGAGTTTCGCTACCGAATGATGATGAACACGATTTTGGACGGAGATCGACGCTTTGGTGTGTTGATGTGGGATCAGGCAAAAGGACAGCCCGCGCCTGTTGGGTGCTGTGCAGAGATTGTGCAGTTTCAGCGATTGCCAGACGATCGGATGAAGGTTCTAACGCTTGGGCAGCAGCGCTTTAGAGTATTGGAATACACCCGCGAGAAGCCTTACCGCGTGGGTTTGGTCGAGTGGATCGAAGATCATCCGCCTGTTCAAGATTTAAGACCTTTGGCGAAAGACGTAAATCAGCTTCTTCATGATGTGGTACGGCTTTCGGAAAAGCTATCGGGTCAGGATATCGAACTTCCAGAAGAGATTCCAGATCTGCCAACTGAGCTTTCGTACTGGATTGCGAGTAACTTACATAACGTGCCTGACGAACAGCAATCGCTATTAGAGTTGCAAGACACTCAAGCACGATTAGAACGAGAAGCTGAGATTTTAACTTCAACTCGAAATCATCTCGCAGCACGAACCGTTCTGAAGGATACCTTGAAGGATGTTGCAGAATAGCGATCTTGAGCCTCAAAGTGCTGTGTAGAATCATTGCCTCAAAAAGCAATGTAGTGAGCGATCTCACTTCGCCAGATCGTGCGGAAGAAATAGAAGTTTCTTCCTGATTTGGGCGGTATGATGTGTAAGATTAATGGCAAAGCTACTTCCTTTAAGTTCGCATTGATCTCTAAATTGATGCGTTGATAACTGCTATTCGTCGCGCCTCGAAAAAATGGCCATGAGATTGTTGCAAGTTGTATCTGTCATCCTGTGGGTTCTGGGATATACAGGGAATGGGATTCTATTTCTGAATGTTTATTGGAATTTTACGCGACATAGCTTCATTCAATTATTCAACCCATTCTTACATCTTCAAGTTTTTGGTGTACTGCTCACTACTCCTATATTCTGGGGTTTTCTAGGGATGGCAGCAATAGGACACTACGCTGTCATATTTATTGACAAGTACCTTGAGCAAAGAACCAAACATATTGAAGAAACCACTGTAACTAGAACGCCTAAACGATCGCAAACCCTTCCAGGACAAGAGTATAATTTTCCACCAGTTCCTACTGTCTTAGAAGTTGAGCGTCATCCTCATACTCCTAACACTGCACAAGCAGATTGCATCAATACTCAGCCTGAGGAACGTCCATTTGTCAGATGTCGTACCGATGAATTAGAAGGAATTGCAAATTCGGAATGGAATAAGGTGAAAGTGCTAAATGAGCTTTATCACGAGCTGAAATTTCGTTCTCGGCAGAAAGCTGGCAATTTGCAGAAGCGTATCTCGGTTAGATTAATAGAGCTACAGAATTCGCAATTTTCTTGGTCAAGCACATCAGCTACTCCCGGATCTCAAGATCTATCAAGTGGTGTATTTAAGTATGAGGAAGGGTTACTGAAACAGTACGGATATAAAGTTGGTAAGAATGGTCTACCGCAGAATGAGCGGTGGGAGATTCTCGATACAATCTTTTTGTGTCCTCTGTCGCATATGAGTGATTCTGTATATATGGGCGAGTGGGGTGAACCCAAAAGCGCTAAAAGACTGAGAAAGTTAGCCGAATCGATCGCTGCATTTGCTCGTAACGCGAAACGGCGTAACACAGGGAGTTTCAGCAAAGCGGTTCAGGATTGGGAGACGGATTTAGAGTATCTGAAGAAAACTTATTACAACACCAATCGCTTTTCATTTCAGTATCCCAATACAAAATAAGTTCTTGTTGATGGTGAATTTTTGGGATAGGCGAAAACTTGCACTACCCAACAGCCTGTTGTGCCTCTTGTTGAGTCACTTCCTGGAAGCGGATTTCGTCGCGACGCGGATCGACTAGGCTGACTTTGAGGTGGAGTTGATCACCAGGACGAATCGATCGCTGAAACACCATCGGCAATTCCAGCCCCAAGTCTTCCAATAGCACTAAACCTAATCCTTCATGCTCTCGCAGCCAGCGCAGCATTAAAGCTTCCCACACTTCGTCTGAGTGGCGGCGCAAATATTCTAGGCTCCAGTATCGATTAGTGTGACGTTCAACAAAAACTGCTTCTTGAACCGCAAGACCAATATTGATCATCAGTTCTTTCACTTCCTCGACTGAGAAGGGAAGAACGTCACCGCGAAGATGCGCCTTGATTTGGAAGTGGGCAACTAGATCGCTGTAGCGGCGGATTGGAGAGGTAACTTGTGTGTAGGTATCGAGTCCTAAACTGGCGTGGCGGGCGGCTGTGATCGTTAGTTCACTGCGCGGCATACAGCGACGAATCGCACACGATCGAACAGGTCCCGCTGGAAGTTGCAGCAGTTCTTCATCGGAGGGCAATTCGGGCTGAGGCTGACCCCGGAACGGTAGCGGTAAATTGTGCGTTTGGGCATAGCGGGCGGCGACTTCTCCCGCCAGAATCATCATTTCAGCGACTAACTGACGTGAGATCGAATCATCGAGAACCTCGATAGTGACTTCTCCATCACTTTTTACTTTGACCGAGGATTCTGGCATATGAATGCTGATCGCGCCTTGCGACTGTCGCCATAGAGTGCGCTGCTTTGCCCATTTTGCTAACGCTTCGATTTCTGGCTCCCCTTGTACGCTCAGTTGCAGCATTTCATCGACATCATCGTAAGTCAGGCGATACGTCGATCGAATCGAACTCGCGTGAATGCTGTAATCCTCGACTGCGCCTTCTTTGGTCAGCGTTACGGCAAAGCTCAACGCACAGCAAATTTTTCCTGGGTTCAAACTCATTGGACCTGTTGCCAACTCAGACGGGAACATCGGAATCATTCCGGTTGGCAAATAGATCGTCGTAATGCGTTTGCGGGCATCGAGATCGAGTTCATCACCAGGCTCAACCCAGCGAGTCGGATCAGCGATGTGAATCCAGATTTTCTCGCGTCCATCGGGGAGAACTTCTACACTCAAACCGTCATCGATTTCGCGAGTGCTTTCATCGTCGATCGTATAAACCTTTAAGTGTGTCAAATCAAGGCGATTGACATCGAGATCAGCGGGTGGGAATTCCAAGCGGTGGTGCGACACTTCCAGAACCTTGTGAGAGAATTGCATCGGAATCTGAGCGCGCCGGAGGAACAGGTTCTCGTGTGGACTCCATATTCCCAGATCGACGAGAAGCTGAAAGGCGGCAGGAGACGTTTCAGGACGTTTCAGAGCAGCAAGGACTTCGATCGCGCTCGATCGATTCGGTGCTTCTTCAACAGTAGCAAATCGCTCTAACGCATCAAGTCGGGGTCGCTCCTTCGGTTGCCATTCGACCGAATTTCCCTGCAAAGCGAGTTCAATTCGCTCTAAGAAACTCTGCCAATCGCGCTGGCGTTGAGCTTCCATCTCGATTTGATGCTTCAGTTCTGCAACTTGGGTCACAGATCGGGGTTCGTAGCGATCGCTTTTCTGCTTAAAGTAAAGCTTATCTTCGGATAATAAGTAGTGAGCGGCGTAACACATTGACGCGCTTTTATCCGAGAACAGCAGCATTGCTAATTCTGGTGGATCGGTGCTGTCTCCACCTTCGATTAAGATCTCCCAAGCGACTTCTAGACTGGAAGGATCGAGGAAGGGTTTGACTTCTTTAAGAAAACTTTGAATGTCGGAAGGCTTGAAGGTTTGGCTTCCGACTTCGTAGGTAATTTGGCGCGGATGAAGGGTGTGCGACTGAGAACGATCGTCGATCGCGATCCAGTGCTTTTTGCCTTCTGGACGATCGGTAACGGCGAGGCGACGTTCTCCGTTGACGCGAAATTCGACTAGGGTTCCCTTCTCCATTAAAGTTTGTGGGGTGCGGTGATGGACAAATAGAGCAATGAATGGGGGTTTTTGCCCAGGATTGCTCACACCCGATACAAGCACCCCCACAAATGTTTGAAGGTTTGAAGGTTTGAAGGTTTTAGCCTTCTTGATTCACGAATGGTAATAAGGCAATCACGCGGGCGCGTTTGATCGCAACGGTCAGATCACGCTGCTGCTTTGCGGTGAGTCCGGTGATTCGACGAGGCAGGATTTTTCCACGTTCGGTGATGAATTTGCGGAGCAGATCGACATCTTTGTAATCGATCGGGTCGCCTGGTTTGATTGGAGAAATTCGACGGCGGAAATAGCTCATGGGAGTGTGATTGGTAAAGGGTCAATGGGCGGCAGTTTTGGAAACTACGGGCAAAAACTTACCAGCTTTTGCTGACAAAGATTATTTAATTTCTTTGTGTGGGGTGTGTCTGTTGCAGTGGGTGCAGAACTTTTTCAGTTCTAGACGCGCTGTGGTGTTGCGGCGGTTTTTCGAGGTGGTGTATCGAGAAACACCGGGAGAACGTTTTGCCGGGTTGGTGCGGCATTCGGTACATTCGAGCGTAATGATTAGCCTTACGCCTTTATTCTTTGCCATAGTCTTTATGCAAATGAGAGGGATAATCGTGTGCAGACACGAAGATCTATTATTTCATACTTATCGGTAGATGGGCAAAAAATTGAAGGACAATCAAGATTAATAGGTCGCTCTAAGTATATGAAAATTTCAACTGCGGTACTTCCCCCGGCATTGCTCCTCGATCGATTCCTTCAGGATTGGCTACTTGAAGATATTGGACGGGGCGATCGCACAACGCAAGCTTTGATTTCGCCCGGAACTCGGCAAGCAGTTTGGATTGCGAAAGAAGCGGGAGTAATTGCGGGATTGCCGATCGCGGCAAGAGTTTTTTATCTGCTCAATTCATCTACGGTGTTTACGCCGCTGGTTGAAGAAGGGGAAGCGGTGGAGAAAGGACAAACGATCGCTGAAATTCAAGGGGCTTACGATGCGTTGTTGACTGGCGAAAGAGTTGCACTGAATTTAGCGATGCGCCTGAGTGGAATTGCCACTATGACCCGTGAGTATGTCAAGCAGATTGAGGATTTAACAACTCAATTAGTCGATACGCGCAAGACAACGCCCGGATTGCGATTGCTGGAAAAGTATGCAACACAAGTCGGAGGCGCGACCAATCATCGAATGGGATTAGATGATGCGGTGATGATTAAAGATAATCACATTGTCGCGGCGGGTGGAATTGGGAATGCGATCGCACAAGTTCGCGCCCAGATTCCGTATCCATTGAAAATTGAGGTTGAGACTGAGAATTTAGACATGGTGAAAGAAACGCTTGAACACGGAGCCGATATCATCATGCTAGATAATATGTCGATAGAAATGATGCGTCAGGTAGTGCGAATCATACGACAGCATTCTATTGAGATTGAAATCGAAGCTTCGGGGAATGTAACCTTGCAGACGTTGAGAGCGATCGCAGAAACGGGAGTCGATTTTATTTCGAGTAGCGCTCCGATTACGCGATCGACTTGGTTAGATTTGAGTATGAGAATTAAGGTTTAGAAATCGGAGGTTGAGCTTGGAACAAACGATCAACATTTCACAAATTCTGCACGATCGCCTGAAAGTGTCTGAAGTGGTGATAGAAGCGTTCTGTCACAAATGGAATATTGTTGAGTTTGCGCTATTTGGGTCAGTGTTGCGGGAGGATTTTAGGGACGATAGTGATATTGATGTGTTGGTTGTTTTTGGGCAACCCCACGATCCGAGCTTGTCAGGATGGTTGGACATTCGAGAAGAGATTGAGGCGATTTTTGGTCGAAAGGTCGATCTCATTCAGAAAAAGCTGTTGAAAAATCCTTATAGCAAAGCTGAGATCTTACGATCGCATCAGGTAATCTATGTTCGTGAATAATCGTGATGCAGCTTCGCTTTGGGAGATGGTGCAGGCGATTCGACGCATTCAAGAATTTATCGGCACTCTCACGCTAGATGAGTATTTAGATAGTCTGTTGATCCAAAGCGCGATAGAACGTCAGTTTGAGATTTTGGGGGAGGCAGCGCGGCGAATTTCACAGGAGTTTCAAGGGACGCATCCGGAGATTGACTGGCGAGGTGCGATCGGGCTACGGAATATTATTGCTCATCGTTATGAACAGGTTGAACAGGAAACGCTTTGGAGCATTATTAAAACCGTTTTGCCTGACTTGCTGAAGCAGGTAGAAGGACTGTTGCCGCCACTGTTTAACGATGGTTGAGAGCGATCGCAGAAACGGGAGTCGATTTTATTTCGAGTAGCGCTCCGATTACGCGATCTACTTGGTTAGATTTGAGTATGAAGATCAAGCTTTAGAACTGCCATGACTCAAGCGAAAAGTTCGATTTAACAGTTCTGAAGAGTATCTGACCTACGACGATGGGACAGATGCGTTATATGAATTATTTAACGGAGAGCTAATTGAAGTGCTGCCAGAGCCGGGATTAAATGTTGGGATTGCAGCGTTTTTGTTTGCACAGTTTTTGTCGATCGTTGATCATTTGAGAGTCAGACCCCACGGATTAGAACTCGAAGTGAGAGGCGAACCGCGCAATCGCTCTCCCGATTTGACGATTATTCGAGAAGAACATATTCAGCAGTTACTTAGGCGGAATACGATTCGGTTGTCGATGGCTCCGCCTGTGTTGGTGATTGAGGTTGTGAGTCCCGGTGAATTACAGCGCGATCGTGATTACGTTGCGGAGAGAGCGCAGTATCTCGATCGAGGAGTTCCCGAATATTGGATCGTTGATCCAGGCCCTCAAACGGTGACAGTGCTGGAGCTTAGAGAAAGTCAATACGCAGAAGTGGGAGTTTTTCGGGAAAGCGATCGTATTATTTCTCCCTCATTTCCAGAGTTTGTGCTGATGGCTCAACAGATTTTGGTAGCAGGACAGTAGAGGGCTACTCATCTAACGTATTGTTCTGGATTAAATCTGCGATCGTGGGACAAGTAAACCCGTGTATGTGGCATCGACCAATTTCAGACATCCAAGTAAAAGCGATCGCTTGAGGCTTACGTTTGATCTGAGAAACAATCAGTTCTAGTAGAGCCTGTCCACAATTCAATCGGGGATACGCCTCTAAGACTTGTTCCACGATTTCTCTAGGCAAGTCTTGCAATCTAAATCCGCCTACATCCATTGATGCTCCAACTTGAACGAGGGCGACTTCTGGCTGTTTTCGAGACGCAATTCCAACCGATGTATGAAGTGCGATCGCATCCCACATCATCGCCCTAAAAACTCACGGCTTGGAAATAAAATGCACCCAAAAGTTACCGTCAGGAATGCAGAGGCGTTCGATCATCGTGTAGGAGTAGTGGAGCGATTCGCCTTTGTTGTTGTTGCCATTCGGATCGTTGAGGTCGTAGCCCCACCAGAACCATTCACCATACGGATCGTGGATGAAAAAGCCGCGTTCGTCGTAGCCAGCCAGTGCCACAATATGACCAAAATCGGTGAAATAACCGTGAATCACTGCGGGATTGCCATCCGCTAACCAGGAGCGCAATTGTTCGATCGTGGCATCAGTTCTAAAATCATCGCGCATTCCGTAATCTTGGACAATCTTAGCGAGATCGTAAGGACTGTGGCGACTGTAACCCCTGCGAATTGCGTGATTGTAGAGTTCGTCCTCAAATTGTCCAGCGGATTCTTTGCGAGCGGCTCCCAAGTAGTGCAGACACATCGCGATCGAGGTGACATTACAAGCGCCATCAGGATTCAGAACGTTATCACGCTGAGATTTGTAAGGAACATTGAGCTTGAGCGTTGCGGGAAGGCTACGCGGGTAAACTTGAGTGTCGCGGAAGATTTTGACGTGCTTGCCGAAAGCATACCAAACGTTGGTGTCTTTGAAGGTGTCTTTGGTGAAAAAGCAGCGGACGTGACCGCGATCGATAGTATACGAATCGATTTGATATTCTTTGCCCGCTTCGATCGCTTGCTTTTGATCTTCAGGCAGTTCAGAGGACTGAATCGGTTTTCTTTTGAGAACGGTGTTGCTTTCGATTTTGAGGGTTAGTGGCATGAGGGGTGCCCCTTTATGTCCGTGATAGTTGTTTATTGCTTCCTTAGCGTTCCCGATTTTTCGGACAAGCAACTTCACGATTTTGCAGGGCAGAGATTGAAAAATGCTGATAGGTTCGATTCGGACTCAGGCACAACCCTAAAAAGTTGAACCAATGTAAGAATCTAATCGCTCTCACATTGGTTCGATATGGATTAATCTTCTACCGTTGCCGCTGCTGGGGAAGCAGCTAAATCTTGAGGAAGCAACCAACTTAGCATAATTGCAGTTAAGTCACCTGTTGAAATTGCTGAACCAAAGAGATTGTTAAACAGAGCAGGTTTGTTTGCAAAGATTTGAGGCATGAATACAACACCCAAGCCTAAACCCAATGAAACTGCAACAATGATCATCGATCGACGATCCATTCCTGCCGAAGACACAATGTTCAATCCTGCAACAGCGATCGAACCAAACATCACCAAGGTTGCCCCACCCAGAACAGGCTGAGGGGTCGCTTGGAACACTCCACCCACGACCGGGAGTAATCCCAAAATCGCGAAGATTCCAGCCACAAAGAACCCGACGTAGCGGCTTCCAACCCCAGTCATTTGAATCACACCGTTGTTTTGGCTAAAGGTTGTATTCGGAAAGGTATTCAGCACAGCAGCAATCAGAGAATTCACACCATCTCCGAGAACACCGCCTTTAATCCGACGAACATAGAGCGATCCTTTTACGGGTTCTCCCGAAACCGCAGAAGTCGCGGTCAAGTCACCCACGGTTTCAATTGCAGTCAACACATACAGCAGAATGAACGGGGCAAAGGCAGCCCAATCGAAGCTCATTCCGTAGCGGAAAGGAATCGGCAGACTGAACAGCGGCAGCGTACCGAGACTGCTAAAGTTCACAAGTCCCAAGAACAATGAAGCAATGTAGCCGACTGCAAGCCCAATCGCGATCGCGCCCATCCGCAAGAAGCGATTTTTAGACAGCGTTAAGACAACCACGATCAGCAGCACTGAACCACCAAGTGCCAAATTTTGCCAGCTTCCAAACGAGCCATCATTCTTCGCAAGTGCTCCGGCTCCTCCTGCCAAGCTAGTAATTCCCGTTTTGATCAAGCCGAGTCCAATGATCATCACGACTGTTCCAGAAACAACTGGCGTGATGATTTTGTTCATCAAATGCAGGAAGCGGCTCAAGATAATTTCAACAAAGGAGCCGAAGAAGCACACACCGAAGATCAAAGCGAGTGCCTGCTCTGGCGTTTTTCCACTCTGCAATGCGACTGTTCCGACTCCAAGAATGGGTCCCAGAAACGCAAAGCTCGTCCCTTGCAGACTCAATAGCCCTGATCCAACCGGACCAATTCGTTTACATTGAATGAAAGTACAAATCCCGGATGCGAACAGCGACATACTGATCAAATAGCTGGTATTCGCAGCGTCTAACCCTAAACTGGAGCAAATGATCAGTGGAGGGGTAATGATTCCAACAAAGGCAGCAAGGACGTGCTGGAAGGCAACAAAGATCGCTTCGGCAACAGGTGGCTTATCGGTTAAGCCGTAGATTAGTGCGATCGACTGATTGGCTCCTCTGACTCCTGGATATCCACAGCAGTCAGATCGGTATTCGCTTCTGTCATGTGAATTTACGATGGCGGTAGTAAGTGATATACCGTATACAATCAAATACAAATGATAAAAAATGTTAGTTGGGATACAAAAATGTAGTCTATGGTCGCAGAAGGCTACGTATTCTTGTAAAGGTTATTAAACTCGATTTGTCTTCCGTCTACAGGCGTGTTTTGCAGATTGTTCTAGATAGTGGCACGATCGAGCAGAAATTTGAGCGTTTTCTTGGATTTTCGCTACCGTTAAGGGGGCTGAGTCGGTATTCTAGAAAGGCTTGCGCTGTTTTCGGGCTGAGAAATTATGAATGCGACGATCGCGGAATTGAAAAATCGCTTAGAAGCTGCTTTGGTGTCAGCGTTTGGTACAGACTTGGCGGGGACTGATCCGATGCTTGTACCAACGAGTAATCCGAAGTTTGGGGATTATCAAGCGAATGTGGCGATGTCATTGGCAAAGCGATTGGGCAAAGCACCGAGAGCGATCGCGGAAGAAATTTCTCAGAAGCTAGAGATTGACGATATTTGCGAAAAGCCGTCGATCGCTGGCCCTGGATTTATTAATCTGATGTTGAAACCTGCTTATCTTCAGGCGCAATTAGCAGCGATGGAGGGCGATTCAAGATTAGGAATCCCGCTCGTCAAAGATCCGAAGAAAGTGGTCGTTGATTTTTCGAGTCCGAACATTGCGAAAGAAATGCACGTTGGACATTTACGATCGACCATTATTG
The DNA here is from genome assembly GCA_019359175.1 of Phormidium tanganyikae FI6-MK23. Lineage (GTDB taxonomy): Bacteria > Cyanobacteriota > Cyanobacteriia > Leptolyngbyales > Leptolyngbyaceae > Leptolyngbya > Leptolyngbya tanganyikae. The sequence continues at coordinate 12,513 of JAHHHU010000037.1, forward strand.
GAGATTCGCTCGCCCGAATTCTAGAGTTTCAAGGGCATGATGTGTTGCGTCTCAATCATGTTGGTGATTGGGGAACACAGTTTGGAATGTTGATTACTTATCTTAGAGAAGTTGCACCGGAAGCACTGACAACAGCGGATGCTCTAGATTTAGGTGATTTGGTTGCGTTCTATAAGAAAGCGAAACAGCGGTTTGATGAAGATCCAGAGTTTCAAGAGCGATCGCGTCAAGAAGTGGTGCGGTTGCAATCGGGTGCAGAAGATACGCTGAGAGCTTGGCGATTGTTGTGTGAACAATCTCGCCGCGAATTTCAGATCATCTATGATTTGCTCGATATTTGTATCACGGAGCGGGGAGAGTCGTTTTACAATCCGCTGCTCGCTCAAGTGGTTGAGGACTTAGAGCGATCGGGCTTATTGGTCGAAGATCAAGGCGCGAAATGCGTGTTTCTCGAAGGCTTTACCAATCGCGAAGGGAATCCATTACCGCTGATTATCCAAAAATCAGATGGTGGATATAACTATGCAACGACTGATTTAGCTGCGATTCGCTATCGGGTGCAGCAGGATCATGGCGATCGCTTAATTTACATTACTGATTCAGGTCAAGCCAACCACTTTGCTCAAGTGTTTCAAGTCGCACGTCGAGCAGGCTGGATTCCTGACACGGTTGAAGTAGTTCATGTGCCGTTTGGATTGGTGCAGGGTGAGGATGGGAAGAAGCTAAAAACGCGATCGGGTGATACAGTTCGACTGCGGGATTTGTTGGATGAAGCAGTTGAGCGATCGCGTGCAGATTTGGAAGCGCGACTAAAAGCAGAAGATCGCCAAGAAACCGAGGACTTTATCAATGAGGTTGCTCAAGTCGTTGGGATTGATGCGGTGAAGTATGCTGACCTTAGCCAAAATCGCACCAGTAACTATATTTTTAGTTACGATAAGATGCTATCGCTTCAGGGAAACACAGCGCCTTATATGCTTTATGCTTATGTTCGAGTACAGGGTATCAGCCGAAAAGGGCAGATTGACTTTGAGCAGTTAGGCTCTGATATCAAGATTGTGCTGCAAGAAGAAACGGAACTTGCACTGGCAAAACATCTGTTGCAACTGGATGAGATTTTAACTGAAGTAAGCCTTGACTTGATGCCGAATCGACTGTGCCAGTATTTGTTTGAACTAAGTCAGAAATTTAATCAATTCTACGATCGATGTCCTGTTCTTCAAGCTGAGGAATCGATTAAGGTTTCTCGCCTGGCGCTGTGTGATCTGGCGGCAAAAACCTTGAAGTTGGGATTATCGCTGTTGGGAATTCGGATCTTGGAGCGGATGTAAAAGTGCGATCGAATACTACAAGATCTAGATTGGTGCTATGACAATTAGCGAGAGATAGAAATTTCTTTGTCTGAATCGAGCAAGTTTGTAAGGCTTGATTTGCCCAAGTTTGTAGTTTTAGATTCGGGCTTTGAGCCAATTCGTGACAGAGCGCGATCGCTTTTTCGGATTGCTGAGTTTGATGATATGCCTTCACCAAACTCATTTGCGCTTTTAGATATGTCTGTGATTGCGGCTTTGATGATTTTGCACAACAGGCTTCTAAAAATTCAATTGCTTCTGTATAATTCTCAGCAATCAGCGCGGCTTGTCCTTTCTGTAAAAAATCTGTGTCTGTCATGTCTTACCGATTAAATAAAGCATTCACATCCACGTTTTGCCGCTTTTGTTCGGTCGCTTCAAATAACCGTCGTCGCTGATAATTCATAGACGATGCAATTAAATTACTGGGAAACATCTCGATCGCATTGTTGTACTCAGTCACAGCAGAATTGTAGAATCGTCTCGCGGCTGAAATCTGTTCCTCAATCTCATAGATCGCGGCTTGTAGTTGAACGAATTGAGCGTTTGATTTCAGTTCAGGATAGTTTTCAGTGAGAGCCAGAATGTTACCGAGCGATCGAGAAATTCGATTCTCTAAATCAATCCGTTCACTGCGCGTCGCTCCGCCCGTCATCACCTGCGATCACAACCGTGTTACTTCCATTAAAGTTTGCTGCTCAAATCTCATGTAGGTCTGGACTGACGCGACTAAATTTGGAATCAAATCGATTCGCTTCTTCAAAATCACATCAACGCTGGAGAACGATCGCTCAACATCATTCTTTTTCGCAACCAATCCCTTGTAGAGAGCCCAGATTGTAATTGCAATTGCGATCGCAGCAATTACGATCGTTACTATCAGAAAAACCGCAACTTTTACCATGTGGTTAGTGAATGAAAGTTGCTTGTAGTATGCCCCTCAGCACAAAGCCTTTTGACAATCCACCTTGTTACATAGGGATTGAGCGCAATCTTACGATACTGTTAACAAGGATCGCGCTGAGATGAAATTCAATGGTTGCTGCTGTTTCTCTTCAAAACGTTTACAAGGTTTACAACAAAGTCCCGGTGGTAGATGGGCTTTCATTTGAAATCCAAGCTGGAGAAATGTTTGGGCTTTTAGGCCCTAATGGCGCAGGCAAATCTACTACGATTCGGATGTTGACCACTTTGACTAAGCCCTCTGAAGGTCGAATTCAGGTGGCAGGGTTTGATGTAGATCATCAGCGATCGCTGGTCAAATCTCATATCGGCGTTGTCCTTCAACAAATCAGCATCGATAGTGATCTAACCGTCTGGGAAAATATGGAGTACCACGGGCGATTGCATCACATTCCCAATCCACAACGCCAGAAAGATATCGATCAAGCGCTCGAATATGTTGAACTGAGCGATCGACGAAATGACCCCGCGAAAACGCTTTCTGGCGGAATGAAACGCCGACTTCAAATCGCCCGCGCTTTATTGCATAAACCCGAAATTCTTTTTCTCGACGAACCGACCGTCGGACTCGATCCGCAAACTCGCCGCCGATTGTGGGAAATCATTCGCAAATTAAATCAGCAAGGCATGACAATGCTGTTGACGACGCACTATATGGATGAAGTGGAATATTTGTGCGATCGTATTGGCATTATGGATGCTGGAAAATTGATTTCACTCGGCACACTCGAAGAACTGCGTCAGCAATACGGAAAAGGAATTTTGATGAAACAGACTGGTGAACACTGGGATTATAAGTTCTTCCCGACGGTCGAGGATGCCAATCAGTATCTAGAACAGCTTCCAGATAAAACAGGGACAATGACCCGCCCCTCAAACCTGGAAGACATTTTTGTAGAACTCACCGGGCGCAATCTAGACTAACCTTAAAAGCAAACCGCCAATTCTCGGAAGGATTGGCGGTTCACCTAGTATTCACAAAGATTTATAGCTTAGAGCCTTTATATTTGCTGACTCCACTTGATTTTAAGCAGAATGCCATAAAAATCCTAGGCTTCGTGATTTCCTAATCTTTTCTTTAAATTTGGTGTTTGTGCGGAGTCAAAGTCGCGCCCAAAGCTTGAGATAACCAAACCTCCATCGCGTGAACCGGATACCGACGCGCCACTTCAGCCGCCGGATCAACCATCGGCTGCACCAAAATCGTAAACATTCCTAACCGATTACCCGCCAACACATCGGTGAATAAGCGATCGCCCACCATGCCAATTTGCTCTGCGGGCAAATTCATCGCTTCTACCGCTCGTCTGAGCTTACGGCGCGATGGCTTTCCGGCTCCAGTGATGTAGTAAGGCACTTTCAGCACATCCGCAATCCGCTTAATCCGATTCTCACTGATGTTGTTACTGACCAACCAAATCTCGGTAATCTCCCGAACTTGCTCGACCCAGGGCAACAGTTCTGCTGAGATTTGAGCCGTGGTGATCGGGACTAGCGTTTCATCGACATCCAGCACCAGACCGCGCAAATCGTTTTGCCGCAATAGATCCGGTGTTAATCCAAGAATTGTCGTATCGAGAAGAAGATCGGGTTGTAGGAGTTTGCCCCAAGACATGGTGTGTGACTCGTGAGATTGGACAGTATTGAAAAAGCCTGACTACTAGCGTAAGGTCTATATTTGGTAAAATCAATCACAAACGCGATCGCTGTGACAGTTTATTCGCATCTTTACGAAAGTTTGCTCCAAACCTATCCATAGTCTAGAGCGATTGTCGCTCGATTTCGTACCTGAAAACCACGGATCGCTGCTATCTGTTTTTTGCAGGTTGTTCCTTTTGTGCTTGAGCATCGACGCGATCGCGAATTTTGCCCTGAGCCGATTCGTGTTCTGCTAAGGTGCGGCTAAAAACGTGCGATCCGTCGTACCGCGCCACGAAATAAAGGTAATCGGTTGCTTCGGGTTCTAACGTCGCTTTGAGGCTAGCGATACCAGGAGCCGCGATCGGGGTCGGTGGCAGTCCTGGAGTCACGTAGGTGTTATACGGCGAAGGAGTTGCTACCTGAGCGTAGGTGAGCGGATTTTCGGGAGTTTGCTGCACGCCTAGCGCGTATTCCACGGTGGGATCTGATCCAAGCGTCATGTTTTTCTTAAGACGATTGTGAAATACGCCAGAAATCCGACTACGCTCCGCTGGAATCACCGCTTCTTTCTCTACAATGCTGGCGAGTGTGACCCATTGCAGCAACGAAAGATTTGTTTTGGCGCGACTCTGGTTGTATATCGGTAATGCAACCTGCTCAAAGCGGCTCAACATCTGCCGCACAACTTGTTTTGGTGTGATTGCTGAACCCGCCTCTATTTGGTAAGTGTCGGGATACAAAAAGCCTTCTAGAAAAGGCAGATTCGGCGGTAGCCAAGGATAATCAGCGTTAGAAACTTGACTGGCAGCCGTGAGAAAATCTTGCGCTTTAAAAAATCCTTCTTTCTCGAAATAGTTCGCCATCTGCTTCAGCGACCAGCCTTCGGGAATTGTAAAACTGCGTTGGGCAACTTGCCCCTTCCAAATCTTTTCCCCGATCGCCTGCAAACTTTCACCCGTCGAAAGCTCATAGTTTCCGGCTTGAAATCCCCCCTCAGGATTTTTCCACATCATCCAACGCGCCCACACTTCCCACGCTTTTGCCGATCGAATCAGTCCTGCGGCTTCGAGTTCCTGGCCGATCTGTTGAGCCGAAGTCCCTTGCGGAATCTGAATGATGACTCGTTTTCCTTGGTTTGAGGGAGCTTGTGCGGCAACAGGAGAACTGGCAAAGAGCCACCAGGCTTGTGTCCGCCATGCCGAAAGTCCGAGTGCAGCCCCGACGAGAAACAGGAAAAACGAGAATCTCGCAACACTTTTAGCGATTTTCATCTGGAATCAAGGTGAAGAACTGAGCAAATGTCTTTGCTGAGAACAAATGGTAACGGAGTTTGTGAATAAGTCAACCGATATAGAAATGATTTATTGATAAGATTCGCGATCGAGGGGAGCATGACCAGTCAAGAATCATAGCGCTGATTTTAGATTAAGAAAAATATTTTTGGAGTCGGTTGAACATCCTTTGAATGCAGGTATTCAAATTACCGACTCCAAGGAGATTATTCCATTTCATCAAAGAGTTGATCTTCGATCATGGGCAACATTGGCTCAATTTTCTTCAGCTCTTCTTGCGATAACAAATGGGGTGTGCCATCGTCATCGAGTCGCGCCAAAATGAAATACGGATCAAGGGGAGTATAAATCGCGTATTCTTGCTCTTCGTGCCAAAAGCTTGCTAGCAGTTGGAGTTCTTCCTGCTCGTCATCTGAGTCGGATTCTACTCCCGCCCAAGCTTCTTCTTCGTCGAGATCCGGCAAATCGCCTTCCACCGTCAACACCACTGCGGTTTGCTTGAGAGCTAAGTTTTGCTCTTCTAGAACAGCTTTTGCGATCGGAAACACTTGATTCAGCGTTGCTTGCTCTTCGACTAGTACTGCTTCATCCTCGTCGCCATTTTCTTGCCAAGCGAAAATCTCGATCGGCGAGTCAACGGGAAGTAACAGCACATATTCTTGGTCTTCCACGTCCAAAGAATGCTCGACATAACAGGTGAGCGTTAAGCCTGCGTCATCTGTCAGGGTTACGGTTGGAGCATCCATGTTATCAATGCTGTCTTCGTCCATTGGACTCTCTCTATCTCAACTTATAAAACGGATTTCAGGACTTGCCGGGTTCGATCTGTGCGATCGCGGTTTGCCCTCCCAAAAGTATCTCGTAGAATGGGCACTTTTGATATATTGAGCCGAGGAACGTCGATCGCGTGTCTTAACTCTCATGAAAAAATGCGGGTGCGATCGCGTCCGATGCCAGGATGAGGGTGTTGAGGAGGTATCGTCGATCAAGGTAGGAAAGGAGACTTAATGGAAGGAATTACTCGCTCGCACTTCTACCCGAAAAAGCTGCAAGATTCTGAGTGGAAAATATGCAGAAAATTTCTTTATATTTATCTACAGAAGCGTACTATGCAGAAAGATTTCTATATATCATTCCATTCCGGGGCGATAGGCTGAAACTTTTCGGCATGTCAGCCGATGTGGGATTGCTATACGGAAAGTTTCAGTGTAATAAGAGTTAGCCCGCTGCATTTGCTGCGTCGGATTTGTAGCGGGAGTAATCTGGTCGCTGATGTGTTGCCTCATTCTCTGCAATACTTGCAGAGAAGTTTCTGGCGCATAAAGTTTCTTCTCTGGCACAGCTTTTGGCTTTCTCGTTGCGTTAGCCGCTTCGGTCACAAAGATTTGCGGGTTTTGCTTTGTTTGTTCTTCCTTCCTATACTTTTGTTTTCAGAGGAGAATTCATGACTGTTTTGGACGCTGGGCCATTTTACCATGGTACGAAAGCGGATTTGCAGGTTGGCGATTTGCTGACGGCGGGTTTCAGATCAAACTACGACGATAGCGTTGTGATGAACCATATTTATTTCACAGCCTTGGCAAAAGGCGCTGGACTTGCTGCGGAAATGTCCAAAGGTGATGGTAAACTGCGAGTTTACATCGTTGAACCAACAGGAGAATTTGAAAACGACCCAAACGTCACGGACAAAAAATTCCCTGGCAACCCAACGCGATCATACCGAAGTGAACTACCTTTAAAAATCATCGGCGAACTCGAAAGCTGGGAACCTTACGACTCCATACCGAAGTGAACTACCTTTAAAAATCATCGGCGAACTCGAAAGCTGGGAACCTTACGACTCAGAATTCATCCGACAACTCAAAAGCCGCGTCGAAACAGGCATGGGCGAAATTATCAATTAAGGAGTGACTCGCGTGTGTTTTGCCGTGCGCGCTGTTGGTTGTTGCTCTTGCGTTATGCGCTTCGCGTGCGTGTGGTCAAACGTGCTTTGGTTGCGTTATGCGCTTCGCGTTCGGGCGTGGCTCGTCTGCTCTGGTCAAAGGCTGCGGTCGCGTCAGTCTGCGCGTCGGAAACGCACCAACAGCGGGCTAACAAGGCGGTGCACCCGATCCCTACAGCTTCGCTCGTCGTTCCTCCTCACTCCGGCTTCCGGCGGCGGGTGAGCTTGGTCGTTAGACTGAGTATCTCTAGATAAGGCTAAACCATGCCATGTCTCCTATCTTGAGTTTCAGCATTGGCGATGGTGATGAGATCGCTCAACCTTTTTGATTCTGCACTTCAATCTCAGGGATTTCCGATACGATCGCTCAAGTTAAAATAAAGACGCGATCGTTGAAACGAGGACAAATCGATGACAGTGCAACAACCCCGCTACAGCAAAGAAGAATTTGCTCGACGTGGCGATGAGATCTATGAAACTCAGGTGCGTCCTCAAGTCGAGGAGGGAAATCACGGCAAGATTGTAGCGATCGACATCGAAACCGGAGATTTTGAGGTCGGTAAAAACAGCATTGTTGCATCCGATCTTCTGCTTGCTCATCATCCCAATGCTCAAATTTGGTTTGTGCGAATTGGACACCGCGCCGTTCATCGGATTGGATACTCTGAGGTCACTGCACCCCAATGATGACGGGATACGTGAACACAAATCGGGAAGCGATTATTCAGATCGCAATTGTTGGCGATAGTAAACGGTTAAAGAGTGTAAGAGCAATTATTGATACGGGATTTACAGGAGACTTGACTTTACCCAGAACTATCATTGATGAATTAGGGTTTACTTTAAGAGGATTTCAGAGGGTCATTTTAGGTGATGGCAGCCTCCAGTATTTTGAAATGTTTGTTGGCTCGATCATTTGGGATGGACAAATGAGACGGGTTGAGATCAATGCGGCAGAGGCAGATTCGTTAGTTGGAATGGGACTGCTAGAAGACTATAAATTGGAAGTAGAGGGAAGATCAGGTGGGGAAGTCAGAATCACACCGCTGCCTGCATAACGCTTAAGCACAATCTGGGTAAAACGCCATCAGGGATTTTGAAAAGCACAACCTCTACAAAGCGAGCCAAAATTACGAAACCTACCTTGAATCTGAGTTTGGCTCAATTGTGACGACACAATTGAGCCAAACTCAGCGCTCTATTAAAGTGTTTCATACGGGTTTCACGGATTTTCCACCTTTTTCGCTTGTCGATCGTGAAGATCAAGCTTTGCCCGCAGTTCGTCCTTGATCCGGTTCATGATCGAATCTTCGTCCAGCGAAGCCAGAATTCGAGTCACAACCGCTTTCGGGCTTTCTGTACCCCAAGAGGCATCATTAGCAAGATACGCTTTTGTCACTTGAGCGATCGCATAAGTCGAAACGCCCGCAACGGCTCCCTGAGTCAACGCAACTGTCATATAAGGCGCGATCGACAATCCGCCCGTTGCCGGAGCCGATAACCCTAACAATCCTTTCAGCGAACTTAATCCCAGATTTGCTAATAGTTCACTCGCGCTAATTCCACCCATTGCGATCGCGATTCGCTGTAGCAATTTCACTGCACCTTGTTGGGTCATGTGAATGCCGTAGAGCTTTGACAAACTTATAATCATCGCTACATCGATCGCAGCACTGCTAATGATGTCGAGAACCATAATCGGATTCACGGCAGTCGCGATCGATTTAGTCAAAACGCCATTCCAAATCACACGATTGGCGTTTTGCTCTCGGATAGAAAGTTTGCGCTGAAGTAAGCGATCGTGAATATCATCCGCAAACAACATCGAATTTAATGCAACGAGCGATTTTCCTTCTCGGTGCAGCACTTCGAGAATTTTCAGTTTGAGATCTTGAACTTGTGGTTCTGTTTTGATCATTTGGGCAGACATTCGGCCATCTGCGCGTTTGACCGCTCGCGCAACCAACGGAGAAGCTGCTGCCATCACGATCTCATCCGGCGAAAGCAGTTCTTTGACTCGCTCATCGCGGATTTTTTGATAAATGCTCATACGATCGGCATCGGGATACTGATCAACTTTGTTAAATACCAAAATGATCGGTTTCCCAACATCCCGCAGTTCTGAAAGCGCTTGAAATTCGACTTTCGTGATGTCACCGGAAACTATGAAGAGTAACAGATCGGCTTGTTGAGCGACCTGACGCGCTAAAGCTTCTCTGGCTTCTCCGTTGACTTCATCAATTCCAGGCGTGTCAATTAATTCGATCTGAGAATGATTTGTGCTCGGCAACGTGACGCGCAGAATTTCCTGATCGCTGCCCTCGATCGCTTCACTGGCAACGCTCCACTGAGCCGACTGCTGTGACCGCGTCACGCCATGAACCGCACCTGTTTCAAAAATCTGCTGACCGAGCAGGGCGTTTAGCAGAGAAGACTTCCCACGCCCAACCATTCCGAATGCTGCAATGTGAACCACAAGACGATCAAGCTTTTCTAGCATCGTCTCTAGTCCGTGAATTTCTGACTCCAACCCCGATCTCTCTTGGGCAGTTAAATCTAGATTCTCAACTAGCTCTCGTAGCGTCGTTTGAGCCTGTCGATAGTTTAGCTCAACTTGGATTTTATCGAACCCTAAAATCGCTTCGTCTAGCTCCTGATCCAAGGGTTTGCCAGCATCGGGAATGGAGTCAGTCATAAATTCACGAGAGAAGTAATCTTCACTTCCCACATCCTAGCAATGCTGCCGATAAACGGGTTCTGACGAAAAAAATCGATTCTTGTTTAAGAATCGACTGTCACCGTTAGCGGTAGCGGCGATTACGTCGAGCGACGATCGCTTTCCGCTTGCGTTTCTCAAGCGGTGTTTCAAAATGCCGATGTGATCTTAGATCTGCCAAAATTCCAGCCTTTGAGACTTGGCGCTTAAAGCGGCGCAATGCTGAATCGATGCCTTCGTTTTCCCCTAAAACCACTTGGGTCATGCTTATCCTCCAGTAGATTAAAAATCGTAGATTCTCTTTCTGATTAGACTAAAAATTGCTGTCCACACCTGAGTCTGCACAGCATCCCAAAGAACGAGCAACCTACCATCAAGCAGAGTAACATAAATCTCGATGTTCAGCGCACAAGTTGATTTACAAAACACAAATTCAAAGCGCTGAAGTTCGTACTCAGAGCGATGTGCAGATTTTCCATCGCTGCAATCAGCCACTGAACGCGATCTCGACTGTAACTTTCGTAGTGATGAAATAAGATCGAAAATCGTTTTTCTAAATAAGGCTTCACCCGCCGACACAAGAGAACAATTTGCAGTAAAAGTTGGGTCGTCGAAGTCGCGCCTAAATTTGAGAGTAAATCGACGAAAACAAAGTGCTGGGGACGGTGGGCGCTTTCAACCACGAGAAAATTTAGCAGTTGGCTACAGGTTCGCACCATCAGAAAATCGGTCAAGGGCTGCCATTCGCTTTCTGGATAGGTTTTGGCTAATAAAGTGCCTAATTGCTGATTGAAATGACGCTTTCCGTAAGCTGGATTTACCGCATCAGTGAGATAGTGATATAGCTCCGCTTTGAACTGCCGATACGATCGAACTTCTTGACAATGGGTTAGAAATCGTTGCGCCACTTCGCGACAAGTATCGTTTCCGTTCGCTTTTCCAGTGAACTGATGGAGTGCGGTACTGAGAGATCGTTCATCTAACAACGTCGGATTTTCCACGGGATGAATAGTGCGATCGCTAGACTTGCGGCGCACTTGATACGTCACGTACTTGGAAAGGTCAACTTCAAACTGCTTTTGTCGATTGACTTGAAGCTGCCGAATTGAAGCTTGCTGGCTGTCTGGAGTCCCTTCTGACATGAGGCAATGCTCATATAAATAAGGATAGCGGCGAATGATTTTGCCAAATGGCTCAGTTTCCGTCGGTGCTTCCGCAGGTTGTAGAACGGTTGCGAGACGTTTGAGCGTGAGGTATTGCTCGGTGTTCTGAAAGTCTTGAATGAGGTGGCGCTGCTGCTTGATGATCCGCGATCGAGAAAAATCTGCCGTGATCGGACGAGTTGGAGCAGCTTCAAACAGGGCAACTAATTCCGCAATCGCGCTCTGATACTGGGGTCGCGATTGCCAGCGGTTGATCAAAATGTGACAGCAGCGATTGAGAATAAAGCGAAATTCTTGGGCGGAAGTTGTGGACTGCACTAAGCGATCGAGATCTTGTTGGAAGCTGAGATGCGGGTAGCCAGTGCCTTCGACGAACAAAAGGCGAAAGCGATCGGTGAGTGCATGAGGCGATTCGGTTTGGATTAATTCTAGAAGATGATCGTAGAGCCGCTGTTCTTCGGGCGTAATTCCACGACTTTGATAAATTGACCCAGCATTCATGGCTTCAGCACTCCTCAACCCCAGACTTCAGGAACATAGGTTTTGATTAACGGCAATCGAGCTTGACCGGGGCAAGGTCAAAGTATGGCTTATCGTAATGGAATCCGTGAAGACTCGGTGTAATCTGCGTCACTTCATCCAGCCTTCACCCTGGAGTCCGCGTTTTCTCCACGTATCTTTTACTACCACTCTTGTTAGCTCTTTTCCGCGATCGTTGCTTATAATCCGGAGCAATACCGAGAATTTACACAGGCTTCAAAAACACGAACCCGCCGAATCTCTTTGCAAAGAGATTCGGCGGGTTCAGGGTAAAACTGCAAACTAAGCTAAAAAACTCTCTAAAGCAGCCTAAGCTAAGTTCGATTCGTGCAAGACCGTTCTGAAAACAAAAGATTTGAGAAGCGGCTACGCTATGACTGGATGAAAATAGAACGCAAGCCCCAATACAAGATATGCCGCCAGCAGCAGCGTTCCTTCTAGCCAATTCGATCGACCATCAGAGCTAATCGAATTCGTAATCAACACCGCAACCGCAACCGCAACTAGTTCAAACGGATTGAAATCGAGATCCATTGGCTGTCCCATAAACCAACCCGCGATCACCAGCACCGGAGCGACAAATAGCGCGATTTGCAAACTTGATCCCACAGCAACGGAAACCGACAAATCCATTTTGTTCTTCATTGCCACTGTTACAGCCGTTGCGTGTTCTGCCGCATTCCCTACGATCGGCAATAAAATCACTCCTGTAAACAGTGCGGTCAGTCCCAACTTCGCGGTTGCTTCTTCAAGACTATCGACTAATAGTTCCGACTCGATCGCAACTAGCACCGTACAGACCAAAAGCACGATTGACCACAGGACTAGATTTGGTTTTTCGCCGTGTTCTTCACCGGCCAAATTGGCATCCGCGATCGCTTCATTTTCTGCGACTCCCACATCGTAGAGGTAGGTGTGCGTTTTCATCGAAAACAGCAGCGTCAGCGCGTAAACCGTAATCAGCACAATCGCCACTGCGATCGACAATTCTTGCAGCGTTGAAGGCTGAATGCCTGTTGACGTGATGTTCACGGCAGTTGGAAGCAGCATCGCGATCACAGCTAAATTCATTGATGAGGCGTTGACCCGCGCCACGATCGGCTGAAATTCTTGCTCTTTATAACGCAGACCACCGAGCAGCATCGACAAGCCCATCACCAAAAGCAGATTTCCAATAATCGACCCAGTAAGACTTGCTTTCACCACATCGATCAGACCTGCATTCAAAGCGGCTAAGGCAATGATCAACTCTGTGGCATTCCCGAATGTGGCATTCATCAAACCGCCCAAAGTCGGGCCGACCACAACAGCAATTTCTTCGGTTGCAGTGCCCATCCAAGCCGCAAGCGGTAAGATTGCGATCGCAGCCGTAACAAAAACGGCGAGCGCTCCCCAATGGAGATAGTGAGCTGCGATCGACACCGGGATCATCACCAGTAATGCTGTAAAAACCGTGTTCTTGACTGACATTAGCGTTTCTAGACTGAAGAAATTGTCCTCAATAGGATACTCACGATCGACGCATTCCGGCAGAGTAATTCTTGTGGCGTTGCAAAATCGTGCTTGTCACAAAAGATGAACTTTAGTAGCGCGATCGTAAAATCCTATATAAAAGTCTTAAAAGAATTCAAGAACAAGGCTGAAGTAAGGTTCAATCAAATCAGTAGAGATGATTGCGGAAGATGGGTCATAGCTATTCCATTCGTCATTCTGCTTTCACATCAGCGTTGTCACAATCTAGCTCTGCGATCTCGAGCAGAACAGCATCGACTACGGGTTAGATTGTGGTTTCTTTCGGGCTTGTTATGGTGGGACGAAACGCAACGCTCGTCTGGTGCGATCGAGAAATCTAGTTATCCCGCTTGTTAGGAGCCTGCCTCCGCTCCAATCCTTTCTGAGTTCGATACCTTCTGCTTGCACTGCGATTCGGGAACGTGAGTGTGAGCGCACTTTAATGTGGACTTGCCTAATGACTTCACTTTCTGATGCTTTGCCTCGTTTGTCTACTGTCGATTTGAATGCTCAAAACCCTGATTCGGTCAGCGATCCCCTGAATCGCGCGGTCGGAGTTTACGTTACGGTTCACGGCCATTTCTACCAACCGCCGCGCGAAAATCCCTATCTTGATGCGATCGAACGACAACCGAGCGCTTCGCCGTTCCACAACTGGAATGAGCGCATTCATCATGAGTGTTATCGCCCGAATGCGTTTGCTAGAGTGCTAAACGATCAAGGACAACTGTTGGGGATCGTTAATAACTTTGAGTATTTGAGCTTCAATATTGGCGCAACGTTGATGAGTTGGATCGAGCGGCATGACGTGGAGGTGTATCAGCGAATCGTAGAAGCCGATCGTAAAAGCTGCGCTCGGCTGAATGGACATGGAAATGCGATCGCTCAAATTTACAATCACATCATTATGCCGCTGGCGAATGAGCGCGATAAGCGGACTCAGATTCGGTGGGGCATCGCAGATTTTCGATCGCATTTTGGGCGTGATCCCGAAGGAATGTGGCTGGCTGAAACCGCGATCGATTACGACACCATAAAGATTTTGATCGAAGAGGGGATCAAATTCACCGTGCTGGCTCCGTCGCAAGCAGAACGATGCCGCGCGGAAAACAATCCCCACTGGCAGGAAGTGGGCGGCGGTCAGATCGATCCGACTCGTCCATATCGGTGTTTTCTGCGATCGGGTGATCCCGATTCTCCTTATTTAGATGTGTTCTTTTACGACGGCCCGATTTCTCGTGACATGGGGTTTGATACTGCGTTGAGTAGTTCCCATCATTTAGCTGGACGATTAGGTCAGGCGGTGCGCGGGGATCACCGTCCAACTCAACTGATTTCAGTTGCAACCGATGGCGAGACTTTTGGACATCACAAAGGCGGCACTGAGAAATGTTTGGCGTATGCCTTTACTAGAGAATTTCCGCAACGCGACTGGACAGTCACGAACTTCGCGCATTATCTCAGCCTCAATCCGCCGACTTGGGAAGTAGAGTTGAAATCCGTCACGGCTTGGAGTTGCTCTCATGGAGTTGATCGCTGGCAGGATGATTGTGGCTGCGGGGGCGGGGGCGGTTGGCATCAAAAATGGAGACGACCGCTGAGAGATGTGCTGGATTGGCTGCGGGATCAGTTGATTCGGGTGTATGACGAAGAAGGGAAGAAGCTATTTAATGATCCCTGGCTGGCGCGGGATGAGTATGTTCAGGTGATTCGAGATCGCGCTTCAGTGCAGAAATTTCTCGCACGGCATCAGTCGCACAAGTTGAATAACAGCGATGGTTTAGATGCGCTGCGGCTTCTAGAAATGCAGCGTCATGCTTTGCTGATGTACACGAGTTGCGGCTGGTTTTTTGAAGAGCTTTCTCGACCGGAAGGCGTGCAAATTCTCCGATACGCATCAAGAGCGCTAGAACTGGCTGGGGATGTGGCAGGAATTCAGCTTGAGAAAAATTTCATCAAGCGATTGGCATCGGCTCCGAGTAATGTGGACTGCTTCAAACATGGGGCGGAAGTGTACCGTCAGCTTGTGATCCCCGCGCAAATTACCTTCGAGCAAGTTGCAGCACACTATGCGATTTCTTCTTTGTTTACGTCTTACGCGAGAGAACAGCGGGTTTATTGTTACAGCGCCAATCAGTTGGACTATCAGATTCAGCGGATGGGATCGGTGACATTAGCGATCGGGCAATTGCAGTTGACTTCTGAGATTACTCGCGAGAGTCAGCATTTTGTGTTTGCGGTGCTGCATCTGTGTGGCTGGGATTTTCACTGCTGCATTCAACCGTTTGCAGGGCGGCGGAACTATACACAGGTGAAAGATCAGTTATTTGAAACACTTGCACAAGGAAGCGCCGCGCAAACGATTCTGAAGATGAATCAAGTGTTTGGCGATGTTGCGTACAGTTTGCAAGATTTGTTTGCGGAAGAGCGGCATCGGATTATGCGCTTGCTCAGTCAGGAGACTTTGACGCGGTTGGATCAGCTTTATACGCAGGTGTATCGCGATAACTATGGGGTGCTGATGGCGTTCCACCGCGATGATCTGCCTGTGCCGCAAGAGTTGCAAGTTGCAGCCGAGATTGCATTGGGGCATCGATTGTTGTTGACGCTGCGATCGCTAGAACAAGATTCGGATGATCTAGACGCAAGTTTGATGCACATGGGAGAGCTAGAAGCGATCGCGACGGAAGCGACTCATTTGCGTTGTCAGCTTCACCAGCCGGAGGCGCGGGACACCTTACAACGGTTGATTGAGCGATCTCTGTGGACGCTATTTAACGAGAGTGAGCTAGAGGGTGCAGAACCTCAAATCCGCGTTTTGGAACGGCTAATCGTGTTGAGCAGACAGATTAGGCTAGGAGTTTCGTTTTCTAAGAGTCAGGAATTGTTCCATCAGTGGCTGCATCGATCGCCCGCTGTGACTCCGGCAATTTTGGATTTGGGGCACAAGTTAGCGATCGTGATTTAGTCAGCTAGCTCGAAAATCCGACCAATAAACAAAGTCCACTGAAGAGACAGCAAATTGTCTTAGTCCCTTCAGTGGACTTTGTTCTGTTAGCGCTAACTTCCAGTTCAGCGCAGGTTGATAATGCAGGCAAAAAGCCTCAAATCACACCAAAACTATTGCTCCAGATAAATGATAAAAAGTTGGTTTGAACTTCACGTGATTTTTGCTGTCGTTTTTCTATCAGGAATGGTCGATCGACGATTGAGAAATCCCAGTATAAATGTTGATTCAACTACTATCTTTGTGTCGCAAACCTACTGAATCTTGAATCAAAATATAGCGATCGCTAATAAATCCTAAGATTGGCTAAGTAAATTAATCACATCTCGATTGAAAGTGAAACAAAATATCGTCAGTTGTTGATAAGTAAGGTGATTTCCGTTCCGGTTCTATAGATATGGAAATTACGTGATTCAAAGCGTTTTTTAGCGTTCGTTCTTGTCAGCGATCGCATTTCTCGATTTTTTGTTGCTGAATGTCTTCTTTGTGTGTTTGGGTCGCTACGGGGTGAATCGCGTCACTAATCAGCTTCAGCTCAAATGTGTGATTCGCTATCCGGTCTTTCTGATTTGCGATCGCGATCAGATAGAGCGCTCAGTTTCACGATTGAGCAAGAGAATCGGTGCAACTTAGTTGGCGTGATGGATCCGAGTTCGCTCGATCGAGCGAATCGCGATTGCACGCTTGCTGAGATTCGCAAGCTTGGAACCGTCGAAGCGTTTGTGTCTTGGGATGCGATTAAAAACCGTCAATATCTCTGCTAGCATTTTCGCACTGCTGGAATTAGGTTGCACACTCGTAGGTGAAATGAGTTTGGTCGGCCCTCGCCTGTTGCCGCTGCGGGATGTGGAAAAGTTTGCGGAACGGCATGTTATCTGCCAAGAAGTGCTGCCGGGAATTACGGGGCTGTGGCAGGTGTCAGGTCGATCGAACATTGATGATTTTGAACAAGTGATTCACCTTGATGTGAGCTATGTCGAAAACTGGTCGCTTTGGTTAGATTTATCAATTTTGCTGAAAACGGTGAAAGTAGTTCTACAGAAAGCAGGAGCGTATTAAGTGAGTAGAAATTCTCTTGTTTCCGTTCTGATTCCTGCTTACAACGCAGAAGCCTTCATTGATCAGACATTGGATGCACTCTTAGCACAGATTTATCCTCATTTTGAAGCGATCGTTGTCGATGATGGTTCGACGGATCGCACGATCGAGATTGTTAACCAATACATCCAGCAAGATTCGCGCATTCGACTGATCCAACGGAACCCGCAGGTGTTGTTGCCGCGAGAAATTTAGCAATTCAACACGCTCGCGGGGACTATCTTGCCCCGCTTGGCTCAGATGATATTTGGTATCCGCGCAAGCTCGAAAGACAAGTGCAATGTTTAGATGCTAAGTGCTGCGCTGGTTTTGGGAAGGGCTGGGTGGTGATTCCGAGTGCGCTGAAGGTCGTCTTTCCACGATCGAAGAAGTCCTCCAAACCGATGAAAGCTGTGCGGCAACCTCCGACGCGACAGTTTACGATCGAGCAAGTGAATGACCCAGCAAACAAGCGCCGCTATCCTTGGTTGAGAAAGCCTTATGAACTCCTGATGCTGCGCCGTTGGGCAAAAGTGACACGAATCAATCAAGCTTTGGCAGAATACAGCGTGAAGCGGCACGATTCGCGAAAACATTACCGTTGCTTATCCCGCTGCCAGTCTCGTCGAGGTCAAACGGTCGACCGCTTTATCAAAGGCCTGCCGATGAAATACGGCACCCAAATCGGTGAAGGTGGCGGAATGCCCTCTGGCGGACAACAACAACGACTCGCGACGCGATCTCGCCTGCCCTCCTCGGCCGTCCGCACCTTCTGATTCTCGATGAAGCAACTAGCAGCCTAGATGCCAAAACCGAGCGAATTTTGCAGGAAAACTTCAGCACGATTCTGAAACAGCAAACGACTGTGATCATTGCTCATCGGCTATCAACGGTAAGAAATGCGGATCTAATCCTCGTTCTCGACCAAGGCAAATTAATTGAGCAAGGAACACACGATCGAATAATGGCAGACTGAGAACATTACTTTTATCTAAATCAACAACAACTTACACTAAGCGACTAGTGGTCAGTCAAAGTTAAATTGAGGGATAGAGGACTTCTAGAAGCAATACCCTGAAGGCTTTTTGTAAAAAAAATTACCCCTCATTCTGCCTCTGACTAACTACTAGGAATTTAATCATGCAAAACATCTCTCACCTTCCGTTTGATACCTTGATCGAGGATTAGCCTGATACAACCCAAGAAGTGATCGAAACCCTGCCCCAAGGTTTGGCTTAAGAAATATCGCTTGACGATCGAAGACTTTGAAGCCCTCATTTATGCTGAGACCCTTTAAGCGAAATTGTCTCGACATTTGTTTGATCGTCAAATCTAAACCCATTTCAGAGAAAATTCATTCGGTTACACCCAAGCCGTACTTTACAAAGTCACGCCACTCAATCTGACTACGGCTCAGGAAATGTATCAGGCAATTCAAGCGAATGAAATCTTTTTTCATGAAGTTGTACAACGATACACGCAAGATGAGAGCCGCCACCTAAATGGCTACTGGGGAACGTTCACGAGGTCGGATCTCCCTACAGAACTGGCTCCCACCATTTTCTCAGCCAATTTGCCCCAAGCGTTAAGCCCGCTCTCTACTTTTCTCATTTACATTTCAAAAATCATTCAACCCCAGTTAACGGACACTTTGCGCAGCCGAACTCTGGCTGAACTCTTCTCCAACTGGGCAAAGCAACAACTCGATCGAACTGAGATCCGCTTAGAACTCTGATCTAGTCCTTCAGAGGGAGAAGGCTGAAATAATCCTTAACGCTCTTTACAAATCTAAATCTTACTCCTACTATAAAGAGGTGCGGATAACACCACACAAACATCATTTCTTCAATCGGTAATCATAAACCAATGACGACAACCTTACAGAGACGCGAAAGCGCAAACCTGTGGGCGCAGTTCTGCAACTGGGTCACCTCCACCGAAAACCGGCTCTATGTCGGCTGGTTCGGCGTACTGATGATCCCG
>JAHHHU010000038.1 GCA_019359175.1 Phormidium tanganyikae FI6-MK23
TCCGTCTCTGCTGCCAGCGTTTCATCCGCTTTCAAGGCTTCGACTGCCACGGGATAAGCAGCGTTCTTATCCACCGTGAGTTCTTCGAAGCTCGCGCAGCGACTCACCCGTGGTTTTTGAGTGTGTTGAGCTTTCAACACTTTACGGAAAAATCGCGCCGCTGCCTTGCCATCCCGTTTTGCACTCAGCCTGAAGTCCAGCGTGCTGCCGATTGAATCTACGGCACGATAAAGATATTTCCATTCCCCTTTGACTTCGATGTACGTCTCATCCACCCGCCACGAATCATTCGTCTCATTCCAATGAGGACGGAGCCGTTTATCGAGTTCTGGGGCGTAGCTCAACACCCACCGATGGATCGGGGAATGATCCACCTCGACCCCTCGCTCTTGCATCATTTCTTCCAAATCCCGGTAGCTCAGAGGATAACGGCAATACCACCGCACATTCAACACGATGATTTCGGGCAAGAAATGCCGCCACTTAAACCGAGATTGAGCGGGCATTTAGATTGAGGTCAGGGGAAATTAAACCCTCTCACCCCTACCATTTTTGCGCCACAACCTGATAATGGTAAAACGCATCGGCGGTAGATAAGCTTAGATTAAGCACCAGCGGACGGATGAAAGCTGCTGCCGTGACATGTTAGCTTGCCGCATAAAGCAATATTTATAATTAGACTAATTAGACACTGAATCATACCTACCCTTTACTAGGTAGTGTTTATTCTCTTGGAATTGCCAATCCTTCTTTGATCCCGTTACTACGGAACTGAGATATCAGGAAAGGTATTGAACTCCTCCCGCACCAATTACACAGCGACAGAGAAAGAGCCAAAGATATTGCTTATCTCCTACTTTAGATAAGCCTATCTCAATCTGTAGACCCACGTTTTTCCCCACCCTTCCCTCTACGGTGAGTGGGCTAATAGATCCCATTTTGCAACACTTTGAGAATGGGTTAGCGGTAATATGAGCAGGAAGAATAGACTATGTTTTTTCATAAAAAAGAACTCATTCACAACGTTGAGATTAAGGAGGCAAATCCTCGATATGCTCAACTGCTCCTAGAGCAGTTTGGTGGTGCTACCGGAGAGCTTTCTGCGGCATTACAATATTGGGTGCAGTCATTCCATGTAGAGGATGCAGGGATGCGCGATATGCTGCAAGACATTGCGATCGAAGAATTTAGCCATCTCGAGATGGTGGGCAAACTCATCGAAGGGCATACCAAGAATGTTGATCAAACAGAAGCATTTAAAAGCACACTATTTGCTGTGCGGGGAGTCGGTCCTCATTTTCTAGATAGCCAGGGCAGTGCGTGGACTGCAAGCTATCTGAATGAGGGAGGTGATATTGTGCGCGATCTCAGAGCAAACATTGCCGCAGAAGCCGGAGCGCGCCAAACTTACGAAGAACTGATCAAGTTAGCGACAGATGAAGGAACCAAACAAACATTAGTTCATCTGTTAACGCGGGAAATTTCTCATACGAAGATGTTTATGAAAGCCCTGGAGTCGTTGGGCAAATTAGACGAGCCATTTTTTGGCAATATTCAACCTGACGAAACCGTTGATCTTTACTTCAACTTGTCATCTGATGAAGAGAAAGATGAGCGCGGTCCCTGGAATTCTGATGAGAACTTTGAATACATCGCAGACCCCACTAATCACGACAAAACTCAAGCTCAACGCAAAGCTGAACAAAAGCTAGGGTAGTGTTCTAGATGTGTGGAGCCGACAGTGATACCGCTGTTTACCTGCCCAGAGCAACCATGTTTGACCACATTATCTTGACGCACTACCCGATCGATTGGGATAGGGCACTCTGAGCAGGGCTCCTCATTTAGCTTGTGACTCATGAATCAGGCTGTCTGGTATTTTACCGCTGCCCTTCGCTCCCCGCTGTTCCAGTGGTGCGATCGGGCAGTTGGATTGGAACCACTTCACCTTTCCAATCCCCCTCCTACTGTTTCACTAACTATTTAATAGAACTTAGTGAATCAAGATGCGGCTGTATTCCTTGTGCTGATTGGTGTTTAGCGCTGTTTTCTGCCTGTGATAATTTGTGGATGCGCCTTTTTTCACTAAGTTATTAACCACTGGTTGTGATAGGTTAGTGAAAAATTCAAGACGGGTATGGCGTTTCAGAAAGGCGAAAATCCGCATCACCCACTTCCGGGATCTGTGCTGACGGTTGAACCGATTCGGGATAAAAAGGCGATCGACCGGATCAAGAAACTCCTCCGTGACCAACCGCGTGATCTCTGCTTGTTCGTGCTGGGAATTAATACTGCATTTCGAGCGAATGAACTCCTTTCGCTGACGGTCGAACAGGTGAGATTGCTGCAACCTGGTGATGTACTGCGGGTCAAGCAAAGCAAGACCGGGAAGTTCCGCTCGGTCACGGTGAATGGGGCAGTCGTTAAAGCGATCTCTCAATACCTTACTGCTTGTTCCCTTTCTGATGACGCGTTCCTGGTTCAGGGCAAGCGCGGCTGTCTCACCGTTCCCACGGTGAGCACGATGGTGAAAACGTGGTGTCAGCATGTGGGGCTGAAGGGTAAGTATGGCAGCCACTCCGGTTGTGTCGCAAATACTTTTAGTGACAAACGAAGTATCTCGTTCGCGTTCCGTTAAGCGCTAATTCCGAAGAGTTCTTCGATAAACTTGGCTTAAGATACACTGTCCCCTTGACTGATTCCCTTCACCTGTCCTTTGCGAATCATACTCATTGCTTCAATTCCTCTGAGGGTTCGTCTTGCCGTGTTGACTGACCCGAATCCCATCATCGGTTTCGTCAGCCGCTTGATGTTTCGATGATCCTGCTCGATCACATTATTCAGATATTTACTCTGCCGCAGTTCGGTCTCTGCTGCCAGCGTTTCATCCGCTTTCAAGGCTTCGACTGCCACCGGGTAGGCAGCATTTTTATCGACGGTGATCACTCGCGGTTTTTGAGGGTGTTTCGCTTTCAGCACTTTCCGAAGGAACCGGACGGCGGCTTTGCCGTCTCGCTTCGCACTCAGCATGAAGTCCAGCGTGTTTCCCGCTGAATCCACTGCCCGGTAAAGGTATTTCCAGGTGCCTTTGACCTGAATGTACGTCTCGTCGACCCGCCACGAATCGTTCGTCGGGTTCAAGAACGGTCGAATGCGTTTGTCCAGTTCAGGGGAAAATTTCAGCACCCAGCGGTGAATGGTGGAATAATCAACCTCGACTCCTCGCTCTGCCATCATTTCTTCCAAATCCCGGTAGCTTAGAGGATAGCGACAGTACCACCGCACATTCAACACGATGATTTCAGGCAAGAAGTGCCGCCATTTGAACAGGGATTGAGATGTCATTTAAGTTGATGTCAAAGAAAATTGAGTCCCCCTACCTTATCGTTTTTGCGACACAACCGCGCATCTTACGATCCCGAGCGCTGCTGTTAGCAGGGGCGCAGCAGGTCGGACAGAAACCGACCTATCGGATACATGATTTGATGCATGGTTTAGCAAAACGGTTGTTAATCGGGAGCCCTGAGCCCGAGGAGAAGCAAGATTTGCCAGGTTTGGGGTTAACGCTACGGGAGGCACATGCCGCATTGTTGCAACGGTATCGAGTTCAGACGCAGCAGGAGTTGTGGCATACGTTGCCAGACGACGGCTACATTCACGGTCACCTCATTTGGCATTTAGAGCAGGCAGGCTCAGTCGAAAAAATCCATGTCCTCTTACAAGAGCGGACCGCAACGGGGCAAAATGGCTGGTTTGTTGCTTGTGAAGCGTTGGGGCAGACAGCAAATTTTGTCAAAGGTGTAGCGCGGGCATGGCAATGGGCGGATCAGCAGTGTGAGACCAATCCGGTGGGTGCGATTTATTGGCAATGTCGCTATCTGTTGATTTATGGTTCGCTCAATAGTCTAGCAAGCAATATTCCCCCGGAATTGATTGCAGCATTGGTAGAAAAGGGATTCTGGAAGCCGGACCAGGGATTAGCTTATGTACAGCAAATACCAGAGGCAAGGCGGCGTGCTGATGCAATTGCAACAATTTTGCCTCATCTGCCAGAAGAATTGATGGGCGAAGTGCTGGCAGTGACACGCGAAATTCAGGATGAGTCTGCGCGCGCTCCTGCGTTGTGTGCTTTAGTGCCTCATCTGCCAGAGTTGATGGGTGAAGCGCTGGCAGTGACACGCGGAATTCAGGATAAATTTGCATGTGCTGATGCTTTGCGTGCTTTAGTGCCTTATCTGCCGGAAGAATTGATGAGTGAAGCACTGGCAGTGATACGTGCAATTCGTCCTGAATTTGTGCGTGCTTCTGCATTGTGTGCCTCAGTGCCTCATCTGCCAGAATCTTTACTCAACGAGCCCTTAGAATGTGTAAAGGAGATGCGGGATCCTTACCACAAAGCAAAAGCATTTCAAGGCTTCACACAACAATTGACGTGTATCTCTACTACTCCACGCGTTTGGTCTGAAACCTTACATGTTTTCTCTGCTCTACATCGCTATGAATTAATGACAACCCTAGCGAATCTGACTTCCTTCCTCTTAACTCTTGGTGGCAATGATGCGCTGCAAGAAATGCTAAGAGCAATGCGAGAGGTATGTCAGGAGTGGCAATAAGGGTCGACTGTTTCGCTTTCTATCATTAAAAGACCCTTTTTTGATAGGGCATTTTGCCGTCCTACCCTTTCCCCTCAAGTAACTTGGAAGCTAGGAAGACCAAAGCTTTCCCTTAAAGGCTGAAACTGCTGAAAAGATATCCCTTTTTTGACAGGGGGACATGGTGCAAATCAACATATTCTGCATCACGGCTTCTAACACCGCGAAGGCAACCTGATTGAGTAGAATCAGTGCCATTGCAGATCAATCTCTTGTAACCCTTTCTCATTAGGTCAAAGCAGCACAAAATAAACGGCATCAGCGCGAATTTGTCATACACTTTTCTGTGTCATTTTAATTCGACTTATGCCGATCGTCTCAATTATTAATCAGAAAGGCGGATCAGGTAAATCGACCGTTGCAGTACACCTTGCCCGTTGGTTGCAGAAAAAAAAAGAAACAGTTCTGGTCATTGATGCTGACGCCCAATGCTCATCCTCAAAGTGGCTTGCTCGGTTAGAGAGAGAAATTCCTTGCAAAATTATTCAAGCCCCTGATGAGCTCTTGGATGAATTGCCCAAGCTAGGTGAAGCTTACTCATGGGTGATTGTAGATGGTCCAGCAGCTTTATCTGAGACGACGAGAGCTGTGATTCTAGTGGCTGACCTAGCGATCGTACCTTGTCAACCAACTGGGGTTGACTTGGAAAGCGCATCAGATACGGTTCGCTTAATTCATCAGGCTCAAAGGATCCGTCGAGGTGACCCTAAAGCAGCTATGTTCGTGAATCGAGCGGTGAAAGGAACCAAATTAAAGGATGAAGCGATCGAGGTGTTGCGGCTAATGCCAGGAGTCACGGTTTTAGATACAGTGATTCATCAGCGTCAAATTCTAGCAGACTGCTTTGGGCAGAACTCAACTGCATTTGATTTGACGGGTTCGACTGCTGGAATTGCTCGACGTGAATTAGAACAACTCTTTAAGAAGGCATTGGAGGTGTTAGATGGCTAAATCAAGACAATCGCTGGCGCAAGGATTATCAGCATCAATTGCCCAGAAATTCATTGAGGATCCTGAAGGCATTCAATCATCCCAAGCCGTATCTCTTGGACAAATTCACCTTGCAGCTAAACAGCCTCGGTGCTATTTTGATCCACGGAAGCAGGCGCAACTTGTCCAATCTATTCGTGAGTATGGCATTTTGGAGCCACTTTTAGTTCGCCCTTTAGAGAGTGGAGGTTATGAGTTAATTGCAGGTGAACGCCGTTATCGTGCTGCTCAAGAAATTCAACTTCAAGATGTCCCTGTCGTTATCAGAGAGTTCAATGATCAACAAGCTCTTCGAGTATCACTGATTGAGAATCTACAGCGAGAGGACCTTAATCCTGTAGAAGAAACAGAAGCCATTTTAGAGTTGCTGACTATTCAAATCGAAGGAAATCCTGAAGATGTAGTCTCAGTTTTAAATCGCGCGAATCATGCAAAAAATCGTGGTCAGGAATTGGAGGGAAACGTTTCCCTCCAGCTTGAGATAATTGAATCAGTTCTTGCAGAAATCGGACGATTTAATGCTGAATCGTTCCGAAGCAGCCGTTTGCCGTTACTCAATCTACCGGCAGAAGTGTTGAAAGCACTGCGAGAAGGAGAGCTTGAATTTACGAAGGCTCGTGCGATATCACGAGTTAAAGATGAGCACGAGCGTAAATCCTTGCTTAAGTTAGCGACAACAAAGAATTTGAGTTTGAGTGAAATTAAGCAGAAGATTCGGGAATTGACGAAAACTCAAGGGGAAACCGCAGAAATTAACTACACTCAACGCTATGCTCAAATTGGGCAACGGCTGAAAAAGTCGGCAATCTGGGAAGATCCCAAAAAACGGGCTAAATTGGAAAAATTGTTTTCTCAACTTGATGAGTTAATCGGACCTGAGAACTTAGAAGCCTAAAGCTGTTTTAAAGAGCGTCAATATCAATCGTGACCAAACAATCCTCGCTCTTTCCCCAAGACTATGATGCTTTCCTGAATCAGTTGAAGGAGCAGATTCGGTGCGCTCAAGTGTCGGCTGCAACAGCTCTCAACCGGGAGGCAATTTTGCTGTATTGGCATCTGGGTAAAGAAATCCTGGAAAGGCAAGAGCGAGAGGGCTGGGGTACAAAAGTTGTAGAGCGGCTTGCAAAGGACTTGCGGCGTGAATTTCCTGATGTCCAGGGATTTTCGGCTCGAAATCTCAAGTACATGCGAGCTTTCGCAGCAGCCTACCCAAATGTTGAAATTGTGCAGCAGCTGTTGCACAAATTGCCGTGGGGACATTTGATTCGACTGCTGGACAGCTTAAAAAATCCAGATGAACGAATTTGGTATGCGCAGCAAGCGATCGAGAATGGTTGGAGCCGGACAGTTTTGGTGTACCAAATTGAGAGCGGGCTGCATAAGCGGCTAGGCGGAGCGATCACTAATTTCGATCTCACGCTGCCAAAACCTCAATCTGATTTGGCAAAGGATTTAATCAAAGACCCCTACAATTTTTCGTTTTTGACATTAGGGAAAGATGCTCAGGAGCGAGACCTTGAAAACGCTCTTGTCAATCACATTCGAGACTTTCTTCTAGAACTAGGTATGGGGTTCGCTTTCATAGGAAGCCAATACCCAATCACGGTGGATGGAAAAGAGTACAGGTTGGACTTGTTGTTTTATCATGTTCGGCTGCGCTGTTATGTTGTTTTAGAACTCAAGATGGTGGAGTTTGAGCCAGAGTTTTCAGGCAAGCTCAATTTCTACGTGTCAGCGATCGATGATTTACTACGGCATGAAGATGACCAACCCACGATCGGGATTATTTTATGCAAGTCGAAGCGGAAAACAACGGTAGAGTATGCCCTCAGAAATGTAAGTACGCCGATCGCAGTTTCGACGCACCAACTACCAGATCAATTAAGGCAAAACCTTCCATCGAGTGAGCAACTCGAAATGGAGATTGACACAAAACTGTCTGAAATTGCAAGTCAGACCTCAGAAGATGAGGAGAATTGAAACGCTTTGAACTGGATCATTCTATACATGAACTAAATTTGAACTAAATTGCTATCTGGTTATATTTACGAATCTGCATTCTCTCGTCCGTCAACTGTCATATATGCAACGGGAGAACGAGGGTTTGGGCTTGGATTGCTGTGCTCGGGCACAGACGTTCAGACCAATGATTACACTATCGGCTCACCTCTGCATGGGTGCATCTGTGAAGCGGTAGCCTTGGAAGACTACAGCGCCCAGGACCACAAGTATCCCAGCAACCAGAAATACCATGCGCACACCAGCAGCCTGCGCTAGCGTGTAACCATAATGGGAAAAAATGGGTGGGATGATCAGGGTTGAGAACGATAGCCCCATGCCAGCCGAGAACGAGAAAATACTGTAGTGAAACGCTTCTCGCCGCTGTCCCGTGACGCTCGCATCCTGTTCGACGACAGCGCCCATCATTGCATAGACCAAGATAAAATAGCCGCCCAGAAAAGGTCCCAGGAAGCCTAAGCAGAGTGCGGCTTGAAGCCCAGTTGATAGGAAGGAAATCCATCCCACTACGGTCAGCAAACTTGTAGTCAAGGCTAACCCTAACAAAGAAACCTTTAGTAATTGCCGATCCTGATAGTCTCGGCTCAACCGATTCCACACCGGAGCGGCAGCCAGCATCGCCATCACCACCAAACTCTGATATCGTCCCACAGCTGCTTCTGGTTCTTGCAAAATCAAGGCAACAAAGTAAGGCAGGTTCGAGAGCAACATCGCGTAAGCAGTCTGTACGAGAATCGTGGAGCTACAAAGGATCAGGAACGGGCGATTCCGCAGGGTGGCATGAAGACTTTGCCAAAAGCTCATCGATGTGATTTCTTCGCCCTCGCCCGTTGGGTCGAGTGTAGGCAAGATCCGTTTGGGGAGAACAGGGATGGTCAGTCCCACTGTGACTACCCCGATGATTCCGATCGCTCCGCCCATGGCGATCGCGCCCCAACGGCTATAGACACTGCTAGCAATGACTGCACCACCCAACACGCCCAGAATGCCAAAAATGTTTTTCCACATACTGAGCCGAACGCGCTCAACTGCCGTTGCTGCCATCTCGGGCAGGCTGCCATCATAGGGGACACCAACGAGACTCATCCCTGTATATAGAATGATGGTCATCGTCAGGAAATAAAAAGCATTCAGCAAGCTGGGATAGGAAGTCAAAGGCGTCCAGAGGAATAACAGTGCCCCGAGGGTCATGAGGCTACCAAGTACCAAGAAGGGCGTTCGTCGTCCCCAGCGGCTCTGGGTGCGATCGCTCCAATGTCCGATGGAAGGATCAATGATGGCATTCCAGACGCGACCGATCGCCAGTAAGATACCCACGGCTGTGACCGAGAGATACTGCACAGCCCCTGTATCGGGCGGAGGCGCATAGTAGTAAAGCAGCCAAGTCGAAACGGCAGTGTTGATTAAATTAATACCGCTAGAAGTGCAACTGTAGAGCAAAGTGTGCCGGAGAGTAAGGGTAGGAGGCATCTTGAGGGGTGATAATGGGCTGAAATGTACAACTGGTTGCGGGTTTTTCCGGCTGGGCGAATTTGTCTGGAAGCTGCTGTCTACAGTGGCTTCTATCGTTTCTGACTAAAATGGCTCAAGTCTTTTTAGTTGAACTCTCGGTCGGAGCAAAAATGCCTCAAACTCACTAGTGGCAATGGATTCCCACACATTTGACCTTAAAACAGTTTGAAGAATTTGTCTTGCCCCACTTGCATCGTGGCAGTCGCGGTCCTCAGCCAAAGCTCTCTCTGCATACCATCTTCAACTACATTCTGAAACTGTTGTACCTCGGCTGTCAGTGGAAAGAGTTACCGATTGAGCAGAACAAAGATGGGCAACCGGAAATCCACGACACCCGGATCTATTCCGCCTTTCGGCGTTATGAAGCTCAAGGGTGCTTTGATGCCATTTTTGCAGAGACCGTGGTGCTCCTTCACCAGCAAAAATATCTCGATATCCGCGTCATCCACGGCGATGAGACGACGACCGCAGCAAAGAAAGGCGGCGATAACCTCGGATTCAGCGGGCACAAACACCTCAAAGGCGACAAAGTGGTTGCTTTCTGTGACCGCCACTGCAATGTGATTGCGCCTTTTATTTCGGCTCCTGGCAATCGGAACGAATCACCGCTGTTGCAGGCAGCGCTGCCACAAGTGTCCCGTAATTGCCAAGACGGTCGGACTCGACCTGAACCAGACCACCGTCAGTCTCGATGGGGTCTACGATAGTCGGGCGAACCGCAAAGCCATTTTCAATCGCGGCATGATGCCGAATATTCCTGCAAATCCGCGTGGCAGAAAGACTCCAAAGCGGGGACGCAAACCGATTTTCGACTCGGCAATCTTTCAGGAACGTTTTTTCACCATCGAGCGAGTGTTCGCCTGGGAGCATAAGTTCCGTCGCTTGCTGCTGCGCTTCGAGCGGATCAGTCAGTTGCACTATGCCTTGAAAACTTTGGCATACACGATGATCAATCTGCGGCATTTCTGCCAGAGCTAACCTCTCCCTCATCTATTCCCCTTGAGGTCTCGGCGACAGAGACCCAGACGGGTCGTGCTTTGAAATCAGGAATATTGGCAAAAGGGGTAGGAAAACGATCAAACATACTTCCTCCCAACTCACGGGTTGTTCAATTGCATTTTACCTTTGAAAATTTCGCATCAAGTTTGCACCAAACCCGCAACCAGTTGAGCAACATCAAGTCAAGATTTGACGGCTTCATGTCCTTACTTCAATTCCGGTGCCCTGGATGTAGCGACTGATGCAGTTGTAGCATAAGTCTTCACCCTAGCCGCAAATTCCTCTAGCCGCAGGCAACCCTAGAATTCTGCTATGTTCGTCACGTTGAATCTGCACCCGGTTACTTCACCAGGCACAGGGAAAGGTCCACTGAAGTGCAAAATTCTCGTTGAGATCCAGGGACTCGTCGGGCGCAATTAGGCAACTTGATCGGTCACGTCCCCAGAGCGCGATGGCTCGAACGCCGCAATCAGTCTAGAGGAGCCTGTTTCAGGTGATTCTGCCACATGCGAGAGCGAACCAACCTGCTCTCGCACCAGAGCCTCTATTGGTTCAGGAGAGGTTTCTGAGTTCGTTACGTTAATTTCATGATTAGAAGTTTGATCCAGTTTGCGAATTGACGTAACTGACGCTTGCAGCTTGCGCTGTGCGGCTTCAAGCAGTCGAGTGCGAACCGGATTGAAGTCCAGATCGATCGCGAATCGCTCTACATTCTCGCCGCGCTTTCCCAGTCGATCGATCAGCTTCACCGCTCCCGGTCGATCGCGGCGATGACGCTCAAAGCCCAATCTCTTCAGCAAGCGGTGACAAATCTCGATCGGCGTATGGTCTTTTGCAACATGCAGTCCCAGCCAGTACAAAATTTCTTTCTGGAAGTGAAGTGCCCAGGTTCTCACACGCTGACAGCGCTCATCCGCATTACTGTAGATCTCCCCATCCAATAGCTCAAGCACCCCAGATTTGGCAATCAGCAGCGATTTGGCATACGCTTTCGGCAGTCGGTGCAGCGCTCGCACATTCCCGTTTAACACCGCTTCGACCGCTTTGCGCTCTGATTCTTTGGTTGCCTCTAAGTTTTCCGCTCTCGCTTGCAGCAGCACCCCCCGGCGCATAGCTCCGTTTTCTTTGCAGAGCGCCTGGTAGCATTCCTCTGGGTCATCGAATGTCACACCCGGAAACTCTTCGCGCCACAGCACTTTTTGCGCCAGCCGGCGCATATCTAAACTGACTTCTAAGCCGTCGAGCTTCTTCAACGCCCATTCTTTCGTGTGGTCAGGTTCAACCTTTGTGGCTGCCAGATCAAACGCCTGCTCTTGCCACAGCTCTTCGCGCACCGTTTTCCAGAGTTCGATCATTACTGCATCCTTCGCGAGTCGTTCACAGCGGCAGGGATGCCCAGCTTTTTTCAATCGGTCTATCAACGCCATGGACGCGATCGATTTCTGAATGCCCGACACGGCTCTGGAGACGGTCAAATACTGAAGTACAGCAGTCTCGATCGTGCCTTGCAGCTCAGAGCAGTTGTCTTCATTGAGCAGATGCCCCAGATTGTAGACCCCGGCGATCAGATTCGAGTTCAGGTGTAATCGTCGTTGAATGGCTCTGGAGTTCAGCAACGACTCATCGCTACTCGACACGATGAAGTCGGGCACAAAGATGAAACGTGGTACTGCCGGACGATAGCGCCCTAACAATTGCCAGTGGGTGTCGGTTGCTAACGCCGAGAAATAGCCCCACACTGCATCGAAGTAAGCGTCTTCAATCAAGAGACCGCCCTCGATCGACACCCCCGATTTGGCGCTCGGACTGAGAATGAGGATGTCCGGCTGATGGGTTTTCAGCCACGCATCTGGCTGCTCGAAGAACGCCGTAAATTGTCCTTCTTGATTGGTAGTGGAATCAATCCGCACCACGGTTTTCTCAGGATGGGTTCTCAGTAACGCCCAGGCGAGCCGCTCGGCTTCATGCTGCGAGGACGTGACGAACAAGAGTCGCTTGTTTTGCTCAACTGCCTGAAAGAACCGCGATCGATAACCACTCGCTTGCCCTGCAAACACGCAGCAGTCCCACGGGGTTCCTTGCTTACGGTGCTGAAACACACGCACTGAATCACAGGCAGAAATCAGCTTGGCAAAGTCGATCGCGCGATTCGGCAGTCCGTCTTCTGACAAGACGATCGCTCCAGTCGCGATCGCATGACGTGCAGCAGCCGTGAATTTCTCCAGAATGAGGCTATATCGACTGCCCAAGGTATCGCCTTCGCACAAATGCTGAATCACCTGATTGGCTTCATCGAGAATCAGCAGAGTGGGGCGATTCCAGAACCAGTCGGGTAATCGGTGGAGTGAGTCCGGGCACAGCACGATGCCGTGGGAGTGAGAGACATCTGCCCACAGTGCGCTCTGCTCAGCGGACTTGGTGCCGTAGCCGTGAATATGGGGCAGTTGCCAATCGTGCGCGGCTTGTTTGCCTAAATTGTTGATCGGGGTGAGTACCAGACAATTCCACCCGAACGAGATCGCTGCCTTCACCCAATCTGCACCGATTCTCACCGTTTTGCCGCTGTTCATCGAAGCATCAATCACATGAATCGTTCCCTGCTCTACTGGGGGTAATGCGGGGAGGTACTCGCCTTCAGTCGTGCGCTCAACCGGGTAAGTGAGGGTGTTCAATCGGGCGATGAGATCGATCGCTTTGAGTATCCAAGCATCGCGCTGATAGGTTTTGAGATCCAGGGCATCCTCAAAAACGGCAGCCAGCCAAGCAGCAGCGTGAGTGCCACCAGCAAATACCGCCTCATCGATGCCCTTACCGCGTTGACTATCCCAGATGCAAACGTGAACGGCTGCACCCTGTTTTTTTAGGGCTTCACCTAATTTCAGGATTTGAGTCCGCACGGCTTTTTGCGTGGTGAGTTTTTCGTCCTGGTCAAACACGATGTAGATTGAGCGGTTTGCGGCGGCGAAGTGGGCAATTTCCGGGTGCAAATCGAGTTCTCCTTTGGGATGCCAGTTGCAAATCCCACGCAGGGCGATCGCAGGAATGCCGTGAGCAATTAAACAGA
This sequence comes from Phormidium tanganyikae FI6-MK23, assembly GCA_019359175.1. Taxonomy (GTDB): domain Bacteria; phylum Cyanobacteriota; class Cyanobacteriia; order Leptolyngbyales; family Leptolyngbyaceae; genus Leptolyngbya; species Leptolyngbya tanganyikae. Next base: position 13,237 of record JAHHHU010000038.1, read on the forward strand.
GGGCTTTCTTTAGTCCTTCGGTGAGGGCGATCGGTAAGTTGCATCGTCGTACTGTTGTCCAAAAGGTTTCACCGTCAAGAGGAGTGACTTGGTAGCGCTCGTAAATGGCTTGGGCAGTCTCATCGTCTACCCAAGGCAAAATCGGGGTTGCCTGCAATCCCTGTGGCGTTTCGTACTTCACTGTTTTGACTTTTGGCGCTTGACCGAATCCTAAGAATTCTTTGGCTTGACGGGGAGATGTTGGCTTGAAGTAAGGGACGGTGGCAGGTGCGCCGTTGATCGTGCAGCCAGTCGAGACCCAGCCACCAAGAGATGCGAAAGCGTATTTGTTGAGAATGCGACGGGCTTGGACTCCAACGTAACTGTTGACTCGTTGCGACTCTGCGATCGCGTGTTCGCTCAGAAGTTCGATCGCTGCATCTCCTTCGATCCACTCGATATTGGCAGTAATAAGACGGTCAGGAATAGCGGATTGACGAAATTCAGTGAGAAGGGCTTCGGGAAGCCCGATCGCTGCATCTCGTTCAACAAATTCTGTCAGTTCAGTAAAACTACGGGGCTGAGTCGGTAAAGCTTGGGAAGTTAGCATGATTCTCTGTCCAAATGGGGGCAAGGACAGAGAGCAAGAAAGGGTGTGAAGAATTGAATGAATTGCTACAGCGCTATTCCATCGCTCTCTGCCGAGGAACTGAAGCGAATGGAGAGAGCACCATGCTGAGGTTGGCAAAAAATGCACAACAAAACCCCTTGCCATGTGAGACAAATAAGGCATAATAAAAAGCATGGCACCACTAGGTGACACTAACTATCTGCCGGTCAAAGCCTTCAAGTTAGCGTCCCCGCCTCCGTCCGATATTAAAAGCGACTATTTGAGCCTTCAAAAACCTCTCTGTTTGCAGCAGTGGGGTTTTTTGGCATCTAGGGAGCTAGATCATACCGTTCACCTCTTGCATTACATAATGTGGAAACTCGGTCTGTTCTGTCCCGTTCTGCACGCTGCTGAAATGAGTTTAAATGTACCAGGACGATTTCTCTGATTCAGAATAAACGCAGAACGAGCGTTTTGCAATATTAGTCAGGATAACCGTAGAGAGGCGGTTTCGGATCGTCTCGGTCAATATTCAATAACCTGGATATAGATCAAATCATTTACATTCGTTTACTTAGTCTTTGATTCTGCCGAATTGCTGTTCGAGCGCTTCGTACCAGGGCTTGCCCTTCTCAACAAACGACCTGCCACCATCGCCGTAGCCAAACACATCTCGACTTGCCGCTGTTACTCCCAGCTTGAGTGAGTGGAGTGCCATCCATAAGGCTCGATCTGGCTCAGTATCGAGTACCGTTTTGACTTGCTGAGCGTCATCAATGCGATCAAACTTAATCAGCAACTTAATCGCGTTGATTAAGGCTGAGGTGCGCTCCATCTCTGAAGGAGTGAAGCTGATCTGTTCAACGGTCGGGAGGGCATTGTCAACTTAACCGTTCAAAGGCTTGTTTATTGAGAAATGACCTGATTTTCAAAGGATGAAAGGCTGATTTCTTCGTGAGCATAAGTGTGCTCATTCTCAACAACCAGAGCGAAATCCAGTTAAGTTGACAATACCAGCGAGAGCCTTATTAAAAGACCGGAAAATCGGTAGAAAAAATTTCTTACAGTTCTGCTGAACTAGGCTATGATTCATCAAACGAAATACGCGTAGCCCTAAATTGTTTCCCTATAAGCATTTAGATAAGGATCCCTACAAATCCTGTTCCTAAATGTCCCGGACGAGAGGCTAGCAGTGTCATCTCGTCGCACTACTTCAATACCAGGTTGCCCATTGCAAAGGCCCTGTTCCTCAAGGAACAGGGCCTTTTGTCGTTTTTGCCCAAATGCAGCAATTTTGCTACTCCCCCAACTTTCGTTCTGAAACAGGAGAAACCTCATGCCCCGTACTCGAACTCAGTCCCAACGGACTCACAAACTCAACCCGAAACAGGGATGCAAACGACAAAAATCGATGCGAGGCATTCCCGACAATCCCTACGGTGAGGTGAAGCAGAACGTCAGCTTGAGCCTGACTCCAACAGCACTCACTGGACTCGATCAACTGAGCCAGGCGCGTCAGCTTTCTCGCAGTGAACTGATCGAGCGACTTGGGCAAGGACTCTTTGCATTAGTCGAAGTGCCGAAAGAAGATTCCATTATTCCTTTGATGAATCGTAATTCTCAAAATCAATAGAGTTTGGTTTGATTTTCCTTCAAATGTCTGAACCACTCTCAACTTAGGTTATGCAGATTTGCTAGTTATTCAGAAGATGTAAAATAAGCCGAAATTTCAGTATTTCTCAATCGCTAATAAAAGAGAGACAGAGCAATTTTAGCTTTTATTTAAGACCTCGTATTTATTACAGTATCCTCAATTATTTATTGCAGAATTCAAGCTCAAAACGCTCAAATGTCCTTCATAGAGTTAATTTCAGCCCGTAAAACTATTAAGGGTATTTTGGAATGGAAAATGTTCCACTTCATCTATAATTCATTTGCTTTTAATAAAAGCTACGCGCATTTAACTATTTCTTGAATCGCTAGCCTATCAGCTCATTAGCTCTTGCATAAAAGCTGATCTTGTTCACCCTAAACTTCCCTCAAAATTGGAGGACATTATCATGAGAAATAAGTTCACGCTTTGGGATGCTGCTGAAGACCACATCTGTTATCTCCAAGCCCAATCTTTGCCTCATCAAGCGAAACATCGGGTCGATCAGTTTCAGTCAGTGTTGTTTCGGATTGTCGTTTTGGGCTTGGGGCATCTGCGTCCAGATCCCAAGGCGAAGCTGACACAAGCGGACAAAGACGCAGCGATCGCATTTCTCAAGACGCTGCCAGCGTGTGACATCGTTCGGGTGCCCGAAGCCTTGCATCTTGGTTTTGAGATGCTAAGCACGTCGCAAGCTAGCCGCAACAACTATGCTCCTCGTATTCTTGACTGGCAGGAGTGGTCAAAATCGCAGTCTTGGTATCCAGAGTCAGCGCGCTGTGCCACTGACTTACGCTGTCCCCCGATTCTGCCTGAGCATAGTACTGCGGTTCGCCAAAAATTAACGGCTCGCACCAGGAAGCAGATCTGTTACCGGTTGAAGCACGAGCAACAGTCTCCTGCCCTGCAAGCCGACATCGCAGCGATGATTGCTTTTCTCACCGATGGTCATCATCCCGAGCGCCTGATGGAGCTTAAGCCGATCCAAGGCTCCTCAGGGAAGTTGTATCAGCGAGAAACTGAGTTAATGCTTGGGTTCCGGTCGCAATGTGCTGAAAAAAACTCAATTGCGGTCTCTGAGATTCAGCTCACCGATCTGGTGCCCTTGGTGAAGGAAGAACCGATCGAGGACATGACCCCAAAACAAATCCGGCACCTCTGGCTGCACCTCAAGCAACACTTTTCCGATTGGTGGGCAGAGTACGATACTTTCTTGCTGGCCACGTCCGAGTCAATCAGTCCTCGGACTCGTGTCAGCAAGCTCTGTGCTTTGATTGCTTTGGCGAAGTACGTGTACCGCCATGAAGTGACTTGGGATTGCGATTATGAATCCATTCCGATTTTCAAAGTTCTCTACGCTCATCTCAAGAATGAGATGCAGAAAGCGGCAGAGTGGACAGCGAAGCGACGAACTGTGGTCAATCTCGAACACAAGTGGATTGAGCGCCGCGAGGGTCAAACAACCCTTGCAGCAATTTGGGAACAGATTATTTTGCCGTTGCAGATGGAAACTCGACTCCGCAACCAATGGGGACAGCTCCGCAAAGGACAGGCAATTGCCAAGAGTCAGAAATCATTCCTGATTTGGCACCGCATGGGCAGCTATCCGGCGGCTCGGCAGAGCGTATTGCGAACTATGAAAATTGCGACCTCCTGCCCGATCACCCGCCCTGATGACGTTCCACCCGATGGTTGGTATATCCCGAAAGTCCCATTGGAGTGGCGGAAACTGGATCAAGATCATCGTCCGATCGACAACTGTTTCTACCGCACCTATACTCACCAAGGGCAGGCATACCCAGAGGGCGTTTATGTTCTGGAGGTCTGTGCTGATAAGACAGCGAAGGTTTACGGCATGCAGCAATACATCGTTGCCAACCAGTGGTTTGACGACGGTACCTGTTTGTACGATGTGTATCAGTCGTATCTGTGCGGACAATGGCTACCTGGAGGGGACAAGAATGACCTGCGCTGTGACTGGTGGGTGCAGGAATGGCGCGGGCGGCGCGGGCGTTGGGTGACGAAGGGGCGCATGGAGTTCGAGCCGGAGCCCCAGTTGCAGCCGCTAGATTCACTGGGGCATGCGGGTGTCTAGTCACCGTGGAGCTACTTGTTTGTGAACCCCTTGACCGGCGAGTTGCCGAGCGAAACTGATTTTGGTAAGGCTTTTGCAAATCCTGCTTATCGGCTGACCGGTAAGCAAATCACCCCGCATGTGATCGTGCAGTGTGGGCGACCTGGGGCGCAGAGATGGGGCTGAATGAACAGCAGATGATGGCACTGGCTTATGCGATGGGGCATTCGATCCAGACGCTGCGACGAGTGTACGAGCGGCTGACGCCCGAGGAAAAGCGACAACCGATTGACCAGGTGATTAATGAGGTGATTCTGGGTCAGGAGGCAGAGGGTTCGGCAGCGGCGGCAATGCCATTGGAGCAAGCGATGGCTGTCTTTCGACAACTCTCCCTGCAGGACCAACTGCTGCTGAAGAATTGGTTGGATTCGCTGGATTCTCCAATGGATTAGGACACTGTTCTAGCGGGGCTCCAACTGCTCCGTTAGAACGTCCCTGTCAGTACTCCGACTGTAAGCTCGACTTTATCCATTTTAAATTCGCGAGTTTCTCGCTACCGTCTGAATCCCGCTTAACCACTCAAACTTTTTCAGATATCTGAGAAAGGGCTGACATTCAAAAAGTCAGAGCGCGAATCTGAGCGTCTAGAAATCGCTTGAGTAGAGGTTTCTAGCAAATAGATAAGCATGAGTATACGCAAATTACGGAATGTTAAGCCTCAAAATAGCGCATTGCCTCGTTCCAAGCCATCCTACTTAGCTTTGCATCGATTTAGTGGTCGAACCCCACTCTTTATTGCATTGCCATTAGCAAATACCCCGTATAATCTGATTGTACTTATGTACTACTCACTCATGACTCAACACGCTGCTGCCGCTGCTGCCAGTTACTTAATTGATCGAGACGAACTTCTACGGATTCGGAGTTTGAAGCCTTTGACGAGCGAACACTCTGTGAAGCGAAGCTAACGTGATTATGTCTTTTTTGCCTTGCAGATTGATTACCCCGGAAAGCTAACTCCTGCGATCGATGTGATTGCCTTCTGCGCGCCCGAAGGGATCAGCTACGCTGCACGTTGGGAGTTGGATGAGGGGGATCTGTACAAAGCGCTAGGCGATTTGCGGAAGAAGGGTATTGTTGTGTCGATTTCTAGCCGACTGAATCTTCAACTCTCCTAAAGGGACCCAAAGCGCCCTGCATCTCGACTTTCTGCCGATTGTGGCAACTGATCAAAACGAGCGGCTGATCTTGATGCAACAACTGATAAGCCCTAGGCAATTGCCTAGGGCTTCTTCTAATAAATGCCAGCGTGAATAGAGGAGCTAGCGGTTTTGAATATGTTTCTATCATGAACGAATCAGTTCTCTAGGGCTAGGGTTAACCTACCCAATCTGTTCCTACTTTCACTTAGGTAGCCGCTAGTGACTGCATATGCTATGGTCCTGGAACTTCTACGGGGTGCGACAGTTAACCAAGATTTATAAAGAGTGAATTCAGCGGTGACGCTCGCCGTTATCGCTGGCAGGTAATATTGAAACGAGACCAGAGGTTGCTAGTCCGTCTGGTGCACGCAAGGGGTAGCCGACGATCGTCTGAAACAGAGATCGCCGTGAGGTCAGCCGTTCTCTCGTCTTACCAAATCTACGGCACCACTTCGACTGCAGTGATTAAATTCACGGTTTCCTTCTCTTTACACTCTGGATTCCCTGCGCAGGACATAGCAGAAATCGGGGTGGTTTTTCGCGTGAGCCGAACGCGTTTATTAACCAACTGCGACTGTGTGCAGATGTCGAATTTTGCTAGAGCTTCTGAGCTTTGCCCTTTCGCGTTCTCCAACTTCATATAACAGGCTCTATCCCCTGTAGTGAGACTCCGGACGACCACGATTTTGGGGTCGGTTGTCAGGGGAGATGGTGATACAGTTGTCAGAGGAGATGGCGATACAGTGCCATTGGTTGTTTGAGAAGTCTCTCTAGTGCCGTTTTGACAGCTACTCATCGTTAGTCCCAGCGTGACGAGTAGAGTGATCGGAATTGCAGGTAGGGTACGGGAGAAGGTGCGGAAATCGGAGGGATGGAAAGGGTTCACCAAGGTTCTCGATATAAGGGTAGATGAAGCCACTCTACTATAGAGGTATTGTCAACTTAACTGGAGATGTTCAAAATCAAGCACAACCATCCCTCAATCGCTAGGTTCGCTCAATTTATGCAGCTGATTTTAGCCCAGTGGCTTCTCGCCAATCTTGAAATCGTTGGCGCAGTTCTTGGCGATATCGGGGTGCAGTCAGTTGATGTTGTTTCGGGTGGAAGTGGCCTCGAATCGGTCCAAATGTGGAGAGAAATCGTTGCGCTTGTCCAAGGGATTTGAATCGTCGCATTCGTCGCTCTCGGACTCGTGTCGGTTGATGAGAGTTCTCCGCTCGATTGTTTAACCCCTTGTGCGCTCGATGCTCCACGTTCTTCATCACTTGCTTCTTTGCTGCTTCGTAGCTCCTCAATTTATCGGTGACAATCACCCGTGGCACAAAGTCTTGTTTTTTCAGCAGTTTGCGAAAGAATCGCTTGGCTGCCTTCGTGTCCCGATGCCGTTGCAGCAATACTTCCAGCACGTTTCCTTCTGAATCCACTGCCGCCACAAATAATATTGCTGCTGCTTAATCGTCACCACCACTTCATCTAAATGCCATTTATCCGTGATGAACGCACGTTTACGACAAAGCTGATTCGCATACTGCTGCCCGAATTTCTGACACCACTCCCGGATTGTTTCGTAGGTGACTTCGATTCCCCGATACAGCATCATTTTCTCGATGTCCCGGTAGCTCAACGGAAACGTGTAGTAGAGCCAGACACAGTAGCTGATGATTTCGGACGGGAATCGATGACGGGAATACATGGGCAAGGAATCGTAAACCGAGTAGAATCAGTACGATTATTCTACCTTTGGGTTAAGTTGACAATACCAGGACAAGTTAAGGGAATCAACCGGGGGGATAGTGTATCTCAAGCAAGATTTATTAATGAGCTCTTTGGAGTGAGTGCTTAAAACAATACGAACGAGACCCGTTCGTTTGTCACTTTATAATCTTTGCGACAGAACCAATTGACGCGGCACAGGCACATTACATCCTCACGGCAGTTGGCTGTAAGAGACTTTAATTAGCCTCTTGCCCCGGTCACGTAAGCGGTCGTGAGTGGGTGTTGCGGTGCATCAAACAGTTGTTTCGCAGAACCAACCTCAATCAGGTGCCCGGCTCCTGCCTGTGCCCAGAACAAAGCGACCTGATCAGCAATTCGTTTTGCCTGCGCTAAGTTATGGGTTACGACGAGCAGCGTGTATTTCCCGCGCAGATTCACAATTAATTGTTCCACTACTTCACTAGATAAAGGGTCGAGGGCACTACAAGGTTCATCCATCAAGAGCACTTGAGGATTGAGTGCTAAAGCTCTAGCAAGACAAAGACGCTGTTGCTGCCCCCCGGAAAGAGAAAGAGCAGGGGCTTTGAGGCGATCTTTGACTTCATCCCATAGCCCAACATCTTTCAAACTGGTTTCGACAATCTGATCAATTTCGTCCCGGTGTCGAACGCCATGTTCTTGCAGCGGAAATTCAATATTTCGCATAATCGACAGGGGAAAGGGATTCGGCTTCTGGAATAACATGCCAATGCGACGGCGTAAATCGATGACATCCAGGGTTTGAATGTTCTGTTTCTCCAGCACAATCCTTCCTGACATCTGTGCTTTGGGAGTCAGTTCTACTAAGCGATTTAAGCAACAAAGAAAGCTAGTTTTGCCACAACCAGATGGTCCAATAACTGCCGTGATGCTGCCTGGCGCGATCGAGAGTGTTACATCTTTGAAGGCGGGCTTGTTGCCGTAGTGCAAGCTCAACTGTTCGGTGTGCAGCGAAGGGGGATGAGACATGATTACACCACGAGAATGCGGGACTTGCGAAACCGTTCTGCCAGCCAGGACACGCTGCTGTTAATCACAACCAAAATCGTCACCAAGATTAACGCAGCACCGTATGCATGGGACTCCCCACCAGAAACATTCATTGCCAGATCGAAGATGTGCACCGAAAGCGCTCTTCCGGAATCCCATAAAGACTCCGGCATTCGATCGACAGATCCACTGGTGAAGATCAGCGCTGCCGTTTCCGAGATCGCTCGCCCGATGCCGAGCAGCAATCCCACCATCAATCCTGGCATTGCAGCAGGCAGCAGCAGTTCCCAGAGCGTCGCGGTGCGGGAAAGTCCTAACGCTGCCGCAGAGCGACGATAGTCGTCCGGCACAGATTGCAGCCCTTCTTGGGTAGAGCGAATCAGAATCGGCAGCACCATACACGCCAGCGTTAATCCACCGGAGAGAATGGAAAAGCCTAAGCCGAGGGTTTTGCAGAAAAAGGCATTGCCAAACAGTCCAAAGACGATCGAGGGAACTCCGGCTAAGGCATCTAAACTCAAGCGGACGGAACGACCCAGCCAGCTTTCAGTTGCGGTAAATTCTGCTAACAGCACCGCAGTTCCAACTCCCAACGGAACCGAAACTGCCATGCAAACGCCCACAATCATTCCTGTAGCTACCAGGATCGGAGCAATGCCCCCTTCTCGTCCTGCATTCAAGGGCTTCGTGGTGAGGAAGTCCCAAGAAATTTGACCGACACCATGCCAAAAAATGTCCGCCAGTAGCCAGAATAAAGCGCCGCTGATTAATGCAACGACAGTCCAGATCACAAGACTAGAGAGCCATTCTGAAGCCCGGAAATGCCGCGCACTGAAGGTTTGAGAAACTGTGATTTTTCTAGTCATATTTTTCTAGTCATAGAGATGCCCTCGGTTGAGGACTTCTGCGATCGCCACGAGAATCCCGATCAGCACCAGGAGCACTACACCACTGACAAACAAGGCAGAACGATGGTTGTCCACAGCGTAGGCCATCTCCAGCGCAATATTTGCCGTCAGCGTTCGGACTGGATCAAACACACTGTTGGGCACCTGCACCACATTGCCACACACCATTAGCACTGCCATCGTTTCCCCGATCGCTCGTCCCGTCTCCAAAATAATGCCCGTAATCAGTCCGGCGCGGGCAGCGGGAAACACCACGCCCTGAATCGTTGCCCACCGTCCCAACCCTAAAGCCGCGCATCCCTTGAGATAGTCTGGTGAGACATTCGCAAAGCTGGCATCTGCAACCAGGGCGATCGTCGGCAAAATCATCAGCGTGAGAATCAGTGTTCCAGCCAACACGCTTGGACCAGGTGGATGCAGTCGTCCAATCAAGGGCACAAGCACCACTAAGCCCCAGAATCCATAAACGACCGAGGGAATGCCCGCCAAAAGTTCGATCAGGCGGCGATAGAGTTGGGCGATCGCAGGCGGCGCATAGTATTGACAAAACACTGCTGACAGAATCCCTAGCGGTGTCGCAATCAGGACTGATGCCGCCATGACCAGCATCGTCCCGACCAGCATCGGGGTGAGATTAAACTCGTTGCTTGCGGGATGCCAAGAAGCATCTGTGAAGAAGCGAAGCCCATTCACCTGCTGTAACACCGGAATTGCTTCCCACACAAGGAAAATCAGAATCAGCAGCACGATCGCGCCAGAGACTAAAGCTAATCCTCGCAGCCCCCAAACCAGTACTGCCTCACTGCGTCGGTGGAACGAAGTATTGCTGCTTAACAATGTCCTGTACCTTCTGTGAACGGGCAAAATCAATGAACTCTTGCTGCAATCCGGTTGGAGCCGTTTTTGTGACAAGATTCAATGGACGAGCGATCGGAAACTTCCCGGCGGCAACATTCGCGATCGAGGCTTCGATGCCTTTAACTGGTAGCAGTTTGATCGGGGTTCCGTGCGTCGCACCGTACTCTGCTGACCCGATTGACACATAGCCGATCGCGTTCGGATTGCCCGCAACCGTTTTGATTCCCTGCTCGTTGTCTCCGATCACGACATCCGCTTTGATATTTTTTGGCTCTAGCTTGAAGTAGTTTGCAAACAATTCGAGGGTTGAGCGCCCTTCTGCCTTGTTCACAACGGTAATTGGCGCGTCCGATCCGCCAAGCGCTTTCCAGTTTGTGATTCTCTTCGTATAGATCTCAATAACCTGCTGATCGCTTAACTGATTCACCGGATTGTCTTTGTGCAGAATCACTGAAACGCCATCATTAGCGACGGTGAACGCTTGCAAATCTTTCTCATTCTCTTTCAAGGTTCGAGACACCATGCCGATGTCTGCCACTCCTTGACGAGCATCTGCAATCCCCCGCGAAGAACCGCCGGACTGCACATCAATTCGGACACCGGGATGTTCCGCCTCATACCGCTTGGCAATTTCAGCCGTAAGTGGTGCAACGGTACTCGACCCCGTCAAAACCAACTTGCCTTGCGGTTGAGCCGAGGTGGAAGGTTTGCTACAGGACTGTAGCCAGAAGCAAGCGATCGCAAGCGATAAGGGAGCTAAAGTTTGTAGATGTTTCATAGCTTAAACAACAAGGATGAGCATCAACCAGTCAATTCATTCAAACGTGAGCAGACAGCACCCTAAATCGACCGCTCGATCTGCCTGTGCAGGTTGTACTGAAGCCGCTAGGTGATACAGCACCGCTTTACCATCCCGAATAGCGGTCACAAAGCCCTCTTGCCGCAGCACTTTTAAATGATGAGACAGCAAACTTTGCTCTAGCCCAAGAACAGCATTCATGTCTTGAACGTGCAGCGGTTTCTCCATCAGCATTTGCAGTACCGCTAAACGGGTTGAGTCCGCCAGAATTCTTAATTTGTGGGCACAAGCTGACTGAGAGACAAGTTGAGAGGAACTCATACTGGATAACCCTGCTGGCTGTGCAGTCAGCGCGAATGGTATGAATGAACATTGATATGAACTTATCTTTATATCAACTACTGTTAATTAAGCCTCTGTTAACTATTTCTTAACCTAAAGGGAGTTGAGCCGACATACAGGCAAAAAAGTGCAAGATAGGCTGTAAAGCTTTATCCAGACTGAGTTTTAGAAAATCGATCAAAGTGAGGCTCAGCACCAGGACTTCTGCGGGGTGCGGCAGTGAGCCAAAAAGCTCATGCCCATGCAGCCCAGCCCATCGCTGAAACTTCTAAGTTACTGTTGCCAAGTTTGCGCGTTTGCATTGTTTTTTTCCTTTGATGTAGAACTGATATTGGTTGCAATTGATCATTTCTTCTCACTCGGTGCCGGATTCTTGTGCACCGATCTCCCGGACTCTGAATTCTTCCAAGTCGATCAACAAAAAATACTTCCTGAGCAACGCTTCATCAAACTCGGCACGGCGATTCATGTTGTTCAGTAACTCTCGTCGTCGCTCCAGCACTTCCAGATAAATCGATTGATAGCCTTTTATTGAGTTTTGCCAGGCAAAGTTTGATTCTTCAAGTTGGCGATCGAAAAACTTCAGATTAATTTCGAGCTTAGAGAACAGATTATCCAGATGTTCGTTTTGCGCCCGCTCGCCACTGTATTTTTCTTGTAGGAATTGAAGCGAAGCCTGCGCTAATTTCTTTTGAATGATCAGCTCCTGTTTTGGCTCAGGGATGAGGGTAAACCGATCTCTGAGGTTGACGGTGCGAATCAGCCAGGGCAGCGTTAATCCTTGAAAAACCAGGGTGATGAGAATGACGATAAACGTGATGAAGAGAATGAGCTCACGGTAGGGAAATGGCTGTCCGGCTGGAGTCAGTAGCGGGATGGAAAGTGCAGATGCCAGCGATACCACACCGCGCATTCCCACCCAACCAAAAATTAGTGGACCTTTCCAGCCTGGATTCGGGTCTGACACCGTGATAAAGCGGCTCATGACTCGCATCAAAACAGACGTTCCTAGGGTGCAAAGTAGCCGTGTTCCGATCAGCACGATCGCGACGATCAATCCATACCAAATGGCACTGCCCAAACTAATGGTTCCAAGCTGCCGGACGACAAACGGCAATTCGAGTCCGATCAGCAAAAAAATCAATCCGTTCAAGACAAAGACCAGATTCGTCCAGACATTGACGCCTTCAATCCGGCTCTGGTAACTCAGCAAGCGATCACGCTTACTGGATAAGAACAATCCACCACTAACGACCGCTAGCACGCCTGAACCCTGAAAGTGTTCGGCCGCATAATACATGCAGTAAGGCGTCACCAGCGTTAAAACAATTTCGATGCTGGACGTTGTCGGTAATAACCGATGAATGCCATAGAAAATCAACCCCACAACCAGACCGATTGCGATTCCCGCTAAAATCACGAAACCAAAGTTGACGGCTGCGGCTTGAAATTGAAACTGTCCGGTGAGAACTGCCGCCAACGCGAACCGAAACACGATCAGCGACGAGGCATCGTTAAGCAAGCTTTCGCCTTCAATCAAACTGACTAGCGATTTTGGCACATTGACCCGCCGCATGATCGTCGTCGCGGAAACGGCATCAGGCGGGGAGATAATGCCACCCAAAAGGAAGCCCATCGCTAGCGTAAAACCGGGAATGAGCGCACTGGAGACGACTGCAATCACGCATGACGTTAAGATGACGATCGGAAACGCAAAACCGATGATTAACCCTCGCCATTTCCAGAATTCTTTCCACGACCCTTGCCACGCCGCTTCATACAGCAGGGGGGGGAGAAAAATCAGAAAAACTAGCTCCGGGTTAATGGTGATCTTTGAAAACGGAGCGACGAAACTCAGCGCAAGTCCGCCCAATACCAGCACGATCGGGTAAGCCAGTCGCAACTTATTCGCGATCATGACCAGTCCGAGAATGATCAAGATCAGGCAAATGTATTGAATGAAGATGTCTTGCATGCAGCGGATAGATTATTCCGATTTAAGCGATGCCATATCGATTGAGAAGCGGTACTTCACATCCGACTTGAGCAGTCTTTCATACGCTTCGTTGACCTTCTGGATGGGGATGACTTCAACATCGGCGGTGATGTTGTGTTCCCCGCAAAAGTCAAGCATTTCCTGGGTTTCGGCAATACCACCGATGTTAGAGCCAGAGAGATTACGGCGACCCATGATCAGGCTGAAGGCCGCAACCTCCAGAGGCTTTTCAGGTGCGCCGACCAGGGTGATGTTGCCATCGAGTTTGAGTAGATTGAGATAGGCGTTAATGTCGTGCTTGGCAGAGACCGTGTCGAGGATAAAGTCGAAGCTACCCGCGTGTTTCTGCATTTCATCGCTGTTACGGGAGACGACCACTTCATCAGCACCGAGGCGGAGCGCGTCTTCTTTCTTGTCGGGGGACGTGGTAAAGACGACAACGTGCGCTCCCATCGCATGAGCCAGCTTCACGCCCATGTGCCCCAGCCCACCCAGACCGACCACGCCGACTTTCTTACCCTCTGTGACGCCCCAATGACGGAGTGGCGAATACGTGGTGATGCCTGCACACAGAAGCGGCGCAACTCCAGCCAGATCAAGGTTTGGGGGAACGCGCAGCACAAAGCGTTGATCGACAACAATGCTGTTGGAGTAGCCACCATAGGTAACGGTCGCGGTCTTGTGCTTGTCTGGGGAGTTGTAGGTGAAGGTGCCATTCTGGCAAAACTGCTCAAGGCCAGCTTTGCAATTGGGACAGGTGCCATCCGAATTGACCATACAGCCAACTCCCACTCGATCGCCAGTCTTGAACTTCGTCACTGCCGAACCGACTTGAGTGACCTGTCCGACGATCTCATGACCGGGCACGATCGGATAAGTTGTGGACATGAAATCGCTCCACTCGTTCCGCACTGAATGGAGGTCGGAATGGCAAATGCCGCAGAAGAGAATTTCAATCTGCACATCGTGTTCGGTTGGATCACGCCGCGCGATCGTGTCAGATGCCAATGGTGATGTGGCACTGACTGCGGAGTAAGCTTTCGTGTTGTACATGAGATGCTCCTAGTTGTTTATCTTTGGTGTCTGATACTGCTGTCACTGACCTGTTCCATCCAGACTATGGGCAATGCTTTGTTGTCGTGCGTTTAGGTTTGATCAGGTTGGCGACGAACATCACTGCACCGTCTGACCGCCATCGATGACCATGGCGTGCCCAACGACGAAGGCAGCCGCGTCCGAGCACAGCCAGAGGACAGCCTCGGCGATCTCTTCGGGCTTGCCCATCCGACCGACCGGCTCCTCCGCAAACACCTTCGCGCGCCCTTCATCCGTGCCGCCAGTGAAGCGACCCATCATGGGGGTGTCGATATAGCCGGGACAGACGGCATTGACGCGAATGTTCTGCGACGCATAGTCGAGCGCCGCTGCCTTGGTCAGTCCGATCACGCCATGTTTCGCGGCGGTGTACGCGGGGCTACTCTTGATGCCGATGATGCCCGCACCCGAAGACGTGTTGACGATCGCGCCGCGTCCCTGCTTGAGAATTAGCGGGATCTCGTGCTTCATGCACAGGAAAACGCCGCGCAGGTCGATGTCGATAATCCGGTTCCACTCCTCCTCCTCGTACTCCGCAGTCGGAGCCGCCTGCTTCGGCTCGATGCCCGCGTTGTTGAAGGCGAAGTCCAGCCGCCCGAAGGCCTCAACAGTCTTATCCAGAGCCGCCTTCACATCTTCAGCCCGCGTCACATCGCACCTGACGGCGATCGCTTGTCCGCCCAGGTCTTCAATCATGCGAGCCGTTTCTTGCTTGCCCGGTTCTGAAACATCAGCAACCGACACGCTGGCACCCTCACGGGCAAACGCTAGCGCCGTCGCTCGACCGATGCCGCTCGCTGCTCCAGTGACAAAAGCAACTTTGCCTTTGTAGCTTCCATTCTCATTTGTCGTCATTTTCTACTCCTTGTGTTGCTGATTCGGGAAGTCTTTGTCGCAAGCAGTTTGATTTCTATCTCCTTTAAAGTTTTTACTCAATTAGCTCTACCGTCACGTTGATAGAACCAGGGACATTGAATGCTTCGTTGAATGCCCCTAAGGCAGCATCGATCTTGCCGATCGTGATGATGCCGGGCTCAGGGATTGCTTGGCCGTCGTGGCGATAATAAATAGCTACATCAGGACCGGGAGACCAGTAAATGATGTCTCCAACGTCATAGGTTTTGGTTCGCTCTCCCTCCTGCGAAATCGCTCTCGGAAGGTGGGCAAACTTTTCTCTGCCAAACAAATCGTTCATCGTCAGCGTTAACGGCAGCAGGGAAACAAAATCTCGTGTGGTTGGGTTGTCGATCAACATGGCTGTAACGGTTTTGTCTCCGACCTTGATGTTGATCTTCATACTGTTTGCCTGCTGGGTTGATCGTTCAGTTGGCAGCTTCGATGAGGCACTGCCAGGCATCCTGTTGTCGGCACGGCAGGCTGAGTAACTGAAGGACATCGCCAGGGTGAGGAGCAAAACCAGCATTCTCTTCTGGCAGTTTTTCCCCTTGATTGGAAACCATTTCAGAAGCATTAAGATTTTCCTTCGTACTGCTCGTCGCTAACCTGCTCCAGCCAGTCCACGGGCTTGCCGTCGATCGCCTCTTGAATGGCGATGTGCGTCATGGCTGTAGTGGGTGTGGCACCGTGCCAATGCTTCTCACCGGGCGAAAACCAGATCACGTCCCCCGGTCGAATTTGCTCGATCGCTTCACCCCAGCGCTGTGCCAGACCGCAGCCAGCCGTCACGATCAGGGTCTGTCCTAACGGGTGGGTGTGCCATGCAGTCCGAGCACCCGGCTCAAACGTGACACTGGCTCCCGCCGTGCGTGCTGGATCATTCGCCTGAAACAGGGGGTCAATGCGAACCGTGCCGGTAAAATATTCGGCCAGTCCTTTGGTGGAAGGCTGTGAGCCACTGCGTTTGATGTCCATTGCTTAATTCCTCTGGCTAGCCCAATCGTAGAAATTGGGCACTGATCGTTTCTCTATCAATAGGGATGAAATTTTTTAAGCAGCAAGGTTCGCCTTGCCGGTTTGGTTACCAGGTAGGCGCATCGTTTGCCCAATCAAAACTGAGATTGCTCTTAAATAAAAGTCCAGATGCTTGCAAGCAGCCGGAATCACGTTTCATTGCTTTAGCTTTATCTTAGGGGTTCTGGCAGGCAGGCTATAGAACGATCGTCTAAGATCGTTGTACAATCCTGCAAACTTAGACATGAACGCTGCTAAAACCATTGAAACGTTTGATGTGGCTCTAATCAACGACCCGCAGTCAACGCGCGAGGCAGACAGAGCGCAAGCCAACCGGGATGAACTGACTGAGCGCATTGCCCAGGCGACCCGTCAGGATGGGACGATCGAGCCACTGCAAGGATTGCACTTCTATCGCATCTCCTCCCCTTCGGAATGCGTCCATAGTGTCTCTATTCCTGCCTTTTGTGTGATTGCTCAGGGCAGCAAAGAAGTGCTTTTGGGTAGCGATTGCTATCAGTACGATCCGATGCACTATCTGCTAGGGACGGTCGAACTACCGATTGCCAGCCGAATTCTGGAAGCATCCCCGGAGAAGCCCTTTCTGAGCCTTCGCCTCGATCTCGATCCTAGCCTGGTCGGTTCAGTCATGGTTGAGGCAGGCTATTCTTCTGCACAAAGGGGGGCTAGTGTCAAAGCGATCGATGTTAGTCCATTAGATATAGATCTATTAGATGCCGTAGTCCGGCTCGTTCGGCTTCTGGATGCCCCCGCCGAAGCTCAGGTTCTAATGCCACTGATTAAGCAGGAAATCATCTATCGACTCTTGATGGGAGCGCAAGGTTCTCGGCTGCGCCAGATTGCCGTTCTCGGTGGCTACACCCACCACATTGCTAAAGCGGTCGATCGATTGCGGAAAGAGTTCAATCAACCACTGCGGATTGAAACGATCGCACGAGAGCTAGGAATGAGCGTTTCTGGCTTCCACCATCACTTTAAGTCTGTTACAGCTATGAGTCCGTTGCAGTTCCAAAAGCAACTGCGGCTCCAAGAGGCTCGCCGCCTCTTGTTGGGAGAGAACATGGACGCAACCAGTGCTGCTTACCATGTGGGTTATGATGATGCCTCGCACTTCAACCGGGAGTACAAACGCCTATTTGGTGCACCCCCCATGCGCGATGTAGAACGACTACGGGAAGCTGCATCTAATTTCCTCAAGAGTCCCTAATTTTGCTAGAAATTTCTAAACGCGCTTCAACCAATTGCTCTTCTGCGGGGTGCGGCAGAAGTTCCAGCATTACAAAGAAATTTGCGAGTACGTCAAACCATTTAGGCTTATGTTCAAGTTTCCTAATTTTTCCATCTTGCATCGCTTACTGTCGAAAATACCTTTTCTTTAGTCAGGATTTTGTTCCACTTATCTATTGCAGTTAAACACGTCTATTGCAGTTAAACACGGGTCTACCTCTCTATATTATTGGCTGATGTACAACCCTAGAGGGTGTTATGCACTTTCGCTTAGTAAGGACGATGTTGCTCAGAACCTAACAATTCATCTTCTTTAATCGAGCGTTGTTCAATCGAACCTGTGGTAAGACCCTGAAATGTCCATCGAAGCA
>JAHHHU010000039.1 GCA_019359175.1 Phormidium tanganyikae FI6-MK23
CGTTCACCACGTTTCACCGCAGCAATTGCTTTGGAGCGCATATCTTCGCTGTAGGGGGCAGCCATAGCCATGCTTCACAACACTACCCCTCTAATATACGTCCTAATACGCTTTGGTAACGCTATAAAAGAAAGCGCTGAGAGTTGCCGCGATCGGTAAAGTTAGAATCCAGGACAGCAGAATTTGGGTGAAGACGCGAGAATTTGCCTGCCGAGAAATCAGACCCACGCCGAAAATTGAACCCACGGAAACATGAGTCGTTGAGACGGGCAACCCAAACCGACTTGCCGCAATCACCAAGATTCCGGTAATCAAATTTGCTGTAAATCCTTGCCCTGCATTCATTGCTGTGATTCGCTTACTCATCGTTTCTGCGACTCGTCGAGAGTTGAGCCAGCCCCCGATCGCCATAAATAGCGCGATCGCAAATGCACCCCCCTGCATCGAAACGGCTTGAATCCCAAGCATCAACGGCACAATTTTCGGCGTATCGTTCAAGCCTCTTGCAAAGCTAACCACTCCAGCACTAAGAAAGTGGGCAGCATCGATTAGACGTTGAGTTTTCACGCCCCAGGCTTTGCCGACATAACGCTGATTGCACTCTTTGATCGAGCCTGTTGAAAGCGACGGAGCGCTGACTATCATTGAATTATCTAACGCAACATTATCGGGCGTGGCAAACTGCATTGCCGTTTCACCCACGCAAACGCAATTCTCTTTTTCAATGCCAAGTTTAAGCCGGAGAAAATGAGCAACAGAATACGAGCATTGCTAAAGGAATTGCTAGAACAGGACTGAGCAGCAACGGTAAGAGAAACGATTTTTGCAATGCTGCAAAGTTTACTTGAGTTCCGATCGCAACTAATCCTGCACCGACGAGCGCACTTGTTAAGCCATGTGTCGTCGAGATTGGAAATCCTAGCTGCGTTGCTAAAATCACATCACGGTGATTCCAACCGAAAGCGCGATCGCTAAGTGAAAATCGGTTCCGTTTGCGATCGCGTCTGGGACGAGTCCTTTACCAGAGAAGCTTTTGACCAGTGCGGAAGCTAAGAACACCGAACAGATTGAGCCTGCAAATGTAGTGAGCGTTGCCCAAACGATCGCGGTTTTGTAGCTGGTCGTTTGGCTCCCGAATAGGGTTGCAACTCCTTTGAAGTTGTCATTTGCCCCGTTGGAGTATGCCAAAAATAGAGTCGCGAGAAAGAGGAGAGCAATGTACACCAACCATCTCCCTGAAATGATGTTCTCAAATCATCGGAGCAATCCGCTTATCTTTACTCTTAGTTAACCCTTTCTTAACCTTGTTTTGGTAGAAAAAGCGTTGTAATAGAGCATTACAACGCTTCGCTTACTGTTAGCAGCAGCTTTGAGGGCTACAGCAATCGTCGGACTGTTGGTCGATCGTGTCGCGGTAATTTACGCCTTTGGTGATACGGGGATCGCGAATCGAATCGTCAGAGCAATTAAACGGTATCGCAGAATCGAATGGAACTGAATCACGCGGCGGAACGGGAATGATATCAGAATGATAAGCACCATTCTGATTCGTGTAAATATGAAACGTTTTATCGCACACTGCCATGCGTTCACCCCGATAGAGTATGTGTCCATCGTCATCTTGCACCGACTTCCAAGGGCCGCGATAAATTACCGCTTGATTGCGTTCTAGACATTCGCCTTCTTTTCCTTTGAACGCTTGCACCGTCAGAGATCGAAATTCTACGCCATCGATCACTTGCCAAGGTTCAGTTTGACGCGCCAGAATTTCAACCCCGTAAAACCCTGCCTGCTCGAACATTTCTAGAAACTCATTCTCACGAAATGCGCCTGCAATACAACCGCTCCAAAGTTCAGGATCGTTCAAGATCTTATCTGTTGGGGCTTCATCGCAGACAATATCAGAGATTACGGCTCGTCCACCCCGTTTAAGAACACGAAAGATTTCCTGAAATAGTTGTTTTTTATCTTGAGGACGAACAAGATTGAGAACACAATTGGAAATAACAACATCAACGCTGTCTGTCGAAATTAAAGGCTGAGATTGACGTAAGCGATCGCATTCTGATTCAAACGCTGGAATCTGCCCCACGGACTGGATCGGATGCTGTTCTAGCCACTGTTGTACTAAATCCAAATCCAGCGCTAGGTCTTGAATTTTGCCCTTGACGAATGCAACGTTTTCATAGCCAAGCTTCTCGCTCATTGAAGCAAGATATTTGCGCGACAAACCTAACATTTCGTCATTCATATCAACCCCGATGATCTTTCCGGTCGCGCCCACTTTTTGCGCCAAAATGTAGCAGTTTTTTCCGGCTCCAGAACCGAGATCGACTACAGTTTCACCAGGGTTTACATATCGAGTGGGATCGCCGCAGCCGTAGTCTTTTTCGATGATTTCTTGCGGCAAAATCTCTAGATAGCTCTGATCGTAGCCGTCGGTTGGGCAACAAAGCGAGGCTTGTGGTTGTTGTGCGCCCGCTTCGTAGCGCTCTCGTACTGCCTGTTCCACGTCATAGGGAAGTGTGTTGCTGGAAAGTGTGTCGGTCATGGTGGTGAGTCCTTTCTTGCACGAATTCAATCTAGTCTAGAGAATCCGATTGATCATTTCACAACAAATGTTCGATCGCTAATCGATCTCTCTTCTACGCTCATCCTTACCTTCCAAGTTCCTATTTGGGATTGCGGTGTGAGTGGAGCATTGCAAAAAGTTGTCCAGGGCGATCGCGTAATTTCTTGAGTTTGAGAGCGGCTTTGATGCACAGTTTGACCTGTGGAATCAGTCCAGCGACAACTGATTATCAGTCGATCATTAATCGGAGCATTTTTTAGGGTGACGCGATAAAAGATCTGCGTATCTTTTTGTCGATCGAACTGTGTAACAGACTTTACCGGATTTTGTAATGTCACGTTATCTTGAATGGCTGAAATTCGATCGATTTTGTTTTGTTGTTTTTGATAAACGACTGCGATCGTAGTAATCAATCCTGCAATCATAATCGCGATCGTTGAAATGACGATTTTATGTCGCTGTTGCTGTTGGGCTAAAGATTGACGTTTGCGTAATTGAGCGATCGCATCTTCGAGGAGATTGCTTGGTAAATTGAGATTTTCTAAAATCTGTTTAATCTGCGCGTCATCTAATTCAGCGTCGTCCTGTTGGGAGAAGCGATCGACTTCTGCAACGATTTGAGCGAGTTGATTTTGGGTCAGGCTGTCCATATGAGAAACAGGGATTGATGGATCTTTGATAACACAAGCGATCGTGTCTTTTTCCAGTCTTAAAGATTTCCTCGCAAAGCTTGTTCTCGCTCGATCGCTTCAAACAAAGATTTAAAGTTTCCTTCACCGAATCCTTGCGATCCGTGGCGTTCGATAATCTCAAAAAATAAAGTGGGGCGATCTTGGACAGGACGAGTAAAGATTTGGAGCAGATACCCTTCACGATCGCGATCAACTAAAATTCCGAGTTTGGCTAATTGCTCGATCGATTGATCAATTCTGCCGATTCGCACTTCCAAATCGGTGTAATACGAACTGGGAACGCTGAGAAACTCAATGCCTAAATCTTTCAGTTTGGTCACAGTTTCAACAATGTCGCGAGTCAAATAAGCAACGTGCTGAACTCCCCCGCCGTGATTGTATTCTAGAAATTCCTGGATCTGAGATTTTCCTTTTCCAATCGCAGGTTCATTGATCGGAAGTTTGATCGCTCCCGTTGCGTTTTGCATCACCGATGAGGTTAGCGCAGAATAATCGGTTGCGATCGTACGATCATCAAACTGCACTAACAAATTTAATCCCAGTACATTCTCAAAGAATTGTACCCAGTGATTCATTTGTCCTTTCTCAACGTTTCCAACCACATGATCGATTTTGATTAATCCAGCATCTAAATGGGGTTGCGTAGAACGTGGAACAAATCCCGGAGCGAAAACGCCATGATAGCGATCGCGTTGCACAAATTTGATTAACGTATTGCCGTATCCATAAATCGTCGCGTGTCGATAAGTTCCCGTTTCGTCTGTCTCTTCGGTGGGTGGAACTGCCGTTAAAGCGCCGCGTGATGTAGTGATTGTGAAGATCCGATCGACATCTGAGACGCTTAACGCAATAAGCGCGACATGATCCCCATGCTTTGCGGTTTTTAGCGAGATCGGATGACTTGGATCAAGCGCAGAACTCAGCACTAAGCGAATTTCGCCCTGCTGCATCACATAAGAAGCAACATCGCGCGTTCCGGTGTCGAGTCCTTGATATGCGATCGACTGAAAACCAAAGCCGCGATCGTAAAACATCGCCGCTTGTTTTGCATTGCCGACATAGAGTTCTAAATGGTCAAAAGATTGAATCGAAACAGCGTCACTCATGCAAAGCGTCACTTATCGTAGAAGGCCGCATCAATAAAATGGAATTGCGATTAGAAAAATACATATCATTTCAAAGCGATCGACCTTGATTTTTTACTCAGAATTATAGAATTGTGCTTCGCTTTAAGCCAATTTCTAGTGCTTTATCAGGCTATGCCTAAATTCCGAACAATAAATATACCTTGAGAGAGATTGCCAAAGTGCTGTATTACTGTGCAGATCTGTGAGAATTTATTTCAACGCTTGGCAATTCTGATGCGGATAACTCGATCGTTGTTTTCAGTATCGTTGTTAGCGAGCGCTTTAATAGAATTATTCATCTGCTGAGAACGATTCACTCTCTAAATCTAAACGAATGCCACATTCTGATCACGACGATCGCGTTTTCTACTCCACTGTTGTTCTAGAACACATTGTTCCGAACGAAAACAAAGCTGCTTTTCTACAATGGCACAGCGCCTTAATGCAGACCGCTGAACAACATCGAGGATTTGTCAGAAAAGATATCTGTCCGCCGCTGTACTGTGTGGATGGTGTGATCAAATGGTATTCGATCGTGCATTTCGATACGCCCAATCATTTAAACGATTGGCTGAATTCTAGCGATCGAGAACATTTGGTCGAATCGGGGCGGGAGATCTTTGAGAACTATAAGTTCAAGTCGTTTACTACAGGACTAGAAGGGTGGTTTTCGACTCAGGCAGGACAAGAACGATCGAGTTTAGGGCCTCCGCCTTGGAAGCAAGTTATGGCAGTTGTATTAGGGCTTTATCCTCTGGTGATGATTCAGTCTAAGTTGTTTTCAACGTTTGGCTGGTTACAGTCTTGGTCGCCTGCGAGCGTGATGCTGCTAAACAATTTCATCACCTCTTCGCTGCTCACTTGGGCAGTTATGCCGCGAATTACCAAACTGCTGAGTTTTTGGTTACAGCCTGCATTTCGGCTGTCTGAGCGAAAGATAGACGCGATCGGAGCCGCGATCGTCTTTGTGGTGCTTGGATTGATGGTGTCGCTTTTCAGTCGCGTTTAGTTCGTCAATTCCTGCATCCATTTGCTGACTTGCGATCGCAATCTTTTTCCTGAAATCTCGGATTCGGGAACGCGATCTAATGTCCGGCGATAATCGGAGATCGCATAATTCCAGTCGCCTGCTAAATGATGCGCTCTGCCTCGTGCGCCGTAAATATGTGCCTCTAACACCAAGTTGTCATCTAGATTCACAGACAGTAATTCTTTAATCTGAAGCGCCTGGTCAAAATTGTCGATCGCTTGCGAATACAGCCCCAAATCTCGATATGTAATGCCTTGATTTAACCAAGCGCGAATATTCGTGGGATCAAGATCGATCGCCATTTCATAATCTGCGATCGCTTCGAGCAACAATCCTTGAGCCGCGTAGTAGTTCGCGCGATTGTTGTAAGCGCCTGTAAGCTTGGGATTGAGGCGAATTGCTTCATCGTAATCTTCGATTGCAGCTTCCAAATGTCCGCACTGATAATGGACTAAACCTCGGTTATTATAGTCTGTCGCATTTTCAGGATTGCGATCGATCAAAATTGTTAATCCAGCGATCGCTTCGAGATAGTAACCTTGTTTCGCGTCTGTTAATGATTGCTGGCGCAATAAGCGATCTTGAGCAGCGGGATCAAGCCAGACCGTTTGGGGTCGAGAAATTCTTTTTGCAGTTGAGCGATCGACTTTTGGAGAGCGGCGGCGACTCACCACGGGAACACGACCCAGACTTGCAATTTGTTGCTTCGATTTGTTGCCGTCTATAAAAGTACGAGCGTTCATACCATCCTCACCATGTCTATGAACTAAAGTTAACGACTCGCTCACCGAATGTTTTCTGCCCAAGTGCCATAACTAAATACGTCCACGGTCAGATCTTGGATTTACCTTTTTTCACCTGCGTGAATTTTAGGCTTCAGTCATTCCTACAAGAGGCGCTGATTCCATTTCTGAAACGAGAAACTTCTTACTTATCAATCACCTGCGAAAACTCCAGAACTTAAGACACCACCAGGGAAACCGGTCGTTCACAAAACTCCGCACCTTTGCGGAAACTTCGTATCGACTTCGCACAATCTTAAAGTTCCCTTGCCGTATAAATACGAACAGGCATTTATACGGCAAGAAGACCTGTAAAAGTACTGAAGCCGTGTGACTTGTGCCAAATTAGAGATTGACCCATTTTGCCCAAGAGAGTGATCAAGGCGACTGCTTCTGCGAGAAACCCGAAACACAGAATCATCCGTACTGATAGAACACTGAAGCTATCAGCGATAATGCAAGAGAGCTTTCTCAGCCCGACCGCGCTTTCATGGCATCTTGGAAGAAACTCGTCTTTCAGATGAATTCAAGATGAACCTGGGTACGTTAGGGTTGACATAATCTCAAAAACTTCTAGAGTCCGATCGCGCTCTAGGCTCCCTTGGGATGATTTGGGCTAAATTCAGCGCGAAATCGTCCAGTTAATCAAGCGATCGCATGAAAATTGATGGCGTAGGGTTGGAGAGAAACGATTTATGAAAGCCATGATTTTGGCGGCGGGGAAAGGTACACGAGTTCGACCGATTACCTATACGATTCCCAAGCCGATGATTCCGATCCTGCAAAAACCTGTGATGGAGTTCTTGCTGGAGTTGCTGCGTCAACACGGCTTTGACGAGATCATGGTCAATGTGAGCCACTTGGCAAATGAGATCGAAAGCTACTTCAAAGATGGGCAGCGCTTCGGTGTTCAGATTGGTTATTCGTTTGAGGGTCGCATTGTCGATGGGGATTTGGTCGGTGAAGCGGTTGGATCAGCAGGCGGCATGAAGCGGATTCAAGATTTCTCGCCGTTCTTTGATGATACGTTTGTGGTGCTGTGCGGCGATGCGCTGATTGATTTGGATTTGACCGCAGCGGTGAAGTGGCATCGGGAGAAAGGCTCGATCGCGACGGTGATTATGAAGACGGTCGATCAGTCAGAAGTATCGAGCTATGGCGTAGTAGTGACCGATGAGGACGGGAAGATCAAAGCATTTCAGGAAAAACCGTCGATCGAGGAAGCGTTAAGTACGAATATCAATACCGGGATCTACATTTTTGAACCCGAAGTTCTCGACTATATTCCGTCGGACGTTGAGTTTGATATCGGGGGGCAGTTGTTCCCGAAACTTGTGGAAATGGGTGCGCCGTTCTATGGGTTGCCGATGGACTTTGAGTGGGTGGACATTGGTAAAGTTCCAGATTATTGGCAGGCGGTTCGCGGAGTGCTGAACGGCGAGATCAAGAATGTGCCGATTCCTGGGCGCGAAGTGGCTCCGGGCATTTATACCGGGCTGAATGTGTCGGTGAACTGGGACAAAGTGGATATTCAAGGCCCAGTTTATATCGGCAGTATGACTTGTATTGAGGATGGTGCAAAGATCGTAGGGCCTGCGATGATCGGACATAACTGCTGGATTTGCAGCGGGGCAACAGTTGATAACAGCGTGATTTTTGAATGGTCGCGGTTGGGCCCTGGGGTGCGACTGGTGGATAAGTTGGTGTTTGGTCGGTTCTGTGTGGATAAGACGGGAGCAACGATCGATGTTCAAGCTGCCTCGCTCGATTGGTTGATTACGGATACGCGGCATGAGGTTCCGACCCATCCAGCGGCAGAACATCAAGCGATCGCGGAATTGCTCAATGTGGATACGAAAGTCGCAACCTAAAATCGAATCTCTAATTGTGGAGAGAATGCTGGATTTTGAGTCAAAATGTCTCAAATCCAGCATTTTTTATTTATATGTCGCCATTCCGCGAAAAGATCGCGTTCTATCTCGAAGATATTGATACTCCTTTGGGAAAAAGCATCAATCTTTTTATCACCGGATTAGTATTAGTTTCTTCTGGAATCTTTATTGCTGAAACGTATCAGATTCTGATCGAGATTAGAGAAATATTAGACGCGATCGAGAATTTCATTCTCATTGTTTTTGTGATTGAATACGGCTTAAGAGTTTGGTGCGCTGAACAGAAATTTCAATTTATCTTTAGTTTGTATTCGATTATTGATTTATTGTCGATCGCGCCTTTCTTGATCGGTACAAACGCCGGATATTTAAGAATCTTCCGATGGTTTCGGATTCTAAGATTGATCCGGTTTATTCAAGGTAAAACAATCTTCGGTTATGTCAGCAGTGAGGATAGTGCAATCTTTACGCGAATTATCTTTACGGTTTTCTCGATTATTTTTGTTTACTCAGGTCTGATTTATCAAGTTGAGCATACAGTTAATCCGAAATTCGGGACATTTTTAGATGCCGTTTATTTCTCGGTTTCTACCATTTCTACCGCAGGACTCGGAGACATTACGCCGATATCAGAAATGGGACGATTTTTAACAATTCTCATGGTACTAACTGGTATCGTACTGATTCCCTGGCAACTCGGAGATTTGATCAAACGACTGGTTAAAACCGCCGAGCAAGTTCAAATTATTTGCTCAAATTGTGATTTAGCGTTTCACGATTCGGATGCTCGTTTTTGTAAAAATTGTGGAACTTGTTTAAATCGCAGTCAGCAAACAGAGCAATAGCGCCTCTGTCCATTCCACGATCGCGCCATACGTATCGCCCGTCTGTCCGCCCAATTTCCGATTCAACCAAGCCCCGACGAAAAGCGCGATCGCACTTCCGCCAATCATCGCCGGATGCACTTTCAAACTCAATCCCACCAAAATTACAAACGTCGGAACTGCCTCCCAAAGCGATCGAATTCCTTCTTTATGAAACGCTCCTTTTCCGGTCGGCTTGAGATAGGGATATTTCGCGATCGCCACCAGTTGCCCCCAACGTCCCCAACCCGCGACCCCGATCAAAATCCAGAGCCGATTCGTCGAAATCTCGCTTAATGCCACCGTTTTTAACAGCAGTAAAATCACAGCGGTCATTGCCCCAAAGGCTCCCGTCGCACTATCTGCCATCACTGCCAAACGTCGATCGGGATTCATCACCGCCAACCCATCCGCCGTATCCATCGCGCCATCGAGATGCAGCCCGCCCGTAATCGCAACCCAAAGCGCCACATCGATCGCGCTTCGAGTCAGAATGGGAACTCCGACATACGCCAAACTCAGATCTAGCCCGCCGACAAGTCCGCCGATGACGAATCCGACAATCGGAGCCAACCGAGAGATCGCGCGAAATTCTAAATTTGCCGAAGTGGGAATCGGTAAAGAAGTGTAGAACGTAATTGCTGCAAGGCATTGACTCCAGACTCGATTAATCATTGTGCCAAACCCATTTACATAACGTAAACTTCTAGTATCTTTCGTCTGGATCGCATTCCCGATTTGCAGCCATAATTGCGATAGGAAGCATCCAACTTGAGTTAGAGATCGAGTTTACGCTTCCCTCTGTCACCCCTTTTTGCCTTTGTTTGCGTTATGAGCCACGATTCATTTTCTCGCAATGCTCGAATTCCTGCCCCCTGTATTATTGACGATGGCATGATCATCGACAAACAGGATATGCAGCGCGTGTTGACTGACTTGAATCGCGTGCGCTATGTCCACACGCACGACGGTAGAACGACGAGCGACGGAGAAGGCTGCATTCTCGAAGTGTTTGCCGATCCGCATCGTGCAACGATGGTGGCAAATCACGCCCTTTATCTTAATGTCTACAGCTTTGACTATTTGCAATTGAGCAAGAGCGAGGACGGTTCGCGATTTGATTTGATCCAAGACGATCGACAATTGCGACTGATTCCTTTAACAAATCCGCTGCAAGATCAAGCTGATCGCGGAATTAATGTGGCTGAACTCGAAGCGATGGTCGCTGAAGTATTGTCTGCTAGTTTGGATGTGCAGATTGACGACGAAGAAAATTTCCCGCTTTAGAGCGATCGGATCTCTGCCCTTTTCGCGCTAAATTGATCTCCTTAAAGAAATAGATCAGAGTCAAAACATGGCAAAGGGCTTCAAGCGGCGGCAGTTTTTGTTGGGCGGTGCGATCGCACTTTGGCTGTATAGCTGCGAGGGACAAGAGCGATCAGCAAATCAAAAGCCGCGAGTGGTTTCGACCAGTACGATCTTGACGGATCTGGCAACGACGATCGCGGGGGGTGCGGTTCAAGTGATTGGCATTCTCAAGCCGGGAGCCGATCCGCATACGTATGAGCCTGTTCCGGCGGATACGGCTGCGATGGAAAAAGCGGACTTGATTTTGTACAACGGCTATAACTTAGAACCGGGACTGATTCGGTTGATGAAAGCGGCAGGGTCAAATGTGCGACAGATTGCGATCGGGGAAGTGATTCCGCCGTTGCAGCTTGAGAAGGAGGGGCAAAAAGTGCCTGATCCGCACGTTTGGGGCGATGTGCAAAATGTGGCGAAGATGGCGGCGGCGGTTCGGGATGGGTTGATTCAACTTGTGCCGAACGATCAAGAAAAAATGACGCAGAATGCCGATCGCTTAATTGCGGAGATGAATCGACTGGATGCGTGGATCAAACAGCAGATGCAAACGATTCCGGCTCAGAATCGTCGCTTGGTGACGACGCATGATGCGTTTCAGTATTACGGGAAGGCTTACGGATTGACGATCGCGGGAACGCTGATCGGGATTAGTACTGAAGAGCAACCGAGCGCTCAAACGGTACAGCGATTGGTGCAGTCGATCAAATCGGCGCGGGTTCCTGCGATTTTTGCGGAAACAACGATCAATCCTGCACTGATTCAAACGGTGGCGCAAGAATCGGGGGTGAAGTTAGCGCCTCAGCAGTTGTATTCGGATTCGATCGGCGCACCGGGTAGCGCGGGTGAGACTTATATCAAAATGATGGCGGCAAATACGACTGCGATCGTGGAAGCATTGGGCGGTAAGGTCACGCCATTTGCGGCAAAGTCTTGAGTTTGGGCAGCAACGATCGACCTCTGACTGCCAATTTAGGACGAAAAGGCTCCAACGATTTACCCGTGAAGGCGATCGATTGAGATGTGAGCAGCATTGATCGAGAAAAAGACTCGATTCGTTCAGATCTGATACCGATTTAAAGAATAGACGCAACAGATAGAGCATCAAGGATAAAGCTATAGCCAGTGAGAGAAGCAACAGTTTCGTTAGACAATTCGTTAAGTAATTCGTCCACTTTAGTTTGCAGTTCAGTGATGTCTTTGAAAAAATTCCAGCGCAAATCTTTCTTCAAATGTAGCCAAAGTCGCTCGATTGGATTCAACTCAGGACAGTAAGCCGGTTGAAACAGTAAAATGACGTTGTCTGGAATGCGTAACGATTTCGCTTTGTGAAACGCTCCGTTATCTACTTGAAGAATGTTAAGACTATCGGAATACTGCTGGCTAAACGCATCCAAATAGCGTTGATAGCAATCACTATCAACGTGCGAAAACTGGAGAAAGAATCGCTCTCCCGTCGTCGGTTCCACCACACCATACAGCCAAAACGCTTTGAACTGCCACTGCCACTTACCCAAGGGTTTGACCCCCAGAGCGGTAATCAGTCTGCCCATGATCGTCTTCAAACCGAAGCGACTTTCATCTTGAGCGAAGTAGCGCAAGCGGCTAAACCCTGGTTTCTCGATGGCAGCAAACTGTTTGAGCAAGGTTAGGTCGTCGCCAAGGTTTGCTTAAAGCCCTCCAGGGCAGCAGCATTCTGCTTCGCATGAACCGGATGAGCGGCTTTGAGCTTGGAGTTGAGCCGATAGCGCACCAACTCATGCACCGTGCGATACTCTGCTTCCACTCCCAAGGTGTCTGACAACCACTGTTGGATCGCGCCATAACTGCTGAAGCCATCCGGTTCCGCTAATCGTTGCTGCAATCGCTTTACCGCCCAGCCTGGAATCACGCACGGACGACCGGGACTCTGCTTTACACACAGCAACCCACTCAAGCCCTCTGCCTGGTAAATCGACAGCCATCGTTGCAGCGTTCCTCGGTGCTTGCCGACCACGATTGAGATCGCACTGATGCTCATCGCATTCGGCAGTTTCATCAAGTACAGCACTTGCAGCCGTTCCTTAAAAATTGGATTCGTTTCTGTCTGCAACTGAGCCGCTAATTCCTCGACACTTTCTCGAATTTCAAATCGGGTAATTCCAGCCATTTGATGTCTCGCTCAACCGCAAAATTAAGCTTACGCTATTTGTTGCTGCCTTTCTTGAAATCGGTATGAGCAGCATCGATCGAGAAAAAAGCTCGATTCGTTCAGATCTGAGCAGTATCGACCGAGAAAAAAGCTTGATTCATGCAGCTCTAAGCTCCGCGAATGCGGCTATGAGGCGTAATGTTGGTGTTGAGATGTTGAAGGAGCGATCGGGGGACTGAAACTGACCACCCCAGATTTGAAGCTGATTGTTCGTCGCAATCGCACAAACAAATCCCGGCAACGGGACTGAAACCAACCTGCTTCAAACACGCTGATCTGAGTTCTAATGAAACAGACTTAGATACCCATTCGATGTTCTACAAACAGATCCGTAAGAAGCAAAGAATTACCCTTTTCAGCATTGGTGTTCTGCTTCTCGTCTTGACTGCGATCGATAGATGGCTTCCCTACGCGCTAATCAGCCACTACAAACGCCCCGTCATCGAACATCCACCCATTCTCGATCAATACAACGCAAAAGCAGAAACATTCACCTTCAAAACCCGCGATCGTATCGTTACTGTTTGATAAAGATCCGAATGTTCATAATTCGGTAAGCATCTCTGCCGCTTGAATCTAGATTGACGTTAAATGCCAAGCTACCCTCCGCGTTGGCTTTCAGGACGAAACCATTCGCGATCGACTGAATATCTTGCCTGACATCTTTTTCTTTTAGCTTGGGATTTTCCTGCAACGACGGACTTTCATCTAGAACTTCAACATCTACGATTTCACCTTTCCCAGTAATCCGAAGCCCAAGCTGCAAATCTAAAACATCAACCGGAAGCTTGCTTGGATAGTCGAAACTGCTCTCAGTGGGTGCTGAGGACTTTAGCGAAACTGTCCCTCTCGCATACTGCTCAGGTCGATAGCTAACTTCATTAATCGTTCCATACACTTCACCTCGAAGATTAGTCGCGATCGATAAAGGCTCTCCTCCACTCACTGGAGCATTCGGATTTCCAGCAGGCGGACTGCTAGGATTTCCAGCATTGGCATCACTGGGAGTTTCAGGCTGAGTTGGACTAGTAGAACCGGGCGGCGTTGTTGTTCCTGGTGTAGATGAATCAGGAGGACTAGAAGGCTGAGAAGGATTCGTTCCGCCCGGATTTGTAGTTGGATTCGTGGTGGGTCGAGTCGTAGGAGGCGCAGTCGAATTGCGCTGAGGAGTCGTTTGATCCGATGGGAGTTGTCCAGGTTGCGAACGACTCGGCTGACTGGCTGGAGTCGTAGGTGCAGGACTGGGAGAGGGATTGATGCGAGTTCGAGGACGCTCTGGCGTGAATTGAGGCGTTAAATTCTCGATCGAGCTTGGCGACTGAGCAGGTTCAACCGGAGCAGTCTGAGGTGGAGCTACTTTTGGCGTAGTTTGAGTCGGTGTATTTGAAGGGGTAACGGGTTGCTTTAGAACTGGCGCGTTTGGATCGATTTCGACAAAATCGAGTGGAGCCTGAGCAATACCCGCCGGAGCGCTTGCGGTTTGAGAAAGATACCAGCGACCGAGCAAAAGCAATGCAAGATGCAACACAAGCGATCCGGCTAAAACGGATAGCCAGAGCATCGGGGATTCTTGCGGTCTCGATCGATCCGTTGAAACAGAAAACGCCATGCTGAAATCTCGCGCGAAAGCAACCGGAACAAACTTCCCTATCCTAGCTCTCTCGTCTACGATCGCTGCACTTTAGTTCCGCTTGGATCAAAGAATCAATGACGCACCGGAACACAACTCGGATAAGGACTAACCGAGAACGTCAGCACCGTTTCATCCACGCCTTTTAGCTTCAGCGGAATTTCCTTGGTAATATTGTCTTCATCCACATAATCCGCCACCGCCGCAGAAATCAGAATCGCCCCCGGAGCCGCTGCTTCTTGCAAACGAGCCGCAATATTCACACTCGGCCCGATCGCCGTGTAATCTGCTCGCTCTTCGCCCCCGAACATTCCAACCACAGCAGTTCCTTGATGAATCCCACAGCGAAAACTGACCCGATCGATGCCCTGAGATTCCCACTGTGCATTCAGTCGATCGAGCGTGCAATACATTTGGCGGGCTGCCGCGATCGCGCGTCGGACTTGTTCATTTGGGGTGAGTTCTTCTGGCGCACCAAAGATCGCCAAAATCGCATCCCCCATAAATTTATCGACCGTACCACCGTTTTCAAACACGCAGCGCGTCATCGCAGTGAGATACTCGTTTAAGAGTTCGGCAACACGGCGCGATCGTAAAGTATTTGAAAGCTGAGTGAATCCGACAATATCGCTGAACAACACGGTAATCATTCGAGGTTCAGGGCGAAGATCAAGCGTAAGGTCGCCTTGAGCCGCCCGTTTTACAAGCGCTGGCGGCAAGAATCGACGTAGAACCGATTCGGTCAAATAGGTATTGATCCGAGAAACACGCTGCTCGTTTTCTTTAAGCGACAGTAAATTTCGGACTTCAGCAAGCAATTCTCGATCATTGAACGGTTTCGATAAATAAGCATCTGCGCCCCGCTCCACACCTTCGAGCCGAGTATCTTCGTCGGCTTTCGCAGTAAGCAAGATAATGGGTATTCCTTTAAGATCCTCTTCAGCGCGAATCATGCGGATCATTTCCAAACCGGACACGATCGGCATCATCAAATCGGTCACGATCAACGATGGATAATGAGCTTTCGCCTGTTCAAATCCTTCTGAACCATTGCGGGCAGTCCAAACGAGATAGCCTTGCTGTTTCAAAACGCTAGAGACGTAAGAACGCAAATCGGGATTGTCATCAACGACGAGAATTCGCGGCTGATTGATGTGAATTGAGGTTTCGATCGCAGGAGCGGGTTCGAGTTCGCGATCGTCTTGCAGCTCGACATCTAAGTCCGCAAGTTCGACTGCGGCTCGGTTCGTCTGCACTTCACTCTGCGCGTCAGTCACTTGTTCTGATAGCAGATGATCCGCACCAAATCTCAAATCGATCGTAAACGTAGTTCCTTGCCCGTAGTTCGATTCGACTTTAATTTGTCCGCTGTGCAGTTCTACCAGTTCTTTCACCAGCGCCAACCCTAGACCCGTTCCTTCAAAGCTGCGATTCTCAGATCCTTCAGCCTGACGGAATCGCTCGAATAGATGCGGCAGTTGATCTGCGCGAATCCCAATTCCGGTATCTCGAACTCTCAAACAGCACCGATCGTCGATCGCTTCAAGAGAAACGCTGATCTTTTCACCTGCGGGCGTGAATTTCATCGCATTTGAGAGCAGGTTGTACAGCACCTTGTCGAATTTTTCTAAATCGAGGTAAATATCTGGGCAAGGTTCTAACTGAGTGATTAACGTCAGTCCTTTTTTCTCGCAGTATGGGCGGAACGTCTCAACGATTTGATTGACGAACTCTGCTAAGTTGCAAGGCTGGAATTTCGGCTGCATTCTTCCCGCATCTAAGCGCTGAAGATCTAACAGTTGATTCACCAATCGGAGCAGACGGCGAGAGTTGCGAAGCGCGATCGTCGATTGTTCTAGCGTCAGTCCTTGACCCGATGAAACTGCTCCTTCGAGTGGCCCAACCATCAGAGTTAACGGCGTGCGAAACTCGTGCGAAATGTTTTGGAAAAACTCGGTTTTTTGGCGATCGAGTTGCAGCAGTTTTTCGGCTTGTTGGCGGGTGGTTTGGTAGAGGCGGGATTGTTGTACCGCGATCGCAGCTTGAGCCGCGACTGATTGAGCCAGTTGGATCTCTGAAGCTTGCCAGTTTCGCGATCGATGATTTTGCCGCAGTGAAATACTGCCGATGATCTTGCCATCTGCGATCAACGGAACTACGAGCAACGCCCGCGCGGGAGTTCGGAATTCTGAGATGCTGAATTTTGTATGGTGAGCCAGGTCATTCAGCACGATCGGTTGTTGGGTGGCAATCAGTTGTTGTAGAACGGGATTTCCCTCGATCGAGACGCTCGACTGCGGTAAGAGCGCCTCAGACGGCTTCTGATCCTCCCAGCTTGAATTATGCAGACCCACGCACTGAACAAAGCTGTCACCTTCTGCCCAAAGTGAGAGCGCACAGCCATCGACCTGCAATCCCTGACCCAACTGCTGTGTGATTGCAGCAAAAATCTCTTGTGGATCAAGACTCGATCGAATCGCAGTGGTAATCGTATTGATTAATGCCTCTCGTTTTGCCAGAGCGCGAACTTGCTCGTAGTTGTGAGCTTGAGACAGCGCGAGTGCCGCTTGATCCGCGACGGTGTGAATCAAATCGATTTCTTCGGGTTGCCAAGTGCGGCTTTTTCCCGATTCGTGTAGCGCAAGAATCGCAATCAGTTCCTGCTGACAGATTAACGGAACCATTAAGGTCGAGTGAATATCTGCCGCCGTATAGGCTGCTTGACGATCAGGAAATTGTTGAATGCGGTCGCACTGTTGCACATCGGGGATCGATTCGACTTGGTACGTTTCCCAAATCGTCGGAGCGAGATCGGGCTGCGGGGTTGCAGGATTCCAATAGGTGAAAGTTTGCTCCTGAGTTTCGCCATCGCGGAATGGGCAGACGATCGCGCCGCTGACATCAAAATTTTTGCCGATCGTTTCGACGATCGTTTGCAGAATTTCGTTGTAGCTGAGAGCGCTGCGAATCGTGCTGGTGACAGCATTGAGGAGCGATTCGCGCTGGAGGGTGCGGCGGAGTTCTTCAGTGCGAGTTCTCAAAAGCGTGTGCGTGTCGATCGCGCTTTTTACCACGTCGCGCAGTTCGGTATCGCTCCAAGGTTTGGTCACATACTTGAAGACTTTACCTGCGTTGATCGCTTCGACGAGATCTTCAACATCGGTGTAGCCTGTCAAAATAATCCGGATAATATCTGGATATTTCGAGGCGGTTAGGCTGAGAAATTCTGTTCCGCTCATCATCGGCATTCGCTGATCAGAGATGATCACTGCGATATCGCCTTCTTGATCCAGAATATTAAGCGCCGTTGGGCCATTTTCCGCCCGTAGCACTTTAAATTCTCGATAAAAAGTTCGATAGAGGAGGTCGAGATTATCCGGTTCATCATCGACGACCAGCAATTTTTGCTTCTGAGTATCACGAGATTTCATGCGCCAGTTGCCAATCTATTGTGGATGCGCCCAAGCGGGAGATCGATCGACCGCTTTTGGGCTGGAACATCGCTAGTTCAGGGAACTTACTAACGGGGTTCACTTTAGTAAAGTTGCCCCGGATCGAGGGATTTCTAACGGCAGTGCCTGGAAATCGTGTGATTTAGATCGCGGATTGGAGCGACTTTGGTCAGGGTTGCGTGTGTCGAAGATCAGCAAAACGCAGAGCGATGAAGATCGGGTAAAGAATGCCCCGCTTTCCCCTGCCTGTAGCGCAAATGAAAAAAATAATCAGAGTTGCTACACTAGCTGTATTATGTGTCTGATCATCATTGACAAAATTTATGCGTTGTCCTGCTTGTCATAACATGGAAAACCGAGTGCTAGAGTCGCGCTCTGCCGAGAGCGGTCAAAGCGTGCGGCGGCGACGAGAATGTCTCAAATGTACTCATCGGTTTACGACGTATGAACGGGTTGAGTTTGCGCCGTTGGTCGTGGTGAAGGAAAACGGCAATCGTGAAGGGTTCGATCGAGAAAAATTAGTCCGATCGCTAATCCGAATTTGTGAACGGACTGCGATCGGAGATCCGCAGATCGAAACGGTCGTGAGTACGATCGAAGGAACGTTGCAGCAGCGAACCCATCGAGAGATTCTCAGTCGCGAGATTAGTGAACTGGTGCTGCGGGAGCTGCAACCGTTGAGCGAGGCGGCTTGTATTCGATATGCGTCGGCGTATTGTGAGTTTGAGAATGTTCCGGAGTTTTTGGCAACGTTAGCACGATTGGATTCTGATCCGGAGAGTCCGTCGAACTCGATCGGGTTTGCGGTGGCTCCATTGCGATCGCTCAATTAGGTAATTTCCGCTATAACAAGCTAGACAGCGTTCGCCCCGTTGACTTATCATGATCTCGCCTTGGGGAAGAGTTTTTGCATTTTGAGTGCAGAGTTAGCTAGTGCGGTTTATGTCTCATTCTGCCCTTTTCAGCACAATTGAGACGGCACTGAGGCACAACCCTGTGGCTCGATTAATGCTTGAAGAATGTGAGCTTTTGATCGGTTCTGAGTCTGGTGTAGTGTTACGGGCAATTTCGGCAGAAGCGCGATCGTTTGAACCGATAATGCCTGTTGTGTCTTTGCCACTTTCGGAATGTTTGATAAACGAAATAGTGATTTCTCAAGCTTCAACCGCTCTACAAGCGCAGCGATCGATTGAGATTTACGGAACGGGTTTTGCAACAATCGCTTTGTTGCGATCGTTAGCCGAGCAGTCTGAACTCCGCAACTGTTATCCACACGGCATTTTGTATTTAGATAAAACTGATCCGGTCGAGGATCTTGTACAAACGATTTTTGAGCAATTCTATCGAGTTGCATTGGATGAAAAGCCTTCAAAAGCAGAGCTACGATCGGGATTATGCGATCGACAGGCTTTGATTTTGTTAGATCATTCAACTTTGACACCTTCAGAGCTAAACCAGCTTGAGCAACTTTTGCCGAATAGTACCTTTGCGATCGCATCAATCGAACGCCGTTTTTCTCAGATAGATTGTGCGATCGAGGTTTCTGATCCGAAAGGTGATTTGCACATTGTCTCTGAGTCAGAAAATTCGGCTCTTGAATTGTTAGCAACGATTGGAGTTTCTCTAAAGGCAGAGCAAATTAGAGCGATCGCGAATGTTTCCAACTCAGAGTTGAACAGATTAATTGATCTAAAAGTAATTCGAGTCGAACAAGAGCGCTACAAGCTTCAGAGAAACTATCAAAGTTCAGAAGCTTGGATGGAAAAAGCGCTAGTTTATGTTCTCGATTGGCTTCGCACGCGACCAGATGCCATTGTTCAAGAACGTGAGTTATTGATTATTACGGTGCAATGGGCGGCAAAACAACGGCGATCGTCGGAAGTGATCGAGATTGTTCGATCGATTGAAACTGCCTTTGCGATCGCGAAGTTATGGGGAACTTGGTCGAATCTGCTTCGCTGGAGTTTGGCGGCGGCTTGGGCAGTAGAAGACGAAGCGATCGAGGCGTGGGCTTTGCATCAATTAGGAACCTTAGCATTTTGTCAGCAAGAGATTACGACTGGATACGATACGCTGAGAGACGCTTTAGCTTTGAGAACGGATTTGAACGATCAAACTGCGATCGTATTTAGTCAACACAATCTTGCCGAAATAAAAGCGCTGATTGTTCCAGTAAACTCTAAGAATTCACTCAGAACGCATCAGCGCCACTTCTATTGGATTGTTGGAATCATTTGTGCGATCGCGGTTAGTGTCTCGATCGGGGTTAGCATCTTGAACGCTCAACATCAATCTCCCCGCCGCAACGATCGTTCTAGCTTATCTCGGATCGCGTTTGAACTAGTGCTCTCCCGGTTTTCCTAGTTCAAGGGCTTTTTTCATCAAGTCATCATCTACATTTCCAGTCGCCTCAGCACCGTGGGTAACTTGCTTCGCCATGTCTCGGTAAAGGTCTGGATCGCCTGTTGGCTCTGAAGCTAGATGATCCGGCGTAAGCTGTGTTTCTTCAGCCGAATGCACTGCAAAGTGGGGTGCGGTTGCTGCTTCCGCTGCTGCTTCACCTTCGCCAGACTTATCGAAGCTGCTGCTGCTAAACTCTTGCGCGGCTTCGTAGTCGGCGGAAACATCGACTTTGGGAGCGGGACGATCGCCTGCTGCAATTTCTTCTGCGGTTAACTGAGCATCTTGAGATTCAGTATTAATTTCAGACATATAAATTCTCCTATGTTGCGTTTGCAATGTTGTCACCTTACCGAATTTCAATGTTTGCTTAAACGATCGAAAGACAGATTTAGCAGCTCATCCAGAGGTTAGATTAGCAAGTCGGTCTTGGGGAGGGCGACTTTAGACTGTAAAGCTTGATACGTCTTGAATAACATTATCAATGGAGAAAGTTCAATGCCTCAATCTGCAAGTCAGAACGTCGATCCGTCTGAATATTTGGGCGAGGGAATTCAGAGTACGATCGCAGATTTCAAACAACTCTCTGCCGATGATCAGTTGGCGTTGCTGTACTACGTTTATGAAAAGATGGGTGACTCGATCACACCTGCGGCTCCACAAGCGGCAGAGCCTGAGTTAGCGCCAATTTTGCTGGGTGATTTTTATAACTTGTCGCATCAAGATCAGCTTCAAGTGATGCGCGATATTGTAAATCGGACAGATACCGAATATTCTCGTGCTTATGGTGCTTTGAAAGAAAACAATCAACTATTGGTTTGGTATGCGTGGTCAGTTGGAATGGGTGAAACCGTTGTTGGAATGCCTGCGGAGTATGAGGCATCAGATGCGATCGGCAATTTGCTAAAACGGATTGAAGCGTTTGAGTTTGAGCAACAGATTTCATTGTTGCGAGAGTTGGCAAGTGAGATGGGTCATACGGATGTCAAACCGATTCCATCGCAAGCACAGACTGGGAAAACGGCTAGTTTGTAGTCGCTAATCAATCTCTAAAGGAATGCCCACCAAATTGGATTTGGTGGGCATTTGTGCAAAACGATATCAACAATCAGTGTGCAATTTTATCCAGCTTCAACGCCAAACACTTGATCGAACACTTTCTCGACTTTGTAGCCAGAGTCGATCGATTCCATTGGGTCTTTCCGCAAACGGTGACGCAAACACAGCGGAGCAATCCGGCGAATCTCATCCACGGTTACTTCAGTCCGACCTTCCA
Source organism: Phormidium tanganyikae FI6-MK23 (assembly GCA_019359175.1). GTDB lineage: Bacteria > Cyanobacteriota > Cyanobacteriia > Leptolyngbyales > Leptolyngbyaceae > Leptolyngbya > Leptolyngbya tanganyikae. The sequence goes on from JAHHHU010000039.1 coordinate 21,270, forward strand.
ACGCCGATAACGCTTTCGCAGCCCGATTGGTTACAATGTCGCCGCGCAATCCGTCTACGTCGAGTTCAGAACACATCTGCGAGATTTTTACTCGCAAATCATAGTCGATCGCAATTCCTTTCAATCGCTCCTGAGCATCGACGATTTGCTGCTGAAGTGCCGTCTGCTCTGACTGATATTTGTCTAAGAACGGAACTGGATCTTGGTCAAATTCGGTTCGCTGTTCCACGATTTGCACCCGCAGTACAGGCTCTTTCACGGTGCGAATTTCAGCGTGCATTCCGAATCGATCGAGCAATTGCGGTCGAAGCTCACCTTCTTCCGGGTTGCCAGAACCTACGAGAACAAATCGCGCCGGATGTCGAATCGAAATTCCTTCACGCTCAACTGTGTTCCAACCCGATGCGGCTGAATCGAGCAGCACATCGACTAAGTGATCATCCAGCAAATTGACTTCATCGACATAGAGAATGCCGCGATTTGCTTTCGCCAATAGTCCTGGCTCAAAGGCTTTTACGCCCTCGGACAATGCTTTTTCAATGTCGATCGTGCCACACACGCGATCTTCAGTCGCACCGAGCGGCAAATCGACCATCATCACTTTCTTCTGGGTCACAGGCACTTCTGCGCCTTGATCAATCAATTGCCGTACCGTATCGCCCATCAATTCTGGATCATTCGGATGGCTGTTAAACGGGTCATCTGCAACGACATCGATTTCAGGCAGCAAATCCGCCAATGCTCGAATCGTGGTTGACTTTCCGGTTCCGCGATCGCCCATGATCATCACGCCACCGATTTTGGGGTCGATGATATTGAGCAAAAGCGCCAATTTCATTTCTTCTTGTCCAACGATCGCGGTGAAAGGAAACACAGCACGCCGCCGAGCGGGAGTTGTGGTCGATCGTCCGTTTTGTGATGTGGTTTGTGTCGTAAAGGTCACGGGCTTTCCTGAAAGTGTAAAGCAGTTTTAATTCGCGTTTCTTATTGTGACACGAAGCGGGGATGGGAGAATAGGGAAGCTGAATTTAGGATGTAAAGCGATGGCAGGTCGAATTCCAGTGGTGGTCAATGGTGCGACGGGCAAAATGGGACGGGAAATTATTAAAGCTGTGTCACAATCGCCGGATATGAATTTAATTGGGGCGATCGCTAGAAATCCCGATTATCAGGGGGAAGATATTGGCGAAATTATCGGCTGTGGTGCGCTCGAAGTGCCTGTAACAAATGAGTATGAACCGATGATGGCGATGCTGTCTCAGGAAAAAGAGTTAGGCGTTGTCGTAGATGTCACACACCCGGATGCTATCTATGGAAATGTGCGATCAGCGATCGCTTACGGAGTTCGCCCGGTGGTGGGTACAACGGGATTAAGCGCAGGACAAATTCGAGATTTAGCCGAGTTCGCAGACAAAGCGAGTACAGGCTGTTTGATTGTGCCGAATTTCTCGATCGGGGTGGTGTTGATGCAGCAAGCTGCGATTCAAGCTTCTCAGTATTTCGATCACGTTGAGATTATCGAATTGCATCACAACCAGAAAGCCGATGCACCCAGCGGAACGGCGGTGCAAACCGCGCAAATGTTAGCGGAAATGGGTAAGACGTACAACGAAGCGATCGTATCCGAAACCGAGAAGATCACAGGAGCAAGAGGAGCGCAATCCGATGAGGGAATTCGGATTCATAGCATTCGATTACCGGGACTCGTCGCGCATCAAGAGATTATTTTCGGGGCGCAGGGGCAAATTTACACGCTGCGACATGATGCAACCGATCGGACTTGCTATATGCCTGGAGTGCTGCTCTCGATTCGGAAGGTGATTCCGCTGAAATCTTTGGTGTATGGGCTTGAGAAAATTCTTTGATTATTTTTTCTCAACTAAGCGATCGATCTTGTTCCATTGATTCGCGATCGCTTCTGCCCCTCTTTGATTCTGTGGGTTGCACGTGTACCAGTAACCCCAAGCAATTAACACCACTTGAAATGGTAATCTCAGCCAGTAAAACAAGGGGCTATGCGGAATGTTATTTAACGTGATTTCGCTGTGCAATGCTAGATAAATATTTGCGGGGAACACTGCGATAAATAGCGAGATCAATCCCCATGCTGCTACAACACTCAAATATGGAACGCATAATCCAATACCACCAAGAATCTCAAAAACCCCACTGACATATACCGAAGTAAATGCTGGAAAGATAGGCGGTACAATCTTGGCGTACTCTTGCGGTGCGAGAAAGTGAGTAATTCCAACAACAATGAGTGTAATCGCAAGAATACCGCGTAAAAGTTCTTTGTGTTTGAGAAGATTCATAAGCCGATCGAATAAAACATAGCCTTTAATCTACCGCTTTGCTCGATCTACTGACTTCATCCTAAAGCTGATTTCTCGCTTTTAGCTGCAAATATCGATCGACTAATTCTTCTGTAATCTGATTCGCAGGCGCATCCAACACCAAAACGCCTCGCTGCTTCAAGGTACTAAATGCAATTTGCCGTTGAGCAATCAAATCTAAAGCAACCGCTCTCTCATACGTTGAAGGCAAATCTTCCGTAACAGTATGCGCCTGTTGATCAACTTGTGGATCACGCAAAGTTACACAGAACGGTAAATATCTCGGTGTCAATCTTCCCAACGCTGCAAGTAATTCAGAAGATGCAGTGTTGTCAACGATATCGGTAATGACAACGACTAAAGCACGTCGCGCCTGTTGATTCACTAATGTCGTTACTGCACCGAGATAATCTGGCTCTAAGATTTCCGGTTGAATCGGAGTTAAGCGTTCGATTAAATGATTGAGATGTGCCTGTCCGCGTTCGGGTGGAATCCAAGTTTGCATTTGTCGATCGAACACTCCAACTCCAACACGATCGCCTCGATGCAATCCCGCCAATGCTAACGCTAACGTCGCATTCAACCCCCAATCAAATCGCGCTAATCCTTTCACTTGCGAGGTCATCAATCGACCTCGATCGAGCAAAATAATCAAAGTCTGCTCTTGTTCCGGTTCTAAGACTCGAACTAAAGGCTGTCCTCGTCGCGCAGTCGCTTTCCAATCAATAAAGCGCGGATCATCCCCGATTCCATATTCTCGCAGTTCAGAAAACTCGGTTCCAATTCCCAATCGTCGCGCCCGTCGAATTGCTCCAGATGATTCTAAAGTGAGTCGAATTGAAAGCGATCGTAGTCCAATCAAGTCTGGATACACTGCAACTTTTTGATCTTGCGGTACTTTCCAATTGTGCCAAGCTAAACGCCATGGACTGAGTTGACGCACTTGAATCTCTTTCCAGTGATATTCACCCCGCTCCGAAGGATTCACGGTGTACGAAAGCTCTTGTTTAAGGTTCGGTGCAAGCTTCGTCGCCAATGGCATTGATGAAACTGAAAACGCGATCGGATATTTGTCGTAAATCCAAACTTCCGCCGATCGCGCTCCCGATTCAACCGTGAGACTTACCAAGTTATCTCGCCCGATCGATAACCTGGATGCTACTTGTCGATCGACTTTCACTCGATGCGATTTCACTCGTGAACTATCCCAGATTGTGAGTCCAACCACGATCAAATCAAATAGTAATAATGCAGAGATCGACAATCCAGGATTGAATAAAAACACGACGGCAGCGATCGCACCACCAAGCAACAATAGTCCGTAAGTTCGGCGTGAAGGAATCATAGTTATCGAGGCACAGGAACTTGATTGAGAACCGCATTGATCACCGTATCGACTCCAACTCCATCTAACTGAGCTTCGGGGCGCAAAATCAATCGATGCCGTAATAGTGGAGGTGCAACCGCTTTAATGTCATCTGGAGTTACATAGTTGCGACCTGCTAACCAAGCTTGTGCTTTACTTACATTCAGCCATGCAACTGCCGATCGTGGAGAAGCCCCTAGAACTAAATCAGGATGTTGTCGAGTTTTCTGAACGACAGATAATAAGTAGTCGAGGATTGGTTCTTCTACGGTTAGCGATCGAACCAATTGCCGAGCCTGCAAGATTTCTTCTACCGATGCTAAAGGCTTAATTCTGTCTAAATCTAATCGTTTTGCCTGAAATCCCGCCTGATGATTTAGCAGCATTTTTTTCTCAGCCGCCGGATCGGGATACACTGCCATCAGTTTGAACATAAAGCGATCTAGTTGTGCTTCTGGCAATGGATACGTGCCTTCAAATTCGAGCGAATTCTGCGTTGCAATCACCCAGAAAAAATCGGACAGCGGTAAGCTCTCACCATCAAGCGTCACTTGCTGTTCTTCCATTGCTTCAAGTAGCGCAGATTGGGTCTTCGGCGGCGTTCGATTGATCTCATCCGCTAATAGGATCTGTGTAAAAACTGGGCCTTTTTTCAGCAAGAAACTCCGAGTATTCAGATCAAAAATATTCGTTCCTAGAATGTCGGATGGCAGAATGTCCGGCGTGAGTTGAACGCGGCGAAACTCCGATCGAACTAATTGCGCCATCACTTTAACTAAAAGCGTTTTCCCAGTTCCCGGAACTCCCTCTAAAATCACATGACCGCCGGAGAGTAATGCCACCAAAAGCTGTTGCACTAACGCAGTCTGACCGACCACAATCTGATTAAGGGCTTGTCTGAGCCGAGAAAACGTCGCTTGAAGGTCGGACATAGATCGAACCGGGTAACTAGGCACAACCATATTAATTCAGAATTTGAATATCGGAGATTTAGAGCGATCGCTTTAATGAGCGAAGCCCTCGATCATCAATTGTGCGATCGAGGGCTTCTAATTTAATCAAACCAACTTAGCTAAGGCGACCCGTCACATACGAAGGCGATAGATCCGACCAAGATTGTTTCACCAAGTCTGCATCCGCTTTCACACTACCGAGGTAGTTTCCAGCAGGCAGAGACGGATAACGCTTGTACGGAACCACATCTTCGCCAAAGTAGCGAGAGTATTCTGCACTGTTGACCATTGCATCGACCGCAGCTTTCAAACCTTGATCCGCCAAGATCTTGTTGTACTCGCGAATTTCGGCTTGCGTTGCAGGCGCACGACCGAGCAAGTGACGGAACAAGAATTCGATCACTTTCGTATTCGGGTACGGTGCATAGAAGCGACGGACGTAAATCTCTGAGCCTGCCAAGGTTTTGACGAATTCTCGCACTGAGATTTCACCATTGCGAAGCTTACTTTCGAGATCCGATCGCTTAAACTGACTCGGCACTTGTCCGCTAAATACATCCATGACTTGAACGTAAATGGCGTTCATCACCAATTCCGTTTCGCCCTGACCCATACCCGGATTCATCCGATAGATGCGGGCAGGCTTGCGGCGGCTGGTTCCAACCCCGACTTCAACCGATTGACCGTCGCCATTACTGAACGATTTGCCGAGTTGAATAAAGCGAGGCTTGCTGCCGTCTGCTTTGCGCTCTTGGGCTGCAATGTCTTCGATCGCGCTTGCGGTCAATGGCATTTGAGCCACATCCATCCGCGACTTAGTTGGCGAGAAGCTCGGATTCTCGACCTTGTTGTTTTGCTTGGTGAGCTTGTTGTACAAGGTTTGAGAATTCGGGAAGTTCGCCGCAGGTAGAGTCAAGAAGCGGTTGTACGGAACCACATCTTCACCGAATGCCTCAGCGTATTCCATACTGTTCACCATTTCGGTGATGAATGCTTTCAAGCCTTGAGATGCAAGAATCTTGTTGTACTTCCGAATCTCAGGTTGATTGAGCGGGGCACGTCCTAAGAAGTGCTTCGTTCCCAATTCAATCACTTTTGTGTTCGGGTAAGGAGTGTAGAACTCCTTGATGTACAAGCTAGAGATTCCCAAGCCGATGATGAATTCTTTGAGGTTGATTTCACCATTGCCAAGCTTACTTTCAAGGACACTGAATTCGTTCTGAGCAACGTAAGGTGCAATGTCGCGCTCGAATACTTGACGGTAAGCGGCTCCGATCACCGTCTTGAGATTTGATTTGTCGGTGAGTTGCGTCAGCTTGAACACTTTGGTTTGTTCGCGCTTCTTGCTCACACCTTGGTTGATGCGGAAATCGATATCGGGCTGAGTCCGCATTCCTGCTGCTGTACCCAATTCCACGAAGCGAGGCGTTTCTTCCTTCGTGACCTTCGTGCCTTTGTCTTGAATCGAGCCAATGCGAACGGTGCGGAGAGACACACCTGCGGGAGTGAGATAGCGCTCATACGGAACGGTATCTTCGTTAAAGGTTTTGTTGTACTCTTCGGTGTCGATAATTGCATCGATCACAGCGAACACGCCTTTCTTCGAGCAAATATCAAAGTATTTGTTGATTTCTTGACGACCGTAGGTGGGACGACCCAGCAAGCGACGGTGAATATATTCGATCGCTTTCGTCACGTACAGTTTTTCCCAGTACAGACTGCGGAACAGCGGCGATTTCGCCAAGCGACGCACGAACTCTTTGACGGTAATTTCGCCGTTTTCGAGCTTGATTTCATCGACTTTGAGCCGTTGCCCTTCGTACACAGCACGTCCAAACACTTGCAGATAAGCTGCTTTGATCACCGCTTGGGTGGAGCTTTCCGAGAATTTGGTACTGATACCTTTTGTGCCGCTGGACTTTTTGCCAAACGATCCGGTGAAACTCGGACTTTGGTCGTATTTGAAGACTTTCGGTCCTAGCGTTCCAGGAGACACGCCTTGTGCGCCCGGATTGCTCAATTGGTTGTTGATACCAGGACCGCGATTGATCAGAATCCGACGAGTATCTTTGCCAAATGGAGCCGGACGAGTACTGGGGTTCTTGGTTTCTTTCGGGAAGATCGCACCGAATTGAATTTCGAGCGGATCGTTTCCAGAACCGTAAACGTGCTGATCGGGTAACGGCTGATCGTAAGCGGCGAAGGTCGTAATGAACTGCGGCACTTTACGGAACGGCGCACTGTAGTTAAACAGGTCTTGTTGCGGACCCCAGTTGCGGCATTCTTGCGCTTCTTGTCCCAAACCACGCAGGTACGGAACGGTTTCTTCTCCGAAGTAGTCAGCGTATTCTTTGGAATCGACAAGCGCATCGACGAGGGCGTTTAGACCACCGCTAGATACGATCGAGAAATATTTCTGCACTTCCTCGCGCGAAGACGGGCCGCGACCGAGGATATGACGAAACGCCAATTCTAAAGCGCGACTATTAATATACGGTTCAAAGAAGTTTTTGCGGTACAGCGGCGATTTTGCTAAACGACGGACGAATTCCTTCATCGAAATGTCGCCGTTTTTTACTTTGGATTCGAGATCCGAAATGCTCAACGAGTAAGCGCGGGTGATGTCACGTTCAAACACCTGACGGTAAGCCGCTTTGATCACGTCGTTCTTTTCGCTGCTCGACAGTCCCGGCTTCATGGCGAACTTCGGACGGCGTTCTGCGGCATTAAAGTAGATTTGCGGCAGTTGCAGACCTTGAAGATCTCCCGACGGACGCTGGCGCACCTTGTCCGAAGGCGTTGGAGCCTTGAACTCAGTGATCAACACATCGAAGTATTGCTCGACGATCGTTTTCGAGTCTTCGTCACCCCGGAAGTAATTTGCGGCTGCAACCTTCATTTCTTGCAGCGCGACGATCGTGGCATCGGTCGAGCAAGCCCGTTCGATGATTTCCCGCAGTCCGCGTGTGTTGACTGAAATAATATTCGGATCACCTGCAACGATTGCGTAAGTCGTATAGCGCAAGAACCAGCTTAAGTCGCGTAACGACTTCGCCATGTTGCTCGGACCGTAGCGCGCGACGTTGATCGGACGAAAACCGGGGGGGATTGCACCCGCACTCGGTGTCAAAAAGAAGTTACGAATGCCGCCGAACAATCCGCCACCGGAGCCTTCCGCATAAGTGACAGTGCCCAGTTTCATCCCTTCTTCGGTATTCAGCATCGTGCCTGCAACCGTTTTCACCGGTTCTTCAGCGGGCTTTTCGAGGAACGACATCGGTGAGCCGCCTGTGAAGATGCGGTTTGCAGATCGAGAAACGATCAGTTCTGAGTTGCGGGTCAGAATTTCAGCGATTTCGAGGCGTTTTTGCCCAGATTTGAAGTACTGCACGAGTTCATCAAGCTCACCTCGACCAAGAAAGCGGTCTTGCTGTTCAGCTTGTGAAATCGTTGCAACTGGTACGGTTTGGTATAGTTGCGGGCGTGCAACCGAGCTTCCACCACTTGCCTTAACACTCATTGGATTCTAAAGCTCCCATTTACGGATCGTTACTGTGTTAAATCTGACCAGAGCGTCACCTGGCTCGTTATTTTCTTAGAGAACCAAAGCGCGATCGAGCGCATCAGCCTTCGCACGTTAAACGATTTGCCCAGGGTCAACCAGTCCATTCTTAGATTAAAACGTTTCGGGTTCTACACTTGAATTATTAAAAAGTGTGACAAAGCCGATCGTGTTTAGTGCTTCTTCATCATAGAAGACGCGGGTTGCTTATCTGAGAAACGGTATAAGTTTTGTAACCAAACCTGAGTTCTGCTTAAGCCGGGAGGAGCAAATCGTGGTCAATCGAGAAGGTGGCAAAACCGCTCAACGATTTTCTCAGTGTCCTTCAACCCACTTCCGACCAACTTTCAAGAATCCCGCTTCATAGTGTTCTGGAATCTAAACTCTCCGAGCCTGGTCGCGTCAAATCACTTCCCGTTGTCGGATTTCGTTGCGCTGGATTGCTTCGCGTCGAACTTGGTCGCGTTGAGCAATTCATCGATCGTCGTCTGTCAGTCCCGCGCCTTTCTTCGACCAAACCCTGAGCAAATCTCGCTGCTGCTCAACGTCGATCGTAACTGTTCCGCCTTCAGGACTCGCTTGAATCGCATTCAGAATTAAGTTGACGACCACTTGCCCTAATTCTCGACGATGCAAGGGAACAGGTGCGGTTTCAACATTCAACGGTAAATAAACCAACTGAACAGGTTTCTCTTCGGCTTGCGATCGTAGCCGTGATACAGATTCTTCAACGATCGCGCTTAAAAAGTTAGGCTAGGAGCTTTCATGTCTTGATTGTGATCAAACAAAATAGAGCAGCCGTTTCACTAACTGATCTAATTCACTAACTGATCTAATTCACTAACTGATCTAATTCACTAACTGATCTAAGTGATCGACTTGCTCCAACAAACTTGCGGTCGATTAAAGAGGTTGTCCCTTGCTGTTTGCAGTTGGCGATCGTCGAATAAGTCACTTTTTCACAGTGCTCTCAGTGAATTACCCACTTTGTGAAAACGAGTGGTGATCAGTCAGTCCTAGAAGAGTCTATTGCTATTGAGGAACATAAGCTCTGCTAATTGAACAGGTGGATGAAGCAGTTGTAACAATCTTCTTTACAAATCTTGACGCTTCGTCTAATATGTAAAGTGTGGTTAACGCCATTTACATTCTTACTTCTTTACCGCACTCATAAACCAATGACGACAACCTTACAGAGACGCGAAAGCGCAAACCTGTGGGCGCAGTTCTGCAACTGGGTCACCTCCACCGAAAACCGGCTCTATGTCGGCTGGTTCGGCGTACTGATGAT
>JAHHHU010000040.1 GCA_019359175.1 Phormidium tanganyikae FI6-MK23
CATCGCACATTCAGCAAGATGATTTCGGGGAGAAAATGCCGCCATTTGAACAAGGAGTCAGTCGTCATTTAGAGCAAGGCTAAAGAAAATTGAGCTTCCACACCCTACCATTTTTGCGACACAACCCGGTTGTACGGGCTATCGAGCTTTAGCTGAATTTGTCGAACGGCATCAGCCGCAACTGCTAGAAGTTCTGGAGTTGGACTACAAGCGCTTGCCGTCGTACTCGACGATTCGACAAGTTTTAGTGCGACTTAACTTTGAGGCGTTGACCAATGCGTTTAATGCTTGGACACAAGCTGAAATCCACATTCAGCCGTGCGAACACATTGCCATTGATGGCAAAAGTATCAAAGCAAGTGTCGAAGAGTATGACAGTCGGTATCAAGATTTTGTCAACATCGTCTCGGCATTTTGCACTCGGACTGGAGTGGTGGTTGGAGTCGCACCGATGCACACTCAGCAAGGCAGCGAAATCGAGACGGTTCTCCGGTTGTTGAGCGCCCTGCACCTCAAGGGTGTTTGCTTTAGTCTTGACGCCTTGCACACCCAAAAAAACAGTCGAGCAAATCATTGAGAGCGGCAACGACTTTGTGCTTGCGGTCAAAGGCAATCAACCGAAGTGATTCACTTACTTACAAACACAGTTTCAGCAACACGAGGCGCAAAGTGTGGATGATCAAACCGAACAGACCCGAAATCGGATGACGCACCGTACCATTAGTGTTTTAGATCCGGTTGATGGAATCGATGCTGCTTGGGTGGGTGTGCAGCGTTTAGTCCGGGTAGAACGCACCGGCATTCGAGGAGTCGAAGCAACGCATGAAACGATGTTCTACATCAGTTCAGTGGCTGGCAACGCCACCGATTTCAGCAGGCTGATTCGCGACCATTGGCACATCGAAAATCGCCTGCATTGGGTTAAAGATGTCTTCCTTGAGGACGACATCACCCCAGTGTGTGCAGGTCATGCCCCCGAAAATATGGCAATCTTGAGAACCATTGCGCTCAATCTGTTTCGACTCCACGGCTTTGCCTCTATCACCAAAGCACTGAGGGCATTCGCTCACGATATTCCTCGCCTCTTTTCCTTTTGCCAATAGATCAGCCCTGCGAAATTAGGCTGGAGGGGGTGCGCCTCTCAACTTCATCTCGACATTTTCTGCATGGTTAAAATCTAAACCATGTAGAAACGCTTACCCCGCCTTATTCTGCTGCAAATACAACGATCGCTTAGATGAGAACAGCGAATTTTTTCCGTGTGGCTCAGAAATTGACCATGCGGAACTTTTTCTGTATGGTAGAGATGTTGACCATACAGAAATCAATGATTAATTCTTCTCTAGAGGCAGAGCGGCTTCGGCTCCAGCAGTTAGAGGACACAATTCGAGCCAGTGGACGAGTTGCTCTAGCGAAGTGTTGGCTAACAGAATCCCATGAAACCAAAAACTTCAAGACTTACACCTACATCCGGCTAGTTACGGAAAAAGAGAACGGTAAAACGACTAGCCCATCGCTAGGGCGACCAGGCAGTTCTCGTCATCGAGAGTGGCAGGCTGCGATCGCAAGACGAGAAGCACTTAACGAAATCGCTCTCCAAGCTGCCATGCTTCAGGAATTGATGCGGCGGCAAGAAAATAAACAAGGACTCATCGACAAAGCCCTGCAACTTGGTAGCATTGAGTCAAGTACCCGTCAGCAACGGAGCGAGGGCGATGTATGCGACCGTGACACAACCCCTGACATTTGAAGAATTTCTCGCCTGGGACGACGGATCAGGTAGAGCATTTGAGTTATTGGATGGATTTCCTGTGCCCCTATCAGAACCCAATGCGAATCATGAAGATTTAATCGAGCGGCTCTGTGCCTACCTCGAAACTCATTGTCAGGAAAATGATCTTCCCTATGTGTCACGACAGTCTAAGCAGGTGCGCCTTAAGACTGCACCTGGAGACAAAGAAAAAAGCCGGAAAGCGGATATTGTCATCTTTGCAAAAGAAGAATGGCAGCGAATGAAAACTAGCTCAAGTTCTGCTGCCGCATACGTTCCACCGCCTGGAGCCATTGAGGTCGTTAGCAATAATTGGAAGGATGATTATCTGACAAAACTCGCTGAGTATGAGGATCTTGGCGTTTCAGAGTACATCATTGTGGACTATGCTGCATTTGGTGGCATCCGATTTATTGGCTCTCCCAAGCAGCCCACCATCACAATCTACCAACTTGAGAATGGGGAATATTTGCCAGGGAAAGTTTTTCGAGGGAGCGATCGGATCGAGTCCGTTTTGTTTCCGAACATTTCTCTAACTGCCGATCAGATCTTTGCAATGAGCAATTGAAGAACCGCTTTATTAAAGAAAAATGCGTGGTTCACGGTAGGGCTGTCACGATTCCTCCAAGCTGCACCTGCTCAAGCGCCTCTCATTGATAGCAGATAAAAGGACTGTAGGAAAATTAGTCATGAAATTAGCGGATTTACCTCAAGCTGTTCTCGATGATTTGTGTCAAGAGCAGCAGTGGCGATTAGACATTGATCCTGGATTTGATAGCAAACACGAATTTTGGATGGCGTGGCACCATTTTCTTAAGTTGCCCGAAGAATCCTACTTTCCCCGCGACGAGGACAGTTTGGCAGAGTTTCTCACCGTTGAAGGGCGCTTCGTACTGCTGCCCGTACCGCGATCGCACCACACTGATATTCATCCAATTCGGGTGATTCCGAGTGCTGACCAACAAACGCTCACTCTATTTCTGCAAGACGCTTATCATCGGGATTGGTTCACTCAGGCTAGTGATGCCCGTTACGGATTTCTTGCGATCGCAGATCGTTACCAGAAGTTTGGCTGCGATTTCTATCTTGCCAGCTACTATCATTTTTCCTATTTCGTGGGCAGAGATTATGAAGCGGCTGTGGAAATTTTGACTCAGACATTAGAGCGACGAGCGGAGTGACTGGCGCTTGAACTGTTCGTGCAGAATTTGCGTTGCAGCCTCACCGAACGATGTTTTCGCAAGCTCAAAACTAGAAAAGTCTTTCGACCGCCACTCGTTTTGTGGAACCTCGTCGATGTAATAAAACGTGAGTTCGGGTTAAGCCAAAGGCTAAAACGCCCGCTGCAGCTAGCTTGAGCCAATTAACTAGATGGTAAGACTTTCTCAATAAGACCTGCTACTGAAAATATTCTCAACTGCGAGGCTTATTGACAAGAGCTTGACTTGAAGCCGGGTTGCAAGCCACGGAGAATCAAGACTTTTGATGATTTCTTATCCCGAACTGACGTTAATAAAAGTAATCCCAAAGAATCGCCTCCCAACTCGTGCAGCGAATTGGTTTACCGACAAGATTTCCATTGGGTTCCGATGGACAGGTTCCTGGTGGTAGCCCTTCTAACTCATAATGGTTCTCAATCCGAATGCAAGGTTCGCAGTCGAGGAGAATCCCTAGCCGATCTGCGAGAAAACCATAGTTAGTCTGTTCAGTGACCACGCAGCCGAAAGCGTTCAGCAGAGTGAGAAATTCTGTGCTGCAATCGACTGGATAAGCGATATCAATGTCTTCATGTTCGCGATTAATCCGATTGAGTTTTGCGTCGATCGCCCAACCACCTTGTAACCACAGAGGCAGCTTAATCCGATCCGCTTCTGAGAACAGTTGGTGAATCAACTCGATTTGGTGGTCGTTCATGATGCTGTAACGTCTCAGTAATCTATTGTCAATAAGTACGCGAAGGTCTTCGCGCACCAAAGATGAGTGCCTTAATCGGAAGTATGACACCGAGGAAGCTCGATCACAATTTGGCTCCCTCCACCTGCCGCTGGCGCAAAATATAATGCTCCACGATGACGATTCACGATAATTTGATGGCTCAGAGCAAGCCCTAATCCTGAATGCGTAGATTTAGTTGAGACAAAGGGTTGAAACATTTGTGTCTGCTCCTGAAGGTTAACGCCATTGCCATTGTCAGCAATAGAGAGCCGTACACGATCAGGAGTCGCCTCGCCCGATAGGATAATTACAGGAGGTGTAGATCGCATAGGATCTGCAACCGCCTCGATCGCATTGGTCAAAATTTGCAGGAAGGCTTGAGTTAACTGCTTGGGATAGCACTCAATTTCCGGCAGTTTTCCATACGCCTTGGAGATGTAGATTTTGAAGTCGCCATACTGTCGATTTAATCTATCCCGCAGCAGCATTAGCACTGCATCAATACACTCATGCAAATCAATTCGCCCCAATTCTTCCTTTTCTGATTCGGTACAGGTATTGAGAAATCGCAACGTCGCCTGAACATCATTGCAGGCAAATTGTTTGGCGTTCAGCAAGTCTGTCAACGATTCTGAAATATCGCCCGGATTGATAATTCGCAGTGCTTCTTCGATTTCATCCTGGTTCAAACAATCCTGCTGGTAGAGATCCACCAGTTCGAGCAACCCACATAAGTCCGTTTCCACCTGATTAAAGTGAGCATTCAATCGCCCGAAGTTTTGGCTCAGGCGGCGAGTAGCGGTTGACACTAACGATGGGAACTGCAAGCTATGCTGTGCATCTGGCACTTGAAGCTCTCGAACGATCGACAAAACTTCAGACTCAGAGTAGGGAACGATTCGCGCTTCATAAAAGCGTAGAACCTCTTCGATGAACAGTGAGTAACGGCAGGTTTGTAACCGCTGAGTGTCCAAGCACTGTTGAATGGACTGCACTAAATCGTCTGCTATTTTCTCTGGTAAAACCTCAAACAAGGAACGTCCCAGAAACTCATCTGGCGGCATGATCGGGGAAAGTCCAACCGCAGGGAAAAAGTCCACATGAACGCCATGACGGTTGATGCGAAACATCATGTCAGGAATCGCCTGAATTAACGCTTCTTTGGTTGCTAACGTCGATCGCAGTCGCGTCTCTGATTTTTGAAGCGCGATCGCGGCTTCTAAATGTGCCTGTTTTTGCTCGAAACGTTCTTTAGCGAGTGAGATGGCAAATGCAGCCGAGGTTAGGAGATCGATCTCAGGCTGATTCCACAACACAGGCTCTACACAGTTCACAAATCCAACAAATCCCCAGCATTTACCCTGTGACATGAGCGGCAGAATCAGATACGCCTGAACCTGATAGCTATACAGAAGTTGCCGATCCAAATCTGCCAGGTTCTTCACCAGCTCCATGTAAGGCTTTCCCTGACTCAAGTTTTGCCAGAGCGCAGGAGTAACCAAATCGTAATAGAATCGCTGCCAGAATGGGTCATCAAAGGTCTTGGCAATACCTGGCGCACACCATTCTGCGGTTTGACGACCATAGGTTCTGCTATCTTGATCCTGCTCGTTGATGAAAATGTAGCAGCGGCTTGCTTGGGCAGCTTCTCCTAAAAGTTTTATTACTTCGGAAGAACAATAACCATGTTCATCCGTGAGCAAGATGTGCTGCACCTTCGCGATTGCAGAAAGATAACGATCTCGTTGAGCTAGTAAGGATTCGGCTTGTTTACGGTCAGTGATGTCACGACGAATGCCCTCATAATACTGGAGCTGACCTTGCTCACCCAGAACACTGTGAAAGGATTCAACAACCCAGCGAATTGAACCATCGTGGGTAAAAATTTCGGATTCTAACCCGTCGATGTTACCGGAAGTTGCTAGACGGGAAGAAATTTCCTGCCAGCGATCAACACTCGCATATTGGCGGTCAATGCCAACCACTGCTTTCAGCATGTCCTCTGACGAGAAGTAGCCCGATAAACGAGCTAAAGAACTACTGACTGCTAGATATCGCCCAGTTGTGGTGATGACAAAAGCACCCTCAAGTGAAGTATCTAATTTATTTCTATAACGAGATTCAATTCCCGTTAAAATTTCACTGACGAATGATTTTGAAGTGCCCTGAACTTTTGACAATAGACGCTCTGTCATTCTCGGTGCAACAAATGTTTCATATTTCCTGTTATAGTTCACCCTGTGCGATTTAATACTAAAAATGCGCCATTCATACTGAAGTATTTTTTATGCTAGAGACGCAATTATTAAGAAAAACTTAACAGGCAGATAACGAATAATCTTGTGGAGTCCAAAGCTTAGCGTTAACAGCAGAAATTACGAGTTATAAGCCTGAACAGATTGGCGTTTATGATTGAGCGTCTCCCAAGGCGCTCGTTTTCCTACGTACATATTTTTAAGTTTGCCTGATTCCCGCCAGTAGGCATACCAATAAGGTCCGTGCCCCACCTCCGAAACTTTTCCATCTAGACAGACACATCCTTCCTTTCCACAGCGCCGCTTTTCAAGCTGGTATGTTTTGCCTTCATAGTGTTGCTGCTCTACGATCGCAATGCGGCTCGAATCACCTGCACCTGTGGGAGGTACGAGTTTTTCAGCTTCAGTCTCAGTCTTGATCTGCTGAGCCAACCATTCAAGCGTCTGCTGCTTCTCCTCTAAGCTCAAACGCTTAAGAGAGGCTTGAAGTGACTCGAACGAAGGACGGCGTGGCATCGTTTTTTCTTGTGTAACAATTCCAGTTATTTTACCCCTTGTTACACAAGAAAAAATTAATTTTTCCAGTCATCTGCATCGTCATATCTCTTACTTCTCGTAAAGCTCCAGCGGCAATCCGTCCGGGTCTTTGAAGAACGTGAACCGCTTTCCAGTCCATTCATCTACCCAAATGGGTTCAACGTCGATGCCTTTAACAGTGAGGTCGGCGACCGCTGCATCTAAACCAGCGTTTACCCCTCTGGGGAACTGCGAAGCAACCGCAAAAGCGAGATGTCTTAACCCACAGGCTTGAGGAGATTGAGGACGCTCAGGAGGATGAGGAAACGAGAATAGCTCAATCTGGGCGTGGGCATCGACACGCAGATCTAAGCAGATCTAATTTGTACGATCGCCGAGCTTCTCGAAAAATCTCACGGACAATCGCGAAGCCCAACAAGTCCACATAGAAGTGCTTGGAGCGATCGTAATCTGAGCAAATAATCGCAATATGATGAACCCCAGTAATCTGCATTGACTTCATTCTATCCTTCACCATTAGATCCATAATGCTCTAAACGATAGAACTATAACTACTACTTTTCAGTAGTTTGGGTGTCAAATACTACTTTCAAAAGATTTTCAAGTCTTGAGCCAAAACTGCTGCTATGGCTACTAATAAGAAAGAAACTCTAGTTTTTTTGGAGAGGGTAAGCCGCACTGCTTTCTTGTGCAACTTTCGAGCATGTTTATCCCTTGTTACACAAGAAAGAATGTAAAGAATTCGTATAATTCCCAGGGACACAAAGCACCGACCGCGATTATCATTTGACTTGCAGCGAAATGGCACTATGATCCTATCCAGGATAGTCACATGACAGAGGTGCCTCATGCAAAAAGCACCAGGAACTCGACCGCCAAGAAGATTCCCTGATGCCCTTTGAATTTGGTGTATTGCCAGAACGACATACCTGAATGTATGCCTTCCCGGTTAGACAGCTTAGCCTGTCTTTCGCATTTGCAGCATAGCAAATCGCGAAATCTTGGGAAAGGGGTCAGCTTAGGTATTACAAAAATAAATTAGATGTTCTGGCGTTTATTGAAAGTTGAAGCAAAACGCTATGCCTCCGAGAAAACTACCTAAATCCAAGCCCCCTGAAGAACTGGCAACGATCGATGTTGCTGCCATTGAGACTGAATCGACGAACCAGGCAAGCGTTTTTGAGGTCGAAACCTCGCAGACTGCTGGAGAGATTGAGCCTGCTACAAAGAAGCCGTTACGAAAAACAGCCCGTCGCGGACGTTACTCAACTGTGGAACGCCCCATGACCAGTGCCGACTTATTTCCTAGCGCAGCTATTCACCCGATGGCGACCAATCGGGTGATTTGGGAGAGTTGCAACATTCTGAGTCAAGGCGAGGATCTCGATTGGAAATATGCTGACGATGGTTCACCACATTATAAAAGTCTAGTTGCTAAGGGAAGGGGATACCTCTCCTTCTTCGTCACCAAAGACTTGTTCGCAAAGCATCCTTCAGTCTTAGAAGGTGAAGCAGCCCTTGCCTTAATTGAGGAATTTGATATTCGTGCCGCTTGTATGCACCTCATCTATGCTGCTCATGCAACGCAGCTAGAGCGCCCGTGGGAGCAGTCCTTCACACTGAGCGATACCCAATTAGAGCGATATCTAGGGCTTGACCAAAACAAGAAACTGAACAAGCAGCAAAAATTGGAATTGATGCTGGAGTGGGCAAAGCAACCCTGCCATTTGCTTGTTTATGTCTCATATCCAGATCAGGGAAAGGTGAAGGGGTTTACCGTCAGCCGAACCCATCTTTGGGAGATGACAGAGCCGATGCTCCATTTTCAGGAATGTATTCAAGATACAGACGGGCAATGTGTTGGCGAAAAGCAGTGGGTCGGTTTTACCCTTCGGATGCGCTGTGGGTACTGGGCAGAGTACTTCCTGAATCGAGAGCGCTTGCAGGATAAATCTGGCTACTACGAATATGGCTTCTTATCCAAGGGCTTATTGAACGGCATTATGAGTACCTGGCATCATCATGCCGGGGCAGCACGACTCATGATGTGGCTTCTATTTAAAACACGAGTGAATCGCCATAGTCCTTTGAGCGTTGAAACGCTAATGAAGGTCGCTTTTGGCATAGAGGACTTGCAAACCGCTCGAACGAATTCTAAAGAGCGTAAGCGCATTGTTAGACTTTGGCTAACTTCTCTAAAAACACTGATCGAGAAAGGCTGGAAGGTTGAACCTGATGCAGCAACCTATCCTTCCGAGTACTGGATTGAGACTCCCACAGCTCAGGCGATTTCACAAATTCCTGATGACCCTGAAGCTGCGATCGCGTTTTGGTCACAAGATGCTGCACTGCCAGAGGGCGATCGCATAACTGATTTCAAAAAGCGAGTTCGAGGCAGCTTTGAGCAGCTCCTGAAGGGGCGAATTTGGATTCAACCACCTGCTGAGATTGAGGAAAAACTCGACGAAATTGCAGATTCTCGCCGCTATCCTCAGCGAGAGCGTAATCAGACTTCACAGGCTAATCTAGATCGCGATCAGTCCCCTCAAGATTCTAGTAAGTCCCTATCCCGTCGCTCTAGTCGTGTGAACGCTGACTTCTCTTCGGTGGGTCAGAAATCAGAATCGTTGTCCAAAGTCCAAACTCTGATTACGTCTGGAGAAGAATTGAGAAATCTGCGAATCTCTAAAGGATGGACTCAAAAAGCTTTAGCGACCAAGTTAGAGCGTAGTGTGAGTTGGGTCAAAATGGTCGAAAAGGGAGAGCGTAATATTCAGCCAGAGGATCAAGAAAAGCTGAAAGAATACGTCCTAGAACCCGCTATCTAGGTTGGGATTGCATTTAGATTGGTAGCACGGGGCATCGTTCAAATGCCTTGGTCACACATAAGCTGTGACCCATTAATACCTCTCACCTAAACCAAAGGTCACAATTGCGATCGCTCTAAACCGTGGAACGCCTTTTAGAGCAGCAGTCACACATCATTTCGCAAATACCCCTTACCTGTACCAAAGGTCACAACTGACTAGGAAATACCTCTCACTTGCACCAAAGGTCACAATCTCTCAAAGTAGGGGATGTAGAGTCACACCTTATCGAGAAATACCTCTCACCTAAACCAAAGGTCACAACTGACTAGGAAATACCTCTCACTTGCACCAAAGGTCACAATCTCTCAAAGTAGGGGATGTAGAGTCACACCTTATCGAGAAATACCTCTCATCTAAACCAAAGGTCACAGGGTAACTTCGCATTTTTGGGCAAGACAGCCTCAAGACAGAAGTTTTGTTTATATCGCTTTCAATCTCCTCACCTAAACCAAAGGTCATAACAAGGTTGATCTCGATCACAGGGCAGCGAAGTCACATCTGGTCGAGAAATATTCCTTATCTAAACTAAAGGTCACAGAATTAGCTGATATAACAATGCAGATGCACCCTCAGCATGGAGGCTACACCTGCATTGTTTTTAATCCCCTCACCCAAACCAAAGGTCACACCTTATCGAGAAATACCTCTCACCTGCACCAAAGGTCACAATATTGGCTGCAAACTGAGCAAATCAGCGACGGGCGATTATCTCAGCCTGCCATAGTTTCTGGAATCTACACCTTATTTCTTAAATCCCCTCACCTGCACTTAGCGTCACATTTTCGAGCAAGGCTTGAATCGCCCTAGATATGGGATCTTTCTGCACTTTAGAAATACAAAAATACCCCTCACCTAGACCAAAAATACCCCTCACCTAGACCAAAAGTACCCCTCACTCGAACTTAAGGTCACATTAAAATCGTTGAAAGACTTGCACGGCAGCAATTCTAGAAATTGGTCACACGTCTGATCATTCTGATCAGATCGATCCAACTAGCACCACTGAGTATATTTGTGACCGCTGATATCTTTGGGCAGTGAACAGTTGCACTTGTGTAACTCTTACAAGATTGTTGAGGTGCCGTATCGCTTCGCCCAAGTCACAGCAGGCTTTCTACTATGTTGAGGAGCAGAGAGATTATTTTCTTTGCCTCTTTCCGCATCGTCATGACTACATTTGGGCACCCCAGGTTGCTCCAGGGCGATCCGTCGGGTGGCAAACCGAAAGCCGCTACCCGTTAAGCGATCGATTAATTCAACAAGGCTCTTATCTCTACGGCGTTCGCTTCGGTGCCCAAACCCGCTACTGTTTGCTCGATATTGACATCAATAGCCCTTATCATCCCAAACAAGATCCGTTCGCTCTCTCCCGCATAACTGCCGCATTAGAGCCACTTGGTTTGGTTAGCGCAGTCATTTGTACTTCGAGCTACAGCGGAGGCTTGCACGCCTATTTTCCTTTCGAGCAAGCTCAAAGCTCTTGGCAGATTGCGATCGCACTTGCAACCCTATTGGAGAACGAAGGCTTTAAATTAGTTCCGGGACAACTAGAAGCCTTTCCAAACCCTAAACCCTACGTCGTCGATGGCAAGCCAAGTTTATTCAATGCCCATCGCCTACCGCTACAAGTGGGTTCGTATTTGCTGAATGATGACTTACAGCCCATTTGGAGTACACCGACCCAGTTCGTGGAGCAATGGCAGTTTGCGCGATCGCGAAATGACCTGGAAACAAAAACACTCAGGCAAATTCTCAAACAGGCAAAGCGACGAGTTTTTCACATTTCTGGAAAAGCTGATAAATTTCTGAATGACCTGAATATCGAAATTGAACTTGGCTGGACCGGACCTGGGCAAACCAATCGGTTGCTTGGTCGGATCACGATGCGGGCTTACATTTTCCACCATATGCTTAATGGCGGTGAGCCGCTAGCAGGTCAACGGTTGATCGATGAAATTGTCAAAACAGCGCGATCGCTGCCTGGGTACGTCGAATGGTGTCAGCACCAGCATGAGATTGAGCATCGTGCTGCGGAATGGGCACGATGTATCGAACAGAGCCATTACTTCCATTACGGAGACCAACACGGAAAATTTAAGGCTAAGAATCAAGAATTGGATGCCGCAATCGAAAAGGCTCCCAACTGGAATCAACAACAATCGGAAGCAGCTCGCGATCGAAT
Organism: Phormidium tanganyikae FI6-MK23; assembly: GCA_019359175.1. Lineage (GTDB taxonomy): Bacteria > Cyanobacteriota > Cyanobacteriia > Leptolyngbyales > Leptolyngbyaceae > Leptolyngbya > Leptolyngbya tanganyikae. The sequence continues at coordinate 11,551 of JAHHHU010000040.1, forward strand.
CAGAGGCGCGATCGCAGATTTGTTAGAAAAGCAAAATCTTCCAGCTTCAATTCGCGATCGCTTTCAGGCACTCACTCAATATGGAATTGGAGGAGGATCACTTTATAAACATCGAGATCTATGGCATCCTCAATACTTTTCCATTCAAGAATCATTTCAAGAGATTCAGGATTTTGATTCTCTCAGCTCTGACTCTGAAAGTGTGTATCCTCTAGATTCTGATTCTCTAAGCTCGAAGATCCAAAATAATAATCAACTCAACAGCCCTGCATTAGAAGCAGAAAGCCCCGTTTTAGCAACTTTAAATTGTACAAGCTTATTACCTAGCAATGGTCGTAACGCTTCTGCCAGCAGCACTCCTACCGCTACAGAAGATGAAACTCTAGGAATAACAGGTCGTAACCCCGCACCATTCTTAGAATTGCTCCAAAGCAGGCTGCACCAGCTTAGTGAGAGCCAGAGCCTTGCTCAAAGTCAGCAGTTTGCGCGAATTCAAAGTTTTCTCGCATCCGGCGAGAGAATTTTGGTCACAGAGGCGATAAGCTGGATGCAACAAAATTTACTACCGAAGTAGGCTATAAAAATTTAGGGTGCATCGAGACAAAATTAGGGATAAAAATTCATCAATCTTTAGGGTCAGAACCCTAAAAAATTCAAGCTAAGGGAATGAAACTTTAATTCTGTAAAGAAATTATCGGTTCTACCTTTCTTGATCGCGGCTGCTAAATTGAGACATCAGCTTTTGAGTTCGAGCAGAACGGACGCTTTGACTTGGCTCCAAGAATTCAGCCGCCTTTTGCAGGAGTTGCTGAAGGTGAATTTCTGCCTCTTTCCTTCCTGATGTGCGCCTAATTTCCTCAATCTGAGGGCTATGAACCAATGCCTTGATATCCGTCGCCTTACCATTAAGCAGAATATATTGCGCGATCGCGAGGTCAATTTCGTCTTGCGACCTTGGGCGCTTACTCTGCTTCTGAACCTGCTGTAATACATGGTGGTACAGCCGTTCATAAATTGACTCCAGCTCATCCCCATTCATGGACAAGATCGGAACGGTAGGCTGCGCTCGTTCAAGCCGGAGCGTCAACTGCTGCAAGCTATAGCTGCTTCCCAAGCGAGATCCAGCGATCGTCACTTCACCTGAAGAAAACGAAATGCCTTGAGGCTGTTGCTGACGAGTGTATCGAATTTTGGCTTGTACGCCCACCTGCGCCAGTTGCTCGATCAGCTCTGGTAGGGAATGGCTAACCTGCTGCGCTGAATCAATCTTCTGCCTGAGCTGCTGGTGAATCAAAATGGTTCTAAGAGCTTCGGTAGAAACGCTCGGTTGGTGCAAACCCTCCTGCGTTAGCTGTGATTGAACTGATGACTTCGGCGATCGCGATCGTGTCAGTCGGGCTGACAGTGCCTTAACGCTGTAGAGATGGCCGAGTCTTGAGCTGCTCACAAACTTTCCATTCACCTCAATCATGAGCCGTTGTCCCTGCGGGAACAAGCGAAGCGTCGCCTCAACTCCAGATTGGTTTAATTGCTTAACCAATTCAGGCAAGGATTGAACCTGTTCGACCTGCTGATTTAGAAGCTTACGAACTCGCACAGCATCAGAGGGTGAACGTCGTTCTGACGATGCGGTTCCCAATAACCGCTGCTCAATTTGAGTCAAGCTATATGCCCGTCCTAATTTTGATCCAGCGATCGCAACCCCCTCTAGCTCAAACGAAATGCCCTGAATTTGAGCATGTTGATCTCGACGGACTCGCACTGACACCCCACCTTCGGCAAGCCGAGCCATTAGCTGATCAAAACTGGTAATGGTGCGATCGCTATCGAACAGCCCATCAATTAAGTTCTGTAAGCGCTGCCGAACTGATGGTTTAGTCGTTTTGCGCTCTTTTTCCAGTTCTCGGCGGGTTGGAGAAGCGCGATCGCTCTCCCAACTTGGCGGGATCGGAGTCAGAGCATACTCTTGCTCCAACTGCCTCAAAATTGTCTCGCTGCGGCGGAAGTCCCAAGAGTCTGTCACCACTTCCCCATTGCGCTGAACCCGATTGGCAACGATATGAATATGCTCATGGTTTTCCGTATCTGTATGGCGCACTAGTACGTACTGATTTCGGCTAAATCCCATCGCCTTTAGGTACTTTCCTGCTACATCTCGCCAAGCCTCATCTGTGAAGCTCTCACCTGGGCTGAGGCTCAAGGCACAGTGGTACACCGGGCGCTGAACCCGTTCATTACGCTGGCGAATTTGCTCGAACTCGATCGTCAATTCTTGGGGCGTGGTTCCTTCCATGTTGCCCCCAATTAACTTTGCTCCTGGTTTGCCTAAAACGTAGGCAAGACAACCAGAAAAATCTCGACCCTTAATTTGTTTACCAATCATTCCCGACTGTTGGGTTTTGATGTTCCGTCAAGCTGCGATCGCACATCACGAATGGTTGTTTTGAGATCATCCACCACAAATTTTAGTGAGTTCAAGGCTTGAGTAATTTCTTGTTGTGCTGATAGCTTCACCGATTGCTGATGTATAGCATGAGTAATTTGATTAAGGTTAGAGCCGACCCGACCAAGTTCTCCATAAACTTCACCTAGTCGAAAATAAGTTTCCTCTGCAACGTCTGTCATCTGATGAGGCAGTTCAGACAGCCCAGTAGCACACCGGACATACTCACTAATTGATAGCCCGAATTGGGCTGCTTTCGCTGCTAGCCGATCCTTTTCGGCAGAGGTAAGACGTAGTTCAAATCGCTCGGTTAAAGGCATAATTTTGTACGGACAGAAGACATGGCTTGCTACGGGCAGAATGAGGGCTGTAACGACGAATTTGCGTCAATCCACATCCCGAAGATTGTCCTGGGGGAATGCCTCCAGGATTGCCCATTAAAGTTCACAACTAATTTCAAAATGGAATTCCTAGATGCTGCCTTGGGTGAAATCATCCAGAAGTACAAGGATGAATGCCAGGTGGAACGTTATATCACGCGCTCAGATGAACCATTTATAGCATCCTGATAAATTTCTACTGTTCCAGCCTTAGAATTCTCCAACTGGTGCCACCTCTTGCAAAGAATTTGTAAATCCTGCCTGAAATCCTCCCCGACTCCTAAAGGAGAGCAGTATAATTACGGGCAAGGGAAACCTTGGAAGTTTTCATCTACCGATCCCATAAACTGACCCAGATGATCGCCTGGAAGCCATCTGCTGATTCGTGTGTATGAGCAATCCTATGCCACCGATCAGCTCTGCTAAGGTGCAGACTGATTTGGTTGTTGATGCAATTTCAAAACTTGAAGCCCTTCCTGAAAAATCTCCAGTACAGAAACGTGAACTGTCGACACGGGAAACTGTGTCCGCCATGTATGAAACGTTATGCAAGCTGCGGTTTGAGAAGGGTTACTCGTTTGATGAGATTGCTGATTTGCTGAAAGAGATGATTGGGCTTAGCGTAAGCCCGAAGACGCTCCAAAACTATTTTGGGGAGGAGACGAAATCTCGAAAAAGATTAGCTCGGCAGCGCAATCGACGATCAAAACAAAGCGGTTCTCCAACCACTCGCGATCGATGCACTTCCAATGGAGACGCCCCCGAATTTGCGATCGCAGTGCCCACACCTGGAGATTCAACATTAGAGCAAGACGTAGTAGCCCCCTCAACGCTTGCAGCCGATCTGAATCCAAATTTGCCTGTCACATCAGAATTCTCTCAGTTTGACCTTCAGCAAGTTCTAGCTGAGATTCCTGATGAGAATGACGAAGAAGGTGAGTCAACGATTGCTGATGCCCCCACAGCGTCAACTGAGCTGATGCAGACAAAGTGGGTTGAACCAGAATTCAACACGATTCAAACCAGACCAAAAAAACGTAGGGGTACTAATCCATGACTTCTAATCTCAATCGAATAGTCTTTATTCTTGGAGGCAAGGGCGGCACCGGAAAAACGCTGCATTGTCGCCAGTTGTACCACGCTCTGATTCAGGCAAGTGTAAATTGCCTTGCTTATGATGCCGACGTTGAGAACCCGGAGTTCGAGGACTACCACACCGAATGTCAGTACAAAGTGAAGCGGCTCAACTTTCTCAAATCGGCTGAAGCGAAAACTCTGTTTAGCGACATCGATCAACACAAGCCAGCAGTAGTTCTCATCGATATGCCTGGAGCGTCTGGGAAAGCGACCAGGGAGCAGTTGCAAAAATTCGGGGCGTTTGATTTAGCTAAGGATTTGGGTTATCGCATTACCTTTGATACTGTCCTGAACAACTGCTACAACACCATCAATAGCCTTCGGATCATGATGGAATTTTGCGGCATTCAGGCAGATTATGTTGCTGTGAAAAGCTTGATGTGGACGCAGGAGGGCTTGAACTTCAGCCGCTGGGAAAAATCCGAAGAGCGCAAGCGGTTTTTGGAGTTGAATGGCATCGAAATTGATATGCCGATCCTTGACCTCAGCACCTTTGATGTGATGCACGAGGAGGCTTTGTCGTTTTTTGAGAAAGATCAGCTTCCTTTTGGCGATCGCATTCTGGTCAATAGCTTCTTGAACCTCAGCCTGCCAGAACTGCAAAAAGCAGCTCAATATTTAGGGCTACCTGCTTCCCCTACGGACACAACTGCTGCAAAGACACCCAAATCGACCAGCAAGAAAAAGACCCCTGAACCGAAAGTAGAAGAATCTGCGCCAGAGGTAGCAGCGAGTGGAACCAAGTAACGACAGGCTTCTCACTGAGATCGCTGAACTTCAAAAAGCTGTTGGCAAACTGTGGCAAACAGTTGATGAAGGAAAAATCTCGACGACGGAGGAATCGCGCAAAGTTAGCGACAAGTTGGACACATGGATAGACACGAATCGAGTGCTTCTAGAATCGAACCAGGAACTGCTCAAGGTGATCGTGCTGAACTCGCAGGAGGTGCAGCGATCGGCGCAGTCCTACGAGAAAGGCAGTCGGCTCTTGACTCAATTACAGCAGCAACTCAGCAGCTTCGAGCAAGTAACGACCGAATTGAGCGAAACCTTGGAGAGCTTGGAGCTACCAGCGGCTCCGGCGATCCCAGAGTCCGAGAATCAGAATGTCTCGATCGAGCAATTTTCGACCTATCAGGAGAATTTGAAGCAAACGCTTCAGGATATCCAATCACTCCGACAGAATCTTGCCGAGAGCATCGAAGCCCTACTGAAGAAAACCGGAAATCCCGATCTTCTCAAGGCACTCAAGACTCGGACTTGCTCGACTACCGCGATCAACCTAACGATGTGGAAAGATAGTTTGTTGACCCCGGCTGCACTGCCGATCGCAATCTTCAGCGTGGTCATGGTTGCGATCGGGGCAGGATTGGGCTGGGCAAGCACTCAACTTGCCAAGCCTGAACTAGCTCCGGGCGCACCGCGACAGCTAACGTTAGACGAAGCAGAGACATTGCGGTGGGCAAAAAGTCGCGAAGGCAAACTAGCCCGCAACCTAGTTCAGTGGAATGACGATCTGCTGGCAAATCTCGATTGCACTAAGGATGTCGATCGCTTAGGCGTAACGCTCAATGTGCAGGGAAAACCTTCTACTTTTGGCTACTGTGCCCTCTGGGTAGTTCCGCCAGAGCAACGAAAATTTGATGAATCCAAAAAAAACTAGGGTGGCAAAGTTTGCTGGAGTAATTTCTGCTCCAGTTGAGCCAAGTAAGTCTGAGGAGCACGACGAAATTGCCGCTGTTGTACCCGTTTCTGTTGATGATGACGCAGTGTAGAACGAAGCTGCTGCCATTGTTCATGGGGAACAGTGGCTAGCTCAGGGGCAAAAAACGGTTTCTGCTGGGTCGCAAGTGCTGAGGTCAATTGCACAGACCCGCGAATGACTGCGGTTGCAGGAGCCACCTTTTGTCCACAACAGCGCCGTTGATGATGTCGCCATTTACCAAAAGTCTGTTCCAAGTCGTTGTTGGTTCGCGGGAGCGCGGCGATGTCATAGCAGTAAAACAGTCCTGACCAATAACTACGAGTGACTTTGAGAAAATGCTCAACTGCTTTCTTGAGCGATGGGACTTGTGTTTTCCAGCGTCCCATTGCGCCCATCAATCCTTGAAAACGGCGACGCACCTCACGGCTACAAAGCTCAGCCTCATTGCGGAGAATGGTTGCCGCTTGATGCACCCACTCAAAGCTTTGAGCAATCGGTTGCCAGAGGGCTTCGGTCTGGGTCAGGGCGCGTTTGAGCAGTTGATTGAGCTTGGTTAAGGGTTGAGGTAGCCCCCTTTTTGCTCCACCCGTGACAAACTTTGCTCAATCGCACTAATGCGATCTCTCAGGCGGAGTCCTGCGGCATCTAACGGCGGACGACCATCATCCGTCAAAGCAGATCGCACTGCCTGACAATATCCTTGCATCACTTCATCGGTGTTCAGGTCGATAGGGGGCTGACGCTCTAGGGTTCTGACTCCTCGAACCAGTTTCTTCAACTCTTTTTTCGCATGGCGATCTGCGTCATAGATTTGCTTTGCGGCTTCTTTGAGATAGTGAAAATGGCAAAGTCCATGTGCCACCGCTGGAAATGCGAGAGCCACCGCCTGCCGAATTGAGTGCTGTCCATCACTGATAACTCCGAGCACGGGGACACAGAGTAGCGGCTTCACTTCCTCGAACAAGGCAGCGAGGTCTTGATGAGTGGCAGACAGCAGCGTTCGAGCCAATAGAATTTCACCACTTAAGCACTCTCGAATCACCCACAAGATTTCATGTCCAACATCGGGTTGCAGTCCATCGATGGCGAGAACCACTTGTTGCTGAGCTTGCAGAATACTGCTCAGTCGTTGAACATCACTCAATCTGAGGGCGACGAGTTCATCATATCGATACAGCAAGTTACTGACCGTTCGCTCACTCACACACAACCCTCGTTGCTGTAATTGCTGATGAATTTCACTCACGCTCCGATGCTCTTGGTGCCGAAGTTGTCCCACCCATGCAATCACATCTAACCCGAATTCTTGCTGCGGCAGTGCCCATTGTCCTTCTGCTTCCGGTCGATAAGGCAGTCGATATCGTTCACATTCAGAGTTCGGGCAACGGCGAATCTTTAATCGCAGTTCTACGACTCCATTCAAGGTGCGAATAATCCGTCGGTTTTCGTAGTCTTGCCACATCACTCTCCCACAATGCAAGCATTCACGACGCACACATTTTAGTCGTTCCGTCTGAGTGGCGATGGGTTGTGAGCTTCTTCTTGCCATGGTCTGCTAAAAGAGAGGGATGCTTGTCAGCTGACTCAATCTCTCCTCAGAATTCCAGTTAACTTTGCTACCCTAGAAAAAAATTAGGGTTCTACTTTTTTGTAAAAACCCTAACTAAACTGTTTAGAAGATCGGTATGTTGAATCTCAAGCCAAACGAATTGAGTTGAATGATCAGTAAAGGCGATGTCTGCCGTTGAAGTTCGGTGAACAAGCGTCAAATTATTCAGGCAGCGATCGCAAAGCAAGCCTTTTAACGACTTGCTCAGCTACAGGAATGCGCCAACTTCGTGCTTATCCCATTGCACTGGCGGGTCACGGTTAAGTGAGTTGCCCTTCGCGTCTTACTTCCGGGTTGGGCAGTTTAGAGACTTGCTCAGGTCATGCGATCAGTGGCGGTGCAGCAATTTCTGCGGCTGGATTCAAAACAAGCTCATCTGCTCAGATTGTGTTGGAGAAGGAGGGCGAGATTTCGGTTTTAGTTTTGGGCTGGATATGGCTGTCTTGACTGAACCTGTGGCTACCCACCCATCAATAGAACAAAGCGATCGCTCTAATCCAGGAATCCGAATTGCCCCACCGCAGATTGGACACGCTCCGTACTGGTTATTCATCTGAGTTTGAAATGCGAGAAAGTGAGTGTGTAGAGAGTTGAACGAAAGTATCTCCAAACCGAACCATCAAGACTGGAGAGGAGTTAAGCAATTTTTGAAGTTGGAGGTTCCTGGAGAGAATGAAGCGCGTTCTCCAGGAATTGAGGGCAAAATGCTGTAGTTAGGCGAGTTTGGCTAACAATTGATCCTTATTCATTCGCGCAAATCCTTTGATGCCCTGTTCACGCGCCATTAAGCGAAGCTCTCGAACACCAAGCAGTTTGATGCTTGAGCTTGCAATTTCAGGCGGAATTTCTGACTGGATTTCAGGAGCTTGAATTGCTTCTTCTGCAACGGTCTGAGGCATTTCTGATTGGACTGCCTCTTCCAAAGCGACTTCAGCCACTTCTGGTTGGATAGATACGCTTTCGATCGGTTGATGGCGCTGAGGGGCGGGAGAGGACTGTTGGATGACGTAGCAAGCAAAACCCAAGCTAAAATAAGCCAAGGCAGCAATTTCGGTAACTGTAGCGAGAGTGGTTAAAATGTCTTGCATGGGTTGATCTCCAAATTTCGGTAGTAGTTGCAATCCAGCGTGTAGCGAATGCTGAAAATTGCAGATGAACCTGCTCGTAGTACTCCAAGCATCACAGATCACGAGGCGAAAGCCTCAATTGACTTAATGCGTAACCAGTCAGTGGATTATTAAATCCATAGCACTAAATCAGAAGCAAGACAACAACTACAACCAAATATTTCAACCACTGTGGGCAATGGATCGGAGGAAATAGAACACCACCCGTAATAACCAGGGAAATTCCATGAATGCGATCGCTAGAAGCAAAAACAATTCCGCCTGCAAGCACACACAGGATTGACAGAATCCATTCCAGAACTGTCAAACCTCCATCAATCCAGGTGTATTTCCGTTTAGGCTTGAGGGGCGGTTCCATAACTAATAACCATAGGAAAGTTTTACGCTGATCTGTAAGCATCTTGCCAGGGACAAAAAGATTTCTCCCTGCGTGAGGGAGAAGTTGATGGGTTAGAAGCCGGGATCTTCGTCGATCTCCGATTGAGCATCTGCTCCATTCTTGGCAGTAAGGTTGCTGATGTTCTTTGCCAGGATATAGACGCGGGTGCGAGTTTCGCTCTCTCCGTTGCCATTGTCTACTGTCCAGGAAGAAGTGCGAAGTTCACCCGTTACAGCAATTCGACTGCCTTTATCCAGGTAATTCATCATGAAGTCTGCGGTTGCTCCCCATGCTTCAATGCTGAACCGATGCTTTTCTTCCTGAACTTCGCCATTCACTTTGTAGCGGCGATTGTAGTAGAGAGACAGCTTGGCAACTTTAGCACCGCTCTTCATTTGCTTCAGTTCAGGCTTAGCACCTACGTAGCCGATGATCGAGGTCGTATTCATTGTGATCTCCTGTTGATTGATTTCTATTGATTCAAGGCGAAAGCCTTTTGGGTCATCATTTCGAGGCGAAAGCCTCTTGTTGTTCCACCACTGGAATTCTTGGCGGAGCATGGAACTTCCCAGAGATTTCTATGGAACTCTGTATGGAACTTCTATCAATTCAGGGCGGAAGCCCATTCTTGGCGTGGCTGGAAGCCGATCCGAATCATGCAACTGACTGGAGAGAAACCTTGAGGTAATTGCCCTCTGGTTTCTCAAATGAGTTGCTAGCAGATTCACGGGTTGTCACAGAATGTATTCACAATCCTAACTTTCCAGCTTTGACGCTGATCAGCTCTCTGAGCAACATTCATCATCACTTTACTAATTCTCCAAAATGGGATGAATTTGGGGGGATAAGGGCTGCTTTGGGGGATGACGCAGAAATCATCCAGGCATGAAATCAACTCTGGGTAGGACTTCCAGTAGATGTTGTATACTTTCATCCGCGTCATCCAGCCCATCTTCTGTCCCCGGCAAACAAGCCAAGGATCGAAACTATCCTGGAGATTCAGGTATGCTGAATCTGGGCGATCGCAATTGGTGCTGCCGCGTCAGATCGCCTAAAATAAGAGGTCAGAGGGGGCAACGCTTTTTGTGTCAGGTTATATGAACCAGTGCCAACCAGCGCTTAAGCAAGGGCAAATCATCAAAATGATTGTTAGCTGGGATAACAGTAAAGGCAGCGAGTCCCACTGCCTAGCACGAATCTATTTACAGCCAGAGCGAGTCATTGTTCTAGCAACAGAGATCCGAAGCAATTTTCGCGATCATTATCACCATGCAGGAATCAGTTCAGGCTTCAGCGAGTTCGCAAACATCCTCTATCACTGCATTCCAGAGTTACTAGGTGTCACGCCAGAAAATATTCTTTGGATTGCTCATTATGGACAGTTCTCGCATTACGACGCTTTGGGTCCAGACACCTTTCGCCAGATGCAACTTCAGTTTCATGACCGGAAGTTTGAAGCTATGAGAAATAGTGTTCGGTTAATAGATGAAGAAGTTGCAGCTACTTTGGGAAACTTAGAACTAGAGAATGTTTACAGCGTTCTCAGAGAAATCGGTTGGACAAGGCATAACGAATGACTACTGAGCAGGAACCCTGGCAGTGGGGCAATCGAATTCGTGGCGGAGACATCCGTACACAGGTTCGTGAGAGATTGCTGCGTGAGTACGATGATGAGCTAGCCGCCAAACATCTCAAAGTGGAAATTTTGAGATTTGCTGCGCCGGAATACGAAAGTCCTCTAACTCAAGGGCAACAGTTAACAATCGGGGCGTATGAAGCTGCTGAGGATTCCAGACGAGTCAAAACAGCTTCCTTTCGTGCCTTGGGAGTTGAGGTTCCAGAGCGGGAGTTTTTACCTCAAGACATTTCTGAGGAAGAGTTTCAGAATTTGATCGATGAACTCAACCGTGACCCATCAGTTAATGCAATCATTGTTCAATATCCGGTTCCTGATGGTTTTGCTAATATCGTCACCAGAATTGCGCCAGAAAAAGATTTAGATGCTTTAAGTTCAAGTGCCACGCTCTTTACGACCCCTGCAACATCTGAAGGGATTTTTCGAGTTCTCGAACCATTCACTGATCGCACGAACGCCTTTGTATCTTCAGAAGCAAATGCGCCCGACGTTCAGGCAGAAGCGATTGTGCGGGTAATTGAAGCTTTTGTTGAAGATGATGTAACCGTCGCGGTCGTTGGAGCGCGGGAATTTGTGGGGCGTGGAGTAACGCAGCTATTGAATGATCGCAATATCAGCTACATTGCGATCGATCAACGTGACGAGAACTTTCAAGCGGCAGATTTGTTGCGAGTGCGAGAAGCAGACATCGTAGTTTCAGCAACTGGACAGCCTGGAATTTTAGATGAACGCCATCTCACACCTTTTCATCGCTTGGTCGTTGATTGTGGCTATGTGCCGATGGGAGATGAGAAACTGGGGGATATTGCGAAAAGCGCCGTCACGATTCCGCAGAACATTACTCCTGTACCCAATGGAACGGGTCCGATCGAGATGGCAATTCTGATGGAGCGAATTGTTCGCAAGGAGATCGATCCTAATCTAACGCCCTGGCGGTTGCAAGATTATCAGTCGATCCATTATTACGATCGAGTAACGCTGGGTCAGAAGCAGTAAGAATGGGCAACGGCAATTTATCCGATCGCCGAGCAGTGGATGCTTCTTAACTCACAGGAAAACTCTTTGTCTGTCGAAGGAAAGAACAATCGGGGTGAGCTTGCGAAGTTTAGCCCCATCGATGGTCAAGTCTACTCAGCTATCGGACTAACAGATCTCGATCAGCGAAATTGGCAGACGATCGCTAGATCGATCTCAGCTTTGCAGCGACAGCAGAACCAATCCCGAAACCAGCAAAATGATAGCCGAGATTTTGAGCGTTAGCGTTCAACTTGGATTGGCTGCGTTTTTTCGGCAGATTGAAGTTGCGGGGTTCCTGCGGAGTTGTGCAAAGCACTAATCGCGTTCTGAAAATTAGTAATATCGCGACGCATCATTTTTCGCTCATTCAGGCTGATCGTAACCTCTGAGTTCCGATAGTCTGGCGGCGGCACTGCAATGCCTTCAGAATTACCTTGCTCCTGATTAAACGTCTGTCTCAGTCGGTTTCCGATCGCCTTGATCCCCTCCAATCGAGAAATGTCTCCTTTCGCTTTGACAGCGGTGTACCAATCGAGCAACTCCTGTCTAGAAGGTGAGTAACTCTGCTCTGGTGCCACCACTGCTAATGGCGGAGAAGCAGGTTGAAGAGGCTGTACCTGAATCGGCTGGGTAGGCGGAAATGGCTTAATCTGCCCCTCTACGTAATCGCCCAGCGGCTCCATCCTCAAGCCCCAAACTTCCTGTTTATTTAGGAAAAGCTGAGGTAATGCCTTTGCGCTATGTTTTTCCATGTCTGCCCACTGCTGTTGGTAAGCTGGGTCAGCAACCATTGCAGGAGTAATGCGATATTGTTCGCCAACTCGGAAGGCGACTTTTCGCTCTCCCGCGTCGGCGAGAGCAACATCGCCTTCTTTGAAACCATAAGCTTTGTAGGGTTCAAAGGTGCGTGTAGTGTGGCAGCGCCCGTAGCCGCGCATCGCATCCAAACAGTTATCGATTGGAAGTGGATTTGCCTCGCCATCCATCATCAGCGGATACGTCATCTGCACTGGTTTGCCCGTGATTTTGACGGCTGAAGAGGTAGCCAGATCTGGTGCAACCTCGTCCGATCGCTCCTCTATTGCTTGCTGGACGGATTTAGCAAGGGGTTGTGCGATCAAACTCATGACTTGCACTTGAGCCACGTTGCCAGCTTCCCGATTGAGAACTGCCTGAGTTCCTTGCAAACTTCCGACTTGCAAAAAATTGGAACTTCTCAATTTCCGCTCGGAAGCCGCGTCGAGGACACCTAATGTTTTGCGACTTCCATCCACTTCCACTTGAGCGATCGCAGTCTGGTCCCGATGCTCAATGTAAAGCATTGCCGATTCAGACTGCCAAGCGCGATCACTCAAGTCATGCTCCGAAATCTTTTTAATGCTGATCTCCCCCACCGGAGTTTTTGCCGTCACCTTGTCTGCTAGAGGGGTTGTGATCTGGGCTGTAACGGTCGTACCAGTGGGTAGCCGCATCGATCGTGGTTCGATTGCACCAAATTGTTTCTCCGTTCCGTCGGCTTCGACGATCGCAACAGATTGAGTTGTGCGGGTCTCGCCATCTTTTGTTTGATAGGCGTATTGGCTAAATCGGACGGTGTATTCCCCGTCTGGAATTCGACCTGCTTCGTTCGTTTCTCGTTGAATGCCCGTCAGGGTAATTTCAGGAACCGTTTGCAGTTGCTGGCAGACCTCCGGCGTAAATGCCTTGAGGACAATCCCCATGCCCGAACTCTGCCGCCACATTGCTGAGGCATACGCCATTCGTTCCTCAGATGGAATGGCTGCAACGGCATCCTGAAGGTAGTGCGCTGCTCTGGCTAGCTGTTCTTTGGCATCATTTTGCAGCGCCAAAGGTGGACGAAACTGAACAGTCGGGTTAGCAAGTGGAATGCGTGAGTGCTGTTCAAGGCGCTCTTCCAGCGTATGTTCGATCGCTGACTCCGGCGCAACAAAACCCAGAGGAACCCGTGTTTCTGTTCCATCTTCAGCACGAAGAACCCGCTGAACGAGGAATTGTTCTGGATTGCTCTTTGTGACTCTGGGATTTGCTTGGATGAACGTTTGCCAATTGGTTTCACCGTTTGCTTCCCAAATCGGTGAGTCGTCGGGATTGACATCACAAAGTCGCTGGAGTGTAAGATGTTTCCCTGTTTTGGGCGAGGTCAAGATAAGAGTAGGCTGCTGATCTTCTGGACGATCCTCGCGCAGCCGCTCTTTGGTCTCGATCGCTTGCTTGACCAAAGTGTTATATGCCTCAACGATCGCGAGAGCTTTCTCCTCCTGTTCCGGTGTGAAATCTTTGGGAAACAGATCCCGGTACGCCTCATTCGGATACTCAGCCAGTGGAGTGACCTCGTAAAGCTGATTCATCGCCTCTACGCCCCATCCGATCGGCTCCTGGGTATTGGTCGGCATCAATTTCCCATTCGTGTAAATCGTTGGGTCTTTCTGATGCTGGCGCAGCTCATGGGGCTTATGGGCAAGCGCTTTAGCAAAAGCCTGAATCGATTCATCAATGCCCTTTGAGCTTTTAGCGGTATCGACTGCCGTTTGTAGATTCACGGCGTTTGGTCCGTCCACTACATCTGTCAGAAGTTGGTAAACGCTATCGAGTTGGGCTTCGACAAACTGGTGACGCTGCTCAACATCTGGGATCGCTACCAGTTGGTCGTTGGCTTGCGCGATCGCGTCCAAGCGATCTCTGAAACCATAGGCAGGAAATCCGTTAGCGGTAAGTGTCGCATCATCAGGAATAACGGTACTAGAATCCAGTAGTTTCTTGTAATGAGTTGAAATCTGAACCAGCAATGCCTCTTTCTGCTCGGCAGCAATGTATTGAGTCTCCAATGCGAGAGACTGAAGAATCATGCCAACATTTGCCACTTTGCCTGTGGGGTTATTCGCAGTGATTTCCCAGGCTCTCCAGGTTGCCTCAGATAGGGATTCATGCTCTTGGTCCCAAGCATGTTTAATTTTCTGCTGCTTTACAATTTCTGGTGGTTTTCGGTCTGGAGCATTGCGATCGATAATTTCAGCAACGGCAACCGGAAAATCTCCAGGACGAACCAGAGCCTGCTCCTGCTCAGTATGAATCTGGGCAATCAACTGCCTAAGCAGTGATCGTCCGGCTTCATACTGCTCAGCAGGAGTTTGCTCCACCGTTGCTAACTGCGCCCGAATCTGATTCGGCAGATCGTCAACGGTTGGCAGATAGCCTACAAAATACCCATTTGCATCCTTGTCAAAGTCGGTAATTGCAACGTGCTTTGCTGTCCAAGGATTGAGGTAAGCGACCCCTTCTTTCCGAAATGCTTCCTGGTCTGTTTGTTCCAGAATCTCAGTGTTATTAATGGCGATTGCGGCAGCTCCCACATTGGGAAACGGAGAGCGGTAATAGGCTACGATCGCGCCATGTGGCAAATCTTTATTACAAACCTCCCACGGCATCAGCTGAGCGTGATGCTGTGCCATCGCAGAAGGGACATAAATGCCACCTACAGATAAATCGACTCGTTCACCGCGCAGATAGCGATCGAGTTCGTAGTTGATTTTGCTAAATTGGTCGAGTTGCCCGAACTGGTCAGCTTTTAGAACTTCATAGAGCCAATCAGATTGCTCGTCTACGCTCTCGCTTGCCAGTACTTCCCGCTGTTTATCTTTCTGATCGAGATAGTATTGCCCTAACCGCCGTGGATCAACTGCAACCGCTGCCAATTCCTCGGCTTGCGCCAGCATACGCGGATTAAATTCAGTTAGCGTTGCTTCGGGAATACAGCCCTTGACCTGTGTACCGACAACTTGCTCGTTGTACTTCCCATCAGACTTACGATTAATCCAAAACTCGTCAAACTCTTTAATCCCAGGCTGAGAGAGGATGCCATCGTCGCCTTTGATGTCGTTTTTCGAGATAATGGCATCTACGCCTAGTCGATCACACCAGGGGCTTGTTGCCAACGTTCCTTTCACCATTCCAGGAAGATTTGGTGTCGCGGCACGAAACTGGGTAACAGTGGTGTGAGTTAAATAATTGAGGCGTTTGTCGATCGCTTCAGCAGCCTCAACTGGAATTGATGAGCTTTTGAGCGTCCCTTCTCGCCAATAGATATCAGCGAGTCCAGTGACATCTGCCTCAAAATCTACTTTCTTTTGGGCAGCAGCGATCGCTTGTTCAATTTCTGAAGCAGTTAGTAACCGCTTCATCACAGGTGCTGCAATCAGCATTGTTCCATCACCCATTTTGTCGTAAAGCTGGTTCAGATCCTCAGTAGAAATGGGGCGATTATTGCGATCGCACAAAATCTCGTTTCCATGAGATCGCGCCTCATCATCAATAACCAGGATCCGGGCTTTACGACCTGCCGTGGCAGAACTAACTACAGTAGAACTAATGCCATCAGAAACAATCAAGCTGCCATAAGCAACGAGGTTATGAGCCGTATTGCGATCAGCGGCATAAATGGGTTGAATGCCGCGTTCTACATCACCCTGAGTAATAAACTGTGCTGTTTCTGAATCAGTAAAGTAGCCCGTTCGACCGTTACTGAAAACCAAAACTTTATCGCCTGACTCTAGCCGCTGGCGATCGTGGTCGCTGACGCGATCGTAAAATTTCCCTAAAAACAGTTGAGCGTTCTCGCTCCCGTTCAACTGGAGCCAGTGTTCGAGAAAGGAATGCTCAACCTGCTTTTGTTTGGGTTGCAAAGTTTGAGTTGCAGGATCAAGCTCCTGAATGATGGCTCCAGTTTTAACATCGAATTCGGTGATGTTGAGCATTAGAACTCCCCACAACCCAATTCGTCAGCATCAGCAGAAGGCTCGGCGAGAGCCTGAAGCAGTGCTGCTTTCTCCACTGCCCGATCGCATTCTGTCTGAGCTTTCTCTTCACTGGACTTCCAGGTTCCGCAGACACCTGACTCTGCTAAATCATCCAGAGTCGCGCCACCTGCAAGTAGTTCTTCAATATCCTCTTGAGCAGTACTCAAACGATGCAAAGCTAGATCTCGAACCATGTCGAGAGATACCACTTGATTCATAACCCATCCTCAAATCAGCAGATGCCGCCAAGCGATAGCCTGACAGCATACAAGGTTAAATTCAGTACAATTTCGGAGAACCTATGTTGTAGTGATATCAAGTCTGAAGATTAAGTCGCAAGACTCCTTGCAGTCTCTTCACAATTGCTAGGCTTAAGTAATAAATCGCTGAATAGCCATACAGAAATATTTAGCAACTCAACTCAAATCAAATCGGCGAGGTGCTGCTTTGGATGCTTGAACTGGTTTTGACTTGACAGTGGCAACAGGTTCGGACTCGAACGCTTCAACCTGCCATTCCTTCTTGGAAAACTGAGTTTTCATGCAGGTAGGAAAGTAATAAGTTCGCGGACTGTTTGTTGGTGTAAGAAACTCTGGGTGTAAATCTTCGACCTTAAGCAGTGCTTGCCCTTTGATTTCTTCAGAACCAAATTCATCAAATAATTGGGGTTCCATAGAAATGAGGCGGATGTATCGAACGGTCTGATCTTTCTTATGGGTTAGTTTCAATAGATTTTTGTCTACAAAATCTATTGCGCCGTTGAGTTGAGTCGTGTAAGTGTACGAAATTCCTTCGACGGGCGAGAGCATCGCGCCCAAGTACAAATCCTCGTGGCTGCGATCACGCCACCGAATGTAAATATAAGGTCTGTTCCTGAGTCCATGCTTCACTGACTTATAGGGAACGGTCTTGATTTCGATCTTGACCTCGCTCAGTTCGACAGGTTGCTGCTCCTCCCCAGAATAAGTCCGCTCCAGACGTTCAAGCTCGATCGATTCCTTGAGCATGTCAAATTCCTGATTAGTCAGGAGCGGCAGAATCTGTTCGATTAATACTCGTGTACGTCGGGGTGCCGCAGTTTGCTTAAGAACGCGAATGGCTTGCAAAAGCGTCATTCGCGGGGTGTTAGAGGTTTGCATAGAATATAGAGCAATATTTTAAGTCGAAACCATATTTCTGCGATCGTACCCAGAAACCTTCCGTTTCTCCGACCGCCGGTCGCTGGCGGTCGCGCTTTCCTAGTTTGATTCAAGCCTATTTTTCGCAACTTAGGAAAATTTGTAAGAAATGATGAAGCACCATTTAAGCCGGAAAATACTGATCCACCCCGGTAGAGAGTTCTATTTACGTAGGATTCCCTAGCGGATCAGGGCTTCAAAGGCATAGACAGAGAGAATTTCTACCCTTTAGACTGAAGATTGGGATATCCTTAAGCCAAACCTTTCAATTCTGGTATGAACCTGCCTACTTCTATTCCTATGACTTTTGGTGACTGGTTTCACTATCAGCGTCGAAAGAAGGGCATTCGTCAAGAAGATTTGGCGAATGCTCTCTTAGTCAGTCCTCAAACGGTGAGTGCATGGGAAACTGGGCGAAACATTCCGAGGTTGAATCCACATCAAACGCAAATTCTCTGCGATATCTTGGAGTGTTCGTTATCCGAAATAGCTCAAGCTTTTGCCCAAACGCAGGCACTGGATTCTCCGAACAGCGAGAATACAAAAAGTATAAAATAATCTTATAAACTATTCTTCTCAGGGTATTTTCGATCTAAGCAAAGCTGACTTGCGAGGTGCGAAGATACTAGGGGACAGTGCTTTGCACGAACCGACTGAAGATGATTATTTGTATGGAGATGTGAGCGACTACAACTCCAGCAATGCTGGGTAATGGTCTAGACCTGTGTATTTTATGCGAGGATAGAACTGTTTTCTAGCTGTTCTTGTAGACATGGTACTCGAACCCGTTTGCTGTCCAAGTTGTAATAGCACCAACGTCGTGAAAAATGGCAAAAGTGACG
>JAHHHU010000041.1 GCA_019359175.1 Phormidium tanganyikae FI6-MK23
GCGTACGTTCAGCAAGATGATTTCAGGCAAGAAGTGGTGCCATTTGAACAGGGAGTCAGTCGCCATTGAGAGCAAAGCTAGAGAAAATTGAGCTTTCACACCCTACCATTTTTGCGACACAACCGTTTCTTGCTCCTGTAGCCCAACTGGTAGAGGCAACTATCCCAAAAATAGTTCATGTGTGAGTTCGATTCTCACCAGGAGTGCTAAAACAATGCACCGAAGGCGGAAGGGGACGACGCACACACCCGATAAGTGTGTTATTAGCAGGTTCGAGTCCTGCTCGGTGTACCAAATCATGAAACGTTGGCAGGTGCGCTTTTCGGTCTCATAAGCCGAAGTTTACCAGGTTCAACTCCTGGCTCCGCGTCCAAATGCTGATGTAACTCAATGTGGCAGAGCAGCTACCTTGTAAGTAACGGTTTGCAGCACAGTTCAATGAACGCTGTACCTCCGATAATATTCTTGAAGCATTCACGATGGCTGAAGACGAATTGAAACTAGAAATTGCACTAATGCTGTTCAAGCAGCAAAAAATTAGCAGCGGTAAGGTTCGTTCTTGGACTGGACTAACAGTACTGGAATTTCAGCATGAACTAGCACGTCGAGGGCTGTATCTTAATTACGATGTTGAGGACTTTCAATCAGATAGTGCAAACGCTCCAATCGCTAAACTTGCTGTGATTGTTGTTTCTAACTCACCATGTTTGCAATCAGCGGATCGGGAACGGGGAACGATCGCTTTTCCATCAGCGTAAAGCATCGTTGTTCTGCATTAAATGCAAACACCGTTCCCGTCTCAATTTCATACATCCAAGCATGAAGACTAAGCTTTCCGCCATGTAGCTTCGATCGAATAGCGGGATAGGTTTCCAAATTCTCGATCTGGGTGAGAACATTTTGCTCGATCGCAATCTTCAACAATCGATCTGGATCAAGCCCTGGATAGTTATCCTGCACCACGCGCCGAGTTGCTTCCCCGTGGCGTTTTAGCCAGTCATACACCGCAGGCATTTGTTCCGCCAGCGTTCCAATTTGCAGCAATCCTTTCATCGCGCCACAGTGCGAATGTCCACAAACAATAATATCTTTGATTCCTAAAGCCTGTACTGCATATTCAATTCCTGCCGATTCTGCACTGCTTGCCGCACCATACGACGGAATAATATTTCCCACGTTTCGCATCACGAACAGTTCCCCCGGTTGCGCTTGCGTGATTAGACAGGGATCGATGCGCGAATCTGAACAAGTGATAAACAAAACATCGGGAGATTGTCCGCCTGAAAGTCGTTCAAACAATTCGCGATGATCGTTGAAATAATTGCTGTGAAAGGAGTTTACGCCTTGAACGAGTCCGGTTATCGACATAGATCTTGACCTGGATGTGGTGAGGTGAACGATCGAGCTTTCGACGAACGATAGAGCCAAATCAGGCTTGACTATCGACTTTATCCTTCCGTTTCTACAAGGTTAATGTAACACTTTCCGAATTTTTGTAAAGAAATTTGATCCGTCAAATCTCGTATCTTTCTAATTCAGCGGCAGTAGGATCTCGAACACTGTGCCACGAGAACTCGGCTCAATGCTGGAATAAACGCGAAACTTGCCGCTGTGTCTTCCACTCACAATTCGGTAACTCATCGCAAGGCTGGTTTCTCGCACAGGCTCATTTGAAAAAGCCTGCAACAGTTGACTTTGTGACTCGATCGACAATTTCGTATTGTTGTCCGCAATCTGAATCGAAACCCAGCGCTTTCCTGAGCCATCGATCGAACAAACTTCAGTCGCGATCGTAATTCTCGGAGATTCGCAAACT
Source organism: Phormidium tanganyikae FI6-MK23 (assembly GCA_019359175.1). GTDB lineage: Bacteria > Cyanobacteriota > Cyanobacteriia > Leptolyngbyales > Leptolyngbyaceae > Leptolyngbya > Leptolyngbya tanganyikae. Next base: position 1,817 of record JAHHHU010000041.1, read on the forward strand.
TGCAGTTCAGATCGAGCCGCCTGATTTAGTAGAGAATCGATCGATCGATTCAGAATGTTCATAAACACCTGACTAAGCTGGCTGACAAAACAAGGAACCGGAGGTAAGTGTCCGTAGTTCTTCACTACTTGAATCTCACTTGAAAGGCGACTCTTTAACAGCAGCAACACCGAATTTAGGCAATCATGTAGATTCGCTGGACGGGGATACACTTCATCAATGTGACAAAAGTTTTGCAGACTATTCGCCAATCGGGAAAGGCGTTCTGCCCCAGTTCTAATGCTGTCGAGGGTTTTGGGCAAATCTTCGCGGATGTAATCGAACTCGATCGCTTCTTTGAGATCCGTCACTTTCTGCGGCACTGGCACAATGCACTTCTCATACACATTGATAATTTCCAGCAAACTCTGACTGTATTCTGCAATGTGGCTCAAGTTTCCCCAAATAAAGCTCACCGGATCGAGAATCTCATGCGAAACTCCGTCGACAAGCCGCCCTAAGCTTGCCATCTTCTCACTTTGAACCATTTGAAGCTGAAGCCGCTCGACCCTAACCTGGGTTTCAATCCCGCGCAATTGCCAATAGGCAATATTCAACTCATGCGGATCGAGAATGCGGTACTGCCCAGAATCAAGATGAACCACGATCGGATCACTCAAGCGCTCAAATGGACGACGTAGCGCCTGTTGTGCCGCACTGAGAATCGGAGTATCGCCATTGAGAATCAGGGGAGAAGTCCGATCGTAGCTGTACAAAATCCGCAGCGGTTTATCGAGAAATAAATCAATTCCGTAAGGGCGCAGCAAATATTCCAGCAATCGATGACGAGGCAACATTCCCAGAAATCGCCCTTGTTCCGTCAAGATCACCCCTGGAAGTAGCGAATACTGCTCAAAGATTTGAGCGATCTCCGTTCCCAAAACGTCCAATTCTGCCGCAAAATCATACAGAGGCAAATCTTTTAGCGTCGATTCAAGCTGAATCGATTGGGTGTTTCCGCTAGTCAAAACGGGGATGCTCAGTTGCGATCGAGACTCAGATGTCGATTTTGTAAACACAAGGTCAGTCGTCCAGTTAGCTTGCTGAATCTACACTGCCCAAATTTGCGTCTACTTCACCAGACCCCCTAACTCCTCTGATATGCAATTGATTTCTTTTCTGCTCCGCTCTTCCCGCAAAATGGTCGCGATCGCAATTTTCACCGGATTTCTCAGCGGAGTGAGTAGTGCAGGGTTGATTGCGTTGATTAGTCGAGCGTTGGGTAATACAAATGCAGCGATCGGGCAAATTGCAGGCGCGTTTGTCGGACTCGCGATTTTATCACTGGTGACGAGTGTTATTTCTCAAGTAGTTTTGATTCAGTTGGCGCAAGATGCTGTGTTTAATTTGCGATTGCAGTTAAGCCGACAGATTTTATCCTCTGATCTGCGGCATTTGGAACAGCTTGGCAATGCTCGGATGCTGGCAACCCTGACGGAAGATGTTCAAGCGGTTGCAACCGCAGTTTCTTCGTTTCCATTTCTCTGTATCGATCTCGCAACAGTTATCGGATGTTTTGCATTCATTGGCTCATTGTCTTGGATTGTGTTTGCGATGGTGATGGGCTTGTTTGCGATGGCATTTCTAACCTGTCAATGGATGCTGAATCAAGCCCGTAAGCGTATGGTTTATGCTCGCGAAGATCAAGATATTTTGTTTCGTCATTTCCGATCGATTACCGATGGCATCAAGGAAATGAAGCTACATTATCCGCGTCGGCAGGTCTTTCTCACAAAGGAACTAGAAGTGACTTCAGCTTCCTTTCGTCGTCACAACATCAATGCGCTGATTCTGTTTGCGTCTGCGGGGAGTTGGGGAAAGCTGATTTTCTTTTTTGCGATCGGCTTTGTTCTATTTGCACTTCCAAGCATTTTATCAATCCCACTCGAAACGCTATCTGGCTACGTGCTGACCTTCACTTACTTGATGTTGCCGCTTGATAAGTTGATACTAAAGCTTCCCGTTCTCAGCCAAGCGAGTGTTTCACTGCAAAAAATTGAAGCATTAGGACTCTCGCTTGGGAATCGTGCCGAAGCTTCGAGCGTTCCAAGCGCGATCGCGCAAAATTGGCAACAGATTGAACTTCGCCAAGTCGCTCACAGCTATCATCAATCTGAAGATACGCAGTTTACATTAGGTGAAATTAATCTCAGGTTGAATGCAGGCGAGATTGTGTTTATTGTGGGCGGAAATGGTAGCGGTAAATCTACACTTGCGAAGCTGCTAACTGGATTGTATGCGCCCGAATCAGGGACAATTACGCTAGACGGAGAACCGATCACAGATGCCAATCGGGAATCGTATCGACAGCATTTCTCGACTGTGTTTGCAGACTTTTATTTATTCGATCGCTTACTCGGCTTAGAGGCAACTGACCAGGAAGCTCAGGACTATCTCAAACAGTTGCAGCTAGATCACAAAGTTCAAATCATCAATGGTAAATTCTCAACCACTGAACTATCCCAAGGACAAAGAAAGCGACTGGCATTGTTAACGGCTTACCTTGAAGATCGTCCGATTTATCTATTTGATGAGTGGGCATCGGATCAAGATCCAGTGTTTCGTGAGTTGTTCTACACCGATTTTTTGCCGAAGTTAAAGCATCGCGGCAAAACGGTGTGGGTGATCAGTCACGATGATCATTACTTTCAATTTAGCGATCGAGTCATCAAGCTCGACTATGGACAGATTGAATACGATCGGAGCAATTAATCTTTAGGGCTGTATTGACCAATCCTCAATGAGCAGCCCAGGAATTTCATCAAAATCTCGGCGATTACGAGTACATAAAATTCCGCCATAGCTTAGAACGATTGAAGCAATGCGTAAATCTTGAGTTCCAATACGAATTCCTGCTCTTCGGAAAGCATAAAAGCGCTGATCAGCTTCAAGTCCATACTCCAAGACTTCAATTTCGGAGAACAAAGAGATTGATTGGTTAAGCAAACTGTAAGCATTAATGAGCTTGTGGCGTGTTGCCTTACGAATTTGCGCTAGTCGTCCTGCACATTGTTCTTCAACTGTAACGATCGTGATTGCTAGTCTTGCTGATTTGGACTGTCGAACTAGGCGAACTCGATCATTGAGAATCGGGTGAGCGCGTTGATAAAGGCTCACATGATCAGTATCAAGAACGTAAGAAGTCATGATGACTGCTGATCGGACTGCTGACGATATGCAGCGACTTCGGACAAAAAGTCTTCAAAGGTCGAATCTTCTGCAAATATCCCAATATGCTTTAGCCAAGAGTCGGTTTCAGGAGTCGGAGAGTCTGGGCTGATTTCGATCGTGATAAGTTTACCCACTGCAAGTTTTTCTCCCAATGCAGCTTTGGCGTTTCCGATCGCTTCGGCTTCGGTCTTACCTTCAACCGTCAGATCTGGGATACCCACGATCGAGGCAACAAAATGCTGATCAGACTGGTTCTGAACAAAGACTTGGTATTGCATAGCGCTAGAAGTGGCTGTGTTCCGATGATATACCAATTGAGTTTGAATTCTGGGATTTTTGAAATGCGATCGACAGTCCTAAATCGCGCCCTTCAAGAAAACTTCACTCCTACAGCATCAAAACTTCAGCTTCGGGGAATCCTGAGAGTAGTTTTTCATTGCGCTTTCGCGTCGGTTCGTCGGATTTCCCACCGATGAACCTGGTTATAAGTCCTTTTAACTGAACTTTGCGCTGATATGACTCCTCTCCCTTCGCATCTGCCCGAACCACGCCGCCCCATGACCCTAAAAGACGATCGCACTCTGACGATCGATGCCCCCCCTGTCGAATCACGGCTCACCGTTGCTTCCAATCACGCACTCGCACCCAAGGGCAAGTTCTCTTCATTTCTCGCCCCGCTGACCCAGGAGAAGTTCAAGGAAGTCGTTCACGAAGTCGAACATAAGCTCAAGATCGTGAATCAAACTCTGTCGATGCTCGATATGCAAGGGTTTGACACGATTTTGGAGGAAATGCTGAACTCGATTACTGCAAAAACGGGAGAATTGCTCAACGCCGATCGCACGACAATTTATCTGCTCGATGAAGAGAAAAACGAACTACATACCACTGTGACCGAGGCAACAGGTGGCAGATCGATCGAGATTCGCTTTCCCGCCGATCAGGGGATCGCCGGAGAAGTGGCAAATTTTAAACGCCCAGTGAATATTCCTTACGATTTTTTCAACGATCCCCGATCGATACAAGCAAAAATTCAATTCAGCAAAACGGGCTATCGAACTTACACGATGCTAACGATGCCGTTGCTGAACGATCAAGGGAACTTAGTCGCGGTTGTGCAGTTAATTAATAAACTCCAGCCGCGCTGTGATCGCACTCTTCCACTCGATGAACGCATTGCCGTCGAAGGCTTTACGACTCAAGACGAGGAACTTTTCCGAGAGTTCGCCCCTTCGATTCGACTGATTTTAGAATCTTCTCGATCGTTCTATCTCGCCACACAAAAACAACGCGCTGCCAATGCGCTGATCAAAGCAACTCAATCGCTCAGTCAAAGTAGCTTAGATCTCGATGACACGCTAAAGCGAGTCATGGACGAGGCGAAAGCGTTGATGAACGCTGATCGCAGTACGCTTTGGTTAATCGATCTCGATCGTGAGGAAATTTGGACGCGCATCCCGACCGCAGAAGGTTCGATGAAAGAATTGCGTTTACCGATCGGGGTCGGATTTGCGGGACAAGTGGCGGCTTCTGGGGAAGTCATCAACATTCCATTTGATCTATACGATCGAGCAGGAGCCGAAACTGCGAAGAAAACCGATCAAGCAAACGGCTATCGAACTTGTAGCCTGCTCTGTATGCCGATTCGGAACGCAGACGGGGATTTGATCGGTGTGACGCAGTTAGTTAACAAAACCAGGCAAGGAGATTTTCCTCTTTACGATCCCAAAGATTTTCCCCAAGCTCCTGAGCGCTGGAGAGCGAGCTTCAATCGCAGCGACCAGGATTTTATGGAAACCTTCAACATTCAAGCTGGCGTTGCACTGCAAAACGCGCGATTGTTTGAAACGGTGAAGCAACAAGAACAAATGCAGCGCGATATCTTGCGCTCGCTCACCAACGGCGTGATCTCGACTAACAAAGAAGGCAACATCATCGCCGCAAACGAAAGCGCCAAAAAACTCCTCGGACTGAGCGAGGAAGACGCGATCGAAGGACTCCCAATCACTCAACTGATCCAACTCGAAAAAGGCAGCTTCTACAACTGGTTCAACCTCGCGATCACTGCCCGCAATCGTGAGCAATACTATCCCGATCAAACCCTGCAACCGATCAGGGGCGAAGAACAACATAGCATCAACTTATCAATCAACACGATCGCAGATGCCAATGATCGCGATCGCGTCTCCGGTGCGCTGATTGTGATGGACGATATCAGCGACGAAAAGCGACTCAAGAGTACGATGTATCGCTACATGACACAGGAACTCGCAGAACAGCTACTCGAAAATCCCGATGCTGCAAAAATGGGTGGCGATCGCAAAGAAGTTTCCGTTCTGTTCTCAGACATTCGCAGCTATACAACGTTGACCGAAACGATGGAAGCTGAAGAAGTCGTAGAAATGCTGAATCAGTATTTTGAATCGATGGTCGAAGCGGTCTTTATGCACAAAGGCATTCTCGATAAGTACATTGGGGATGCAATCATGGCAGTCTTCGGATCACCGCTGCCACTTAATGATCACGAATGGATGGCAGTGCAAACGGCGTTAGAAATGCGGCATCGATTAACAGCATTTAATCAGATGCGAAACGCCCGCAACGAGCAGACGATCGAGATCGGCATTGGGATGAATTCCGACACTGTGATCAGCGGCAATATCGGTTGCAGCAAACGGATGGAATTTACCGCGATCGGGGATGGAGTCAATCTCGGCGCTCGGCTCGAAGGCGCAAGCAAACTCTACGGCACTGACATTGTGATGAGCGAGAGTACGTATCGACCTTGTGCCGATCGCATTTGGGCACGAGAACTCGATTTCATCAAAGTCAAAGGCAAAAATAAACCTGTTGCAGTTTACGAACTCGTGGGTCTGCGATCGGACAAAGTTCCTGACCACAAAAAGCGCGTGATCGAACACTATCACAACGCCCGTCAGCACTATTTGAATCGAAAATTCGCCTTTGCGGTTGCGGAATTCGCCACTGTTTTAGAAATTGATCACCGCGATAAAGCCGCATCTTTACATATGGAGCGATGCCAACACTGGCTAAGAACACCACCGCCTGACCACTGGGACGGCTCTTGGTCGCTGACTGAAAAGTAAACTTCACACTGAAATAAAAATTTCATATATGAGCCGCACACCTAGAATGACGATGTTATTCTTAACCAAGGAATCAGCAGGTTGCTTCGCTTCCGGATACCACTACCTATTTAGGAGATGCGATCGTACCATCGTAAAAGCTATAGTGGCACTATCCGAAGTATGACTTTCATACAGTCAATAAGCCAGCCCAATTGAGTCGCCAGTGATCGCATCGGATTGACAATCATTGCAGTTATTCAACCCCAGTCTTACCCATGTCCTCTTCCAATCAAAACGGTCAAGCTGCTTCAGCCCTTCAAGCCGATCATCGGTCACCGGATTTTATGAATGATTTGGCGAAGCTCGAAGCGCTGATTCCAAAGAACCTCAGCAGCAACAAGCGTGCAGTGATCGAACGGTTGGTCACACTGTATGAGCAAAATAAGCGCGATCGCTAATTCGCTTTCTATCTTGAGAAGTAATCTTGCCAAAAACAAGGTTGCAGGATTTTGGACATACTACAATGTAATTCCTAGCTTCTCACGGGTTTAGGGTTGTTTTTACATCGACTGAGACAGACAACCCTCTGCAAAATCATCACAGGTTTTCTGGTCTTTTGCGAAATGCACCAGAACCGTTTTGTATTCCTAACTGTGCAGCGTCCTGTGTCCCTAGATGGTCTCAGTTAGGCAAGGCAAATATGATGACCAAAGATCAATCTCTTCAACTGCTTTTAGATTTAATCGAACAAGTTAAGACTGCTGAAACCGACGACTTTTTCGCACTTGCAAAAATCGCAGGACTCAACCCACTCCAAGACTTCTCAGAAGCGAACTTGAGCGGGATCGACCTACGCTCGAAGAACATGGCAAAGGCAGATTTGATCGAAGCTACGCTCGTTGGAGCTAGTCTAATCAGCACCAATTTCACCGAAGCGCGGCTGATTAGCAGCAATCTTGCTCACGCCAACCTGACCGATGCCACACTGACTGGAGCAACTTTGATCAATGCGGATTTATCGGGCGCGATCTTAGTGAATGCGACCTTAGATAGTGCAAATTTGACGGGTGCGATTTTGACCGATGCGAAGTTGAGCTACGCTGATGTTCGTCGATCGACGATGACGAGTGCAGATCTAAACGGAACGAAATTAAGCGAGACGAATCTAAGCTACGCCAATCTACGACGGGCGCATTTGATTAATTCGGACTTGAGTGGTGCAAGTCTATATGGTGCGGATTTGAGCGGGGCAGATCTGCGAGGCGCAATTTTATCAGATACAGATTTCGTGGGCGCGAACGTTGAGAGAACGCGGTTTAATGAGCCTCGCTGGTTTTCGAGAGAGGCAAAGCGAGATTTGATCCAACGTGGCGCAATTTTTGAGGCTTAGAGAATTTTTGGAGACGCGAATCGATTCGCGTCTCTGTTTTTGTGACATTAGTGCGATCGAACTGATATTAAATATGCAGATTCTCGATCGCTTCCGCAGGCCCTAACAAAGAAACGTAAGGATCGCCAAAATAGCGACAAGCGATTTCTTGCGCTGCTTCTGCGGTGACACGAGAAATTGCTTCTTGAAAATGTGTGTCAAACGCAACGCCCAATCCTAATGTTTCGTACCATCCGAAAATTTGTGCTAGCTGCGAATTTGTTTGCTTGCCTAAAGCATATTGTCCAAGCAGCTTATTTTTAGCGGTTTGGATTTCCTCATCGTTGAGCGGAGCAGCACAGAGACGATCGACTTCTGTTTTCAAACCGGAAAGCGCGATCGCAGTATTTCCTGGAGCCGTTCCCATGTAGGTGACAAAATACGAGGTATCTAGCCGAGTGGGATAGAAAGCGGAAACTTCGTAAGCCAATCCCCGTTTCTCACGCAGTTCGACAAACAGGCGACTCGATAAGCCATTTCCTAAATATGTATTTAGCAGCTTCAGTGCAGCGTAGTCTTCCATCGTGTCGGACTGAACCGAAGGCGCGAGATAGCCAAGAATCACGATCGATTGCTGCGTGTCTTGCGGAACAGTGCTACGAGTCGGGTTTGGAGTCACGATCGATAAATCCAAATCGGCAAATGGCGTGACGGGCGCTTTCCAATTTCCCAAGATAGCTTCAACGTGCGACACAGCTTGATCTGGAGTAATTCGACCTGCAATGCTGATCGTCAAATTATCAGGACGGAAATGCGTTTTATAGTAGGTCTGTAAATCTTCGCGGGTCAAGTTTTCAATGGTTTCGGTTGTTCCCAATCCCGAAAGTGCGTAAGGATGATCACCGTACATGGCTTGACGTAAGCGATCGAGCGCGATGGTAAACGGTTGTTCCTGCTGCGATCGGATTGCTTGAAGGGTGAGCCGCCGTTCTAGCTCAACTTCTGACTCTGGAAAAGTTGCCGATCGTAAAAGTTCTCCCGCAAGCGTCAGCATCTCAGGGAAATCAGCCGAGACCGTTTTGAGGCTGAGTAAGAAATAGTCTGAAGCGGCATCTGTGCCTAAACTTGCCCCGATCGATTCCACTCGTTCTGCAATTTCTAGCGACGAATGATTTTTCGTTCCTTTGGTCATCACTGCTGCAACCAGGTGTGAGAGTCCAGCTTTATCATGCGGCTCCCAGCGGCTCCCAGCTTTGAAGAACAGACGAGCGGCAATGATATCCGCAGATGGATTTTCGGTTACAAGAACTGTGATGCCATTGCTCAACACAGTATGATGAATCGTTCGATTTTGGGGCAAAGCAATTGTTGAGGTCACGATCGTTCTAAAAATTACATTTGTTGATTCTAGCAATCGAGCTACATCGGCTTCACGACGATCGCAGCATAGTGATAAGGTGAAAGATAATGACTTGCCAAATCGCGCAAATCTTCCGCTGTGAAAGACTGAATCCAGTGAGGATAAGCGATCGCGGCTTCAATCTGCGCCAAAGAATGATAGTAGCCGTAGAGTCCTGCAAGCTGTCCGGGGGTTTCAGTCGAAAAGGCGTAATCGTTACAGAGCAATCGTTTAGAGCGATCGAGTTCGGCTTGAGAAATCGGCATCGTCATCAAATGAGATAGACGATCGCAAATCAGCGCTTCGACTCGCTCTAGATCTTTGGGATCAAGCCAAGCCGCGATCGTAAACAAACTAGAATCCCGTTGCAGTGAAAAACTACAGTCGATCGCTTGCACCAGTTGACGTTCCTCACGGAGTTCCTGAACAAATCGGGAGGTTCGCCCTGATCCCAAAACGACTGAGATTAGGTCGAGTCCACACGCTGCTTTGAGGGGATCTTGTTGGTTCGATCGCGCGAATCGTTTCCAGGGAAGCGGCTCATCCTGGTTGTCTTTCACCGTCAAAGATTCAACACCCGGTGCAATCCAAGCCATCAGCAATCGAGCTTGCTCTACTCTCGGAAGATGCAATTCCTCCCGCCGAATACTGGTGATCGGTGGTTCTGCTTCAGCTTCATGCCGAGGACATTCCACTGAATTTGGAAAAGTGTGAAATGCTTTTTCGACTTGAAGTTTTGCCCGATCGAGATCAACATCTCCCGTGATCACAACCGTCATATTTTCCGGTTGGTAGTGAGCGCGATGAAACGATCGCATTTCATCCGCCGATCGCGGCATCAAACTCTCTTCTGTGCCTAAAATCGGTCGCCCATAAGGATGTCGCTGATAAACTAATTCAGAAAGCACCTGAAACGCGATCGCATCGGGATCATCATAAGTCTGCAAAATCTCTTCGAGAACAACTTCTCGTTCGCGCCCAAACTCATCCTCTGGGATCGCAGCATTCAGCAACAATTCGCCCAAATACGGCAGCGTTTCCGCAAAATCTTTCGAGGCGGTCGTCATATAAAAGTGAGCATAATCGTAGCTCGTGGCTGCATTTGTCATACCGCCCCGATTCTCGATCGCGCTGTCAAATTCCCCTGGTGCGATCTGGCTCGTTCCTTTGAAAATCATGTGTTCGAGAAAATGCGCCATGCCTGACCATTCATCGGGTTCGACGATCGAGCCTGCATTGACCCAAACATCGATCGCGGTGACACCTGTGGCAGGGAGATGATGGTGAATCAGCGTCAGTCCACTATCTAATCGATGCACGGTTGCAGGCAAAGAAAGAGCATTTTTGGGCGATCGATGAATATTCAAGGGATTAGCTTAGTGACAAAATTAGGGGCAATTGAAGAGAAAATCTAGATGTAACCCTGCTAACTTACAAAACTCAGTAAGGTGTGGCAAAATCACTAATGTAGATTCATTTTTGTAATAATTCAACCTGGATTTCTTGCGCCAAAATGCAGAAATTCATTAGTTCGATCGATAGAGTTTTCTGAAATCCTGATGAGAACATTCTTCGCACAACATTTGAGCAAAAATCCGCACTTATAATAATTTTTGATAAAACTTAATTTTGTTTGAGGCAAAGGGATAGAGCGATTTTTTGTCATAAAAATTCCCTCACTAAACTAGTAAGGGATCAAAAAAGTAGGATACCGCAGCGCCGTCTTACCTCAGCTTTTGACCTGGTGTAATACCAGGTGGGTGTCAAAGTGGCGGATATAAAGTTTCCGAGTACAAGCTCGGTCTACTGCCATCAGCCTTGTTAGACTCCCAGATTCAAAAAACATAGATCATAAAACATTGTTGGCAGTCACCAACGCCGCAGCAAATCCTTCACTTATTGTAGCGGTTCCATCTGAAGTTGGGAAGTTTTTGGAAGTGGAGGCGCGATCGACAACTTTCGTCTCTACAAGCGCCGAGCCACACAGGATTTACGGTCTTGATCCGATTGCGGTTCTTGCCAAGAGTAGGCAAAATGGCTGATCGACGAAATCCGAGGAGAGAGCGATCGTAATGCTTCCATTTGCACTTCTAGCGGAGGACGATTACTGATCGATTGTTGCCAAACTCCCGCTAGAACTGGCTTCACCTCCGTTCCCGGAGATGCCTGCGCCAAAACGCGCTGTACCTGTTTCACCACACAATCCGCATTTCTACAAGTCGCATACGCCATTGGATGCCACGAAATATTTTTGGGAAAGCGATCCCAAGGCTGCAATCGTGAGTCAAATCCTTGCCCGATCGTTTGATTGCCTTCTGGAAAAAACACCGCTCCCGCTGGTAATCCTGCTTGTTGTACCGGATAGACCGCGACGTTAAGGAAATCCACAACGCCTTGCATCGCATGAGCAATACTCAACCGCCATAAATCTGTTTGTAGAACTCCTGCACGTTGACCCGCAGAGCCGCGCGTATCGATCGCGTTCGGAATTCTCCCTTGCCACATTGGAATCTTTTCTCTAGGAAACAGCTTATCAACCGCTGCCACATCACCCGTGCTGATAAAGCTACGATTGACGTAGCGTTTGATCAATTCCCGCCCCTTATTGTTTAGTCCTCGATCGTACAGTGCCCGTCTTGACGCATCCCCAAAAATCCAGAGGTCTTGTACTTTTGTCGCGATCGACTCTTTACCCCGACTGCGCGGATAGCGGATGTAGTCAAATAACAGTCCATCGGGTTTACGCTTCAAGACTTCTTGCACCATGCGGAAATAGTCCTGTTTTGCAGACAAGCTGTACGGATCAATAAACGCTTCATCCGGGTTCAACGTGCCCAAATCCGTACCGAGTCCCGCGATCGTATTTGCGCTAAAGCTCGTTTGTCCGCGTCCATTGCGTAAGAGTGAAACTTGCTTGTCGGGCTTGATCGCATAGGTATACCCGAAGTTCATGCTAAACATCCAGGCATAAACTTTCAGACCGCGATCGCGTCCTTTTTGAATCACTTGCGCTAGCAGATCGACGTTATTCGGGGACTGCACCATCGATTGCCATGCAGTCGGATTGTCTCCCGCTGGCAGCAAAACCTGCCCGTTGAAGAACGTCTCAACATAAACCTCGTTATAGCCACGATCGACAATGCGATCCAAAACTTCCTCGATCGCGCCGGGGCGGGCATCACAGGAATACAGCCGCAGCCAGATCGCCTGAGTTTTTAGCCAGTTTTGGTTCCGACATTGCCGCAGTTGCTCCGCTTGTTTTTGAGTCAACGCTTGATAGTTTTGCTGTGCTTCAGTTGTACCCTTAAGCGCTGCGCGACGGGCAGCATCCTTTTGGTTGATGGTTTCCGAAGTTTGCTGACAGTAGGGGAGAAAATCCGCTTTGGCAACGCTGCGCCAAACGCCTTGAGCAATCAGACTGGTTGTGACGATCGCGAAAACTAATCCGGTCTGAAGACGACGAAAAGAGACCACTCGCATAGATTCGTTTTGATGAACTAGACAGGTTCAGAGCCACTTCAGAGTTTACGTCGAATGTTTGAGAATCTGAACCGTAGCGATCGTGTCTTCATCGATATAAAATCACCGTGAGTAGCGATCGCCTAAAATTTTTTCCCGATTAACTCAGTTCCCAGCGAAACTTACGATCGGATTCCTCAATTGGTAAATCATTAATACTTGCTTCGCGCCGCTGCATCAGTCCATTGTCTGCAAACTCCCACTGCTCATTGCCATAAGAGCGATACCAATGCCCAGAATCGTCGTGCCATTCATATTCAAACTTGACCGAAATTCGATTTTCGCTAAAGCTCCAAAGCTCTTTTCTCAGCCGATAATCTAGCTCTTTTCTCCATTTGCGTTTGAGAAAGGCTCGAATCTCTTCACGCCCGCTGAGAAACTCCGATCGATTGCGCCACTGAGAGTCTTCGGTATAAGCCAGCGCTACTCGATCGGGATCGCGCGTATTCCAGGCATTTTCAGCCGCTTGAACTTTATCTTTAGCGGATTCAAGCGTGAAGGGAGGCAAAGGCGGTTTCGTGTCCATCGTTTCATACAAATTCTTAGATCGAATTTTACGTGCTTCACTCGCTGCAACAATGGACGAAATGCTTAAGTTTTCAAACAAAAAAGCGCACCTGCTAGAAAAAGCAGGTGCGCTTTCAAGAATTTAGAGATCAAGATCAAACAGCCATGTCTCCCGAATCTGGATTCTGTCCAGTTGAAATTCCAAGCTGTTTGCGGCTTTTCTTCAGTTGCTTCCACAGTGATCGAATTTCTTGAAACGATTCTTCGGGGGTCATTTTGCCGCCTGTTTCAAGACAGCAGATAAATGAAACTCGCTGAGAAAACTCCTGCAAATTCGCATTGAATACCAAGTTCTCTGGTTTGACTTGCCCCCGATAGCGGCTACGCGGGTGTAAGAAGTTGTGTTGGTCTGCCATCTTAATCTCCTTGTGGAAAAGTTTTGGTGTTTGCGCTTCAGTGAAGAGATTCACTGGGTTGCACGGTGCGATCGTCTCCTGCATTAGAGGAAGGTAATCTAATCGAATTCTTACTTTAACCTACCTTAACCAGATGTTAACCTAACTTCTGGATGATGTTGTAGTGAAAAGGACTACTTTGTTTAATTTAGGCAAAGCCACAAGATTGAACACCGTCCGATTGGTTTATTGCTTATTAAGGAGAAATGGAAAGATAAACTACGCCTCTTAACTTCTTACCCATCAAAAAAGCCCGCCTTTCCGTAGCTCCTCTCAATTAGGAGTATCAGGGAAAGGCGGGCTTTTTAAGACCAACTATCGAATGGCTGGAGCAGATGTCGCTTGAGCCGCGATCGTATCTGCTTTCCGATTCGCCAAGGTCGGAACTTCATCGCGTAAACGTGCAGTCAGTTGAATCGTCTTCGAGTCGTAGATCTGGGTCAGCATCTTCGGATAGAACCCGATTCCAATAATCGGCACGAGCAGCGAAGCAATGATGAAGACTTCGCGCGGTTCAGCATCAATCAGATTTTCGTGCGAGGTCAACTCTTTGTTTTCAGGCCCGTAGAAGATCTCACGCAGCATTGAGAGCAGATAAATCGGAGTCAGAATTACTCCGATCGCAGCTAAACCGACGACGATGACTCGGAACGTCAAACTGTAAGCATCACTCGTTGCAAATCCGACAAAGACCATGAGTTCCGCTACAAATCCGCTCATTCCGGGTAACGCCAGCGATGCCAATGAGCAAGCGGTGAACATCGAGAAGATTTTCGGCATTTGCTTACCGACACCGCCCATCTCATCGAGCATTAGCGTATGAGTTCGATCGTAGGTCGCACCTACTAAGAAGAACAGACTCGCCCCGATCAAACCATGCGATACCATTTGCAGCACCGCACCACTCAAACCGAGATCGGTAAACGATGCCATCCCAATTAGCACAAAGCCCATGTGAGAGATCGAGGAGTAAGCAATCTTGCGTTTAAGGTTGCGTTGAGCGAATGAGGTTAATGCCGCATAGATGATATTGACCACACCTAGGATTACGAGGGCTGGAGCTACGATCGCATGAGCCGCAGGCAGCATTTCAGCATTCATCCGAATCAGTGCATATCCGCCCATTTTCAAGAGAATTCCAGCCAGTAACATATGTACCGGAGCCGTCGCTTCACCGTGAGCATCTGGCAACCAAGTGTGTAACGGAATGATCGGCAGCTTCACCGCATACGCAATCAAGAACGCGGCATAAATCCACAACTGAAACGTCAGTGGGAACTGTCTATGTGCCAACGTCTGCATATCAAACGTGGGCGTGTCTCCATAGAATGCAAGTGCTAAAGCGGCAACCAAAATAAACAGCGACCCGCCTGCGGTGTAAAGAATGAACTTTGTCGCCGCATACAAACGTTTTTTTCCACCCCAGATTGAGAGCAGAAAATAGATGGGAACCAGTTCAAGCTCCCAGGAGAGGAAGAAAAGCAGCAGATCTTGAACCGCGAATACGGCAATCTGTCCGCCGTACATCACCAGCATCAGGAAGTAGAACAAACGGGGCTTGAAGGTCACGGGCCAAGCCGCCAAAATTGCAAGCGTCGTGATAAATCCGGTCAGAATTACCAGCGGCATCGATAGCCCATCGACTCCCACTGACCAGTTGAGGTCGATTTGGGGAACCCAGGGATAACGTTCCACCAACTGCATCTCAGGATTTGAGAAGTCGTACTGGGTGTAGAAGGTGTAAACGATGAGAAGAAAGTCGATCAGACCGACAACGAGGGAATACCAGCGAACGGTTTTGCCGTCTTTGTCGGGGAGAAAGGGGATGGCAAGGGAAGCCACGACCGGAAACAGAATGATCGTGGTTAGCCAAGGAAAGTGCTCGAACATACTTACTGTTAAGTTTTATTTATTAGTACAGTGAAGATTACAAGGGATGAGTAGTACGACAATCCTAGACGGTTCTTTTTTGAAATCTATTGATTGTTAATAGAGTCTTCAGATGTAGAAGGGTGAGGTTTCCCCCACCCTTTGCTGGGATCAGGTCACACCAGAGAAAACCACTAATCCTAGAACCGCTACGAAAATGATCAGCGCGTAGAACTGAGCGCGACCGTTTTCAAAGTATTTCAGTCCTTCACCCGTCAGCAGCGTGACCAAACCCGCGAGGTTCACCACACCGTCTACGACTTTGGAATCGACTTCTAGCACTTGACGCGCCAGACGACGGCTTCCTTGAACAAAGACTTCGTTGTAAATCTCATCGAAGTACCATTTGTTTTTCGAGAGTCGATACAGAGCAGGAATTTTTTCTGCGATCGCACTCGGATCGATTTTGCCTCGGAGATACATCAGCGATGCCAACGTGATCCCAATCAGCGCGATCCCAACCGAGTTTCCACCCATGATCAGGAACTCGTTTAAGCTCTCTTCACTCGCTTCCGCTGCAACTTGTACGGCTTCGCTCGGAGCGTGGATGAAATGCTCAAAGTAGTTGGCAAACGGCGTTCCGACTAAACCAATCAGCATCGAAGGAACGGCGAGAATCATCAGCGGTAGCGTCATCGCGATCGGGGATTCGTGCGGCTCGTGGCTGTGATGTTCGTCGTTTCCTGGATCGACAGCTTCGCCAATTTCGGCATCCATCGTCAGTTCACGCGGGTCCATTGCGCCCGGACCGAATGCTAGTCCTGCGAGTTGAAGCTGTTCGTTTTTAATTGATCGCTTCACTTCCGCATTTGTGCCCCGGAAAGTGCCTTCAAACGTGCTGAAGTACATTCGGAACATATAGAAGGCAGTGATTCCAGCGGTTGACCAAGCGATCGACCACATGATCGGATTTACCGCAAAGGTCGATCCCAGAATTTCATCTTTCGACCAGAAGCCAGCAAAAGGCGGAATGCCGCAGATCGCCAACGTTCCAATCAGGAAAGTAATCGCAGTCACGGGCATATATTTCCGCAGACCGCCCATCATTCTCATGTCTTGGGCATACACCGGATCGTGTCCGACGACCGATTCCATGCCGTGAATCACCGATCCCGATCCCAAGAACAACATCGCCTTGAAATAAGCGTGTGTCATCAGGTGGAATAGTCCAGCGCTGTACGCTCCCACGCCCATCGCCATCACCATGTAGCCCAACTGCGACATTGTGGAATATGCCAAGCCTTTCTTGATGTCGTTTTGGGTAATTGCGATCGAGGCTCCCAAGAACGCCGTAAAGCATCCCGTCCAAGCGATCACGTTCATCACTGCTGGAATGCCCTCAAACACCGGGAACATCCGCGCAATCAAGAACACACCCGCTGCCACCATTGTCGCCGCGTGAATCAGCGCAGAAATCGGAGTCGGGCCTTCCATCGCGTCCGGTAGCCAGACGTGCAGCGGAAACTGCGCCGACTTCGCCACAGGGCCTAAAAACACCAAAATCGCGAACAATGCCGCAATCCCAGCGCTCAACGATCCGGTCGCCACCATGTCTTGAAGCCGCGTCCCGATCTCCCCGAAGTCGAAACTCCGAGTAGACCAGTACAAGCCTAGAATTCCGAGCAGCAGTCCAAAGTCACCGACTCGGTTTGTGACAAACGCTTTCTGACACGCATCCGCCGCCGCTTTTCGGTAAAACCAGAATCCAATCAGCAGATACGAACACATCCCCACCAGTTCCCAGAAGATGTAGACCTGTACCAGATTCGGACTGATCACCAAGCCCAGCATCGAGGAGCTGAATAGGCTCAAATAAGCATAAAAACGTACATAGCCGGGATCGTGTGCCATGTAGCCGTCGGTGTAGATCATCACCAGAAACGCTACGGTGGTCACGATCACGAGCATGAGCGAGGACAGCGGATCAATCACGTATCCCATCGTCAGATGGAAATCTCCGGCTGCTGCCCACTCAAACGATCGTGTATAAGGTTCGTGCCCTTGAAACTGGCTCCAAAAGATCGCGAATGCTGCGGTCATCGTCGCGCCCATCAGGGACACGATGAAGATAGAGTTTGCTTTTCTGAGCTTGTTGACATCCTTGTTGAATGTGATCAGCCCTAGACCCACGAGCATCGCTCCCGCCAAGGGCAGGACTGGGATGAGCCAGGCGTACTGATATATCGGTTCCATCACTCGCGCCTAAAGTTAAGAGTTCGTTACATTACCAGAGTAGTCAATTTCGGTAATCCTGGTTCATTCTTGATTCAAAGTCTAAGGCTTTGAATTTCTTTATGAGTCTCTATGATCCAGGATTTCCAATTTGTTTATAGACAACATCTGCATTAGGTAGTGAAAAAGAGGCGGGTTCTCTTAACAATTCAAAACGGGATCAGGTGAATTTGTGTCGAGAGACGGGAAATTTCGCATCTAAAGAAGTCGAGATCCCGGAATTCACCCATCTCAAGGGAGAGTGGGAAGGGAGAGATCAGCGATCGCTATAATTCGATCAAGTACCCAGATCAATGCTGGAGAGTATAATGACTACTCAGAGCCTAATTCAAAGCCATCACCAGCCTGAATATCAAACAATTCGGCTAGGGCAGGCAGTTTTGTCACTCCCGAATGTGTAGACGTTAAGCCATATGTACGGCAATTGCTGAAAGTTGAGCTTGAGACAATTCAAAATCCAGTGGCAAAAGCCGCGATCGAGCACGGACTAAACGAAGCCATTACAGACGAAGACTTTTCCAGCCTGCTCGAAACCTTTCATCTGCTCAGCTCTCCCGCAAATGCCGATCGCTTGATTGCGGCTTTAGAACGCTCGAAAATGAATGAAACGCGATCTCAATCCGTAGAGGAATTCAGACAGGAGATGGGACTTGTCGAAGAAACGCTCTAAAAAAAGCAAACTCGCCTCCTGCTGATCCTTCTACAGGTGAAGTTAAAAACCCGGATCGAAGTGCTGTCTTTGAACCGGAATTCCGCGACAATTTGAGATTTTGGATTGAATGCGATCGCAAGGTTGCACTACGGATTATGGATTTAGTAGAGGCAGTGCTGCGTGATCCGTTTGATGGAATTGGCAAACCAGAGCCGCTCAAGTATCTGATCCTAGATACTTGGTCGCGTAGAATCACAGCAGAGCATCGTTTGGTATACGAAGTGAGCCGTGATCGCATTAAATTCCGCCAAGCACGGCTTCACTATCAATGAAAATTACCTGATCAAGTAGCTTAAATCAGCCGAATCGCCCTTCAACATAATCAAGAGTTCTCGAATTCGTTGCGCTGCTGAAAATCTTTTGTGTGTCGTCGATCTCAATCAGTTGACCGATGCGGCTTTCGTCGGTGCTGAAAAATGCAGTTCGATCGCTAATCCGCGCCGCCTGTTGCATATTGTGGGTGACAATGACGATCGTGAATTCTTGCCGCAGTGAGTTGATCAATTCCTCGATTTTCATCGTTGCGACCGGATCAAGCGCAGAACACGGTTCATCCATCAATAACACTCTCGGTTTTACTGCCAATGCCCGCGCGATACATAATCGTTGCTGTTGTCCACCGGATAGGCTCAGTGCAGATTTTTTCAGATTATCTTTGACTTCATCCCAGAGTGCCGCATCTGAAAGGGCTTTTTCGACAATTTCATCGAGGAGCGATCGAGAAACTCGACTAAACACCCGAACACCATACGCAACGTTATCGTAAATGCTCATCGGGAAAGGATTGGGCTTTTGGAAAACCATGCCGATTTGCCGCCGTAAGCGATTGAGATTCACGCGCGGGCTGTAAATGTCTTGACCAAAAAATTGCACCTGTCCTTTCACGCGCATATCGCTTTCGAGTTCACCGATTCGGTTCAGCGCTTTGATAAAAGTCGATTTTCCACAGCCCGAAGGACCGATAATTGCGGTGACTTGTCCGGGATAGATTTCGATCGACACCGATGATAAAGCTTTACGATCGCCATAAAACACATCGACGTTTTGCGCGGAGAGAACAAGTTCAGATTGTGAAACAGAGTGCAAGGTCATAGGTCAGCGTTTCCGGGTAATCAATCGAGATAGAAGATTGGTGATAGTCACAAGACCGAGCAGCACGAGTGAAGCTGTCCAAGCCAGTTGAGTTTGTTCTGGAAAGGCAGAGCTCGAATAGTTGTAGATCATGACTGAGAGCGAAGGCGCGGGGTTCAAAATCTTCTCAACCCAGTTCTGGCTAAATAGTGCGGTGAAAATTAGCGGAGCCGTTTCACCTGACGCTCTTGCGATCGCTAATAACACCCCAGTTGTAATGCTCGGCAATGCTGAAGTTAGTACGATCCTGAATACGGTTTGAATTGAGTTTGCGCCTAATGCCGCTGATGCTAGTCGCTGATGATTTGGAACTAGTTTTAAGGCTTCTTCAGTAGAGAGAACAACGATCGGTAACATGATCACCGCTAGCGCAAATGAGCCTGCTAATGCTGAAAATCCCCGATATCCAAGAATTGTTGAGAGAACAATCACTGCATACGCAAAAACACCAACCACGATCGAGGGAACGGCACTGAGAATTGAGAGTACAAATCGGACGGTTTGAGCGATCGCGCCAGTCTTTCCAATTTCAGATAGGTAGATGGCGATCGCGATTCCAAACGGAACACTAAAGATTGTCGCCATACCTACCATTAGCAATGTTCCTTGAATTGCGTTTGCGAATCCACCTACAACGCTTGTATCGCCAGCAGGAGCAGGTAAATTGGTAAAGACTTCCCACTTCAAATTGGGCAAGCCTTGACGCAGAATTTCAAATAGAACTGAGAGCAGGGGTGATAGTGCGAGTCCGGTGAAAAGAACCGCGATCGCACTCATCGCATAGCTGAAGATTCGTCGATCGAGTGACAGTGGCTTTGTAAGTTGTTGTTCTAAAGTCATTGTTTCAATCCGAATGTTTTGACGATCGAGTTTGCAATCATGTTAATAATCAACGTTAAGCCAAATAGAATTAACGCCAAATACATCAACGATCCGACGTGCAGTTCGTCTAATGCTTCGGGAAATTGATTTGCAAGAATTGATGGAATCGTATTTCCCGCATCTAGCAACGATAAGCTCACTTGATCAGAGTTACCAATTACCATCGTGACCGCCATCGTTTCACCCAACGCGCGACCCAATGCCAACATGATCGCGCTAATGATTCCAGACAGACTCGCTGGAATCAACACGGTCGTGATCATCTCCCAACGAGTTGCACCTAATGAAAGCGATGCTGTACGTAAATCTTGTGGAATCGCTAACATTACATCTCGGCTAATTGCTGCGATCGTCGGTAAAATCATCACAGCAAGAATCGTTCCGGCAACCAGTAAACTAGGCCCAAATGTTTCAGTTCCGAATAATGGAATCCAACTTAATTGTTGATGTAAGGCTGATTGGAGCGGTTTCATAAATGGAATCAGCACAAAGATTCCCCAAAAGCCAATAATGACGCTGGGGATCGACGCAATTAGCTCGATCAAAAACCCTAACGTCGATCGTATCCATCCGGGCAGAAATTTCTCGCTGGTGACGATCGCCATCATTACCCCGATCGGCACTGAGAATAAAAGCGCGATCGCGGAAGTCACGATCGTTCCATACAAATACGTTTTCGCTCCAAACTGAAGCTGATTGACATCCCATTCTTGCCGCGTGATAAATCCCAATCCAAATGTCTTGATAGCAGGCAGAGCAGCATTAAAAATAATCCAGCCCATCCATGCAAGAATTGCGATCGTGCTCAGTGCCAAAATTCGCAATCCCCAAGCAAATCCCAGATCAATCCAAGCCGTGTTACCTCCCTCGATCGATTCTGGGACAGGGATAGTTCTCGATCGAGGTGGAATCGTTGCCATAGCGCTCATTGTCTAAGTGGAATAAAGAAAGGGACACTCTAAACAAAAGTGTCCCCGCAGCGGTGTGAGATCTAGAACGTGAACGTTGTCCGCAATGTACCAACGTAAACAGTATCGTTCGCAGAATTGCCTTCTGGATTGAAAATCACTAACAATCCGGGCGTGATCGAAATGTTGTCATTCAGGCGATAGCGGTAGAAGCCTTCTAAATGATAGGAGGAGCTACGATCTTCGCGACGAGCAGAAACGGCAGTCGGGGTTGTAAGTCCGAAATCGCTGCTAGTAACTTTCGGCGGCATTCCAAAAATGATTCCGCCTAAGCTACCTTCCTTGAACAGATCAGGGAAGGCAAAACCAACCGCCCAGTTCAAAATCGTAGCTCGATCGCCTTCTCGAACTGTTCTGGTTGCAACTGTTGCTCCGATCGTGCGTGTCGCCTTCGCATCGGTCAGACCTGCCCAACCCGCTAACACCAGTCCAGGACTCAGACGAATGTTTGCTTGCAGACCATACTGGTTCGTTGTGGTCGGAACGTTCCCAGCAGAATTTAAGGTTTGATTGCTACCGAACGGATTGTTCGCAAAACCGCTTCCGGTGCTACCTGTGATTCCAGAACCAGTGCTGTAGTAAGCATTCGCATATGTGAACCCGATTCCCAAGTTCGGAGTTGGCTGATAGACCAACTGTGCAACAGCGGAATAGCTTCCGGTGAACAATCCGCGATCGAGACTCGGATCTTGAGCATCTGCTGTTGGAACTAAGTAACCAAGCGAAACGGTGAACTTATTACCCGCTGTGAATTCTCGCCCTAAACGATGATTCAAAATAATGCCTGTTCCACTGCCAGAACGGTAAATCGGGTTAAACCGTCCAAATCGTGAAATTGCACCGTTTCCGCTCGATTCAAACGGGCTGAGCGTCGGAATCGAATCGTTGTACTCCAAACCGTCATTGGTTCCCGTACCCAAAAACACTGTGGTTTGTTCGCCTAATGGAAAGCGATACTCTAAGCGGCGAAGCTCGATCGAGTTTGCATTGCTGCCGTCATAACCCAAACGAGTCATGTTTGTGCCTGTGATTCCGGTTGCACCTGTTCCGCTGAACGAGGTAATGTTTCTCGCTTGCAGTTGGGTTCTGAGTCGGTCTCTACCCGTGAAGCTTGTATCAAATGCAATCCGCACTCGATCGGCAAAAATAGCGTTGTCGCGAACGCCTCGATCTGTATTTGTCGCCGATCCGGTGGTTGCACTGTTTCGTGCTGCTTCGCGCGCCGCAGGAGTGAGTGCTGCATCCACAACGCGCTGCTGGTCAGAGGTAATTGCTCGATCGTCACCCAAGGCTGAACTAACCGAGAAAATTACTTCTCCGCTCAGTTTAGAAGTTGTTGAGAACTGTTGCTTTTCGAGTGTGGTCGTCCGAGCTTCTAAGCTATCCACCAATCCACGAATCGTTGCCAATTCTGCTGCAAACTCTTCTTGAAGTTTTTGCAGCGATGCTAAGTCTTCTTTTTTAACTAAATCTGAGGTTGATGCTGTAATCAGTTCGTTTACTCGATCGAGACACGCATTCAATCCGGCTGCAAATTCGTACCGAGTTAACGCACGATTGCCACGATAGGTGCGGTCGGGATAGCCTGCAATACATCCATAGCGTTCCACCAAAGATTGCAGCGCTTGAAACGCCCAATCGGTAGGACGAACATCAGACAATTGAGAAACCGAAGTCACCTGACCTTTGATCACAGTCTGGGCAGAGAGGTCATCGACTGAGGTGACGCGCTCTTGACCGGATGCAGAGAGTACGATCGACGTTGCGATCGCAGGTGCTAACACAAGGGAGTGCCAAAAAAGGCGAAACATGAAATTGATCCTCACATCACAAGTGGAATAGGTAAGTTGCTGATTTCAACTGAATGTGAGTTGGGCATTTTCGTCCACTATAGTTAGGGAAAATCCCCAACTCACAAAGCTAATGTTTTGATTTCTAAGGCTTCACTTCGCTCCTGACCTGTTGAAGCGCACGAGTCGCAACATCATTCGGAATTCGAGTAAAATCCAAGCTTGCATTCAAGTTCTGTCCTTCGGTCAAGACATACTCAACCCACTTCTTCACCGCTTCCGACTTCTGCGAGTTGTCGTACTGCTTGTACACCATCATCCAAGTCAAACCAGTAATCGGATATCCATCCGCTGGATTGCCTTCAAACACTCGGAAGTTTGCCGGGAAACTTACAGTCGATAGAGCTTTATTGGTATTCTCGATCGAAGGAGTTAGAAACTCCCCTTTCTGGTTCTGCACCGACGCGATCGCAATGTTGTTTTTCTTCGCATAGGAATACTCAACATAGCCGATCGAACCTTGTGTTTTCTGTACCAACGCCGCAACACCCGGATTTCCACGACCTTTCAGCGGGTTCGTTGTCCACTTCGGAGCCGTTCCCACGCCGACACGACCCTTAAAATAAGGACTAACTGCACTGAGGTGATTGGTAAAAATAAACGTTGTACCGCTACCATCTGCTCGCACAATCGTTTTAATCTCTGAATTTGGTAGATTCACTCCGCTATTATCTTTTGCAATCTTTGGATCATTCCACTTCGTAATCCGACCTGCGAAAATTTCGGGTAGTACATCGCGTGCAAGTTTCAGGTTCGTCACGCCCGGAAGATTATAAATTGGTGTAACTGCACCCCCCGCTGTCGGAACCAAAATCACCCCGCGATTGACCTTTGCCATATCTTCATCGGTCATTGCTGCATCACTGCCGCCAAAATCAACCACATTCGCAATCACCTGACGAATTCCGCCACCGCTTCCGATCGCTTGATAGTTGACGTTAACGTTGGGATTCTTTTTCTTAAATTCCGAAATGTAGCGCTCGTACAACAACGCTGGAAATGTTGCACCTGCGCCGTTGATCGTGGTGGACTGAGCGATCGCTGATAAAACTGGAGTAATTGCGATCGCAGTCGCGACGAACAGTGCAATCGCTCCACGGCGGAAAGCTTTTCTAGAGAGTATCATTGTGTCCTCGTTCTTTACGCGACCTAGTGTCGATTTAGGTAACAATGACAACCCTACAACTCTAGTAGTTAAGTAAAAGCAAACAGGAAACTAACAATAGGTTAAATCTGGTTAAAACTTAGGTTAAGCAAAATACAATACTCGGCACAATGGCTGATTTACGCCAGTGATACCATAGAAAATTAAACTCAAGGATCTACACACGGATAGAAATTGATATGATCGTGACTATAGTTTGTGCATTTCGTAGCACAATCAATCATGAGATGAGACTCTAAGGTTGACTGCCCGATTAATTGACTGTTCTGCCCTGAGTTCATGCGCTGTTTGATCCTATGACAAAGACTCTCTCTTTACCGAACTTTCCCCAAATTCCCGCTGCCGCACGCAGCTTCGTTCGACCGATGCTATTTGCGGCACTAGGGCTACACGCGCTAGTGCTGTTTACGCCTTTCCCAAAAGAGAAGGAAAAGCCACCGGAAAACAAAGAAGCTCCGGTTAAAATCACACAATTGCCAACGACCAAAGCCAGCGCGAAACAAACTCCAAAAGTTGCGATCGTAAAACCCAAAGTTGCACTTCCGAGAATCGATCGACCCAATCCGAATCCGATTGTGCAGAAATCGATCGAGCCACCCAAACCCCAAGAAGCAAGCCTCGCGGAGTCCGCAGCGCCTGTCAAATCAGAGATTCGCTCTAACAAAGCCGACTCTGCAACCGCTGCCGACTTTCCCCATTACAGTCCTTCAACTCCAAATTGCTTTGCCTTAGGACTCGGTGAAAACTGCCGCGTTGCAACTGCAAATCTCTCGACGGTTGCTGCATTCTATCTCTCAGCGCCCAAAGCAAAAGGATTCATTCTTACACCGGATGAGGATAGCGCTGATAAGAAAATTTTCACAGTCACAACACCAGATAAGAAAACGCTGTTTCTACATCTATTCAAAGATGAACCAACGACAGTGATTCTGCTCAGTGAGGGTAAAGTGACAGATTTAGCAACGCTAAAAGGATCGGTCAATATTCCCGCTGATTATTACAATTTGCTGACTGACCTTGCGCCGCAAGTCGATCGCTCAGACAATCCCCAGACCAACGCTCAACCACAACAGTTTCCGAAACCAGAAATGTTTTACCAAGTGGTGAGTGAAGCGGAGTTGCAGACCGGAGCCGTTCCAGAAATGCGTCCAGGAATCGATGGCAGTCCAACGCTGATTCAAGGTCAAACGCCAGACGTGTTTTATCAAACCATTTCCACAGCCGGGCTTTCTGGATCATTTCGAGTGACAGCGAAAGGTCAGTACGGTGGCGGCAATCTTTATGAACTGAAAAAAGACAGCACAACGTTTTACATGAACTTAGTTCCCACCAAAGATCGCAGTGGAACGATCGTGGTGACATGGCTGAAAAATCCAGGCGGTTGATCTCAATTTTTCGAGGTAGGGAGAACTGACCCTCTCCCTATTTTTTATTCGATCGCTAACGAAACGCGATCGCCTCCCACATCTCGCAGCACGCCCAGCGTTTTTATCACTCGCTCATAAGGCAAAGATTTATCCGCTTTCAGCACGACGGTTCCTTTCGGATTCTTCTGAAAATACGAAACGACTTGCTCACCCATTTGCAATTCTGTTGCTGCACCTCCATTAATTTCGACTTGTCCGGTTTTCGTCACACCAATCACTAACGGATCAACAGGCGTTTCTTTATTCACTCCCTTTTCCGAACTCGGTAGCGTTGCATCAACCGATTGGAAATTCGTTAGCGTCATCGACACGATAATAAAAAACGTCAAAATCGTCATAATCACGTCCATCATCGGGACGAGATTAATTTCGGGCATTTGCGATCCTTGCTGTCGGTGCTTAAATTTCATGTCTTCCTCAAACTGGGAGTTCTACCGATTCTGTTTTGTGAGTTCCCGCGATTTCCACCCGCGCGATTTCATTCATCGCAGGTTCGTACCAATACTGGCGATAAATCAGTTCCAATTCACTGCCAACCTTTGAGAAATAGTCCATTTGTTTGGCTTGCAGCGTCACCGACACCCGAAAGATACACAATGCGATGATCGCAACTACCATGCCGCCTGCGGTCGTCGTCAACGCTTCACCTATTCCGGCTGCCGCTTTGGTTGTGGCTGCGGCAGAGGATGCCCCCCCACCAATGTTCAAGTTTGCAAAGGTCATCATTAGACCTGTCACTGTTCCAAGCAATCCGAGCAGTGGCGCGATCGCAATCACACTTTCAAGCAATTTATCGCCTTTCCGCATTTTGACGAATTCTTCATCGCCTGCGGTTTCGAGAGCAAGGCGAAAAGTTTCGGGGGTCGGTTGCTTTAGCTTCAGTGGAGCTAAGAGAAATCGCGCGATCGGTGAATTTGTGCGTTCTGCAATTGTTCGCGCATCCACTAGACTATATTTCGCAGCTTCCAAAACATCGTGAGAAAGTTTTGCTTCAGTTCTTAGTAAAGGAATCCAGAAGGTCGATCGCTCAAAGGCACAGGCAAACGTTGCGATCGACAAGCCCACCAAGGGAATCATGGTTGGCCCACCTTTCGCGAGAACTTCGTAAAGATTAGACATAGCGTACTAAATCGATCGAGAGAATAACTGTCAAGCGTAAGAGATAAAGCCTGTGAGACAAAATCAATACACCGTAGACCAGTGTTAAGCATATCGGAAACGACGCTGCAATCGGGTTAAGGCAACGTAATGAACAGTAGAACTTCTCGTTAAGGAAAGAGTTTAATCAACAAAATTACCTTGCCATTCCAAACGATGATGCAACCCAACCGATTACAGCTCCTCCCAACACTAACCAAGCTGCATTCACTCGAAATCGAATTGCTAAAACAGCACTCACAAGCGAGATTGCAACCGCCACAATCTCGACAAACGGAGCTTTAGCAGCCCCTAAAGTCGAGATTGCTAAATGCAGAGTCACAATCGCCATCAGCGCCACTGCACTCACATTCACCGCATCCAAAAACGAGGCTGTCCACGTCGATCGACGCAAATGAGGAATCAAAGGATTCAACAGCACAACTAGCAAAAATGACGGCAGAAAAATCCCAACCGTCGCAGCGATCGCACCCGGAACTCCAGCCAGCACATATCCGATGAAGGTTGCAGTCGAAAGGATTGGT